>NZ_CP029008.1:4607500-5807500 GCF_024585165.1 Bradyrhizobium sp. WBOS07
CCCTTGAGATCGTCGACGGTCTTGATCTCCTTGCGGAACCAGCCGCCCATCTGCGCACCGGTCGAGCCTGTCGGCACGCCGACGGCATTGTACTCCTTGAGGAGGTCGTTGAGCATGTCCTGACCGCCGTTCCACAGCAGCCAGGAAATGTGCTGGCGCGTGTTGAGGCCGAACGGCAGCGACGTGCCGAAGGTGAACGCCGGGTTCTTGCCCCAATAATAATACAGCGCGGTGTTGCCCATCTCGACGGTGCCGTTGGAGACGGCGTCGAGCACCTGCAGGCCAGGCACGAGCTCGCCGGCAGCAAAGGGCTGGATCTGGAAACGATTGTCGGTGATCTCGGCTACGCGCTTGCAGAAATATTCGCAGCCGCCATAGAGCGTATCGAGTGATTTCGGCCAGCTCGCGGCGAGCCGCCATTTCACCTCCGGCATCGATTGCGCGATAGCTGGCGCTGCGACTGCGCTTGCGGCAAGGCCCAGTCCGCCTGCCGTCAGGAATTTACGACGTTCCATGCGTTTCCCTCCTGTGATGCCGAGTCCTCGACGAGGGATCGCGGTCTTGACGCCGCTTTCGTCTTCGTCGCTGGCCGACGTTTCCTTATGTAGGTCCGAAATTCATTCCCGGATCGCAGGCAGCATGACCAAAGGGGAACCGCAAATCAAGCGCGCTTTGGTTGTGCCCTGGCAAGCCGGTCAATGCTGCGCTGCGAATGCAGTTTCCATGGCCTTGCGCGTCTTCACCGTTTCGTTGCCTGCATCGAATTCGACATCGCTCCAGCGCACCACCGCGCCATGGGCGACGTCATGTTTCAGCTTCACGCGATGGGCGAGTCCGATCGGCAAGGCGCCGGCCCTCAGGCTCGCAGCCGCCGGTACCAGCTTGCCCCACACCGTATAGCCCCCCTCGCCGTCGAGCATCTCGCCCGCGCGCAAATTCCGCTTGGCGACCGCCGCGACGTCGCCGCGGAAGCCGCTGGCCTGGCCGGTCGGCTCACCCCGCAGCGCGGCCGACAGCACCGAGATGTTCAGCTCGAGCCCGATCAGATGATAGGGCTTGTACATCGCAGCAAAGCGTCCGCTGGCGTCGGTCTTAAGGCCGTATTGCCGGAAGCAGTCGGCGGCATAATCGCTCGGAGCCTCCAGCACGACATAGACACCCCAGCGCAGGTCGCGGAACACCGGCCGGCCGTCGCGCTCGAGCGAGGAGACGACCTCGACCACGCCAGGTCGCTCCAGAACGCCGCCGCGCGAGCGCGGCCGCATGATGTGCGGCAGATCGTCGACGCCGCAGGGCGGAAACAGCAGGCCGTCCGTGGGCACGTCGAGCGCGCAGGCATTGGCGATCGCGGCCATCTCGATCGCCGATTTGGTGCCGTCGAGAAACGAGTTGAACATCTGCGGGTTCATGCCGGCCGACTGCGCCTCGCCTGCGGTCAGGCCGTAATGCTGCCAAACGCCGTCAGGCGTCACGTCGTGGTAGGCCGGCAGGTATTTCGTGCCTTTGCCGGCGGCGACGACGCGGAAGCCGGTGGCGCGGGCCCAGTCGACCATCTCGGCAGTGAGCGCCGGCTGGTCGCCATAGGCGAGTGAATAGACCACACCCGCCTTGCGCGCTTCCTCGGCGAGCAGGGGGCCCGCCAGCACGTCGGCCTCGACATTCACCATCACGACATGCTTGCCCGCGGCGATCGCGGCGCGCGCATGCTTGATGCCGGCCGCGGGATTGCCGGTCGCCTCCACCACCACGTCCATCGCACCGCCGGCAATGGCGCGCGCGCCGTCATCGGTGAACATGGTCGCGGCGATCCGCTCCGCGTCCCAGCCGACAGTGCGGCAGGCCTCGCGCGCGCGCTCGCGGTCGATGTCGACGATGACGGGCACCTCCAGCCCGGGCGTGTGCGGCACCTGCGCCAGAAACATCGAGCCGAATTTGCCCGCACCGATCAATGCGACCCGGACGGGCTTGCCGGCGGAGGCGCGGGCCTGGAGGAGGCGGAAGAGGTTCATGGGAATGTCCTGCTAAACTATCGTGTCCCGGACGCGGTGCAGCGTGAAACGCTGCTCCGCAGAGCCGGGACCCAGGAAGACTACAGGGAAACTAACCGGTGTGGCATGGGCCCCGGCTCTGCAGCGCGTCGTCAAGAGACGCTGCGCTGCGTCCGGGGCACGAGACCTCAGACTACTCCGCCGCCTGCCGCGGTGCACGGGCGAGCCGCAGCAGCGCGTCGTCGTCCACCGCCTTGATCGGGGTAAAGTCGCGATGGGCGATATAGTCCGGCCGCGTCGGGGTCCGGATGTAGTTGGAGACCGCGTTCAGCGTCAGATACACGATCTTGCGCGGATAGGGCGTGATGTTGCCGGCGGAGCCGTGCACGAGATTGCCGTGGAACATCAGCATGCCGCCGGGCTTGCCGGTCGGCGCGACGATGCCGCCCTGCTCGACGAGGCGCGTCACCGTCGCCTCGTCCAGCGTCCACAGCGGATAGGAGGTGGTGGCGAGGTCGTGCGAGGCCTCGAGATCGCCGGCGTTCTGGCTGCGCGGCACCAGCATCAGGGGGCCGTTGATCGGCATCACCTCGTCGAGGAAGATCGCGATGTTCATCGCCCGCGGCTCCGGCATGCCGTCGTCGCGCTTCCAGGTGCCGTAATCCTGGTGCCACTGCCAGACGTCGCCGGTGAAGGCTGATTTCGCGTTGATCTTGAACTGGTGCATGTAGACGGGCTCGCCGAACAATTGTTCGACCGGCTCGATCATGCGCGGATGCGCCCCGAGGATGCCGAACGCCTCGTTGTAGAGATGCGCGGCAAAGGCCGTGCGCGGCGCGCCGCTCTTCTCGCGCCAGACCTCCGGCCGGTTGGCATCGTAGATGCCGACCGCCTCGCGCGCCAACAGATCGACCTCCTCTTGGGTAAACAGCTCGGGCAGGAACAGCCAGCCCTCGCGGTGGAAGAACTCCAATTGCTCCTGAGACAGTCTCATGGGTCGTCCTCCTTGGCTTGTTATTTGTTGTCTCTCTCTCGTCATGGCCGGGCTTGACCCGGCCATCCACGTCTTGGCGTCACGTTCAAAAGAACGTGGATGCCCGGCTCAAGACCGGGCATGACGGAGCGGTGCCACTACGCCGCCGCCTCGTCGCTCGCCCTCAACCTCTCCTCGGTCATCCGCCCCGCCGTTTGCGCATGCGCCAGCGCGGCGCGTTCGGCCGCGCTCGCATCGCCTGCGAGAATATGCCCGGCGATGCCGGCGTGCTCGGCCCAGGCGCTGCCGCGATAGTCGAGCTCCGACAGCACCGTCGCCATCGAGCGGCGCATATGCGGCCATTGCGGCGCGATCGTCGCCTCGATCACGGGATTGCCGGCGAGCTGATAGATCGCGCGGTGAAAATCGACGTCGAGCACGATGAGTTCGGCCAGGGGCGTCGCGCTGTCGATGCGGCCTCCGGCGGCCAGCGCCGCTTCCAACCGCGCGCGGCCGGCCGCGTCGGATCCCGCGCGTCGTGCCGCGAGCCGGGCCGCCAGCGCATCGATCGCGCCGCGCACCTCGTAGAGCTGGCGGATGCGTGCAGGGTCGAGCTGGGTGACCTCGAAGCCGCGCTTGCCGCTCTCGGCGACGAGGCCCTGCCGGTGCAAGAGATGCAGCGCGTGCGACACCGGCTGGCGCGACACGCCGAGCTTGTCGGCGAGCTCGTTCTGGCGGATCCGTCGGCCGGGCTCGAGCGTCCCGTCGGAGATCGCCTCCAGGATGCGCGCATAGACTTGGTCGATCAGGTTCGGGAGCGGGTCGAGAGGGATCACGCCGGCAGCTCCGAAAGGCAAAAGGGAATACGGAATTCCGTATTCGAAGGTATGCTCCGACAGGTGGGCCCGTCAAGCGGTATCGGAGGGTGACGCAACGCCCTGTCGGGCACTGGCTAAGCCTTTGATATCTCTAGGCCCGTCTACTGTGCATGGGGTTGTTTTCGCGAAATCGCGTTCGGCCTCAGCCCTCCAGCACCTCGACCCCCAGCGCAGCGAGCCGCTCCGCATCAGCCAGGGCCTCGATCCCGGCAATACGGTCGTTCTTGAATGTCACGCGCACCGCGATGCGCAGCTGCCCGCCGAGGATGACGGCAACGCCGATCTCGCCGTCGACCAGCGCGGTCCGCGCCGCCTTGGCACGGCCTTTATAGAGCTGCGCGACCGCATCCGCGCCGCGGATCTCAGCCAGCGTGCCGAGCCGCATCGCGGCCTCGTCGGCGCGGAAGACGACGTCGGGATCGAGCACGGCCAGCAGCCCTTCGAAATCGCCCTCGCGCGATGCCTTGAGGAAGGCATCGACGATTGTGCGCTGGCGTGACAGGTCGGTCTCGGGCACCGGCGCGCCCTGCACGCGCCGCCGCGCCCGGCTCGCGAGCTGCCGCGACGCCTCGACCGAACGGCCCACGATCGGCGCGATCTCCTCGAACGGCACGGCGAACATGTCGTGCAGCACGAAGGCGAGCCGCTCCGCAGGCTGCAGCGTTTCCAGCACCACGAGCAGCGCCGCGCCGACGGAGTCGGCCATCTCGGCCTCGCGCAGCGGCGTCTCGTCGGCCGTCTCCGGCACATGCGGGCCCATCGGCTCTTCCTTGCGCGATTTCCGTGCGCGCAGCATGTCGAGGCAGATGCGCGCGACCACGGTGGTCAGCCAGCCGCGCAGATTCGCGATATCGGACATGTCGTAGCGGCTGACCCGCAGCCAGGCCTCCTGCACGGCATCGTCGACCTCGGCGCGGGAGCCCAGCATCCGGTAGGCGACCGCGCGCAAATGGTCCCTGCTGGCCTCGAACTGTTCAGTGAGAAGATTTTGCTCGGTCATCGGTCACATTCCCTCGTCGCGATCCGTCATGCCCATGACGAAGCCGATCCGGCCGGTGTGACCGGAACCTTCGAAATTCGAGCGATGGAGACGAACATGATGCACGCCCGCATGAATCACCCCGTCATGGTCCTGCCCGAGGCCATGAACCTCCTGCAGTCCCTCGGCAGCCTGACCAAGCAGGGCCTGCCGGAAAAGCTTCTGGAACTGGTGCACCTGCGCGCCAGCCAGATCAACGGTTGCAGCGTCTGTGTCGACATGCATCCCAAGATCGCCCGCAAGCTGGGTGAGACCGACGAGCGCCTGTTCGCCGTGTCTGCCTGGCGCGAGGCGCCCTATTTCACCGACGCCGAGCGCGCCGCGCTGGCGCTGACCGAGGCCGTCACCCGTCTCGCCGATCGCGAGGATCCGGTGCCGGATGCGGTCTGGAGCGAGGCCGACAAGCATTACGACGAACGCGAGCTCGCCACGCTGATCCTGTCGATCGCAACCATCAACGTCTGGAACCGGCTGAACGCAACGGTCAAGATGCCGGTTGGCGGGTGGAAAGCGTGAATTGCCGCGCCCTCTTCCCCGGTGGGGAGAGGGCGCCTACTCCGCCAAGAACCGGTTCACCACGTCGCCGAACTCCAGCGGCGCCTGCTCGAACATCCAATGGCCGGCGTTCGGAATCACCACCGTCTCAGCTCCCGCGATATGCGCGGCCAGTACGCGCCACAACACCGACAGGCTCCCTGTCGTGGCGCCGCCGCCGATCAGCAGCGTCGGCGTCCGGATCGCCTGCGCGTCTGCGAGCGTGTAGGGCCGACGCTGCTCGTTGATCTGGCCGAGCAAGGTCAGCGCGTTGTCGCGCAGCTGCTGCTTCGCCGCCGCCGGCACCCGCCGCCAGGCGCCGTCGCCTTCAATGCCCTCGTAGAAATTCTGCAGCGCGCCCTCGATGTCGCCGGCGCGGATCATCTCGACCGAGCGCGCGGTGCGCGCCGCCAGCGGCGGATGCGCAGGCGTGCCTTCGGGCACCAGCAGGCTGGCGTCGAGATCGCCACCGGGCTCGGCCAGCACCAGCTTTCGCAGCAGATCCGGCCGCGCCTGCGCCACGCGGAACGCGATGTGGCCGCCGCGCGAGTGGCCCATCAAATCGACCGGCCCGGGCTTCACCTGCTCGATGAAGGCGATGGTGTCCGAAACGTGCTGCGCCATCTTGTAGTCGTCGCCGACGGCGTCCCAATGCTCGGGGAAGAAATGCCGCAGGCTGACCGCGATCACGCGACGGGTCTTCGACAGCGGACCGAGCACCGCATACCAGGTGCGGAAATCTCCGAGCGTGCCGTGCACGCAGACCAGCGGCGGGCCGCTTCCGACCTCAAGATAGGCCATGTCGTAATCGTTGACGCGGAATGTCTGCATGATCAGCTCGCCAGAAAATCCAGCACCACTTCGGAATATCTCTGCGGCGCCTGCTCGAACATCGGATGTGTCGCGTTCGGGATGACCGCCGTCTTGGAATAGGGCACATGCGCGGCCAGCGCACGCAGCACTTTCGGCAGCAGGCCCTTGGTCCGCGCGCCCAGGACGAACAGCGTCGGCATCTTGATGGACTCCGCATCCGCCTTCGAGAACGGCGGACGATTGTCGCGGACCTGCCCGATCAATGTATAGGCGTTGTCGCGAAGGTTCTGCTTCACCATCGCCGGCAGCCGCGGCCACGTGCCGGCGCCTTCCAGCGTGTCGACGAAGACGGCGAGCCCGCCGTCGACATCGCCCGCTGCGATCTTCTCGGCCGAGGCCGTGAAGCGCGCCAGCAGCGGCGAGGGGCCGCCGACGTAATCGGGATCGAGGCTGGCATCGAGCTCGCCGCCGGGCTCCGCCAGGACGAGCCGTCGCAGCAGATCGGGGCGCTGCTGCGCGACGCGAAAGCAGATGTGCCCGCCGCGGGAATGGCCCATCAGGTCGACGGGACCAAGGTCGAGCTTCTCGATGAAGGCGATGACGTCCTGGACATGCTGGGCGATCGAATAGGTGTCACTGAGGCCGTCCCAGCGGTCGGGAAAGAAATGCCGCAGGCTGACCGCGATGGCCCGGCGCTGCTGCGTCAGCGGTCCGAGCACGCAGCCCCAGACCCGGAAGTCGTTGAGCGAGCCGTGCACGCAGACCAGCGGCGGCCGGCCCTTGTCGTCCCCCACGTCGAGATAGGGCATGTCGTAACCGTTGACGTGGAGGCTTTGCATGCGGGACTCGCGAGGCAGGCGGAACTCCTGTGCAAGATTCCCGGAAACCGGGTGGATCGCAACTATTTCCAAGCCTAGATTTGGGCCGAGATCACGATGGGGGCATGCGACGAGGACGCAAGCTCAGGAATCAAGCCATGACCGACCAGCATTTCGCCCTGTTCGACACCCGGATCGGCCTTTGCGCCATCGCCTGGGGCCCGCGCGGCATCAACGGCACGCAATTGCCGATGGGTGGCGAAGAGAAGATCCGCACCCGTATCAGCCAGCGCCACGCCGAGGCCACGGAGACCGAGCCGACCGCGGAGGTGCAGCAGGCGATCGACCGCATCACAAGACTGCTCGCGGGCGAGCCGGATGACCTCACCGACATTGCCCTCGATCTCGACGGAGTGCCCGAGTTCAACCGCGGCGTCTATGAGATCGCCCGCGCGATTCCGCCGGGCAAGACCATCACCTATGGCGATATCGCCAAGCAGCTCGGCGGCGTTCAGCTGTCGCGCGATGTCGGCCAGGCGCTCGGCCGCAATCCGTGCCCGATCGTGGTGCCCTGCCATCGCGTGCTCGCCGCCGGCAACAAGCCCGGAGGCTTCTCGGCCAATGGCGGCGTGGTGACCAAGCTGAAGATGCTCGAGATCGAAGGCGCGCTGGTGAACCACACGCCGAGTTTGTTTGATTGAGACGGCTTGCACTGACTTCGTAGGGTGGGCAAAGCGGAGCGTGCCCACCGAACCTATCGTCACATGGACAGGTGGTGGGCACGGCGCTTCGCGCCTTTGCCCACTCTACGAGATCGCGGGCTAAATCTTCGCTGCCGCCTTCGGCCAATATCGATCGCGCAGATGCCGCTTCACCAGCTTGCCGGTCGGCGTGCGCGGCAGCTCGGGCTCGAAATCGATCGTGCGCGGGCACTTGATGGCGGAGAGGCGGCTCTTGCAATAGGCGATCAAATCGGCCTCGAGCGCCTTGCCGGCGCGGCTCATGTCGTGCGGCTGCACCACCGCCTTCACCTCTTCGCCCATTTCTTCGTTCGGCACGCCGAACACCGCGACGTCGGCGACCTCAGGATGCGTGATCAGAACGTCCTCGGTCTCCTGCGGGTAGATGTTCACGCCGCCCGAGATGATCATGTAGGACTTGCGGTCGGTGAGATAGAGGAAGCCGTCCTTGTCGAGGTAGCCGACATCGCCGAGCGTCGACCAGCCCTTCGCGTTATAGGCTTTCTTCGTCTTCTCGGGATCGTTGTGATAGGTGAATGCGGGTGCGTCGGCGAAATAGACCGTGCCGATCTCGCCCACCGGCTGCTCCTCGTCGTTCTCGTCGAGGATCTTGACCTTGCCGACCACGGCGCGGCCGACGCTGCCGCGGTGCTCCAGCCATTGCTGCGAGCTGCAGACGGTGACGCCGTTGCCCTCCGATCCCGCGTAATACTCGATCAGGATCGGTCCCCACCATTCGATCATCTTTGCCTTGACGTCGACCGGGCAGGGCGCGGCGGCGTGAATGGCGCCTTTGAGCGTCGAGACGTCGTATTTGGTGCGGACCTCCTCCGGCAGCTTCAGCATGCGCACGAACATGGTCGGCACCAGCTGCGACTGGGTGACCTTGTACTTCTCGACCAGCTTCAGGAACTCTTCGGCGTCGAAGTGCTCCATGATGATGGAGGTGCCGCCGAGCACGATCGCCATCATGTTGAAGCGCAAGGGGGCGGCGTGATAGAGCGGCGCAGGCGACAGATAGATGCTGTCAGTGTTCATGCCGCACATGTCGGCGCAGAGTACGCGCAGAAGCGGGTTCGGCTCGTCGATCGCTTTACCTTCGAAGGCCTTCTTGACGCCCTTGGGCCGGCCGGTGGTGCCGGATGAATACAGCATGTCGTAGCCGGCGACCTCGTCTGCGATCGGCGTCGTCGGCTGCGCGGCGGCCTCCTTGTCGTAGGAACGGAAGCCGGGCAGCGGCTCGTCCATCATGTAGAAGATCGGCTCGCCGGCGGCGCCCTTGATCAGGCCCTCGATCTGGTCGGCGCATTTCGGGGTGGTGATCACGACCTTGGCGCCGCAATCGGCGATGATGTAGTCGATCTCGTCCTGCTTCAAATAGCGGCTGATCGCGGTGTAGTAGAGCCCGCTGCGCTGCGCGGCCCAGCACAGCTCCATGAAGGCGAGACGGTTCTCCATTAGCAGCGCGATGTGGTCGCCGGCCTTCAGCCCGAGCGAGCGGAACAGCTGCGCGCCCTGGTTCGAGAGCTCGTCGAGCTCGCGATAGGTGATTGCCTTGCCGGTCCCGGCCATCTGATAGGCGATCTTGTCGGGCGTGGTGCGGGCGTGGACGGAGGGGTGGGTCATTTGGTGCAGGTCCCGAGGCAAACGAGATGTCGTCCCCGCGAACGCGGGGACCCATAGTCACTGCAGTGAGTCGCTGAAACAGAATGTCGCCCCGGCTCGCCATAACCACAGCCTCCTGTGGTTATGGGTCCCGGCGTTCGCCGGGACGACACCGTTTGTGTGGCGACGTCTCAGCCTACAGCCGCTCCACGATCGTCACATTGGCCATGCCGCCGCCTTCGCACATGGTCTGCAGGCCGTAGCGCTTGCCGCGCTGATGCAGGGCGTGCACCAGCGTCGTCATCAGCTTGGTGCCGGAGCCGCCGAGGGGATGGCCGAGCGCGATGGCGCCGCCGTTGACGTTGAGACGCTCGGGATCGGCGCCGGTGGTCTTCAGCCACGCGGTCGGCACCGAGGCGAAGGCCTCGTTGACCTCGAACAGGTCGATGTCGCCGATCTTCATGCCGGCCTTCTCCAGCGCGCGCTTGGTCGCGTGCAAAGGCGCGTCCAGCATGATGACGGGATCGCCGCCCATCATGGTCATGTGGTGGACGCGCGCGATCGGCTTGACGCCGAGCTGCTTCAGGCCGCGCTCGTTCATCACCATGACGCCGGAGGCGCCATCGCAGATCTGGCTGGCGCTGGCGGCGCTGAGCTTGCCGTTCTCGGCGATCAGCTTGACGCCCTTGATGCCGTCGAGCGTGACGTCGAAGCGGATGCCTTCGTCGATATGGTGGGTGTCCTTGGAGCCGTCGGCGCGGGTGATCTCGAGCGGCACGATCTCTTTCTTGAAGTGGCCGGCCTGCGTCGCCGCGATCGCGCGTTGATGGCTGTCGTAGGAAAATTGGTCGAGCTCATCCTTGGAGAGGCCGTATCGCTCGGCCATCATCTCCGCGCCGGTGAACTGGCTGAAGACGATGTTCGGATACTTCTTCTCGATGCCCGGGCTCTTGTAATTGCCAAAGCCGTTCTTGGCCGGAAGCTGCGAGGACAGGCCCATCGGCACGCGCGTCATCGATTCCACGCCGGCGGCGATCACGACGTCCATGGCGCCCGACATCACCGCCTGCGCGGCGAAGTGCAGCGCCTGCTGCGAGGAGCCGCACTGGCGGTCGATCGAGGTGCCCGGCACGCTCTCCGGCAGCTTCGAGGCCATCACCGCGTTGCGCGCGACGTTGTTGGACTGCTCGCCGACCTGCATGACGCAGCCCATGATCACGTCCTCGACCAGGGCAGGATCGACCTTGGTGCGATCGACCAGCTCGTCCAGCACCTTCGCGGCGAGATCGGCCGGATGCCAGCCGGCGAGACGGCCCCCCTTGCGCCCGCCGGCGGTACGCGCAGCGGCGACGATGTAAGCCTCGGCCATGTCGGTTTCTCCCTGAATTCTTGATTGGAGTTGGGTGTCGGGGGCGGATTTAAGGGACGGGAGATCGTTTAGTCAATCGATCAATTAACTCTTGTGATGAGGCGCTGCTTGGGCTTATCTGCGCCCCGCTTCGAGCGGTGAACAGGGATCTTCCGTGGCTACCAGCGTACCGAACCGGCTCCCGAGCGGGAAGAATTCCACGGCGGAGAAATTGCTCGTGGCCGCGAGCGAGCTGATGATCGAACGCTCCTCAATCGAGATCTCGCTGTCCGACATCGCGCAGAAGTCGGGCGCCAACGCCGCGCTGGTCAAATATCATTTCGGCAACAAGGACGGCCTGCTGCTGGCGCTGCTGGCGCGCGATGCAGCGACCGAGATGTCCAACCTCGAATATCTGCTGGCGCAACCGATCACGTCGACGGCGAAGCTGAAGCTGCATATCGCCGGCATCATCCGCGCCTATCACCGGTTTCCCTATATGAACCGGCTGATCCATTATCTTCTGCACGAAACCAGTGCCGACTCTGCCGACGAAGTCTCGCAATTCTTCGTCGCGCCGCTGCTGGATTTCCACCGCCGCCTGCTCGCGGAGGGCGTCAGCCGCGGCGAATTCCGCGCCACCGATCCGGTGCTGTTCTACACCAGCCTGATCGGCGCCTGCGATCACCTGTTCTTCGGCCGGCACGCGATGTCCCGCGCGACCGGCGTCGGTCCGGTCACCGACGACGTCTGCCGGCAGTACATCAAGCACATGGAAACGTTGATCTGTGGCGGCATCCTCACGCAAGCCGGGGAAGCCGTTGCAGCCGGATGATCCGGCTGAACCTCTCAAAGTCTAGAGAAGAAACGTCCAAGGAAAGGTACAAGCGATGCAGTTGAAAGACGTAGCCGTTCTCATCACCGGCGGCGGTTCGGGCCTGGGCGAAGCCACCGCCCGCGCCATGGCGGCCAGGGGCGCCAAGATCGGCGTGATCGACCAGAACAAGGACAACGCCGAGAAGGTCGCTGCTGAAGTGAAGGGCATTGCGCTGCATGCCGACGTCACCAGCGAAGAGCAGATCAAGGCGGCAATCGCGAAAGCCGAGGCCGCACATGGTGTCGCCCGCGTGCTGATGAACTGCGCCGGCATCGGCGGCTCGCAGCGCATCGTCGGCCGCGACGGCGTCTATCCGCTCGAGAAGTTCGCGCGCATCATCAACGTCAATCTGATCGGCACCTTCAACTGCCTGCGTCTGTTCGCCGAGCGCCTCGTCACGATCGAGCCGGTCGGCGAAGAGCGGGGCGTCATCATCAATACGGCGTCGGTCGCGGCTTACGAAGGCCAGATCGGCCAGATCGCCTATTCGGCCTCGAAGGGCGGCGTTGTCGGCCTGACCTTGCCGGCCGCGCGCGATCTCGCCAGCCAGAAGATCCGCGTCAACACCATCGCGCCCGGCCTGTTCTTCACGCCGCTGCTGATGGGCCTGAACGAAGAAGCCCGCAAGAGCCTGGGTGCCCAGGTGCCGCATCCCTCGCGTCTCGGCGATGCCGCCGAATACGGCTCGCTCGCGGTGCACATCGTCGAGAACCCGATGCTGAACGGCGAGACCATCCGTCTCGATGGCGCCATCCGCATGGCGCCGCGGTAGGCTGTCTGTTTCTTACCCTCCCCTGGAGGGGGAGGGTCGATCGCGCGTAGCGCGAGCGGGGTGGGGTGATCTCTCCACTCGGGCAGTCTCGACGCGGAGAGACCGTCACCCCACCCCGTCTCACATAGCGCTGCGCGCAATGTGAGCCGACCCTCCCCCTCCAGGGGAGGGTAGAAGTCCGGCTCACGACTGATGCACGAGGCCCCCATGTCCCAACCGCTGCTGATCGAGCATGACGACGGCGTCGACCGGGTGACGCTCAATCGTCCTGAACACCTCAACGCGCTCGATCCTGCGCTGATCGACGCGCTCAACGACTATTTCCAGGGCCTCCAACGAAATCGCGACACCCGCGTGGTGGTGCTGAGGGGAGCCGGCAAGAATTTCTGCGCGGGCCTCGATCTCAAGGCGGCGATGGCGCGCCGTGCCGGGCAGCAGGAGCCGCCGGGCGTCACGGAATCGCTGGATTCGCAACGCCGCATCGCCGACATCGTGATGCTGATGCGGCGTTGTCCGCAGCCGATCCTGGCGCTGGTGCAGGGCGCGGCCGCCGGCGGCGGCTTTGCGCTGGCACTCGCCTCCGACATCCGCATCGCGACGAAATCGGCGCGGATGAATTGCGCCTTCATCAAGCTCGGCCTCGGCGGCTGCGACATCGGCACCAGCTACTTCCTGCCGCGCCTCGTCGGCGTCTCCGTCGCATCGGAACTGGTCCTCACCGGGCGCTTCATCGGAGCCGAGCGGGCGCTTGCGGTCGGCCTGGTCTCGGAGGTCGTGGACGAGGACAAGCTCGACGAAGCGGCCGAGCCCTATGTCGAGGCGATGATGACGGCTTCGCCGGTGGGGCTGCGCCTGTCCAAGGAATGCCTCAACATGAGCGTCGATGCCGGATCGCTGGAGGCGGCGATCGCGATGGAGGATCGCAACCAGGTCCTGTGCAGCCGCTCTGAAGAATTTTCGGAAGGCATCAGGGCCTTCCTTGAGAAGCGAAAGCCTGTCTATATCAAGCGCTGAGCCACCAAGATCCGTAAAGGACAATAATTCCGGGAGACGCAAAATGAGTGGAAGCGCGGCGGCTGTGATGACGAAGCCCGCCTTTCGCAAGGTCGAATGGCTCAAGCGCGACATCGACGTCGAGCGCCGCGCCGACGGCACGGTGGTGCTGAAGTCGCGCATTCCGCTGCAAGCTTACGAGACGCACATTCCGGCGTCGCTGGCGAAGTGGGCGAAGGAAGCGCCCGAGCGTATTTGGCTGGCGCAGCGCGGCGGCCCGAACCGCGAATGGCGCAAGGTGTCCTATGGCGAAGCCAAGCGTACCGTGGATGCGCTGACGCAAGGTCTGCTCAATCTCCGGCTCGACGGGCGGCCAGTCGCGATCCTCTCCGGCAATTCGATCGAGCATGCGCTGATGACGCAGGCCGCGATGCAGGCACGCTCACCCGCGGCGCCGGTGTCGCCGGCCTACTCGCTGATGAGCCACGATCACGTCAAGCTGAAGTACCTGTTCGACCTGATCAAGCCGGCCGTGCTGATGGTCCAGGACGGTCCGACCTTCGAGAAGGCGCTGAAGGCGCTCGATCTCTCCGGCGTCACCGTGGTGCACGTCGCGAGGCCCTGCGACGGCATCACGAGCGTCAGCTTTGCCGAGTTGGCGGCCACGCCGGTGACGAAGGATGTCGCGGATTCGATCGCAAGAATCACGCCGCAGACCGTCGGTAAGTTGCTGTTCACGTCGGGCTCGACCGGCATGCCGAAGGCCGTCATCAACACGCAAGAGATGATGTGCGCCAATGCCGCGATGATGATGCAGGTGCGGCCGCGCTCGCCTGACGGCCCGATCGCGACCATGCTGGACTGGATGCCCTGGAATCACACCATGGGCGGCAATGCGGCGTTTCATCCGATCCTGGTCGATGGCGGCACGCTCTATATCGACGACGGCCGGCCGATGCCGGGCCAGTTCGAGGAGACGCTGCGGAACCTGCGCGAGATCTCGCCGACCTATTACGCCAACGTGCCGGCCGGTTATGCCGCGCTCGCTGCCGCCATGGAGAAGGACGACGCGCTTTGCCGCTCGTTCTTCAAGAACCTGTCGATCATGGCCTATGGCGGCGCGCGGCTGCCCGACGATCTCTACGATCGCATGCAGGCCCTCGCCGTGAAGACCACCGGCGAGCGCATCGTGTTCTATACCGGCTGGGGTTCGACCGAGACCGCGCCGACCTCAACCGGCACCTATTGGGACACCGAGCGCGTCGGCCTGATCGGCCTGCCGTTCCCGGGGGTCGAGTTGAAGATGGTGCCGTGCGGCTCGAAATACGAGCTGCGCCTGCGCGGCGTCAACGTCACCCCGGGTTATTTCGGCCAGCCGGAGCTGACCAAGAAGATGTTCGACGAGGAAGGGTTTTACTGCATCGGCGATGCCGGCGTGTTCGTCGACGATGCCGATCCGGTAAAGGGCATCATCTTCGCGGGCCGCGTGGTCGAGGACTTCAAGCTCACCACCGGCACATTCGTGCATGTCGGCTCGCTCCGCACCGATGCGATCGCAGCCGCAACGCCTGTGGTGCATGACGCGCTGGTCGCGGGGCAGGATCGCGCCTTCATCGGCCTGCTGGCCTGGCCGAACCTGCATGCCTGCCGCCAGCTCGTCGGCAATCCTGATCTCAGCTTTGCCGACGCGGTGAAGCATCCCGAGGTGGTTGCCTGCTTCCGCCGCGGCCTGGAAGCTCATAATAAGGAATGCGAGGGCGCCAGCAGCCGCATCATCGCGCGCGCGATGCTGATGGTCGAGCCGCCCTCGATCGACGGCAATGAGCTCACCGACAAGGGCTACATCAACCAGCGCGCCGGCCTCGAGCGCCGCGCCGTGCTGGTCGAGCGGCTCTATGCGGACAGGCCGGATGGCGACGTGATCGTGCTGCGATGAGTGCGCAAGTCTCTCACCTCGTCATTCCGGGATGGCCCGAAGGGCCAGGCCCGGAATCCATAACCCCGGCTGGTGGTTATGGATTCCGGGCTCGCGCTACGCGCGCCCCGGAATGACGGCTCCAATGAACGACGAATAAACAAGGATAGCCCGCCATGAACTTCGACTTCTCCGACGATCAGAAGCAGCTCCGCGACCAGGCGCGCAAATTCCTCGCCGAGAAATGCTCGCCCAAGGCGGTGCGCGTGGTGCTCGACGGCAAGGCGCCTTACGACAAGGAGCTGTGGAAGGGCCTCGCCGAGATGGGCTTTCTTGGTGTCGCTATTCCCGAGGAGTTCGGCGGAGCGGGCGCCGGTCATCTCGAGCTCTGCGTGATCGCGGAGGAGATGGGGCGGGCCAACGCACCGGTGCCGTTCTCCTCGACCGTGTATCTTGCCGCCGAAGCGCTGCTGATAGCCGGCAGCGACGCGCAGAAGAAGAGATGGCTGCCGGCGATCGCCTCGGGCGAAGCCATCGGCACGCTGGCGCTGTTCGAGGGCAAGGGCAATCCGGCGCCGAAGAATGTCAAGCTCACGGCTGCGAACGGCGTGCTCAACGGGGTCAAGAAGCCGGTCGCCGACGGCGCCATCGCCGACTTCGCGGTGGTCGCCGCGCGCACCGGATCGAGCGGCCGCGACAACGACATCTCGCTGTTCCTGGTCGATCTCAAGGCGGGCGGCGTCGAGGTCAAGAACCTCACCAATCTCGATCCGACCCGCGGGCAGGCCGAGATGACCTTCAAGGACTGCAAGGCGGAGCCGCTCGGCGCGGCCGGGGAAGGCTGGAGCATCCTCACAGAGGTGCTCGACCGCGCCGCGGTGCTGTGTGCGTTCGAGCAGGTCGGCGGCGCCGATCGCGCGTTGGAGATGGGCCGCGACTACGCGCTCGACCGCATCGCCTTCGGCCGTCAGATCGGCTCGTTCCAGGCCGTCAAGCACATGCTCGCCGACATGTACGTCTCGGCGACGCTGGCGCGCTCCAACAGCTATTACGGCGCCTGGGCGCTCTCGACCAATGCCGCTGAGCTGTCGGAAGCTGCGGCCGCCGCGCGCATCAGCGCGACGCAGGCGTTCCAGCACTGCGCCAAGAACAACATCCAGGTTCACGGCGGCATGGGCTTCACCTGGGAGTTCGACTGCCACATGTACTACCGCCGCGCCAACGCCATGGCGCTGGGGCTCGGCAGCATGTCCTATTGGGAGGACCAGTTGATCGATCGCATGCGCAAGAAGAACGCGGCGTAAGCACAGATGCGTAGGGTGGGTTAGCTCTGCGGATGCGCGCAGCGCGATCCGTAGGGCGTAACCCACCATCGATCGGCGCGTTGGACGAAATTGGTGGGTTACGCCTTCGGCTAACCCACCCTACGAAGACAGAGAAGCACCATGAACTTCGACGACACCCCGCAGGAAGCCGAATTTCGCGCCACCGCCCGCGCCTGGATCGCGGCGAACGCGCCCAAGCAATACGAGGAAGAGCTGCGCAAATCCTCGCTCGGCCGCACCGTGCTCAAGAACGCCAATATCCTGGACGTCGCAAAGGCCTGGCAGAAGAAGAAGGCCGATGCCGGCTGGGCCTGCCTGCACTGGCCGAAGGAATATGGCGGCCGCGGATCCTCGCCGATCGAACGCGTGATCTGGTCGCAGGAAGAGGGGCCGTTCGGCCAGCTCTCCCGCATGTTCATCATCGGCCACGGCATGTGCGGGCCGACCATGATGGCGTTCGCGCGCGAGGAGCATAAGCGCACCTATCTGCCGCCGCTCGCCTCCGGCGAGAAGGTCTGGTGCCAGCTGTTCTCCGAGCCCGCCGGCGGCTCCGACGTCGCAGGGCTCCGGACGCGTGCGGAGAAGGACGGTGACGACTGGATCGTCAACGGCCAGAAGATCTGGACCTCGGGCGCGCATTATTCCGACTACGGCATCCTCTTGACGCGCACCGATCCGACCGTGCCCAAGCACAAGGGCCTCACCATGTTCTTCCTGGACATGAAGAGTCCTGGTGTCGAGGTGCGGCCGATCAAGCAGGCGAGCGGGGCCTCCGACTTCAACGAGGTCTATTTCACCAATGTCCGTATCCCCGGCCACCAGCGCCTCGGCGAGGTCGGCGACGGCTGGAACGTCTCGCTGACCACGCTGATGAACGAGCGCAGCGCGATCGGCGCGGCGGTCTCGACCGGATTCCCGGAATTGTTCGAATATTGCTCCAGCCTGATGCTCGATGACGGTCCTGCGATCGAGGATCGCGCGGTGCGCTCGAAGCTGGCGAACTGGGCGGTGAAGGCGAGCGGGCTGAAATACACCAGCATGCGCGCGATCTCGGCGCTGTCGAAGGGCGAGCGGCCGGGGCCGGAAAACTCCATCGGCAAGCTGGTGGCGGGCTCGATGATCCAGGACGTCGCGACCTACGCACTGGACCTGCAGGGTGCGAGCGGCGTGATTAGCGGCGAGGATGCGGAGCTGGCGGGCCGTTTTCAGGCCATGCTGCTGCGTGCGCCAGGAACGCGCGTCGAGGGCGGCACCGACGAGATCATGCGCAACATCATCGCCGAGCGGGTGCTGGGCCTGCCCGGCGACATCCGTGTCGACAAGGACGTGCCGTTCAACAAGATCCCGACCAAGGGAAGAGGCTAGAACCGTAGGGTGGGTTAGCCGAAGGCGTAACCCACCTCTTTCGTCTCGGCGTCAGCAGAAGTGGTGGGTTACGCTTCGCTAACCCACCCTACGAAGATAGAGGTCCGCCATGAATTTCGACGACACGCCGCAGGAAGCCGCATTCCGCGAGACCGCGCGCAAATGGATCGACGCCAACGCGCCGAAGGAGCTGCATGCCGAGCTGTCAAAATCTTCGCTCGGCCGTATCCGCCTCGCCAATCGCGACATCGTCGAGGTCGGCAAGGCCTGGCAGAAGAAGAAGTTCGAGGGCAATTGGGCCTGCCTGCACTGGCCTAGGGAATATGGCGGGCGTGGCGCGACGCCGATCGAGAAAGTGATCTGGCAGCAGGAGGAGGGCGTCTACGGCAAGCTGACGCAGCCGTTCCAGATCGGCGAGGGCATGTGCGGCCCGACCGTGATGGCGTTCGGCAGCGAGGACGCGAAGCGCCGGTATCTGCCGAAGCTCGCCTCGGGCGAGGAGATCTGGTGCCAGCTGTTTTCCGAACCGTCCGCCGGCTCGGACGTCGCGGGGCTTCGCACCCGCGCGGAGAAGAAGGGCGATAGCTGGGTCGTCAACGGCCAGAAGATCTGGACCTCGGGCGCGCATTACTCCGATTACGGCCTTTTGATCGCGCGCACCGATCCGAACGTGCCCAAGCACAAGGGCCTCACCATGTTCTTCCTGGACATGAAGAGCCCCGGCGTCGAGGTGCGTCCGATCAAGCAGGCCAACGGCATGCAGGAGTTCAACGAGGTCTATTTCACCGACGTGGTGATCCCCGACAGCCAGCGTCTCGGCGCCGTCGGCGATGGCTGGAGCGTGTCGCTGACCACGCTGATGAACGAGCGCATGTCGATCGGCGCGCGGCTTGCGACCGGCGTGCCTGAGATGTTCGAGTTCTGCTCAAACCTCATGCTCGAGGATGGCCCGGCGATCGACGATCCCGCCGTGCGCTCGAAGCTGGCGAGCTGGGCGGCGAAGTCGAACGGGCTGAAGTTCACGAGCTACCGCACCATCTCGGCGCTGTCGAAGGGCGAGCGGCCGGGTCCGGAGAACTCGATCGGCAAGCTCGTCTCCGGCATGATGCTGCAGGACATCGCGACCTACGCCATGGACCTGCAGGGCGCGGCCGGCGTGCTCACCGGCAACGACGAGGAGACGGTGCAAGGCCAGTTCCAGCAGATGCTGCTGTCCTCGCCCTCGATGCGCATCGCCGGCGGCACCGACGAGATCCTGCGCAACATCATCGCCGAGCGCGTGCTGGGCCTGCCCGGCGACATCCGCGTCGACAAGGACGTGCCGTACAACAAGATCCCGACCAAGGGACGGTGATCCAGTCCATGGCTGTGTCTCGTAGGGTGGGCAAAGCGAAGCGTGCCCACCATATGCAGATGCGCCGGGGAAAGTCTGTCGGTGGGCACGGCGCGACGCGCCTTTGCCCCCCCCTACGAAGCAAGCATCGCGAGCTGACCATGGACGCAAAAGTGAGCCAGACCCAAAACCGTATCGATGTGCTCGAAGAGCTCCTCAACGAGCGCTACTCCGTCCGCGCCTTCCTGCCCAAGCAGGTCGACCGCGCCACGATCGAGCATGTGCTGGCCACCGCGCAGCGCACCGCGTCCTGGTGCAACAGCCAGCCCTGGCAGGTCGTCATCGCCAGCGGCGCGGCCAAGGAGCGCTTTCGCGAGGCGATCTACAAGGAGGCCTCAGGCGGTCTCGGCGACGATTACGACTTCACCCCGCCGCGCGAATATGTCGGCGTCTACCTCGAACGCCGCCGCGAAAGCGGCTTTCAGCTCTACAACACGCTCGGCATCGCCCGCGGCGACAAGATGGCCTACGCCAGGCAGGCGCTGGAGAACTACAATTTCTTCGGCGCGCCGCATGTCGCGATCATCCACACCAACGAGCCGCTCGGCATTTACGGTGCGATCGATTGCGGCGCCTATGTCTCGAACTTCATGCTGGCTGCGCAGGCGCTCGGGCTCGGCACCATTCCGCAGGCCGCGCTGGCGCGGCACTCCGGATTGATCCGTCGCCACTTCAACCTGCCTGACGACCGCCGCGTCGTCTGCGGCATCTCGTTCGGCTATGCCGACCATGCGCACAAGGTCAACAGCTACCGCACCTCGCGGGCGAGCGTGGCGGAGACCGTCACTTTCGTGGAGGAGTGATCGGCGCGGGCGGCGTCGTTCGCGCACGCATGCAAAGGCGGCCGCAGAAGCGGCCGCCTTCATCTTGTCCGGTTCGATTGACGCCGGCCGTCAGCCGCCGCTGCCGCCGATCACGGCCCGCACGGTCTCATCCGGCCCGAAATCCTCGGCGCCGTCGACGTAGAGCAGCGCGGCGAGCTTCGAGCGGGCCCGGTTAACGCGGCTCTTGATCGTGCCGACGGCACAGCCGCAGATCGAAGCCGCATCCTCGTAGGAGAAGCCGGAGGCGCCGACCAGGATCAAAGCTTCACGCTGGTCCTGTGGAAGCTTGTCCAGCGCCGTGCGGAATTCCTCGAACTCGAGATGCGCGTTCTGCGACGGCTGTGTCTTCAGCGTCTTGGCGTAATTGCCCTCGGCATCCTCGACCTCGCGCCGCCGCTTGCGATAGTCCGAGCGGAACAGGTTGCGCAGGATCGTGAACAGCCACGCCGGCAGGTTGGAGCCGGGCTGGAACGAGTCGATGTTGGCGAGCGCGCGGAGCAGCGTCTCCTGCACCAGGTCGTCGGCGCGGTCGGCATTGCCGCTGAGCGAGATGGCAAAGGCGCGCAGGCTGGGTACGGCCGCCAGGATGTCGTTACGCAGGGAGTCCGTGAGAGGCATTAATCCCTCCCATTGGTGTTGTCGTTAGATCCCCCGTCATTTTCCACTTGGGGTGTGGCTCCCTGGGCATCAAGCTTCTTGATCAGTTCTGCGAACCGATCCGGAACCCCCTGCCGCACCACGTCGTCGTACATGGCACGCAGCTGATGCCCGATCCGGGATTGAATCTCCGGAGTGAGCCCTCCCTTGCCGGGGGTCGTGCTTCTGGTTGCTTGAGACTTGAGATCTTTCATGACCTGTTCCACGTTTCCCCGAGTTAAGTTACTGTAAAATCGAGAAGTTTTCTCAACCGGGAGCCGTTCCCTGGATAGGCACAATTCCAGGTTCGAGAAAAAGTTCCGCCTCAAGCGGAACTTTTCTTAGGCTGAGGCGTAGACAGCCAGCAGGGGAACCCGGGCCCCCCGCGTTGCCAGGTTGGCCCGAAGATGAATGGAGTGGGGATGTCCCGTTCACAGCTCGTTGCCGAACACTTGCCCTTGTTGCGCCGGTACGCGCGCGCCCTGACGGGCAGCCAGGCATCCGGCGACGCCTATGTCGCAGCCATGTTGGAAGCCATGCTCGGAGATCCCAGCGTGCTCGACGAGAGCCATGGCCCCCGCGTCGGGCTGTTTCGGCTATTCACCCAGATCTGGAATTCGGTCTCCGTCAACGATGATTCGGAGGTGGCGACCCTGCCGATGCCGCCTGAGCGACGGCTGTCGAACATCACGCCGCTGCCGCGGCAGGCCTTCCTGCTGCTCTCCCTGGAGGGATTCTCGGAGGAGGAGGTCGCCTTCATCCTCGGCACCGACGTCGCCGAGACGCGGCGGCTGGCGGACACCGCCGGACGCGAGATGGCGGCCGAGATCGCGACCGACGTGCTCATCATCGAGGACGAGACCTTCATCGCCATGGACCTCGAGAGCCTGGTGAAGAATCTCGGCCACAACGTTGTCGGCGTCGCGCGCACCCATGCCGATGCGGTGGCGCTGGCCAAGAACAAGCGGCCCGGCCTCATCCTCGCCGACATCCAGCTTGCCGACGGCTCCTCGGGCCTCGATGCCGTCAACGAATTGCTGCGCACCTTCGAGGTGCCGGTGGTGTTCATCACCGCCTATCCGGAGCGCTTCCTCACCGGTGAGCGGCCCGAGCCGGCGTTCCTGATCTCGAAACCGTTCCAGCCCGCGATGGTGTCGGCGGTGGCGAGCCAGGCCCTGTTCTTCCAGCGCAACTCGCGCAACCGCACGCCGAAGGCGCCTGCGGCGTAAGGCAGGCGACCTTCGCGAAACGATCTGAACCGGCGTGTCGCAAGGCACGTCGGTTTTTCGTGCCGGTCGCCCGCTCTTGACGCGCATCGGTGACGCCGCTCATAGCTGATGCATGATCCTCGTCGGAGATGTGCCCATGGACCAGCAACTGCTCGATCGCCTCGCCATTCGCGACCTCGTCGAGAACTGGGCGGTGTGGCGCGATGCCGGCGATTGGGAGCGTTTTGCCACGGTCTGGCATGAGGAGGGCTGGATGTCCGCCACCTGGTTTCAGGGACCGGCGCGGGAGTTCATGCGCGTCAGCCGGGAGGGGTTCGCCAGAGGCGTTCGCATCCTGCATTTCCTCGGCGGCACCAGCATCGATCTTTCCGGCGCGCGGGCGATCGCCCAGACCAAGATGACGATCTCGCAGCGCGCCCTGGTGCACGACGTGCTCTGCGACGTCGTCTGCACCGGACGCTTCTACGATTTCCTGGAGAAGCGGCAAGACCCATCAGGAATTGGAAGATGGGGCATCGTCCGGCGCCAGCCGATCTACGAGAAGGACCGCATCGATCCGGTCGATCCTGCCGCGACGCTCCGCCTCGACCAGGAAGCGCTGGCCGCGCTGCCCGAAGGCTATCGCCATCTCGCCTACATGCAGGAGCTGATCGGCTACAAGGTCAAGCGCGACATGCCGGGCCTGACCGGGCCCGAGGTCGAGAAGCTCTATGGCGAGGGGCGGGACTGGCTGGCGGGGAAGGCCGCACAAGTCCAGCCAAAGTGAGCTGCAGACAAAGCAAGTGAGCTGCAGACAAAAGTAAGGCGCGACTGGCATCACCACAGTCGCGCCCTACGTCGCCGGCTTATGGGGCAGGGGGGAATAGCCGGCTGCTGAGACGACTCCTGTCCATGCAAGACGTTCCAAGCCTTGCGAAATAATTTCCGCGCGCCGCTGCATTTGCCGGACACGGTTAAGTGATCGCAGCTGCCAAGAACCCCCGGTCCTCCGCTCGCGTTGTTCCCGCGATCGCCATGGGGCGAGGGACCGACAGCCATGTCACAGATTCATAAGGTTTTTTTAGGCGCAATCGCGATGGCCGCGACGCTCGGCGCGGTGCAATTGGCCTCCGGCCACGATCTGGCCGACCGCTGGCAGGCGGTCGCCGATCTGCCCAGCCACAGCCTGAGCCACGCCCCAGCTCACAACGTCAATCGCGCCGGCAAGGCCGACCGTATTGCCGAGCTCAAGCCGGCCGCGGTTCCCACCCGCACCGTCTCGATGCGGCTGAACGACCTCGCCGCCACGTCGGTGCTGCTGCGGGTGCCTGCCGCGATCGAGACCGGTAACGCCAAGCCGCCGGCACTGCTCCAGAACCAGAAGAAGGTGCGCACCAAGCCGACGATCGCCTGTGAGCCGATGGTCAGCTCGCTGACCGAGGTCGCAAAGCTGCTCCAGCCCGGTCGTTGCGTGACCTGATCCGCTGCGCGACCAGACAGATCGTCCTCCCGCCGGGAGGGCGATTTTTCACGTCCACTTGATCCCCCCTCGCCTCGCGTTATATCCCGGGTTTCTTCCTTTTCGTTTTGACCGGGTAAACGCATGACGACGTCAGACACGGCTGTGCATACGCAGCCCTTCCAGGCCGAGGTTTCCGAGCTGCTGCACCTCATGGTGCACTCCGTCTATTCCGAGACCGACATCTTCCTGCGCGAGCTCGTCTCCAACGCCTCCGACGCCTGCGACAAGCTCCGCTACGAGGCGATAGCCAGTCCGGCGTTGCTGGGCGAGGGCGACGCGCTCAAGATCCGCATCGCCCCGAACAAGCAGGCGAATACGCTCGTGATCGCCGACAACGGCATCGGCATGGAGCGGCAGGAGCTGATCGATCATCTCGGCACCATCGCCCGCTCCGGCACCAAGGCGTTCGTGTCCAAGCTGAAGGAGGCCAAGGACGGTCTCGGCCTGATCGGCCAGTTCGGTGTCGGCTTCTATTCCGCCTTCATGGTCGCCGAGAAGATCGTCGTGATCAGCCGCCGCGCCGGCGAGAGCGATGTCTGGACCTGGACGTCCTCCGGCGGCTCGGGCTTCGAGATCTCCCGCGCCAGCGACGAGGAGGCGGCGCGCGTGACGCGGGGCACCGAGATCGTCCTGCACCTGAAGGACGATGCCAGGAAATATCTCGAGGCCTTCGAGATCGAGCGCATCGTTCATGCCTATTCCGACAACATCCTGTTCCCGATCGAGCTCGTGCCGGAAGAAGGCGAGCCGCGCCAGATCAACTCGGCGAGCGCGCTGTGGCAGCGCTCGAAGTCCGAGCTGACGCCGGAGGACTACAAGAAGGCCTATCAGCAGATCGCATCCGCCTTCGACGATCCCGCGATGACGCTGCATTATCGTGCCGAGGGGCGCTATTCCTACGCCGTGCTGCTGTTTGCGCCCTCGGCCAAGCCGTTCGACCTGTTCGAGCCGAACCGCAAGGGCCGCGTGAAGCTTTACGTCCGCCGGGTCTTCATCACCGATGATGCCGATCTGTTGCCGGGCTATTTGCGTTTCATTCGCGGCGTCGTCGACAGCGAGGATCTCCCGCTCAACATCTCCCGCGAGATGCTGCAGAACAATCCGCAGCTGGCGCAGATCCGCAAGGCGGTGGCGACCCGGGTCGTGTCGGAGCTCGAAAGCCTCGCCGACAAGGATCCGGACAATTTTGCCAAGATCTGGGACGGGTTCGGTGCGGTCCTCAAGGAAGGCATCTACGAGGATTTCGAGCGGCGCGAAAAGCTGCTGGCCCTGTCGCGCTTCACCACGACGTCGGGCGAGAAACGTTCGCTGAAGCAGGTCATCGCCGATTTCAAGCCCAACCAGACCGAGATCTATTATCTCGTCGGCGACAGCATCGAGCGGCTGAAGTCCAATCCGCGGCTTGAGGCGGCAACCGCGCGCGGCATCGAGGTGCTGCTGCTGTCCGATCCCGTCGACGCCTTCTGGACCTCGATGCCGTCGGAGTTCGAGGGCAAGCCGCTGAAGTCGCTGAGCCAGGGCGATCTCAATCTCGACCTGATCCCGCGCGTCGATGAGGCGGACGAGGCGAAGAAGGAGGAGCCGGCCGCGGATGAGGCCGCCACCGTCGCCGTGATCAAGGCCGCGCTCGGCGAGCGCGTCAGCGACGTCAAGGCCTCGACGCGCCTCACCAGCTCGGCCTCCTGCCTCGTTGCCGACAGCCAGGGCCCGAGCCGCGAGCTCGAGCGCATCCTGTCGCAGCAGAACCGGGGCCTGCGCACCAAGCCGATCCTCGAGATCAATCTGCGTCATCCGCTGGTGACGGCGATCACCAAGGCGCAAGCCGGCTCGAAAACCGTCGACGATCTCAGCCTGCTCCTGCTCGAGCAGGCGCAGATCCTGGACGGCGAATTGCCGGAAGACCCGGCGGCGTTTGCGACAAGGCTGAACCGGCTGGTGTTGCAGGGGCTGGGCGGCTAGCGCTGCCTGGCAGCATCGTTCCGGCTGGGCTTGACCGCCACCACCTCTCCAGTGCGCATCGCTTTTGGCGTTGCGCGGTCCACTCACCTTGACGTCATCAGGCCCGCGGAACAGTCGCGGACGACGAGATGTTGTGTCATATGAAGCGACGCCACGAAATCGAGGATAGCCCCATGCGCCTGCCATTCCTCATTCTCACCGCGATCTTCACGTTGCTGGGCGCAGCGGATGCCAGCGCGCAGAGATACGATCCGGCCTATCCCTTCTGCATGCACCGCTACGTCGGCGGCCCCGGTGGCGGAGGCGGTGACTATTTCGACTGCTCGTTTACCTCGATGGAGCAGTGCCGCGCCACGGCGTCGGGCCTTGCCGCGACCTGCGACCCCAATCCCTATTATGCCTACAACGAGCCGCCGCCGCCGCGCCGGCGCCACAAGAGGCCGCAATAGATCGTCGGTGTGCCGTGCAGGAGAGCCCTTCTTGCTTCTCTGGTCGTACCCGATCATGGCCATCGCGGCGTTGCTCGCGGCCACCCCCTCGCAGGCGCAGACCTACGATCCGCGCTATCCTGTCTGCATGCACGTCTATGCCGGTCGCGGCGGCCTGAACTGGTATGATTGCTCTTTCACATCGATGCCGCAGTGCCGCGCCACGGCCTCGGGCCGCGCTGCGACCTGCGATCTCAATCCGTACTATCAGCCCAAAGCACCTCCGCAGCGCCCGCGTCACAAGCGCAGCGGCTAGCGGCGATTAGCCCGCCATCTTGCACCGGCCATCGGCCTGCGCTGACGGCATGCCGCCGAAAGCGTCGGCCTGGTAAAGGATGGCTAGCGTTAATCGCCTCCTAACCGGGTTTACCTTGTCTTTTAACGCCTGGGTCAGGGCGCACGGGCTAGACTGCCGGAAACCGCAGACCGCCCGAAAGAGTGAACAATATGACCACCGGCGTCATCGAGCAGCCGAAAGTCGCGCGCGCACCGTCGGCTTCCAGGATCTGGCTGAAGGCGATCGAGCTCACCGCGCGGATCGAGACGCTGCCGGGGCGCCTTTTCGCCGACGTCATCGACGATTGGGCACAGCGCCAGCCCGACCGCGTTGCGCTGCTCACGGACGATGCAAGTCTCGATTATGCCGGCCTGTCGAAACGCATCAACCGTTACGCGCGCTGGACGCGCTCGGTCGGAGTGGCCAAGGGCGATGTCGTCGCCTTGATCATGCCGAACGGCATCGACTATCTCGCAGCGTGGCTCGGTATCAGCCGGGTCGGTGGCGTGGTCGCGCTTCTCAACACCAAGCTGGTCGGCCCCTCGCTCGCGCATTGCATCGACGTCGCCAAACCCTCCCACATCATCGTGGCGCATGAGCTAAAGGAGATGCTGGAGGGAGCCGCGCCGCATCTGAAAAGTCAGGCCAAGGTGTGGACGCATGGGGACGCCCGCGGCGAACGCGCCATCGACGTCGCGCTTGCGGCGCTGGACGACGCGCCGCTGTCGCCGGAGGAGCACGGCGAGGTCACCATCGACGACCGCGCGCTGCTGATCTACACCTCGGGCACGACAGGCCTGCCGAAGGCCGCGAGCATCAGCCATCGCCGCATTCTCAATTGGGGTTTCTGGTTCGCCGGCCTCACCGGCGCGAGCCCGCAAGACCGGCTCTATGATTGCCTGCCGCTGTTCCACTCGGTCGGCGGCATCGTCGCGCCGTGCAGCATGCTCGCCGCCGGCGGCTCGGTGGTGATCGCCGAGAAATTCTCGGCGTCGCATTTCTGGTCGGACATCGTCCGGCACGACTGCACGTTGTTTCAATATATCGGCGAGCTCTGCCGTTACCTGCTCAGGGCTCCGCCCTCGGAATACGAGAACCGCCATCGTCTCCGCCTCGTTTGCGGCAACGGCCTGCGCGGCGACATCTGGGAGGACTTTCAGGCGCGTTTCGCCATTCCCCGTATCCTCGAATTCTACGCGGCGACGGAAGGCAATTTCTCGCTGTTCAACGTCGAGGGGCAGCCGGGCGCGATCGGCCGCATCCCGCCGCTGCTGGCGCATCGCTTCCCTGCCAATCTCGTCAGGCTCGATCCGGACAACGGCGCGCCGCTGCGCGATGAAAAGGGCTTCTGCATCGCCTGCGCCCGCGGCGAGGCCGGCGAAGCCATCGGCCGCATCGGCACCGCCGACGAGGGCGGGGGTCGCTTCGAGGGCTACACCGACGCCGGCGAAACCGAGAGGAAGATCCTGCGCGATGTGTTTGCCAAAGGCGATGCCTGGTTTCGCACCGGCGATCTGATGCGGATCGACGACAAGGGGTTCTTCCATTTCGTCGATCGGATCGGCGACACGTTCCGCTGGAAGGGCGAGAACGTCGCGACCTCCGAAGTGAACGAGGTGATGCGCGATTTCACCGGCGTGGTCGATGCCACCACCTACGGCGTCAGCATCCCCGGCGCCGATGGCCGCGCCGGCATGAGCGCGATCGTGGTCAACGAAGGCTTTGACATTGCGGCGCTGCCCGCACATCTGTCGCAGCGCCTGCCGGCCTATGCCCGTCCGGTCTTCATCCGCATCTCCCGCGAGATCGATGCGACCGAGACGTTCAAGCAGAAGAAGGGCGATCTGTTGCGGGAAGGCTTCGATCCCGCCGCGATCCCCGATCCGTTGTTCATGGCGGACTCGAAATCCGGAGCTTATGTCCCGCTGGATGCCGAGGCTTATGCGGCAATCCTGGGCGGCTCGATCAGGCTGTGACTCCGCCAAAATCGGCAGATAGGTCCAATTTTATCTGAATTGTCCAAGAAGACATTTACTTCTCTCGGGTAAACAGGCGGCCATGGGGAGGCGGCCAGCACGAGCCGCCGCAACACCAACGATAACAAAGCGAGCCAGCCATGTCGGTAAGGTCAAAGGTCATCGAGGCGATCCGGCAGATCGCCAAGGAGCAGAACGTCACGCTTCCGGAGCTGTCGGACGATCTGTCGCTGCACGAGACGGGCTTCGACTCGCTCGCCTTCGCCATCCTGGTGGCGCGTCTCGAGGACGACACCGGCGTCGACCCCTTCACCATTTCCGAGGACGCAGCATTCCCCGCCACCGTGGGCGATTTCGTGCGGGCCTACGAAAATGTCCCCGCGTGAGATCTTTGCGCTCCGCGACTATCTCAGCGCGGAGTTGAAAGGCCGCACGATCTCCGACGCGCATGATGTCGTGTCGTTGACCGATATCCTGTCGCAGACGGTCCTGGGCGGCCGCCTGCGCGAATTGTCGGGCCGCTCCGTGCTGCTCAAGCTGCCCGACCAGCTCCGGTCGGGCCTTGCCATGATCGAGCTCGACGGCATCGCGAGCCGCATGTTGCTGTGCCCGCCCGATCTCAACCCGGCGCATCTCGATGCACTGATCGAGGATGCCGGGATCGATGCCGTCGTCACCGACGACGCCGGTCGTTGGGCCGATTCCGGCGTGTCGCTCGTCGTGATCGCGCAATTGCCGCTTCAAGCGGCCGCGCCGGCCAAGACCGCGCGCGCCACGGAATGGCTGATGCTGACCTCGGGCACCTCAGGCGTGCCGAAAATCGTCAGTCACACGCTGGAAGCGCTCACCGGCGCCATCGTCGCCGAGGGTCCCGCGCGCGGACCTGCGCCGGTATGGGCGACGTTCTACGACATCCGCCGCTATGGCGGCCTGCAGATCTTCCTTCGCGCCGTCCTGTCCGGCGGCTCGATGGTGCTGTCGGACCCGCATGAAGCGCTCGGCGATCACGTCGCGCGGCTGAAGGGGCGTGGCGTCTCGCACATCTCCGGCACGCCGTCGCACTGGCGCAAGCTCCTGATGAGCGGTTCGGCCACGAAATTCGCCCCGGCTTACGTCCGCCTCTCCGGCGAAATCGCCGACCAGGCGGTGCTGGACGGGTTGAAGGCGGCATTCCCCAATTCTTCGGTCGGTCACGCCTATGCCTCGACCGAGGCCGGCGTCGGCTTCGCCGTGAATGACGGGCTGGAAGGCTTTCCGGCCGACTATCTCGGCAATCGCAACGGCGTCGAGATGAAGGTGGTCGACGGTTCGCTGCGGATTCGTTCGACGCGCACCGCGCACGCCTATGTCGGTCGCAGCGCCGCGGCGCTCACCGATGACGACGGCTTTGTCGACAGCGGCGACATCGTCGAGCTGCGCGGCGATCGCTATTATTTCGTCGGCCGTCGCGGCGGCATCATCAATATCGGCGGGTTGAAAGTCCACCCCGAGGAGATCGAGGCGGTGATCAACCGTCATCCCGACGTGCGGATGTCGCGGGCGAAATCGCGCAAGAGCCCAATCACCGGCGGCATCGTCGTCGCCGACGTGGTCCTGGCCGACGGCGCCGATCAGGCGCGCGCGAAAGAGATCCGCGACCAGATCCTGGCTCAGTGCCGTGCGCAACTCGCCTCGCACAAGGTGCCGGCGGTGATCCGCTTCGTCGAGGCGCTCGACGTCACCCCGGCCGGCAAATTGGCGCGCACCGATGCATAACGTTCTCGTCACCGGCGGCAGCCGCGGCATTGGTCTGGCGATCGGCAGTCGCCTGGTCGGTGCCGGCTACAACGTGATCGCAGTAGCACGGCGCCAGAGCGAGGAGCTCGAGGGCGCAATCGCAAAATCCGAGGGACGCCTGCATTTCCGCGCCTGCGACCTTGCCGTGATCGACGCGATCCCGGCCTTCGCAAAGCTCGTGCGCGACGAGTTCGGCCCGGTCTACGGCCTCGTCAACAATGCCGGCCTCGGTACCGAAGGCCTGCTCGCCACCATGCACAATTCCGAGATCGAAGCGCTGGTGCAGCTCAACGTGCTGTCGCCGATCATCCTCACCAAGTATGTGGCGCGGCAGATGATGGCGGACGGCGCCGGCCGCATCATCAACATCTCCTCGATCATCGCGACGACCGGCTATAACGGCCTGTCCGTCTACGGTGCGACCAAGGCGGCTGCCACCGGCTTCACCCGCTCGCTGGCGCGCGAGGTCGGCAAGGTCGGCATCACCGTGAATGCGATCGCGCCGGGCTTCATCGATACCGAGCTCACCCACAACCTCTCCGACGAGGGGCGCAAGCGCATCGCCGGACGCAGCGCGCTGCGCCGGCTGCCGGAGACAGACGACGTCGCGCGCATGGTGGAATATCTGCTGGGGGACGGCGGCCGCAACGTCACCGGCACCGTGTTCACCGTCGATGCGGGCAACACGGCATGAGCGGAACTCGGCCGGCATGATTGCGTTGATCGGGCGCAATGACATTCAGCCCGAATTGGTCGTAATATGCCCCGTAATCGGTTGGGTTACGTCAATCGATCTGCCCTAATCGACGAGGAGCAGTCCATGGCCATGCCAAACACGGCCGCTTCAATCCGGGGTCGGACGCAGCAAGCCCAGCCGGACGTTGTCCATTGTCCACCGATGGCGCATCAGAATTCCGGCGATCACGGCTATGAGATGTACCCGCAGCAATTCGTTCGTCTGGTCGGCTGCCATGACGCGTCGCTCGACACCTCGCGCAAGCGTCAGGACGAGAAGCTGCACTAGAAGACCGCTGCGCACATCCGGATCATGCTCTAGCCGTCACGTCCCGTGCTTCGGCGCGATCTTCGGCAGGTCAATTCGTTCGTGTGAGAATTCGGGCGGCCCTTCGGTGAGGCGGCGGATGCGGCGCTCGCGCTCGTCCTCCGGCAACGCGGGATCGAGCAGCGTTTCGATCTCGTGGACTGCGATTTCCTCGATCCTGATCGCCTCTGACGTGATCGGGTGCTCCGGTGGGAGCACCGGCGGCGCGATCTTCAGGCCCAGCTCGATCAGCTTGCAGATGGCATCCGAGCGGGTCAGGCGGTGCGCTTCAGCCCAGGCATCGACGGCTTCCGTCAATCTCTCGGGCATCTTGACCGCGCTGATCGGGTCGACGCCGGTGCGTCGGCGGACCGGAGAGGTGGAGTCCCTATTGCCGAAGTCGGACACCTCGATCATCCCATGCAAGGCCGTGGAGCTGAACGAGGATAGCCGCACTCCCCGGCGGGTCGTTTGATGCCGATCAATGACCCCCGCAGCATTGCCCAGCGGGCCGGCGTCTTGTTGTTCCGGCCCATTTCAGCCAATGATCGAAACGGGTCGCCCGCCTGCGAACCCGGATCGATCCTGTCACGTATTTGTTGCGCATTCCAACCATCCGGCATCCCCGATGACCCCAGGCGAATCCTTCTATGGCGGCATTCCGGTCTTCCGCGGCTTCACCAGCCTGATGGACCCTGCGCTCTATGCGCCGCTTCCGGACGATTGGAGCATCGGCGTTGCCGATATCGTCGATTCCACCAAGGCGATCGCGGCGCGGCGCTACAAGGCGGTCAACATGGCCGGTGCGGCGGTGATCGCGGCGGTGACGAACGCCTTGGAGGGACGCGAATTCCCCTTCGTGTTCGGCGGCGACGGCGCGAGCTTTGCGGTTGCGCCCGGCGATCTCGATGCGGCGCGCGAGGCGCTCGCCGCGACCGCCACCTGGGTGCGGGAGGACCTCGACCTGAGGATGCGGGTCGCGCTGGTGCCGGTAAGCGCCATCCGCGCGCAGGGCCTCGACGTGCGTGTCGCGCGCTTCGGTCCGTCGGCGAACCTGTCCTATGCGATGTTCTCCGGCGGCGGCCTCGCCTTTGCCGACGCGGCGATGAAGCGTGGCGAGTTTGCGGTCGCCGAGGCCCCGCCGGGCACGCAGCCCGACCTGTCCGGACTGTCCTGCCGCTTCGAGATGATGCCGGCCTCGCGCGGGCTGATCCTGTCGGTGCTGGTGATGCCGGCGCGCGGCGCCGATCCGCATGCCTTCCGCAAGGTGATCGAGGACGTCATCCATCTCGTCGAGCGCAGCCCGGACGGCGCCCGTCCGGTGCCGCCGCAGGGACCGCCGCTGAAATGGCCGCCGCAGGGGGTGGACTACGAAGCCCGCACCAGGCGCGGCGGCCCGCTGCTGGCCCGCCGAGCCAGCGTGCTGGCCTATACGCTCTTCGCCTATCTGATCATGCGCTTCGACATCAAGGTCGGCGGCTTCGTGCCCGGCCTCTACAAGCGGCAGGTCGTCGAGAACTCGGACTTCAGGAAGTATGACGACGGCCTGCGCATGATTCTCGACTGCACCCCGCAGCTCGAGCGCGCGCTGAGCGATCGCCTTGCGGCCGCAGCGCGCGAGGGCATCGTGCGCTACGGCCTGCATCAGCAGGACGCCGCCATGATGACCTGCTTCGCGCCCTCGGCGCTGCGGAGCGATCACGTCCACTTCATCGACGGCGCCCGGGGCGGCTATGCCTCGGCAGCGACGGCGCTGAAGGCGATGACGGCGTAGCCGATTCCCGTGTCCCGGACCCGCTGCGGCCCGTAGTGACGCCGCGCCGAGCGGCTGCAATCACATTCCTGCGCTTTTGCTGCGCTCATTTGCCCCAGCGCACAAACGCGACCGAGGCCGCCGTCGACAGGCCGAACACGACCATGGCCCCGCCGACCAGCGCGAACAAGGTCCAGGCCGGCGCCTGCGCAATCATGAGGCCGATGCCGCCGATCGCGACGATCAGAAGTCGTGCGGTGGAGGCGAGCACCGGTCCGCCGACGCGGGCCGCGCCTTGTGACGAGAAGTAGAGCGACACGCCTATGCCGAAGAACACGAAGGCCGGACCGGCCCAGTGGAAATAGCTGTGCGCCGCGGCAGTGACGCCGGGGTCTTGCGTAAAGAGCGCGACCCAGAGCGCGGGATCGAGCGCGACGACGAGCCCGATCAGGCCGACCGTGAGTCCGGAGGCCGCCGCCGCGGTCCAGGCGACATGCCGCGCCCGCTTCAAATGTCCGGCGCCTATCGCCAGCCCGACCATCGGCACCGAGGCGATGCCGAAGGCGAAGGTGATCGGGATCAGCAGGAATTCCAACCGCGAGCCGATGCCGTAACCGGCCAGCACCTCGGTGCCGAAGGTCGCCAGGATCTTGGTGAAGATCAGGATCGTGAGCACGGTCTGGAGCGGCGACAGGCAGGCCACCGCGCCGACCTTGAGAATGTCCAGGAACATCGCGCGCTCGAAACGGAAGGCGCGGAAGTCGAGCTGCAGCCGGCTGTGCCCGGACCACAGATACCAGAGCAGGAAGACCGCCGCGCAGCTGAACGCGATCAACTGGCCGCTGGCGACACCCGGCATGCCGAATTGCGTCACGCCGAACAGGCCGAGACCCAGCGTGCCCCCGAGCACGACCTGGAGCACGCTCGCGCCGATCAGCGTCATCGAGGGCAGGCGCATGTCGCCGGTGCCGCGGATCACCGAGGCCAGCGTGTTGACGAGCCAGATCGCGACCGCGCCGGAGAACAGCACCTGCGAATAGCCGCTGGCTTCCTCCAGGACGCGGTCGCGGCCGCCGAGCAGGGTGAAGAACCAGCGGCCGAAGCCGAGCATCATCACCGTGAAGAACAGCCCGCCGCAGAGGCCGATGATGGCCGCATGCAGCGCCAGCGTCGCGGCGCGGTCACGATCGCCGGCGCCGAGGGCGCGGCTGATCGCGGACGATACCCCGCCGCCCATCGCGCCCGCGCTCATCATCTGCGTCAGCATCGCGAACGGAAACACCAGCGCGATCGCGGCGAGCGGGATGGTGCCCAGCCGGCCGATATACGAGGTCTCGGCGATCGCGACCAGCGTGCTGCCGACCATCGCGATCATGTTGGGGACCGCGAGGCGGAGCAGCGTCGGCAGGATCGGCGCCGTCAGCAGGCTCGTAATGGAGGAGGCGACCGGTCCCCGCGGCGGGACGGCGTCTACGGGGGCGTCGATCGTCATGTTCACCGGGCGGACATTTTAAATGATGATCGACATATTATAGGGCCGGGAGCAGGCGGCCCAGCCCTCGCTCACGCAGGGCTCACCACGGCAGGCCGCATAGGTCGATGGTGCCCAGCGTCGGGGCGCGGACGATGTTGAAGACGTAGGGCGCCATGTGGGTGAAGCGGATCCGCCCCTCCGGCTGTTCGCAATAGACCTCACCCTTGAGGGGCAGCCAGCTCCGGGTCTCGTAGAACGAGACATTGTGGGGCTCGCAGAACAGCAGCGCGAAGCGAACGGCCTCGTTGGCGCGCATGGTGTGGACCGCCGCGTCGATCGCCACGGTCGCATAGCCGCGGCCGCGCCGGTCCTCGCGGGTGCAGACCCCGCCGATGCCGCCGATATGGACCTTCTGCCCATTCCAGGTGACGGTGCGGAAGTAGATGCCGACATGGCAGACCAGGCCGTCCTCGGGGGTCTCGATCAGGACGCGCAGATCGGCATTGGCCCATTTGACCTGAGCCCAGGGCTTGTCCGCGATCGTATGTGGTCCCCAAACCGCCTGATGCAATGGCTCCGCAATCGGCCACGAGGCGTCGCCGTTCAGAATGTCGATCTCAATGCTCATGGAGTCCGTTTTGCATCGCAGTTCGGTGATCGGCCTCACAGACGGAGGGCGCCAATTTGCTCAGATAGCACTAAATGGTATGGTATCGCGACAAAACTGGAAACCGAGATGCGCCGGCTGGGGCTGATCGCTATGGCACTCGCGTTTTGCTTGGCGGGCGAAAGCGCGCGCGCCGAGAAACGCGTGGCATTGGTTTTCGGCAATTCTGGCTATCAGAACGTCACCGCGCTGACCAATCCCGCGAACGACGCGGCCGCCATGGCCGAGATGTTCCGCAAGGCTTCCTTTGACGTCATCGATTCGCGTCGCGACCTCAAATACATGGAGATGCGCCGGGCGCTGCGCGACTTCACCGAGAAGGCGCGCGGGGCCGACATTGCCGTCATCTATTTCGCCGGCCATGGCCTCGAGGTCGACGGCACCAATTACGCGGTCCCGGTGGACGCGGTGCTGGAGCGCGATTCCGACGTCGATGACGAGGCGGTGTCGCTCAATCGCATCCTGCTTGCGGTCGAGCCGGCCGCGAAGCTGCGCCTTGTCATTCTGGATGCCTGCCGCGACAATCCCTTTGCGAAGAAGATGAAGCGCACGATTGCGTCGCGCTCGCTCGGGCGAGGGCTGATAGGCGTAGAAGCCAACAGGCCCAATACGTTCATTGCCTTTGCCGCCAAGGAGGGAGCAACGGCGTCGGACGGTGACGGCCGCAACAGCCCGTTCACCACGGCGCTGGTCAAGCATCTGACCATCCCCGGCCTCGACATCCGCAAGGCCTTCGGTTTCGTCCGCGATGACGTGATGAGCGCCACGGCAAGCCAGCAGGAGCCCTATACGACCAATTCGCTCGGCGGCAATGACGTCTCTCTGGTTCCGGCGCCTGCGGTCCCGGCACTGCCCGCCCGCCCGGCGGATACGGATGTCCGCGCCGATTATGAGCTGGCCGAACGTGTCGGGACGGTCGAGGGGTGGGATTCCTTTATCGCCGCGCATCCGTCCGGCTTTTACGCCAATCTCGCGAAGGCGCAGCGCAACAAGCTCACGGCGGAGACCGAGCGCGCGGCTGCCGCCGAGAAGGCGCGCCAAGCCGCGGATGAGCGTGCACGGCTCGCGGTCGAGGGTGCCAAAGCGGCGGATCAGGCGAAGGCCGAAGCCGAGGTGAAGGCAACCGAGCAAGCCCGGATAGCGGCCGAGAAGAAGAAGCAGGTAGAGGAGGCCAAGCTGGCCGCCGAGCAGAACCGGCTGGCCGAACAGGCCAAAGCTGCGGAGATTAAAAAAGCCGCCGAGTTGCAACGGGAGGCCGAAGCAGAGGCGAAGAAGGCGAGCGCCGCCAAGCTCGCCGCCACGAACGAGGCGCCGCAGCAGCCGGATACACCCACGCCTGGATCGGCCCAGCCCACCGGCCGGATCGCGATGGTCACGCCTACACCGGAACCGCAGGCGAGTCGCGCGATTCCCTCCGATCTTCCTCGCCTGCTCCAGGCCGAGCTCAAGCGGGTCGGCTGCAAGACCGGCGAAGTCGGCAATGAGTGGAACGACCAGGCCCGCCGGGCCCTCTCGCTATTCAACCAGAAGGCCGGTACGAAGCTCGACACCAGACTTGCGAGTCTGGATGCGCTGGATGCGGTGCAGGCCAAGGCCGGCCGGGTCTGCCCGCTCGAATGCGACCGGGGCTTCCGCGCCAGCGGAGAGGTCTGCGTCAAAATCACCTGCGAGGCGGGCTACGTCCTGAGCGCGGGCGGCAGTTGCGTCAAACGTCCCGAAGCGACGCGCGAGCGGCGCTCACCTTCCTCCGCATCCCGCGGCAAGTGCTTCGTCTATCAGGGGACGTCGTTCTGCGAATAGTCCCGCTGCCCGACGCCGCGCTCAATAACCTTCGCACGCGGTTCGCGTGATGGTCGGCTTGGCGCAGTAGGACAGGCCGGAGCCATTGTAGAAAGTGTACTGCCGCTTGCCCGGTTTCAGCCTCTGATCGATCGTCATGGTGCAGCGGCTGCCGACGACCTTCAAGTTGATGATGATGTAATTGTTGGGATACTCACGGATGGCGCGCAAGGTGTGCCGGCCGGCAACGCGCAGTGCGGCCGTCCCCTCGGGCGCTTCCGTTGGCTTTGCGCCCAGCTTCGCGTTGTAGACGACCCGCCCTTCGATATTGCTGGTCATGTCGAGCTGGGCGCTGCGGTCGGTCGAAAGGGTGCCGCTCCCTTCGCCGCGGATCGGGAAGTTTTGGATCGGTGGATTTTGGCAAGTCGCCAGACCCTCAAAGCTGAATTTGGCCCGGAGGACGGTGCCGGCGGCCCTGCCGTCGGTCGGCGTCAAGACGAGCAACATCGCGACGGCAGCGAGTGCAGAAGAAACTGTCTTCATCATTTCCGGCCCCATAAATGTTTCATTGGCAAAGATATTTTCGGAACGAACCGCCTGATTTAATTCGATGCGTCGATTTTATGCAATCCGGCCAAGCTGCGGCATCACGCGCTTTCGCAAATTGGCGGTATTTAACGGCCACGGAACCTTCTATAAGGGGTGACCGTTAGAACCCGTTCTCCACCCAGTTGCGGACAAGAAGCCATGACCTTTACGCTGCCCCCACTCCCTTACGCCTATGACGCCCTCGGCCAGTACATGTCGAAGGAGACGCTGGAATTCCACCACGACAAGCATCATCAGGCCTACGTCACCAACGGCAACAACGCGCTCAAGGGGACCGAATGGGAAGGCAAGTCCCTTGAGGAGATCGTCAAGGGCTCGTTCGGCAAGAACCCCGCGGTGTTCAACAACGCCGGCCAGCACTACAACCACATCCACTTCTGGAGCTGGATGAAGCCCAATGGCGGCGGCACCAAGCTGCCGGGCAAGCTCGAGAAGAAGATCAACGAGGATCTCGGCGGCTTCGAGAAGTTCAAGACAGACTTCCAGGCGGCCGGCGTCGGCCAGTTCGGCTCCGGCTGGTGCTGGCTCCAGGTCAAGAACGGCAAGCTCGAGATCTCCAAGACCCCGAACGGCGAGAATCCGCTGGTGCACGGCGCCACCCCGATCCTCGGCTGCGACGTCTGGGAGCATTCCTACTACATCGACTATCGCAACCGCCGCCCCGATTATCTCAAGGCGTTCGTCGAGAACCTCGTGAACTGGGAATACGTGGAGTCCCTGTTCGAGAAGGCGTGAGCTTTCACCTCGTCATTCCGGGTTCGGCTTCGCCGCCCCGGAATGACAGAAAACAAGGCGGTCGCTTATGCGGCCGCCTTTTTGCTGTGCGGAATTGCCCTGCGCGGTACGCGCATGGGTCTGTCATCGTACCGTTTGCATCGCCCGGGCACCGCCCTTAATCAGGACGGGCATCGCCCTCGAGCCAACAAGCCCGTTGTCAGAACCTTCCCCGAAAACCCCAGCGCCGGCCGAGGATGCGGAGTCCGAGCCGCGGCCCGGGCGGGTGCGCAAGCCGATCGGCTGGTCGACCATCATCATCGCCGTTCTGGTCGCGGTCAGCGCAGCGCTGGTCTGGCGGCGTGACGGCACCGACGGCGTTCTCGACATCCTGACCCACGATCTCTCGCTGTTCTCAGGCATCCTGCCGCGCGTGCTCGCCGGCTGCCTGCTCGGGGCCTTCATCTCCGAGATCCTGCCGCATGAAAAAGTCTCGCGCTCGCTGGGGCCGAAATCCGGCCTGATGGGCCTTCTGATCGGCACCGCCTTCGGCGCGATCCTGCCGGGCGGGCCGTTTACCGCCTATCCCGTGGCGAGCGCGTTGCTCGCGGTCGGAGCCGATTTCGGCGCCACCATCGCCATGGTCGTGAGCTGGACCTTGATCGGCTACGGCCGGGCGGTGGCCTGGGAAATCCCGATCATGGGCACCGACTTCACATTGTGGCGGATCGTGATCTCGCTGCCTTTGCCGGTGCTCGCCGGTGCGCTCGGACGCTTCGTCTATGTCCGGCTCTATCCGAAGCGCGCCAGCGACGAGGACGCGGCATGAGCGCCGCGCTCCTGATCGACATCCTGCTGTGGGGTTCGGTGCTCGGCGTCGGGCTGATCGCCTTTCGCCGCGGCCCCGCGGTGTTCAAGGCCTCGCTGCGCGAAGGCTCGATGGACTTCATCAACATCGTGCCGCGGATCGCGCTCGGGGTGATCGGCTCCGGCTACATCGCTGCGATCATCCCGCAGGAGGTGATCACCGGCTGGCTCGGGCCGGACAGCGGCTGGCTCGGCGTTGCGACCGCCGTGGTCGCCGGCGCGGCGACGCCGGGCGGCCCCGTGGTCGGCTTCTCCATCGGCTCCGTGGCGCTGAAGTCGGGCGGCGGGATGCCGCAGGTGGTGGCTTATGTCGTGGCCTGGGCGCTGTTTGCCTTCCAGCGGGTGATCTTGTGGGAAATTCCGTTCATGCCCGCCCGCTTCGTCTGGTTCCGCTGCGCCGTCTCGGTGCCGTTCCCCTTCGTGGCCGCTGCCATCGCGATGGTGATCGGCAAGCCCTGAGCTAGCACTGTCATTCCGGGTTCGAGGCTTTGCATCGCCCCGGTACGACGGCCGGGTCATGGACAGGAGTAATGTTATAATATAACATGCTTAGATGGTTCCCGCCGCCTCCCGCGCCCATCATCCCGACCATGCCCACGGGCACTCCCATGCGCACGGGCAGGGGCACGAGCACGGGCATGGGCACGACCACACCCACACCCACGATGCCGCCTCGCCGCATCCTGCCCAGGCGGCGCCCTGGTCGATCCTGCGGATGACCATGGCCGCGCGCCTTGCGGCGGCGCTCGCCGTCTGTGTCGTGCTCTGGGGCGTGGTCCTGCTGGCGATGAGATGACGATGGCCGCGCTGCACTTTCACAACGTCACGCTCGGCTATGACCGGCATCCCGCCGTCCACCATCTGAGCGGCGAGGTCGGGCGGGGTGCGCTGGTCGCCGTGATCGGTCCGAATGGCGCGGGCAAGTCGACGCTGCTGCGCGGCATTGTCGGCATCCTCAAGCCGCTCGACGGCAGCATCCATCTCGGCGGGCTCGACGCCAGGGACATCGCCTATCTGCCACAGAGCGCGGAGATCGACCGCAGCTTCCCGATCTCGGTGTTCGACTTCGTCGGCACCGGGTTGTGGCGCGATGCCGGCCTGTTCGGCGGCATCGGCAAGGCCGCGCGCGGAAAGATTCTGCGCGCCATCGCGTCCGTGGGCCTCAACGGCTTCGAGAATCGCCCGATCGGCACGCTCTCCGGCGGCCAGATGCAGCGCGTGCTGTTCGCGCGCGTGCTGCTCCAGGACGCCAGCCTGATCGTGCTGGACGAGCCTTTCAACGCCATCGATGCCAAGACCACGGCCGACCTGCTCGCGCTGGTCAAGCAATGGCACCATGAGGGCCGCACCGTGCTCGCCGCGCTGCACGACATGGAGATGGTGCGCAACCATTTCAGCGAGACGCTGGTGCTGGCGCGTGGCCCGGTGGCGTGGGGACCGACGGCCGAGGTGCTGACGCCGGAAAACCTGCTGGTCGCGATGCGGATGTGCGAGGCCTTCGACGACAGTGCCGCGGCCTGCGCTGCCGATGATATCGGCTCGCGGGCGGCCTGATATCCGATGCTCTATGACGCGCTGATCGGCCCGTTCACCGAATTCGAGTTCATGCGGCGCGCGCTCGCTGCCGTGATCGCGCTGGCGCTGGCCGGCGCGCCGATCGGCGTGTTCCTGATGCTGCGGCGGATGAGCCTCGTCGGCGACGCCATGGCTCATGCGATCCTGCCGGGCGCCGCAATCGGCTTCCTGCTCTCCGGTCTCAATCTGTTCGCGATGACCGCCGGCGGCCTGATCGCAGGTTTTGCGGTCGCGATCCTCGCCGGCTTGGTCGCGCGTTCGACCGGGCTGAAGGAGGACGCCTCGCTCGCCACCTTCTATCTGGCCTCGCTGGCGCTCGGCGTCACCATCGTCTCGATCAAGGGCACCAATATCGACCTGCTGCACGTGCTGTTCGGCAACATCCTCGCGATGGACGACCAGACATTGCTGGTGGTGGCCTTCAATGCCACCGTGACGCTGCTCGTGCTCGCCGTAATCTATCGTCCGCTGGTGATCGAGAGCGTCGATCCCTTGTTCCTGCGCACGGTCAGTCGCGCCGGGGGACCTGCGCATCTCGCCTTCCTCGCCCTGGTCGTGATCAATCTCGTCAATGGTTTCCAGGCGCTCGGCACGCTGCTTGCGGTCGGCCTGATGATTCTGCCGGCCGGCATCGCGCGGTTCTGGTCGCGCGATCTCACCGCGATGATCTGCATCGCCGTCGTCGCTGCCACGGCTTCCGGCTATGCCGGCCTCGTGCTGTCGTTCCAGACCCGGGTGCCCTCAGGCCCCGCGATCATTCTGGTGGCGACGGTGATCTACGTGATCTCGGTTCTGTTCGGCCGCGTCGGCGGCGTGGTCCGGCAATTGTTTCCCGGCCGGCATCTGGAAGCATGACGATGCGGTTCATCCTGTTCTGTGCGCTGTTGTTGATCGCCTCGCCAGGTCAGGCCGCGGAGCGGCTGAACGTCGTCGCGAGCTTCTCGATCCTCGCCGATTTCGTCCGTAACGTCGGCGGTGACAGGATCAATTTGACCACGCTGGTCGGCGCCGACGGCGATGTCCACGTCTACACCCCGCCGCCCGCCGATGCGAAGCGCGTCGCGGAGGCGAAGCTCGTCATCGTCAACGGGCTCGGGCTGGAGGGCTGGCTGCCGCGTCTCGTGCAGTCGTCCGGCAGCAAGGCGCAGGTCGTCACCGCCAGCGCCGGGATCGCCCCGCTCAAGCTGGGCTCGGCGCCCGATCCACATGCCTGGCAGTCGGTCCCCAACGCCAAGGTCTACGTGACTGATATCGCCAACGCGCTGGCCGCCGCCGATCCTGACGCAGCCGACTTCTTTCGCGCCCAGGCCAAGGCCTATCTGGAAAAGCTCGAAACGCTGGACCGCGAGGTCCGCGAGGCCGTGGCTAAAATCCCGACCGCGCGGCGCAAGGTGATCTCCACCCATGATGCCTTCGGCTATTTCGCCGCCGAGTACGGTATCCGGTTCGTCGCCCCCTTGGGCGTCTCCACCGAAACCGAGCCCAGCGCCCGGGACATCGCGACCATCATCGGTCAGATCAAGGCGCAGAAAATCCCGGCCGTTTTTCTGGAGAATATCAGCGATGACCGGCTGATCCGGCGGATCGCGGCAGAGACCGGGGCAAAGGTCGGCGGGACCCTGATTTCAGACGGTTTGACCGGCGAAAAGGGGCCTGCACCCACTTACATTGACATGGTCAGGCACAATATAAAGGCCCTGACCAGCGCGCTTGACCATTAGGGCAGGGGCCACCCCGCCTCGCGTCGCGCGAAAAAGCCCGAAGCCGGAGTTGTTATGTCTGAAGCGACCTCCCAAAAAATTCCCGTGACCGTCCTGACCGGCTATCTCGGTGCCGGCAAGACCACGCTGCTGAACCGCATCCTGTCGGAAAACCACGGCAAGAAATACGCCGTCATCGTCAACGAATTCGGCGAGATCGGCATCGACAACGACCTCATCATCGGCGCCGATGAGGAAGTGTTCGAGATGAACAACGGCTGCATCTGCTGCACCGTGCGCGGCGACCTCGTTCGCATCATGGACGGCCTGATGAAGCGCAAGGGCAAGTTCGACGCCATCATCGTCGAGACCACCGGCCTTGCCGATCCCGCGCCCGTCGCCCAGACCTTCTTCGTCGATGAGGACGTGCAGAAGAACGCGCGTCTCGATGCCGTGGTGACCGTCGCCGACGCCAAATGGCTGTCCGACCGGCTCAAGGACGCGCCCGAGGCCAAGAACCAGATCGCCTTTGCCGACGTCATCGTCCTGAACAAGACCGACCTCGTCAGCAAGGGCGAGCTCGACGAGGTCGAGGCCCGCATCCGCGCCATCAACCCCTATGCGAAGCTGCATCGCACCGAGCGCTGCTCGGTGGCGCTGGCCGACGTGCTCGACCGCGGCGCGTTCGATCTCGACCGCATCCTCGACATCGAGCCGGATTTCCTGGAGGCCGACGATCATGACCACGACCATGATCACCACCATCATCACGGCCACGATCATCATCATGATCCCGGCCTGAAGCACTACCACGACGAGGACATGCAGTCGCTGTCGCTCAAGACCGACAAGCCGCTCGATCCCAATATGTTCATGCCCTGGCTGCAGAACCTGGTGCAGGTCGAGGGCGGCAAGATCCTGCGCTCCAAGGGCATCCTCGCCTTCCACGACGACGACGACCGCTACGTCTTCCAGGGCGTCCACATGATGCTGGAGGGCAACCACCAGCGGAAGTGGAAGGAAGGCGAGCCGCGCGAGAGCCGCCTCGTCTTCATCGGCCGCGAATTGCCGGAAGAGGCCATTCGCAAGGGTTTCGAGAGCTGCATCGTCTCGTGATGAAAGAGTTCACGCCGCCTTCCGATTCCGCCTCGATCGTCTCCGTCACCGACCGCGTCAAGCCCGTTGCGCTCGGCATGGCCGTGACCTCGGCGCATTTCCTCGGGGATCGTGCCGCCTTCGTCGGCGGCGAGGAGAATGTCGCCTTGGTCGATGCCAAGGGTGAGATCGCCAAGGTCGCCGTGCACAGCGGCGGCATTCTCTCCACCGCCTTCGACGGCAAGCGCCTCGTCATGGGCGGCGACGACGGCAAGGTCGTCTCGCTCGACGCCAAGGGCGAGGTGACGCTGCTCGCCACCGACCCGAAGCGGCGCTGGATCGACGCGGTGGCGCTGCACACCGACGGCGCCTTCGCCTGGTCGGCCGGCAAGACCGCCACCGTCAAGAGCGGCAAGGCCGAGGAGAAATCGCTCGACGTGCCCTCGACCGTCGGCGGCCTCGCCTTCGCGCCGAAAGGCCTGCGGCTCGCGATCGCGCATTACAACGGCGTGACGCTGTGGTTTCCCAACATGGAAGGATCGGCCGAATTCCTGCCCTGGGCCGGCTCGCATCACGCCGTCACCTTCAGCCCCGACAACAAGTTTCTGGTCACTGCGATGCACGAGCCGGCGCTGCATGGCTGGCGGCTCGCCGACAACAGGCACATGCGTATGTCCGGTTATCCCGGCCGCGTCCGCTCGATGTCCTGGAGCGCGGGCGGCAAGGGGCTCGCAACCTCGGGCGCCGACACCGTCATCATCTGGCCGTTCGGCAGCAAGGACGGTCCGATGGGCAAGGAGCCCGCGATGCTGGCACCGCTGCAGGCGCGCGTCTCGGTCGTCGCCTGTCATCCCAGGAACGACATCCTCGCCGCCGGCTATAGCGACGGCACCGTGCTGATGGTGCGCCTCGATGACGGCGCCGAGATCCTGGTCCGCCGCAACGGCACGCCGCCGGTCGCCGCGATCGCCTGGAACGCCAAGGGTACGCTGCTGGCGTTCGCCGACGAAAATGGGGATGGCGGCCTGCTGGAGCTTTAACCAGCGCCAGTGTGCGACGGTGCTCTGGTCTTCTAGGTTGATAATCAGAAAGAAGCCTTTGACCGTTGAACAAACGTAGAACAAGATGAGGTGTGCCTGAGGAAACGTACCAACCAGCCAAAATCGCAGCCCCGGCGGCAACGGGTGGGGCGGGGCCTCAGTTTGAGGTCAGGGTCGGTGCATTCTACGTTTTGGCGCTTCTATCAGGCGGAGAGCCTCGCGGCCTGCCGGGTGCCACCGTCCGCAGCGTTGCGTTTCAGCAACGAGTTGCGAAACACCCTCTCGACGATGTGGTGATCAAAGCGGCCAGCCGGGACGGCTCCCCGGCCACATTGGAGATCCAGGTCAAGCGCAGCCTGACCTTCACCGCCGCCGATACTGAATTTCTGGACGTCGTTGGACAAATCTGGGAAGCGGCGCAGAAGCCGGACTTCGCGATCAGCCGATACGAACTCGCAGCGGCGGTCGCGCGAACGACAACGCGTATCGAGCAGGCCTGCCAGGAAGTGTTGCATTGGGCTCGCCAACTTCCCGATGGCGCGACTTTCGCCGCGCGTATCAACCGCCCAAGCTTCGCATCGGACGCGATGCGCAGCTTCGTCGACGTCTTTCGCACGAACCTCAGGTTGGCCGGCGGGCGGACGGACGACGAGACGGTTTGGAGGCTACTTCGTCGCTTCCAGATTCTGGTTTTTGATTTTGAGTCAGTGGGCTCGGACTACGAACATCGCGCGCGAGAGAATTTGCGTTGGATCCTCGGCCCGGACCAAGCCGACCGTGCCAATGGCCTCTGGCAGGTTCTCATCGATCTTGTTGGCGCAAGCGCTCGTGCGGCCGGCGCCATGGATCGAGCTACGGTTGTCACGACACTTGAGCAGCAGCATGGCGTCCGCTTCACAGTGCATCCCTATGTGCGTCCTGTCTATGAGCGCCTGACGGAAGCAGCCGAGCTGGCGCTCGATGAGATCGACGAGACCGTTGGGGGTGTGCGCCTTGGGCGAAACCAGTTGATCGACAAGGCGGAAAACCTCCTCCAACAACGTCCGATTGTGCTGATCCAGGGGCCTCCCGGTGTCGGCAAATCCGGGGTCATGAAGCACCTTGCCGCGCGTCTGCAAGCTGAAGGCTGCGTCCTGGCTCTCCGCCGCGGCCGGATTATCTCGGGCGGCTGGTCAGTGATGGCTCACACGATCGGTTGGGCCGGCTCTCAAGCGGAACTGTTCAATGAGCTTGGAGCGGGTGGCGGAGCGACCCTGTTCATCGACAACATCGACCAGATCGACGATCCAGGCGAATGGGCCACAGTCATCGACCTGCTATCGCAAGCCACTCGCAGCCAGGGCTGGCGCATCGTCGCGACCTGCGGTGTGGAAAGTGACGACTGGAAGACGAAACTTCCCACGCGCGTTAGAGCGGCGGGCATCGGCAGCTTGGTGATCGGAGCTTTGTCGAATGAGGAAAAGGCCGAACTCTCCTCGCAGAACAAGGCGCTGGCTCTGATTTTGGCAGACGGCCATCCGGCTAAGGGAATTGCTGAAAATCTCTTCTATCTGTCGCGCCTGGTCGAACTCGGTGTCGGACAGGACGCCGGCATTGCAACCGAACTTGATCTCGCGCGCCTGTGGTGGCGCTATGGTGGCGGTCGATCCGAGGACGATCGGCGATTTGCGCGCCTGAAACTGTTACGTACGATCGGCGCTCAGGCGATTTCGGCCCCCTCGCAGGCAACGTTCAATGTCGACAATCTCGATTCTAGGACCGTTGTTGAACTATTGCGGCTCGAAACCTTGCGCGAGGAGATCCGTGGCGCAAGCGTAACGTTCCGACACGATGTGCTGCGTGACTGGACGGTTGGATTTCAGATCCACGAAGACGCCAACCTGTTAGCGGCGCAGCCGATGGAGCGGCCGTTGCCAATCTGGTTGGGCCGCGGGCTGGAGATCGCGGCGCGATTGGCGTTGGCCGATGATCCTTCAGGGCAACGCTGGCTGGCACTTCTTGCCATTGCCGAACGCGAAGGCCGCCATGGGAGCTGGAAGCGGCCCATACTGCTGGCACTTCCGCGCTCTGAAAACTCCCTGACACTATTTGTTGCTCTGACAGCCGTCTTGTTGGAATCGGGCGGGCGCTGGCTGCGCGAAATTATTCGGCTCGTGATCGCCGTCGAGTCTGAGCCTCTCGCTTCCTTGATCGCAAGGGTACGGCCGGATATCGCTCTGCCAGCGTTCGGCGGTGGTGACTTCATCGCGCCGAAAGGTTCGAGTTGGTTTCCGCTCGTGATCTGGCTGACGATTTCGACCAAGTCTCTGCCGACCGAATTAATTCCAGATGCCGTCAAGATATTTCAGGCGTGGCTAATGACCACGCATGGCCACAATTATCCACTGAACACGCAGATTGTCGGGATTCTTTTTGATTGGCTTGCCCTCGTCGAGTCTCATGTGACGCACCGCGTCTACCGAGACATCAGCGAGGTTCCGCCGAGCCTGAATATCGATCATCTGGAAGACGTGCGTAACGACATTCGGATGATCGCGTTCAGTTTCGCGAACTTGAATCCGTCTGCGGCAGCCCGGTACCTAGCCGGCATCAATTCAGAAACGATCGCCTATCACGATCAGCAGACACTTCTCAAATCGCCTGGAACGTTGCCGGGAGCAGCCCCTGGGCCATTCGCAGATTTTGCGCTAGCGACGCTGATCGAGAAAGATGATCCGGATCGCTACTATACGCGTCGCCGCGACTACGGTCCGTTTGAAGTCCATGAGCATGTCTTTTTGGATATCCCAACCGATGGCGGACCATTCCTCTCGGTTCTAAATGCTTCCCGCGATGACGGCTTGCGGCTTATTCGCGGGCTTGTCGAGCACGCGACGCAATGGCGCCGGGAGCAATACCAAGAACAGGGAACGCCGTTTCCGCAGATAAAGATCGCATTTCCCGGCAATGAAATGACGTTCGAAGGCGATCTCATGGTCTATCGCTGGACACGGGCCACCGGTCCTTCGCTGATCGCCGCCACGGCATTAAGGGCACTTGAAGCTTGGGGGCACCTCCAGATTGAGGCGGGATGCCCTTTCAATGATGTCCTGCACGACGTTCTTGGTCCAGACGGCTCAAGTCTTGCGTTTCTTGCCGTCGCGATTGACCTTGCGCTGTCGCATTGGCAGGTCGTCGCCGATGCAGCTTGGCCCTTGGCTGCCGATCCTCGACTGATCCAGTTCGATGAGGACCGCTTTAGGCACGATATCAGCGGCGTCAATCGTCGGCCACGCGCGGGAGGACAGCAGATCCAGACCACTCTTCGCGTGGATCTCGACGCCCAGCGGTCGCGACGAACGCGCCTATTCGACATAATCGGGCGATACGCCTTCCGCGGGGACGCCACCACTCTCACGCAGCTACGGGCCGCCTTTGAAAAAGTCCGCGACGAACTCGACAATCAACCCCATGACGATCAAAATCGGGTCGCGGAGCTCCATGCAACGGTTACGCGCGCCCTCCGCATGCTGGATGTGGCAAATTGGGAGGCCGTGACCACGACTTTGCAGGACGGTACTCAGGTCCAAGCCTATCAATTCAAGGAAATTCCCGAGGAGCAACAAGCGAGAGAGAACCAAGCCTCCCAAGCAAGCGCTAACCTTCAGCGCATGAGTATCCGGCTGCGGATACAGTCCGCTCTTGTTGAGCCCGACCAGTCGACACCGGCCCTTTTGCAAGAAGCACTCGCCTGGGCAATAGCGCAGCCCGCGCAAATCCAACTGCAGCCGGACGGCGAGGACGACAATTACGATACGGAATGGAACCGCCGCGCGGTTGTAATGACAGCGGCGCTCGTTGCCCGCGACTACGAGGCGGAAGACCGCGACAAGGTTCTAATTTGGGCTCGTCCGATTTTACTGACGGCATCGGTGCAGAACGACCGTGAATATTTCGGCAACGATCAGATCGAACACAACACGTCGGCTTCTGCCGCCCTTGGGATTGTCGCTCTGTTTCTTCGAGATCAGGATAAGACGACACGTGACATGCTCCTAGAGCTATCAGGCTATGAGCACCCCGCGGTACTCGAAGCGTTAGGGCAGAATCTATTGCATTTGGGCGAAGCGAACGACCGAATTCCGCGGTCCATCATCCGCATAGTTATGGTCGCTGCGGTCCATCTCCGCCGGGCCCTGAGTGTTGAGGAGCAGAAGGCTAATGACCGCCTTCACCGCGAGGCAATTGATGCTGCGATCGCTGTCGAACAGAATTGGCTTGACGGAGGAGGTACGGAGCCGCCGTGGCCCGAGCTGGCGTCATGGCCCTCGAGGTCGCGTCGGGGCAGTCGCTTGGGCGACGATGGACGTATTGATGATGACGATGACGGCGAACGGCCGAGGCACTATGTCCACGAACAAGCGATCGCCAAGCTTGCGCATCATCTCATCCGCTTCACGATCAAGGATGTTCCGGTCTGGGTTAAGCACCTAGCTGTCCATTTGATGGCGTGGACCGACGAGGCGAATGGTCCGCATGGCGAGGACGTGCGCGCGCCCGACCATCGTCCGAACACTTGGAATATCGCTTTTTTCGATTTTGTCGGAGTGTTGAGCGTTGCGTTATCGCATTCGGAAGTAGTCGATCTATTCTTGAAACGCATCATAGGGTTTAACGACGATGCCTTTCATGACGCCATGGCCTCATTCCTTCGCGGTTACGACCGGGCGACGGTGGCGACGGATACTAAAACCCCAGAGAATCCGGCTGATGTTCGCAAATTGCTTGCCGACCGCATCAAGCGCACCTGGAACTATCGGCGTCTAGGACGCGAGAAGGGCTTTACGAGCGAAACTCATGCTGGCGATGCTTTGACTGCCATGTTCTACCAGCCTTCGCGTTGGGCTGGCAGCGACCGTCCGACAATTCCTAACAATTGGCATGACCTGCCGACAACCATGCCAACGCTCACGAATATTGTTGTAGGTGCGCCAACGTCGGGCTATATCGCGGCTCTATTTCTAAACCTGATCGAATCGTCGCGTGACAAAGCACTCATTCCGTTTGTCGTTCGGGCACTGACGGCTTGGTGCTCTGCCTATGGCGTAGACCGAAATTTCTGGGCGGAGAGGAACATCGGCAGCCGCGTGTGCGCCTGGTGCGATGAGGCTCTAACCAAAGATGCAACGGCGCGCGCCACGTTGACCGAACGAGCCGACGATCTTTTCCGTTGCCTCGATATCCTTGTTCAGTCAGGCGTAGCGCAAGCACGGATCATCGAAGACAAGCTCGTCGGCCCTGAGGAAGGCCGCAAGGTCGGCTAAGTGGGTGCCGCACGATCAATCGTCATCTTCCGAACGTATAGCGGGCCATGCGTTTTCTCACCACCTTCCAGATTGCCGATTTCGCCGACACGCTGGTCAGCCTGATCACCGCCTTCGTGCTGGGCACGCTGATCGGCGCCGAGCGGCAATACCGCCAGCGCACCGCGGGCCTGCGGACCAATGTGCTGGTCGCGGTGGGGGCTGCCGCCTTCGTCGATCTCGCCATGCAGCTCGACAATGCAGAGGGCGCGGTGCGGGTGATCGCCTATGTCGTCTCGGGCATCGGCTTCCTGGGCGCCGGCGTCATCATGAAGCAGGGCATGGACGTGCGCGGGCTCAACACCGCCGCGACGCTGTGGGCCTCGGCCGCGGTCGGGTCCTGCGCCGGTGCCGACATGATCGCGCAGGCGGCCGCGCTGACGGTGTTCGTCATTGCCGGCAACACCATGCTGCGTCCGCTGGTCAACGCCATCAACCGCATCCCGCTGAACGAGAAGGCACTGGAGGCGAGCTATTATTTCAAGCTCGCGGTCGCGGCCGACGCCTTGCCTGATATGCGCGACCGCCTCGTCGAAAAGCTCGAGGGTGCGAAATATCCGGTGGCGAGTCTCGAGGTCGTCGAGATCGGCGAGGACATGCTGGAGATTGTCGCCAAGCTGGTCGCGAGCGCGATCGACCCGAACGAGCTGAACGCCGTGGCGACCGATCTGCAGCATCTGCCCGGCGTGCGCCATGCCACCTGGGAAGCCAGCACGACCGAGTAAGCGCGTCGTTTTGGCGCGCAAACGGGCCGTTCCGGTCCTGCCGGGGATGGAACCCTGGTCAGGCGATTTCGTTGATCCCGTGGATAAAGGCGGTGATCGATATGCCCGGCCAACATGACAAGCGCAGCCTGAAGCTCGACCTGACAATCGCTGTCTCGCTGTTCGCGGCGGGACTCGTGGTCGCGGTGATGTCGCTCGCCCAAATCCACGCCGAGAACCGGATGCAGATAGCGCAGGCGACGCAGCCGCTTCAGGGAACTCCGTCCGACGAGCAGAGCAAGGTGCCGGCGGAGGCCAAGCCCGGCGGCGACCGGCCGACCACGCCGGCGCCCGAGCCCGCGCGGCCGGATCCCCAGACGCAAGGCGCGGCGGGCGCGGCCAAGCCAGCATTGCCGCCGGCACCTGCCGAGAAAATCGCGCCGCCACTGGAGAGGAAGTAGGGCGGTCACCGCTCGCTCCCAGCCACACACTCAGTGTCGTCCGCGAAGGCGGACGATCCAGTCATCACCAGCATCTCGGTTTAATCACGACTGCCGCGGCGTACTGGATGCCCCGGTCAAGCCGGGCATGACAGTCGTGGGCGAGGCGGGACGCGTCGGGCCCTCACCGCACCAGGACGTTCTTGAACTGCCAGGGATCGCTGGTGTCGATGTCCTCCGGGAACAGTCCCGGGCGGTCCGTCAGCGGCGTCCAGTCGGTGTAGAAACCCTTCACCGGGCCGAGATAGGGCAGCTGGATCTCCAGGAGACGGTCGAAATCCATCTCGTCGGCCTCGACGATGCCCTCATTCGGATTCTCCAGCGCCCACACCATGCCGCCGAGCACGGCGGAGGTCACTTGCAGCGCGGTGGCGTTCTGGTAGGGCGCGAGCTCGCGGGTCTCCTCGATGGAGAGCTGCGAGCCGTACCAATACGCATTCTTGTCGTGGCCGAACAGCAGCACGCCGAGCTCGTCGATGCCGTCGACGATCTCGTCCTCTTCGAGGATGTGGTGCTTCTCCTGCATCTTGCCGGCACGGCCGAACAGCTCATGCAGCGACAGCACGGCGTCGTCGGCCGGATGATAGGCGTAGTGGCAGGTCGGCCGGTAGATCGCCGTGCCTGAGGCATCACGCACCGTGAAGTAATCGGCGATCGAGATCGACTCGTTGTGGGTGACGAGGAAGCCGTATTGCGCGCCGCGGGTCGGGCACCAGGTGCGCACGCGCGTATTGGCGCCCGGCTGCATCAGGTAGATGGCGGCGCCGCAGCCGGCTTCGTGGCCATGCGCATTCTCGGGCATCCATTTCTCGTGGGTGCCCCAGCCGAGCTCCGACGGCTGCATGCCCTCCGAGAGAAAACCTTCCACCGACCAGGTGTTGACGAAGACGTCGGGCTCCTTCGGCTTCTTGGAGCGCTGGGTGTCGCGCTCGGCGATGTGGATACCCTTGATGCCGGCCTGCCGCATCAGATCCGCCCATTCGGCCTTGGTCTTCGGCTTGGGGGCATTGAGCTTCAGATCCGCGGCGACGTTGAGCAGCGCCTGCTTGACGAAGAAGGAGACCATGCCGGGATTGGCGCCGCAGCAGGAGACGGCCGTGGTCGAGCCCTTAGGCCGCGCCTTCTTGGCCGCCAGCGTCACTTCGCGAAGGGCGTAGTTGGAGCGCGCCTCCGGCCCCTTCGACGAATCGAAATAGAAGCCGAGCCAGGGTTCGTTCACGGTATCGATGTAGAGCGCGCCGAGCTCGTTGCAGAGCTCCATGATGTCGGTCGAGCCGGTGTCGACCGAGAGATTGACGCAAAAGCCCTGGCCGCCGCCTTCGGTGAGCAGCGGAGACAGCAATTCGCGATAATTGTCCTTGGTCACGGCCTTCTGGATGAAGCGGACATTGTGCTTCTCGCAATGCGCCTTGCGGCCCTCGTCCTTGGGATCGATCACGGTGACGCGCGACTTGTCGTAATCGAGATGCCGCTCGATCAGCGGCAGGGTGCCTTTGCCGATGGAGCCGAAGCCGACCATGACGATGGGACCGGTGATCTTCGCGTAGATCTGCGAGGGAGGGCTCATGGGACGGTTTCTCCGGAACGTGCTGGCAGGCAAGGGCTGGGTGGATCAGGCGCTGCGGCGCTTGTCAGATGCTGCGGCGCTTGGCGGTGACTTCGATCTCGACCTTCATCTCGGGCTTGGCGAGGGCGCTGACGACCAGCAAGGTCGCGGCCGGCCTGATCTCGCCGAGAACCGCGCCGCAGACGGCGAAGTGGTCGTCGATGTAGCTGGGGTCGGTGACGTAGTAGGTCGCACGGACGATATCGGCCATCTCGAAGCCACCCTCCTTCAGGGCGGCTTCGATGGTCTTGAAGCAGTTGCGTGACTGGCTCGTGACGTCGGCCGGCATCGTCATCGTGCTGTAGTCATAGCCGGTGGTTCCCGCGACGAAGGCGAAATCGCCGTCGATCACGGCGCGGCTGTAGCCGACGGTCTTCTCGAGCGGAGAGCCGGTGGAGATCAGGCGACGGGGCATGGTTTGGGGCCTCGACTGAAGGATGTTTCGCGGGGTTAAAGGGCGTTTCCGGCGCCTGCGCAACCCCAAAGCAACGGGCGTGGCGCAGGCGCGGCCGGGCATTGCCGCTCAGCGCGGCTTGGGTCGTCGCGATGACAGCGATCCCTCAGGCCGCGCGCGCCACAGGTGCGCGAACCGACCTCCGTTTGGGCAGGGCCGCGCCGGTCGGGACGATCATCCCCCCGGCGCCGTCCAGCGCACCGTCGGCGAACTCGATCGCCAGCAGGCGGTCGCGCTCGAACGGTCCGGGCAGCGCAAGCTCGGCCGTCTTGTCCGCCGAGAAGCCGAAGCGGGCGTAATAGGCGGCATCGCCGAGCAGGATCACGGCTGCATGCCCGCGCGCCCGGGCGGCGGCCAGCGCCTGATGCATCAGCGCGGCGCCGATCCCGAGCTCGCGGCAGGCAGGATCGACCGCGAGCGGTCCGAGGACCAGCGCGGGCCTGCCTCCGGCGCTGACGTGCCACAGCCGCACGGTTCCCACGAGCCTGCCCTCGCGCATAGCCGACAAGGCGAGGCCTGCGGCAGGCGCGCGTCCGTCGCGCAGGCGCTGGCAGGTGCGGCCATGGCGGTCCTCGCCAAAGCAGGCATCGAGCAGCGCTTCGCGCATCGCAACGTCTCCAGCACGCTCCGCGCGGATCACGAACGGAGCGGCTTTCGAGGTGAGGGCGATCTGTGGCTTCCGAAAAGCAGTCATGGCGCGTCAGTCCCCGTTTGAACGGACGTGCGAGCAGCACGCCGGTCCAAGACGTCGTCAGAATCGAAATGTCAGGGAGGGAGCCGGCAAGCCGGCTCCCGGGTTCGTCAGGCCTCTCGAACAGAGAGGCGGATCAGATGTGGTACGTCTTCAGCGGCGGGATGCCGTTGAAGGCCACCGACGAGTAGGTCGACGTATAGGCCCCGGTGCCCTCGATCAGAACCTTGTCGCCGATCTCGAGCGTGACCGGGAGCGGATAGGGGTTCTTCTCGTACAGCACGTCGGCGCTGTCGCAGGTCGGCCCCGCCAGCACGCACGGTGTCATGTCCGCGCCGTCGTGACGGGTGCGGATGGCGTAACGGATCGACTCGTCCATGGTCTCGGCGAGACCGCCGAACTTGCCGATGTCCAGGTACACCCAGCGCACCTCGTCCTCGTCGCTCTTCTTCGAGATGAGCACGACCTCGGACTCGATGATGCCGGCATTGCCCACCATGCCGCGGCCCGGCTCGATGATGGTCTCCGGGATCTGGTTGCCGAAGTGCTTGCGCAGCGCGCGGAAGATCGAGCGGCCGTAGGTCACCACCGGCGGCACGTCCTTCAGGTACTTGGTCGGGAACCCGCCGCCCATGTTGACCATGGTCAGGTTGATGCCGCGCTCGGCGCAGTCGCGGAACACCTGCGAGGCCATCGCCAGCGCACGGTCCCACGCCTTCACCTTGCGCTGCTGCGAGCCGACATGGAAGGAGATGCCGCACGGCTCCAGCCGGAGGCGCTTGGCGAGGTCGAGCACCTCGACCGCCATCTCCGGGTCGCAGCCGAACTTGCGCGACAGCGGCCACTCGGCGCCGGCGCAGTCATAGAGGATGCGGCAAAACACCTTCGCGCCGGGGGCGGCACGGGCGACCTTCTCGACCTCGGCGGCGCAATCGACCGCGAACAGCCGGATGCCGAGCGCGAAGGCGCGCGCGATGTCGCGCTCCTTCTTGATCGTGTTGCCGAAGGAGATGCGGTCGGGCGTCGCACCCGCAGCCAGCGCCATCTCGACCTCCGCGACAGTCGCGGTGTCGAAGCAGGAGCCCATCGAGGCGAGCAGCGACAGCACTTCCGGCGCCGGGTTCGCCTTGACGGCATAGAACACGCGGCTGTCGGGCAGCGCCTTGGCGAAGCTCTGGTAATTGTCGCGCACGACCTCAAGGTCGACGACGAGGCACGGCTCGGTGTCGAGGCCATCCTTGCGGCGGTTGCGCAGGAATTCCTGGATACGTTCGGTCATGGCACTCTCCCAAACGGCCCAGCGACGGGCCCGTTCAAAACATGACGCCGGATAAGAGTGCTCTGGCCGGATCGCGCGATGGAGGCGCGACGAAGCCAAAAGACTCAAACCAGACTGTGCTGCCGTGGATTGGTTGGGAGTGTTCCCGCCCGCACACCTGGCAATGAAGGACAAGCCTTTTCAGTAGCCCGCGCCGGCGTTGGACTGCCGGTAGAGACCAAAAAAGCCCGATCCGTCGTTGCTTTAAGTCGCGTCCCCCGTTGAGAGCGGGGTGCGCCGGTTCGCCTCCGGCTGCCAGTCACGGTTGCAAAGAGCGAAGTCACCTTCGACATGGCATCCCTTTGAGAGAGATGCTGGGCACTCCGGGTTTGCTTTGTCGTCCAACCTGCAAGTCTTGCGACCTCGGCCTTCCGACTTCCACACTTCCGAAGAGCCCCTCGGCTTCTTCACCCCTTGGCGGCTGTCCGGCCTCTTGTCCGGATACCTACCGACTGACACACGACCACAGGCACGTGCGAAATTGGGCAAGTCCGCACATAAGTGTTTTGACTCGGCTTCGCAAGAATTTTTTTAGGCTGCGAACAGAATTGCCTAACATCTGCTTGCGCAGTGTTGCGCGAGCGACGCGGAAGATGAACGCGCGTTAAGTTTTCCGTGGCAGCGCGCGCGTCTCTCTCGCGCGAGACGCCTCAGCCGCGCTTCGTGAAGGGCTCGATGCGCTGAGCCGCGCGGATGAAGGCCGTCATCACGAGCACGCCGAGTGCGAACAGCACGGCCTGCAGGATGTGTGCGCCCTGGTCGCCGAGCCCGAACAGGATCGCGAGCGCCCAGCCGCCGGCGAACGCCGCGCCGAACACTTCGGCGCCGATCAGGATGGCGGCGCTGATGACGGTGATGACGCTGGGCCAGACGATCTGACGGGAAGACGAGGAAGGCGCGTTCATGAGCTTAAGGGGTCCGTGGTCCATCGAGGGCCGCAATCTCCTCGAAAAGGCGGCCGGGAGCAAGGCCAAATGGCCCAAAAAAGCCCCATCGCGTGCTATAGCTGGCCGCAACAATCGAGCCATGAAAACCGGGACTTGCGATGTCAGAACCCCGCCAAATTACGGACTCCGAGACCAATCCGCTGCTGAAGGCCTGGGTGACGCCGTTTGCGACCCCGCCCTTCGACCAGATCAGGACGGAGCACTTCCTGCCCGCGTTCGAGCAGGCCTTCGCCGACCACTCCGCCGAGATCGCGGCGATCACCAACGATCCGGCCGCGCCCGACTTCGCCAACACCATCACGGCGCTGGAGCGCTCGGGCAAGCTGCTGAGCAAGGTCGCGGCGGTGTTCTACGACCTCGTTTCGGCGCATTCCAATCCGGCCATCCTGGAGATCGACAAGGAGGTCTCCTTGCGGATGGCGCGGCACTGGAATCCGATCATGATGAATGCCGTGCTGTTTGGTCGCATCGCCCAGCTGCATGAGAACCGCGCCAATCTCGGCCTTTCGCCCGAGCAGCTCCGCCTGCTGGAGCGCACCTACACCCGCTTCCACCGCGCCGGCGCCGGCCTGTCCGAGGAGGCCAAGACGCGGATGGCCGAGATCAACGAGAGGCTCGCCCAGCTCGGCACCGGCTTCAGCCATCATCTGCTCGGCGACGAGCAGGACTGGGTCATGGAGCTTGGCGAGGCCGACCGCCAGGGCCTGCCGGAGAGCTTCGTCGCCGCCGCCAAGGCTGCGGCGGAAGAGCGCGGCATGGACGGCAAGGCCATCGTCACGCTGTCGCGTTCCTCGGTCGAGCAGTTCCTGAAGAGCTCGGCCCGGCGCGACCTGCGCGAGAAGGTCTACAAGGCCTTCATCGCCCGCGGCGACAACGGCAACGCCAACGACAACAACGCAACCATCGTCGAGATCCTGAAGCTGCGCGAGGAGAGCGCGAACCTCCTGGGCTATCCGACCTATGCCGCCTACCGGCTCGAGGATTCCATGGCCAAGACGCCCGACGCGGTGCGGGGCCTCTTGGAGCGGGTCTGGAAGCCGGCGCGCGCCCGGGCGCTTGCCGACCGCGACGAGATGCAGGCGCTGATCACGGCGGAGGGCGGCAATTTCAAGCTCGCCCCCTGGGACTGGCGCTTCTATGCCGAGAAACTGCGCCTTCAGCGCGCCAATTTCGACGATTCCGCGATCAAGCCGTACCTCGCGCTCCACCACATGATCGAAGCCGCCTTCGACTGCGCCACGCGCCTGTTCGGCGTCACCTTCGAGGAGCGCAAGGACGTTCCGGTCTGGCACCCCGACGTCCGGGTCTGGGAGATGAAGGACAGGGACGGCAAGCACAAGGCACTGTTCTACGGCGACTACTTCGCCCGGCCGTCGAAGCGCTCCGGCGCCTGGATGACCTCGCTGCGCGACCAGCAGAAGCTCGACGGCGAAGTCGCGCCGCTGGTTCTCAACATCTGCAATTTCGCCAAGGGCGCCGATGGCGAGCCCTCGCTGCTGTCGCCCGACGATGCCCGCACCCTGTTCCACGAGTTCGGCCACGGCCTGCACGGCATGCTCTCCAACGTGACCTATCCGTCGCTGTCGGGCACCTCCGTGTTCACCGATTTCGTCGAGCTGCCGTCGCAGCTCTACGAGCACTGGCAGGAGCGGCCCGAGGTGCTGCAGAAATTCGCCCGCCACTACCAGACCGGCGAGCCGCTGCCGGACGACCTGCTCCAGCGCTTCCTTGCCGCGCGCAAATTCAACCAGGGCTTCGCCACGGTCGAGTTCGTCTCCTCGGCGCTGATCGACCTCGAATTCCACACCCAGCCGGCCGCGGCCGCGCAGGATGTCCGTGCCTTCGAGCGACGCGAGCTGGAGAAGATCGGCATGCCCGAGGAGATCGCGCTGCGTCACCGTCCCACGCAGTTCGGCCACATCTTCACCGGCGATCATTACGCCGCCGGCTATTACAGCTACATGTGGTCCGAGGTGATGGACGCCGACGCCTTTGGCGCATTCGAGGAGGCCGGGGACATCTTCGATCCCGCCGTGGCAAAGCGCCTGCACGACGACATCTACGCCTCGGGCGGATCGCTCGATCCGGAAGCCGCCTATGAGGCCTTCCGCGGCCGCCCGCCGGAACCCGACGCGCTGCTGCGCCGGCGCGGCCTGCTCGACAACGCCAAGGCTGCCTGATGAGAACGACGATGCGCCGTCTGTCTGGACTGCTGCTGGCCGCTGGCCTCTCGCTCGCCGCCGGCGCGGCGAGCGCGCATCCGCATGTCTGGATCACCGCGACCAGCGAGCTGCTCTATGCTGCGGACGGCACCATCACCGGCGTCCGCCACGCCTGGACCTTCGACGACATGTTCTCGACCTATGCGGTGCAGGGGCTCGAGAGCAAGACCAAGGGCGCCTATACGCGCGAGGAGCTGGGGCCGTTGGCGCAGACCAATGTGGAGTCGCTGAAGGAATATGCCTACTTCACCTTCGCGCGAGCGGACGGCAAGAAGGAGCGATTCCAGGAGCCGGTCGACTATTACCTCGACTACAAGGATACGGTCCTGACCCTGCACTTCACGCTGCCGCTGAAGAACCCGGTCAAGCCCAAGCAGCTGGTGCTCGAAGTGTACGACCGTTCCTTCTTCATCGACTTCAAGATGGCCAAGGACCACCCGGTCAAGCTGGTCGGCGCGCCCGCCGGCTGCCAGATGAAGCTTGACCGGCCGGGCGACGGCACCGCGACCGCGCAGAAGCTCAACGAGCAGACCTTCATGAACGGCGAGAACACCAATTTCGGCATGATGTTCGCCAACAAGATCACGGTGGATTGCCCTTGAAGCCGCCACTCCCTCCGCTTGCCCGCTGGCTGTTCGCCGGCGCCGCCGTCCTGCTGGCGATCAGCGTGGCCGATGCCGCGCTCCACGACGTCCTCGCGCAGAATCCGTTCGGTGCGCCGCGTCCGGCGCAGGCGGCCCAGCCCGAAGCCAGCGGCATCATCGGCTGGCTGCTGGCCAAGCAGTCGGAATTCTATCGGCAGATGTCGTCCACGATCCGCGCCGCGAAGTCCGACGGCTCGGCGGTGTGGACGCTGCTCTTCATCTCGTTCGCCTACGGCATCTTCCACGCCGCCGGTCCCGGCCACGGCAAGGCGGTGATCGCGTCCTATCTCGTCGCCAACCGCGAGACCGCACGGCGCGGCATCGCGCTGTCGTTCGCCTCGGCGCTGATGCAGTCGCTGGTGGCGATCCTCATCGTCGGCATCTCGGCCCGGGTCCTGAATGCGACCGCCAAGACCATGTGCAAGGCGGAAGGGGTGATCGAAATCGCGAGCTACGCCCTGATCGCGCTGTTCGGGCTGCGCCTGGTCTGGCTCAAGGGTCGCACCTTCATCCGGGCGCTGCAGGCGGCCCAGCCGGTGCCGGCGATCGCCGGCGTGCCGCACCATCATGATCATCACCATCATCATGATGCCCACGATCATCACGATCACGGTCACGATCATCACCACGATCACGGCCATGCGCACGCCCATGCCCATCACGGTCATGACCATGTCCATGACGAGCATTGCGGCCATTCCCACGGCCCCACGCCGAGCGAGCTCTCCGGCCCCGGCGGCTGGCAGCGTGGATTTGCCGCGATCCTCACTGTCGGCATCCGTCCCTGCTCCGGCGCCATCCTGGTGCTGGTGTTCGCGCTCGCCCAGGGCCTGTTCTGGGCCGGTATCGCCGCGACCTTCCTGATGGGGCTCGGCACCGCGATCACGGTCGCGGCCATCGCGGTCGTCGCCGTCTCCGCCAAGGACATCGCCGCGCGCCTCAGCGCCGGGCGCGACGGCGGCGGCGCACTGTTCATGCGCGGCATCGAATTCGCGGCGGCCGGCGTCGTGCTGCTGTTCGGCGCGGGCCTGCTGTTCGGCTACATCGCCGCCGAGCGGACGATGTGTTTCTAGGCTGAGCTCTCGTGCCCCGGACGCAGCGCAGCGCGTAGCGATGCGCTGCAGAGCCGGGGCCCATCCCTCCCTACGGCAGGACGCGGCCTTCTAGGTCCCGGCTCTGCGCAGCAACGCCAAGAGCGTTGCAGCGCGTCCGGGACACGAGAGCGGCGCCTTTGCGAACTCCCTTCGATCCGCTATTGAGTTCGCCAAACCAACAAGAACATCTCGGGAGTCTCCATGTCGCGGGAAAATTTCTGGTTCTTCCATCCGTTCCGGGTGCGCTATTCCGAGATTGATGGCCAAGGCGTCGTCTTCAACGCGCATTACCTGACCTATTTCGACACCGCCATCACCGAATATTTCCGCGCGCTCGGTTTCGACCAATATGCCGACGCTCAGGCGAGCGGCATCGATTTCCACGTCGTCAAGTCCGTCATCGAATACAAGGCGCCGGTCCGCTTCGACTGGGAGCTGGATGTCGGCGTGCGCGTGGCGCGGATCGGCAATTCCAGTCTCGTCTTCGAGCTTGCCATCTTCCTGAAGGGCGGCACGGAGGCGCTGGTGACCGGCGAGATCGTCTGGGTCTACACCAACCAGGAGACCCACCGTCCCGTCACGATCCCGGCATCCATGCGGGCGCTGATTGCGACGCGGGAGCGGCATCTGGCGGCGAGAGACCTCACACCGGCAGGAACCGCTTCAGGGCCGGCATGAAGAAGATCCCGAGATTGATCGCAAAGCCGACGGTCCAGAGGATCGAGCGCAGCGTCGGTCGGTTGCCGAGATAGGTCAGCACATAGGCGAGGCGGACGATGAGGAAGAGGGCTGCGAGTTCGTCGACGAGGCGTTGCGGCGACTCTCGGTATTCGGCGAGCAGCACCGCGATGGCGAAGAAAGGGAAGGTCTCGATGCCGTTCTGGTGCGCGCCGAGCGCGCGCTGCGAGAGAGGGTCCTCGTAGAAGGCAGGGTCGCGCGGCCGGGAATTGTCGAAGCGGCGAAACCTGATCCATTTGACCGCGGCGATCGTAGATAGATAGAGCAGCAGCGCTCCAAAGACGCACCATTCCGCGAGTGTCATCGTCGTTCCTCGGCCTGGGTGCGACCCTAACGAAATCGGCCTCATCTTGACAAGTTCGAACCAAAGCGCGACCCACACAGCCATGACCAGCGTCGTCCCCATCGAGACCGGAAGACCAGCCGCTCAATCCGCCTTGCCGCGCGTCGGCGTGCTGCTGGTCAATCTCGGCACGCCTGATACCGCCGATGCGCCGGGCGTGCGGGTTTACCTCAAGGAATTCCTCAGTGACGCCCGCGTCATCGAGGACCAGGGCCTGATCTGGAAGGCCGTGCTGAACGGCATCATCCTGCGCAGCCGCCCCCGCACCAAGGCGCTCGACTACCAGAAGATCTGGAACACCGAGAAGAACGAGTCGCCGCTGAAGACCATCACGCGGTCGCAAGCCGACAAGTTGGCGGCCTCGCTGTCCGACTACGCCCACGTCGTGGTGGACTGGGCGATGCGCTACGGCAATCCGTCCATCAAGTCAGGCATCGACGCGCTGATCGCGAGAGGCTGCGAGCGCATCCTGGCGGTGCCCCTGTATCCGCAATACTCCGCCTCGACCTCGGCGACCGTCTGCGACGAAGTGTTCCGCGTGCTCGCACAGCTGCGCAACCAGCCGACGCTGCGGGTGACGCCGCCTTATTATGAGGACGCGGCCTATATCGAGGCGCTCGCGAGCTCGATCGAGACCCATCTGGCGAGCCTGCCGTTCAAGCCAGAGCTGATCGTGGCCTCCTTCCACGGCATGCCGAAATCCTATGTAGAGAAGGGCGACCCCTATCAGCAGCACTGCATCGCCACCACCGAGGCGCTGCGCCGCCGGCTCGGCATGGACGAGACGAAGCTGCTGCTGACCTTCCAGTCGCGCTTCGGCAATGCCGAGTGGCTACAGCCCTATACCGACAAGACCATGGAGCGGCTCGCCAAGGAAGGCGTGCGCCGCATCGCGGTGGTGACGCCGGGCTTTTCCGCCGACTGCCTGGAGACGCTGGAGGAGATCGCGCAGGAGAACGCCGAGATATTCAAGCACAATGGCGGCGAGCAGTTTTCGGCGATTCCCTGCCTCAACGACAGCCAGCCCGGCATGGACGTGATCCGCAGCCTGGTGCTGCGCGAGCTCCAGGGCTGGATATGACAGGCGCCTGCACCGCAATATCAACCCTTGCCGCTAGGTTCGCTTCCGCCTCCTTCAGGAGCCTTCCTCCAAACTACATAATCGCCGCCATTCCCCTCCGTCCGTCTTGTGCAGATTGCACTGATGCGAACGTTACGCGCGACCGCTGAACCGGTATGGTCGTGTTCCCGACCAATGACAGCGCGGGAAAGGCCTTTTCCTGCCTTGGAGGAAATATGAGCGGTTTCGATATCTTCGCGATTGTTCTGGTCCTGCTCGTCATCGTCACGCTGGTGGCCGGCGTGAAGACGGTGCCGCAGGGCTATGACTGGACCATCGAGCGGTTCGGCAAATACACGCAGACCCTGAGCCCCGGCCTCAATCTGATCGTGCCCTATTTCGATCGTGTCGGGCGCAAGATCAACATGATGGAGCAGGTGATCGACATTCCCGAGCAGGAGGTGATCACCAAGGACAACGCCACCGTGACGGTGGACGGTGTTGCCTTCTACCAGGTGTTCGACGCCGCGAAAGCCAGCTACGAGGTCTCCAACCTGACCCAAGCCATCACCGTCCTGACCATGACCAACATCCGCTCGGTGATGGGCTCGATGGACCTCGACCAGGTGCTGTCGCATCGTGACGAGATCAACGAGCGCCTGCTCCGCGTTGTCGATGCCGCGGTGTCGCCCTGGGGCGTCAAGGTCAACCGCATCGAGATCAAGGATATCGTGCCGCCCGCCGACCTCGTCGAGGCCATGGGCCGGCAGATGAAGGCCGAGCGCGTCAAGCGCGCCGACATCCTGGCGGCCGAAGGCCAGCGCCAGTCCGAGATCCTGCGCGCCGAGGGCGCCAAGCAGGGCCAGATCCTGCAGGCCGAAGGCCGCAAGGAAGCCGCGTTCCGCGACGCCGAGGCACGCGAACGTTCGGCGGAGGCGGAAGCGAAGGCCACGCAGATGGTGAGCGAAGCCATTGCCAAGGGCGACGTCGCCGCGTTGAACTATTTCATCGCCGACAAATATATCAAGGCGTTCGGACAGTTTGCGGAGGCGCCGAACCAGAAGATCATCATGCTGCCGATCGAGGCCACGAGCATGCTCGGTTCGCTCGCCGGCATCGGCGAGATCGCCAAGGCGACGTTCGGTGAGAGCGCGGCCTCCGGGTCCGCCGCCGCTCGCCGCCCCGGCTCGGTGCCCCCGACCGGGAGCACGCCGCCGGCGGTGCCGCCGCGGCAGGGATAGTCACCGGCTCATGGCCCTTCGCCAGGCCTGCGCCAATGATGGAAGGTCGCGTCATGACCGACATGTTCGTATCGCTCGGCACCTGGAACTGGCTGATCTTCGGCTTCATCCTGATGGCGCTGGAGGTGTTGGCGCCGGGCATATTCCTGCTCTGGCTTGGGCTCGCCGCCCTGCTGGTGGGGTTGATCTCGTTCGCCGTGCCCACGTCCTGGCAGCTGCAGCTGGTGATGTTCGCTTTGTTCGCCGCGGCCGCCGTGCCGGTGTGGCGCCGCCTGGCCCGGCCGAAGCCGGATGCGAGCGCCAGCCCCTTCCTCAACAAGCGCGCCGAGGCCTTACTCGGGCGTGAGTTCACGCTGGAGAAGCCGATCATCGACGGCAGCGGCACCATGCGCATCGGCGACACCGTGTGGCGCGTGGCAGGCCCCGACACGCCCGCGGGAACGCGGGTGAAGGTGGTGCAGGTGGATGGTGCCAACCTGACGGTCGCCGCGGCGTAGCCTCGCTTACCCTCCAAGGGGGGTAAGCGAGGCACTACCTCTTCCACCGCTCCGCAAAGCGGTGCAGCGGCATGACCATCTCGCAGAGGTCCCGTCCCAGCGCCGTCAGTCCATAACCTCCGCCTTCGCCAAGCTCGACGAATCCCGCCTCGCGCAGCTCCGTCAGCCGTGCCTGCAGCACCGTCGGCGAGGCCTCGTCGCAGGCGGTGCGCAATGCGCGGGAGGTGAGGGGCCCGCCGCGCAATTCCCACAATATCCGCAGGCTCCAGCGCCGGCCGAGCAGGTCGAGCAGCGCCATGATCGGCCGTCCGGTGCGCGATCCCCGGACCCGGGGCGTCCTCGTGTCTGCCTGCTTGGCCATCCTGCCCTCTTGCGGTTTGCTACAAATAATGTAGCGTCATGCTACGTTAATTGTAGCAACGAAAGACGGCTCATGTCCCCATCCATGCCGCGCATTGCGCCGCTCACCCCGCCTTATCCCCCGGAGATCCAGGGGCAGTTCGACCGCATCATGCGCGGCGCGCCGCCGCTGCTGCTGTTCCGGGTGATGGCGGGCCACGGCCGCGCTTGGGACAAGTTTCGCGCCGGCGGCTTGCTCGATCCCGGCCCGCTCTCGCTGCGCCAGCGCGAGATCGTCATCGACCGCACCTGTGCGCTGAACAAGTGCGAGTATGAATGGGGTGTGCATGTCGCCGTCTTCGCCGGGCCGGCGAAGCTCACCGAGGAGGAAGTGCGCGCGACCGTCCAAGGCGATGCGATGTCGGCCTGCTGGTCAGCGGCGGAGCAGGCCCTGATCGCAGCCGTCGACGCACTACATCATCGAGCGACGCTGGGTGACGAGGAATTCGCCGCGCTGTCGACGCATTACGACGAGGCGCAGATCCTGGAGATCATGCTGCTGTGCGGATTCTATCGCACAGTGTCGTACCTGGCGAACGGGCTGCATTTGCCGCTGGAGGACAAGGCGGCAAGATTTCCGGCCGCACTCTAACCGCCGTCATTGCGAGCGGCGTACTTCACTCTCTCGTCATTCCGGGGCGCGCCACTTGGCGCGAGCCCGGAATCCATCGAGAGACAAACTCTGCGGCCCAATGGATCCCGGGCTCATCGCTTCGCGATGCCCCGGGATGACGGATCAGGCCACGCCCGCCCGCAGCAGGTCGTGCAGATGCACGATGCCGACCACCTTGCCCGCCTCGGTGACGACCAGCGTCGTGATCTTGCGGGTGTTCAGCACCTCGATCATCTCGGTGGCGAGCATCGAGGGCGGCACCGTCTTCGGCTGCCTGGTCATGATGTCGTCGACCGCCATCGTCAGCAGGTCGGGCCGCATGTTGATGTGGCGGCGCAGATCGCCGTCGGTGATGATGCCCGCGATGCCGCCGGCCTCATTGACGATGCAGACGCAGCCGAGGCCCTTGGCCGACATCTCGATCACCGCGTCCGACATCTTGGTGCCGAGCGGCTTGACCGGGATTTCCGCGCCGGTGCGCATGTAGTCGCGGACGAATTTCAGCATCGCACCCAGCTTGCCGCCGGGGTGGAAATGCGCGAACTCCAGCGCGGTGAAGCCGCGGCCTTCGAGCAGCGCGATCGCGATCGCGTCGCCGATCGCGGCCTGCATCAGCGTCGAGGTGGTCGGCGCCAGATTGTGCGGGCAGGCCTCGCGCGCCTTCGGCAACTCGATGACGATGTCGGCGGCCTGGCCCAGCGACGACGACGCGTTCGAGGTCACCGCGATCATCGGAATGGCGAAGCGCGCCGAATAGTTGACGAGGTTCTTCATCTCCGGCTGCTCGCCGGACCAGGACAGCGCCATGATGACGTCGTCGGTGGTGATCATGCCGAGATCGCCATGGCCGGCCTCGGCGGCGTGCACGAAAAAGGCGGGCGTCCCGGTCGAGGCCAGCGTCGCGGCGATCTTGCGCCCCATATGGCCGGATTTGCCGAGCCCGGTGACGATGACGCGGCCCTTGGCGTTGCGGATCATCTCGACCGCTTTGGCAAAGGTCTCGCCCAGCGGGCCGCGCAGGGCGGCTGCGAGCGCGTTGATGCCGCCGCTCTCCGTCTCCAGGGTGCGGAGCGCGGATTCGACGCTGTCGGGGAGGGGGCCGGATGATGCGGTCATCAGCGGTTTCGAACTCGGCATGCTCTGGTCCAGGGAGGAGGGGTCGCCCGTCGGCGCCTCATTAGCACGCCGGGGCTCCGGAGGCGACGCGCCGGCCTCGGCCCTCAACCGGTCATTAACCATAATTGTTTAACTCCATTAACGATGGTTCCCGCCAGCCGGTGGGCGCGATCGTGAAAGTGTTTGATTTCGTTGGAGTTATTCCATCGTGGGGTCGTCTCCTGGCACCGGCCGGAGCAAACGCGCGCAATTCCTGCGCGCGGCTTTGCCGTGTCTTGTCCCCTGCCTTGTGCTGACGGCCCTCGAAACTACCCCCGCGGCGGCCCAGAGCCTCACGCCCGATCTGTTCAATCCCAACCGCGGCGGCTTCGCCTCGCCCGAGACGCTGCCGACCCGTCGCACGGCGGGTGTGCCGCAGGCGCCGTCGGACGCGTTGCCGGCGCTGCCCGATCCCAGTGCCGATCCGCGCAAGGCGCGCGAGAAGCCGGCGGCCTCCCGCATCGGCCAGGTCCCGACCTATGGCCTTCCCGCCGCCACCGGCGCGAGCGGCTCCGGCTACGACTCGCTCAACCGCAAGCGGCAGCAGCCCAAGCTGTATCCCGGCCAGCCGAAGCCGAAGCGCGCGGCCGGTCCCGGCTCGCCGGTGCCGACCACAGCGCCGCCGCCGGCCACACTCGGCCTGCCGAAGATTGCACCGCCTCCGTCTGCGTCCGCCAACAAGGCGCCGGTGCCGGCGGCGATGGCGGGCACCGTGCCCGGCCAGCCGCTGCGGCGCCGTCTCAAGGCCGATGACGATCCGTTCGGAGCCGTCGGCGACTATGCCGGCAGCTTCCTGATCAAGGGCGGGCTCGAGCTCTCCACCGGCTACGACACCAATCCGACGCGCCTCAACAGGCCGGTCGGATCGCCGGTCTACGTCGTTGCACCGGATCTCCTGGTGATGTCCGACTGGGAGCGCCACGCGCTGGTGGCCGACCTGCGCGGCTCGTTCTCCGGCTACACCAACAACATGCCGGCGACGATCAACGGTCTTGCCTCGCCTTCGCCGGTCGAGGCCAACCGCCCGGATTTCACCGGCCATGTCGACGGCCGGCTCGACGTCGACCGCGACCTCAAGCTGACCTCGCAGCTGCGCCTGCGCCTCGCCACCGACAACCCCGGCAGCCCGAACGTGCAGGCCGGCCTGCAGAGATATCCCGTTTATGCCGCCTACGGCACCACGGTCGGCTTCGACCAGACCTTCAATCGTTTCCAGGTTGCCGCCGGCGCCACCGTCGATCGCACCGCCTACACGGACTCGAAGCTCACCGACGGGTCGACCTTCAGCAACGACGACCGTAACTTCAACCAGTATGGCGGCGTCGGGCGTTTCTCTTACGATCTGAAGCCGGGGCTGAAGCCGTTCGTCGAGATCCAGGGCGACACCCGCGTCCACGACCAGGCCGCCGACCGCAACGGCTACTTCCGCGATTCAAACGGCGGCTACGCCAAGGTCGGCTCGTCCTTCGAGTTCTCGCGCATCCTCACCGGCGAGATCTCGGTCGGCTATGCCGCGCGCAACTACACCGACCCGCGCCTCAGCCAGCTCGCAGGCTTCCTCACCACGGGCTCGCTGATCTGGAATGCGAGCGGGCTGACCACGGTGAAGTTCTTCACCGACACGCAGATCGCGGAGACCACGGTCGCCGGCTCCTCCGGCGTTCTGGTGCGCACTTACTCCGCCGAAGTCGACCACGACTTCCGCCGCTGGCTCACCGGCATCGGCAAGTTTACCTACGGCACGCTCGACTACCAGGGTCAGAACCGCAACGACAAGACCTACTCGTTCGAAAGCAACTTGATATACAAGCTCAACCGCAACATCTGGGTGAAGGGCACGCTGCGTCACGACATCCTGGAGTCGAGCGTGGCGGGCTCGAGCTCGCAGGGGACGGTGGTGCTGGTCGGGGTGAGGTTGCAGAACTAGGGCGGGCGTTACCCGCGTCTGAGCGCATGGAGCTGTTCCGGGCTTTGCTCTCGCTGCTCACTCCGCTGTCATGCCCCGGCTTGACCGGGGCATCCAGTACGCCGCGGCCTATCCGTATACGTTTGATGTCTCTATACTGGATCGCCCGGTCAAGCCGGGCGACGACACTGTTTGCTGGTTTGGCGGCGACGCAAAAACTCAGCGCGGCAGATCCGTCTTCCCCGTCAAAAACGTATCGATCGACCTTGCACACAGCCGGCCCTCTCGAATGGCCCACACCACCAGCGACTGGCCACGCCGCATGTCGCCGGCGGTGAACACGTTGGGGCGCGAGGTCTGGTAGTCCAGCGTGTTGGCCTTGACGTTGCCGCGGGGGTCGAGCTCGACCGAGAGCAGCTTCAAGAGGCCTTCGTGCACGGGATGGACGAAGCCCATCGCGAGCAGGACGAGATCGGCCTGGAGCTCGAACTCGGTGCCGGGGATCGGCTTGAACTTGTCGTCGACGTGCACGCAGTGCAGCTTCTTGACTTGGCCGTCCTCGCCGGAAAACTTCTGGGTCAGCACGGCGTATTCGCGCACCGCGCCTTCGGCCTGGCTGGAGGAGGTCCGCATCTTCAGCGGCCAGTTCGGCCAGGTCAGGCCCTTGTTCTCGCGCTCGGGCGGAGCCGGCATGATCTCGAGCTGGGTCACCGAGAGCGCGCCCTGGCGCAGCGAGGTGCCGATGCAGTCAGATCCGGTGTCGCCGCCGCCGATGACGACGACGTGCTTGCCGCCGGCCAGAATCTCCTGGACGCCGCCGAGCGGCTCATTCGAGACGCGGCGGTTCTGCTGCGGCAGGAAATCCATGGCGTAGTGGATGCCGGCGAGCTCGCGGCCGGGGATCGGCAGGTCGCGCGGGGCTTCCGCGCCGCCGGTCAGCGCCACCGCGTCGTACTCGTTGAGCATCTCGCGCGGATCGACATTGCCGTCCGCGCCGACATGGCTGCCGTAATGGAAGGTGACGCCTTCGGCCTCCATTTGGGTGACGCGGCGGTCGATGACGCCCTTCTCCATCTTGAAGTCGGGGATGCCGTAGCGCAGCAGTCCGCCGGCCTTGGCGTACTTCTCGTAGACGTGGACGTCGTGGCCGGCACGCGCCAGCTGTTGGGCGCAGGCCATGCCGGCCGGTCCTGCGCCGATCACGGCGACCTTCTTGCCGGTCTTGTGCGCGGCGACCTCAGGCTTGAGCCAGCCATTGTCCCAGGCGCGGTCGACGATGGCGCATTCGATGGTCTTGATGGTGACCGGGTTGTCGTCGATGTTGAGCGTGCAGGAGGCTTCGCACGGCGCCGGGCAGATGCGGCCCGTGAACTCCGGGAAATTGTTGGTGGAGTGCAGGTTGCGCGAGGCTTCTTCCCAATTGCCCTGATAGACGAGGTCGTTCCAGTCGGGGATCTGGTTGTTGACCGGGCAGCCGGGCGTGCCGGGCGCCACCGAGCCGGTGCCGTGGCAATAGGGAATGCCGCAATTCATGCAGCGCGCCGCCTGGTCGCGCACCTCCTTCTCGGAGAGGGGAACGACGAATTCCTTGTAATGCTTCACGCGCTCGGCGACCGGGGTGTACTTGCGGTCGCGCCGTTCGATTTCGAGAAAACCCGTGATCTTGCCCATTAAACCCGAAGTCCCTGCCGGCTAATTCGTCTGTTGTTTCCTCAACCGTCATTGCGAGGAGCGAAGCGACGAAGCAATCCAGTCTGCTACTGAGGAGAAAGTCTGGATTGCTTCGCTGCGCTCGCAATGACGGGGTGTGATGCCTTACGCCCCGATCGCGATTTTCGGCTCGGCGTCCGCGTTGGCGGCCATTTCGCGCAGCGCGCGCCGGTACTCGACCGGCATCACCTTGCGGAATTTGGGCAGCCATTCCTTCCAATTGGCGAGGATGTCGGCGGCGCGCTTGGAGCCGGTGGCCTTCGCGTGGCGCGAGATCAGGACGTGCAGCCGCTCGACGTCGGAGGCGAGCAGGTTCTTGAACACGTCGACCCGGCCATGCGCCTCGAGATCGCCGGCATGATGATAGGTGCCGGCGTTGATCAGCTCTTCGGACAGCACCGGCTCGAGCTCGACCATGCTGAGGTTGCACAGCTTGTCGAAGTCGCCGGTCTCGTCGAGCACGTAGGCGATGCCGCCGGACATGCCGGCCGCGAAGTTGCGCCCGGTCTTGCCGAGCACGACCACGATGCCGCCGGTCATGTATTCGCAGCAATGATCGCCCGCGCCCTCGACCACGGCGACCGCGCCCGAATTGCGCACGGCAAAGCGCTCGCCGGCGATGCCGCGGAAGTAGCACTCGCCCTCGATCGCGCCGTACATCACGGTGTTGCCGACGATGATGCTCTCCTCCGGCACGATGCCGGAGTTCCTCGGCGGCTTGACGATGATCTTGCCGCCCGACAGGCCCTTGCCGACATAGTCGTTGCCTTCGCCTTCGAGCTCGAAGGTGACGCCGTGGGCGAGCCAGGCGCCGAAGGCCTGGCCGGCGGTGCCCTTGAGGCTGACATGGATGGTGTCGTGAGGAAGGCCGGCATGGCCGTAGATCTTGGCGACGGCACCGGACAGCATCGCGCCCGCGGAGCGGTTGGTGCTGTTGATGCTGGCCTCGATCTTCACCGGCGCGCCGCGGTCGAGCGCAGGCTGGGCCTGCTCGATCAGCGAGCGGTCGAGCACCGCCTCCAGATGATGGTTCTGGCGCTCGGAGTGATAGATCTTCTGGCCCTTCTCTTCCTTCTGCTTGACGAACAGCTTGGAGAAGTCGAGGCCCTTGGCCTTCCAATGCGCGACCAGCTTGGTCTGGTCGAGCAGCTGCACCTGGCCGACCATCTCGTTGAAGGTGCGGAAGCCGAGGCTCGCCATGATCTCCCGCACTTCCTCCGCAACGAAGAAGAAGTAGTTGATCACGTGCTCGGGCTGGCCGGTGAAGCGCTTGCGCAGGACGGGATCCTGGGTCGCGACGCCGACCGGGCAGGTGTTGAGATGGCACTTGCGCATCATGATGCAGCCGGCCGCGATCAGGGGCGCGGTGGCGAAGCCGAACTCGTCGGCCCCGAGCAGTGCGCCGATCACGACGTCACGGCCGGTGCGGAAGCCGCCGTCGACCTGGACCACGATGCGGCTGCGGAGCCGCTCGCGCACCAGGGTCTGGTGGGTTTCGGCGAGGCCGATCTCCCATGGCGAGCCGGCATGCTTGATCGAGGTCAGCGGCGAAGCGCCGGTGCCGCCCTCGAAGCCCGCGATGGTGACATGGTCGGCGCGTGCCTTGGCGACGCCCGCGGCCACCGTGCCGACACCGATCTCGGACACCAGCTTGACCGAGACGTCGCCCGTCGGGTTGACGTTCTTGAGGTCGTAGATCAGCTGCGCGAGGTCCTCGATCGAGTAGATGTCGTGGTGCGGCGGCGGCGAGATCAGGCCGACGCCCGGCGTCGAGTGCCGGACCTTGGCGATGGTGGCGTCGACCTTGTGGCCGGGCAGCTGGCCGCCTTCGCCGGGCTTGGCACCCTGCGCCATCTTGATCTGCATCATGTCGGAGTTGACGAGATACTCCGTGGTGACGCCGAAGCGGCCCGAGGCCACCTGCTTGATCGCCGAGCGCATGGAATCGCCGTTCGGCATCGGCTTGAAGCGGTCGGCTTCCTCGCCGCCTTCACCGGTGTTCGACTTGCCGCCGATCCGGTTCATGGCGATCGCGAGCGTGGTGTGCGCCTCGCGCGAGATCGAGCCGAAGCTCATCGCACCCGTGGCGAAGCGCTTGACGATGTCCTTGGCCGGCTCGACCTGGTCGAGCGGGATCGGCTTGCGCTTCTCCTCCTCCGCGCTCTTGATCCGGAACAGGCCGCGCAGCGTCAGCAAACGCTCCGACTGCTCGTTGAGTATCTTGGCGAAGGCGCGGTAGCGCTCCTGCGAATTGCCGCGCGCGGCGTGCTGCAGCAGCGATACCGACTCCGCCGTCCAGGCATGGTCCTCGCCGCGGCTGCGATAGGCATATTCGCCGCCGACGTCGAGCGCGTTCTTGTAGACCTGCGCCTCGCCGAACGCGTCGGCATGACGTCGCACCGCTTCCTCGGCGATCTCGGCAAGGCCGACACCCTCGACGCGGGTGTGGGTACCGGCAAAGAACTTGGCGACGAAGTCGGCCTTGAGGCCGACGGCGTCGAAGATCTGAGCGCCGCAATAGGACTGGTAGGTCGAGATGCCCATCTTGGACATCACCTTGAGCAGGCCCTTGCCGATCGACTTGATGTAGCGCTTGACGATTTCATAGTCGTCGAGCGAGCCGGGCAGGCGGTCCTTCATCGCGATGATGGTCTCGAACGCGAGGTAAGGATTGATCGCCTCCGCGCCGTAGCCCGCAAGACAAGCGAAGTGGTGCACTTCGCGCGGCTCGCCGGATTCGACGACGAGGCCGACCGAGGTGCGCAAACCGGTGCGGATCAGGTGATGATGCACCGAGGCACAGGCCAGCAGCGACGGGATCGGCACCCGGTCGGTGCCGACCATGCGGTCGGACAGGATGATGATGTTGACGCCCTCGCGCACCGCGCTCTCGGCACGCGCGCAGAGCTCGTCCAGCACCTGGTCCATGCCGGCCGCGCCGAGACCGGCGTGGAAAGTCGTGTCCAGCGTGCGCGACTTGAAGTGGGTGTCGGCCACGTCCGAGATCGAGCGGATCTTTTCCAGGTCCGCGTCGGTCAGGATCGGCTGACGCACTTCGAGACGCTTGGTAGTGGCCATGCCCTGCAGGTCGAACAGGTTCGGCCGCGGTCCGATGATGGAGACGAGGCTCATCACCAGCTCCTCGCGGATCGGGTCGATCGGCGGGTTGGTGACCTGGGCGAAGTTCTGCTTGAAGTAGGTGAACAGCGGCTTGGCCTTGTCCGACAGCGCCGAGATCGGCGTGTCGTTGCCCATCGAGCCCGCCGCCTCCTCGCCGGTGGCCGCCATCGGCGTCATCAGGATAGCAATGTCTTCCTGGCTGTAGCCGAACGCCTGCTGGCGATCCAGCAGTGACAGATTGGAGCGCACGCCTGTGGTCGGGACCTTCGGCAGCTCTTCCAGCACGATCTGGGTCCGCTCCAGCCACTCCTTGTAGGGATGGCTCCTGGCGAGCTCGGCCTTGATCTCGTCGTCGGGAATGAGGCGACCCTGCTCGAGATCGACCAGCAGCATCTTGCCGGGCTGCAAGCGCCACTTGGTGACGATCTGGTCCTCGGGGATGGTCAGCACGCCCATCTCGGACGCCATCACGATGCGGTCGTCCTTGGTGACGAGATAGCGCGCGGGCCGCAGGCCGTTGCGGTCGAGTGTGGCGCCGATCTGGCGGCCGTCGGTGAAGGCGATCGCGGCGGGGCCGTCCCACGGCTCCATCAGCGCGGCATGATATTCGTAGAAGGCGCGGCGCTTCTCGTCCATCAGCGGATTGCCGGCCCACGCCTCCGGAATCATCATCATGACCGCGTGCGGCAGCGAGTAGCCGCCCTGCACCAGAAATTCGAGCGCGTTGTCGAAGCAGGCGGTGTCCGACTGTCCCTCATAGGAGATCGGCCAGAGCCGGTTGATGTCCTTGCCGTACAGCTCGGAGCTCACTGAAGCCTGCCGCGCCGCCATCCAGTTGGTGTTGCCGCGCAACGTGTTGATCTCGCCGTTGTGCGCGATCATGCGGTAGGGGTGCGCCAGCGACCAGGCCGGGAAGGTGTTGGTCGAGAAGCGCTGGTGCACGAGCGCGAGCGCGCTCTCGAAGTCCTTCTCGTGCAGGTCGGGATAGTACTTGCCGAGCTGGTCGGCGAGGAACATGCCCTTGTAGATCACGGTGCGGCAGGACAGCGAGCAGGGGTAATAGCCCGCAAGCCCGCGGTCGCGGCGCTGGTAGATCGCCTGCGAGATCGACTTGCGCAGGATGTAGAGCCGGCGCTCGAACTCGTCCTCGGTCTTGGCGGTGCCGTTGCGGCCGATGAACACCTGCATGCAGGCGGGCTCGGTCGGCTTCACGGTGACGCCGAGCGAGGAATTGTCGGTCGGTACGGCGCGCCAGCCGAGCAGGGTCAGGCCCTCTTCCTTGATCTGGTCGGCGATGATGCTCTTGATGACGGTGCGCCAGGCCGTGTCGCGCGGCATGAACAGCGCGCCGATGGCGTATTCGCCGGGCGCCGGTAGCGTAAAGCCGAGCTCCTTGGCCTTGCGGCTGAAGAAGGCGTGCGGGATCTGCACCAGAATGCCGGCGCCGTCACCGGCGCGCGGGTCGGCGCCGACGGCGCCGCGATGCTCGAGATTGCAGAGGATGCTCAGCGCGTCCGAGACGATCTCGTGCGACTTCTTGCCCTTGATGTTGGCGATGAAGCCGACGCCGCAGCTGTCCTTCTCCAGGCTCGGATCGTACAGGCCTTCGGCTTCGGGGCGCGAATTGTGCTCCTGAATCGGTGAGGTGATCGGATCGGTCGTTTTCGAGGCGGCCGTCGCCGACAGCTGTTCTGCCACGATGCTTGCGCGCTCGAATTGCGACCCGTTCATTGTTCCTGTCCTCTCCATGCGGCAAGCTGCCTCACCGCCATCTTCGGCGCACCTTGGGCGTTCCGCGGCACCCGCCTCTGGGTTACCGCTCGTCCGCTAGCGAGCCGCATTTTCTTAAATTCAGGCCTAGGCGTTCTTCGTCCCCGAGAACGGCTTTGCCTGGTACCTTCCTGGGTCCCGAGAGCACCAGGATTCGCTGCAATCCCTGTGCCGGGATCGCGAGCAAAATTGAGACAGTCTTCCTGTCCTAACCATCACCTTGCCAAATTTTTGTCTAGCACACAAGCGTCCGGAAGTCCCGATTCCCCTCAAGTCGATCGATCGCTTTCCAAAAGTTGCGCAGCCGCGGTTTTGAAGGGAACGCGCCCTGATCCGGCCCTGCGGACGCCGGAATCCTCAATGAAGCTTCGCCTTGGCCCTTCGAACCGAGCGCCACGCCGTCAGAAGCGAAAGAACGCTAGGCATCCGGGGGCCTGACAGGAGCGTATCGACCATGAAGTTTTTCACAGGATGTGTGACCGCTGCCGCGCTGGTGCTGGCTGCAACCACCGCGCGGGCCCAGGTTCCCGCCGTCGGTATCGGGGGTGGGGGCTATATCGCGGTGTCGGATTTCGACGGACCGTACGGGCCGGGCGAAGCCGCGCCACCCCCGCCGCCGCGTTACGGCTACGGTTATGGCTATGAGGAGCGCGGCCCGGCGCCTGCGCTGTTGCCGGCCACCGAGGTCTATGCGGTCCTGCGCGACAACGGCTTCTCGCCGCTCGGCATCCCGCGCCTGCGCGGCAGCGTCTACACGATCGCGGTGATCGACCGCCGCGGCGACGATGGCCGGCTCGTGATCGACGCCCGCGATGGCCGGATCATCCGCTTCCTGCCGGCCGCTGACGCCTACGGCATGGCACCCGCCTTTGAGGAACGCGCGGTCGCCCCTTACGGGCCGCACACCGCGCTGCCGCCGCCAACCATGGTCCGCAGCGGCCCGCCGCGCCCGCCGGCCGCGATCCCGCATGTGGCAAGCCGCGCCGTGCCGCTGCCGAAGGCCGCCCCGCGGCGCGGCGAGAGGCCGGCGGCCGTCGCCAGGCCGGCCGAGCCCGCGCCGCAGCAGGCTCGCGCGCCGCAGGCTCCCGCACAGCAGACCGCTGCCGTGCAAGCAAAGCCAGCCGAGGCCGCACCGGAAGCCGCCGCGCCGACCGTCGGCCAAGCCAAGCCGGCCCCGGCGATCCTGCCCACGCAGGAGATGCCGGCCGCGCAAGGGCTGGATTAGCGCTGCGAGTCTGGCGCGACGGCACCAGCCACACCAACGGTGTCATCCCCGCGTTCGCGGGGACGACACCGGGAGAGATTGAGCAAAACAAAAAGCGCCCGAAAATTTCGGGCGCTTCGGCATAAAGGCGGCCTCACCTCAGCTCCGCGGATATCCCGCCGCTTCCAGGATCAGATTGGCCACCTGCTTCGGATGCGACACCAGCGAGAGATGGCCGGCGTCGAGCTCGATCGTGGTGGCGTTCATGCGCTTGGCGAGGAAGCGCTCGAGATCGGGGTTGATGGTGTAGTCGTTCTTCGACACTGCGTACCAGCTCGGCTTGCTGCGCCATGCCGCTTCCGTGGTGCGGCCGGCGAAGATCGAGGCTGCGGTCGGCCACTGCACGGCATAGAGCTCCTTGGCCTGCTCAGGCTTCACGCCATTGGCAAAGTACTTCAGGAAGGCGTCTTCCGAAAGCTTGGTATAGCCATCGCGCTCGACGATGCCGGCGCGGACCGGACCGGTCGGAAACTGCTTCGACAGCGCGACGAAATCCTCGTTCGCATCGGGCGCGCGGGCGGCGACATAGACGAGCCCAGTCACTTTCGGATCGGTGCCGACCTGGCTGATCACGGTGCCGCCCCAGGAATGCGCGACCAGCACCGTGGGACCATCCTGCTCGGCCAGCGCGCGCTTGGTCGCCTCGACGGAGTCGCTCAGCGACGACAGCGGATTCTGGACCGCGGTCACGTGCAGGCCTGCGGCCTGGAGGATCGGGATCACCTCCGACCAGCTCGAGCCGTCGGCCCAGGCACCGTGCACCAGCACGACGTTCTTGGCCTTTACCGTCTGCGACGTCTGGGCATGGGCAAAGCTGATGGGAGCCGCCAAAAGGCTCGCGGCGACGAAAAGGCTGCGCCAGAAAGTCATGATCGTTCTCCGTCTTGTTTTGGGGTCGATGCCCAAAGGACGGAGCGCGTGGCGGCCGCGTTACGCGTTCTCACCACTCTGTGATGCAGCGCAAAATAAAACGCCCCGGGGCACCGGGGCGTTTCGTAACCTGGAAGTGACGCGCGATTTACGCGGCGGCTTGCGCGGCCGAGTTCTCGATCACCTGCGCCTTCGGGGCGCCGGTGTTGATCGCGATCTGTCGCGGCTTCTTCGCCTCGGGAATCTCGCGGACGAGGTCGACGTGAAGCAGCCCGTTCTCGAGCGAGGCGTCCTTCACCTGGACGAAGTCGGCGAGCTGGAAGGCGCGCTCGAAGGCACGCGCGGCGATGCCGCGGTACAACACTTCGTTCTTGCTGTTCTCGTTGGCGACCTTTTCGCCCTTGATCGTCAGCGTGTTTTCCTTCGCGACGATGGAGAGCTCGTCTTTGGCGAAACCCGAAACCGCAACGGTGATGCGGTAGGCGTTCTCGCCGGTGCGCTCGATGTTGTAGGGGGGATAACCGGGGCTGCTGCCGTCCGAACCGGCCTGGTCGAGCAGGCTGAAGAGGCGGTCGAAGCCGACGGTGGAACGATAGAACGGGGTGAGATCATAGCTACGCATAGTCAAGTCCTCCATTGAGCGACTGTTGGGTAACCCGCCCGCCAATCGGGCCGGGCTTTCATCTGTGTGCAGCCTGATGTTCCGGTTCCGAAACACTGGTAGCGGCCTGCACGAAGGTGATATGGGTGGAACGAGACGGCGTTCAAGAGGGCGGCATTTGCGCCTTTTCGGCGCTTTGGCCCCTTGATTTGCAGCACTTCGCGCCCAAGCACCTCCAAACATGACGCTGGTCTCGATCCCGTCCAATCCCGTCCCCGAAAACGTCGTCAGCGGCACCATCAAGACCCCCGATGGCGTCGAGCTGCGCTTCGCACGCTGGGCCCCGCCGGCGAACCGCAAGGGCACGGTCTGCGTCTTCACCGGGCGCAGCGAGCAGATCGAGAAATATTTCGAGACCGTGCGCGACCTGCGCGACCGCGGCTTTGCGGTGGCGATGATCGACTGGCGCGGGCAGGGCCATTCCTCGCGCCGCCTGCGCGACCCGCGCAAGGGCTATGTGCGCGATTTCTCCGATTTCGAGATCGACGTCGAGGCCTTCGTGCAGCAGGTGGTGCTGCCGGATTGCCCGCCGCCGTTCTTCGCGCTGGCCCATTCCATGGGCGGCACGGTGATGCTGCGGGTGGCGCATGCCGGCAAGCGCTGGTTCGACCGCATGGTGCTGTCGGCTCCGATGATCGACCTGCCCGGCCGCACCACCTCGTTTCCGGTGCGGGCGCTGCTGAAGACGATGCGCCTGCTCGGGCAGGGCGGCCGCTATGTCCCCGGCGGCAGCGACCGCCTCACCGGGCTCGACCCCTTCATCAACAATCCCGTGACCAGCGATCCCGTGCGCTATGCCCGCAATGCCGCGATCCTGGAGGAGGACCCGACGCTCGGCCTGGCGTCGCCGACCGTGGCCTGGGCCGATACCGCCTTCCGCGCCATGCAGACTTTCAAGCGCGCCAACTATCCCTCCGAGATCCGGCAGCCGATCCTGATGCTGGCGGCATCCAACGACACCGTGGTCTCGACCGCGGCGATCGAGGAATTCGCCTATCATCTTCGCGCCGGATCCCATCTCGTGATCGCCGGCGCCAAGCACGAGATCCTGCAGGAGCAGGATCGCTACCGCTCGCAGTTCTGGGCCGCCTTCGACGCCTTCGTGCCGGGCACGCCGCTGTTCAAGTGAGGAGAGGCGCGTCATCGCGCCACAAACTCCGTCATGCCCGGGCTCGTCCCGGGCATCCACGGTCTTTGTGCCGCGGAGCAAGGCGTGGATGGCCGGGACAAGCCCGGCCATGACGGCGATGAAGATCTCTGGCAGCGTTAAAGCGTCTTCAGATACTCGATCAGGTCGTAGCGCTCGGCGTCGTCCTTGAATGCGCGGCCGATGACGCCCGGCCGTTTCGGCTCGCCGTCCTTGCGCTCGAAGGAATGGCCGAGCACGCTGTTGCCCTGGATCGGCTTGCCGTCGGATCCCGTCGCAGAGAACTCCGTTTCACCCGTCTTGCACGTTTCGTTTGCGGTGACCGCAAAGCCGACGGTCACGGGATCATAGTCGCGGCGGCCCATGCAGAACCTGGTCGGGCGCTCGCTTGCCGGCTTCAGCAGCCAGTACAGCGAGGGCACCGAGCCGTTGTGCAGATAGGGAGCCGTGGCCCAGATCCCGTTCAGCGGCCGCGCGCGATAGCGCGGATCGGGCGCCGGATTGAGACAGTTCTTCCGCGCCAGATTCCACAACCTCGCCCGCTCGGCGTCCGAGACCTTCTCGTCGTCCATCCATTTGCGGGCGACCAGGTCGACCACCGTCATGAGGCCGAGCGCATAGACCATCTCGTTGGGCGATTTGCTCGCGGTCGGGACCTCGCATTGCCACCATGTCTGGAGGTCGGCCGTGTTCACCTTCAGGAAGCTCGGCACGTCGACGATCCTGTTGCTGAGAATCAGGGACTGCTCGGGATCCGTGTTGATCTCCTTGAGTGGAATCGTCACCGCGTTCAGGACCTTGCTGTCGCCGCTCGGCTCCCAATGCTTCGATGACCAGAAAGCGTCGGTGTTGACGGCCGGAAGGTGACATCCGGAACACATCTCCTCGTAGATCTTGCGGCCGTTGTCGGCCTTCTTCTGATCGATCCTCCAGGCGTCACCGAGGATCTGCGACGGCCATTGCGGCGCGAGCAGACCGCCGAACGTCTTGTTGGGCCCGGGCGATTTGAACGGATCGGGGCCCCTCAGCATGTCCTCGATCCAGCCGAGCGTCCTGATGTTCACCGAGGAGCGCCAAATCCTCTCCTCGGGATAAGCGTCGGACAGGTTGAGCAGCGCGGTCACGCCGAGCGCTTCGCCGGCGTTGCGGATCAACGGCTGCTCGATCGAGGCGTCGTACTGGGCGAACTTGAACCACGGCACGGTCCAGATCGCGGGGTAGCTGACCGGCGCGTCCTGGGCGTGCAGGTTCTTCTCGAAGCCCTTGACCCCGCTCAGCGCCAGATCCTGCGAGAAGACCTGGTTGCCGATGCGGTTGAGGGCATCGAGGCGGCCGAACCCTTCGACGGTGTCTTGCTGCTCCTTGCCGTCCCAGGTCTTCTTGCCCTCGATCGTCGCCTCGTAGGTCTTTTGCCAGTCGATCAGGAAGGTGCCGATCGCGCTGAGCTTCTGCTTGAGCGCGGCGCGGTCCGTCTTGCTGGCATTGGGGCCGAGCACGCGATCGGCAAAGCGCTGGAAGCGGAACGGGACATACAGCGTATAGGCGATCGACAGGCCGGTGGAGAGCTCCAGCTTCTTCAGGTCGGTCATGGCCGGGCCGCCGTCGAAGCGGACGTCCACGCCCTGGTAATGGATCTGGCCGGTGTGGCAGGCCGCGCAGGTCAGCCCGATCATGTCGTTCTCGCGGCGGCCGGTCGCGGGATCGACGACGCCGGTCATCCGCGCGAAGCCGACCGGCAGGCCGTCGACATTCTCCGCCGGCGTCCACCTGGTCGACCAGTCCGGCACCTGCGTCGTCTCGTAGACATTGGCGTAGCCGAAGCGGCGCAATGTCGTCGTGTCGGTCTGGATCGACTGCGGACTCGGAATGAAGCCGAAGCCTTCGAGATAGCCGCTGTCTTTCATCAGGCCCGGCTTCGAGAACAGATGCAGGCGCGGCTGTTCCAGCGCCACGAACCACTCATAGGGAACCGGAAAGGTCGCGGTGCCCTGGCTGGCATGATGGAACCAGTGCCGGTCCTTCAGCGACCAGTTTTGCTCGAGCCAGAAGGCGGCCTTCGTTTCCGGCACTGCAGGCAAGGGCGGCGGCAGAAGGTTCACGAGGATGCCCTTCTGGGGCAGCATGGCGCGGACCTGGTTGGGGAATTCGGCGACCGCGACGAGGGCGACGAGACCAATGGCGATCAGCACGGCCGCCAGCTTGAGGGCGCCCCGCACGACGCGCTGGCAGGTCGACAGCACCGGCGGGACCAGAAGCTGGTTGATGCGCGCAGGGAATTGGCGCTCGTTGAACAGCGTGCGCACGTCGGCGACGCTGAGATAGCGATTCTCGCCTGTCCCCTTGCCGATGATCTTCAGGAGGATCGGCCATTCGAACTTCATCAGCAGCGGGTAGTACCAGCGCGCAGCGCTGCCGGCGCGCTTGAGATTGTCGCGCATGAAGAGCTTGATGTCCGAGGCGTTGAGGCCGAGCTCGGAGCCGCCGTTCGGATCGGTGTAGGTCCGGCCGAAGCTCGCGAGCCGCGTAATCTCGTCCTCGTTGACCTTGCCGTCGACGCCGAGGATGCGCGAGCCGGCGCCGTGCTTGTCCAGCGGACCGTCGCGCAGCGCGTCGAGCTGCGCGCCCGAGAAGATGCTCTTCAGGATGTGCTTGAAGCCGTTGGCGATCAGCGCAACGCCGCGGACCTGGAGGCGGGCAGAGGCTTTCTTCAGCCCGGTCTCGCCGGTCGCATTCGCGATCGTCTCCGAGAGCTTGCCGAGCGGGACAGTGCCGCCCTCGACGAAACCTTCGCCGACGAGGCCGCGCAGGAACGGGCATGGATTGTTCGGCGACACCGGGATCGAGGGATCGAAGGGAGGCTTCGAGGCGGGATCGTGCATGGCCCAAATCCTGAAAACAGCGAATCGTGAAATGGCGCGCCGATCAAGCGCGGAAAGTCCTAACAAACCGACAGCACAATATACTACTTCAGCGTGTGACGAAGTGTGGCCGATTTCACTGTCGTGTCAATAAGAGCAGGCGTGAGGCCGCCAAGGACCGGAATGGTGTCCCCTGGCGCCCGTCAGGACTCGGCGGCGCGTTTGACGTCGCTCTGCACCAGGGTCAGCTTGCCGAGCGGCACGCCGGCCTTCAGCAGGCCCTCGCGATAATGGGCGAGATGTTCGGGCTTCTTCCAATGGAAATTGCGCAGGTGGCGGTCGACGTTGAGGGTCGGGTAGTTGCTCATCAGCACGTGGGCGGCTTCGCTCGCCTCGTCGCTTCGCCCCAGCTGCGCCAACGCGGCGGCACGAATCGCCAGCGCCTGCATGTGGTTGGGGTTGATGTAGAGCTGCTCGCGCGCCCATGACAGGGTCGCGTCATATTGGCGCAACAGATAATGGCTGAACGCGTTCAGCGCCGCCCATTGGTAGCGCGGGTCGCTGTTGTCGCGTTGCGACGCCATTGAAAACAGCTCGATCGCCTCGCGGTGCTCGCCGATGACGAAATGGCAGATGCCGAGCACGCCGCGTGCGCCGTTGTCGTAGGGGTTCAGCGCGACGGCACGCTTGGCGGCGTCCATTGCGGCCTCGTAATGGCCCTCCATGGCGTGGACCCAGGACAGGATCGAGAACGCGAAGGAGGAGCGCGGATCGAGCCGGACGCTGGTTTCGGCGAGGTTCATCGCCTCCGCCCACATCTCCCGGGTGCCCTTGACCCAGCCGAACTGGATGCTCTGGATCTGGATCGTGGCGAGATAAGCGTGCGCGATCGACAGTTTGGGATCGAGGCGGATGGCCTCGCGAAACAGGTCGATGGCGGCGGCCGAGTCTTCCTGGGTCAGCCGGTAATAGTGCGACAATCCCTTGAGAAAACGGTCCCAGGCGGTCACGTCCGTCGACAGGCGCGCCGGCGCGGACGCTTCGGCCCGGACGATCTCGGTGGCGATGGCGGCGGACAGGTTGGTGGTGATCTCGTCCTGCATCGCGAACAGGTCGCCGATGTCGCGGTCGTAGCGCCCGGTCCAGAGCTGCTCGCCGGTCTCCGGCGCGATCAGCTCGGCGGTGACGCGGATCTTGGCGCCGGCGCGACGCACCGAGCCTTGGATCAGATAGGTGGCGTCGATCTCGCGCGCGATCAGGCGCGTGCTGGTGTTCTTGCCCTTGAAAGCGAAGGTCGAGTTGCGACTCAGCACGCGATAGAAGGATTGCAGCGACAATGCGTGGATCAGATCCTCGGTGAGGCCGTCGGAGAAATATTCGTCCTGGGCGTCGCTGAGATTGGCGAAGGGCAGCACGCCGACGATCGCGGTGCGGTACTGTTGCGAGAGGGCGGATGCTTCGCGGAGCTCGGGGGCGAGCGCCGGGGCGCCCTCGGGCGTCCAGGTAAAGACGCCGATCGGATCCTTGATGTTCTTGAAGCGGTGGTTGCCGGCATCGACCAGCGGCACGGTGAGATGCTTGCTGGCCTCGCGGAAGGCTTTGGCCGAGATGGCGAAGCCGCCGGGGCTCGCCACCGATTCCAGGCGGACGGCGATGTTGACATCGTCGCCGAACACCTCGTCGTCGTCGGCGATGACGTCGCCCATGTGGATGCCGAGTCGGAACTGCATGGCGCGGTCGGCGGGCAGATGATGGTTGCGCTCCGCCATCACCGTCTGCATCGCGATCGCGGCTTCGGTGGCGCCGACGATGGAGGCGAATTCCAGCAGGAAGCCGTCGCCGGTGTTCTTCACGACGCGGCCGCCGTGATTGAGGATGATGGGGTGGATCGCGGCACGATGGGCCTTGAAGGCAGCATGGGTACCGGCCTCGTCGCTGCCCATCATGCGCGAATAGCCGGCGACATCGGCGCAGACAATGGCAGCCAGACGTCTTTCCATATTCTCGCAGCTCCAAGGGAGGACAGACCGGCCACGGCGTGGCAGTCGCCTCGAATCCCGCATTTCAAGAACCCTGCCTTTATAGAGCACATGCAGCCGGGCGATAGTAGGATCCGCATTGCAAATTCGAGGTAAATCCCACGCAGTTCCGGCGGTGGACGGCGCGGGACGAACCGACTAAGTGGTGGCGACCGCCCGGACGGCGGCAGGGACACTTCGCATGCTGGGCATTCACGAGATCTGGCTGTTCATCCTGTCGGGGGTGCTGCTCAACGTTACGCCCGGGCCCGATTCCGTCTACGTCATCGGCCGCAGCATGCAGATGGGCTGGCGGGGCGGCGCCGCCGCCGCCTTCGGCATCAGTTGCGGCTGTTTCGTCCATGTTGCGGCCGCGGCGATCGGCCTTTCGGCCCTGCTGATGGCCTCGTCGACCGCCTTCTCGATCCTGAAGCTGGTCGGTGCGGCCTATCTCGTCCTGACCGGGCTTCAGATGCTTTGGTCGCGCCCGGTGCTGGCGGCGGCGATCGACGATCCGGTGCGCAGCTCGCTGCGGCGGGTCTTCCTCCAGGGCGTCTTCACCAACGCGCTCAATCCCAAGGTCGCGCTGTTCTTCCTGGCCTTCCTGCCGCAATTCGTCGCAGCCGATGCGCCGCACAAGCCGCTCGCCTTCCTGACGCTCGGACTGATCTTCATCTTTACGGGAACGCTGTGGTGCCTGGTGCTGGCGGCGTTCGCGGCGAAAGCCGCCCACCGGCTGCGCCAGTCCGAGGGCGCGATCGCCTGGGTCAACCGCGCGCTCGGCGGCCTGTTCATCTATCTCGGCATCCGCGTCGCCATGCTGGAGAGCCGGTAGCTCGTTCGAATGGATGAGGGATGAGTAGGGTGGGCAAAGGCGCACTTGCGCCGTGCCCACCACCTCTCTCGGTCACAAAAGATACGTGGGCACGCTTCGCTTTGCCCACCCACATTCTCGTTCGAACGGATGCGATGCGGCCCGATCGAGGCCGCTTCCCGGGAGGTTTCGATGATTCGTGGAAGCTGCCTGTGCGGTGCCGTGCGTTTCGAGATCGACCAGGTGCGTGCGCTGACGCACTGCCATTGCGCCAATTGCCGCAAGCTGGCCGGCGCCGCCTTCGCGACCTACGCCCATGTCGATGCCGACAAGTTTCGTTTCGTCGCGGGTGAGGACGCGACCGTGGCTTACGAATCCTCGCCGGGCAGTTTCCGCCATCGCTGCAAGACCTGCGGTTGCCCGACGCCGGGCAAGGCGAGCTATCTTCCGACCATCAGCGTTCCCGCCGGCCTGCTCGACGACGACCCGGAAGTCCGGCCTCGCCTGCACGTCTTCACCTCCTCGCGCGCGCCATGGTGGACGATCACGGACGATCTGCCTCAGCACGAGAAATGGGTGCCCGGCTACGAGCCGAAATCGTAGGTTCAGGCGAGCTCGTTGGCCAGCGCGCTGCCGGCCAGATAAAAGCCGAGCAAAATCATCGCGATCAGGAACCAGCGACGGAACGCCTCGGCCGGCATCCGCGTCCGTACCGACTGGCCGACGAACATGCCGGCAAAGGCCATGGCGAGGCCCACGGCGCCCGGCACGGCATTGCTCGGCGTCAACAGCCCAACGGCGGTGAGGTTGAAGGCGAGCGCGAGCGTCGCCGTCGTGAAGAACACGCCGAGCGCCTGCACCAACTCGTCCTTTTCCATGCCGATCGCCTGCATGAACGGCATCGAGGGGATCACCTGGACCCCGGTCGAGGCCGAGATCACGCCGGTGACGACACCGACCACGCCGCCGACCCATTTCTCGTTTCTGGGCGCGACGTGGAACTTGAATTTGTTCAGCCCGATCACCGCATACACGACGAGCAGGACGCCGAGCACGATCGTGCCGTAGCGCGCATGCGGGCCGGTCAGCGCGCCGGCATTGATCCAGCAGCCGATCACGGTGCCGAGCATCAGCGGCCACAGCCGCCGTAGGATGTCGCGCAAATACGGGCCGACGAAGGTCTGCCAGATGTTGGTGACGATGGCGGGTACGATCACGATGGCGATGGCGCGGCTCGGTGTCATGCTCACCGCAAGCAGGCCCATGGACACCGTCGGCAGGCCGAGACCGATCACGCCCTTGACGAATCCGGCGATCAGGAAGACGGCGGCGATGAGGATGAGGAGCGGGTCGATCATTTGGGCACATTGACCGAAGCCGCGCCGGCGCACAATCTGGAGGTTACGGAGGAAGCCTTCGCTTGAAACGAAGGCTGGGAGACCTGCCATGCGCTTCGACCTCGTCGACCTTCAGCTCTTCATCGCGGTCGCCGACCAGCGCAGCATCACCCGCGGCGCGGAACGTTCGCATCTGGCCCTGGCCTCGGCCAGCGCGCGCATCAAGGGGCTCGAGGAGGCGCTCGGCGTCGCGCTGCTCAAGCGCGGCCGCCGGGGCGTCGAGTTGACCGCGGCCGGCGAGAGCCTGCTCGATCATGCCAGGCTCGTCATCCACCAGATCGAGGCCATGCGCGGCGATCTCGCCGGCTTTGCCTCCGGCGTGCGTGCCAGCGTGCACTTTCTCGCCAACACGTCGGGCCTGTCCGAGCATCTGCCCAAGGCGTTGGCCGGCTTCCTGCGCGAGCATCGCGATGTCGCCGTCGACATCGAGGAGCGCGAGAGCACCGACATCGCGGCTGCGATCACCGCGGGCGCGGCCGATCTCGGCTTTGCCGCCGAGCACGCGCTGCCCGATCATATCGAGCGCTTCGTGTTCAGCGAAGACCGCTTGACGCTGGTGACTGCGCGCCGCGGCCCGTTCGCCGGCCGGCGCCAGATCGATTTTCAGGAGGCGGGGGCTTGCGACTTCGTCGGGCTGACCAGCGCCACCGCGTTGCAGATGCACATTTCGAAGCATGCGGCCCGGCTCGGCATGCGCCCGCATTTCCGCGCGCGGCTGCGCGATTTCGACGCGATCTGCCAGATGGTGGCGGCCGAGGTCGGGGTCGCCCTCGTGCCCGAGGCCGCCGCCCGTCGCTGCGCCAAGCTGATGCCGCTCGCAGTCGTTCGGCTCCGCGATGCCTTCGCCAACCGCCGCCTGGTGATCTGCGCGCGCAGCTTCAAGGCGCTGCCCCGGCCGGCGAAGATGCTGGTGGAGCATTTGAGGGCAGAGGCGGTGTGAGGTGCCGCTTATCCTCCAGGGGAGGATGAGAACCACCTACCGCGCCGTCCGCTCCCGCGTCGGTGATCCAAGCTTCCGCTCGCGTTTGTTACTGGTTGAGAAGGTTCAGCGCTTCTTCGTGCACCCTGGCGTCGCCGGCCGCGATGATCCGGCCGCCGCCTTGGGCCGGCCCGCCTTCCCAGGTGGTGACGACGCCACCGGCGCCGGTCACGATCGGGATCAGCGCCGCGATATCGTACGGCTTCAGCTCGGTCTCGACCACGAGGTCGACGTGACCTGCGGCCAGCATGCAATAGGAATAGCAGTCGCCGCCATAGCGCGACAGCCGCGCGCCCTTTTCGATGCGGCCGAAGATGGCGCGATCGCTCTCGTTCATCAGCAGGGGGCTCGTGGTGTAGGACGTCGCTTCCGCGAGCGAGGCGCAGCGGCGGACCTGGAGCCGGCGCTCGCCGGAGGGTCCCTTGTAATTGGCCGAGCCGTTGTCGCCGGAGAAGCGCTCGCCGATGAAGGGCTGATGCATCATGCCGAACACCGGCGCGCCCTTGTGCAGCAGCGCGATCAGCGTCCCCCAGATCGGAAAGCCGCCGATGAAGGATTTGGTGCCGTCGATGGGATCGAGCACCCAGACATAGTCGGCGTCCTCGCGCTCGCTGCCGAATTCCTCGCCGACGATGCCGTGCTGGGGGAAGTTGGCCTTGATCAGCCGGCGCATCACCGCCTCCGCGGCGCGGTCGGCTTCGGTGACCGGATCGAAATCCTTGGTGTTGCTCTTGTCGTCGATCGACAGCGAGGTGCGGAAGAACGGCAGGATGGTTTCGCCGGAGGCGGTGGCGAGCCGTCCGATGAAGGCGGAGAAGTCGATCACCGTCACAGGCCAGGTCCTCGAAGCGAAAGTTGGATGAAGCTCGCCTCCTGCCTAACTCAATTCGCCTCCCGCGGGCAGCGCTGTCTTGGTTTTGCACCCTGGTATTTTGGATGCAGCAGCGCGCCGCGTTCCTCAGTCATCTCCTGGGCAAATATCGATCACAACGTTGAAAACTTAGTTCCGCCGCTGCCTCGTTCGTATGCAAACATCTATCAACCCATTGAAATCCCTTATCAAAGAAACTGAATCTGGGTTTCCCTGGAAGCAACTGAGCCATGTGCGTATTGCATGGGAAATGGCTCGAAAGTCCTTGCACTTTGTGCGGCGCGGTCGCATATTGTTGCGGTGCGGTAGCGCTTGGCGTTACCGCTGCCCTCCTTGGGCGTTTCCTCCCTAGACTTGGGCCGCTTGCGTCATTCGCGAGCGGCCCTTTTTTCTTGCCGCCGCCGTTTTCGTTTCGGGCGCGCAAGCTTGCGAAGCGAAACCGCGATCGCGCTCAGGATATCGTCGTTGAAGAGAGAAGCCGGCGACTATTCCGCCGCCGCCTGGAACGGGCCGAGATCGCCGAACGGAATCGTGGTCGCCAGCACGTCGGCAAGAACGCCGAAATCGCTCGCCACCTGCGCAAAGCGTGGACCGCGCTCGCGCCGCCGCTCGTCCATGTAGATGGCGCGGTTGAGCTCGAGCTGCACCGCGTGCAGGCCGCTCGCGGGATTGCCGTAATGCTCGGTGATGAAGCCGCCGGCATAGGGCTTGTTGCGGCCGATCGAATAGCCCAGGCCGGTGAAGGTCTCCTCGACCCGGTCGGGCAGAAGCGGCGTGCAGCTCGTGCCGTAGCGGTCGCCGATCACGACGTCGGGCCGGCGCGGCTCGTCACGGGCCACGCCGACCGAGGGCATCGAGTGGCAATCGACCAGCACCACGGTCCCGAACATCTGGTGCACCTTGTTGATCAGCCGGCGCAGCGCACGATGGTAAGGCTTGTACAGCGTCTCGATCCGCCCCAGCGCGTCGTCGACCAGAATGCGGTCGCGGTAGATCTCCTGGCCGTCGCCGACCACGCGCGGAATGGTGCCGAGGCCGCCGGCGACCCGCATCGAGCGGGTGTTTGCGAAGCTCGGCAGCCGCCCGGTGAACATGCGCGGGTCGAGCTCATAGGGCTCGCGATTGACGTCGACATAGGAGCGGGGAAAGTTGACCCTGACGGTCGGAAAGCCGCGCTCGCTCAAGTGGCCGATCAGCTCGTCCATGAAGGAATCTTCGGACCGGCGCAGCGTCAGCAGGTCGATCCTGGACGCCGCGAGGAATTCGTCCGGATAGGTCGAGCCGGAATGGGGCGAGTTGAAGATGACCGGCGCGCGCCATTGCGCGGGCTCCACGATCTCGAAGGCTGGCGACGTCTCGCCGTCAAACCGGGTCATCTTCTCAGGCTTCGTCCCTTCGCGCCGGGATCTGGCAGGGAGCCAGACCGCATCGATTCGGCCGATGGATGCGGCTCTTATGTGTCGTCATTGTCCGGAATCGCAACCATTCTGCCAAGTGAAAAGATGTACCGATCCATTGGAACACGTCTTAACCGTGCGGGCAGGGAAGCGGGGACGCGGCGGCGCGGCTCGATTGATTCGAGCCGCTTTCCGGTTCACAAGAGTGCGGCAGCGCAGCCGGCCCAGGGTAAAGATTTTCACCCCAAATTTACCCTCTGTCGGGCTTAGTGACCTCTGCTGATATCCTCTGGGGATGCGACGATTCCTGCCATGCCAAAGATCCTGCTCGCCGAAGACGACAACGACATGCGCCGTTTCCTGGTCAAGGCGCTGGAAAACGCCGGTTTTCAGGTCTCGTCCCATGACAACGGCATGGCCGCCTATCAGCGGCTGCGGGAAGAGCCGTTCGAGATGCTGCTGACCGACATCGTGATGCCGGAGATGGACGGCATCGAGCTCGCCCGCCGGGCCTCGGAACTCGACCCTGACATCAAGATCATGTTCATCACCGGCTTTGCCGCAGTCGCCCTGAACTCGGATTCGGACGCTCCCAAGAACGCCAAGGTGCTGTCCAAGCCCGTGCACTTGCGCGAATTGGTCAGCGAAGTGAACAAGATGCTGGCGGCCTGAATAGGCCCCGTTCCGTCCTTGCGCCGGGTCCCCTGAGCCGTTATAGGGACCCCACCCGACGCAAGTGGACTATTAGGGCGCGTAGCTCAGCGGGAGAGCACTACCTTGACATGGTAGGGGTCACAGGTTCGATCCCTGTCGCGCCCACCACGCTTCGCCAAAAGGCTTCGCGTGGCGCAGCCACGCCCAACAAATGGCGAAGCGTGTCCGGCGTAGCTCGAAGAGCGTAGACGGACTGGCGCGCCTTGCGCGGTATGGAACACGCCCTACCGCCAGGCATTGTTCGGTCATGCCAAAGCCCCCCACAAAATCCTTCAAGCGCGGCGATCACGTCAGCTGGAATTCCGAGGCCGGCCGTGTGCGCGGCCATATCCAGCGCGTGCACAGGAGGGACGTCGACTACAAGGGCTACACCCACCACGCCAGCCCGGACGATCCGCAATATGAGATCAAGAGCGACAAGACGGATCACGTCGCCCTGCACAAGGGCCGCGCCTTGCGGCTGTTGAAGAGCTGACGGCGCCGTGAGCAGAGTCGGCGAGGCGTCCCTGGCTCATCCGTTCTTCACCATCGGTCATGCCGCCCGTTCGATCGAGGAATTCGCCCGATTGTTGCAGGACAGCTCGGTCACGTTCGTGGCCGACGTTCGCACCGTGCCCCGCTCCCGCACCAACCCGCAGTACAATCGCGAGACCCTCCCTCAGTCGCTCGCGGCCGTTTCGATCGGTTATGAGCACATTGCCTCGCTTGGCGGCCTGCGCAGCCGCAAGCGCGAGGTGCCGCGCGAGACCAATGCGTTCTGGCAGAACGGCAGCTTCCACAATTATGCCGACCACGCCATGAGCGCGGCCTTTCCTGAAGGGCTGGCGCATCTGCTGGCTCTAGGGCAGGTGCAGCGCTGCGCCATCATGTGCGCGGAGACGTTGTGGTGGCGATGCCACCGGCGGATCATCACGGATTATCTGATCGCAGCCGGCGAGACGGTGTTTCACATTCTCGGACCCGGGCAGGTCAAACCGGCCGAGATCAATCCGGCTGCGCGATCGCTGCCCGATGGGCGGCTGGCTTATCCGGCGGAGACCCTGGCCGCATCCCGCGGGTGAACGCGGCGTGGGCCGACAGCCCAGTGCGCTCCGTCCTGAGCCCGGATTTGTCCCTAGCGGTAGGGACAGACATTCGCCGCGGCCGGCGCGACATTGCGTCTGCGAAATATAACTCGATGGAGGACATCATGATCAGGCGCTGCCTTGCCGCCTTGTGCGTCGGCACCGCAATGGTTCTCGCCGTCCCCGGCGCCAAGGCCGACATCAAGGTGGGAATCGTGGTTTCTGCTACCGGGCCGGGCTCGGCGCTTGGGCAGCCGCAGATGCGGACGGTGGCGGCCCTGCCCAGGGAGATCGGCGGTGAGAAGATCGTCTATATCCCTCTCGACGACGAATCGGATTCGACCAAGGGCATTCAGAACGCCCGCCGGCTCGTCATCCAGGATGGTGTCGACGCGCTGATCGGCTCCTCGCTCACGCCCGTGACGATGCCGATGCTCGATGTCGCCTGGGAAGCCAAGACACCGATCATCTCGCTGGCCGCAGCGACAGCCATCGTCCAACCGATGGACGAACGGCGCAAATGGGCCTTCAAGGTCGTTCCCAACGACGATTTGATGGTACTCGCGATTCTCAAGCACATCGCCAGGTCGGGCGCCAAGACGCTCGGTTATATCGGCGTGTCCGACGGCTATGGCGAGGGCTACTACAAGGAGGTGAGCCGGCTCGCTCCTACCTTCGGCCTGACCGTGACCACGCACGAGGTCTATGCGCGAGCCGACACCAGCGTGACCGGTCAGGCTCTCAAGGTCATGGCGACGAATCCGGACGCTGTTTTCATCGCCTCGGCGGGCACCCCGGCAGTGTTGCCGCAGCAGGCCCTGCGCGAGCGCGGTTATTCCGGCAAGATCTACCAGACTCACGGTGTGGCTACCGAGGAATTCATCAAGCTCGGCGGCGCCAGCGTCGAAGGCGCCGTGTTCACCGGCGAGGCGTTCACGATCGCGGATGATCTGCCGGCGGACGATCCTTTCCGCAAGGTTCGGGATCAGTTTGCGGTCGCCTACGAGAAGACGAACGGGCAGAAGCCGAACATCTTCGCGGCGCATCTGTGGGATTCGATGGCGCTTCTCCAGACGGCGATCCCGAACGCGTTGAAGAGGGCGAAACCCGGCACGGCAGAGTTTCGCACCGCCCTTCGCGACGAGCTTGAGCGAGTCAAGGACGTATATCTGAACAACGGCCTGTCCACGATGAGTGCAACCGATCACAACGGCTACGACGAGCGCTCGGCGTTTCTGATCAAGGTGGAAGGAGGCCGCTTCAGGCTGATGAAGTAGCAGCCGGGCAGCAGGCGTTTGTCGCTCTGCGCGACGCGTCGCGCTCGGCAATGCAGTCATCCTTGACGTGGTGTTGCGCCGGTCCAATCTCACGGTCCCGGGGTCACAAACGCCGAGATGATCGTGGCGTCGCGGTCCAGCATGATCTGCCAGTGCGATGCGCCGCCCTGATGCCAGACCGAATAGACGTCCTGCCCTTGCGGTCCCACGCCGAGGAATTCGATCGATTCGATCGGGCCCAGCTCGGCAAGGCCTGGTTGCAGCAGCGGCAAACACATGACGCACCCTCTTTCGGGAGAGCTGCGCGGAAATCCTGCAGATGCTGTTGCTGCGTCGCCGGGATCAACGCGTTGATCTCAATCAAGGTGGTCGCGCCGAAACCAGGCAAGCTCAACGAGAAGATGCAAATCGGGAGGATTGACCGTGCGTGCTTGTCTTTCCGCGCTGACTCTCGTGCTCGCTGTTCTCGGCTCCTCCTCGGCGTATGCAGGTTGCTGGCCAAGCGATAACTTCAAGATCTTCTGCTGGATCGATACCAAGGGTGTGGACTGCCAGCCGCACCACGCGCTGACCAGTGCCAAAGTCGTGCAGTACCCGTATCCGAGCCAATCCATCTATGAGTTCGAACCACGCATTGGTGGACTGGCCCCGCCATCACGGCCTGCCCCCCGAGCAAGACGATCAAGTACAGCAGCGTTTGGGACCGCGCGACGGGCAAAGCGGAGGAAAAGGCGTCAATCGGTGGCTGGTCGTCATGGTCACGCTACATCTATTGCAGCAATAACCCATGGACCGGGCAAGGCCCGCCGACGATGCCGATCTGCTCAGGTCCCGCCGACGACCCCAATGTGGGGCAACCGGTGACCTCGGCGATGCTTTCGCAAAGCCAGCGATTGAGTTTTCTTCAGGTCCAGGAGCCGCTACACACGAGATGTTTGCAGGTCGAACCCGACCCGATGGGTTCGGAATGGCTTACGGGAAGCTCACTCGTCAGGGTCGTCGTTTCGCACCACGAATTCCAGAAAATCGAGTGGCACTATTTCTTCCAGGAGTTCTATTCGTTCGACGGCTGGAAGGAAGTTCCCGCGCCGAAGTCGAAGGTCCCCTTGATTTCGACGAAGAAATACACCGATCGTCGCATCGCGACCACGACGGGGCGGTTCTGGCTCAACAAGCAGGGACGTTGGAAGATCGTCGCAGTCCCGAAGCCGACCTCGCCCATCGCCCAGCTCGTGGCAACGACCGTAACCAACGAATGCCCGGGGGCGCTCTTCAATATCCAATGAAGGCAGATCGGCGAAGGCCTCTCCCGAAATACGTGTTGTGACATCGACAGCTATGTTGGGGCACGCGAAGGCGCGTCCAACTCCGCCAACCTGTCTGTTGGTGCTGGGCCGGTCTGCGCAATGACGTCGCAGCAGAAGGTCGTGGCAGGCCGCAGCCTCTCGTCTGGCGCCAGGGAGCAAGCCGCCGGTACTCTGAGCTAGATCAAGCTGTCCGGAACTCGCGTGAATATGCTCAGGCAGCTTCAGTCGGCGAGCGGGTTACGCCCATGGACACCCAAGCGTTCGAACAGGATACCGAGAAATCCCCGGTGTTTCATGCCAGGGGTCTTTCGAAGACCTATCGAATGGGGGAGATCGAGGTGCATGCGCTGCGCGACGTCGACCTCGACATCTTCGAAGGCGAGTTCGTCGTACTCCTGGGGCCGTCCGGATCGGGCAAGTCGACCCTGCTGAATATCCTGGGGGGCCTGGACAGCCCGACGTCGGGCGAGGCTCATTGGCGCGATCATAATCTGGTCGGCGCGACTGATGCGGAGTTGACCCGGTACCGGCGTGAACACGTGGGCTTCGTCTTTCAGTTCTACAATCTCATTCCCAGCCTGACGGTGCTCGAGAACGTCGCGCTGGTGACCGAGATTGCGGACAAGCCGCTCGAGCCGCGGGAGGTGCTTGCGCTCGTCGGGCTCGAAAAGCGGACCGATCACTTCCCCTCGCAGCTGTCCGGCGGCGAACAGCAGCGCGTTGCGGTTGCCCGTGCCATCGTCAAGTCGCCGGATGTGCTTCTGTGCGACGAGCCGACGGGCGCGCTGGACTACGAGACCGGCAAGGTGGTGCTGGCGGCGATTGCGCGAGCCAACGAGCGCCTCGGCACCACAACGATCATCATCACGCACAATGCTGCGATTGCGGGCATGGCGGATCGCGTCCTGCGGCTCGGCGGCGGGCGGATCGTCAGCGAGGAGCGCAATGCGCATCGGCTCTCGGCAGACGAGGTGCACTGGTGAGCCTGCTCGATCGAAAACTGCTGCGTGACATCGGCGCGATGCGGGGCCAGGTGCTGACGATCGCGCTGCTGGTCGCAGCCGGCGTCGCCGTCTTCATTGGGTCGGTCTCTACTTACGAATCGCTCAATGCGGCCGTGGAGCGCTTCTACGCGGCTGCGCGGTTCCCGCAGGTCTTCGTGAGTCTCAAGCGGGCACCGCTGTCGATCGTCCCGCAACTTGAAGCCATTGCCGGCGTTGCCACGGTTGAGCCCCGTATCGTTCGTGAGGTCATCGTCGATTGGCCGGCTGCAGCCCAGCCGGTGTCGGCGCGGATGGTGTCGCTCAGCCGTGCGGGCGATGAAAGGCTCGCCCGGCTTCATTTGCGCCGGGGCGCGGCGCCCGAGCCGGGCTCTGCGAGAGCTGCGGCGATTAACGAAGCGTTCGCGGAAATCAACGGAGTGAACCCCGGAGACGACGTCCGCGTCCTGCTCAACGGGAAGGTGGAAGCTTTCCACGTCTCCGGCATCGCGCTTTCGCCCGAATATGTCTATGCCGTCAAGCCGGGCCTGCCGATTCCCGACGATCGGCTCTATGCGATCCTTTGGGTCGACCGCAGTGCGGCGGAAGCCGCCTTCGATATGAAGGCAGCCTTCAATGACGCCGTCATTTCGCTGGCGCCGGGCACCGATCCGAAGCCGGTTATCGATGAACTGGACCGGTTGCTTGAACAGTACGGATCGGTCGGCGCCGTCCAGCGGCGAGATCAGCCTTCTAACCGCTTCCTCGAGGACGAGCTGAACCAGCAGAAGGTGATGTCGATTACGATTCCGTTCATTTTCTTCGGGGTTGCGGCGTTCCTGCTCAACAGCGCTCTGGGGAGGATCGTGGTGGTCCAACGCGAGCAGATTGCCGCGTTGAAGGCGCTGGGTTTTCCAACCTCGGCGCTGACCGTGCACTATCTCAAGCTCATTCTCGTCATCGTGCTGATTGGATCTGCGCTTGGCATCGGAGCCGGCTGGAGCTTCGGGAAAGCCATGATTGCAAGCTACCAAAGCTTCTTTCGCTTGCCTGACCTGCCGTTTCGGCTGACGCCGTGGTCGTTGGCGCTCGGGATTGCGATCAGCTTGGCTGCAGCATCGCTTGGCGTCCTGACAGCGCTGCGGCAGGTCGTCCGGCTGGCGCCGGCGGTCGCCATGCGGCCGGCCGCGCCGCTGGGCTTTCGCCGCTCGTGGATCGAAGCACTTCTGCCGAGCAACGCGATCCGATCCCGCCTCCTGATGATTTTGAGGAACACCGCCGGACGTCCACTTCGTTCGCTGCTGACGGTCGCCGGGGTGGCCTTTGCCGTCCCAATGATGGTGCTGGGAATCTTTTGGCGCGACGCGATCAACGAGATGATCGACCTGCAGTTCAACCTGGTGGAGCGCGGCAACACGACGGTGACGTTTCCGCACCCCATGGACCGGACCATCATGCGGGACCTGGCTCGTGAGCCCGGTGTCTTGGCGGTGGAAGGACAGCGCATCGTGCCGGTGCGGCTACGCGCCGGGCAGCAGAGCTATCTGACCTCGGTGATCGGTCTATCCGCGGGAGATGAGTTGCGGCGGCCGCATGATGCGATGCTGCGTCCGATCGCGGTAAGTCCCGACGGGATTACGCTCACACGGCGGCTTGCCGAACGGCTCGACGCGAAGGCCGGCGACGTCCTCACGGTCGAGGCGATGGAAGGACGACGACGCAAGCGTGATCTGCCGGTCAGTGCCATCGTCGACGAGGCGATCGGAATGGCATCTTACATGGAGATCGAGACCCTGAATCGCTTTACCGGCGAGGGTGCCGTGATTTCCGCGGCGAGCCTGTACGTTGAGCCGACTGCGATGATGGCCTTGGGGCAAAGGTTCAAGAGCTTACCCACCATCGAATCAGTGACGATGAAGGCGTATGCGCTCTCTTCATTCATGGAGAAGATCGCCAGTCTCGTTTTCGTAACCGCCGGCATCCTTGCGGCCTTCGCCACCATCATCACGGTAGGGGTCGTCTACAACAGCGCGCGCATCAGCTTGCAGGAGCGCGCATGGGAGCTGGCCAGCCTCAGGGTGCTGGGCTTTACGCGCGGCGAGGTTGCGAGCATCCTGTTTGCCGAGTTCGCTATCGAGATCGTGCTGGGGATTCTGATCGGCCTGCCGCTCTCTCATGCCGTTATCGGACTGATCGCCAGATTTCACTCCAACGAGAGCTTCCAGATACCTGCCGTGATCGCCCCGCAGACCAATCTCATTGCCGTCGGCGTCGTCATCGTTGCTGCTGCCGCCAGCGCTCGCATTGTCAAAGGCCGTGTTGATCGAATCGACTTGGTCGCAGCTCTCAAGACCAGGGAATGAACATGCACGTCACGGGCCGTCATGCCGCAATTGTTGCCGGACTCTTGGCCGCCGCCGGATTTACGGCATGGCTCCTGATTCCAGCCTCAGTGCCGGTCGAGACGGCGGCTGTGACAAAGGGGAGGTTCACCGCCACCGTCGATGAGGATGGCAAGGCGCGCGTCCGCGAGCGGTACGCGGTCGCTGCACCGCTTGCGGGGCGGCTGAGCCGGATCCGGTTCAAGGTTGGCGATCAAGTTCAGGTCGACGACGCCGTCGCCACGATCACCCCATCCCCGGCTCCCCTGATGGACTCGCGGACTCGCCGGGAGGTCGAGGAAAGATTGGGAGTGGCCGAAGCCAATCTGGAGCGCGCCAGGGCGGTCGTCGAACGGGCCAAAGCCCAGAGCGATCAAGCCAATACCGATTTGACCCGGGCGCGGACACTGGTCCAGCAAGGAGCCGCGACGACGCAGGCGCTCGAACGTGCAGAGCTTGCGGTGCGTCTCGCCGACCGGGACCTGCGGGCGGCGGAATTTCAGAATCATGCCGCCGAGCATGAGATCAGCCAGATGCGTGCATTGCTGGCCCGCTACGGCAACGATGGCAACGGTCACCCGGATAGCTGGAACGTTGTGTCGCCCGTCGCCGGCGTGTTGCTGAAGGTCGCGCAGGAAAGCGAAACGATCGTGCAGCCGGGTACGCTCTTGCTTGACGTCGGCGACGCCAGCGATCTCGAGATCGTGGCCGACGTTCTCAGCACCGATGCGGTGGAGATCCGTCCCGGAGCCGATGTCAGCATCGACCATTGGGGTAGGGAGGAAAAGCTGACGGGTCGGGTCCGCCGGGTCGAGCCGGCAGCTTTCACGAAGGTCTCCACGCTCGGAGTCGAGGAGCAGAGGGTCAATGTCCTCGTCGACATCCTGTCGCCCGCGAAGCAGTGGGCCCGACTGGGAGATGGCTATCGGGTGGACGTTCAGATCACCGTCCTCGCGCGGGACGAAGCCACGATCGTCCCATCCGGCGCGCTGTTTCGTCGCGGCGAAGGCTGGAATGTCTATGTTGCGAAGGGCGGGCGGGCCGAACTGCGCCAAATCGAGCTCCTGCGCCGCTCCGGCCGCTTCGCGGCTGTCGCTTCCGGCCTCGCCCCTGGTGAAGAGGTGATCGTCTATCCCAGCGACCGCGTTGCGCCGGACGTGCGTATCGCACCCCGATCACGTTGACGAGGTCGCCAATGACGGGGAATGCAGTCGCCCTCATCCGCCGACATTCGCAATGACGGAGATATTGAGAGCCTCCGCCCTCGACCTACCCGGCCAGATACTTCTTCACCGCCGCCTCGTCCCATGCGATCCCGTTGCCGGGCTGCTCGCTCGGCAGCGCAAAGCCGTCCTTGATTTGCAGCCGCGTCGAAAGCACCGCGTCGGCCCAGTCGACATATTCCAGCCAGTGCGCGGTCGGTGTCACGCAGAGCAAATGCGCGCTGACTTCCGAGAACAGATGCGAGGACATCTCGATGCCGGCAGCATGCGCGAGCGCAGCGGCGCGCAGCCAGCCGGTGACGCCCCCGATGCGCTGGACGTCGGGCATCACGTAGTCGCACGCTTCCGCCGACAGTGCAGCCTGCATCGAAAAGGCGCTGTCGAAATTTTCGCCGATCTGCACCGGCGTATGCAGCGCGTCTGCAATGCGGGCGCAGCCGGCATAATCGTCATGGCGGATCGGCTCCTCGATCCAGGTGAGGCCCTCGTCGTCGAGCATCTCGCCGCGGCGGATGGCCTCGGTCACCGTCAGCGCCTGATTGTAGTCGCACATCAGCGTCACTTGGTCGCCGACCGCCTTGCGGACCGCGCGAACGACGGCAAGATCCTCCCGCGCATCGGGACGGCCGACGCGGATCTTAGCAGCCTGGAAGCCTTCGGCCAGCAGCTTGTGGGCCTCCTCGACGGCGGCGCCTGCCGGCATGATGCCGAGCCCCTTCGAATTGTAGGCCTTGACCGGCTTCGGCGCGCCGCCGAGCAGGCGCGCCAGCGGCAGGCCGCGTGTGCGCGCGAGCGCGTCCCAGACCGCCATGTCGATGCCGGACTGGGCCAGTCGTTGCAAGCCGGCGAGGCCCAGCAGCGTGAAGCGCTGCGCCAGCTTGCGTTCGATTTCGATCGGCAGCAGCTCGTCTCCGGCGAGGAGATCTGACATCTCCGTGACCATCGCCGCCAGCGGCTTCAGGGCCGAGGGCGTGAGCGAGAACAGATAGGCATGGCCCACCGCGCCCTGATCGGTCTCGCAGTCGATCAGCACCAGCGGCGCCCTGGCGACCGCGCCGGTCGCGGTCTGGAGCGGCAGGTTCATCGGCACGATCACGGGGCGCGCCTGGAAGCGCTTGATGCGGATGGTTTCGGTCATGGGCTTCTCCCGGCCGGGCGGATTGCAGATCGATGCCGATCTTAAGCATCCGTGATCAAACGAAAAGCGATTTGCTGCGACATCATAAAATGGGGTTGCGCCGGCCTGCAATTATGGGCTCTGTGCCGCCGCATTCCCTGCCACGGATTCTGGCAATTTGCGGCAAATCGCACAGAACGGAGCCACTGCGTGAAACGAGAGATCTCCGAAGAGCAGCGCAAGAACGGCATCCTCACCGGGGCCGTGATCGCCTTCCTCCTGCTCGCTCTGCCGCTCGCAGTGTGGCTGGACCTGACCGAGCTCAGCAAGACGGCGTTGCGCCGGCAGGCGATCGATCTCAATTCGGTGATCACGAGCGTGCGCGGCTATTACGCCTCCAACGTGGTCGGGCGCGTGCTGGCCAACCCCGACGGGACCACGAAGGTCGTGCACAATTACGAATCCGTCCCCGGCGCGATCCCGATCCCGGCGACGCTGTCGCTGGAGCTCGGACGGGTGATCGGCGCGCAGCAGGAGAACATCACCTACCGGTTCGTCTCGGACTTCCCGTTCCAGAACCGCGCGGCGCACCAGCTCGACAAGTTCGAGAAGGACGCGCTGGAGGCGCTTCGAAAGGACCCCGAGCAGAAGATTGTGGACTCCGAGACATCGCTGTTCAACGACAAGGTCCGCCTGGTCGCGCCGGTCACGATGGGCCCGGCCTGCGTGAGCTGCCACAACAGCCACCCCGAGAGCCCGAAGAAGGACTGGAAGGTCGGCGACGTCAGAGGCATCCAGGAGGTGATCATCGCGCAGCCGATCGCCGCGAACATCTTCTCGTTCAAGTTCCTGCTGGCCTACTTCGTGATCGCAGCCGGTAGCGGCCTCGCGTTCCTGTCGCTGCAGCGCCGTCAGGCGCGCCGCATCAAGGGCATGAACAAGGAGCTCGAATCCGCCAACGACTTCCTGGCCTCGCTCTCGATGAAGATCTCCCGCTACATCCCGCCGCAGGTCTACAAGAGCATCTTCTCCGGTCAGAAGGACGTCACCATCCACACCGAGCGCAAGAAGCTCACCATTTTCTTCTCCGACATACAGAATTTCACGGCCACCGCGGAGCGGCTGCAGCCGGAGCAGCTGACCCAGCTCCTCAACGAATACTTCACCGAGATGTCGACGATCGCCCACGATCATGGCGGCACCATCGACAAGTTCATCGGCGACGCCATGCTGATCTTCTTCGGCGATCCCGAGACCAGGGGCGATCGCGCCGATGCGCAGGCCTGCCTGCAGATGGCCTGGCGCATGCAGCAGCGCCTGGCCGAGCTCAATGCGAAATGGCGGGCGTCCGGCATCGAGCAGCCGTTCCGCTCGCGCATGGGCATCAACTCGGGCTATTGCAATGTCGGCAATTTCGGCAGCGCCGACCGCATGGACTACACCATCATCGGCGCCGAGGCGAACCTCGCCGCCCGCCTGCAGTCGATCGCCGAGCCCGGCGGCATCGTGCTGAGCTACGAGACCTTCGCGCTGGTCAGCGACATCGTCCGCGCCCACGCTTTGCCGGCGATCACGATGAAGGGGATCAGCCGCGAGGTCATTCCCTATTCGGTCGATGCGCTCGATGACGGGGCGGCGGAGCGAAGCGGCATCATCACCGAGCGCGCGCCGGGGCTCGAGCTCTATCTCGATCCCGCGGTGGTGAAGTCAGGCGATGCTGCCCGGGTCCGCTCTCTGCTGGAGAACGCGCTGGCCTCGCTGAAGCCGGCGTGAGATTCTTGTTACCCTCCCCTGGAGGGGGAGGGTCGATCGCGCGCAGCGCGAGCGGGGTGGGGTGATCTCTCAACACGGGCAGTGTCTGCGTGGAGACATCACCCCACCCCGTCACGCAATCTCGCTTCGCTCGATCGCGTGCCGACCCTCCCCCTCCAGGGGAGGGTAAGAGGTTCGTCACCGCGCGCGCTAGGCCACCTCACATCGCCGCCCCTTCCGTGGACGCCGTCTCGATCACGTCGCCAAGAGGCCTACGGCAGCCCCCGTGCCTCCAGCTGCTTCACCAGCAGCAGCGTCGGCTCGGCGAGGCTGTCGCCGGAGCCGTCGAGACCGAAGGCGCTCGCGATGCCGTCGCGGCTGCGCAGCAGCGCGCTGCGCGGGCAATGGCCGGCGCCGCAGAGCGTCTTCTTCAGGGTTTCGCCCTGTGCCACGGTGCCAGCGGAATCGTCGGCGGCCCAGGCCAGCACGATCGGCACATCGACGTTGAGAATGCCCGGGAAAACCGAGCGCTTGTTGTACTGGCCGGAATCGCTGCCGAGATAGGCCTTCTCGCTGTCGCTCGCGTCCTTGCCCGCGCGGTAGATGCCGGACACCAGGACAACGGCGGCGACATCGGCGCGGTCGGTCTGAAACTCGGGATGCGCCAGCAGGGTGGCGACATGGAAGGCGCCGGCGCCGTAGCCGACCGCAACGATCTCGCGGGCGTCGCCGTTGAACAGGTCGATATTGCCGTGAACCCAGGACAGCGCCGCCGCCACGTCGCTCGCCCCGGCCGGCCAGGTCGCCAATGGCGCCAGGCGGTAGTTGACGCGCACGCCGATCATGTCGTTGCGCGCGGCAAAGCACATCGCCTGGTCCTGGATCTGGCGCGACAATTCCGGCGCGGCGTGGTCGCCGGTGAACGTGTCGCCGGTCACGAACAGCAGCACCGGCCGCGGCGTGTCCGCCTTGGTGGCGCTGGCGGCGACATCGAGCACGTTGGCTTCGCTCTCGCCGTAGCGCAGGCCGCGCGTGAAGGTGACCTGCTCGCACAGCCGCGCGGTGCCGCCGGCGGTGGTGTCGGAATCGGTGAGGCCGACCCGGACGAAGTCTGAGGGGCCCGTCAGCCTGGCCGGCGACACGACATGGGCAGACGCCGCCGTCATGGTCAGGAGCAGGAAAATCGTCAGGTAATTCTTCATGGTGATGCCGGCCTTCGGGGCCCATATCGGCCCGCTGATGTGGCCCGTCTTTTCAATTCGCCTCATTAGTCAGCCGGCCTTGAGGCGAATTCGCGGCACCTTCGGCAGACCCGCGGCCGGCCGCGGAACGGGCTGCCGGTGCGGCAAGCGGCCGCGCCAGAAGGGCACCTTCGAGGGCACAGAACGCTTGCGCTCTACTGTGCATGGGGTTGTTTTCGCAATTTTAGCTTGGAGGGCCTGTCAGGCCCGGTTCATGGTCCGGAACGTGATGGAGTAACGTCGCGCCTCGACCGGCGGGATGCTGTGCTCCCATTGCGAGCGCACCTCGCCTTGCATCATGTAAAGAGAGCGCGGCTGCGCCTCGAGCGTGTGGCGCTGCCATTTGTCGCCGCTTCGGCGGCGGAAGCGGAACTTGCAGGCCGAGCCCAGCGACAGCCCGAGGACCTCCTTGAACTGCGGCTTGTCGCGGTGCCAGCCGATGCCGACGCCGATGTCGTATTCGGTGCAGAGCACCTGCCGGACGCTGGCTATGGGCAGCCCCGCCCAGGCCTCGACCCGGCGCGCGATCGGCAGCAGCCAGTCCGGGATCGGCTCCGCCTCGGTCAGCCGCTGCAGCGAATAGTCATAGCGGTAGCCGAAGGACGCCACCCGGCGGTTGCCCTCGAACGCCCCGAACTGGAAGCGCTGGAGCGGCAATGCTGCGATGCGGCCGATCAGATCCTGCTCAAGGGCGGCTTCGATAAAATTGTCGACATGGCGAAGCCCGGAAGGCCCAGCTTCCGGCTCATTGAACAATCCGAGCTGCGTCATTCCTCGCATTTCCGTGACGGAACCTTTTGCCGCCCCAAGCGACTTACATAGGGCGCGGGAAGTAACGTGCGAGAGGCTGTCATGGCACACAAGCATACCGCAGATCCGGCAGAGATCATGCGGGCGACCGGTCATCCCGAACTGGAATACGCCGCCGGCTGGACCATCGCCGGCCTGGTCACCATCGGGACCATCGTCGCCGCCTGGGTGTTTGCGATCTAGCCGACCGGAAACTGGAGCTCGAAGGCCGCGCCCTTCTCGGTCGGCTTGAGGCTGATCGAGCCGCCATGGCTCGCCATCACCGCGCGGGCGATCGCAAGCCCCATCCCGGTGCCGCCCTGGTCGCGGCGGGTGGTGAAGAACGCATCGAAAATCCTGTTGCGGTTCGGCGCCGAGATCGGCTCGCCGTCATTGCTCACCGTCAGGCGCAGGGTCGTGCGCTCGAAGGCCGCCTCCAGCCGGATCTCCCTCGCCTTGTGCCGCATCGCATTGTCGGCGAGATGCGACAGCACGATCAGCGCCTTCTCGCCCGACATGGCGATGGAGCGGTCGAGGCTGCCACTGGCCGCGATCGCGCTTTCCGGAAACCGGCTCCTGAGATCGGCGATCACCGGCGCGAGCTCGGTGCGCTCGTTCTGCGGCAGGCTCTCGGCGCGGGCGAGCTCGCGCAGCCGCTGCGCCATCGCCTCCAGCCGCTGGGTATCGGACAGGATATTGGCGATGAACGTGTTCTGCTCGGCCGGCGTCAGGCTGCCTGCCTTGCCTTGAACCGAATCCTGCAACAGCTCGGCCGCGCCCTTGATCGAGGTCAGCGGCGATTTCAGCTCGTGGGTGAGGTGGGCCGAGAATGTCGCGATATAGTCCGAGCGCCGCGCCAGCTGCTCGGCCATGCCGAGGAAGCTGTGTGAGAGCTGGGCGAACTCGCGCGTGCCGTAGTGCCGCAGCGGCTGGAACGCCTCGCGGTCGCCACGGCCGATTCGCGCGGCGCGGTCCATCAGCTCACGCATCGGCAGGGTAATGGTGCGCGAGAACACGAGGCCGATCGCGATGGTGCCGAGGACGACGGCGAGACCGGCCAGCACGAACTTGGCCCGCTCCTGGTAGAGATGATCGAAGATGTTGCTCGGCGTCCGCGTCGTGTAGATCACGCCCGCGACGCGGTTGTTGACGATGACGGGCATGGCCGAGAACACGTGCATGCCGAGGCCGCGGCTGAAGGAATAGATCGGCGGCGGCGGCTTGTCCGGCACGCGGTTGCGCAAGGTCGCGCGGTATTGCCCGTGCAGCGCGTCCGCGACCTCCTCGATATGGGCGAGCGACTGCCCCACCTCCTGCCGCCCGGCAATGACGACGCCTTGCGGATCGAGGATCCGAAAGCCCGCCAGTGTCACCTTCTGGGTCTCGCGGATGATCGGCGTCAGTCTCGCGCCGATCTCGATATAGCCGGGCTGTGCGGGCCGCGATGCCGGCTGCGCATCCGGTCGGCGCCGCAGCAGATCGTTGGCGGTGAGATCGAGTGCGGGCCGGATCGGCGTCACGGGGTCGCCGGGATCGGGCAGCACGTTCGGCGGCACTTCGGCCCCGAGCGTCAGCCCGCTGTCCAGTCGCGCCAAAACTTCCTGCGCGTAGATCGTCGCCAGCACGCGGCTTTGCGCGATCAGCTCGGCCTGGGTCTGGCGGATCAGCTGATTGTCGTAGAGGCGGAAGAAGAACAGGCCGACCAGCGGCAGCACGGCGACGGTGGCCAGCACCGTGAAGATCACGAGGCCGAGCGACGGCCGCCATTTGTCGGGCGCCGCCTTCATGCCTCTTTCTCGCAGCGGCCGAGCTTGAAGCCGACGCCGTGGATAGTCTCAATCACGTTGTCGCAGGCTAGCGCCGCGAGTTTGGCGCGGATGTTGCGGATGTGGCTGTCGATGGTGCGGTCGGAGACCTGGATGTTGAGCTGATAAGCCGCCCGCATCAGCTGCTCGCGATTGAAGACCGACGTCGGCCGGGTCAGGAACGCGCGCAGGATGCCGAACTCGATCGCGGTCAGTCTCAGCGGCGTGCCGGCGAAGGTCGCGACATGCTGCTCGGGGTCGATCAGCAGGCCGCCCTGGGCCAGCGCGGCGGGGCCGGCCTTGGTCTCGCCGTTGCGCGGGTTGAGCCGACGCAGGATGACGTTGACTCGCGCCACCAGCTCGCGCGGGCTGAACGGCTTCGTCACGTAATCGTCGCCGCCGATCTCGAGGCCGAGGATGCGGTCGATCTCCTCGTCGCGTGCCGACAGGAACAGGATCGGCACGTCGGACGTCTTGCGGATCTCGCGGCAGACGTCGAGGCCGTCGAACTCGGGCATGCCGATGTCGAGCACGATCAGGTCGGGCTTGTCGGCGGCCGCCCGGCCGAGCGCCTCCTTGCCGTCGCGGGCCTCGATCACGTCCATGCCGGCCTTCTTCAGGGCGACGCGGATGACCTCGCGGATGTGGCCCTCGTCGTCGACGATGAGAATGCGATGCGCCAAAAGACTCTCCGCTCACCCCGCCGGCCGGCTGCCGGAATGATCCTTTGCCAGCGCATCCAGCCTGCGCTGAAGCCGCCAGCTCCGAAAGCCCCAGCTCCGCCAGGCCAGATCCTGGCGCTGCTGTTCTACAAGGCGGTCGCGTCGCGACACAAGGCAGCTCTCGCTCGAGCCGGGCCGGAGCGCGATGGCCCTGTCGATGGCGGGCAGTGCCTGTGGTCCGAGCGTCAGGAGATAGTCGATATCGATTTGCAGGCCGTTGCCCGACGCTTCCCGGCTGTGCGTGACATTATAGTCGGCGATGAAGGCATCGAAGTTCACCAGCGAGCAGCCATAAAGCACGGTCGCGAGCGCGATCAGATTGGCGCCGACGAGCCATTTGTTGGACCGTTGGAGGGCGATGCGGGCCACGATCAGCACCAGTCCAAGCGCGACCAGCCCCATCCAGATGAAAGCCGCGATGCGCCAGTAGGTCAGCATGTAGACGTTCACGTAGAGATCGAGGCGCAAGATGGAGGAGGCGACGAGAAGCACGTTCTGTCCCACCCAGAGGTAGACCAGCGGCCGGATCACCGTCGATTTCTCGGCCGGCCCGCCCGGGCGCATCGCCACCAGCACGAAGGCCGCGGCGAGCAGGGCAGTTACGATCAGCGGATAGGCCCCGCGATGCGCATAGCCCGCATAGGTCAGATTGTCGGGCAGTGCCAAATGGCCCCAGAGATAGATGCCATCGAGAACGGACTGCGCCGCGAACAGCAGGTTGAACAGGATCAGCGAGCGCAGGATGGTGGAGGGACCGAGGAATTCGGCTGCGACAACGGGTGGGAGCGGCGGCGGCGCGAGGCCGTCGGCCACCTCGGTGTCGATGATCGGCTTGCGCCGCCAGCGCACGTGAATGAACGGCCAGACCAATGCCAGCATCAAGGCCCAGAACAGGACGCGCGGGATGCTGACATAATGAAGGATGAGTTTCGGATTGAACAGGGACACCCATTGCTCGATCACCGGATTGGCCGCGGCGAAGAGCGCGACGAAGACGGCGCTGAGCGCCGCCGGCAGCAGCCAGCGCGCGATGCCGCGGGTGAGCGCCGACGCGTTGAACGCCTGGGGCGTATCGAGAAAGAACCTGAAGGGACCGAGCAAGACGAGGTTGCGCAGCGCGCGGCCGCGGTCGGCGAGCCCGGTCGTTTCCGCATTGGTCGCGAGCAGCAACGCGATCGCCAGCGAGGCGACGAGGATCAGGAACGACAGCGTGTTGAGCTCCTCGATAACGGGCACGAGACCGGCGGCGAGAACGGCCGAACCGATCATGGCGCGGCGCAAGTCCAGGGCCGCATGATTGAAGAGCACCGACACGCCGGCGATCGCGATCGCAAAGAGTGCCAGCGACAGCCCGGCCCGCTGCCCGTAGAACAGCCAGTCGGCGAGCGCGGCCAGCAACAGCGCGACGCCGACCTTGGCCGGGATCGAGGAATGACCGATCGGCTTGATTTCGTCCGCGATCGTCGACGCCAGGCTCGTCATGTCCAGAAGACCTTTCGTGGTGGTTGGCATGACGCATCGTGAACGGCTCTCGTGCAGAAGGCGGGACCATCGTCTGCACGGCTTCAGGAGTCTTTTGCAGATTTCGTGCAGGAGCGCTTTTGCCTCTCGCGCAGCGCCAATCGCTTTGATAGGTGCGAAGCATTCGCCCTCATAGCATGTGGCACATCATGCAAATCCTCCGTCGTCTCGGTCTCATTCTGCTGTGGCTTGCCGCGCCTGTGGTCGCGTTCGCGGCCGTCAACAAGAACGATCCCTATCTGCTCGTGCTGCGCGGCGCCGGAAACATCGCGCTTGTCGTCGCAAGCCTGCTGATCGTCGCCGTTCTGCTCCGGTGGGGAGGTTGGCGCAGCATCGCGGGCAAGCTGCTCGTCATGCTCTGGTGCCTGCCGCCGCTCCTGATGTCCGCTGCGCATCTGAAGTTCGAGTTGCGCAGGCACGACGTTCTCAACGCCGCCGAGGCGCGCCAGCTCGGGGCTCACTTCATGGTCGGCTATTCCTCCTTCCCGGAGGTGGCGCGCCTTGCCAGGCAGGGACTGATCGGCGGCGTCTATGTCACCCGGCACAACCTCCGCGGCGGCACGGTCGAGACGCTGCGGAGCGAGATCGCCGCGCTCCAGGACATCAGGCGCGCTGCCGGCCTGCCGCCGCTGCTCGTCGCCGCGGACCAGGAGGGCGGCATCGTCGGGCATCTGGCGCCACCGCTGACGAAAGTGCCGGCCCTGGCGACGCTCACAGGGCTTGCGCCCGACGACCAGCAGGCCAAGGCTGAGGAGTTCGGCCGCATCCATGGCGGCGAGCTCGCAGCGCTTGGCGTCAATCTCAATCTCGCCCCGGTGCTCGATCTCAAGCCGCCGGCGCGGCGCAACCGGCTCGATTTCCACACGCTGATCGGCCAGCGCGCGATCGCGAGCGATCCGGCCGTCGTCAGCACGATCGCGAGGGCCTATGTGCGCGGGCTGGAAGCATCCGGCGTCGGCGCCACGCTCAAGCATTTTCCGGGTATCGGCCGCGTGCGCGCCGACACCCATCATTTCAGCGCCAATCTCGACACGCCGGTCGAGGAGCTGGAAGCGACCGACTGGCTTCCGTTCCGCGAGGTGCTATCGCATTCGCGCAGCGCGCTGATGGTCGGCCACGTCACGCTCACCGCCGTCGATCCCGATCGCGCCGCCTCGCACTCGAAAGCCGTCGTCCAGGGCATCATCCGCGACAAGTGGAACTACCAGGGAGTGGTGATGACCGACGACCTCATGATGGGCGCGATCTACCAGAACGACGTCTGCAAGGCCGTGGTCGAGGCGATCAATGGCGGCGTCGATCTGCTGCTGGTCGCTTATGACGGCGCGCAGTTCTATCGCGTGTTCGGCTGTGCCCTGGATGGGGCGCGGCAGGGCAGGCTCGACGCGGCCATGCTGCAGGCGAGTGAGACGAGGCTGGCGAGGGGCCTTCCGTCCGGGAAGACGGGAGCCGCGTCGCTCAAGAGAAGCAGTACGCGGGGTTAGTCGAGGTATCGCCCCGCGCGAGATGGCGCGAGGCGATCGAGTGCTGCCGTCGCAGCTGTCCTATTCCGCCTGCTCCAGCGCGGCGGGCATCTTCGCTACCGACATGAGCGATCGCGCGATCTGGTTGAGCAGGAGATCGGAATTCTCCTCCTCGGCGAGGGATTTGGAGAGCAGGGCAACGATCGCGCTATGCCGGAGCTGCTGCGCCAGGTTGCGTGCCGTGGTGTAGCCGGACATCTCGTAGTGCTCGACGCGCTGGGCCGCCGAGATCAGCGCGAGGTCGGCGGCTGCATCCTCCTTGTCCTCGCCTTCCTTCATGACCTCCTGGCCTTCCTCGATCAGGCCCATCATGCCCTTGCAAGGCTTGGCGCGAGCGGTCTCGCCGAGCAGCTCGAAGCACTCGTTAAGGCGTTCGACCTGATTTTCGGTCTCGGCCAGGTGTTGCTCGAACAGTTCACGCAACTGGTCGAAGCGGGCGGATTGCGCCATCTTGGGCAGCGCCTTGGTCAACTGCTTCTCGGCATGGAGAATGTCACGCAGCTCGTGGAGCAGGAGATCGGTCAGACCGGCCTCGTCGACGGGCGATGAACTCTCCGCGACAATCGGGCTGGCGGTGCCGGGATCCGAGGACTGAAGCGCGGGCGATTCGGTGAACACCCAGTCCTCTCCTTCGTTCCAGGGGCCGCGGGTGTCGATCTCGCCGTGGTCGCCGCTGCCGGTGGAGTCGTTGAAGTACTGGTTCACGAGGCCGGGCGTCGGCGCGATCCTGCCGACACTGAAGGCAGGCTTGGACAGGCTTTCGAGCGCGCGCGCGAAGGCCTTCATATGCGTGATCTCGCGCGTCATCAGGAATTGCAGCGCGTCCTTGGAGCCGGCGTCGTCGCAGAAATTGATCAGCCGTTCGTAGACGATCTTCGCCCGCGCCTCGGCGGCGATGTTGCTGCGAAGATCGACATCGAGCTCGCCGGTGATCTTGAGATAGTCGGCGGTCCAGGGATTGCCTTGCGAATTGAACAGGTTGACACCGCCCCCGCCGGCGATCGCGATGAGCGGATCGGCTTCGGCTGCCTGGCGGTCGTTCTTCGAAGGCGCAAGATGCATCCTTGCAAGGCAGCCGACGACTTCGAGATGGCTGAGCTCTTCGGTCCCGATGTCCATCAAGAGATCCTTGCGGTCGGGGTCCTCGCAGTTCAGCCCTTGAATCGAATATTGCATCGCAGCCGCGAGTTCCCCGTTGGCGCCGCCGAATTGCTCGAGCAGCATATTGCCGAAGCGCGGGTCGGGCTCGTCGACGCGCACGGTGAACATCAGCTTCTTGACGTGGTGATACATGAAATGACTCGCGCTGTGAGGGAAACGATGCGCGTCAACCGGTGCTCGGAATGTTCGTTCCTAACCGAGCTTGAGATTCAATTCGCGCTTCTACGCCTCTCGCGCGATCAATCCGTCGATCATCGCGCGCACCAGGGCCGCGATCTCCTTGCGCAGCGCCGGCAGCGGCACGGCAACCAGCTTCTGCTCGAGTCCGAGCGCCACCATGCCATGCACCGCCGAGAACAGGCTGCGCGCCGTGATGCCGAGCTCCTCGCGGCTGCGCTTCGGAAACAACGCGGCCAGCGGCTGGTAGATGTGGCGGAACAGCTGCATCTGATCCTGGACGGACCAGTCGGGGACGACCTTGTCGGCTTCCATGCGGTGCTCGAACAGCGCGCGCCAGAGCTGGAGATTGTCGGCCGCGAAATCGCAATAGGCGAGGGCGATGCGGACCAGCGTCTCCTGCGGCGACGGCTCGCCCGCGCTTTCCGCGGCGCTGAGCGCCTGGTCGAGCCGGTGCAGGGTACGCGAGCCCACACGCAGGATCAGCTCGTCCATGTCGGCCACGAGGTTGTAGACCGCGCCATTGGCGCAGCCGATCTCGCGGGCGAGATCGCGGGTCTTCACCCCCGACAATCCGCGATCGGCAATCATCCGCTCCGCCGCGAGGATCAGATCGGAGCGGAGTTTCTCTCGCCGTTCCAAGGCCTTAGACATCTTGGCCAAATCTTGAGCGTTGCTCTTTTTTTCTTGAACTTTGTTCAAGTTTCTTGCTACAAAACATCTGTGAGCAACGCTCATAACAGGGAGCTGAAGATGTTCAAGACTGTAGTGACACTGTTCCGCGGCAGCGTGGCCGCCGCGGGCGAAGAGCTGGAAGACCGGACGGCCCTGCTGATCCTCGACCAGCAGATGCGCGATGCGGCTGCCGCCGTCGAGCGCAGCAAGCGGACGCTGGCGCTGGCGATCGCCCAGGACCAGCAGGAAGGCCGCAAGCTCGAGGCGACCCTCGCCCGCATCGCCGATCTCGAGACCCGCGCGGTTGCGGCGCTCGACGGCGGCCGTGACGACCTCGCCAGGGGTGCCGCCGAAGCCATCGCCGGCCTGGAGGCGGACCGCGATGCCGCGATGACGGCCCGCGCGTTGTTCGCGACCGAGATCGCGCGGCTGAAGCGGCACGTCGCAAACGCGCAGGCCCGCATCACCGAGCTCGATCGCGGTCGCCGCGTTGCCCGTGCCTCGGAGGCGGTCCGCTCGTTACGCCGGAGCGGCATCGAGGCCGCGCGTCCGTACGAATCCACGCTGCCGGAAGCTGAAACCACTTTGCGGCGCTTGCGCGATCGGCAGATGGAAGCTCAGGCGGCCGACGATGCGCTGGTCGAGCTCGATGCGGCCACCGGTCCTATCGCCGTCGCCGAAAGATTGGCCGAGCAGGGCTTTGGCCCGCGGCTGAAGACCACCGCAGACGACGTGCTGGCGCGGCTGAAGTCCAAGCGCCCGGCGTCGGCCTGATCGTAACCCCTTCATCATTCGTCCTCACAGGAGACCATCATGAACCAGAATGGCCAGCCCCACAGCAGCGCCTGGGTGACCTTCACATACGCGTCCTTCGCAGCTTCCGCCTTCCTCGTCGCCATCGGCGTGTTCTTTCTGCCGGTCGACGTCTGGATGAAAGGCTATCTCACCATGGGCATCGTCATGCTGGTTCAGACCTGCATCACCCTGACCAAGACCGTGCGCGACAATCACGAGAGCAGCCGGCTGGTCAACCGCATCGAGGATGCGAAGGCCGAGCGGCTCTTGATGGAGGTGTCCAAGGCCGCATGAAAAGCGCCTTGAGCCGATCCGGGAGACAAGCAGGAGAGCCGCGGAGCAATACGCGCCGCGGCTCTCGCGTCCGCAACCATCGGGAATGACGCCTTGATCGTTGCGGCCCGCATCGCGCATTGTGCTTCGGCTGCAGGTGCGATATGGCTCTCGCGCGTTCAGAGGCGGAGACGAGCTTTGTCGAAACAATCGCTGCGCGAGGAGGCCGAGCGCCTGATCCGCGAATCGATGGAAAAGAAGTCCATCGTCGTCAAGCAGGGCACGACCCGCATCGATTCTGTTTGCGGCAAGTGCGGCGCCCCGAACCGGGTGCAAGCGGAAAAGGGCCAGAGCCGCGTCAAGTTCGCCTGCAAGAATTGCGGCCATCAGCAAGAGACGTTGTAGGTTTCTCGCCCTCTCCCCTTGTGGGAGAGGGTGGCTTCGCGAGAGCGAAGCCGGGTGAGGGGTTCTCTCCTCACGGACAATTGCGCGAGTTGAGAGAACCCCTCATCCGGCGCTTCGCGCCACCTTCTCCCGCAAGGGGAGAAGGAAGGCAGCTACTCCTCCTCCACGAACTTCTTGAACGCATCCGCGTAATCCGGATGCCAGCGCGACAGCGGCGGGCGGTTCGCGACGATGTCGCCGGCGGCCCACAGCATGCGCTTCTCATCGAGTGCGCGCGGCACGTCGTTGTCCGGGCACAGGATGTAGAAGTCGCCGGCCTCCAGCCGCGCCAGCATGAAATCGACCGTCTGCTCCGGCGTCCAGGCGCCGGCCGGCTTTTCGGTGCGTCCCTTCGCGGTGAGGCCGGTAAACACGAAGCCCGGGATCAGCAGATGCGCCGTGATGCGACAATCCTTCGTGTTGCGCAGCTCATGCTGGAGCGCCTCGGTGAACGCTTTCACGCCGGCCTTGGAGACATTGTAGGCGGGATCGCCCGGCGGCGTGGTGATGCCCTGCTTGGAACCGGTGTTAATGATGAGGCCCGACCTGCCGCGCGCGATCATGTTGGGTGCGAAGATGCGCGAGCCGTTGATGATGCCCCACATGTTGACGGCGATGATGCGCTGCCAATGATCGGGCTCGCCGAATAGCGTGCTGCCCGGCTGGATGCCGGCATTGTTCATGAGGACGTCAGTGCCGCCGAACCGCTCGCACACGGCACGCTCGAGTTCCGTCAGGCTTTCTGTCTTGCTGACGTCGACCGCGGCCGTCATCACGTTCGCGGCACCGGCGATGGATGACAGCTTTGTTGCGGCCTCGGCCAGGCGTCCCTGATCGACATCGGCGATGCACACCTTCATGCCGGTGCGCGCAAACGCCGCGGCGGCGGCAAGCCCGATTCCGGCTGCGCCACCGGTGATGACGGCAACGTTGTCTTTGACGATGGCAGGATGCGACATGGCTGGACTCCGGCGAAGCTCAAGTTGCGCTCGGTCGCGTTATAGCACGCGCTCCGTTCGACCCTGCACAAGTCGGCATGGGAGGTCTTCGCTCCACGCCGTCTTTACGCCCCTCCGGCCCGGTTGTACCCTATTCGGCGAACGATCCCGCCCAGATCGACCCAATCAATCACCTGACAGGGAGTGCAGCCATGGCTGTGTCGCAGGCTATTCCGATCACGCGCCATCCGTTCGCGAATGGCTCCTACAAGCAGATGCTGATCGACGGAAAGTGGGTCGATGCGGCCTCGGGCAAGCGCTTCGAGACCCGCAATCCTGCAACGGGCGAGCTGCTCGCAACCGTCGCCGAGGGTGACAAGGACGACATCGACCGTGCGGTTGCCGCCGCACGCCGCGCCTTCGAGGGGCCTTGGAGCAAGGTCAAGCCGTTCGAGCGGCAGAACCTGCTCCTGAGGCTCGCCGACCTCGTCGAGAAGAATTTCGACGAATTGTCGCAGCTCGACACGCTCGACATGGGCGCGCCGCTCAGCCGCACCCGCGCCTATCGCCTGCGCGCCGTCGGCATGCTGCGTTACTATGCCGGCCAGACCACGGCGATCCACGGCGAGACGATCGAGAACTCGCTGCCCGGCGAAATCTTCTCCTACACGCTGAAAGAGCCGATCGGCGTCGTCGGTGCCATCATTCCCTGGAACGGGCCGCTCACCGCGACGATCTGGAAGATCGGTCCTGCGATTGCGACCGGCTGCACCGTGGTGCTCAAGCCCGCCGAAGAGGCGCCGCTGACCTCGCTGCGCATCGCCGAGCTCGCGATGGAGGCGGGCATTCCGCCCGGCGTCGTCAACGTCGTGCCCGGCTACGGCGAGACCGCGGGCGCCGCGCTCGCCTCGCATCACGACGTCGACAAGGTCGCCTTCACCGGCTCGCACGTCACGGGACAGTCGATCATCCGCGCCTCCGCCGGCAATCTCAAGCGCGTCTCGCTCGAGCTCGGCGGCAAGTCGCCGGACATCGTGTTCGCCGATGCCGATCTCGATGCCGCCGTGCCGGGCGCGGCGATGGCGGTGTTTGCCAATTCGGGGCAGATCTGCAGCGCCGGCACGCGCCTGTTCGTCGAGCAGTCGATCTACGAGGAGTTCGTCGGCCGCGTCGCCGAGTTCGGCAAGAAGCTGCAGGTCGGCAACGGTCTCGATCCCAACGTGCAGATCGGCCCGCTGGTCTCCGAGCAGCAGCTCGAACGCGTCACCGGCTATCTCGACATCGGCCAGAAGGAAGGCGCCAAGGCGCTCGCCGGCGGCGGCCGGGTCACCGAGGGTGCGCTGTCGAAGGGCTTCTTCGTCTCGCCGACGGTGTTCGCGGGCGTCCAGGACAACATGCGCATCGCGCAGGAGGAGATCTTTGGCCCCGTCATCTCCGCGATCGCGTTCAAGGACATGGATGAGCTGGTCAAGCGCGCCAACAACACCACGTTCGGCCTCGGCTCCGGCCTGTGGACGCGCGACGTCAGCAAGGCGCATGCGGTGGCAAAACGCCTGCGCGCCGGCTCGGTCTGGGTGAACTGCTATCAGGCGATGGATCCGGCCGTGCCCTTCGGCGGCTACAAGATGAGCGGCTACGGCCGCGAGTCCGGCAAGCAGCATGTCGAGGAATATCTCAACGTGAAGGCCGTCTGGATCAAGACGGCGTAAGGCGTGCTCTGTCGCGTTCCGTCAGAGAGAATATCTGCTTGGGGCGGCGCCTTTTCCGGTGCCGCCCCTCACTATATGATCCGCATCCTTTCCGTAGACATCCGGGGAACACATGAAATTCGAAGCGTTGTTTAGGCCGTTGCAGGTCGGTCCGTACAAGCTTGCGCATCGCGTCGCGATGGCGCCGCTGACGCGGATGCGGGCCGAGCGCGAGAGCTTTTCGCCGCGGCCGCTGAATGCGGAATATTACGCCCAGCGCGCGACGCCCGGCGGCCTGATCATCGCCGAGGCCTCGCCGGTGCTTTCGCACGGCCGCGGCAATCCGGCGACGCCCGGCATCTATTCGCAGGCGCAGATCGACGGCTGGCGCAAGGTGGTCGATGCGGTGCACGCAAAGGGCGGCATCATCTTCCTCCAGCTCTGGCATGTCGGCCGCGTCTCGCATTCCTCCTTTCACGGCGGCGAGCTGCCGGTTTCGGCTTCGGCGATCCCGATCAAGGCCGAGGGCATGAAGGCGATGACCGCCGACGGCAAGATCGCCGGCTACGAGACGCCCCGCGCGCTGGAGACCGGGGAGGTCAAGGGGATCGTCGAGGCCTTCCGGCAAGGTGCGAAGAATGCGCTCGCCGCCGGGTTCGACGGTGTCGAGATCCACGGCGCCAACGGCTATCTGCTCGAGCAATTCCTGCAGTCGCGCAGCAACCAGCGCACCGACCAATATGGCGGTTCGATCGAGAACCGCGCGCGGCTGCTGCTCGAAGTCACGCAGGCCGCGATCGACGTCTTTGGCGCGAACCGGGTCGCCGTCCGGCTTTCGCCTTACGGCATCGCCAATGATTCCGGCGAGCCAGATCCGATGCCGCTCTACACCTCCGTCGTGAAGGCGCTGGACAAGCTCGGCCTCGCCTATCTGCATCTCATCGAGCCGCGCTCCAGCGGCGCCGGCCGTGCCGACGTCCACTGGGAGAACGTGCCGTCGGCGATGGTGCTGTTCCGGCCGCTCTACAGCGGCGTGCTGATGACCGCCGGCGGCTTCACCGGCGAGACCGCGAACGCGGCGATCGCCGACGGCCACGCCGACATCATCGCCTTCGGCCGCATCTTCATCTCCAACCCCGATCTGCCGCGTCGCCTGCAGCACGGCTACCCGATCACGCCGTATAACCGCGCGACCTTCTACGGCGGCGAGGAGAAGGGGTATACGGATTATCCGGTGTATGACGAGCTGACGCCGGCATAGGTCATTCCGAGGCGCGACGAAGTCGCGAGCCCGGAATCCATCGGGCCGCATAACCCGAATTGGAATGGATTCCGGGCTCGATGCTTCGCATCGCCCCGGAATGACGAGCTTGATTTGTGGCGCGACCGCCCGCCGCAATGACGACGGAGAAAGACGATGGCCAAAGCCGCAGCCGCCGCAGGGATCGCCACCGGCCAGTGCCTCTGCGGCAAGGTCAGCTTCGAGATCGACGTCCCCGCACGCTGGTCCTGGCACGATCACTCCGCCGCCAGCCGCCGGGCCCATGGCGCGGCCTATGCGACCTATGTCGGCAGCTGGAAGAAGCGCTTTCGCATCACCTCGGGCAAGACCGCGCTCACGCGTTACGAAGACAAGGCCACCCGGACCACCCGCAGCTTCTGCTCGCATTGCGGCACCCCGATCGCCTATGAACGTCCGCGTGGGCCGCACATGGTCAACATCCCCCGCGCGCTGTTTCGGGAGCGCACCGGCCGCCAGCCGCTCTATCACATCGCGATCGAGGAGCTGCAGGAATGGGCCTATACCGGCGAGCCGCTGGTGCCGCTGAAAGGCTTTCCGGGCGTGGTCTGGCGGCGCTCGAAAAAGAAGAAGCGCGCCGGCGGCGAGGACCCGTTCGAGCTCGGGCGGGATGAGATGTAGCTGCGCTGCTGGCTCCGCGCTCGTGTCCCGGCCGCGCTGCAGCGTGAAACGCTGCTGCGCAGAGCCGGGACCCATACATCAGCGGGTTCGGCGCAACTGGGTCCCGGCTCTGCGTCGCACCGCTAACGCGCTGCGCCGCGTCCGGGACACGAGACCGTCACACGCAACGCAGCCATGACCGCGCTTCCTTGCGCGCCTGCTTCGATTCCGGTCATCATGTCTTCGTCCTTGCGGCCACGTCCGCTCCTGGAGGAAACATGAAGAACAAGATCACCGGCCGCTCCGCCTTTCTTGCGCTGCTCAAGGACGAGGGCATCACGCATCTGTTCGGCAATCCCGGCACCACCGAATTGCCGATCATGCATGCGCTGAAGGACCATCCTGATCTCACCTATGTGATGGCGATGCAGGAGAGCCTGGTGGTCGCGATCGCCGACGGCTACAGCCGCGCCTCCGGCAAGCTCGTCGCCTGCAACGTCCACGTCGCGCCAGGTCTCGGCAATGCCATGGGCTCGCTCTACAACGCCCAGTTCACGGGCACGCCGATGATCCTCACCGCCGGCCAGCAGGAGCAGGGCCATGGCCTGATGGAGCCGGTGCTGTATGGACCCTTGGTCCGCATGGCCGAGCCGCTGGTGAAATGGGCGGTCGAGGTGACGCGGCTGGAGGATCTGCCGCGCATCGTGCGCCGCGCGGCCAAGATCGCGACCACGCCGCCGACCGGGCCGGTGTTCATCTCGCTGCCCGGCGACATCCTGAACAGCGAGGCCGGCATCGAACTCGGCCGCTCCACCCGCATCGACGCCCGCGTGAAGCCCTCGGACGAAGCGCTGAAGGCTTTTGCCGCGCGGCTGCTCGAGGCCGAGCGCCCTGTCATCGTCACCATGGACGAGGTGGTCAAGAGCGACGCGCTGAAGGAGGCGGCCGAGCTCGCCGAGCTGCTCGGCGCCGCCGCTTACCAGTCTTCGACGCCGTATGGATCGCACTTCCTCTCGGAGAGCCCGAGCTTCGTCGGCACGCTGGCGCGCGTGCAGAAGATCGCGCGCGACACGTTGGCGCCGTATGATCTCTTGATTGCGCTCGGCGGCGATCCCTTGCGGATGTCGGTCTACAGCGAGGTCGATGCGCTGCCTGATGGACTCGGCATCGTGCAGGTCGGCCTCGTCGACTGGGAGATCGCCAAGAATTACGGCGCCGAGATCGCGCTGAAGGCCGATCTGAAGGAAACGCTGCGCGCGCTGATCCCGGTGTTGAAGGAGATGGGCGGCGCGACACTCGCGAGCCGGGCGAAGCAGCGTCTCGCCGAGCTCGCGCCGAACAATTGGGCCGCACGCCGCGCCGCGCTGGTCGAGCAGATCGGCAGGAGCGCGGGCCGCACACCGATCGATCCCGACTTCCTGGTGCTGCAGATGGTCGAGGCCATGCCTGAGAATGCGATCCTGGTCGACGAAGGCCTCACCTCCAGCCGTCACATCACGGCGCTGCGGCCGCACCGCGACCGCTATGGCTATCACGGCCTTGCCTCCGGCGGCATCGGCTGGGGCCTGCCGGCCTCGGTCGGCGCCAGCATCGCCAATCCGGATCGCCCGGTGGTGTGCTTCTCGGGCGATGGCAGCGCAATGTATTCGATCCAGTCGCTGTGGACGGCGGCGCATCACAAGCTGCCGCTCAACGTCGTCATCGCCAACAATGGCGGCTACCGCATCATCAAGCAGCGCCTGCTCGCCTTTCATGGCGACGACAATTATGTCGGCATGGATTTCGCCGACCCGCCGGTGGATTTCACCGGCGTCGCACGAGCGCTCGGCTGCGAGGCGATCAAGATCAGCGATCCCGGCGAGCTCAAGGCGACGCTGACATCGGCGTTCAATCGGCCAGGGACCAAGCTGATCGAGGTGATGGTGGACGGGAAAGTGTAGGGCGGCGCTGCCTCCCCGCACTCAACTGTCATCGCCCGACTTGATCGGGCGATCCAGTATTCCAGAGACGGTTGTGATTCCTCGATAGGCAGCGGCGTACTGGATGCCCCGGTCAAGCCGGGGCATGACAGCGAGTGTGTGCGGCTCTACCCCGTCTTTCCCACCCGATGCCCCGCTGCCGGATGCGGCGCGTCGAGCCTTGCACGTCCGGCGCCGAACAGCTTCTCGCGCAGCGTGCCCTTGGCATACTCGCTCTTGTAGCGCCCGCGCTTGGTCAGCTCCGGCACCAGCATGTCGGCGATGTCCTCGAAATCGCCGGGCGAGATCGCGAAAGCCACGTTGAGGCCGTCGACGTCGGTCTTCTCGAACCAGTCCTCGATCTTGTCGGCGACGCTTTCGGGCGTGCCGACCACGACCGGACCGGCGCCGCCGATGCCGACATGCTCGATGACGTCACGCACGGTCCAGACGCGGTCAGGGTCGCCGCGCGTGACGTTGTCGAGGGCGCTGCGACCGGCATCGTTCTGGACGTGACGCACCTGCTGGCCGAGCTCGTAGCCGGAGAAATCGATGCCGGTCCATCCCGACATCAGCGCCAGCGCGCCTTCCGGATTGATGTGCGAGCGGTAGTCGGCATATTTCGCCGCCGCTTCCGCCTCGGTGTTGCCGAGGATGATCGTCATCATGCTGAACATCAGGATCTCCGCCGGGTTGCGGCCGAGTGCGGCGGCCTCCTGGCGGATCGCCGAGACGCGCGGCGCAATGATCTTGGCCGACGGTCCCGACATGAACACGCATTCGGCGTGCCTGGCCGCGAACTGCCGGCCGCGCGGCGATGTGCCTGCCTGGTACAGCACGGGCGTCCGCTGCGGCGAGGGCTCGCTGAGATGGATGGTGTTGTTGATGCGGTAGTTCGCGCCCTCATGATTGACGCGATGGACCTTGCTGGGATCGGTGAAGATGCCGCGCTTGCGGTCGCGCAGCACGGCATCGTCCTCCCAGCTGCCTTCCCAGAGCTTGTAGACCACCTCCATATATTCGTCGGCGATATCGTAGCGATCGTCGTGCCCGGTCTGCTTATCCTTGCCGGCGCCGCGCGCGGCGCTGTCGAGATAGCCGGTGACGACGTTCCAGCCGATCCGCCCTTCGGTGAGGTGATCGAGCGTCGACATCCGCCGCGCGAACGGATAGGGCGGCTCGAACGACAGATTGCTGGTGACGCCGAAGCCGAGATTTTGCGTCACCGCGGCCATCGCCGAGAGCAGCAGCAGCGGCTCGTTGGACGGCGTCTGTGCCGCGTTGCGTAAGGCCGCGTCAGGGCTGTTGCCGTAGACGTCGTAGACCCCGAGCACATCGGCCAGGAACAGCCCGTCGAAACGGCCGCGCTCCAGTGTCTTGGCCAGATCGATCCAGTAGGGCAGGCGGTTATACTCGGCGGTGCGGTCGCGCGGATGGGTCCACAGGCCGGGCGACTGATGAGCGACGCAATTCATCGCAAAGGCGTTGAGTCTGATCTGCTTTGCCATGCTGGCTCCCGGCGCACTGTACTGAGCGCTCTTCGAATGATAGAGGTGCGCCCGAACTTGACGCCTGACTTGGCGAAGTTCTTGCATATCGCTTGCGCTTGGCAAGGCCAAAATCGGCGGCGCTGCCGCACTGGCAAGCCAATCTCAAGCAAGCAAGGACGAAATCCCAAGAGAAGTACAAGAGAAGTACACGCGAAGTACAAGAACTATCCAGCCCCCTGCCACTTTCGGAGGCCAACCCGTATCGGGTAAGGTCCTTCGTCCTGAAGTCCCGAAAAGCAAGTCATGACCAGAGCCGACGCCATCGCCCGCGCCCGTGAGGATTTCCGATCCGGCGCATTCCTCGCCGAGCTCGACCGCCGCGTCGCCTTCAAGACCGAGAGCCAGAACACCTCGCGCGGCCACGAGCTGCGCGCCTATCTGGAGCAGGAGATGCAGCCGGCCTTCGCCGCCCTGGATTTCACCAGCCGTATCGTCGAGTCCCCCAGCGGCAAGGCGCCGTTCCTGCTCGCCGAGCATCACGAGAGTGCCTCCGCGCCGACCGTGCTGATCTACGGCCATGGCGACGTCGTCGACGGCATGGAAGGCGAGTGGCGCGACGGGCGCGATCCCTGGCGCACAACGATTGCGGGCGCGCGGCTCTACGGCCGCGGCACCGCCGACAACAAGGGTCAGCACAGCATCAACATGGCGGCGCTCCGCGCCGTGCGCGATGCCCGCGGCGGCAAGCTCGGCTTCAACGCCAAGTTCATCGTGGAGATGGGCGAGGAGATCGGCTCGCCCGATCTGGGCAAGGTCTGCGACCTCAATCGCGACGCGCTTAGGGCGGATCTGTTCGTGGCCTCCGACGGGCCGCGCCTGTCCGCCGACCGTCCGACCCTGTTCCTCGGTTGCCGCGGCGGCATTCGCATTCATCTGGATGTGAACCTGCGCGACGGCGGCCATCATTCCGGCAATTGGGGCGGCGTGCTGGCCAATCCCGCGACCATTCTGGTCAACGCGATCTCGACGCTGGTCGACGGCCACGGCCGCCTGCAGCTCGAAGCGCTGAAGCCGCCGCGGCTCACCAACCAGATCCGCTCCTATCTGGCCGATGTGCAGGTGGTGCCGAGCGCGGACGAGCCCGCACTGGCGGAGAACTGGGGCGAGGAGGGTCTTTCGGCCGCCGAGCGGCTCTACGCCTGGAATACGCTGGAAGTGCTGGCGATGTCGTCGGGCAATATCGAGAAGCCGGCCAACGCCATTCCGGGCCATGCCAATGCCGTGCTGCAACTGCGTTTCGTGGTCGGGACCAAGATCGAGGGCCTGGTCGAAGCCATCCGCGCGCATCTGGTCGCAAAGGGTTTTCCGATGGTCGAGGTGCGGGCGGCCCAGAGTTTTGCTGCATCGCGCACAGACTTCGACAGCCCGTGGATCAAATGGGCGGCGGATTCGGTGCAGGAGACCACCGGCAAGGCGCCGGCCGTGCTGCCGAATTTCGGCGGCTCGCTTCCCAATGACGTGTTCTCCGAAATCCTCGGCCTGCCGACGATCTGGGTCCCGCACTCCTATCCCGGCTGCTCCCAGCATGCGCCCAATGAGCACATTCTGCTGCCTCTGACCGAAGAGGCCTTGACGGTGATGGCCGGGCTGTTCTGGGATCTCGGCCAATTGCCAGGACCGTTAACTCGCCCGCTAAACTAAGTCTCGATCCAGCCAAAAGTCACATTCTAATCCCGGCCGATTTGTGCTTGCATCCGGCCGCATCATCCTGAAAGGGGACAAAAAAGTGAAACATTTCCGTAGCATCGGACTCGCGCTCGCCGCGACCTTCGTCGTCAGCCAGGCCGGCGCCCAGCAGCTGACCGGCACGCTAAAGAACATCAAGGACACCGGCGCCATTACGCTGGGCTTCCGCGACTCCTCGATCCCGTTCTCCTATCTCGACGACAACCAGAAGCCCGTCGGCTTCGCGATGGACATCTGCTACAAGATCGTCGACGCCGTGAAGAAGGAGCTCAAGCTCGACAAGCTCGAGGTCAAGCTCAACCCGGTGACCTCGGCGACGCGTATCCCGCTGATGGCCAACGGCACCATCGACCTCGAATGCGGCTCGACCACCAACAACGCCGAGCGCCAGAAGCAGGTCGCCTTCACCAACACCCACTACCTGACCGCCAGCCGCTACGTCTTCAAGAAGTCCAGCGGACTGAAGTCGATCGACGATCTCAAGGGCAAGACGGTGGTCTCGACCGCCGGCACCACCAACATCAAGCAGCTGACCGAGGCCAATGTCGCCAAGAGCCTCGGCGCCAACATCATCCCCGCCAAGGACCACGCCGAGGCCTTCCTGATGGTCGAGACCGACCGCGCGGTCGCCTTCGTCATGGACGACATCCTGCTGGCGAGCCTCGTCGCCGGCTCGAAGTCGCCGGGCGACTATGAGATCTCCAAGGACGCCTTCTCCAAGCCCGAGCCCTACGGCATCATGCTGCGCAGGGACGATCCCGCCTTCAAGAAGGTGGTCGATGCGGCAACCGCCGCGCTCTATACTTCGGGCGAAGCCCAGAAGATCTACGACAAGTGGTTCACGCAGAAGATCCCGCCGAAGGGCCTGAACCTCAACACCCCGATCTCGGCCGAGCTGAAGAACGAGTTCGCCAAGCCGACGGACTCGCCGAACCCGGACGATTATAAGTAAGCAAACCTCGATCTTTTCGATCGAGATCATGTCCGGCCACTCTTGACACCAGGGTGGCCGGACATTTGCATAGGCGCCAGGACTTTCTCTCAAGACATCCATAGCTGGCGCGTTCGCGCGGGGGACACGTGAACTACAACTGGAACTGGGGAATCTTTTTCCAGCCGAACCCGATGGGGACCGGCACCTATCTCGACATGCTCTTGTCGGGCCTGGTGCTAACCCTCAACACCGCGGCGCTGGCCTGGGTCATCGCGCTGATCACCGGCTCGCTCGTCGGCGTGATGCGCACGCTGCCGTCGAAGGGGGCGAACTGGTTCGGCTTTGCCTATGTCGAATTCTTCCGCAACATGCCGCTGCTGGTGCAGCTCTTCCTGTGGTACTTCGTGCTGCCGGAGTTGCTGCCGAAAGCCGCCGGCACCTGGCTGAAGCAGCTGCCCAACGCGCCGTTCTGGACGGCGGCGATCGGCGTCGGCTTCTTCATGTCGGCGCGCGTTGCCGTGCAACTGCAGGCCGGCATCAGCTCGCTGCCGCGCGGGCAGAAGATGGCCGCGACGGCGCTGGGCCTGACCACCGCGCAGGGCTATCGCTACGTGCTGCTGCCGATGGCGTTCCGCATCATCCTGCCGCCGCTGACCTCTGAATTCCTCAACACCATCAAGAACACCGCGGTTGCGATCACCATCGGCCTGCTCGAGCTGACCGGACAGGCGCGCTCGATGCAGGAATTCTCGTTCCAGGTGTTCGAAGCCTTCACCGCCGCGACCATTCTGTACCTCCTCGTCAACGCCGTTGTCGTGACCGCGATGCGCTTCCTCGAGCGCTGGGTCGCGATCCCCGGCTACATCACGGGGAAATAGCGATGTTCGGCAATCTCGATTTCGACGTCATCCGCCGCGCGCTGCCCTATCTGTTCTTCGAGGGCATGACGTTCACGCTGACACTGACGGGCCTCGCAGCGCTGGGCGGTCTCATCTTCGGCACGGCCCTCGCCATGATGCGGCTCTCGGGCTTCAAGATCCTTGGCCGAGCCGCCGGGATCTATGTCGACTTCATGCGCTCGCTGCCGCTGGTGCTGGTGATCTTCTGGTTCTACTTCCTGGTGCCCTATATCGGGCAGTGGGTAACCGGTGCCTCGCGCCCGATCAGCGTCGGCGCTTTCGCGTCCTCGCTCATCACCTTCATCATGTTCGAGGCGGCGTATTTCTCGGAGATCATGCGCGCCGGCATCCAGTCGATCTCGCGCGGCCAGCCGGCCGCCGCCAGTGCGCTGGGGCTGACCTACGCCCAGACCATGCGCTACGTCGTACTGCCGCAGGCGTTCCGCAACATGCTGCCGGTCCTGATCACGCAGACCATCGTGCTGTTCCAGGACACGTCGCTGGTCTACGTCCTCTCGATCACGGATTTCCTGGGAGCCGCGAGCAAGGTCGCACAGCGCGACGGGCGCCTCGTCGAGATGTACCTGTTCGCAGCCGTGGTCTACTTCACCATTTCCTGTATCGCGTCCTACGGCGTTCGCCGCCTCCAGGCGCGCATCGCCATCATTCGCTAGGGCTAGACGCTCATGATCGAAATCAGCCACGTCAACAAATGGTACACGCCGAGCTTCCAGGTGCTGACCGATTGCACGACCAGCGTCACCAAGGGCGAGGTCGTGGTGGTCTGCGGCCCCTCGGGCTCGGGCAAGTCGACGCTGATCAAATGCGTCAATGCGCTGGAGCCGTTCCAGAGCGGCGACATCAGCGTCGACGGCACCAAGGTCAACGATTCCAAGACCGACCTGCCGAAGCTGCGCTCGCGCGTCGGCATGGTGTTCCAGCACTTCGAGCTGTTTCCGCACCTCAAGATCATCGACAATCTCTGCCTCGCGCAGGAGAAGGTGCTCGGGCGGCCGCATGACAAGTCGGTCACCAAGGGCATGCAGCTCTTGGAGCGCGTCGGCCTCAAGGAGCAGGCGCAGAAATTCCCGGCGCAGCTCTCCGGCGGCCAGCAGCAGCGCGTTGCGATCGCCCGTGCGCTGGCCATGGATCCGATCGTCATGCTGTTCGACGAGCCGACCTCGGCGCTCGACCCGGAAATGGTCAGCGAGGTGCTCGACGTCATGGTCGATCTCGCCCGCGAAGGTATGACCATGATGGTCGTCACCCACGAGATGGGCTTTGCCCGCAAGGTCGCCAACCGCGTCATCTTCATGGACCGCGGCGAGATCGTCGAGGATGCGGCGAAGGAAGACTTCTTCGGCAAGCCCCGCAGCGACCGCGCACAGAAGTTCTTGTCGAAGATCCTGTCGCATTAACTTTCTCGGTCATTCCGGGGCGCGACGCAGTCGCGAGCCCGGAATCCATCGGGCGGCATGACCGGGGTAAGATGGATTCCGGGCTCGTCGCTGCGCGCCGCCCCGGAATGACGGGTTGAGGGTTTCGTGGCCCCACCAAATCCCGTATACGAACAGGCAAATTCCCTCCTTCCTCCCCAGGAGACCTGCCTTGGACCCGATCGCCTACGTCAATGGCTCATTCGTCCCGCTTTCCGAAGCCAAGATCTCGGTGCTCGATCGCGGCTTCCTGTTCGCCGACGGCATCTACGAGGTCTCGGCCGTGCTCGACGGCAAGCTGGTCGACAACGCCTCGCATCTGGCGCGGCTGGAGCGGTCGGTCGGCGAGATCGAGCTGAAGCTGCCGGAGACGATCGAGCGCATCACGGAGCTGCAGAAGGAGCTGATCGCGCGCAACAAGCTCGCGAACGGTCTCGTCTATCTCCAGGTGACGCGCGGCGCCGACAAGGGCCGTGACTTCGCCTTCCCCAAGGGCGACGTCAAATCGAGCCTGGTGATGTTCACCTCGGAAAAGGACATCATCAATGCCGCGTCGGCCAAGACCGGTATCAGCGTCATCACGGTGCCAGACATCCGCTGGGAGCGGCGCGACATCAAGAGCGTGGCGCTGCTGGCGCAGGTCTTGGCGAAGCAGGCCGCGGCCGAGGCCGGCGCAGGCGAGGCCTGGATGCTGGAAGACGGCTACGTCACCGAGGGCGGTTCGTCCTCGGCGTTCATCCTCACCAAGGACGACGTCATCGTGACCCGCAAGAATTCCAACGCGATCCTGCCGGGCTGCACCCGCAAGGCCGTGGTGGCGCTCGCCGAGGAGCGCCAGCTCCGCGTCGAGGAGCGTTCGTTCACGGTCGCCGAGGCGCTTGCCGCCAAGGAGGCCTTTGCCACCTCGGCCTCGCTGTTCGTCCAGCCGGTGGTTGCGATCGACGGCCAGAAGATCGGCGACGGCAAGCCGGGCCCGATGGCCACCCGCCTGCGCGAGATCTACGTGGAGTTCGCCAAGGCGACCGCGGTCTGACCCACGCGCAGCTGTCGTAGGGTGGGCAAAGGCGCGAAGCGCCGTGCCCACGTCCTCCCTCCTGTCAGCCACAGAACGTGGGCACGCTTCGGTTTGCCCACCCTACGAGACCTCTCCTTGCAGCCTACGCCACCGACGCCTTCACCTTCACCGGATGCACCGCGCGGAATGCGATCGCGATCCTGTTCCAGGCGTTGATGGCGCCGATCAGCATGGTCAGGTTCACCGTCTCTTCCTCGGAGAACTGCGCGCGAACCTGCTCGTAGACGTCGTCGGGCGCGTGGGTCTGCGAGATCAGCGTTACCGATTCCGTCCAGGCCAGGGCCGCGCGCTCGCGGTCGGAATGGAGCGGGGATTCGCGCCAGGCATTGAGCAGGTAGATGCGCTGTTCGGTCTCGCCGCGCTTGCGAGCGTCCTCGGTGTGCATGTTGATGCAGAAGGCGCAGCCGTTGATCTGCGACGCCCGGATCTTGACCAGCTCGATCAGTGATTTCTCGAGTCCGGTGGACTGGATCTGTTGCTCCAGCGCCATCAGCGCCTTCATCGTCTCGGGCGCGGCCTGGAAATAGTTCATGCGGGATTTCATGATCGTCTCCTTCTTGGGGTGAGGTCAGTGAGCGCCACCGGCCGTGGTCTGGCCGGGCTTCTTCAGGAAGAGGACGGCGATCAGCGCCACGATCAGCGCCATGCCGAGCAGATAGAAGGTGTCGCTGAAGGCGAGGATATAGGCCTGCTTCTGCACGATGCGGCCGATCGCGACATAGGCGCGATGCGCGGCGTCGGCATGGTCGAGGATGCCGTGATTGACGAAATACTGCGTCAGTTGCTCCAGCCGGGTGCGGGTGGCCTGCTCGAATACCGAGACCGACTGCATCAGCACGTTGGAATGATACTGCTCGCGCTTGGTCAGGACCGTTTGCAGCAGCGCGATGCCGACGGCGCCGCCGAGATTGCGCATCATGTTGAACAGGCCGGAGGCCGAGCCCGCGTTCTCCGGCTCGATGCCGGCGGTCGCGACGGCCGACAGCGGCGCCATCACCAGCGCCTGGCCGACGGCGCGAACGATGTTGGGCCACATCAGTTGATCGGCGGCGTAGTCGCTGGTCATATGGATGTTCATGAAGTTGGAGGCCGCGAACAGAACGAAGCCGATGCCGATGATGATCCGCGCGTCGAATTTCTGCATCAGGCGCGGCACCAGGGGGATCAGCACGAGTTGCGGCAATCCGGTCCAGGCCAGCACCATGCCGATCTGCTCGGCGTTGTAGCCCTGGATGCGTGCCAGATATTGCGGCAGGATGAAGACCGAGCCGTATAGCGCGATGCCCAGCAGGAAGTTCGCGAGCATGCCGAAGCCGAAATTGCGGCGGACGAGCAGGCGCAGATTGAGCAGCGGCTTCCTCACCGTCAGTTCGATGATCAGGAAGGTGATCAGCGCAACGGCCGCGATCACCGAGAGCTTGACGATGAAGGGCGAGCCGAACCAGTCGTCCTTGTTGCCTTCCTCCAGCACGGTCTGCAACGCCGACAGGCCGATGGCCATGGTGACGATGCCGGCCCAGTCGCCCTCGCGCAGCAGCGAGAGCCTCATCGGCTTGGGCTCGAGCGCGTACCAGAGCATGCCGACCATGACCGCGCCGGGGACGAGGTTGACGTAGAAGATGTACTCCCAGCCGAAATTCTCGGTGAGATAGCCGCCGATGGTCGGGCCGATCGCAGGCGCGAACGTTGCCGACAGCGCGAACAACGCCAGGCCCACCGGCTGCTTTGCGCGCGGCAGCAACGTGATGATCAGCGTGAACGCCATCGGGATGAGCACGCCGCCGGTGAACCCTTGCACGGCGCGCAGCACGATCATCTGGGACAGGTCCTGCGCCAGCGCGCAAGCGGCCGACAGCAGCAGGAACAGGATCGCATTGGTGAGGAGATAGATGCGGATCGAGAACACCTGCGCGAGCCAGCCGGAGAGCGGGATGACGACGATCTCGGCGACGAGATAGGATGTCGAGATCCAGCCGCCGTCGTCGATGCCGGCGCCGATCGCGCCCTGGATGTCGGCGAGCGAGGCGTTGACGATCTGGATGTTCAGCACCGCCATGAACGCACCGAGCGTGGCCCCGATCACCGCAATCCAGGTTTTTGCGGAGACTGCCGGCGCGGCGGGAGCAGCGGCAGCGGCGGGGAGGCGGGCGGCGTCGTTGACGGTCGGTTGCAGCGTGCTCATGGCTTCAGCCGCCGTTCGCGCGGGAGGTGTTGCCGGCGAGGCGCTTTTCCGTCTCGCGCTCGGCAAGCACCGTAGCTTTCGTATCGACGGTCGGCACGGCCGACATGCCGGGGCGCAGCAGGCCGGTGAGGCTGTGATCGTCGAGCACGATCTTCACGGGAACGCGCTGCACGATCTTGGTGAAATTGCCGGTCGCGTTGTCCGGCGGCAGCAGCGCGAATTCGAGCCCGCTCGCCGGCGACAGGCTGTCGACGTGGCCGCGCAGGGTCTTGTCACGGAAGCTGTCGACGCGCAGCTCGACCGGCTGTCCGGGGCGCATATGCGTGAGCTGAGTCTCCTTGAAGTTCGCAACGACGTAGACCGCATTGAGCGGCACGACTGCCATCAATTGCGTGCCGGCCTGGACGTATTGGCCGACCCGCAAGCTCCGGGCGCCGACCGTGCCGTCGACCGGAGCGCTGATCTCGGTATAGGACAGGTTCAGCGCCGCCTGCTGCGCGGCCGCGCGTGCCCGCTCGAGCTGGGCCGCGGCCTGCGCGCGCTGGGTGGTGAGCACATCGACCTTGCGCTGCGCGGCGACGAGGCCGGACTTGGCGTGCTGCAATTGCGCGCTGCTGGCGCGCAGCGTCGCGTCGGTCTGCTGCGCACGCTGGATCGTGCCGGAGCCCGACTTCATCAGATCGTCGTAGCGGGCGCGCTCTTGCTGCGCGAATTTCAGATTGGCGTCCGCCGCGGCGACATCGGCCGTGCTCTGCTCGATGATCGGCTGCTGCAGTTCGAGCTGGGCATCGATGTTGCGCACCGAGGCTTCGGCGGCAGCGACGTCGGCTTTGGCCTGCTCGAGCGCCGTCTTGAAGTCGCGGTCGTCGATCTCCGCCAGCGTCTGGCCGGCCCTGACCCTCTCGTTGTCGCTGACGAGCACCTTCGCGATGTAGCCGGAGACCTTCGGCGCGATGATCGTGGAGTCCGCCTTCACATAGGCGTCGTCGGTGGATTCCAGGTAGCGGCCTGTTTTCAGGTAGTCGTAGCCATAGTCGCCGGCCACCGCGACGCCGATCGCCAGCACCAGACCGAATGCTGCGCGCCTGATCGCCTGCCGAGACGGGCGCAGGCCTATTTTTTCATTGTTTCCAGCGACATAAGAAGCGTTCGACATGGCATCCTCGGACTTTCCAGACGCCCCTTCGACATGGTGCGCTGTGGGTACCGGTAAGATGCGCTGTCCTAGTGATTGTGATAATCCTTGGATTTATGGAAGCATTGTCCAGTGAAAGTGGATAATCTCGGCCGTGGATCGCTTTACCAGCCTGACCGCCTTCGTCCATGTGGTTGAAAATGGTGGCTTTTCTGCCGCCGGACGCCGGCTCGACATGTCGACGACCATGGTGAGCAATCACGTGCAGGCGCTGGAGGACCGGCTCGGCGTCCGCCTGCTCAACCGCACCACGCGGAAGGTGAGCCTCACCGAAATCGGCAAGGCCTATTACGCTCGCTCCATCCAGATTCTCGCCGATCTCGAGCAGGCCGACGACATCGCGAGCGAATTGCAGTCGGTGCCTCGCGGCACGCTGCGCATTCACGTCGCCACCCATATGGTGCCGTTCGTCGCGCCGGTCGTGGCAAAGCTGCTCTCGACCTATCCGGAGCTCAAGGTCGATCTGCGCATGGGCGAGGCCGATGTCGATCTGATCGAGGAAGGCTACGACGTCGCCTTGCGTATGACCCCGCCGCCGGATTCGAGCCTGATCGTGCGGAGCCTTGCGACCTGGCGTCACGTGCTGTGTTGCTCCCACGATTACATCGAGAAGCATGGCAAGGTGCAGAAGCTCGACGAGCTCACGGGGCATAATTGCGGACGGCATTTGAACTATCCGTTCGGCGACGAATGGCGCTTCCTTGATCGCAAGGGCACGCCGGCCTCCGTCCGTGTTTCGGGCAGCTTCGTCACCAACAGCGGGGAAGCGCTGCGAAAGGTCGCGCTGGAGGGGGCGGCCGTCTGCCTGATGGCCGGGTTTCTCATTCAGGACGATCTGGAAGCCGGCCGCCTCGTGCGGCTCTTGCCGGAATATCGGACGGTCGAGCTGTCCATGAACGCGGTCTATCCGCACCGTCATCATCTCTCGGCTAAGGTCAGGACCTTCATCGACCTGATCGTGCATCACAGCGCCGAGCAGCAGAAGCTGATCAATCCCTATTCGTGAGGCCTGCGGTCAGGCCGCTCGCAGCGCCGTCGGCCGCGCCAACAGGGAATCGACCTCCGCCTTCACGGAAGCGATCGCGGCCTCCTTCACGGGCCCATAGCCGCGGATATCCATGGGCGCCCTGGCAATCGCGACGAGATCGGGAAGACGCGCCGCATCGAGCTCGCCGAGCATCCGTTCGATCAGCGCTTCATACCACGCAATCAGGTCGCGCTCGGTGCGCCGTTCCCGGGTATGGCCGAACGGATCGAACGGCGTGCCGCGGAGCCCCTTCAGGCGCGCGAGGATTGCGAGCGGCATCTGGATCCACTGGCCGAAAGCGCGCTTGCGCGGGCGTCCGCGTGCGTCGCGCTCCGAGGGGAGGAATGGCGGGGCGAGGTGATATTGAACGCTGAAGCCATCCTCGAACTCGCGCTTCAACTCGTCGAGGAAGCCGCTCTGCATGTGCAGGCGCGCCACCTCGTATTCGTCCTTGTAGGCCATCAGCTTGAACAGGGCGCGTGCGACGGCCTCGGTCAGGGCCTCGCTGTTGAGGGCAGCCTCCGCGCTGCGAATCCTTGCGACCGTCGCCCGGTAGCGCGCCGCATAGGCGCTGTCCTGATAGGCGGTGAGAAAGTCGGCGCGACGGTCGATGAGCTGGTCGAGCGTCTCGACCTCCGGCGCTTCCGTCGCCTTCGGCAGGAAATCGGGGTCGGCAGCCGCGATCCGGCCCCAGGCAAAGGCCTGCTTGTTGCGCTCGACCGCGACGCCGTTGAGCTCGATCGCGCGCAGCAGCGCCTGCAACGAAATCGGGACCAGCCCGCCCTGCCAGGCAAAGCCGAGCATGATGATGTTGGCATAGACGGCATCGCCGAGCAGCCGTTCGGCCAGCGCGTTGGCGTTGATCGTAGCGAGATTGTGCTCGCCGACGACGCGGCCGATCGCACCCAGCCGGGCGGCGGAGGCGAGATCGGCGTCGCGGAAGCGGACCACGTCGCCGGTCGGCATCTCCGCGGTGTTGACCGCGGCACGCGTGCCGCGGCGGTAGGTGCCGGATGCCTTCGGCGAGGAGCTGACGACAAGATCGCAGCCGATCAGCGCATCGGCCGCGCCCTGGTCGATGCGCACCTGGTGCAAGGCCTCGGGATCCGGTGCGAGGCGAATATAGCTCAGCACAGGCCCGAACTTCTGCGCAAAGCCGGTGAAGTCCAGCACCGAGACGCCGCGGCGTTCGAGATGCGCGGCCATGCCGATCAACGCACCGACCGTGATCACGCCGGTGCCGCCGACCCCAGTCACGAGCAAATCGTAGGGGCGGTCGAGCGATACAGAGGAGGGCAGGGGAAGCGCAGCCGCATGGCCGATGGCGTCGATCTGGCTCGCACTCTTCTTCCGGCGCGTCGCGCCTTCGACGGTAACGAAGCTCGGGCAGAAGCCGTTGAGACAGGAAAAGTCCTTGTTGCAGGCCGACAGGTTGATCTGGCGCTTGCGGCCGAACGGCGTCTCCTTCGGCTCGACGCTGAGGCAGTTGGATTCCACCGAGCAGTCGCCGCAGCCTTCGCAGACGAGATCGTTGATATAGGCGAAGCGCCTGGGGTCGGCCATCTGCCCGCGCTTGCGTCGGCGCCGCTTCTCGGTGGCGCAGGTCTGCTGGTAGATCAGGACCGAGACGCCGGGGATGTCGCGCAGCTCGCGCTGCACGGCATCCATCGCCTCGCGCGGATGGATGGTGACGCCATCAGGCAGGTCGGCGGGCGAAAACTGTGCGGGATCATCCGACACCAGCGCGATGCGTCTCACGCCTTCGGCGCGAACGCTGTGCGCGATCGCATGGACGCTGACGGGACCGTCGACCGGCTGGCCGCCGGTCATCGCGACCGCATCGTTGAACAGGATCTTGTAGGTGATGTTGGCGCCGGCCGCGATCGCCTGCCGGATCGCCATCGAGCCGGAATGGTAATAGGTGCCTTCGCCGAGATTCTGGAAGACGTGCTTGCGGCCGGTAAATCTCGACGAAGCCGCCCAGTTCACGCCTTCGCCGCCCATCTGGATCAGCGACGAGGTCTCCCGGTCCATCCAGCTCGCCATGAAATGGCAGCCGATGCCGGCCAGCGCCTTCGATCCCTCGGGCACCTTCGTCGAAATGTTGTGCGGGCAGCCCGAGCAGAAATATGGTGTGCGCGTCGCGCCCGCGACGTTGATGCTGCGCGCCGCCTCCGGCAGGAGCGCGGCTGCGCGGGCAGCGAGATTGAGGCCCGGAAACATCGGATCGAGCCGGCGGGCCAGGACGCTCGCGAGCGCGCGCGGCGACAATTCCCCGATCCAGGAGATCAGCCTGGCCCCGGTTTCATCGTGCTTGCCGACCATGCGTTCGGGCTTGCTGCCGGGATAGTCGTAAAAATATTCCTTGAACTGGCTTTCGATGATGCCGCGCTTCTCCTCGACCACGAGGATCTCGCGTTTGCCTTTCACGAAGGCCATGGCGTCGTGCAGGGCCAGCGGCCAGACCATGCCGACCTTGTAGACGTCGATCCCGATGCGGCGGCAGGCGGCTTCATCCAGGCCCATCAATCGCAGCGCCTCCATCAGATCGAGATGGGCCTTGCCCGTGGTGACGATGCCGTAAGTGGCATCCGGGATATCGTAGATGTGACGGTCGATCGGATTGGCCTTGGCGAAGGCATAGACCGCGTGCTTCTTCGCCTCCAGCCGCTCCTCGATCTGCGGGCCCGGCAAATCGGGCCAGCGGTAGTGCAGTCCATCAGGCGGCGGCGTGAAATCGGGCGTGCGGAAGGCGCGCGGTGGGCGCAGCGTGACCGATGCGCCCGCCTCCACGATCTCCGAGATCGCCTTGAAGCCGACCCACATGCCGGAGAAGCGGCTCAGCGCGTAACCATATTCGCCGAACGCGAGATACTCGCCGACGCTGGCCGGATGCAGCGTCGGCATGAACCAGCTCATGAAGGCGACATCGGATTGGTGCGGCATCGAGGACGAGACGCAGCCATGGTCGTCGCCGGCGACGACCAGCACGCCGCCATGGGGCGAGGAGCCGTAGGCATTGCCGTGCTTGAGCGCGTCGCCGGAACGATCGACGCCGGGGCCCTTGCCGTACCAGAGTCCGAACACGCCATCGACCTCGCGGTCGCGTTGCGTCTCGACCTGCTGCGAGCCGAGCACCGCGGTCGCCGCGAGGTCCTCGTTGACGGCCGGCAGAAACTCGATGCGGTCCCGCTTCAGGCGTTCCTGGATGCGCCAGAGTTCGAGATCAATGCCGCCGAGCGGTGAGCCGCGATAGCCGGAGATGAAGCCGGCGGTATTGAGACCCGCGGCACGGTCGCGCCTCGCCTGGTCGAGCGCGATGCGGACGATGGCCTGCGTTCCCGTGAGGAAGACGCGGCCCTCGTCGCGGTCGTAGCGGTCGGAGAGCTGATAGCTGTCGAGTGACGGAATGGCGTCCATGGCAGACCTCGCGCGGCACCCTGCCGAATAATGGAAGGGTATGCCCGAAGCCTTGGTAGTTCTTACCTATTCATTCGCAAGGAAGGCGATTTATGGTATAATTTTTCATATCCATGGGGATTTTGGTAGGGTCGACTGAATTGTGAGGTTCCATGATTGAAGACCAGGACACCCGGATTCTCGCCCACCTCCAGAAGGACGGCCGCGCCACCAACCAGCAACTGGCGGAGGAGGTCGGCATGTCCACCTCCGCCTGCTGGCGCCGGGTGCGCGCGCTGGAGGAAGCTGGCGTCATTCAGGGCTATGCGGCCCTGGTCGCGCGCGAGCAGGCAGGGTTTGCGATGTCGGCCATCCTCCATGTCTCGCTGGAGCGGCACGACGCGAAGTTCGTCGACGAATTCGTCGCCAGGGTCACGCGGCGCCGCGAAGTGCTGGAGTGCTTTGCGACCACGGGCGACGCCGACTACCATCTGCGCGTCGTCGTGCAGGATATGGCGGCCTATAACCGCTTCCTCGACGAGTTCATGTTTCGCATCCCCGGCATCCGCTATGTCCGCAGCAACGTGGTGTTGAAAGAGATCAAGTCGAGCGTCGCGCTGCCGTTTTGAGACGCGGGAGGCGCCTTTGTGTGGGCAAAGCGTGGGGTGGGCAAAGGCGCGTTCGCGCCGAGCCTACCATCTCGCCTTGATTTGCGAAAGTGGTGGGCACGCTTCCGCCTTCCCTCTGCGAGCTAATCCCGTGGCCGGACCTTCCAGGCACCGGCCGCCGGCCGCTCGAGCCCGAGATTCTCCCGGAGCGTCTTGCCACAATAGTCCTTCTGGAACAGGCCGCGGCGTTGCAGCTCCGGCACGATATGCCGGACGAAATCGGCGTAGGAGCCGGGCACGCAGGTCGCGGCGATGACAAATCCGTCGCAGCCGCGCTCGACGAACATCTCCTCCAACTTGTCGGCGATCTCCTTGGGGCCGCCGACCATCGCATCCTGGACCTGGCCGCGGCCGGAGAAAGTGACGAAGTCGCGCGCGCTCGGATTGCTCTTGCCGGACGCCTTCAGCACGCCATCGCGGATGCCCAGAATGCCCTGCATGCTCTTCAATTCGTCCGTCGTCAGCGGCTCGTCGAGGCCCTTGGAGGCAAAGTCGTAGTTGAGTGCTTCGGCAAGCAGCGACAGGGCGTCGATCTCAAGCGGCAGCTTGTTGATCAGCGCCATCTTGTCCTCGGCCTCCGCCCGGGTCGCTGCGCAGACCGGCGTCGTCAGATTGCAAAGGAACATCTGGTCGGGATCGCGGCCGGTCTTGGCGGCTTCGTTGCGCACGGCCGCATAGCCCTCCTTGGCAGCAGTGAGATTTCGCGCGGCCGTGAAGATCACCTCGCCCCATCGGCCCGCAAAGCGCTGGCCGCGGCCGGAGGCGCCGGCCTGGATGATCACGGGATGGCCCTGTTGCGAGCGCGGCACGGTGAACGGTCCGCGCGACTTGAAGGCCGGTCCCTTGTGATCGAGCCGCTTCACCTTGCTCGGATCGGCGAAGCGGCCGCTTTGCTTGTCCATGATGAGCGCGCCGTCTTCCCAGGTGTCCCAGTGACCGAGCACCACCTCCATGAACTCGTCGGCGCGGTCGTAGCGGGAATCGTGTTCGGGATGCGAATCCCGGCCCATGTTAAGGGCTTCGCCGTCATTGAGCGAGGTCACGACGTTCCAGCCCGCCCGCCCGCCGGACATCAGATCGAGCGTTGCGAAACGGCGTGCGACGTCGAAGGGTTCGTAGTAAGTTGTCGAGCAGGTCGCGCCAAGGCCGAGCTTGTCGGTGACCATGCCCATCGTGGTCAGCACGATCAGCGGATCCATCTTCACGCAGCGGATGCCGTATTCGACGGTGTGGGCGTGGTCGTTGCCGTAGCGGTCCGGCATCGCCAGGCGATCGTCGAAGAAGGCCATGTGGAATTTGCCGGCTTCGAGAATTCTGGCGATCTCCTGATAATAGTCGGCCGACATCGAATCGTCGCGCGAGTCCGGATGCCGCCAGGAGCTCGGCAGGTTGGTGCAGTTCTGCGCCTGGAGGAAGCCGACCAGGACCATCTGTCGCGTCATGCTGTTCTCCCTTCCGTCACACCAGACCGAGGCCGGTGTCGAGCCGCTATTCCCTCGCCAGCGCGCAGCCTCCTGTCGCGCAGGCACTGTTGCGCGCGCAGGCCTTCGATCTCGCCGGGATAGGAGACGCCCGGCGGGAGCAGGACCGCGCTGATTTGCGTGAGACGATCGGCCTTGGCGATCGGCATGGCGTTCCCGGAGATTCCTGCCCTTCGCGGACAATGGTTGTTGAGGCCATCGTCTCAAAGCGCAGTTGCGATATCAACCGGCTGTAAACCAATACAGGGCTGCAAATTCCAAGAGAGACCGCCTTCGGTGGAGGAATCGTCCACGCTGCGGTATTTTCCGGCAGTCTGGCGCGGTCGTTCGCAGCTCGTTCACTTTGATTGACAGTTTGCAGCGCGCAATAACCACCATTTAGGCGATGGGCCTTCATAAGGTCACCTGGGAAAAACAGGCAGAATGCCCCGGGAGCTGAGATCGTGACGACGACACTCGCGCGCACCTTTGCGGCGCTGAGCGCCATCAACGAAGCGATTCTCTATGCGACATCGCCGGACGAGCTGTACCAGAAGGTCTGCGACGCCGGGTTCTCCAGCGGGGATTTCCTGGCCGTCGCCGTGTTCCTGGTCGAACCGGACGGCCGCCGCTTGCGGTTCGCGGCCGGCTCCGGCGACGACCTCCCGCGGCTGCGCTCGATCATGGTCACGGCGGAGTCCGGCACGCCTGAAGGATCGGGCGTCGGGGGCGAGGCGTTTCGCGAGCAGAAGCTGTGCATCAGCAACGATTACCTCAACGATCCGCGCTCGGTGGCGTGGCGCGAGGGCGCCGCTTCGGCCCATATCGGCGCGGCCGCCGCGCTGCCGCTGCTCTGCAACGGCAAGAGCGTCGGCGTGCTGTATGTGACCCGAAGCGAACCCAATTCGCTGGACGACGAGATGGTGTCGCTGTTCGAGCGCATGTCGGCCAACATTTCCTACGCTCTGGACAATTTCGCGCGTGAGACCGCGCGGCAAACCAGCGAACGGGCGACGCGGCGGCTCAATCGCATGTTTGGCGCGCTCAGCGCCACCAACGAGGCCATCCTGCGCGCCAAGACCGAGCAGGAGCTCTATCAGCGCGTCTGTGATGCCTCCGTTCATGGCGGCAAATCCCTCTCGACCGTCATTTTGCTGAAGGAGCCGGATTCCGATTGGCTGAAGCCAGCTGCGGGTACCGGCCAGAACCTGGAATTGGTTGCTCGAACCCGGTACTCCGTCGATCCGGAGAATCCGTATGGCCGCGGCATTACAGGGGAAGTATTCCGCTCGCAGAAGCCGTGCCTGGAAGACGATCTGCCCGGTCGCACCAAGGGGACGCCGTGGGAGCAGGCCAATATCAATACCGGCGTCGCCGCCTGCGTCGCCGCTCCTCTGATCAAGCATGGTCAGAGCGTCGGCGTCATGCTGTCCTTCATCAGCCGGTCCTGGGCCAAAGACGAAGAAGTCGTCGCGCTGATGCTGCGGCTTGCCGAGAATGTCTGCTTTGCTCTCGACAATTTCGATCGTGAGTCCGAGAAGACCCGGATCGCGGTCGAGGAGGAGCGCCTGGCGCGCATGTATGCCGCGCTCAGCGCCACGAACGAAGCCATCCTGCGCGCTCACTCGCGTACCGAGCTGTTCGATCTCGTCTGCGAGGCGACCGCCAAGGGCGCCAAGTTCACCTCGGCCAACATCGCGCTGGTCGACCATGACGCCGAGCTGCTGCGCGTCGTCGCCTGTTACGGGCCGAATGCGAACGAGGTTCGCAACTTCAAGTTCTCCACCTCCGAGCAGGTGCCGGAAGGCCGCGGCCTGACCGGCACCGCCTATCGTACGCGCCGGCCCGCCGTCAGCAACGACGTGCTCGCGGACGAGCGCATTGCGCCGTGGCACGCCAGCGCACGCCGCACCGGAATCGCATCCTCCGCCGCCCTGCCGCTGTTCAGCGGCGACCGGGTCGAGGGCGTGTTCCTGTTCAACTCTCCGGAGGTCGGTACCTTCACGGACGAATTCGTCGAGTTGCTGAGCAGGCTCCAGGCCAATGTCGCCTTCGCCCTGGAAGGCTTCGATCGCGCCGAGGAGAAGGCGCAGGCCGACAGGCAGCGCAATCGCCTGAGCGGGATGTTCGAGGCGCTGAGCGCAACCAATGAGGCCATCATCCGCGCCAAGACGCGCGAGGAGCTGTTCGAGGCCGCCTGCCAGGCCGGCGTCCTCGGCGACGTGTTCGCTTCGGCCACGATCGGCATCATCGACAGGGACAACGAAGTGCTTCGTGTCGCCGCAGTAAAGGGACGTCTGAAGGAGCAGATGGTCGGGCGCACCTGCAATCTTGCCGCCGGCCATCCCGAGGGTCAGGGCATCATCGGGATGTCGATCCGGACCCGCCGGCCCAGCGTCATGAATGACTACCTCAACGACCCGCGCTCGATGCACTGGCGGACGAAGGCGATTGAGGACGGAACGCGGGCTGCCGCCAGCTTTCCGCTCCTGAAAGCAGGCCAGGAGCCGATCGGCATCCTGCTTTTCCTTGCGACCGAAGACAACACGTTCACGCCAGATCTGGTCGAATTGCTTGGACGCCTCGCCGAGAACGTGTCGTTCGCGCTCGACAACTTCGACCGGGCCGAGGAGAAGGCTCGCACCGAGGCGCAGAAGGAGCGGCTGACACGCATGTTCGCGGCCCTGAGCGCGACCAACGAGGCGATCATGCGGGCGAAGTCGCGCGCCGAGCTGTTCGATCTCGTGTGTCTCGCGGCCTCGAATGGTGCCAAGTTCACGTCGACGACCATCGCGCTGGCCAGCGCCGAGAGCGATCAGCTGGAAATCGTGGCGAGCGCGGGCCCGTCTGCCGATACCACGCGCAACGTCCGCCTCTCCATCGATCCGGAGCGGCCTGAAGGGCGCGGGATGAGCGGCACGGCGTTCCGCACGCGCCAGCCCTGCATCAGCAACGACTATCTGAACGATGATCGCGTCCGCGCCTTCCACGCCATCGTGCGCAGCGACGGCGCGCGCTCGGGCGCGGCATTTCCGCTCATCGTGCACGACCAGGCCGTCGGCGTCATGATCTACATGTCGACCGAGCCCGGCACATTCACGGCCGAGTTCGTCGAGCTGTTGCAGCGTCTCGCCGACAACGTCTCGTTTGCGATGGAGAATTTCGATCGCGCCGACGCCAAGAACCAGGCGGACGAGCGGATCGAATACCTCGCCTCGCATGACAGCCTGACCGACCTTCCGAACCGCGAGACCTTCAACGGGCTCCTGCGCGAGGCGATCGCCGAGGCAGAGCGTCACGATCACCGCTTTGCGGTGCTGTTCATCGATCTCGACCGCTTCAAGGTCATCAACGATTCGCTGGGGCACGAGGCCGGCGACCTGCTTCTGCTCGAAGTGGCGAACCGCCTGCGCGGCGCGCTGCGGGCAAGCGACGTGGTGGCGCGGCTCGGCGGCGACGAGTTCGTGGTGATCCTCGACCAGTGCGGCAGGATCGATGACGTCCAGCGCATCGCGACCGAGCTCTTGACTGCACTCGCCCAGCCCATGGAGCTGGCCGGGCACGAATGTCACACCACGGCGTCGATCGGCATCGCGATGTATCCGGCCAACGGTGCCGACGCGCAGACGCTGACCAAGAACGCCGACATGGCGATGTATCTCGCCAAGGAAGACGGCAAGAATGGCTATCGCTTCTTCTCCAAGGAAGTGAAGACCCAGTCGATCGAAAGGCTGTCGCTGGAGAGCGCGCTGCGCCGGGCGCTGGAGCGCGGGCAGTTCTCGCTGAACTACCAGCCCAAGGTGGAGATGGAGACCGGCCAGATCACCGGCGTGGAAGCGTTGCTGCGCTGGGCCCACCCCGATCTCGGCAACGTCTCGCCGGCGCAGTTCATTCCGCTCGCGGAAGAAACCGGACTGATCGTGCCGATCGGCCGCTGGGTGCTCAACGAGGCCTGCGCGCAGGCCATGGCCTGGCAGCGCAGCGGCCTGTTACCGTTGTCGATGGCGGTCAACCTGTCGCCGCGGCAGTTCGCCGACGAGCATCTGTTGCAGGACGTCGACGAGGCGCTGGCGGCCAGCGGCATGTCGCCGGTGCTGCTCCAGCTCGAAGTCACCGAGAGCATGATGATGCGCAATGTCGGCCGCGCCCTCAAGGTGCTCGACGCCATCCAAAGCCGCGGCATTCGCCTCGCCATCGACGATTTCGGCACCGGCTATTCGTCGATGTCGCTGATGAAGCACTTCCCGATCGACACCATCAAGATCGACCGCTCCTTCGTGCGGGACCTGCCGCAGGATTCGGAAGACCAGGCGATCGCGCAGGCGATCATCAGCATGGGCAAGGCGCTCGGCATGACCGTCGTCGCCGAAGGCGTCGAGAACGCCGAGCAGGAGGCGTTCCTGCGCGCCCATGGCTGCGACGAGATGCAGGGCTTCCTCGTCTCAAAACCCCTGCCGGCGCGGCAGATGGCCGAGCTGCTGCGGCCGATGGTCCTGCCTGTCGCCCCGCCGCTCCAGCCGGAGCCGGACGCTGCCGCCACGGAAGCCGCGGCGTCACGGCTGAAACGCGCCGCCGTCTGACAGTTGCGGCTCGTTCACCTCTCCCGCCAGCGGGAGAGGGAGCGCAGCTCCCATGTGTCGATCAGACCTGATCAAAAGGCCCTATCGCGCCCTGAACGGATGTGCCTTCTGGTGCCAGGCCCAGGCGGTGCGGATCACATTCGCCAGGTCGGAGTGACGCGGCACGAAGTTCAGCACCTTTCTCGCTGCCGACGGATCTGCGACCAGATACGTGGGATCGCCGGCGCGCCGCGGCTTGACGGTGTGCGGTACCTCGCGCCCGGTCTCCTGCCGGATGGCGTCGAGGATCTGGCGCACCGAGAATCCGGCGCCGGTGCCGAGGTTGAAGCTGCCGCCGGCGTGTCCGCCTTCCAGAAGCTTCAGCGCCGCGACATGCGCCGCCGCGAGGTCGGTGACGTGGATGTAGTCGCGGATCGCGGTGCCGTCGGGCGTGGCGTAATCGTCGCCGAACACGGCGAAGTCGACATGTCCCTGAAGCGCCATCATCGCGCGCGGAATGAGATGGGTTTCGTTGTCGCGCAGTTCCCCGATGCCACCGCCCGGATCGGCGCCGCTGGCGTTGAAATAGCGCAGGCAGAACGCGCCGAAGCCATAGGCGGTGCGATAATCAGCGAGCATCCGCTCGATCATCAACTTCGAGGCGCCGTACGGATTGATCGGCGCGCAGGGGAAGTCTTCCGGCAGCTCCTTGGAATCGGCGTTGCCATAGACCGCGCCGGTCGAGGAGAAGACGATGCGATGGCAGTTCGCGTTGCGCATCGCCTGCAACAGCGACAGCGTTCCCTGCACGTTGTTGACATAATATTTCTGCGGGTCGGTCATGGACTCGCCGACCAGGCTCGCCGCCGCGAAATGCATCACCGCCGTGATCTTGTGGTCGGCGAAGGCGCGTGCCAGCGCCGTGCCGTCCAGCAGATCGCCCGTGACCAGGGGACCTGCGACGAAGCTGCGATGGCCTGTCGAGAGATTGTCATAAACGACGGGCTGATAGCCGGCGGCGGTCAATGCGCGGCAGGCATGCGAGCCAATATAGCCCGCGCCTCCTGTGACGAGGACAGTCGGTCGATCGGTCATGTCGTCTTGTGCTCTTCTCTTAGCGGACGGGTCGGTTGCGGCTGAAGAGAAGATAGAGCGCGCGGGGGTTGGTGGTCAAATAGCGCCAGAACAGGCGGCGTGGCTCAAGCAAGGTGCGCCAGGCCCATTCGAGTCCGATCTTCTGCATCCATTGTGGCGCGCGGGAACGGCTGCCTGACAAGAAATTGAAGAGGCCGCCGGATGTCTTGATAACGCCAACATTGGTGAGATGCGGCGTGAACTCCTTCACGAATGCCTGCTCGTTGGGCACGCCGAGCGCGACCCACAGATAATCCGGCGCAAGCGCGTTGATCTCCTCGACCTTCGCGCGCAGCTCTTCGCCGCGCAGATAGCCGTGGCTGTGCCCGACGATCTTCAGCTTTGGATACATCTTCCGGACGTTCTCGACCGCTGCGCTGTTCTCGGCCTCGCTGGCGCCGAACATGTAGAAGGTGCGGCCCAGCGCTTCCGCCTTGCGCGCGACGACGTGGAACAGGTCGGTGGTCGCGACCCGCTCCGGCAGCGGAAACCAGGATTGCAGCTTCGAGGCGGCGACCAGCGGCTGGCCGTCGGCGTTGATCAGGTCGGCGGCACGGAACAGGCGCTCGGTCTGCGGCTCGGTCGAGCAGCGCGCCAGCACCTCGCCATTGGCCGAGGTCAGGAACAGCGGACGGCCGATGCGGCTGTCGGGATCGGTCGCCTCGATCATGAAATCGGCGGTCTCTTCCAGATCGATCGCGGCCATGCGAAGCCCGCCGACGGTGATCCGCGGCACGTCGGCAGTTGCTGCCCGTCCGTCGAGGTTGACGCGGCGCTCAAGCATATTGTCTGCCTCGCTGACGCGTTTCAATTGCAGGGGTGAGTTCGTCGAGCACGACGCCGACGAGCTTGCGCTCGGCGCGGCCGAGCGCGGTCAGGATCTCTTCGAGACTGTCGTTGATGTCGAGGCTGGTCGGCAGCACCGCCACCAGCGCGTCGGTGTCGTCGAGCAGCTTGCGGCTGCCGGCAAGCAGCGGCATCGCGGGGCCGTCGAGGATCGCGAGGTCGTAGCCGCCTGCGGCGCGCGCCTGCGCGATCGCCTTGCGGATCGCGTCGGCGGCCTTGCCGGCATCGCCCTCGCCGGCCGGCAGCACCGAAATGCCGTTGACCGTCCTGATCTCGCGTGCGGCCTTGCTGCCGATCGAGAGCCAGCCGAGCTTGCTCGGCTCGTTCCTGCCGGGGCGGCTGACCTTGTTCGAGAGCGCGTGGGCCTGATGGTCGGCGTCGATCATGAGCACGCGGGCGCCATCGCGCGCCGCCGCGAGCGCGAAGTTCAGGGCGCTCACGCTTCGCCCGGCGGTCTCGCCGCTGCCGACCAGCGCAATGACGGGCATCGGCTTGCCGCCGGCGCGCCGGGCCGCGGCCGTGCGCATGTCGCGCCATGCGTTGAGCAGCTTCGTCAGCGGAAAGCCGGGCCGCAACGTCGGCCAGCCCAGCCGCGTGAGATCGACGCCGCCGCCGGTGGCGAGGATGGCGCCGAGCGTGTGAATGACGTCGGCCTCCTGAAGGCGCGCGATCAGCGGCTTTTCGATCAGGGGGTTTTCGACCATTGCGGGCTGCAGCGGTGGCGCGGCAAGCTCGGGCGGGAGCTGCGCGATCTCGGGGGCCCGCGACGGCTGTTCGGGCCGCGGAGCTTCCAGCGCCCGCGAAGGCTCGGGAGCGCGCGCTGTCTCCGGCGCCGGCTTGCGTTCGCGGCGGACTGGCGCGTTGGCGCCGGCGAACAGAAGCTCGACTGCGACGAACCAGCTCGAGGCCGCGAGCGCGCCGAAGATGAAGCCGATCATGGCGAACAGGCTCATCGCGGGCGGGAACGAGCGCCGCTGCGGCACGGTCGCCTCGCCGATGACGCGGGCCGCCGAGGTGTTCAGGCTCTCCTGCTCCTCGGTCTCGCGGGAGCGCTTGAGGAAGGATTGGTAGACGTCGCGGCTGGCATCGGCCTCGCGCTCCAGCTCGCGCAGGCGCACGGCGGCTTGGCTGAGCTGGACGCTCTGCCGCTTCTGCGCTTCCAGCGCCCGGTTGAGCGAGGCTTCATAGTCGCGGGCGCGCGTCAGATCGTTTCTGGCGGCCTGGGCGAAGCGGTCGATCTCTTCGCTGATGGTGCGCTTGAGGTCCTCGACCTGCTTCTCGGTCTGGCGCAGCGCCGGATGGCGTGGTCCGAGCTCGCCGGCCTGCTCGGCGTATTTCTTGCGCGCATCGGCATATTGCGCGCGCAAATTCGCGATCGTCGGCGATTGCAGCGCTTCCGGAATCGCGCCGGCATCGGCTGCGGTCCGGCGGCTCGCCTCAATCTGGTCGAGCCGTGCCTGGGCATCCATCGTCGCCGCGCGCGCCGCGGAAAGCCGCTGGTTGCTGGCCGAGAGCTGCTGGTCGCTGATCAGCGCATCCTGGGTGCCGACGAAATTGTTCTGCGCCTTGTAGGTGGCGAGCGCCGTCTCGGCGTTGCGCAGCCGCTCGCGCAGCTCCTTGAGGCGGCCGGAGAGATCGCTGGTGGCGCGTCGTGCGGCCGAAGCCTGCGAATTGCGGGATTCCGCGAGATAGGCACTGGTCAGCGTGTTGGCGAGCATCGCCGCCTTCGCCGGATCGGTCGACCAGACCTCGATGTCGACGATGAAGCTCTTCTCGGTCTTGCGGATCGTGATGTGCCTGTTCAGCGCCTCGAGCGCCGCAAGCTGCACCTCGGTGTTGGCCGCATTAGAGGGCGCGCGGGGCTGCAAGCCGATCAGGCCGAGCAGCGAGGACATCAGGCTCCTGCCGTCGCCGCCGCCGAATTCCGGATCCTTGTCGAGACCGGCCTGCTCGATCACCTTGAGCAGGACGCTGTTGGCGGTGATCAGGCGCGCCTGGCTCTCCACTACCATGGACATGCCGGAGACGTCCTGCGCGCGCGGCGTCAGCTCCCGGTCGACGAGCTGAAGCTCGCGCGGGTCGACATAGAGCTGGGCGGTGGCGGTGTAGCGGGGCGTCAGGCTCTTGCCGATGGTGACGGCAAGCGTTGCGCCGAGCAGGGCAGCCGCGGCAATGGCGACCTTGCGCCGCCACAGCAGATGGGCGAGCTCCACCACGTTGAAGCCGGCCTGAGATCTCTGATGCAGAGGCTCGGGTCTCGCCCGATCGATCGGCTGGCTATAGTCAAGCATGATCCCCAGCTTTCATTCCAAGTGCCGCAGGCTGAGGGGTTACTCTTCGCTCTACGCCACGCACCCGGGATATAGGTGCCCAATCAACGCAACAGGGAAAATTAACCATACTCATTGAGGGACTATTCACCGAAATGGCAAACAAAGCGTTTAAGCGCCTGCCGCTCCGCGCTGCGTCCGCGTGATGCCGGCCATGCGCTGGCCCCCTCGAGATTAACGGTTCGTTACCGCGCACGGCGCTGCCGCGCGACTCCGCTTGCTCTGTGATGGGCCGCGCGCGCGTCATGATGGTCAGCGCTTCCGCAGGATGACGTGATAGTCGCCGCGGCGGACGTCGACGCCGCGCGGAAGCACGGCGTTCAGCACCGCGGCGCCGGCGTCCACGAGAGAAGCGAACAGCGGCTTGCGCCGGCGCATCTCGGGATAGCGCGGACTTTCCACCTCACGGCGGTAGATCATCTCGAGTCCGTTGGCGGCCGCGAATGCCTCCAGCCGGGGCAGCGTCACCAGCGGGTGAAAGAAGGTCGGGAACGGCGGCTCGCCGGGCAGACCGGCATCCTTGATGCCGCGAATGTGCCGGTAGAACCAGACGTGGAACCAGTGCGGCGAATATCTTGTGACGATTCCGGACAGCGAGCGGGGATTGGGTGCGCCGATCAGGATCAGGCCGCCGCGCTTGAGCGCGTCGCGGAAATTCAATAGCGCGGCGTCGACCTGCGGCAGATGCTCGATCACGTTGTAGCAGATCACGAGGTCGAAGCTCTCGCGCCCGAAACGATAGGTCTGCACGTCGCCCAGGATCGCCTCGTCCGCGTAGCTGTTGTTGCGGACCTGGTCCTCGTCGATGTCGACGACGGTGACCTTGCTGCGGCGGAGCAATTCCGGCGGCAACACGCTGCACGAGCCGCCGCCGGCTTCGTAGATGGCGAGTTCAGTGTTCGGCAGTTCGCCGCGCAGCACCTCGTGCACGGCGAGCAGGCTATCGCGGGCTTCGCCGGGGACGAGATCATGCAGGGCCTGGACGGGTGCAGTGGCGGGGATACGGATCGCCGTGGCTGTCGCGAAATCGATCGTGGCTGGCTTGTTCATGTTTTTTGACCGCGCTTGTTCTAATCAAATTTACAGGAAAAGACTCGCTTGCCCGAAGAGCAAATCCGATGCCGCGCCGTCTCACCGGTTGCGGTGCTTACGGTCGGGTTAATGCGCACACGCATTAACTACGGCATTGTTCATGTTGGGGCTCCGTCGGCGCGTGGACCGCGAATTGCAGTATCACGCACGCATCATTGCGCGGGAGAAGCAGGCGAAAGCGGTCGAGCGCGCGATGTTGTTTCAGGACGGCCGGCAGACCGGCGCGAGGCCGCGGCACGCGCCTTCGCCGGGCTGCCCATTTTGGCACGCATCTGTCCCGCGGCGGTGTGCCGTCGCGGGATGCACGATTGAAGCAGGGCTTTTTCAACATATCTCGGACATCTAGAACGTCATGACATTGATCCCGACAGACCTGTCCGCCACGCACATCTCCGATGCCGTGCGCGATCCCAACCGGGAGATCGCGGCGAGCTCCCGCGTCATCGACCTGTCGGTCGGCATTGTCGTCTGCATTCCCTGCTTCCGCCGGCCGCAGCACCTGAGGCTGACGCTGGAATCGCTGGCGAACCAGCGTACCCCGCGTTCCTTTGCCGTCGTCATGGTCGAGAACGACGCCGCGCGGCGCGAAAGCGCGCCGGTCGCCGCCGAGTTTCTCGCCGCCGGCAGGCTCCAGGGCGTGTGCCTTGTCGAGAAGCGGCAGGGCAATTGCCAGGCGATCAACGCTGCGTTCGAGACCGCGCAGGCGCTGTTTCCCGCCGCGACCCGCTTCCTGATGATCGACGACGACGAGATCGCATCGCCCGACTGGCTCGAGCTGATGGTCCGCACCGCGGAGGCGACCGGCGCCGACGTGGTCGGCGGGCCGGTGCTGCCGGTGTTCGAGGATGACAGCAAGCCCTGGCTGTCGCGTCATCCCGCCTTCCGTCCCGCCTACGATTATTCCGGCGCGGTGCCGCTGATCTACGGCTGCGGCAATTGCCTGATCACGCGGGCGGTCTTCGAGCGGTTCGGGCGTCCCGCGTTCGATCTGCGGTTCAATTTCCTCGGCGGCGGCGATTGTGATTTCTTCGTGCGGTGCCGTGATGCCGGGATGACATTCCACTGGACGGCGGAGGCCGTCATCACCGAGACCGTGCCGCACAGCCGCACCAGCCTCGGCTGGGTCGCAAAGCGTGGGCTTCGCATCGGCGCGATCAATTATCGCGTGCAGTATAAGGCTGCTCGCAGCGCAGGGGCGCGCGCATGGGTATTTGCGCGGATGCTCGGACGGCTGCCGTTGTCGTTGGTCCGGTCCGTTCGCCTGCTGGCGACGTCGAAGGCGGTCGTGGCCATGCATCCGGCGCTGGTGGCGCTCGGCTCCATGCTCGCGGCGTTCGGCTTCGCGCCGAAGCCCTACGAGGCCTCCAAGATCGTGTCGTGACGGCTAGATGCCGAAGCGGGCGAGGGCGGTCCTCGCCGCGGCGCGCGGCAGCGCCTTGAACGAACGCCGGCCGATCATTCCGAGATAGCCAAAGGCCTGGCGATATCTGCCGAAGCGAACGGCCTGCATCGCCGCATAGGTGATGAGGTGCAGCTCGGCGGCAAGGCGCAGCGCAGGCGCGGTTCCCGCGGGCAGTCTCGCCAGGATCAGTCCGTCGTCGAACACCCGCGCGATGGCCGGGAAGAAATCCTTCGGCGTGCGGACCGCGGCGTTCATGGTGTTGGCGGTGTGCAGACGATAATCGAGCAGCAGCTTCGGCGCGAACTCGAACTCGCCGATCGCGGCAAGGCGGCACCAGCAATGCCAGTCCTCGCAATATCGCAGCGAGGTGTCGAAGCCACCGACGGCGCGGAACGCCTCCGCACGCGCGAGCGCGATGCCGCCGTTGACGATGAAATTGCCGGCCGCGAGCCGCGTCAGCACGTCGCCGGACGGCTTGCGGCGTCCCTTCAGGAGGCCGCGCCGACCGATCTGGCGTCCGTCGCTGTCGATCGTGTTGTAGTCGCCATAGACCAGAACCGCCCGCGGCGCGCCGCGCGCCGCCGCCAGGAGCGCGGCCACGGCGCCGGGGCGGAGGCGGTCGTCGGCATCGAGGAAGAGCAGCCATTCGCCGGCGGCATATCGTGCACCGAGATTGCGCGCCGCCGATACGCCGGCGGATTCATTCGTCGCCAGGCGCAGTCGCGGGTCGTGAATGGCGCGGACGATTGCGACCGTGTCGTCGGTGGAACCGTCGTCGACGACGATCACCTCGCCCACCTCGCGCTGCGCCAGTGCGCTGGCGAGGGTTTCGGCGATATAGGCGGCAGCGTTCTTGGCGGGAATGACGACGGATACCGATGTGGTCGGGCTCGACGGCAGCGGCTGGCGCGAAGCCGGCACGATGCGGGTGGAGGCCGGCAAATCGAGAACCTGTTCGGCGGTGATCTGAACCACGGCGCGCCCTTAAGAGTCTGTTAACCAGGGCGCAGCTGCTGAACTGACGATGCGATCGGTCGCAGCGTTGGCCCCTTGCGAATGATACCCGCATTACGGCCTGATCGTTGACGCGAAGGCGTATGTCGGCGTGCTTTCGTCAATTAGCGTTAAGCCGCTTGCATTAAGCCTGTGGCAAATTTGGAAGAGGGCGTCAGCCGGTCCCATGCGAGAATGCGGATACGGTTGCCGCGGATGGATTCAGTGCCCGCCAAGACGTTCGAACACGACCCCGATGCGATGATCCTCAACCTCTTCTACGAGGACAAGGACGATCGCTGGTTTCCCGGCGACCGGCATCTGCGGCGCACGGCGCGCCGCTTGCTGCTCGGCGAGCCGCGCATGAGCGGACAGCTTCGCGTGTTCCTCAATCTCTGCGCGGGGCTCGACCGGCTCGGGATCCGCTACCGCGTCAACGATTACCGCTATATCGCGCAGCATCCCGACGAGCTCGCCTGCATCATCGGGCGGACCTTCCTGCTCGACAAGTTCGCGTGGAAGAATCCGATCCTGCTCGGCGTCGCCGCCCACAATCATCCGCTCGACGATCCTGATCTGTTCAAGCGTCTGCCGGTCAAGAAGGTTGTGGTGCCCGGTTCCTGGTACGTCGACATGTACCGGCCATACTGGCCCGACACCGAGGCCTGGCCGGTCGGCATCGACACCGATCTGTGGGCTCCGTCGCAGGCCGCGCAGAAATCCGTCGACGTGCTGATCTACGACAAGGTCCATTGGGATCGCGAGCGCTATGCGCCGGAATTGATCGAGCCGGTCCGTGCCCGGCTCGCCAGGGAGGGACGCTCGTTCACGGAGTTGCGCTACGGCAGCTACAAGGAGGAAGACTATCGGGAGGCGCTGGCGGCCTCGCGCGCGATGATCTTCCTCTGCCAGAGCGAAAGCCAGGGCATCGCCTATCAGCAGGCCTTGGCTTGCGGCGTGCCGGTGTTCGCCTGGGATCCGGGCGGGCCGTGGCGAGACCCCGATTATTATCCGCACCGCGTGCAGTTCGCGCCGGTGTCCTCGGTGCCGTACTGGGACCAGCGCTGCGGCGCCAAGTTCGCCGACATCGCGGGGTTCGAGGCGGGATGGGACGAGTTCTGGGCCGGCTGTGCCGCGGCCGCGTTCGACCCGCGCGGTTATATCCTGGACAACCTCACGCTCGAGCAGCGCGCGCTACAATATTACGAGATCGCCCGCAGCATCGTGCGGCCGCACGCCGCGCAGAGCTCCGGCACGCCTGTTGACGGACGCTCGGCGGCGGTGAGCCAGGACCTGGAGCTCCACCGGCGTCACCAGATGTCCTGAGCGATGGACCGCAGCATGGACCGTAGCATCGCCGATTTGACCGACCACGAGAGCCGATCGCTGGGCGGTGTCCTGCGCGACGGCCTGGCGAAGCTGAACGCGGCGCAGGCCGGGCGCGGCCTCGTCGCGGTCGCGTCGCTGCTGCTGGTGCTGGTGACGCTCGATCCGTTCCCGGACCTGCGCAATCCCGACGTCACCACGGTCGTCGGCGGGCGAATGGCGCTGACCTATGTCTCCTGGGGCCTCTTGGCCGCGGTCGCGGTGCTGTTCGCAGCCCGCACCGATGCGCCCGCGCTGAAGACTCTGTTGACGCCGCTTCATCTCTGTCTCGTGGGCTGGCTGCTGATCAACATCGTCCTGTCCGAGAGCCGCGGCGCGTCGATGCAGCGCTTCGTGCTCCTCGTCAGCATGACGTCGCTCGCCGTCCTGCTGCCATTGCTGCCGCCGACGCAGCGCAGCTTCAACTTGTGCCTGGGTGCCGCCGCGCTGGTGTTGCTCGCGCTCTGCTATCTCGGCGTCCTGCTCGCGCCGCAATATTCGATCCACACCGCGCTCGATGTCACCGAGCCGCAGCTCGCCGGCGACTGGCGCGGCAGTTTCGGCCACAAGAACGTCGCCTCGCCCGTGATGACGATCCTGGTCTATGTCGGCATCTATCTGTCCGCCGTCGGCTCGTTCGTGATGGGGCCCGCGATTGCGGCGCTGGCCGGCCTCTTCCTGATCTTCACCGGCGGCAAGACCTCGTCGGTGCTGTGTCTTGCGATCTACGCGCTTGCCTCGCTGGTCTATGTCACCCCCAGCCTGTGGCTGAAGCGGATCATCTGCTTCGTGCCGCTGATCGCGATGAACCTGCTGACGGTCGGCAGCGTCCTGAGCCCGGCGCTCGGGTCCATGACGCGGCTGCTTCCGCTCGATCCCACCTTCACCGGCCGTTCCGCGATCTGGGAGTTCGCGCTCGCGGCCGTCGCCGAGAAGCCGATCACCGGTCACGGCTATGCGGCGTTCTGGGACGACGTCACGGCGCGGCAGACCGCGCAGGGCGCCGAATGGGCGACGTCCGCGGCGCACAGCCACAACGCTTATCTCGACCTTGCGGTCACCATCGGTCTGCCGGGGCTGCTGCTGGTGATCCTGGTCTTCGTGCTCGCACCGCTCGGCAATTTCCAGTCGGCCCAGGCCCACAGCCGCAGTGGCGCCCTGGCAAAGCTGTTCCTGACCGTGTGGCTGTTCGGCCTGTATTACGGTACGACCGAGACCTTCCTGCTCGAACGGCAAAATCCGATCTGGTTCATGTTCGCGCTGGCCGTGGCCGGCCTGCACTTCCTGGCGCGGTTCCAATGCGTTGCGCAAGCGGAGCCGAAGCCATGACGTGTGTCGGCGTCGAGCAATTGGACGGTCTTGTCTCCACCACGTCGGGATTCGCGATCGATTTCATGCGTGACTGGCGGCAGGCCGCTTCGCGCCTGAGCGCCGGGCATCGCACCGCCTTTCAGCATGGCTACTGGCTCGAGGCCTGGTATCAGGCGTTCGATGACGTCGCGCCATTGATTGCCGTGATCTGCGATGCCGCCACCGGCAAGGAGATCGCGATCGTGCCGATGATCAGCCATGTCAGGCGCGGCATCCGCATCGTCGAATTCGCCGATCTCGGCGTCTCCGACAACAATGCGCCGATCCTGGCGCCCGATGCCGCCTGGGACGCGGCGGGGGCGAATGCGATCGGGACGGCGCTGGTCGAGGCGTTGCGCGCCTTGCCGGACCGCTTCGATCTGCTGCGGCTGAGGAAGATGCCGGTCCAGGTCGGCGGCAAGCCGAACCCGCTGGTGGCGCTCGGGCGGAGCGGATCCTGCTCGCTCAACGGCAATCTCGTGCTGTTGGGCGATGATTACGGGGCCTATCAGGCGTCGATCAAGCGCATGCAGATGCCGCGGTGCTGGCGCGTCTTCGACCGGCAGCAAGGCGCGCGGTTCGAGATCGCTACGGACGTTGCGCGCGCGCGTGAGCTGCTGGACGTGATGGACGTGCAGCAGCAGGCGCGCATGCAGAAGCTCGGCTCGCCGTTCGTTCTCAACGACGAGACCCACGCGCGATTTTATCGCGATGTCGTCCGCCAGGGCCTGGACGAAGGCTATGCCGTCGTTTCGGCATTGGTCTGCGACGAGGGTGTCATCGGCACCTCGTTCGGCATCAGGCAAGGCGCGACCTATTACTTGCTGCGCATCAGTCACGCCGGCGATTCCTGGTCGAGTTGCTCGCCCGGGCTTCTCATCATCGAGCGCACCATGGCGGCGCTGCATGCAAAGGGCGTGCGCCGCTTCGACCTCAGCATCGGCAATCAGGACTACAAGCGCCGTTTCGGCGCCGAGCGGGTGCCGCTGACCGACGTCAGTGTCGCGCTGTCATGGCGAGGCTTGCCCTTTGCGTGGCGCGATCATGCCGCGCAGGGCCTGCGCCGCTATCCCGCCGCCGCGGCCCTTGCGGCGCGAGCCATGGGCAAAGGCATACGCTGAAGCGGCATTCCCGGATGGGAATGCCGCGGGCGCATCGGCCTTGCGGCCGTGCAGCTCAACCATGAAGCTTCCTGGCCGTCTCCGCGACCTGGCGGCCCTGGTAGCGCGCGCCGGCGAGCTCGTTGGCGCTGGGCTGGCGGCTGCCGTCGCCGCCGGTGATCGTGGTGGCGCCGTAGGGCGCGCCGCCCGTAACCTCGTCGAGCTTCATCTGGCCGGCGAAACCGTAGTTCATGCCGACCACGACCATGCCGAAATGCAAGAGGTTGGTGATGATCGAGAACAGCGTCGTCTCCTGGCCGCCATGCTGGGTCGCGGTCGAGGTGAAGGCGCCGCCGACCTTGCCGTGCAGCGCGCCCTTGGCCCAGAGCCCGCCGGCCTGGTCGAGGAAGTTCGCCATCTGCGAGGCCATGCGGCCGAAGCGGGTGCCGGTGCCGACGATGATCGCGTCGTAATTGGCGAGGTCATCGATCTTGGCGACGGGAGCGGCCTGATCGAGCTTGTAGTGCGAGGTTTTCGCGACCTCGGCCGGCACCAGCTCCGGCACGCGCTTGATGTCGACGGTCGCGCCGGCCTCGCGCGCGCCTTCGGCGACGGCATTGGCCATCGCTTCGATATGGCCATAGGCGGAATAATAGAGGACGAGAACTTTGGTCATGATGGTCTCCGTTGGGGATGAGATTGGCGTTGTCAGGCGTCACGCCGCGTCGACGAGCACGAGCTCGGAGTCTTCGAGCGCCGTGATCGTCAGCCGCTCCTCGTTGAGGATCGCGGCGCCGTCGCGGGCGTTGACGCGCACGCCGTTGATGTCCACGGCCCCCGCCGCGGGCACCAGATAGAGGTGCCGCGATTGCAGCGGCGCGTATTTCGCGCTCTCGCCGGCTTTCAGCGTGGTGGCGAGCACCCGCGCGTTTGCGCGGATCGGCAGCGCGTCGGTATCGCCCTCGAGGCCGCTCGCAATGGTCACGAGCTTGCCGGAGCGATCGGCCTTCGGAAACGGCTTTGAGCCCCAGGTCGGCTGGCCGCCGCGCTGCGTCGGCTCGATCCAGATCTGGAAGATGCGTGTCCTGGTCGGCTCCAGATTGTACTCGGAATGGCGAATGCCGCTGCCGGCGCTCATCACCTGCACGTCGCCCGCTTCGGTGCGACCCTCGTTGCCGAGGCTGTCCTGGTGGGTGATCGCACCCTCGCGCACATAGGTGATGATCTCCATGTTGGCGTGGGGATGGGCGGGAAAGCCGGTGTTCGGCGCGATCTCGTCGTCGTTCCATACGCGCAAGGCGCCGTGGCCCATATTGTTGGGATCATAATGGCTGGCGAAGGAGAAATGATGTTTTGCTTTCAGCCAGCCATGGTCGGCGCCGCCGAGCTTGTCAAAAGGTCTGAGTTCGATCATCTGCGTGATTCCTTGAGTTGAACGGTCGGCGCCTTGATCAGGCGCCAAAACCGCCGTCGACGTTGAGCACGGTGCCGGTGACGAAGGAGGCCTCGGGACTTGCGAGGAAGACGATTCCGGCTGCAACTTCCTCGGGACGCCCGAAGCGTTGCAGCGCGTGCTGTTTGCGCTGGGTCTCGGCGAACTCGCCGCCGTCCTTCGGGTTCATGTCGGTATCGATCGAGCCGGGCTGCACCACGTTGACAGTGATGCCGCGCGGGCCGAGGTCGCGGGCCGCGCCCTTGGTGTAGCCGACGACCGCGGCCTTGGTGGCGACGTAGTCGGCAAGACCGGGAAACGACGCGCGGTCGGCCAGCATCGATCCGACGGTGACGATGCGGCCGCCTTCACCCATCAATTGCGAGGCGGCGCGGATCGCCGCGATCACGCCATGCACGTTGATCTGATCCTGGCGCGCCAGCGCTTCCGTGTCGGCCTTGGCATCGTCGATGGCGCCGCCGGCGGCGACGCCGGCATTGTTGACGAGGATGTCGAGATGGCCGAATTCCCTGGCGACGTCGTTCACGAGCTGCGTGACGTCCCTGGCCGAGGCCTGGTCGGCCCTGAAGGCGCGAGCCTTGACGCCCTTGGCCTTCAATTCAGTGACGACCGCTTCCGCCTTGTCCGGCGAGGCGACATAGCTGATGGCGACATCCGCGCCCTGGTCAGCGAGGGCGCGGGCAGAGGCCGCGCCGATGCCGCGCGAACCGCCGGTGACGAGGGCGACCTTGCCTGAGAGCTTCTTGGTCATTGGGTCTCTCCAGTACCGAATTTCTGATGACCCCTGGATAAGCCTCCGTCTGTGGTATAGAAATAGAAACTGTTGAAACGCATTGTTTCCCAAAATAGCCCAGGCGGATTGCTCCATGGCGAAGCTCCCGGATTTCGAGGCGCTGGCGATTTTTGCAAAAGTCGTGGAATTGCGGTCGTTTGCGGGAGCCGCCAGCGAGCTGGCGACGTCCAAGGCGACGGTGTCCAAGGCGGTCACGCGGCTGGAGGAGCGGCTCGGCGCGCGGCTGTTCAACCGCACCTCGCGCCGGCTCGCGCTGACCGATGCCGGCCACAAGCTCGCCGAGCGCGCGACGCGCCTTCTGGCCGACGGCGAGGCGGCGGAGAACGAGGCCTTGGCGCAATCGGTGGCGCCGCGCGGCCTGGTGCGGCTCGCCGTGCCCATGACGTTCGGCATCAAGGCGGTGGCGCCGCTGCTGCCGGAATTCTTCGCGGCCTATCCCGAAGTTTCGGTCGACCTGCACTTGAGCGATGCGACCATCGACCTGATCGGCGAAGGCTTCGACATGGCGGTGCGGATCGCGCGGCTGCCGGACTCCTCACTGATCGCACGGCGGCTGTTCACCATGCCGCGCTTCACCGTGGCCGCGCCGTCCTATCTCAAGCGCCATGGCCGGCCGACGCACCCGATGCATCTGGCCGCGCACAAATGCTTCAGCTACGCCTACATGTCGACGCCGAACGTCTGGCACTACACCAATTCAGCCGGCGAGCAGGCCAGCGTGCGGCCGGGTGGACAGCTCCGCGTCAACAATGGCGAAGCCGTGATGCCGGCGCTGGTCGCCGGCCTCGGCATCGCCGAGCTGCCCGAGTTCATCGTCGGCGAGGCGATCTCCTCCGGCGCCGTCGAAGTGATCCTGAAGGACTGGAAGCAGGCCGAAGGCGCGGTGCATCTGGTGACCCCGCCCGGCGGCCCCCGGCCGGCGCGCGTCGAGGCGCTCGGCGACTTCCTCGCGGCCAAGCTGCCGGGCACATGCAAGCGGCGGCCGCGCGGGAAGGTCAAGGCGTCGTAAGAGAGCGAGCAGCTTCGACGTCCGTCATTGCGAGCGGAGCGAAGCAATCCAGAGTGTCTCCGCGGAGAGATTGGTTGCTTCGTCGCAAGAGCTCCTCGCAATGACGAACGTGCCCACCGTCCTCGACTACGACACCTTCACGCCGTCGATCGCGACGACGCGCAAGCTCGGCTTCAGCGTCTCGTCGAGCTGCGCCTTCAATTCGTGAACGCGCGGGTCGCGCGATCGTGCGGCGCACACACCGTACTGACGGACCGATTGTGTCAGGGCGCGCCGCGCCTCCGGCGTCCGCGTCAATTCGGGCTGTGCAAGCCGCAAAACGATCGCGGCGAGATTCACCAGCATCTCGTCGAGCGCGACGTCGATGGCCGCCGGATTCCGCATCGCTCACTCTCCTCGATCGGGCAACGGCGGGTCCAGACATGCGTTCCAGGCGAAGCCCGAGATGGCTAACGCTTCGTAAACGCCTTGTTCTCGCCGCCTGGCGCGTTAGGCTGGCAGCCAAACAAGATCAGGGGAGGTACCATCATGGATCGACGCGATCTCCTGCGCGCCGCCGCGGCATTGCCGTTGTTGCGCATGGCCTGGCCTGCTCCGGCCTTCGCGCAAGCCTATCCGGCGCGCAACATCACGATGATCGTGCCGTTTCCGGCCGGAGGTCAGGCCGATCTCGCGGCGCGCCCGGTGGCGATGGCGCTGGAGCGGATCCTGGGCAAGCCCGTGATCGTCGACAACCGGGCCGGCGGCGGCGGCGGATCGGTCGGCAATGCCGCGGCGGCGCGCGCGGAGCCCGATGGCTACACGCTGCTGATGACGCTGTCCTCGCTCGCGGTGCTGCCCGAGGCCGACCGGCTGTTCGACCGTCCCGCCGCCTACGAGGTCTCGCAGTTCATGCCGATCGCGCGGGTGCTCGCAGATCCCACGCTGCTGGCGGTGCCGGCGTCGGCCCCGTGGAAGACGGCGCAGGATTTCGTCGAGGATGCGAAGAGGCGCCCCGGCCAGATCACTTACGGCTCGTCAGGGCCGTACGGCACGCTGCATGTGGCGATGGAGATGTTCGCAAGCAGCGCCGGCATCAAGCTGCTGCACGTGCCGTTCCGCGGCGCAGGTCCTGCGCTCACCGCGATCCTCGGTGGCACCGTGCAGGCGATCGCCGCAGCGCCGGGGACGTTGAAGCCGCAGGTGGACGACGGCAAGCTGCGCGTGTTCGGCAATTGCGGCGCGCAGCGCATCGCGAGCTTTCCCGACCTGCCGACCTTCCAGGAGCTCGGCTACAAGGATGTCGAGTTTTACATCTGGGCCGGGCTGTTCGCGCAGAGCGCGCTTCCCGCGCCGATCGCGACCCGCCTGCGCGATGCGATGGCGCAGGTGATGGCAAGTCCCGACGTGCTCAAGGTGTTCGAAACCTCGGGCAGCCTCGTCGCCTATCAGGACGCGCCTGCCTTCGCGCAGTTCGTCGCCGCGGACAGCGCGCGGCTGATCGCGGCGGTGAAGAAGATCGGCAAGGTGGAATAGTTCCGAATTCGATTTCACATTTTGTTGTTGGTCCAGAACCGGCTCTCGCCTCATTGATTGATGAAGGTCGATGGGAATCGAGAAGGATCGGGACATGCGAACAGAGCGGATTGCGCTGGGTATGGTGCTCGCGATCGGCGGCATCCTCGCGCAGAGCGCGGCTTCCGCGCAAGAATACCGCGGCACGATGGAGCAGCAGATGGCCTGCACGCCGGATGTGTGGCGTCTGTGCAGTGACCAGATTCCGGACGTGGGCCGCATCACGGCGTGCCTGCAGCAGAACACACCGCAGCTCTCGAGCGGCTGCCGTGCAGTATTCCAGGCCAACAACCAGATGCCGCCGCAGCAGCAGGTTCCGCGGGGCCGCGCCGCGCCGCCGCCGCGCTACAATGCTGCGCCGCCGCCGGCTCCGCCGGCGCAGCCGGGTCCCTATGATCGTCCCTATGATGACGAATAGACGCGTGGAAGCTTGATCGGGAAACCGAGCGCGGCACGGCCCCAGATCCGGCCGCGCCGCCTCGTTCAGCGCTCTGTCCTGCTGTCCGATTCCGGTCGGTTTCCGAGCACCATCCGGATGACCGCTCCGAAGAGAATGGCTGCCACGGGCCAATGGAACCAGATCGTGCGGCTGGTGAGCAAATTGATCGCAATCAGCAAGGCCGACACCGTGAGGGCCGCTGCAACCGGGCGGGGTAGCCTTGCCAGCCAGGCCGAGACGATAGTCGTCGCCGAAGATGGCATGCCCCTGTTTTCCATCTGCGCAGCGCGCGCACGCTCTGTGGGAGCCGCGCTCGCCTCGGTCGGGAAGCTCTGTTGTGCGGCTCGGCCGCCGAGGGTCAGCCGGTAGCTGGTCAGGGGAGCGATGTTCTTCAGCGGGCGCTGGCCGAGACAGTCGAAGCCGACCGACAATTTGTTGTGGACCTGATCGTAGACGGAGCTCGAGATCACGACGCCGCCGGGCTCGGCGAGCTCCTGCAGCCGGGCCGCGATATTGACCCCGTCGCCATAGATGTCGGAGCCGTCCACCATCACGTCGCCGAGGTTGATGCCGATGCGAAACTGCATCGGGCTCGCCTGCGGCGCGTCCGAAGCCTGGCTGGAGATTTCCTGCTGAATCTCGACCGCGCATTGCACGGCCTCGACGACGCTGGCGAACTCGGCGATCACCGCATCGCCCCAGGTATTCACGATGCGGCCGTCATGGCGTTCGACCAATCGCGCAATCGCCGCGCGGTAGCGGCGCAGCGTCTCCAACGTTCCGGTCTCGTCCGCTTCCATGAGACGGGAATAGCCGTACACGTCAGCGCACAGCACCGTGGTCAGTCGTCGTTTCACCTTGTCGTCGGCCATGGTCGCCATGCTAGCCTCCCTGGCCGGCAAATGCATCAGGCATCCTGTCCGGTGCCGCCGTTCGCCCTGACCTCGCAGACATCGACCCATTCGGCCGCGGTCAGCTCGGCCATCCGCTCCGGCGTGATGCGCACCGCGCTATGGGTGGAGCCGGCGGCCGGCACCACGACGTCGAATGCTTTCAGCGACACATCGCAATAGACCGGCAGCGGCGACTTCAGCCCGAACGGACAGACGCCGCCGACCTCGTGGCCGGTGATGGCGGCGACTTCCTCCAGCCCCAGCATCTTCGGCTTGCCGCCGAACTGCGCCTTGACCTTCTTGTTGTCCATCCGCGAGGTGCCGGCGGCCACGATCAGGATCACGCGGTCGCCGACGCGCAAGCTCAGGGTCTTGGCGATCATGCCGGGCTCGACGCCATAGGCCTCGGCGGCCAGCGGCACCGTGGCTGAGCTGATCGGCGATTCCATCACGGTGATGTCGGGGGCTTTCTCGGCGAAGAAGGCGCGAACGGATTCCAGGCTCATTCCAGTCAGCTCATTCCAGGCTTGCGGGCGGGCGGCGATGCTAAGCGATTCCCGGCAACTCAGAGAGCGAACGGACGCGGTGGTCCGGTGCAAAGCCAAGCTCGTCCATCTGGGTGCGGATCGCCTTGAACATCGTCAGCGGTGCCACGAGTTCGGTCTCGACGCAAGCCAGCGCCACGGCTTCCGGCGTCACCCGCTCGATGCAGGCGACGTTGAGCCCGAACGACTTTGCCCCCGCCGCGTCCCATGGATTGGACGACACGAACAGAACCTCGTTCGGCGCGGTCCCGAGCACTTCCCCGATCAGCTCGTAGGCCGCCGGGCTCGGCTTGAAGATCTTCTTGGCGTCGACGCTGATGGTGGCATCGAGCAGGCGGTCGAGCCCGGAATTGCGCACCAGCGCATTCAGCATGTCCGGGCTGCCGTTGGAGAGGATGGCCAGTCGTCGCGGCTTCAAGGCCGTGAGCGCGGCGGCTGCATCCGGATAGAGATCGAGATGCAGATATCTCTCGATCACCCGCTCGAACGCTTCGCTCTCATAGGCCAGTCCCAGCACCCGCAGCGTATAGGCGAGGGAGTCGCGGGTGACCGCGGCAAAATCCTGGTAGCGTCCCATCAGCGATCGCAGCCAGGTGTATTCGAGCTGCTTGATGCGCCAGACCTGCGTGATGATCCCGCCATAGCCCGGAAACGCATCCTCGGTGATCTCAGCGACCGACTGGATGTCGTACAGCGTCCCGTAGGCGTCGAACACGACGGCTTTGATGCTCATGGACTGTCCTTCCAGGCAGGTGTGGTCCCAAGAACTCGGCTCGGGGGAGCGTGGAGTATCGTCAGCTTACCAGAGCAAAGCGGAAGTCTGCCACTGCAAGTGCGAACGGCGGCTTGTGACCCCAAAACGGACATTCCCATGGATCGGCGCGTACGCTTCGCTAGGCTTTAGCTTTTGGTTCGGCGCGCGCCCAGACCTTGAGCTCTAGCGCGTCGGACACTGCCTTGATCAGGAGCGCGCGGCCCTCGCGCACCGCTTGCGAGTGAGTTCGGTCCAAATTCTCGCAGAGTGCCCAGGTTACGAATTGCCCCTTGATCGGTCCCCAACTGATCGCATGCCCCAAGCCATGCTCGAAGACCGAAGAGGCTGGCACGACGGAATATCCGACTCCGCGGCGTGCAAGGTCGAGGCAAAGGCTCAGCGTGTCGGTCTCGACGGCCAATCGAAACTGCATACCTTTGCGTTCCAGGGCGTGCTCGACCTGGATCCGCGCCACATTCGGACGTCCCGGAAGCACTAGCCGCAAGCCGTCAAGCTTAGATAGTGCGACCGGTTTTTCGGGGTGTAGCGCATCCTCTCTTCGACCGACCAGCACCATCGGTTCGCGCACCAGCGGCGTCTTGCGGTAGCTGGCGGTAGGCGAGGAGTCGTACGGCACAATGGCAATGTCGAGCAGGTGCGCGGACATGTACTCGCGCAAGATATTGCTGACACCCTCGTAGACACGGAGCGTGATACCGGGGTGCCGCTCCGCAAGCTTCTCCACGAAGGGGGACGTCACCACCTGTTGCCATGCGGGCGGCGTGCCGATGGCAAGTTGGCCCGAGGCTTTTTCGCCGACCTGCTCTTTAAGGAGAGTAAGCTGGCGCAACAGAGGGCGGGCGCGATCAGAGAGCATCTTGCCAGCCTCCGTGAGGTCGACGCCGCCGGGAGTGCGGATGAACAGCTTGTTGCCCATCTGGTGTTCGAGGAGCGCAATGTGCCGCGACAGCGCCGGCTGCGACAGATGCACACTCGCAGCTGCCTTGTTGATGCTGCCGAGTTCAGCCACGCGCAGGAAGAATTCCAATAGGCGTACTTCAACGGTCATCACGACCTCGGTGGTTATACAGCCAGTGAATAACAATCATAGTCAATTGGCATTATTAGGATAACACATATTGCTCCTAAAGTCCTGACGTCATGTGCCAACGAAGGGCGGCATTTGAGGAAATGAAAATCGGCCGTTCGAGCCGAACTTCAGCAAGGGGAGGCGCATAATGCTTACGCGCGCAGGAGCGATTTCAACGGCACTGATGTTCGCAATTGCCATGTCGGTACCGGGCAAGGCGAAGGCGCAGGAATTTCCGTCTCGACCGCTATCCATCCTGGTGATTTATCCTGCCGGTGGCCCCGCCGATCTGATGGCTCGTGCGCTGGCGGAAGTATTGCGAGAGCGCCTCGGCCAGCCAGTGATCGTCGAAAACAAGCCGGGTGCAGGCGGTCAGATCGCGGGTACGGCCCTGGTCCGCGCGCCGGCGGACGGACACACGCTTCTCATCGGTGACACCGCTTCGCTCGGAATCAACAAGGCCGTCTACGCGAATTTCAGCTACGACCCGCTGACGGATCTGGAGCCGGTTGCTCCACTGATGTTGATGCCGATGCTGCTCTATGTGCCAAAATCCAGCCCGTTCAATTCAACCGCCGATCTGGTTGCCGCAGCAAAATCCAAGGCGCTGAATTATGCTTCGCAAGGCAACGGCAGCCTAGGCCACCTGCTCGGAGAAATGCTCAAGGCGGACGCGGGCATCCAGCTGGTTCATGTCCCCTACAGAGGTTCAGCGCCGGCGATGCAAGACCTGATCGGGTCGCAGGTGGACCTGCTGTTCGACGGTTTGGGACCCGGGCTGCCTAACGTCAGTGCGGACAGTATCAAGGCGCTCTTCGTTGCGGGGCCTCAGCGCTTGCCGCAATTACCGAACGTACCCACTGCCGACGAGGTCAGGTTGCCCAATGTCGTGATGTCTTTGTGGCTCGGGGTTGTGGTACGGGCGGGTACACCCGAGCCAGTTGTCCAGCGGCTCAGTGAAGAGGTCCGCTATGCGATGCGCCAGCCGCAGGTCACCAAGCGATTTCTCGATCTCGGCTTTCAGATCCTCAACATGACGCGGGCGGAATTCCGGCATTTCATCAAGAACGAAGCCGGGAAGTCAACCGCGTTGGTGAAGGCCCGCGGCATCGCCGCCGAGTAAGTCCATGACCCTTAACCTTGCCACCCGCACTGTCACCAGGGCGCGGGAACGAATGACCCTGGACGCGGAAGTCTGCGTCGTCGGAGGCGGTGCCGCAGGAATCATGGCGGCACTGACGGCAGCCAGCCTAGGCCGCAAGACCGTCCTGCTCGACGCTATGCCGACGATCGGCGGCCAGCTTGTCGGGACGTTGCTCGGCACGATATGCGGCCTCTATTCCAACGGCCCGCGGCCATATCGCGTTACGTTCGGCGCGGTCGACGATATGCTGAACGAACTGCATGGCGCCGGTGCAATCCACGCCCGCCGTGCGCTGGACACGATCGTTCTACAGTACGACGAGATGCTTTGCGGTCGCTGGAGCGAACGGGCACTCTCGCGTGCAAATGTGGACCTGGTGCTGGGTGCCGTCCTGCGCTCGGCCCGTGTTGAAGGTCGTCGCATTGTCGAGCTTGATGTGTCGACGCGATGGGGCGACTTGGCCGTCCGCGCGGATGGATTTATCGACGCCTCGGGCGATGCGGCCATTGCATGGCATGCCGGGTTACCTGTGCGCGAACCCCATGAACCCCAATGGGGCACGCAGATGATCTTGCTGGAGGGCTTCGCGGAAGATGCGATCGCCGATTTCGACGGATTCCATGTCGCAGAGGTTCTGAAGCACAAGAAGCGCGAATACGGTCTGAGCCGCGAGGATGGATTCATCTTCGCATTTCCCGGCCGCGGCGTGGCGACCGTCAACATGACGCACATGCCCAATCCGACAGAGCCAATCGCGGCCACGCGCGCTACGCTGGAAGGCAGGGACCAAGCCGACAAGGTGCTGGAATTCTTGCGGCGGGAGTTTCCGAGGTCGATGGGCCAGGCCCGTATCCGGGCCTACGGTTTGCCTGGAATCAGGCAAACCCGCTGGTTCGTCGGCGCGCACCAACTCACCATCGATGAAGTCCGGGCCGGCCATCGCCCCGCCGATGCCGTCGCGCGCTGCTCATGGCCGGTCGAGGCGCATGACAGCGCCGAGACAGTGCATTGGGAAACTTTCGAGGATCGCAACCACATGCACTATGTACCATTGCGTAGCCTCGTGCATCGGGATAGCGACAACTTGATCGCTGCAGGCCGATGTATAGATGGCGACGTCGCAGCTCTGGCCTCGGTCCGTGTCATGGGACCCTGCTTTGCGATGGGGCAGGCAGCTGCCCACGCTCTGGATATTTCCGGCGGCAAGTCCCTACACGACGTCGATTCGAGCCGGCTCGCAAATCGCCTGCGCGACAATCTCGACGGTGCGAAGATCGATCGGTGGTGCAATGGTGTCTGACCCTGGCATGCGCTTCGCCCCACCCGCGGGAGTTACGAAACATACCCTTGTTGATGCTGCGTCATACGACGTCGACATCTACAGCGATGAGGTAATCGCCGAGCCCTACGGCCATTATCAGGCCATTCGCGATGCAGGCCCGGCGGTATGGCTGCCCAGGAATGGACTGTGGGCGGTCGGCCGCTTTGCCGATGTACGCTCGGTGTTGATGAATCACACGAAGTTCTCCTCAGCCCGCGGGGTCGCCGCCAATGAATTGATCAATTCCTCTTCGATCGGCAACACGATCACCAGTGATCCACCCGAACACACCAAAATGCGACGAATCATACGCGCGCCGTTGACGGCGCCAGCGCTAAAGGATGTTGCCCCGCGGATCGAGGCCGAAGCCGATGCGCTGGTCGCGCGTCTGGTGAAGCGGGAAAGCTTCGATGCGATAGAGGATTGTGCTCGCCACTTACCGGTATCGATCGTGTCCGATCTGGTGGGGCTGCCCGAGGATGGACGTGCGAACATGCTGCGCTGGGCGGCTGCGACGTTCGATGCGCTGGGTGCCATGAATTCGCGCGGCACGGCGGCCTTGCCGCAGATACAGGAGCTTCACGCTTATTGTCGCGATCCTTCCACCATCGCCCGTCTTAAACCCGACGGCTGGGCGGCCGCGATCTGGAAGGCTGCAAAAGGCGGAGAAATTTCGATGGAGAAATGCCCGGCGATGATGCGGGATTATATCAGCCCGAGCCTGGACACTACGATCTTCGCCACGGGCAGCCTGATCTGGTTCTTCGGCGAGAATCCCGACCAGTGGGACTTGGTGCGACAGGATCCGTCGCTGATCTCCGCAGCCATCAATGAAGCCGTAAGGCTGGAGTCTCCGATTCGGGGCTTCACTCGGGTCGTGGCGGAAGATACGGTTTTGGACGGAGTGAAACTCTCCGCCGGATCGCGAGTCCTGGTGCTTTACGCGTCAGCAAATCGCGACGAGCGTAAGTGGGAAGAACCAGAGAAATTTAACGTGAGACGGGATGTCCGTGATCATCTCGGTTTCGGGATTGGAGCGCATGTTTGCGCCGGCATGCATCTAGCGCGCCTGGAGATTACTGCGTTGATGACGGCTTTCGCACGCCGCGTATCCCGCTTTGAACTGGGGATGCCAACCAGGGCTGTCAACAACGTGCTGCGGGGGTTCACGAGTCTGCCGGTGACGGTTCGATAAGGCGAGGCGAGCAGCACAGCTCCGTTCTTGCCGCTCGATTCGCGAATGGGGTGCCAACAACATCTGTGGAGCGCCTAGCCCATATCGGGTTCTGTGAAAGCAATTAGCATGGAGTCCGACCAACATTGAGTTAGCCGCCCCAACGAGGCCATCGAATTTCTGCTTGTGGCCCAAGCCGGACTCACGGCCAGTCCCGCCACTTCGCTGCAATCAGGGGCGGAGCAGACCTCGGACGAAGAGCAGCGTAACTAGGCACTCGGCGAACGTTCTCGCCGCGTCCAGGTCGCCCGCTCGGCGAACACCCGGCTGACTTCCGCCATGTGCTCCGTGCCCCATGAGCAGAGCGGCACGAGGGCCTGGGCGAGGCTGTGACCTAACGGAGTGAGGCTGTAGTCCACCCGCGGCGGCACCTCCTTGTAGTCGGTGCGCTTCACGAGCCCATCGGCCTCCAGCTCCTTCAATTGCTGGATCAGCACCTTGTCGCTGACGTCGCGTATGGCGCGGCGGAGCTCGCCATAGCGGGTCGGGCCATCCTGGGCGACGAAGTAAAGGATCAGCGGCTTCCACTTGCCCGCGATGACCCGTAGGGTGGCATCCAGCCCGCAGGTGAATCCGGGCAGATTCGGCGTGCAACGTTGAACGGTTGAAGGCGTCTGGGTCGGCGGAAAGGTCGGGTCTGACATTTTTGGGTACTTACCAAAAGGTGCATACTTGTCGATAGGTGGGTACGCCGCCAGCTCAGTGCAACCTTAGTGAATGAGCACATCATGAGCAGACTACAAGGCAAGACGGCAGTGGTGACCGGCGGTGGCACCGGCATCGGATTTGGAGCGGCGAAGCGGTTCGTCGACGAAGGCGCCTTCGTCTACATTTTCGGGCGGCGGCAGGAGCAGCTCGACGCCGCCGTTGCGAAGCTCGGATCCCAGGCGCGCGCGGTCAGGGGCTCGGTGACCGATCTGTCCGATCTGGACCGGCTTTACGAGACGGTCAGGAAGGAACGAGGCACGCTCGACGTTCTCGTCGCCAATGCGGGGACCGGGCTATTCGCGCCGCTCGGAGAGATCACGGTCGAGCATTACGATCACATCTTCGACGTCAACGTGAAAGGGCTGGTGTTCACCGTGCAGAAGGCGCTGCCGCTGATGAAGCAGGGCGCCTCGATCATCCTGACCGGCTCGAGCACGGGCGTGATGGGGACGCCGCAATTCAGCATCTACAGCGCGACCAAGGCCGCGATCCGCAATCTCGCGCGCAGCTGGGCGCAGGATCTGCGCGGCACCGGCATCCGCGTCAACGTGCTGTCGCCGGGGCCGACCAAGACCGAGCTGGCGCTGGAGATCGTTGGCGAGGAAGCGTTCGATTCGCTCGGCAGCAGCACGCCCATCGGGCGTGTCGGCGACCCCTCCGAGACGGGCGCGGTGGCCGCGTTCCTGGCGTCGTCGGACAGCAGCTACATGACCGGCGGCGAGGTCTTCGTGGATGGAGGCCTGGCGCAGGTGTGAGGTCTTGAGCATGAGGGCTTCGGTTGACCGAAGCCCTCGATGCGCTTCAGATCCCCAGCAGCTTCCTTGCGTTGGCCTTCAGCACCTTCGGCCGGACCTCGTCGCGGATGTCGATCTTGGCGAAGTCCGACAGCCAGCGGTCCGGCGTGATCACCGGCCAGTCCGAGCCGAACAGCATCTTGTCCTGCAGGATCGAGTTGATGTAGCGCACCAGGATCGGCGGGAAGTATTTCGGCGACCAGCCGGAGAGGTCGATATAGACGTTCGGCTTGTGGGTCGCGACCGACAGCGCCTCTTCCTGCCATGGGAAGGAGGGGTGGGCGAGGATGATCTTGAGGTCGGGGAAATCCGCCGCGACGTCGTCCATGTACATCGGGTTGGAATATTTCAGCCGCATGCCCATGCCGCCGGGCATGCCCGAGCCGACGCCGGTCTGGCCGGTGTGGAACAGCGCGATGGCGCCGCCATTGTTGATCTCTTCGTAGAGCGGATAGGCCATGCGGTCGTTGGCGTAGAAGCCCTGCATGGTCGGGTGGAATTTGAAGCCGCGCACGCCGTATTCCTCGATCAGCTTGCGCGCCTCGCGCGCCCCGAGCTTGCCCTTGTGCGGGTCGATCGAGACGAACGGGATCAGGACGTCGAGATGATCGGAGGCGACCTCCAGCATCTCGTAATTGTTGTAGCGGCGGAAGCCGGTCTCGCGCTCGGCATCGACCGGGAAGATCACCGCGGCGATGTTCTTGGAGCGGTAATAGGCCGCGGTCTCCGGCACCGTCGGCGGATGCTTGTTCGGCGACTTGAAATACTCCGCCATCTGCGCCTGGAAGTCGTCATAGCCGTCGTCGGGATGGCAGCCGCAGGGCTCCTCGGCATGGGTGTGGATGTCGATGGCGACGACCTTCTCGATATCAGGCAGCTTCAGCTTCGGCATTGGTGTCCTCCCGACCGGTTGCCGAATTGATTATAGTATATAACGAATTTGGCAAGGCGCGCGGGAGGCGACATTGTTGTCGGCAAGCGGTCTTCACTCCCTCGGTTGGTCGGGAGGGCAGATCGGGCCGATCCGGCCGCTTTGACCGTGCATGAGGTTGTTTTCGAGAATTTGCCGGTTCGGAAGGCGGCAGTGAACATTGACATCACCTGCCGCCATGCCTTAAGAACCGCCCCGTCCCGGGCGGTCGTCCGCCAGCGGGAAAAATCTCATTTTGCCACATTCGCGCGTGCCGCAACGGTAGTGCCGAACACGGCCTTTCGAACGTTCAGGATTCCGCCATGAAGGTCCGTAACTCGCTGAAATCGCTGCGCGGTCGCCATCGCGCCAACCGCCTGGTCCGCCGCAAGGGCCGGGTCTATGTGATCAACAAGGTGCAGCGCCGCTTCAAGGCGCGCCAGGGCTGATCTCAAGGCTGATCTCAGCCCGGCCGGACGCCTTCGCGTTCCCGCAAGACCACTGCTCACACGAGTTTGACGCCGCCTTTGCTTTGCAAGGGCGGCTTTGCGCGTTTAGACTTTCACCATGGCAGTGAGATTCCCGCATCCGCGCACTTTGTGTCTGGCCCTTGTGCTGGCAAGCCTCGGGCTGGCTCCGGCGCTGGCGCAGCAGATTGAGCCGCCGAGCCCGCCCGGCAAGCAGAAGAAGCTGCCGGAGGCACCGGCCAAGCTGCCCAAGGTCGATCGCACCAAGAATCTTGATTTCCTGTTCGGCGCGCTGAAGGCGGCGCCCGACGAGGTCAGCGCCAAGCATGTCGAAGCGCGGATCTGGGCGATCTGGCTCCAGACCCCCAGCGACACCGCGGCGCTGTTGATGGCGCGCGCCAAGACCGCGGTCGACGCCAAGAAGATCGAGGTCGCGATCAAGCTGCTGGACTCGGTCATCAAGCTCAGGCCCGACTACATCGAGGCCTGGAACCGACGCGCCACGCTCTATTACATGCAGAACGATTATGGTCGCTCGCTTGCGGACATCCAGCAGGTGCTGATCCGGGAGCCGCGCCATTTCGGCGCGCTCGCAGGCCTCGGCATGATCATGCAGGAGGTCGGCGACGAGAAGCGCGCGCTCGACGCCTACCGCAAGGCGCTCGCCGTCAATCCGCACCTCGAGAAGATTCCCGACCAGGTCAAGTCGCTGACCGAGAAGGTCGAGGGACGCGATATCTGAAGCGGAATGGGCTTTGGTCGAATCGATGCGTGCGGAGAACTCGGATCACCTCTCCTGCAGGGAGAGGTAATCGCCCGTGCCGATCGAGCCTCACTCCATCATGCTTTAGCCGACAACTCGACCATTTCTTGAGAGAACGTGGCGTCTTCGGATTAACCACGATCGCAGGCGCGGCATCGTGAGCACTATTGCCCGGGCCGCCGCGAGCCTACCTGCATGGCAGGAGCGAAAGCCATGAAGCGTTTGATTTTTGCAGGGTGCTTGCTGCTCGCGTCGGGGACGGCGAGTCTCGCCGACGGATTGTTCTGGGTGGTCGGCAACCGCGCCACCGGAAAATGCAATATCGTGACCAGCAATCCGGTCATCATCGGCGATATCTGGTTTGGCGATGGTCCCTACAAGTCCAGGGCCGATGCCAAGCTTGCCCGTTCGACGATCCGCGTCTGTCCCGCGCTCACGCCGGACGAGGAAAAGGACGAGGACGGCACGAACTAGCCTGCCTTAATGCAGGACGCTGCCGCCGCGCTCGACCAGGCCGCGATCGGCCGCTGCCGCGTAGGCCCTTGCCAGCTCCGTTTCGAGATGCTCGTTGATCAGCAGCAGCGCCCGTACGGCGCCGCGCAGGTCGCCGTTGCAGCTCGCGACGATTTCGTCGATCGCAGTGTCGTTTGATCTGAAGCTCATCGAAAATCCTCCGGTTCGAACCAGGACAATTTCTGCCGGTCTTTCCCACATCCCCTGAGGCATGCGAGGAGGATCGGCGCCCACCCGCGCCTAGATGGCGGAACCGACCATGGCGATTATATGGACGCCGCGATGACGGCGGCATGAAGCCGTTCCGGGCTTGCGTATGCCTGTGGAATAATGTTGATTCCATTGAGTTTTTACGTTCTGCAATTGTGCACATATCCACAGCCCCGGCATTTCGGTGGACCACGAAAAGCCGAAGGCAGCGAAACTGCCGCCCTCCAGACCCGTAACTGCCCTGTGCCCAGGATCACCCGGATTCTCCCCATGATCGTGATGTCAGTCGTGACGGCGCTGGTTGTGCTGGCGCTGGTCACGCAGGCCGGGATCGTCGCCGTGCAGCGCGCCTTTCCGCCGCAGGGCGAGATGGTGGACGTCGACGGCGCGACGCTTCACGTCGTCGATATCGGCCCGCGCGATGCCGGCTTGCCGATCGTGATGCTGCACGGCGCGAGCTCCAATCTCGAAGCGATGCGGCGCCCGCTCGGCGACATCGTTGCCAGGGACCATCGCGTCATCCTGGTCGATCGCCCCGGCCATGGCTGGAGCACGCGTGCGCGGCGGCAGGATTCCACGCCGCAGATCCAGGCGCGGATGATCGACGAGGCGCTTGCAAAGCTAGGGATCGAGCGTGCGGTCTTCGTGGTGCATTCCTGGAGCGGCGCGCTCGGCGCGCGGCTTGCGCTCGATCATCCCGGCCGCGTTGCGGGCCTCGTCATGCTCGCGCCCGTCACCCATCCCTGGCGCGGCGGCGTCGGCCGTTACAACGAGATCATCGCGACGCCGGTGATCGGTCCGCTGCTCGCCTACACCATCACCCTGCCGCTCGGTTACTTTCTCGCCGAACCCGGCGCGCGCAGCGTATTCCTGCCGCAAATGATGCCCGATGGATTCGTGCGGGATTCCGCGACGCCGCTCTTGCTGCGCCCGCGCGAATTCATCGCCAACGCCTATGATCTGGTGACGCTGAAGCAGGCGGTTGCGGCGCAAGTGGCACGCTATGGCGAGATCCAGGCGCCGGTGACGGTCATCGCCGGCGAGCCCGACAAGACGGTGAAAACCAACATCCACGCCCGCCCGTTCGCGGCCACGGTGCCGAATGCGAAGCTGATCGTGCTGCCCGATCTCGGCCACATGGTGCAGAATGCCGTGCCCGACCGCGTGAAGGCGGAGATCGAGGCAATGCTCGGGAGGATCGTCCCGGCACAAGCGGCCGCCGATTAGAAGTTTTCGCGCTCTCGGTAGGGTGGGCAAAGGCGCACTTGCGCCGTGCCCACGAGTTCCCGACGACGGCGAAAGACGTGGGCACGCTCCCGTAGCCCGGATGGAGCGTCAGCGTAATCCGGGGCCGCTCGCCCGGCATCTCGCATCGTCCCGGATTACGCTTGCGCTCCATCCGGGCTACGGCACCGTGCCTGTGTCGCCCTCTGTCAATCCCGCTCGTCAAAAATATTCCACTTTACCGAAATTCGGAAATGACGTATGTGTCGCCCATCCCGGCTCAACCAGGAGGGGCGATCTCGAGGTCGTCTTGATCCCGAGCCGGGCTTGCGGTGGACGCGGCAGCGTCGGCATGAGAGGTGCGGGCAGGGCGGGTAGTCCCTGTGAGCCCGTGGCCGCGTGCGGACGAACGGCGCTGTTCAGTTCGTCGCGCCAACATTCGACGGCTACGTGCACGATGCCGTCGACCCTGTGGCGCTCACGAATGTGCGTACGGCAAAACCGTGTGGTCCTGGCCGTCGTTGCTACGGTCAAGCCTATCGCGGAGGTGCGAGCGAGCCCAACCGGGCAGACTGCATCATCCAATCCGCGGGGCGAGGGAGGCCAGAAGGAAAGTTCGGCTCCCGGGAGAGCACGGCATAAGCCGTCCGACCATCGCGCAGGGAAGGCCGAGTGATCGGCACCACCTGTATGCTGCTGTGCGGTTCTTCTGCGTGTGCATTTTCGCGCAGCGGACCGCGGGTGCGTTGTCAGCACCCGGCCTTCCCTGCACCCTCTTGGCTTTGAGGGTGGCGACGCAAGCAAAGCTCGGGCGAATTGCGCCGCGAGGTCGAAGAGGCGTGTCTGTGAGTCGAGCTGCGTGTCACAACCTCGATCTCGTAGGGTGGGCAAAGCGCAGCGTGCCCACGCGTCTATCTCCGCATTTGAAAGGTCGTGGGCACGGCGCCAGTGCGCCTTTGCCCACCCTACGACACCGCCGCCTGGGATGTGCAGTGGAGTATCGCAATGCCATGCAGAAAACGCGTCGCAACAACAAGCGACAGCTCCGGTTCTGATGCGATCGGAACCGGAGCTGCAGCGGCCGCTTCAGGCGTGCTTACTGCTTGATCTTCCCGTCCTTGTCGTATTGGGCAATGAAGGCCCAGAGATTGTTGATCTCGGTCTCGTTCTTGATGCCGGCGAACGCCATCTTGGTGCCGGGGATCTTGGCCTTGGGGTCCTTGATGTATTCCTTGAACACGGCCTCGTCCCAGGTGATGCCGGAATTCTTGTTCGCATCCGAGTAATTATAACCCTCGACCGTGCCCGACTTGCGGCCCTTGAGGCCGTTGAGCTCGGGGCCGACCTTGTTCTTGGCGCCCTCGCCGATCGCGTGGCAGGCCAGGCATTTGTTGAACGATGTCTTGCCGGCCGCGACATCCTGCGCCATCGCGGCGGGTGCGGTGGCAATCATTGTGAGGATCGTCAGTGCGCCAAAGGTCAGTTTTGTCATAAGTGTGCTCTTCGTCTCTTCCCGGGTCAGATGGAGGGCCGTGTTTTGGCAGGTCCGATGCAATTGGACAAGCCGCGAAACCTTGACAGGTTTCATGCTAGCAGGCTTGTCCCAGAGAGAACTTGCGCTGCAACAAAGCAATGCGACCTTCGGAGGACCTACCCAAAGCGGGCAAGACATGATTGATTTGCTGCGACTTTTCCATCTGGCGGACGAGAGCTTCTGAAAATGGCCATCATGATGCCCGCAAGCGACCAGGCCGTGCTCGCACGCCGCGCCGAGATCGTTGCTGCACTGCGCGCCATCGTGCCCGGCGAGGGCGTGATCGATACGCCTGCCGAAATGCGGGCCTATGAGTCCGACGGGCTCACGGCCTATCGGCAGCCGCCGATGGTCGTCGTCCTGCCCGACACGACCGAGCAGGTCTCGCTCATCCTGAAATATTGTGCAGGGCAAGGCATCAAGGTGGTGCCGCGCGGCTCCGGCACGTCGCTGTCCGGCGGCGCGCTGCCGCTCGAGGACGGCGTGCTGCTCGGCCTCGGCAAGTTCAAGCGCATCCGCGAGATCGATTTCGACAACCGCGTCGTCGTCACCGAGCCCGGCGTCACCAATCTCGCCATCAGCCAGGCGGTGGCGCATGCCGGCTTCTATTACGCGCCCGACCCGTCCTCGCAGATCGCCTGCTCGATCGGCGGCAACGTCGCGGAAAATTCCGGCGGCGTGCACTGCCTGAAATACGGCATGACCACCAACAACGTGCTCGGCTGCGAGATCGTGCTGATGAGCGGCGAGATATTGCGCATCGGCGGCAAGGGGTGCGAGAACCCCGGCTACGACCTGATGGGCGTCATCACCGGCTCCGAAGGCCTGCTCGGCGTCATCACCGAGATCACGGTGCGCATCCTGCAGAAGCCGGAGACGGCGCGCGCGCTGATGGTCGGCTTTGCCGAGGTCGAGGCCGCCGGCGAATGCGTGGCGCGCATCATCGGCGCCGGCATCATCCCCGGCGGCATGGAGATGATGGACAAGCCGGCGATCCACGCCGCGGAAGCCTTCGTCCACGCCGGCTATCCGCTCGACGTCGAGGCGCTGCTCATCATCGAGCTCGACGGTCCCAAGATCGAGGTCGACGAGCTGATCGTTCGTGTCGAAAGCATCGCAAGAGGCTGCGGCTCGGTGACGCTGCAGATCTCCAATTCGGAGGCCGAGCGCAATCTGTTCTGGGCCGGCCGCAAGGCCGCATTCCCGGCGGTGGGGCGCATCTCGCCCGATTATCTCTGCATGGACGGCACCATTCCGCGCGGCGCGCTGCCGAAGGCGCTAGCGCGCATCCGCGAGCTCGGCGAAAAATACCAGCTCGGCTGCGCCAACGTGTTCCACGCCGGCGACGGCAATCTGCACCCCCTCATCCTCTACGATGCCAACAAGCCCGGCGAGATCGAGCGCGCCGAAGCCTTCGGTGCCGACATCCTGCGCGCCTGTGTCGAATTCGGCGGCGTGCTCACCGGCGAGCATGGCGTCGGCATCGAGAAGCGCGACCTGATGCCTGACATGTTCAGCGAGATCGACCTCAACCAGCAGCAGCGGCTGAAATGCGCGTTCGATTCCCAGGGCCTGCTCAATCCCGGAAAAGTGTTCCCGACCCTGCACCGCTGCGCCGAGCTCGGCCGCATGCATGTGCATGCCGGCAAGCTGGCGTTCCCCGACATCCCGCGGTTCTAGCGCGATCGTGGCAAGCGTCGAATTGCTTTTCGTTGTAAACTTGGATACCGCCTTTTCCCGTGGATACGCTCAAAGTCAGAGACGCCAAAGACGTCGAAGAAGTCGTGCGCGCGGCGATCGCGAACGAGCAGCCGCTCGAGATCGTCGGTCATGGCAGCAAGCGCAACATCGGTCATGCGATGACGACCAATGCGGTGCTCGACGTCTCCGCGCTGAATGCCGTCACCTCCTACGAGCCCAACGAGCTCATCATCACGCTTCAGGCCGGCGCGCCGCTCGCCGACGTGCTGGCGCTGATCGACGCCAAGAACCAGCAATTCGCCTTCGAGCCGATGGATACCGCCCCGCTGCTCGGCACGCCCCCAGGCGGCACCATCGGCGGCATGATCGCGGCCGGGCTCGCCGGTCCGCGCCGCATCAGGGCCGGCGGGGCGCGTGATCACCTGCTCGGGGCGCACGCCGTCTCCGGCTTCGGCGACAGCTTCAAGACCGGCGGCAAGGTGGTGAAGAACGTCACCGGCTACGACCTCTGCAAGCTGCTGGCGGGATCCTGGGGCACGCTGTCGGTCATGACCGAGGTCACGCTGAAGGTGATGCCGAAACCCGAGGCGGAGCGGACGCTGTTGTTCCGCGGCCTCGACGATGCCACGGCGAACAAGGCCATGACCGCGGCGCTCGGCTCGCCCTTCGACGTCTCCGCCGCCGCGCATCTGCCGTCTCAGGCGTTCCGCGCCAAGGCCGACGGGCTCGGCGATCTCGCCGGCGAGGGCGAGGCGCTGACCCTGCTGCGGCTGGAGGGCATCACCGCCTCCGCCGCCCACCGCGCCGGTTCGCTGCGCGAATTGCTGGCGCCGTTTGGAACCGCGACGCTGATCGAGGACGTCGCTTCCGCGGCGCTGTGGACCACGATCCGCGACGTGCTGCCGTTCGCGGCTAGCGGCGCGCTCGGCGCCTGGCCGGTGTGGCGGATCGTCTGCCCGCCCGCCTCGGGTGCCGCGCTTGGCACGCAATTGGCGCGCGAGACCGGCGGCGAGGTGATCTACGATTGGGGCGGCGGCCTGATCTGGGCGGCGCTGCCGCCGAAGGACGACGCACACGGCCCGGCGGTGCGCGCGCGTGCCAACGCGCTCGGCGGGCACGCCACGCTGATCCGGGCGGCCGAGGAGATCAGGCGCAATGTCGACGTGTTCCATCCGCAGGCATCAGGCATCGCCGCCCTGAGCGAGCGGGTCCGCGCCAGCTTCGATCCGAAGACCATCCTGAACCGGGGACGGCTCACGCGGAGCGCTGCCGAATGAAGACCGAATTTTCCCTGGCGCAGCTCGCCGACCCCGACATCGCCGAAGCCGACAAGATCCTGCGCGCCTGCGTCCATTGCGGCTTCTGCACGGCAACCTGTCCGACCTATGTGCTGCTCGGTGACGAGCTCGATAGTCCGCGCGGGCGCATCTATCTGATCAAGGAGATGCTGGAGAAGGACCAGGCGCCGACCGCGGAGGTGGTCAAGCACGTCGACCGCTGCCTGTCGTGTCTGGCCTGCATGACGACCTGCCCCTCCGGCGTGAACTACATGCACCTCGTCGACCAGGCCCGGGTCAGGATCGAGCAGCGCTATCAGCGGCCCCTGACTGAGCGGCTGCTGCGCCGGGTGCTGGCCTTCGTCCTGCCGGACCCGCAGCGATTTCGCATCAGCATGGTGCTGGCACGGCTGGCCCGTCCGCTGGCCGTGTTCCTGCCGACGCCGCGCCCCTCGGCCACGCCCGGCTTGGTCCAGCGCCTCAAGGCGATGCTGGCGCTGGCCCCGCACCGGCTGCCGTCACCGGGACCTCTGCCGGGCAGCGTGTTCGCCGCGCTCGGCAAGAAGCGCGGCCGCGTCGCGCTGCTGCAGGGCTGCGCGCAGCAGGTGCTGGCGCCGCGCATCAACCAGGCCGCCATCAGCCTGCTCACCCGTCACGGCATCGAGGTCGTCCTTGTCAAGGACGAGCAGTGTTGCGGGGCGCTGACCCATCATCTCGGCGACGACCGCGACGCCTTGGCCCGCGCCCGCGCCAATGTCACTGCCTGGCAGAAGGAAGCGGCAGGCGAGGGACTCGACGCCATCCTGGTGACGGCCTCCGGCTGCGGCACCGTGATCAAGGACTACGGCTATCTGCTGCGGGAAGACAAGGCGTTCGCTGCCGATGCGGCGAAGGTGTCTGCGCTCGCCAAGGACATCACCGAATATATTGCCGGCCTCGGACTCGAACCGACTGCGCGCCAGGACAACATCGTCGTCGCCTATCACTCCGCATGTTCGTTGCAGCACGGGCAGAAAATCACGGCCCTTCCGAAAGAATTGCTTTCCAAGAATGGATTCGTGGTGAAAGATGTGCCGGAGAGCCATTTGTGTTGCGGTTCGGCGGGGACTTACAACATTCTCCAACCCGAGCTTGCGGGCCGGTTGCGCGATCGCAAGGTCGCCAACATCGCGAGCATCAAGCCGGACATGATTGCCGCGGGCAATATCGGCTGCATGGTGCAGATTGCCAGTGGCACGTCAGTTCCGGTCGTACACACGATTGAGCTTCTCGATTGGGCGACGGGCGGGTCGCGGCCGGCACTGAACGCGTCAGTTTGAGCTTTCAGAGCCTGAACTTTCCTCCCGAGGTGACGACTGAAGACGCCCGATCACCATTGTTCGGCGGCAACAGGAGGACCACGATGGCGAAAGCGAAGAAGAAGAAAAGCAAGAAGGCCAAAAAGGCCAAGAAGGTTGTAGCGGCGAAGAAGTCCGCCAGGAAGGCAACCAAGAAGTCCGCGAAGAAGTCGGCCAAGAAGTCTACCAAGAAGTCTACCAAGAAATCTGCCAAGAAATCGAAGAAGGCCGCTCCCAGGAAGGCCGGGAAGAAGGCTGCGAAGACGTCGGCCAAGAAGGCTGTGAAGAAGGCCGCCAAGAAGGCTGCACCGAAGAAAGCCGCGAAGAAAGCGGCACCGAAGAAGGCGAAGGCAGCTCCCGCGCCGAAGCCGTCAGCACCGCCGGCCGCTCCGGCTCCCGAGCCGGCAGCGGAGACGAGTTGGGCGATGCCTTCGTCTTCTGCGGAAGCGGCGCCGGCCGAGGAGCAACGCTAGAGCACGATCCGGACAAGTGCTGCCAATGAAGGCCGCTGCGGTGACGCTGCGGCCTTTTTGCATCGCGACCAGCATCTCCGGCAAGGCGTTCTCCTCTGGGGCGGCTGATTCGTAGCCGGATTGTCACGCTGGCCGCCTTCTCCGTACTTGCACGGGCTGCTCGGTGCACCTTGCAATGCAAATGATGTGATCAAGAAGACACACAGGCCGACAACCTTTCGTGGAATCGTCAAAACGCCCAAAAAGGCGGCAGATGCCCGTGATTTTTGCTTCACGGGCCCCGTCCCACCATCCAGATTGTCGCAGTAACGTGATTTTGCACACAGGTCGTTCGCCGGGGGGCTTCCGGGATCCGACTGCGTAGAACTGGCGATGGGGATCGAAATGAAGAAAGTGGCTTTGTTAGCAACGGCGCTGGCATTGGTGACGACGGGTTCGGCTTTCGCGGCGGACATGCACGTGAAGGCGCTGAGGGCCCCGCCGCCGCCGGCCTTCGATCCGTGGGATATCGCCTTCGGCGGCGCGATCATGAGCAACTACGTCTTCCGCGGTATCACGCAGTCGAACAACAAGCCGTCGGTCGCCGCGTATTTCGAGCCGCGCTACAACGTCACCAAGGACCTCCAGCTCTATATCGGCGTTGCCGGTGAGAGCATCTCCTTCCCGAACCGCGCCGCGGCCGAAATCGACATCTACGGCGGTATCCGCCCGACCTTCGGCGCCTTCGCCTTCGACATCGGCGTCTGGGGTTACCTCTATCCCGGCGGGACCTGCTATTACGGTGGCACCGGCGTTGATAATATCGGAGTCTTCCACGGCGCCGAGTGCGCCGCGAACGCCTTGCCGAATGGCAACGTGATGAAGAGGGACGTCAGCTTCTTCGAAGTCTACGGCAAGATGCTCTACACGGTGAACGACAATTGGGCGTTCGGCATCAACGAGTACTACTCGCCGAACTTCCTCAACACCGGCGCCTGGGGCAACTACACCTCGATCACGGGCAAGTGGACGGCGCCGAGCGCGACCTTCGGTGCGAGCGGTGTCGGCATGTATGTGTCGGGCGAATTCGGCCGTCAGTGGTTCGGCACCTCCGACAGCTTCTACGGCGTCCCGGCCTTCCCGAACGGCATCAAGTACGCCGACTACAACACCTGGAACATCGGTGTCGGCTTCACTTACAAGGTGATGACGCTGGACCTGCGTTACTCCGACACCGACTTGAGCAAGGGTGACTGTAACGCCTTCACCAGCGACTTCACCGCCGGCGGCACGACCAACGTGACCCCGATCAATCCGACCGGCGTCGGCTCCAAGTGGTGCGGCGCGACCGGCATTGCCAAGCTCTCGTTCGACCTGACGGCGATGACCAACCTGAAGTAAGTTTCTTCCCGGAACGACTTAGCGAGGGCGGCAGGGCAACCTGCCGCCCTTTTGCTTTGAGGGCCTGAGACAACGCGAGGCGCCAAACGCGAGGGGCGCCGGAGGCTGCCGGGGTCCGCTCGCAACGACGGACGCCGGAGCGAGCTGCTCCCTTTCCGGCCGGCCCTCAGCGCGCCGTGGTCGGCTCCGGCGCCGCCTGGCCGCGCGTCCCGAGCACGTGGATATCGCCGTCCGGCACCAGCGCCACCTTGCGGGTATGGAAGGCGTCCAGCGTCGAGCGGTGGCCGATCGAGACGATGGTGGCCTGTGGCAGCTTCTCCGTCAGCAGCCGGTAGAGCCGGTCCTCGGACGGCTCGTCCAGCGATGCGGTCGCCTCGTCGAGGAAGAGATAATCGGGCACGTGCAGCAACGCGCGGGCAAGGCCGAGGCGCTGCTGCTCGCCCAGCGACAATGTCCGGTTCCAGTGCGCGTCCTCGTCGAGCCGGTCCGCCAGGCGCGGCATGCCGACCGCAACCAGGGCATCGCGGATCTTCTCGGGCGGGATCGAGCCACGCTCGGCCGGGTAGATGACGGCGTCGCCGAGCGGGCCGATCGGGAAATACGGCCGCTGCGGCAGCATCATCAGCTTCGCCTTCTCAGGGATCGCGATCGTGCCGGTGCCGAACGGCCAGATGCCGGCCATGGCCCGGAACAATGTCGATTTGCCGGAGCCAGACGCGCCGGTCACCAGCACGCGCTCCGACGGCTGGATCGTGAAGGCGCCGGCTGCGACCAGAGGCGCGCCGTTCGGCAGTTTGACGAGCAATTGCTCGAGCGTGATGGCCTCGGCCCTCGATGGCACGACGTCGATCGCCGGTTCGAGCGTCGCGCCGCGGGCGGCGGCGCTGACCGACATCTCGAAGCCGTCGAGGCGGGCGATCACGGCGCGCCACTCGGCGAGCGAGCGGTAGGCCGTGACGAAGAACGACAGCGCGTCCTGCACGCTGCCGAACGCCGAGCCGGTTTGCATCATGTCGCCGAGCTGGATGCGCTTGGCGAAATAGGCAGGCGCCACCACCACATAGGGAAACAGCGTCGCGGCCTGGCCGTAGCTGGCCGTGAACGCGGTCAGCCGCTTGGTCCGGCTCATGATCTCGTACCAATTGCCGATGACGAAGCCGAAGCGTTGCAGCAGCCGCCCCCGCTCGGCGTTCTCGCCCTTCAACAGGGCGATCTGCTCGGAATTCTCGCGCACGCGGATCAGGTTGAAGCGAAAATCGGCCTCGAAGCGCTGCTGCTCGAAATTCAGGTTGATGAGGGGGGCACCGATCCAATGCGTCAGCGCGGTGCCCGCGATCGCGTAGGCCACCGCGCACCAGACCAGAAAACCGGGGACGACGATGTCGGTGCCGTAAATGTACAAGGGCGCCTTGTAGGACAGGCCCCAGAGGATGACGATGAACGAGGCCAGCGTCACGATGGAGGACAACAGGCCGAGGCCGATGCTCAGCGTCTGTTCGACGAAGGTCTTGACGTCCTCGGTGATGCGCTGGTCGGGGTTGTCGGCGGCGTCGCCCTTGAGCTGCATGCGGTAATGCGTGGCGCCGTCGAGCCATTCGCCGAGATAATGTCGCGTCAGCCATTGCCGCCAGCGGATCTGCAGCCATTGGTTCAGGTAGAGCTTGTAGACGGCCAGCGCGACGAAGGTGAAGGCAAGGCCCAGGAAGATCCAGACCTCCTTGACGAACTCGGGCAGATCGTAGGCCTGCAGCGCGCTGTAAAACCGGTTCTGCCATTGATTGAGCAGCACGTTGATCGCGACCAGCACCAGCTCCATCGCGACGATGACGGCGAGCAGGCCGCGGCCGGCCCATTTGTCCTCCGACCGGAAATAGGGAGCGGCGATTCGCCAAACGATCGCGAGCGTGGCGCTGATGTTCTTCACAGAGCGGGGTCTCCTCGGGGAATGTGGACAAATGGCCGGAGCCAAGGACTTGAAACCATGGCGGAAAGCGGCGCGCCTAGACTAAAGTCGCAGGTTCTGCAATTTGCGTTGTCTTGTCGCACCCCGCAACCCTAGCATGGCCTTCGACGGCGCGGGCCAGAGGCGCTCGGGGATTTCGCGACCTTGTGAGCGGACGGGAACCGCTGCATTCGCGAGGCATTCGCCTCCAGCGCGGGTGTATCGCTTCGAACATCAAGCAGGATCGGCTCTCCACGCGGGCCGCCTGTCGCAACATGCGTGGGGAGAAGACCATGTGGAATCAAATCTATGATCCATTGCACAGCCCGGTACTGTCGACGATTGCGGCGGCAGTGCCCGTCGTCACGCTGCTGGTGCTGATCGCGAGCGGCCGCGTCCAGGCCCATATCGCGGCCATCATCGCCGTGATCGTGACCAACCTGATCACGATCTTCGTTTTCACCATGCCGGCGAACATGTCGATCCGCGCCTCGGTGCTGGGCATCGTCACCGGGTTCTTCCCGATCGGCTGGATCGTCCTCAACGTCATCTTCCTCTACCAGGTGACGGTGAGCACCGGCCGCTTCGAATTGCTCAAGCGCGCGGTCGGCGGCGTCACCGAGGACCGGCGGCTGCAATTGCTGCTGATCGCGTTCTCGTTCGGGGCGTTCTTCGAGGGCGCCTCCGGCTTCGGCACGCCGGTCGCGATCACCGGCGCCGTGCTGATCGGGCTCGGCTTCTCGCCGCTCGCGGCCTCCGGCCTGTCCCTGATCGCCAATACCGCGCCGGTCGCCTATGGCGCGCTGGGCACGCCGATCCAGGGCCTTGCCTCGGTCACCGGACTCGATCCCTACATCCTCGGCGCGATGGTGGGACGGCAATTGCCGTTCTTCTCGCTGCTGGTGCCGTTCTGGGTGGTGTGGGCGTTCGCGGGCTGGAAGGGCATGAAGGACGTCTGGCCGGCGATCCTCGTCACCGGCGTGTCGTTCGCAATCCCGCAATTCGTGATCTCGAACTACATCAATCCGTGGATCGTCGATATCGGCGCATCGCTGATCTCGATGGGGGCGCTGATCCTGTTCCTGAAGGTCTGGCGGCCGAGGGAGCTCTGGCTGTCGCCGGCGCTGCGCGGCCGCGACGAATCGGCAGCGACCATGGCGGCCGCAAAGCCGCTCGACCGGACGCCGCTGACGCAGAGCGAGCTGTTCAGCGCGCTGTTGCCGTGGGCCATCGTCTGCATCGTGATGCTGATCTGGGGCAACGGCGCCTTCAAGGGCTGGGCGAATTCGATTTTCGTCTGGAACTATCCCGTCCCCGAGCTGCATCAGATGATCAACAAGATGCCGCCGGTCGCGCCGGGGCCGACCAAAGAGAGCGCGGTGTTCGCCTTCACCTATCTCTCCTTCACCGGCACGGGCATGCTGATCGCGGCGATCATCTCCGGCGTCCTGATGGGGGTCGGTCCCGGCCGGCTCCTGACCGAATACGGCCGGACCATCCGGCTCTGCGCGATCTCGCTGGTGACGATCTCGGCGATGCTCGCGATCGGCACGCTGACGCGCCTGTCGGGCGTCGACGCGACGCTCGGTCTCGCCTTCGCGGCCACCGGCGTGCTCTATCCCTTCTTCGGCACGCTGCTCGGCTGGCTCGGCGTGGCGCTGACGGGATCGGATACGTCGTCCAATATCCTGTTCGGCAACCTGCAGAAGATCACCTCCGAGCAGCTCGGCCTGTCGCCGATCCTGATGAGCGCGGCGAACTCGTCCGGCGGCGTGATGGGCAAGATGATCGACGCCCAGTCGATCGTGGTCGCCTCCACCGCGACCAATTGGTACGGGCATGAGGGCACCATCCTGCGCTTCGTGTTCTGGCACTCGATCGTGCTGGCGTGCCTCGTCGGCGTGCTCGTGACGTTGCAGGCCTATGTCTGGCCGTTCACGGCGATGGTCCTGAAGTAGCCGGCCACGTCCGGCTTTCGACGCAGATCCCCGCGAGGTTCGTCCTCGCGGGGATCTTTGCATCCGGATTGCACGAACCTTCTCAATGGCGCCGCCGTCTTATAGAAGGTGCGGCAAATCAGGTCGGACGAGAGGTCTCATGGTTGGGTTCAGGCGGTTGGTGTGTGCGGCGGTTGCCATGCTCGCGATGTCCACGCCCGCGCGTGCCGAGGACGGTTTTCCGTTCGGCAGCGAGATGACGCTGGAAGCGTTGCCGCAAGCGGGCTCCAAGCGGATTCCGAACATCGAGATCGGCGACCACGGCGAGGTCGTGCTGGAGCTCTGGTGCAAGGGCGGCAAGGGCCAGTTCTCGGTCGCCGGCAATACCGTGATCTTCGTTCCCGGACAGATCCAGGATCGCTCCTGCCCGCCGGCAAGAGCCCAGGCCGACGACGAGCTCGTCGCAGCGCTCTCCAGCGTAGAGACCTGGAAGCGCCAAGGCGATGTGCTGACCCTGATCGGCCCCAAGCCGCTGCGCTTCCGTACGACGGGGAATTAGAGTTCTCGTGTCCCGGACAAGGCGCGTCGCGCAAGCGATGCGCCGCAGAGCCGGGACCCAGTTCTTCATCCGTGACTTCGCTCGTGGACTCTGGGCCCCGGCTCGCAGCGCTCGCGCTGCGTCCGGGGCACGATAGCGCCGCTTACTTCCACACCGACTGGTCGGCGTCCCAGCGCTGGCCCTTCAGCTCCTTGGCGAGCGCCTCGATCGAGCCGTTGTCGTCGGGCAGATCGCCTTCCTCGTCCAGGCTCGCATCATCGGAGAGCTTGAGCTTAGGCCCGCTGCTCTCGTCGGCCGTCGTCGTCGCGGGGCTGCCGATCCAGAGCATGAGCTTGTCGGTGGTGCCCGGCTTGTCCGGCGAAACGAGCCCGGCGACCTCGATCGTGTCGGTCAGCTCGAGCGCCGGAAAATCCTGGTTCGGCCGCTTGAAGACCAGCATGAGCTTGCCCGTGGCGGAGTTGAAGCTCTGCGAGACCGGCTTTGCCGCCAGTGTCCGGCTCAAGACGTTCGAGACGGCCGCCGCCAGCTTGGTGCGGTTGATCCTGTCGCCCTCGCGCCAGTCGGCCGCGGGAAAGCGGATGGTGCGGTCCATCTCGGTCATGCCGGCGGTCCAGCCTGCGGCCGTGACGCCGGGCATCGCCTTGAACTTCGCCAGCAGCGCGGCGGCGCGCTCGGGATCGACCGACATGTTGAGGGTCTGCTCGCCCGCGCGCAGCGCGTCGCAGCCGACATTGAGGCTGGCCAGCGTCACCTCGACCTCCTGGCCCTTCAGGCTCTTCAGGAAGTCGGTCGCGGCCTCGAGCTTGACCTTGACCGCGATCGCCTCCGGCGAAACGTCGGTGAAATCCTTCGGCTGCGGCGTGATGCCGTCGTCGGAGGTCTGGTTCTCCAGGAATTCCCTCTCGCTGAGATCGGAATTGTCGGGCGATGTGACCTCGGTCACCGCCTGGCCGATGCTGATCTGGCCGCGAAACTCGAAGGTGTCTCCGCTCTGCTTGCGCAGCAGCTTGACGCTGACGGGCGCCTTCTCATTGACGCTCTGCGTGGTTCCGGTCAGCGTCTGGCCCGCGACCTGGAGATTGACGACGAAGCGGTCCTTGCGGTCGGAATTCTTCGCGATCGGGTAACAGACGTCGAGCACGGCCGCGGTGACCGTCTTGCCCTGGCGCGTCTCCTTCAGGATCACGTCGGCATTGCCGTCCATCAACCCGTCGAGGGAGGTGAAATAGCGCGTCTCCACGCCGCCGGGCGCCGTGGCCTTGGGCGAAAGCTTCATCTGGGCGGAAGCGACCTCAGGCGCAGCCGCAAGCAGGGCCGCCAGCAGAGCCGTCAGGACAATCGTCAGACAAACCGGAAGCGCGCGCATCGCGAAAATCCCTGATCAAGAATCGGCGCGTCACCGTAGTGGGTTTTGGCCGTCGGTTGAATCGGAAAGCTGAAGGCAGGATCGGCAAAAAAGAAGGCCGCCCGGAGGCGGCCTTCACAACACTGTAATGGAAGGACGGAGTTAGAAGCCGCCCATGCCGCCGCCGGCGGGCATCGCGGGCGGGGCTTCCTTCTTCGGCGTCTCGGCGACCATGGCCTCGGTGGTCACCAGCAGGCCGGCCACGGAGGAGGCGTCCTGCAGCGCGGTGCGCACCACCTTGGCGGGATCGATGATGCCCTTCTCGACCATGTCGACATAATCCTCGTTCTGGGCGTCGAAGCCGAAGGTCTCGGACTTGTTCTCCAGGATCTTGCCGACCACGATCGAGCCTTCCACACCGGCATTCTCGGCGATCTGGCGGATCGGGGCTTCGAGCGCCTTCAGCACGATGTTGATGCCGGCCTGGACGTCGTCATTGTCGTTGGAGAGGCGGCCGACGGCCTTCTTGGCGCGGAGCAGCGCGACGCCGCCGCCGGGGACGATGCCTTCCTGCACCGCGGCGCGGGTGGCGTTGAGGGCGTCCTCGACGCGGTCCTTCTTCTCCTTGACCTCGATCTCGGTCGCGCCGCCGACGCGGATCACCGCGACGCCGCCCGCGAGCTTGGCGAGGCGCTCCTGGAGCTTCTCGCGGTCGTAGTCCGAGGTGGTCTCCTCGATCTGGGCCTTGATCTGGCCGACGCGGGCCTCGATGTCGGGCTTCTTGCCGGCGCCGTTCACGATGGTGGTGTTCTCCTTGTCGATCACCACCTTCTTGGCGCGGCCCAGCATCTTGACCGTGACGTTCTCGAGCTTCATGCCGAGGTCTTCGGAGATCAGCTGGCCGCCGGTCAGGATCGCGATATCCTCGAGCATGGCCTTGCGGCGGTCGCCGAAGCCCGGCGCCTTGACGGCGGCAACCTTGAGGCCGCCGCGCAGACGGTTGACGACCAGGGTGGCCAGCGCCTCGCCCTCGACGTCCTCCGCGATGATGACGAGCGGCTTGCCCGACTGCACCACCGCTTCCAGCACCGGCAGCATGGCCTGCAGGCCCGAGAGCTTCTTCTCGTGCAGGAGGATGTAGGCGTCCTCGAGCTCGGCGGTCATCTTCTCGGGGTTGGTGACGAAGTAGGGGCTGAGATAGCCGCGGTCGAACTTCATGCCCTCGACGATGTCGACTTCGGTGTCGAGCGACTTGTTCTCCTCGACGGTGATGACGCCCTCATTGCCGACCTTCTGCATCGCCTGGGCGATCATCTTGCCGATGGCGGCATCGCCGTTGGCCGAGATGGTGCCGACCTGGGCGACCTCGGAGGAGGCGGCGACGGGCTTGGCGCGTTTCTCGATGTCCTTGACGACGGCCGCCACGGCGCTGTCGATGCCGCGCTTGAGGTCCATCGGGTTCATGCCGGCGGCAACCGCCTTGGCGCCTTCGCGCACGATGGCCTGGGCCAGCACGGTCGCGGTGGTGGTGCCGTCGCCGGCAAGGTCGTTGGTCTTGGAAGCGACCTCGCGCACCATCTGGGCGCCCATGTTCTCGAACTTGTCCTCGAGCTCGATCTCCTTGGCGACGGTGACGCCGTCCTTGGTGATGCGGGGCGCGCCGAATGACTTCTCGATGACGACGTTGCGGCCCTTCGGGCCGAGCGTCACCTTGACGGCGTTGGCGAGAATGTCGACGCCGCGCAGCATGCGATCGCGCGCGTCTCCGGAAAACTTGACCTCTTTGGCAGCCATTTCTGCAATCCTCGTGTTTCGTGATGTGTCTGGCCGCTCGTTCGTCGCATCGCTTCCGGGATCCGGAGATCAAACCCGGCGGAATGATGGATGCCCGGATCGCGTTGACCCGGGCACGACATTCAGCGGCTGTTCAGGCGGATGGCCTTAGGCCAGCACGCCCATGATGTCCGACTCCTTCATGATCAGGAGCTCTTCGTTGTCGATCTTGACCTCGGTGCCCGACCACTTGCCGAACAGCACGCGGTCGCCGACCTTGAGGTCGATCGGGGTCAGCTTGCCGGTCTCGTCGCGGCCGCCCGGGCCGACGGCGACGACCTCGCCCTGGGACGGCTTTTCCTTGGCGGTGTCCGGAATGATGATGCCGCCCTTGGTCTTTTCCTCGGCGTCGATACGTTTGACCACGACACGGTCATGCAGCGGACGAAATTTGGATTTAGCCATGACGTTTCCCTTTGGAGGCTCGCTTCGGAAGTAGTGGAAGTGGGTGCGGCGGCGCTTCCGTCCATCCCCTATCCCGAAGATCGAACGGCGCGCTTAGCAATCGGGCTTTCCGAGTGCTAATAGTGGGCTCGGAAATATGGCTTGGCCGCGATCCTGTCAAGCAAAGGTGGTTAAGCGATTGGTGAGGCGGATATAGGATGGTGGCATTGGAAACTTGTTCGGGGCGCCGACCTGTCAAAGGACGTCATTGCTCCGGCAGCTTTTTTGCGCTTGGCTGCAGGAGGGGTGCGGCCATGGTCTTGCTCGGGGGAATGCCATGATCAGTTCAGCTCACGCGCGCGCGGTTGCCAATCTGGCGGCCGCCTCTTGTCTGGCGCTGTTGCTGGGCGCCTGTGGCGGCGGTTTGAGCCTGCCGTCCTTCTCGTCGTCCCCGCCGCCGCCCGAAGCGGAGCCGGGCGTCGCCCCGGAAATGCCTGCGACCATTCGCGCCGACGAGATCGTGGGCCGCTGGGGTCTGGCCTCGTTCCAGAACCCGGCCGACCGCGCCCGCACCGAGGCGGCCGCCCGGGCCCAGTGCAAGAATCCCTACGTGATCACCGCTGGTTCCTCCGGCGGCGTGATCATGCATCTGGCCGACCAGGCGACTCCCCAGGAGCTGCGGCTGAAGGGCTCGCCGAGCGGCAAGAACTACATCGGACCGGCGGGGCCGACCCCGGGCGACCAGGACCGCGAAATCATCTCCTTCGACGGCCGCGTCCTGATCACCCGCTTCATCGACAAGGACGCCGCCACCCGTTACGGCAACATGGTCTACGTCCGCTGCGCACCGAGGGCGTAGTCACCTCACTTTGTCATGCCCGCGCAGGCGGGCATCCAGTACGCCGCGGCTTCTCGGCTCGAGCCTCGCTGTCTCTGGAATACTGGATCGTCCGCCTTCGCGGACGATGACAGCGGAGTGTATGGCCAAAAGCAAAAAAAGACGCCGGCCCCAGGGCCGGCGTTTTGCTCTTCCGTAGTCCGCGTCCGTTCAGTCGAACAGCGCGTCGATGTCGTCCTGCGAGGCGTGACCGACGTCGCCGTTGAGCTTCGGGCCGTTGAGAAGCTTTTCGTCCTCGCTGCGATTGTCCACATGCGCCGGCACGTGGGACTTGATCGCGTCGACGCCGCCCCAGATGTCCATCATCGCATTGATGTGCTGCTCGATGAACTTCATCGTGGTCATGACCTTGCTGATGCGCTGGCCGGTCAGGTCCTGGAAGTTGCAGGCTTCGAAGATCGAGATGACGCGTTCCTGGATGTCGTCGGCGAGCCGCTTCTGCTGGTCGATCGAGTCCACCTTGGACATCGCGCTGGCGGCCTGGTCGATCGATTCCGCGGCTTCGAGGATCTGCTGCGTCGCCTGCTCGGTGCCGCCGACCACCGCGCCGAGCTCGCCATTGACCTTGGCCATCTCGCCGCCGTCGAAGCTCTTGCCGTGCAGGGTCGCGATTTCGCGCTTGGTGCGGTCGATGGCGTCGTGGATGAGGTCGAGCTCGACCTTCAGCTTCTCGCACTGCTCGATCTGGGCCCGATAGGTCTCGAGCATCGTGCGCGCCTCGGAAAGCTCGTGGGCGGTGGAGGCGTCGATCGCCGCCATGGCCGCGCTGCCGGACAGCGGGGCCGCCGTGACGCCCTTCGCCATCTGCGCGCGGATCGCGCGTAGCTCGGCCATGATCTCGCTATGCATCGGGATTGCCTCTTCGGTTACGTCCAAAATCGGCATCTCGCCACCAGCGATATCCTCGACGCGAAAACGTTTGCGGTGAACAGCCATCAGGATACTCCCCCCACCTCACACACGCGTCTTTGTAGGCAGAAGCGATTTAACACGAAGTTCACAGCCGGAACTGTTGTGCGGCGTCGCGCGCCGCGTTGCAAAGAAGCGATTAACCATGGCTGCGCCGCGTTCATCGAAAATAAACGCTGATCGCCAAATTGCCGCTGCGCTCGCGACGTGGTGAATCCAAACGCGCCTTCCGTTTACCAAACAAAACGGCTTTTGCCTTTTATTGACCACGTCGAAGGGCGCGGATCAGCCACCGGCTTCCCACGACGCATGTGATCTAGACGAAACAGTACAGAGTACGTCGATGTTCAAGAAAATGTCTGTCGCGCTGCTCGGCAGCGCCTGCACCTTCATGGCCGGCGCGAACGACGCCAGCGCCTTCGACAACAGCGTGCCGAACGATCCGCCCGCGGTGCTCTATGCGCGGCAGGTGCCGCCGGCGCCGGCGCCGGTGCGCGTCGCCTCCAATTCGAACATGGGCGGCGGGTTCATCGAATTCCTGTTCGGCGACGGTCCCGGCCGCGGTCCGGCCTACGCTCCGGAGCGGCCGGTGTATCAGCAGCAGCCGGCCTATTACGATCAGCGCCGCCTGCCGCCGATGGGCGAGCCGCAGATGCAGGGTGGATATCAGGGCGGATATCAGCCAGGGGGTTATCAGCAAAGTGCGCTCCAGCAGGAGGCGGTCGACCCGCGGCAGCGCCAGCTCGATCCGAAATTCGAGAAACAACTCGTTGACTATAGCGGCAAGGAAAGTCCCGGCACGATCGTGGTCGATACCCCGAACAAGTTCCTCTACCTCGTCGAGGGCAACGGCCGGGCGATGCGCTACGGCATCGGCGTCGGGCGTCCCGGCTTCACTTGGTCGGGCGTGAAGTCGATCACGGCCAAGCGCGAATGGCCGGACTGGACGCCGCCGGCCGAGATGCTGGCGCGCCGGCCAGATCTGCCCCGGCACATGGAAGGCGGGCCGGAAAATCCGCTCGGCGCCCGCGCGATGTATCTGGGCTCGACGCTCTACCGCATCCACGGCTCCAACGAGCCCTGGACCATCGGCACCAACGTCTCCTCCGGCTGCATCCGCATGCGCAACGAGGACGTCATCGACCTCTATGGCCGCGTCAATGTCGGCACCAAGGTCGTGGTGTTGTGATCGCCTGAGGTGCGAAATGAAAACGGCCGCCACCCGGGCGGCCGTTTTTGCTTGTGCGGCTATCGGACGACGTCACGCGTAGTCGCTGCCGCCATCGTCGTCGTCGCCGAAGTCGCTGTCGTCGGCCATGTCCATGTTGTCGCCGCCGTTGTCGTAATTCCGGTCGTTGTCATTGCTCCGGTCGTCGTTCGACGCCTGGTCGAAGAAGCCCTGGCGGGAATCCCGGTTCGAGCCGATGTCGTTGAGGCCGGCATCGCGCGAGAGCGATCCGCCGGACTGGTCGCTGCCGCCCCAAGGACTTCCACCGGCGTTGCGGTCGCCGAGCGAATTGCCGTCGCCGAAGCCCTGCTGGTGCGATCCGCCGCCCATCATGCCGCGGATGCTGGAGAGCAAAAGCGAGCCACCAACGACGCCAGCTGCGGCCGCCGCGGCGGTGCCCAGGAACGAGCCGCCGCCACCGCCGCCCACGGGCGGGGCACCGTAACCTTGCCCCGGACCTTGTCCGTAAGGCGGCGCGCCGTAGCCCGGTTGGGTCTGCATCGCCTGTCCGGTGTTCCACGCCGGCCGCGAGTCGCGCGGCGGCACGTTCGGAACCGAGCCGCGCGAGGGGCCGCCGCCGAACAGCGTGTCACGCATGGTGTCGAGGAAGCCGCCGGACTGTGCCTGCTCGGGCGCATGCGCCGCTTCCAGCTCCTGGATGCGGGCATTCGCGCGCTTCAATGCCTCGTCCTGCACCAGCGTGGTCTGCACCAGCGCGTAGATCGCGCCGGGCGCCTTGCGCAGGCCATCGGAGATCGCGGCGATCGCATCGGGATCGCGGGGTGCATTTTCCAGCTTTGAGAGCCGGTCGAAAAGGTCGTCGACGAGCTGGCGTTCCTGCGGCGTCATGATCAGTCTCCCTCGCGCAAAACAAGCGCGAGCCAGATGTAGGGTTCCATTGTGGCCCCAACAGTGCCGGCCGGATTAAATTTCGGTATGCGACAAGCTGCCCCGCGGCCTGCCTTCCGCCGTTTTCACCCCAGCGTGGCGCGGCTGTCCGCCAGCAGGCGCGCGAAGGCGTCGCTGGCGAGATAAGCGTGCTCCCGCTCGCGGACATCCGTCATCGGGTCGAGGCCGGCAAGGACATCGTCGACGAAGCCGGGATGGCACATTATGAGGCCGCCGTCGGGGAGGCCTTGCAGGAATTGCCGCATCAGCGCGCCGAAATCGGCCGCCCGCGTGAAATCATAGGCGCCGGCAAAGGCGGGATTGAAGCTGAGGCCGGCGTTGTCGGCGCGGCGGCGGAATTGCGCGCTGAGACGGTCGAGCACCATGGCCTTTGGCGTGGCCAGCCGCTGCCTCAGCGGAAGATTGCGGCCGCCCTGGCGGACCCAGGCGTTTGGCGCAGCCTCGGCCACCGCATCGACGAAGCCGTCGCGCACCTGCGGAAAGAGCTGCACATGCTGGTGACCGTCGACGAAGTCGGGGGCGCGGCCGAACGCGTCCATGAAGGCGGCCAGCTGCGCCTTCACCTCGTTGCGGACGAATTCGCGGTCGAGCCGCCGTAAGACGCCCGCGCGCAACAGCTTCGGAAACGGCATGAACATGTCGCCGTCGAGCGGTCGGAAATGCATGGTGAGCGGCCGGAACGGCGCCGACAGCGTCACGTGCAATCCGATCCCGCAGCGCGGGCTCGCAGTCGCGGCGGCCTGGAGCGCTGCGACCTCGCTGCGCGCGATCGCAGGTCCCACCATCATCACAGAGGTGGCGTTGAGGCGCCCGCGTTCGATCAGGTCGCGGATGGCGCGGTTGACGCCGGGGCTGATGCCGTAATCGTCGGCGCAGAGCCAGATCTGTCGCGCCGGCGCGGCCGCGCTCATTCGGCCGCCGTCCTCTTGGCATCGTCGTCGGCCTTGCCCGCCTCGAAGTGCTTCTCGCTGTGCTCGGCGACGAAGTAGATCGGGCGCGCCTTCAGCTCGGAGAGGATCTTGCCGATATATTCTCCGACGATGCCGATCATGATGAGCTGCACGCCGCCGATCGTCATCAGGCCGATCACGAGCGAAGGATAGCCGGGCACCTGCTTGCCGGTCGTGAGCACCTCCCAGAGGATCGAAAGGCCGAACAGGAAGGCGCCACCGGCGAGAATGACGCCGAACAGGCTGGCGAAGCGCAACGGCGCCACCGAAAACGAGGTCAGGCCCTCGATCGACAGGCCGAGCAGGCTTGCGGCGTTGAAGGTGGTGACGCCATGGGCGCGCGCCGCGGGCTCGTAATCGACCCGGATCTGGCGGAATCCGATCCAGCTGGCGAGGCCTTTGAAGAAGCGGTTGCGCTCGGGCAATTGCCTGAGCGCGGCGACAGCGCGCGGGGAGAGCAGGCGGAAGTCGCCGGCGTCCTCGGGAATCTTCTGCCGTGCGCCCCAATTGATCAGCGCGTAGAAGCCGTGCACGGCGAGGCGGCGCAGGAAGGTCTCGTTGTCGCGATGCGCCTTGGCGGTGTAGACGACGTCATAGCCGTCTTCGATCCAGTGCCGCACCAGCTGCTCGATCAGGGCCGGCGGATGCTGGCCGTCACCGTCCATGAACATGACGGCGCCGAGCCTGGCATGGTCGAGGCCGGCCATCAGCGCCGCCTCCTTGCCGAAATTGCGCGACAGCGACACCACCTGGACGTCGATCGCATCGGCCGGCAGGCTACGGGCGATCGCCAAGGTCGCATCCTTGCTGCCGTCGTCGACATAAACGATCTCGCAAGACAGCCGATAACGCTCCCGCAGGGTTTTCGCGAGATCGCAGATGCGCTGATGCAGGCCGGCGAGGCCCGCCGCCTCGTTGTAGACGGGAACGACAATCGACAGCCCCTTCGCGGCGGCGGTGCTCGCGGTGGTCGTCATGCCTGATACGTCAGAGCCCAGCATCATCGGTCGAGGTTCCAGAGGCCTTCAAAGTCATCTCAACAGCATATGGTAGCTGCCGCTTGCTGTCGCAAAGCTGAACGGAAAAGCCGAACCGGCCCCCTGGGGCTCACTGCCGCAGGAACGCCTCGAGCTTCGCGAACAGCGGGTTCTCCCGGTCGAACACGTAGTCCAGCGAGACCACCGAGACGGTCTCGGCGCCATGCTCGCGCAGGAAGCTCGCCAGCGCATAGAGCTGCCCCGGCGGGCAGTGCAACGTCAGCATGCCTGACGAGGTCGGCCCGCCGAACGGAGCCTCGACGCCGAACCGGCTATGGGCTTCGCCGAGCAGGGCGGCGTCGCATTGCCGGAAGCGGGTGCGGACCTCGCGGTATTTGTTGGCCCGCGCCCTTGCGGCGATGTGATCGAGGATGATGCGCGCGGTCTCTCGCGCCTGCGGCGACCAGTCGGCTTCCTTCGAGGCGACCAGATTGGCCTGGCTGCGCAGGATCACGCCGTCGTCGAGCACCCGCAAGCCGTTGGCGGCGAGCGTCGCGCCGGTCGTGGTGATGTCGACGATCAGCTCGGCGCTGCCGGCCGCAGGAGCGCCTTCGGTCGCGCCGGCGCTTTCGACGATGCGGTAATCGGTGATGCCGTGGCTCTGGAAGAACGCGCGGGTGAGATTGACGAACTTGGTCGCGACCCGCATCCGCATATGATGCTGCTCGCGGAAGCCGGTGGTGACGTCGTCGAGGTCGGCCATGGTGCGGACGTCGATCCAGGCCTGCGGTACCGCGACGACGACGTCGGCAAAGCCGAAGCCGAGCCCGTCGATCAGCGACACGCGCTTGTCGGCATCGGCGATGTTCTCGCGCACCAGATCCTCGCCGGTGACGCCGAGATGCGCGAAGCCGCGCGACAATTGCGATGCGATCTCGCTCGCCGAGAGATAGGCGACCTCGACATCGTCGAGGCCGGCGATGGTACCGCGATAGTCGCGGGCGCCGCCAGCCTTCGACAGCTTCAGGCCCGCGCGGGCGAAGAAGGCCTCGGTGTTTTCCTGCAGGCGTCCCTTGGAGGGAACGGCCAGAACGAACGGCGCGCTCATGATCAGGCCTCCACCTTGCGGCCGATCCTGGTCAGCGCATCCACCCAGACCGAGAAGCCGACCGCGGCAATGGGTTCAGCCGACCCGAGCTGGGTCATCAGCCCGTCATAGCGGCCGCCGGCGACCAACGGCTCGGCGCCGTTGCTCCGGTGATGCAGCTCGAATTCGAAGCCGGTGTAATAGTCGAGGCCGCGTCCGAACGCGGTCGAGAAGCGCGTCTGCTTCACGTCGATGCCGCGCGCGGCCATGAAGCCGACCCGGCTTTCGAACTGGTCGATGGCCGCAGCAAGGTCGAGCTTTGCATCGGCGGTGAGTGCGCGCAGCGCGGCGATGGAATCGTCGGGATTGCCTGATATCGACAGGAAGCGCTTGAGCACGGTGATCGCCTCGCGCGGCAGCGCGCCGCCCTTCAGCGTCGACTGCTCGAGGAAGCGATCGGCGATCTCGGCGGTGGTGCGTCCCCCGACATTGGTGGTGCCGGCGATCGACATCAGGTCGGTGACGAAGGCGAGCGCGGCCTTGCGGTCGGAGCCGGCGAGCGCGGCGAGCACGCCCTGATATTCGCTTGGGCTCGCGGTGGTCGCGGCCGCCAGCCGCTCCAGGTCCTGCTCCAGGCTGATCTTGCGGTTGAAATCCTTGACCAGGCGGCGGCGCCAGACCGGATAGAGGTCGAGCGCGTCGAGCAGCGCGTTGAACAGCGCGACGTCGCCGGTGCGGATCTCGACGTCGCGGACGCCGAAGGCTGCGGTCGCCTCCAGCGCCAGCGCCAGCGTCTCGGCGTCGGCCGCGGCACGGTCCTGGCGGCCGAACGATTCGATGCCGGCCTGCAGGAATTCGCTGGCCTGGCCGCTGCGGTAGCGAAACACCGGGCCGAGATAGCTGAACCCGGCCGGCTGGCCGGCGCGGCTGGAGGCGAGGTAGTCGCGGGCGACCGGAATGGTCAGGTCCGGACGCAGGCACAGCTCCTCGCCCGTGAGGTCGGTGGTCAGGTACAGGCTCTTGCGAATGTCCTCGCCGGAGAGGTCGAGGAACGGCTCGGCCGGTTGCAGGATCGCCGGCTCGGCCCTGACATAGCCGGCCTGCGCGAACGACAAGAGCAGCGTATCCGCCCAGGCGGCGGAGCCGGCAGCATTCGAGGTGGCAGTCGCGGTCATGACGGAGGTCCATCGTCCCGGTGGAACCGGGCAGGGCAGGTAAGGACAGGAATTGCGCAGCCCTTAGCATGGCCGATGCACGGTTTCGACCTCCAAAGGATCAATCGCTTAACGAGTTTGGCGCGAAGCAGGCCGGTCGGTCAGGTTCGCAACGAAGGTCGGCCTACAACTCGGCTTGAGTAATATAATACCGTGGTTTCTTTGTTGCGGCTGGCGAGCCGGCGTCATTCGGTCGGCCGAGCGACGTCTCTGACCGGCTCCGAGGCATCGGTCGCGACAAGGGCCGGCGTGGCCGCGGCGGACGCGGCTTCCTGAGCCAGCCGCTCTGCGCATTCGAGTACCTTCTGTCGTCGGCCGGGGTCGGTGAGGCGGAGAAAGGCCCTGATGAGGCGGAGCTCCTCGTACCGGCTCGCATCCGGCACGACATCGTCATTCATCGCCATCTCTCTTCCATCGCGATCGTCACCTCGATGTGACCCGCGCTCTTCGCGAACGCATCGACGCACGACGGGTCGATGCGGCCGACGCTCCGGCGTCACATTGAGAAACTGAGAACCGCTGGCAAGCCGCCGCATACTCATTTTGGGTATGGCGGGTGATCCGCTCGCTCCGGCCATCGTTTACAAGACAAATGCTGGTTTCCGATTCATGCGCAATACTTCAGATATCATCCGGACGGTCTCGCGACACACGCTGGCCTACATGCTGTTCTCGATGAGCGAGCTGTTCCGGCACTATGACGAATTCGATCCGCTCGACCTTCTGATCATTCATGCGGTCCTGAACGCGAACGTCATTCATGTGATGAACGATCCGGTGCTGGACGAGAGGTTCTCCAGCATCCACGCGGTCGAGCCGGACGTGATCAAGCAGGGCGTCTCCCGGGCGGCACTGTCTCGCTTCCTCAGCCTGCCGCTCGAGACGGTTCGCCGCCGCGTGACGGGATTGAAGCGGCGAAAGATCCTCGAAGAGACCAAGGCCGGACTCATCGTGACCGAGCAGAACGCGTTCAGGTTCGGAAACAACCACGAACTGCAGAAGACCAACATGCTGCTGCTGACCAAGCTGCTGCGCGATCTCAGGCGTGCCGGCATCAACGGGCCGGATGATCTGCGCGCTTCCAAGGCGGCCGCGGCAAGGAAAGCAAAGTAAGCGGCACAACATGAATCAGGGCGATATCGATATCGCGCGCAAAGGAGCGGAAACGCCGGCGGACAGCCGCTCGACATCCTTCCAGCGTCTCAAGCCCTCGTCGGCGCTCGAGCTCCGAGCCTATGACATCGACCATTTCGGCGAGACGGAGAGATATGCCGGCGCGTCCAGCATGCCCTTGTCGCCGGGAGCGACGGCCATCATGCGTGCGCGGCTCGACCTGCCGAGCCTGACCCTGTCCCTGGTGAGGACCTTTCCGCGGATCATTCGCGGCTATCAATTGACGAATGCCGCCGTCGTCGTGGTGCCGATGGATCACGTCACCTCGGCCCGCATCAACGGGCAATCGATAGGGCATTCCGTCGTGGTTCTGAGAGGCGTCTCCGATTGCCTGGTGCACGAGCCGGAGGGCCGGCTGATAGCCGTCGTGTCTTTTACCCCGCCCCGGCGCGAGCCCTGGACGCAACTGGGTGACGGCTACCATCTGGTGAACCCGGCCTCGGACGTCCTTGCCTCGTTGCGCCGTCTGGTCTGCGTCACGCTCGAGATCGCAGCGCATGATCCGGACTTTCTCAACGAGCCGATGTCGCTGACCGCCGTCGAGCAATCTCTGCTCAGCACGTTGGAAGCTGCGCTGGGCAGCAGCGCAAAGGACAGACCCGTTTCGTCCACAATGGATGGCTATCGGCGCATCGTCGCAGACATGGAACGGCTGATCCGGCAGGATCTGACGATCTGGCACAAGACGCCCGAGCTCGCGGAGCAGGTGGGCGTCTCCGTCCGCACGCTCCAGAGCGCGACCCAGGCCATCTGTGGCCTCAGCCCGCATCGCTATAGCCGGGTTCTGCGCCTCTGGTCGGTGCGCAAGCAGCTGGGCAACGGCGGGGGGCACCGCAGTGTGAAGGCCTGCGCGATTGCGCACGGCTTCGGGCATCTGGGCGAGTTCGCGGCGAGCTACAAGGCGGCCTTCGGAGAGCTGCCATCCGAGACCCTGCGCCGCGCCGTGCGGGACACGATCTAGGTTAACCCCCTTTACTGCCCCAATCGCCCAATACCGCCTGGACCAGCGCCAGCGCCGCCACGGCGGCGGTGTCGGCCCGCATGATCCGGGGGCCCAGGGCGAGCCGGAGGATCTTGGGCTGCCGCAGCAGCAGGGCCCGCTCGTCCTCGGCAAAACCGCCTTCGGGGCCGATCAGGACGTCGATACCTTGTCCGGCCGCGCGCGCGGCTTGCAGGCTCTGAATCGGGTTTTCGACCTCCGCTGCCTCGTCGCAGAAGATCAGCAGCCGGTCGGCCGGGCGCTGGCTGAGGAAGCGCTCCAGGGCCACCGGTTCGGCGACGCTGGCGATGCTCAAGATGCCGCACTGCTCGGCTGCCTCGACGACATTGGCCCGCATCCGCTCGGTATTGACGCGGGAGGCTTGGGTGAACCGGGTCAGAACCGGATGCAGCGCGGCGGCGCCCATCTCGATGGCCTTCTGGACCATGTAGTCGAGCCGGGCATGCTTCAGCGGGGCGAAGACGTAGGCGAGGTCGGCAAGCCGGTCCTGGGGCCGGGTCTGCTGGAGGACGACGAGGCCGTCCGGCCGCTTGCGGCCTTCAATGGCGGCCTGCCACTCGCCGTCCCGGCCGTTGAACGCCAAGACCTCGGCCCCGGCGGAAAGCCGCAGCACGTTGCCGAGATAGTTGCTCTGGTCGCGGTCGAGCGCGACCCTGGCGTCCTGGGCAAGGGGGGCATCGACGAACAGGCGGGGGGCACGAAAGTCGTGGGAGGGCATCGGTCAAAAGTCCAATTTGGCGCCGTTATTAACCGAAAGCGGCCATTTCGGGGGTAAATATTGCCAAGCCGCCGCGTCGGTGCGCCGCGCTCTTGCCCTATTCGGCGGGTTGTTAAGCGCCGGCGGGAATCGTAAAATCGCGAGCACGCTGGTTGCGCTTCGATTGGAAGACGCTGGACCCCGTAAGCTCCTGCCGGAGAGATTTTCTTGATGATCCGTCATTTGATGGTTCCGATCGCAGCCGCCATGGTCACCATGGGCGCCTCTTGTGCCTATGCGCAAAGCGCGTTCCCGGCTCCCCTGCCCAATCAGGCCCCCGCCAGTTCGCCGTTTCCGCCGGTGAACGGTGCGGCGCCGACCGCGTCGGTCGGTACGACTCCGCAATCGTCATTTCCCGTGAACGGCGCGGCGCCGATCGGTGGGGCCGGTGCCTTCGGCGCGGCTCCCCCCACGCAAGCCGGTCCCGGCGAGGATTGCATGAAGGCGTTCATGCCCCTGCGCGAAGAAGCCGAGAAGCGCGGCAAGCTGATCAAGGCCGCGAGCGACCGTCACGCGCCGCCTGACGAGGCCTGCAAGCTGATCCGCAATTTCAGCCAGGCCGAGAGCAAGATGATCAAGTACATCGAGACTCACGCCGCCAAATGCGGAATTCCGGCGCAGGTCGGCGCGCAGATGAAGGACGGCCACAAGAACACCGAGGCCATGGCCAACAAGGTCTGCAACGTCGCGCAGCAACAGCAGGCGCGCCCCTCAGGCCCGTCGCTGAGCGAGGTGCTGGGGTCGGCCTCGGCGCCTGAGGCCAATGCCGGCAAGAAGGGCGGCAGCACCTTCGACACGCTCAACGGCAACGTCCTCACCCGATGAGCGACGCGTCCGCCCGCGTTGCCGATTCCACCGGCAACTGGGTCGATACGCTCGCGCCGCCATGGGCACGGCCTTACCTCCGCTTGTCCCGCTTCGATCGTCCGATCGGCTCCTGGCTGCTGCTGATGCCATGCTGGTGGTCGGCGGCGCTCGCGAGCGGCATGGCGCATGACGTCCGCGGACTGCCGCTCACCATCGTGCTGTTCTTCATCGGCGCCTTCGTGATGCGCGGCGCGGGCTGCACCTGGAATGACATCACCGACCGCGATCTCGACGACAAGGTCGAGCGCACCCGCTCGCGGCCGCTGCCGTCGGGGCAGGTGAGCACGAAGCAGGCGCTGGCCTTCATGGTCGCGCAGGCGCTGGTCGGTCTCGTGGTGCTGCTGCAGTTCAACCGCTTCGCGATCGCGACCGGCATCGCATCGCTCCTGATCGTCGCGATCTATCCCTTCATGAAGCGGATCACCTGGTGGCCGCAGATCGTGCTCGGGCTTGCCTTCTCCTGGGGCGCGCTGATGGGGTTTGCCGTCACCTTCGGCCGCATCGACGTCACTGCGCTGGTGCTCTATGCCGCCGCGATTTCCTGGGTGATCGGCTATGACACGGTCTACGCGCATCAGGACGCCGAAGACGACGCGCTGATCGGCATCAAGTCGACCGCACGCCTGTTCGGCGCGCATACGCACCAGGCGCTGATCCTGTTCTACGGGCTGTCGGTGATGCTGATCGGCGTCGCGCTCGCCTCGGCCGATGCGCTCTGGCCGGCCTGGCTCGGCCTCGCCGCCTTCGCCGCCCATCTGGCGTGGCAGATCGTGCGCCTGCGGATCGACGATCCCGAGCTGTGCCTGCGCCTGTTCAAGTCGAACAAGCATGCGGGGTTGCTGCTGTTTGCGGGATTGCTCGCGGACGCCGTGATGCGGTCGGCGTAGCTCTCGTAGGGTGGATTAGCGAAGCGTAATCCACCACTTCTGTTGCCGTGGAAATATAAGAGGTGGGTTACGCCTACGGCTAACCCACCCTACGCCACCTCTAGTTCCTCGCGATAATCTCACGTTCTTCGCGGTGCACGGGCAGCTCGCGCGCCATCGCAACACGGCGGCGCATCAGGAATTTCGGGCGGCGGGCGCGGATCGCGTTGGCGCGGCGGCGGCGGGCTGCGGGCTTGCGCGCACCCTCGTCGAGCTGCGGCAGTGCGAAGAGCTCGCTCCAGACCGCCCAGGCTTCCGCGAGTTCTTCGCTATCGGCGCCGACCAGCAGCGGCACGGACAGCGAGGGGTCGCGATGCACCAGCACGAGGGCTTGGGCCTCGTCATTGCCGCGCAGCGCGACGCCGGTGAAGTCGCTGACGCGGACGTTGATCGCCATCTGCATGCCGCGGACGGCACGGCGCAGCACGACACGTTCGCGATGAAGCTCGATCTGCCTCGTATATCCGTCGGCGCGCGGATCGTGCGCATCGAAGCGGACCGGAAGGGAAAGAGGGTCGAGCCGCAGCGAGCGGCTCGACCCGGCGGGGTGGGCCCCGCATGTTGCTGTTTGACGCCTCACGGCTTTCGTTCTCCCCGCCGGGATTATGTTCCCGGTCGATGCGAGGACCTTAGCGCGCGCCCTTCCGAAACCGCTTAAAAAGGCTGGTTAACCCACCGTCACTGCTCCTCATGATTGACAAGACCTTGGCGCGCATGATTGACGAGACGTTGCGCCGACGGTGCGAATCTGAGCTTTTGGCGGGCTGAAAATGCTTGAAGTCCGCGCGATCAGGGCACATCTGTGGGTTCCGGTCCCCGCACCCCGCCCCAACAGGATTTCGTTCGTGAACTCTTCACCGTCCACAAGCTCGACCACAGCCAATCGCGACCTGTTCGATCAGTCCGCGCTCTCCGATCTCGCGCAGCGGCTGGTCGAGGCGGCCAGGCGCGCGGGCGCGGACGCGGCCGATGCGGTCGCGGTGCGCGGCGTCTCGCAAGGTGTCGAGGTGCGCGACGGACGCGTCGAGGAATCCGAGCGGTCGGAGGGCGACGATGTCGGCCTGCGGGTGCTGGTCGGCCAGCGCCAGGCGGTGGTCTCGACCAACGACGTCAGCGGCGATGCCGTGACCAAGCTTGCCGAACGCGCGGTCGCGATGGCGCGCGTCGCGCCCGACGACAAATATGTCGGCCTCGCCGATCCCGCGCTGCTCGCGCGCGATTTCCCCGATCTCGACCTGCTCGATCCCGGCGTGCCCGCAACCAGCGAGCTCGAGCGCCGCGCGCTCGAGGCCGAAGCCGCGGCGCTCGCGGTGAAGGGCGTGACAAAATCCGGCGGCGCCTCGGCTTCCGCCGGCATCGGCGGCATGGTGCTCGTCACCTCGACCGGCTTCCACGGCTCCTACCTGCGCTCCAGCCAGGGCATCTCGGCCACCGCCATCTCGGGCGAGGGCACCGGCATGGAGCGCGACTACGACTTCACCTCGGCGCCGCATGCCGCCGATCTGTTGTCGCCGGAAGCCGTCGGCCGTTCCGCCGGCGAGCGCACCGTGGCGCGCTCCAATCCGCGCAAGGTCGAAACCTGCAAGGTCCCCGTCGTGTTCGATCCGCGCGTTGCCGGCTCGCTGGTCGGTCATCTCGTCGGCGCCATCAACGGCGCCTCGATCGCGCGCAAGACCAGCTTCCTGAAGGACAAGCTCGGCCAGCAGCTGTTCGCGAACAACATCCGCATCGTTGACGATCCCCTGCGCAAGCGCGGCCTGCGCTCGCAGACCTTCGATGCCGAGGGCGTCGCGGTGAAGAGAACCGCGCTGGTCGACGAGGGCGTGCTGACGACCTGGCTGCTCGATTGCGCCACCGCGCGCGAACTCGGCCTCATCACCACCGGCCACGCCCATCGCGGCGTGTCCTCCTCGCCCTCGCCGGGGCCGTACAATCTGCATCTGGAGCCCGGCACGCCGAGCCCGGCTGAGCTGATCTCCGACATCAGCCAAGGTTTCTACGTCACCGATCTGATCGGCTCCGGCGTCAACGGCGTGACCGGCGATTACAGCCGCGGCGCCTCCGGCTTCTGGATCGAGAACGGCGAGATCACCTATCCCGTCAGCGAAGTCACCATCGCCGGCCATCTGTTCGAGATCTTCAAGTCGATGCAGCCCGCGAACAATCTCGAATTCCGCTACGGCATCAATGCGCCGACGGTGCGCATCGAGGGTTTGACGCTTGGCGGACGCTGACGCGAACGACACGATCCTGGCGCGCGACGCGGCGCTGCTGCAGGACACGGTGCGGGAGGCGGGCGCGCTGGCGCAGTCGATGTTCCGGACCGAGCTGAAGAAGTGGACCAAGGGCGCCTCCTCGCCGGTGTCGGAAGCCGACATCGCCGTCAACGATCTGCTTGAAACGCGCTTGCGCAGCGCGACGCCGGACTATGGCTGGCTGTCCGAGGAGAGCGCCGATGACGCTGACCGGCTGTCGCGACGGCTGACCTGGATCGTCGATCCCATCGACGGCACCCGCAACTATCTCGGCGGCCATGACGAATGGTGCGTCAGCGTCGCACTGGTCGCGGATGCCGCGCCGGTGCTGGCCGCGGTGTTCGCGCCGACGACCGACGAGTTCTTCTTCGCCGTGCGAGGTCAGGGCACCACGCTCAACGACAAGCCGGTGCGGGCGACCTCCGGGGCCGAGCTGGATTTCGCCCGCGTCGCCGGGCCGAAGCCGCTGGTCGAGCGCCTGAAGCCGTCACTCGGCGACATCAAGCTGCATCCGCGAATCGGCTCGCTGGCGCTGCGGCTGTGCCGGGTCGCCCATGGCGCGCTGGATGCGGCTTTTGCGGGGGGCAACAGCCACGATTGGGACCTTGCGGCGGCCGATTTGATCGTGCAGGAAGCCGATGGTAGGATGAGCGACCTCTCCGGAGAACCCATCCTCTATAACCGCCGGGAAGTGGCGCACGGGGTGCTGGTGGCAGCGGGACGCGATCGTCATGCGGGCATTGTCGCGCATTTTCGAAACCGTCCCCTGGCCTGAAGCGCTCGTCGTCGTGCCTGTCAAACACTGTGCTTGTCGAACACTGCTTTGCCGGGCAGCCCGTTAGGAACAGAACTGATGCCAGATAGTGCCCCGCAACAATTGCTTCACCTCGTCATTGGCGGCGAGCTCGTCGATCTCGAGCAGAATGTCTTCAAGAATCTCGACGACGTCGAGATCGTCGGCCTCTATCCGAATTACGCCACCGCCCACGCCGCCTGGCGGGCCAAGGCGCAGTCGACGGTCGACAACGCGCAGATGCGCTATTTCATCGTCCATCTCCATCGGCTGCTCGACCCGAATCAAGAACCGGCACGTTGAAGAGACTGCTTCGCAATACGCTGCGGAGCAGCTGGTTTCAGCGTGCCGTCGGGGTTCTGGCGGCCGAATATCTGCGCCTGGTCTGGCGGACCAACAAGTTCACGCTCGATCCGCCCGACGTCTATGAACGCGTCGAGCCGCAGCTCCCGGCGATCTTCGCCTTCTGGCACGGCCAGCATTTCCTCACGCCCTTCATCAAGAACCAGAACAAGCCCTCCTATCGGGCCAAGGTCCTGATCTCCCGTCACCGCGACGGCGAGTTCAACGCCATCGCGGTGGAGCGGCTCGGCATCGGCCTGATCCGCGGTTCCGGCGATCATGGCGGCGCCTTCCACCGCAAGGGCGGAGTCGGCGCCTTCAAGGAAATGGTGCGGACGCTTCAGGACGGTTGTAATGTCGCGCTGACTGCCGATGTCCCCAAGCGCGCGCGCGTGGCCGGGCTCGGCATCATCATGTTGGCACGGGAATCCGGGCGGCCGATCATGCCTTTCGCGATGGCGACCAGCCGCTTCATCCGGCTGAAGAATTGGGACCGCACCACCATCAATCTGCCGTTCGGGCGGGGCGCCCTGGTCGGCATCAAGGAAATCCACGTTCCCGCAGATGCCGACGCCGCCACGATGGAAGCGTTGCGGCTGGAGCTGGAAGAGACGTTGAACGAGGCGACCCGCCGCGCCTACGCGCAGCTCGGCCGTCCGGGGCCGCAAGATGGCTAAATCGCTGCCCATTGCGCTGCCGATCACGTTGCGGATGTATCGGCGCCTGGCCGCGGGCCTGGTGCCGCTTGCGCCTGCGCTGATCAAGCGGCGGCTGAGGCAGGGCAAGGAAGACCCCGCGCGCGTCGGCGAGCGGCGCGGCATCTCACGCGACGTGCGGCCGCATGGCCCGCTGGTCTGGATCCACGGTGCCAGCGTCGGCGAGGTGCTGGCCGCGGCGGCGCTGATCGAGCGCTTGCGCGATCTCAACCTGCGCATCCTGCTCACCTCGGGCACCGTCACCTCGGCCGCGGTGGTCGCAAAGCGCTTTCCGCCCGACGTCATCCATCAATACGTGCCGTACGATTCGCCGCGCTACGTCGCGCGCTTCCTCGACCATTGGGAGCCCTCGCTGGCTTTGTTCATCGAATCCGATCTGTGGCCGAACCTGATCCTGGCCGGAGCGGCGCGCCGCGTGCCGATGGTGCTGATCAACGGGCGAATGTCGCCGCGCTCCTTCCCGCGCTGGCAGCGCATGCACGGCACCATCTCGGCGCTGCTGTCGCGGTTCGACATTTGCCTGGCGCAGTCGAAGATCGATGCCGAGCGCTTCTCCGCGCTGGGCGGCCGCGATGTCGTCACCACGGGCAATCTCAAGCTCGACGTGCCGGCGCCGCCGGCCGATCCCGCCAGGCTCGAGCGGCTGATGGCGATGACGCGCGGCCGGCCGATCATCGTCGCGGCCTCGACCCATCCGGGCGAGGACGAGATGCTGGTCGCGGCGCATCGCAGCCTGGTCGGCTTCTTCCCGCAGCTCCTCACCGTGATCGTGCCGCGGCATCCCGATCGCGGCTCTTCGATCGCCGGCCTGATCACGGCCTCGGGCCTGACGCCGGCGTTGCGCTCGCGCGAGGAGCTGCCGACCGCGACCACCGACATCTATGTCGCCGACACCATGGGCGAGCTCGGCCTGTTCTACCGCCTCTCGGGAATCGTGTTCATGGGCGGATCGCTGATCCGCCACGGCGGCCAGAATCCGATCGAGGCGATCAAGCTCGGTGCCGCCATCGTCCACGGGCCGCACGTCTTCAACTTCGCCGAAGTGTTCGAGGCGCTCGATGCGAGCGGCGCGGCGCGGCAGGCCGATACACAGGAGGCGCTGGTCAAGCAGCTCGGCCTGCTGCTGGCCGAACCGACCGTCCGCGAGAAGATGCAGCGCGCAGGTGCCGGTGTGGTCGAACAGCTCGGCGGCGCGCTGGATCGCACCATGACGGCGCTCGAGCCCTATCTGCTGCAATTGCGGATCGAGATGGGGGCCGCCAATGCGTGAGCCGGCCTTCTGGTACCGGCCACGTTCTCTTGCCTCATATGCGTTATGGCCGCTCGGAGCGCTCTACGGCGCGATTGCCGAATGGCGCATGCTGCGCCAGGGCACCGACGCCGGCATTCCCGTGATCTGCGTCGGCAATTACCATGTCGGCGGCGCCGGCAAGACCCCGACCGTGCTGGCGCTGACGAAGCTGCTGCGCGCGCTCGGCGAGACGCCGGTGGTGCTCAGCCGCGGCTATGGCGGGCGCCTGAAAGGCCCGGTCATGGTCGACTGCGCACGCCATACCGCGGCCGATGTCGGCGACGAGCCCCTGATGATGGCGCGCGACGTCCCGGTCGCGGTGGCGCGCGACCGTCTCGACGGCGTCGCGCTGGCGAAGTCGCAAGGCGCCACCATGATCGTGATGGACGACGGTTTTCAGAATCCGCGCCTGCTCAAGGACGCCTCGCTGATCGTGATCGACAGCGAGCGCGGCCTCGGCAATGGCGAGGTGTTTCCCGCCGGTCCCTTGCGCGCGCCGCTGCAGGCCCAGCTTGCGCGCACCGACGCGCTGGTGCTGATCGGCGACGGCCGCGCCGCCAACGACGTCGCCGCCGAGCTCGCCAAGCGCAACAAGCCCGAGCTGCGCGCGCGGCTGAAGCCGGATGCGGCTTCCCTCGCGCGGCTGGTCGGCCGCAAGGTGTTCGCCTTCGCCGGCATCGGCGATCCCGAACGCTTCTTCCGCACCCTCCGCGCCTGCGGCATCGAGGTCGTGCGCACCCGCGCCTTCGCCGATCATCACATGTTCTCGCGCGAGGAGATCGCAGCCCTCGCGGCGGAGGCCCTGCGCGAGCAGCTCACGCTGGTGACGACGGAGAAGGACCTCGCACGCCTGTGCGGCAGCGAGGGCGTGCCCGACGACATCGTGCCGTTCGCCGTCCATCTCGAGTTCGACGATCCCGCCAAGCTGCGTCAGCTGATCAGCGATCAGCTCTACAAGGCGCGCGAGCGAAGATTCGGCAGGCGATGATCTCGTAGAGAGGCAAGGCTATTCCGCGAAAATTGCGCCTCGCGCTTTCCTGCGCGAACGCAACGTGCGATGGCGAATTGATTGGCGCGATGCGATGTGTGAACCGAGCTGTCATGTCGCGAGCGGCAAAATCTCTTCCGCACGTCCGGGAGTTGATGTAGCCTTTCATGAGAGCCGTCACCGGGACGTGCCGAACTCCCGGAAATTATCGGCGGCGTTTATGCCCACGGCGGGCAGTGTATCTTCATCATTTCAGGTGCGATGGCCGTAACGACCAGCTCGGAACGGCACGAAGAGGTATTGCTAAGAGTTCAGAGGAGAACATGCCATGCATTTTTGCCTCACCGGACAATACACACCACGCGCGCTCAACGCGATCTTGGAAAATCCCACGACCAATCGCCAGGAAGCGGCCAGGAAACTCATCGAGGCGGCCGGCGGAAAGCTGATGTCGATGTACAGCGTTGCGGCCGACGGCCCAGGCGTCCTGGTGATTTTCGATGTGCCTGATCCCAGTGCGGCTCCGGCCATTTCCGGACTGACCGTTACGGCAGGCACCCTGCAGAACGTGAAGCTGACCCGGTTGTTCACGCAGGACGAGATCAAGCAGGTCCGCCAGAACGCGGCGAAGCTGCGCTCCTCATATACTCCGCCCGGAGGCTGACATCCGGATCTCGAGCGTTGCCGCCGCAGGCGTTGCAGGCGGCGGCAACGCTCACATCGCAGAACAATCAATTCTGCAAGCCGAGGCGAGCCGAAGGTCTCGCGTCCGTCGACGGACGATGCAATGCGGTGCGTGCTGCGTCCGGTGCCATGGGTCGGATGGACGTGCTTGCCAGCAGCCTCGGTTCCCCGCGGCGATCGTGCTTCAGCAGTCAGTTATGCTCACCACGTCCCAGCGGCCATCATTCCGACAATGGTCAGGCACGAGAGGCAGGCCACCATGACAGCATAATATTCGGGTGTATTCATTGCAGGCTCCCAAACTGTTGCCAGTTGCTTGGTCATTGCTACGCGGGAGAGGTTGTCCGTCGTCGGGCCGCTTCAATGCGGCGCGCGGTAATCGGGTTGGCGATGTATGTCCGTCTTGTCGTCGTCACCCCGATCCGCAGGATGATGATCCGCGTCCAGCGCCTGAGCGCGTTCAGTCGCGATCAGAAGCTGTTTCCGCATTTCAGCAAGACGGGCGCGACAATATTCTCGATAGAGCAACTCTAATATGGCGGGCATGATCACCCCCATCGTTTGGCTTTATATTCCGCCGCGAACTTTCCTGGTGAACGTAGCCGTCCAGATGACTCTTCGATATGAGCCCGTTCACAGACTGCGCCAATTCCAAAGCTCGATGGTCGTTTGGTTGGCTTGATTGTCTGCGCGATAAAAGGAGCAGGGCCAGTTACCTAACATGTACTATAGCAGCCCTCTGTTTCACCAAGACTTCGTCGAACAACTTAAGGGCGCCGAATCGCAACGAAGAATCCAACCACAGCGCGAAATGAATGACCACTGAGTGCACGCACTGTTCGATGCAACGCGGAGCGGCGTGGCGGAGATGATCTTGGTGCAGGATGTGCTCGTGCCGTTGCCGCCGCCGGAGCTGAGGTTGGCCGTTGGCAGGTAGATGGCGACGCCGAACGGACATTCAGCCGGCATTCATGGCCAGGCTCCTATCGATAGAGCTGCGTCCAGGAGAGGTCAGATGAAATTGCAGTCCGCGCGCGATGCTCCCGAGCCGCAATAGCCGAACCATGCCAAGAGCTCGATCTTGTAGGGTGGGCAAAGCGAAGCGTGCCCACGTGCTTCGTCGCGATCGTGCAGAGATGGTGGGCACGGCGCGTTGCGCCTTTGCCCACCCTGCGGGATCATTCCTGCGGTTTCGGCGCGCCGGGAAAATGCCGCTGCAGGACGGCGGCGGGTGTGGCGTAGGCCTCCTGCAGGTCCACGCTCCAGTACTTCAGCTCGTCGAGCGGGATCCGGACGTCCGTGATCGCGCAGCGCACGAAGGTCCCCGGCGAGATCACGCGGAAATCGCCGTCGAGATATTGCACCTGCGCTTCGCCATGGCCCGAGGGGCCGAACTTGTTCAGCACGGTCGAAAGTCTCCGTGGAAGGCCGCTCGCAAGGAAACCCCTGGAGGGCACGATGTGTTGGCCGGGATGTAGCATAGATAGGGCGGCTTGTCCGCCCGGTAAACCCACCGGCTTGTGATGTTTTGCCGCCGCTCCCGCGTGATCATGCCTTCCGCGAAGCATCGCTGGTTCCGGCACCTCCGACGGCAGAGTCCGATGCGCCTTCGATTGACCGCCCTGTTCGCGATGCTACTGGTGTCGGCCGCACGTGCCGCGCCGGCGCCGCTAGCAGTCGAGATTCCGCTGGCGTCGGGCGTCCTCCATGCGCAGCTCTACAAGCCCGACGGCACAGGCCCGTTTCCGACCGTGATCGCGCTGCATGGCTGTGGCGGGCTCGGCGGCCATTCCGATTCCATCCTGCCGCACTATCGCGACTGGGCCGAGCGCCTGCTCAAGGCCGGTAATGCCGTGCTGTGGCCCGACAGCTACGGCTCGCGCGAGCTCGGGCCGCAATGCCGCGTCAAGGAGATCCACGTCAAGGCGCGACGCGAGCGCGTCGGCGACATCGCGGCGGCGCGGGCCTGGCTGATGAAGCAGAGCTGGGTGGCGCGCGACCGCGTCAGCCTGATGGGCTGGGCCAATGGCGCCAGCGCGCTGCTCTGGGCCGTGCGTCCGCAGAGTGCCGCGCGGGACCTGGGTCCGGATTTGGGTCCGGATTTCCGCGCCGCGATCGCGTTCTATCCCGACTGCCGGATTTCCGCCGGCCTCGGCTGGAGCACGCGGGTGCCCACCCTGGTGCTGATCGGCGCCGATGACGACGTCTCGTCCCCGCCCGCCTGCCGCCAGATGGTCGAAGGCGCGCACGGCCGCAGCGCGCTCGCGCGCATCGTGGTCTATCCCGGCGCCGATCACGATTTCGACCGCGCCACCACGCCGCTGCACGCCAGCAACGATGCCGAAGCAATCGGGCGCGGCCATCCCGGCATGGATGCGCAGGCGCGCGCGGAGTCGCAGAAGGACGTCGTGAAGTGGCTGGCGCGGTGATGATGGTCCCGTAGCCCGGATGGAGCGCAGCGCAATCCGGGAAGGTCGCAGCGTGTGGCACGATCCCGGATTACGCTGCGCTCCATCCGGGCTACACGTCCCACATGAATCGGGGCCGCCCGTGAATCCACGGGGCGCGCGCCAAACCGGCTTCAGCCCGCGACGGCGCCTTGGTTCGGCCACGATATCGATTCAACGCAATCCCATGCGCAACCGCATCACCCTGCTCTCGGCATTCGCCGTCTTCACCGTCGCGCTCTGCCTCTACGAAGCCCACGCCGGCGCTCCCTTGCGCGCGCCGGACCATTGCGGCTTCTGGACCACGATCGACGCGGGATTGTCCTGCCGGTAGGGCACGCCGTCTCCGCGGACTCCGTCATTGCGAGGAGCTCTTGCGACGAAGCAATCCAGAATCTTTCCGCGGAGGGATTCTGGATTGCTTCGCTGCGCTCGCAATGACGAGTTTGTGCTATAGGGCCGCAACACGTCGCCAGTCGTTGCTCGGCTTACGTCCTCAGAACAGGCTGCCCTGATCCACCGGCTTGGCCGCGCGCTTCGGCGCGGGCTTGGTCTCCTGCGCGGTTTGCTTTGGCGGCGCCTGCGCGCGCTTTGCCGCCGGCGCCGGCCGGTCCGCATCCGCGGTCGCGCCGACGCGGCCGTCGGCGAACTCGATCTCGACGCGCGCGCCGGGACCGATCGCATCCGCCGCATGCACGGGATGGCCGGCCTCGTCGCGCACCAGCGCAAAGCCGCGCGCGAGCACGCTGCGATAGGACAGCGCCGACAGCAGCTTGCCGCTGTTCTCGACGCGGGCCTCTAACCGGTGCAGCAGCGTCGCGAGCGCGCGCTGTGCCCGCTCGCTAAGGCGATGCGTGCGCTCGCGCTGGCGGGCAATGGCGTTGCGCTGCGCCTGCGCGTTCGAAAGCTTCGAGGCGCGCAGGCGGATCTCGAGCCCGGCGAAGCGGTCGCGCCGCTGCCGCAGCAGCGAGCGCGCGGACAGGCCGAGCCGTTCGCCGCACACCGTCAGGCGATGATCGGCCTGCGCGATCTGGCCGTGCAGCACCCGCAGCGTCAGCTTTGAGCTGGCCGCGGTGAACCTGCGGAAATGCGCGTGCGTGTTGGCCTTGAGGCAGCGGGGCAGGGAGGCGCCGGCCGAATCCAGCCGCTGCCGGGGAATGGCGAGCAGATCGCCGGCCGCCGGCAGCGCGCGCGCGGCGGCGCGCAGCTCGCTGCGGCGGCTTTCCTGGGCGCGCTGCCAATGGGCGCGGGTGCGGCGGCCGAGATCGGCGACCTCGACGAACAGATCGCTGCGCACCGGCACCGCCATTTCGGCCGCGGCCGTCGGCGTCGGCGCGCGCTTGTCGGCGACGAAGTCGATCAGCGTGATGTCGGTCTCGTGCCCCACCGCCGAGATCAGCGGGATCATGCTCTCGGCTGCGGCGCGCACCACGATCTCCTCGTTGAACGACCAGAGATCCTCCAGCGAGCCGCCGCCGCGCGCGACGATCAGCACGTCGGGCCGCGGAATCCTGCCGCCCTCCGGCAGCGCGTTGAAGCCGCGGATCGCGGCCGCGACCTGCTCGGCCGAGCCCTCGCCCTGCACCTTGACCGGCCACACCAGCACGCGGCGGGGGAAGCGGTCCTCCAGCCGATGCAGGATGTCGCGGATCACGGCGCCGGTCGGCGAGGTCACGACGCCGATCACCTCCGGCAGCCAGGGCAAGAGCTGCTTGCGCGCCTCGTCGAACAGGCCCTCGGCGGCGAGCTTCTTCTTGCGCTCCTCCATCAGCGCCATCAGCGCGCCGATGCCGGCCGGCTCCAGCGCCTCGATCACGATCTGGTATTTCGAGGAGCCCGGATAGGTCGTGAGCTTGCCGGTGGCGATGACCTCGAGCCCCTCCTGGGGCTTGAAGCGCATGCGGCCGTGCACGCCCTTCCAGATCACCGCCTCGATCTTGGCGCTCTCGTCCTTGAGCGCGAAATAGCAATGGCCGGAAGAGTGGGCGCCGCGGAATCCGGAGATCTCGCCGCGAACCCGGACATGGCCAAAGGTGTCCTCCACCGTCCGCTTCAGGGACTGGGAGAGCTCGGAGACGGTGAATTCAAAGGCGTTGTTCAGTTGTTCCGCAGGCGGCATTGAGCAAACGATTCGGGGTCTTTTGGGATCAGGCCCGACGTTAGGGATTTTCGCCAGCCAGCGCCAGCCTCCGCCGTCATTCCGGGGCGCGCCCTCCTGGGCGCGAGCTATGGGGCGCACTTGCGCACCTGAGAATCCATCCCTCCGCCGACGCTGTGGCCCAATGGGATTTCGGGCTCGCGCGCTGCGCCCCCCGGAATGACGGTTCGTAGGATGGGTTGAGCCCTGGCGAAATCCATCACCTTCCTCTTCGGGCTCTTGTCATCACGACCGTCGTCCCGACGGCAAGCGATGGCGAAGCTTCGATGGCGTCCGCCGGCCAGCCTTTTGATGTTTCGACAAACAAGTGTGATGGGTTTCGCCAGGACTCAACCCATCCTACGGGCTGGAACAATGTCCAGGCGATCTGATTGGAACGTTGGTACGTCCAATCCGGGATCAACCAGCGAATTTCCTGGGAGGCGTCTTTTATCAGGGAGGAGCCACCAATGGATGACGAACGAAAATCATCAAAGGGCGCGCGGGCCGCTGAAGGCTTGCGTGAAGCAACGTCCAAGGACGAAGCGAAGAACGAGAGCAAGATGGGCCACGATCTGGCCAAGGGGGCTGATCGTTTCGAAGAGCGCTCGAAAAGCTCCGATGGAAAAAGCGCGGAAGAGAAACAAAAAGGGTGAAAGCTCGTAGGATGGGTTGAGCCCTTGCGAAACCCATCACTGCTCTATCCCCGCTCACCGTAATCGCGGCCGTCATCCGACTGATCGCCGGCCCAATCCACGGGGTAATTGCCAAGCCTGACGTGGCGATGAAACGAGGAGGGCGCCCAGTCACGCACCCGATCGACGAGCCCGTGCTTGACTGGGTTGATGTGAACATAGTCGACATGCCGCGCGAAATCGACGTTGTCACGAATGGTATGCTCCCAATATCTGCGCTGCCAGATGCCCCTCTCACCTTTGGCCGAGCGGCTTTGGGATATCCTCTCATTGCGCGCCAGACCGCGCGAAAAGGTGGATTTGATCAACTGCCAGCGCATTGCAAAATCGGCATCACCTTCCGGTAACGTCCACACCGTGTGAAGGTGGTCAGGCAGAACCACGATGGCATCGATCGTGAATGGATGGCGCCGATGCGTTTCGCGAAACGCTCCGCGCAACACCTCGATATGATCCGTCAGCAGCGCCAGTCTCCGCTTCGCCAGATTGACGGTGAAGAAGAAACATCCACCCGGAACGAAGTTGCGGCGGTACGCGGTCATGACGCGATCTTATCACGAAACAGGTGCGATGGGTTTCGCAAGGGCTCAACCCATCCTACGGGCTATGCTTCAATACCTTCAGCAAGGCTGAGACCCCATAACTGAAATGTTCGCTGGAGGAGGTGTACATAATCCGCAGAAGGCTGCGCTGCTATAAGGTCGATGATCTCGGCTCCGACAGCACTAAAGCGAACTCCGGCGGCCAATATGACCACCTCACCGTTTTTGGACCTGCTGTGGGGCAGAGGGTTGGGGAAGCCGGAGATGTCGTATGGCTTATTTGCAATCCTGATCTTCGCCACTCCTTCTTGGACGCTAGCATAAGCCTCGTAAGCCCAGCCATCCTCGACCATTATCCCCGCAGGGCCGAAGACATCGGATCTAACCGGCCCAACCACCTCTCTCAAAGCTGCATCTAAGCTATCCGGAGACATTTTTGGCTTTGCCGTGTAGTGGGAGCCGAGGCTCGATCCGACCGTAGACCAAATGGCTAGCGAGGTGGAGACTCCTCCTAGTAAGGTCGTGATCGAAAACGGGGCTAGTCGAGATAGAGCCTCAGCTTCATCTCGGGTGAGCATGCTTAAAGTGTTCAGCGTACGTGGACTGTATGATGCTTTCCCAGTGGCCTGCCGAACCAAAATTCGCGCCCAAATCGATTGGAAATCAACGTCGCTCACGTTCTCTGCCAGTGTCCAAAACCGATCCAGCCAATCAGGGTCCATGGGCTTGCCCGTCGAACTGACGTCCTCCGGCTTTGCGCGAACATCCTCGATGATTTGGAGAGCTACACTCTCCCGATTAAGCTGGTGTCTTTCGTGCTGCGCAGACAGGCGAAGTGTAGTCCGCTCTCCGAGTGTTAGATCAGCGACGTTTGTTGGCAGTCCGTTTTGTCCGAGTGCTTCGGACCATTTTTGGTAGACGGCCACTTCCGACTTGGCCATTCTGCTTGTCTGCCAAGGCCGTGCCCATTCGCCCACACCCCGGATAATGCCTTCCGCAACGATCTTTGCGGCTCCGGACAATCCAAACAGGTCTTTCACCTCAATCAGGGCAGCGACCCGGCCCTCGCTCTTTTCGTTTTGGGACATATGTCAACGGCCTCGCAAAATGTATGTGAACTTACAATGTCATTGGGGTGGCAGCGCTCAACTTCTTAGTCGGCACGCCGAGTTGCACGACCAAGCTCGTAGGATGGGTTGAGCCTTTGCGAAACCCATCACTTTCCCAATCTTGCTCCCGCCTTCGGGACTATCATCCGATCTGAAGTGACGATTAATCGCTCGTGGCGCTCGGTCAGCTAGCTATTGTGTGATGGGTTTCGCAAGGGCTCAACCCATCCTACGGGCTTTCTAGTGCCGAGACACGGGTGATGGTAACCCCTCAATCTCAAGACAGGGCGCCCCTTGGCGCTATCGGCTTGGCAACGCCGCTTGCCGCAGCAGCCTACCCCGCGAGCGGTTTAGTCCCCTGGACCGAAAGCGGACTTTGCTGCTGCCTTGGCGCTCTCTTGAAGCGAGCGAGCACCGAGTTGCCAAGAACTCTATTGACAACCACAACTACCAAAGGTGGAGTAAGAGCTCCTTATTTAGGGAGTTTCCGATGCCCATTTTGCCAGATATCGAATTTACCTTAGACTTCCCCGAAGAAGTAACATTGGTTCGGATGCCACCAGAAGTGGACGATGTCCTTCTCGCGACCGCCAAGCTTCGGCTACATAACCGCGGACTGGAGAACATGGATGCGGACATGACCGCAGGAGAGGTTCACCGTTGGTGGATCTACAACTCTGACGGCGAGTTGGTCGACGAAGTTCATGACATGGTCATCAACAGGATGGAGCATCTTGAGCTTCGTCGGGGTGCGCACCACCCAAGCGAAGGCCCTGAATCTCACGGCGTCAAGATCCACGGTAAGAAGTTTGCGTCGGAGGGACGATACAAGCTCACATATCGTTACTGGGGCGCTCAAGAAAGCCGTTGGTTTCAGCTGAAGATCGCACGATAGGCGGTGCATACCGAAGCGATCGCAACTGTGGTGGCGCCCGACGCCGCCACACGCGTATACCCTTGATGGAAGGGCTTCCTCCTATTGGGGATTGATTCTTTGAGGATGCACCCTCTCTCCAGCCCTTGTCCGCAGCGGGAGAGGGGGCACCTCGATCGTTGTAGAGCTGGAGCCTGATCCCAACCTGGCCGCCCTGCGCAACTCGGCGGCGATGGTGCAGGCTTCCGCGGCGGGGATTTGATCCTGCCTGACCAGTGGAACGGTCATTGCGGCCACCGCACGGCCAGAGGCTTTGAGGATCGGGCAGCTATAGCAGCTTCGGAAATGTTCGTTCCGTCGAAAGCGGAATAATTCGTGAGTGCCGCCAACCGGCGCGCGCGACGCGGCGCGATAAATCCGAAGTTCGCAGCCCCGAGGGGCAGCGCAGAACGACTGGAAATTCGTGGGCAAGCCCCCTTCACACCCACCCCGATTCATGCGACACCCCGATTCATGCGACCTCCGCCCCAGCCAACCCCCTCATACCTGAGCCCCTTATGCACATTCTCTTGCTCGGTTCCGGCGGCCGCGAACATGCTCTGGCGTGGAAGATCGCGGCCTCTCCCCTGGTGACCAAATTCTGGTGCGCGCCCGGCAATGCCGGGATCGCGAAGGAGGCCGAATGCGTGGCGCTGGATGTGGCGGACCACGCCGCGGTGATCGACTTCTGCAAGCAGAACAATGTCGAGCTGGTGGTGGTCGGGCCGGAGACGCCGCTGGCGGCCGGCATCGTCGATGATCTCACAGCTAGCGGCATCAAGGCGTTCGGGCCGAGCAAGGCGGCGGCGCAGCTCGAAAGCTCCAAGGGGTTCACCAAGGCGCTGTGCACCGAGTTCGGCATTCCCACCGGCGCCTACAAGCGATTCACCAATGCCGCCGACGCGCGCGCCTATGTGCAGAGCCAGGGCGCGCCGATCGTGGTGAAGGCGGACGGGCTCGCCGCCGGCAAGGGCGTCGTCGTCGCCAAGACCGTGGCTGAGGCCGAGGATGCCATCGCAATGATGTTCGAGGGCGCCTTTGGCGAGGCCGGCGCGGAGGTCGTGATCGAGGAATTCCTGCCCGGCCGCGAGATCAGCTTCTTCGCGCTGTGCGACGGCGAGACCGCGATCCCGCTGGCCTCGGCGCAGGACCACAAGCGCGTGTTCGACCACGACGTCGGCCCGAACACCGGCGGCATGGGCGCCTATTCGCCGACGCCGCTGGTGACGCCTGCCGTCCACGACGCGATCATGGCCAAGATCATCCTGCCGACGGTCTCAGGCATGAAGCAGCGCGGCACGCCGTTCCGCGGCGTGCTCTATGCCGGCATCATGCTGACGACGCAGGGGCCAAAGCTGTTCGAGTTCAACGTCCGCTTCGGCGACCCTGAATGCCAGGTGCTGATGCTGCGCATGATGAGCGACCTCGTGCCGGCGCTCCTTGCGTCATGTGATGGCCAGCTGAAGAATTTCGACCTGCGCTGGCACAAGGAAAGCGCGCTCACCGTGGTGATGGCCGCACAAGGCTATCCCGGCGACTACCGGAAGGGCACGCGCATCGAGGGGCTCGAGGACGCCGCCAAGGTGGACAAGGTCGAGATCTTCCACGCCGGTACGGTGGCGAAGGACGGTGCGATCCTCGCCAATGGCGGCCGCGTGCTCAATGTCTGCGCGCTGGGAGCGACCGTGACGGAAGCGCAGGCGCGCGCCTACCAGGCCGTCGACCGCATCCGCTGGCCGGAGGGCTTCTGCCGCCGCGACATCGGCTGGCAGGCGGTGGAGGCGGAGAAGGCCAAAGGCTGAGAATCGGCTGACAGGGGCCGCCAAGGCCTGGCTTTGCGGGCTCTCCGTCACCGGATCGCCACATGCGCACTCCAGAATGTGTAATCAGTCATTGGGCTTAGTGGCCCCGATGATGATACCGGTACTGTGCATGGGGTTGTTTTCGCACTTTTTGGCGTCGGGGGCCGACCCCGACTGACCCCTCAAGGATGCAACAAGATGTCCGATCTCGCCGATCTCTATCCGGGCTTTGCCGCCGAATGGATCGATACCTCCTTCGGCCGCGTCTTCGCCCGCGTCGGCGGCAAGGGACCGCCGCTGCTCTTGCTGCACGGCTTCTCCGAGACCCACGTGATGTGGCACCAGGTGGCGCCCGAGCTGGCCGAGCACTTCACGCTGATCATCGCCGACCTGCCGGGCTACGGCTGGTCCGACATGCCCGAGAGCGACGCGCTGCACATCCCCTACAGCAAGCGCGCGATGGCGAAGGCCATGGTCGAAATGATGGAGCGGCTCGGCCACGTGCACTTCGCGCTCGCCGGCCACGACCGCGGCGGCCGGGTGTCGTATCGGCTGGCGCTCGATCACCCGGGCCGGCTGTCGAAGCTCGCGGTGCTCGATATCCTGCCGACCTATAATTACTGGGAGCGGATGAACCGCGCCTACGCGCTGAAGATCTATCACTGGACCTTCCTGGCGCAGCCCTATCCGCTGCCGGAGACGCTGATCTCAGGCCAGGGCGAGTTCTTCCTGCGCTTCAAGATGGCGAGCCAGACCAAGTCGAAAACGCTCGACGCGATCGATGAGCGCGCGCTCGAACATTACCTCGCCCCGTTCCGCGATCCCGCCCGCATCCACGCGATGTGCGAGGATTATCGCGCCGGCGCCTATTTCGACTACGACCTCGACAAGGCGGATTTCGAGGCCGGCAAGAAGATCACCATTCCCATGCTGGCACTGTGGGGCAATGCCGGCGTGGCGCAAGCCGCCGCGACGCCGCTGGACACGTGGAAGCAATGGGCGACCAACGTTGAGGGCATGCCGGTGGATTCCGGCCACTTCCTCACCGAGGAGAATCCCGAGGTGACCGCAAAGACGCTGCGCGAGTTTTTCGCGGGTTGAGCCACACCGCGCGCCAAGCACTCAACTGTCATCGTCCGCGAAGGCGGACGATCCAGTACTCCGAGACGGCAATGGTTGATCCGAGAAGCCATGGCGTACTGGATGCCCCGCCTTCGCGGGGCATGACAGCGGAGGGTGGAGCCGCTACCGCCGCTCCCGGAAGAACTCCTTGAGCAGCCGCGCCGCTTCGGTCTCGCCGACGCCGGAATAGACGTCCGGCGCGTGATGGCAGGTCGGGGAGGCAAAGAATCGCACGCCTGATTCCACCGCGCCGCCCTTGGGGTCGGCGGCGCCGTAGTAGAGCCGCCTGACCCTTGCAAACGAGATCGCGCCCGCACACATGGTGCAGGGCTCCAGCGTCACGTAGAGGTCGCAGTCGACGAGGCGCTCGCTGCCGATCTTCGCGGCGGCTTCGCGCAGCGCGACGATCTCGGCGTGGGCGGTCGGATCATGGTCGGTCAGCGTCCGGTTGGCCGCGGTGGCAATGACCTCGTCATTGCGGACCACCACGCATCCGATCGGAACTTCGCCCGCCTTTCCGGCGTTTTCGGCCGTTTTGAGCGCCAAATCCATGAAAGAGGGGGCTTTCAAGCCTCGTATCATCGCCAGAAACCTGCTAGTAGCTCCGCCTTCAGCAAGAGTGGATACCGATTTTGCCTGAGCATGCGGCTCGGAACGAGCGCGCGCAATGCTCATCGCGCTACCCCCAAGTGAGATCATTCATGCCTCGCGACAGCGACAAAGACAACGATTCCCGCGGCCGGCGAGGCCCGCCCAAAGGCGGCCGCAGCGGCAAGGCGCGCGGCCCCGAGAAGAAGTTCGCCAAGCGCGGCTTCGAGGGCAAGAGCGAGGGCAAAGGCGGAGGAAGGGGCGACCGCGACAGCCGCCCGCCCCGTGGCGATCGCGACAGCCGTCCATTCCGCCGCCGCGAGGAGGGCGACGCCCCGCGCCGGGATTCGTCCGACCGTCCGCGCTTCAAGCGCGACGATCGCAGCAGCGAGGGCCGCGGCGAGCGCAGCTTCAAGCCGCGTGGCGACCGGCCATTCTCCGATCGTGGATCGCGCGATGGCGACAAGCGCTCCTTTAAGCCGCGCGGCGACCGTCCGTCCCAAGGCCGTGACGACCGTCCGCCGCGCAGCCGCGATCGCGACGAGTCGCGTCCCGCCGGCCGGTTCGGCGACAAGAAGTTCGGCGACAAGCGGCCGTATTCGCCGCGCGGCGACCGTCCGGAGCGTTCGTTCGACGGCGAGCGGAAGTTTTCGCGGGGCGGTCCGGATCGCGACCGTGGCGATCGCGGCGAGTCAAAGCCCTGGCAGAAGCGCGACGACCGTCCGCGCGGCGATCGGCCGCCGCGCAAGGATTTTGGCAAGGATTTTAGCAAGGGTCCGCGCAAGGATTTCGGCGGCCGTGACCGCAGCGACGACAAGCCCTGGCAGAAGCGCGACGAAAGCCGCGACGGCGGCCGCGGCGAGGATCGCCCGCGGTTCTCGCGCTCACGCGACGAGCGCGCCTCGGGCGATCGCCCGTTCCGCGAGCGGCCCAAATTCGACCGTCCGCGCGAGGATCGTCCAAAGTTCGACCGGCCCCGTCGTGACGGCGATGGCGACCGCGGAGGGCGCGGTGGCGACCGGCCGAAATTCAATCGTCCGCGCGAGCGGTCGGAAGGCCGTTCCGATTGGCACGAGCATCCGCGCAGCGAAGGCCGTTTCGGCGATCGTCCGCGCCGCGAAAACGAGGACGACAGCAGGATCTTCGAGAGACGTCCCGCCTTCGGCGGCCGCGGTGCCTATCGCGAGCGCGATCGTGATGCCGACCGGCGGCCGCGCCGGGACGAAGAGCCGAAGCCGAAGAAGGCCGGCGAGCGGATCGCCAAGGTGCTGGCGCGTGCGGGCCTCGCCTCGCGCCGCGACGCCGAGGAGATGGTCACGCAGGGCCGCGTCACCGTCAATGGCCGCGTCATCAACTCGCCCGCGCTGGACATCACCAAGAACGACGTCGTCATGGTCGACGGCAAGCCGTTGCCGGAACGCGAGCGCACCCGGCTGTTCCTCTACCACAAGCCGCGCGGGCTGATGACCACGCATGACGATCCTGAGGGGCGTCCCACCGTGTTCGACAATCTGCCGGAAGGTCTGCCGCGGCTGATCAGCGTCGGCCGGCTCGATTTCAATACCGAGGGCCTCTTGCTGCTCACCAACGACGGCGGCCTCGCCCGCACGCTGGAGCTGCCCGACACCGGCTGGCTGCGCCGCTACCGCGTTCGCGCCCATGGCGACGTCACCCAGGCGCAGCTTGACGAGCTCAAGAACGGCATCGAGATCGAGGGCGTCAAATACGGTCCGATCGAGGCGACGCTGGAGCGCGATCAGGGCGCCAATGTCTGGTTGGTGTTCGCGATCCGCGAAGGCAAGAACCGCGAGGTGCGCAACGTCTGCGCCCATCTCGGGCTCGAGGTGAACCGGCTGATCCGCGTCTCCTACGGCCCGTTCCAACTCGGTGAGGTCCCCGAAGGCCAGGTCGAGGAGATCAAGTCGCGGGTGCTGCGCGAGCAGCTCGGCGACAAGGTGATCGAGAAGTCGGGCGCGCAGTTCGACGTGCCCGCGAAGCCGGCCGCGCGCGAGGACGATGCGCCGCGCGAAACGAAGCCCGCCAGCAAGCGCGCCGTGATCAACGACCGCAAGGGCCGCCGCGTGCTGGTGCAGCGCACCGGCAGCGAGGAGGCGCGCGAGCGCAACGAGGAACAGGCCAGCGGCTACGGCCCGCCGCGCCGTCCCAAGCGCGGCTATCACGGCAAGCGCGACCTGACGCCGCGGGAGGATTGAGGTTGCGCGTCGTCGGCGGTCGCTTGAAGGGGCGCAATCTGGCCTCGCCGTCCTCGCGCGACATCCGCCCGACGGCGGACCGCTTGCGCGAGTCCGTGTTCAACATCCTCGTGCACGCCTATGACGATCCGATTGCCGATGCGCGCGTGCTCGATCTGTTTGCCGGCACCGGCGCGCTCGGCATCGAAGCGGTCTCGCGCGGGGCGAAGTTCACGCTGTTCGTCGACAATGGCGCCGAAGCGCGGGCGCTGCTGCGCAACAATGTCGAGACGCTGGGCCTGGGTGGCGTCACCAAGGTCTATCGGCGCGACGCGACCGATCTGGGCCCCGCGCATCCCGTCGAGCCGTTCTCGCTGGTGTTCCTCGATCCGCCCTACGGCAAGGGCTTTGCGGAGAAGGCACTGGCGTCCTTGCGCGACGGCGGCTGGCTGACGGCGGGCGCGCTGCTGGTGGTGGAGGAAGCCAAGGCCGCGCAGTTCGTGACGCCGGAGGGCTTCGAAGAACTAGAGCGGCGGGCGTATGACGACACCGAGTTCGTGTTCTTGCGGAAGCCGTAGCGCCGCTGTCGTAGGGTGGGCAAAGGCGCAACGCGCCGTGCCCACGATCTCTGCATGATTGAGACAGGTGGTGGGCACGCTTCGCTTTGCCCACCCTACGGCGGCTCGACTACGGCACCTTCATCTCCGCCCGAACAGCTTCTCCACGTCGCTCAGCTTCAGCTCGACATAGGTCGGTCTTCCGTGATTGCACTGGCCGGAGTTCGGCGTCGCCTCCATCTCGCGCAGCAGGGCATTCATCTCTTCCGGCCGCAGCCTTCGGCCGGCGCGCACCGAGCCGTGGCAGGCCATGGTCGCCGCGACGTGCATCAGGCGGCGCTCCAGCGGCAGCGCTTCGCCCCACTCGGCCATGTGCTCGGCGAGATCGCGCAACAGGCCGCCGGCATTGGTCTTGCCGAGCAGCGAGGGCGTCTCGCGCACCGCGACCGCGCCGGGGCCGAAGGATTCGATGGCGAGGCCGAACGAGGCGAGCTCCTCGCTGCGCTCAAGGAGGCGCTCGACCGTGGCCTCGTCCATCTCGACGATCTCGGGAATGAGCAGGATCTGCCGCTGCACGCCGTTGGCGGCCAGCGAGGCCTTCAACCGCTCATAGACGATGCGCTCATGCGCGGCGTGCTGGTCGACGATGATGAGGCCGTCGCGGGTCTGCGAGACGATATAGGTCTCGTGGATCTGCGTGCGCGCCGCGCCGAGCGGCCGGTCGACGAGGTCCGCCACCGGCTGCGTCTCGAACCGCACATCCGCGCTGGGCGCACCGACATCGAACGCGGCCTGCGCGCGCTCGGCGAAAGCGGGCGCCGCGGAGCCCTCGAACGGCGGCATCGGCGCGACAGGGGCGGCGGGCGAGGCGCGCCAATCCCAGCTTGCCGGACGCTGCGGCGTGAAAGCGGGCCGGAACGCGGACAGGGCGCTCTCGCCGCTGTTGGCGGCGGTGCGGCGTCCCTCGCGCGCCAGCGCCTCCTTCAATCCGTGCACGATCAGCGCGCGGACGAGGCCGGCATTGCGGAACCGCACCTCGGTCTTGGCCGGATGCACGTTGGCGTCGACCTCGCGCGGATCGAGCGTGACGAACAGCGCCAGCACCGGATGGCGGTCACGCGGCAGATAGTCGGAATAGGCCGCGCGCACCGCGCCGAGAATCAGCTTGTCCCGCACCGGACGGCCGTTGACGAAGAGATATTGCCCGAGTGCGTTGGCCTTGGTCAGCGCCGGCGCCGCCGCATAGCCGGCGACGACGATGCCCTCGCGCTCGGCATGCACCTCGATGGCGTGGCTGCGAAACTCCGCGCCCAGGATGTCGCCGAGCCGGGTCAGCCGTCCGGCCGCGCCGGGCAGCGCGGCGGCCCAGGTCACCGGCGCGCGCTCCTCGCCGGCCAGCGTGAAGGCGATATCGGGTCGCGCCATGGCGAGACGCCGCACCACCTCGCGGATCGCCTCGGCTTCGGTGCGGTCGGTCTTGAGGAATTTCAGCCGCGCCGGCGTCGCATAGAAGAGGTCGCCGACCTCGACGCGCGTGCCGTGCGCCAGCGCCGCCGGCATGATCTCGGATTTCTCGCCGCCTTCGACCGTCAGTGCCCAGGCATGCGGCTCGCTGGCGTGGCGCGTGGTGATGGAGAGCCGCGCGACGGAGCCGATCGAGGGCAGCGCCTCGCCGCGGAAGCCGAGGGTCCGAATCTGGAGCAGGTCCTCGTCGTCGAGCTTGGAGGTGGCATGGCGCTCGACCGCGAGCGCGAGATCCTTCGCGGTCATGCCGCCGCCGTCATCGGTGATGCCGATCCGCCGCCGCCCGCCACCATCGGTGAAGACGTCGATCCGGCTCGCGCCGGCATCGATCGCGTTCTCGACCAGCTCCTTGACCACGCTCGCGGGGCGCTCGACCACCTCGCCGGCGGCGATGCGGTTGACGATCTGCTCTGGAAGTTGGCGGACGGGCATGAGCTTACTCGGCGAATGTCCCAATCTAACGCCACCTCGCAACAAATGCATGGGGAAGGTTGCGCTTCCCACATACCAGATGTGGGAATCTCCAGCATTTACCGGTCGTTGGCGAATGCGGCGCGGGCTCGCGCGTTGCCGCATATGAGGAGTGCAATTCCGCGAAACCGCCGCGAAATCCCTAAACCATCAACACACGATACGGCTTGGATGAGCACCGCGCCGTTCGCACGCTTGACGCGATGTCACGGTCCGATCCAGGCGAACGGCGCTGGGAACCATTGGACTGTCATCGCGGAAAATCCAGGAGAAATGGATGAAGTTGGTCAAGACCTCGATGATCGCATGCGCGCTGTCGGCTTTCATTGCGACGCCCGTTCTCGCGCAAAGCGCGACCCCCACCGCCAAGCCGGGCGGCACCGTGCAAAGCAAACCCATGCAAGGCAGCACGATGGGCAGCGGCGACGAGGAGATGAATGCGCAGCCGGGCGCAGCGGGCGAGAAGACCGGCATGAAGTCGACCAAGGGCACCCGAGGCACGGCCGGCACCACGGGCAGCGCGACGCACAAGGGGACGGCCGACGATGCCGCGACCGGCGCCGCCCCGTCCAAGCGTTACTGACATCACGGCGGATCGTACACCTCTTCCGCTTGCGGGAGAGGACGGCGCGGAGCGCGGGGTGAGGGCTTTCTCCGCGTCGGGATTGTCCCGTCGCGGAGACACCCTCTCCCCAACCCTCCCCCGCGAGCGGGGGAGGGAGCGCACCTGCGCCGTAGCAATCAAACCAGCCTGTTCGTTTTAATCGTCGAAGCTCCGGCCCCGTCCGGCCTTGATGTCGCTGCGGCGCTTCTTGCCTTCGAGACGGCGCTGCTTCGAGCCGAAGGTCGGTTTTGTCGCGCGCCGCGGCTTTGGCCGCACCATCGCCTCGCTGAGGATTTCGACCAGCCGGTCAATGGCATCCTGGCGGTTGCGCTCCTGGGTGCGGAAGCGCTGCGCGTGGATCACGATCACGCCGTCCTTGGTCATGCGCTGGCCGGCGATGCGGGCGAGCCGAATCGCCGCATCCTCCGGCAAGGTCAGCTTGCGCGTGTCGAAACGGAGCTGGGCCGAGGTCGCGACCTTGTTGACGTTTTGCCCGCCCGGGCCGGAGGCGCGGACAAAGCCGATCTCGATGTCGTCCTCGTCGATGACGAGATCGCGGGATATCCGCAGCATGATGGCACCATTCGTGATGTCCGGACATATCGCGGACGTCTACGTTCGGCAATGGTGCTTGCGGAAACGCAAAATGGCCGGGCGGGCCCGGCCATCTTGGGAAGGCAGGAGAGCAACGTCAGTTCGACTTCGTCGCCGGTGCCGCCGCCGGTTGCGCCGCGGCCTGCGGGGCGCGGCCGACGACGACGGTCAGCAGGCCCTGGCCCCAGAGCCGCCTGGCGGCCGCCTTGGCGTCGTCCAGCGTCACGGCATCGACGATGGCGTTGCGCTTCTCGATATAGTCGATCGGCAGCTTGTCCTGCTGGTACTGCAGCAGCGCTTGCGCCAGCTTGGAGGAGGTGTCGAGCGCCAGCATCTGCGAGCCTTTGAGGTAGGACTTGGCCTCGTCGAGCTCCTTCTGCGTCGGGCCCTCCTCGGCGATCCGGCGCACTTCCTTCTCGATGGCATCGATGGTGTCGCCGGCGCGGTCGGCGCGCGTGCCGGTATTGCCGATGAAGATCGCCGAATGCTCCATCCAGAGCAGCGATTCGAACACCGAATAAGCGAGGCCTCGCTTCTCGCGGACCTCGCGATAGAGGCGCGAGGATAATCCGCCGCCGCCGAGGATGTGGTTGACGACATAGGCCGCCATGAAGTTGGGATCGCTGCGCTTCACCCCGGGTCCGCCGAAGGTGATCACGGTCTGCGGCACGTCGAGGGTGACGAAGGCGCGTTGCGGCGGCTTTGCGGCCTCGACGTCGGGGACCGGCGTCAGGTTGGCCTTGGCGGGCAGGGCGCCGAAGGTGTGATCGAGCAGCTTGCCGAGGGCCACCGGATCGACGTCGCCGACGACTGCGATCTTCAGCCCATCCCTGGCCAGCACGCGGCCGACATAGTCCTTCATGTCGTCGACCGTGATGGTCGGCACGCTGTCGAGGTTGCCGTTGGTCTGCCGCCCGTAGGGATGATCGCCGAAGGCGACCTCCAGGAATTTGCGGCTCGCCAGCGAGGTCGGGTTGGTGGTCTCGCGGCGCAGGCCCGAGATGACCTGGGAGCGGATGCGTTCGACGTCGGCGGGGTTGAAATGCGGCGAGGTCAGCGCGCCCCGCAAGAGATCGAAGGCCTCGTCCTTGTTGTCGCGCAGCATGCGCAGGCTGCCGCGGAAGGTGTCGCGGGTGGCGTTGAAGGACAGCTCGATGGCGCGGCGGTCGAGCCGCTCGTGGAAGGTCTTGGAATCGAGATCGGCGGAGCCTTCGTCGAGCAGGTCGCCGACCAGATTGGCGACGCCAGGCTTGTCCTTGGGATCCTGGGCCGAGCCGCCGGCAAAGGAATATTCCATGGCGATCAGCGGCACGGTCGCGTCCTGCACGAACCAGGCCTCGATGCCGCCGGGCGAGACTAGGCGCTGGATTTTTGCTGCGGCCAGCGATGGCGACACCGCAGCCAGTGCGAGTGCGGCCCCGGCGACGAACGAGACTGCAACGCGTCGAAGGAAGGGATAGGTCACGAACGCTTCTCCTCGCGCTTGGCAGCACTGGTGTCCTTGATCAGATAGCCCGTGACCGAGCGCTTCTTCTCGAGCCATTTCTGCGCGACGGCGCGGACCTGCTCGGCGGTGACCGCGCGGATGCGGTCGGGCCAGCTCCTGATGTCCTCGATCGACAGGCCGGTGGTCAGCGCGCCGCCATACCAGCGTGCCAGCACTGCCTGGTTGTCCTGGGCGTAGATCGCTTCCGCGATGAGCTGGGTCTTCACGCGCTCCAGATCCTCGGCGCGGATCGGGTTCTGCGCCACGTTGGCGATGACGCCGTCGACCGCCTGCTCGATCTCCGCGAAGCTGACGCCGGCTTTCGGCGCGGCCGAGATCGCGAACTGGGTCGGGTCGAGCGCGATGCTGGAATAGCTGGCGTTGGCTGAGACCGCGAGCGGCTTGTCGACGACGAGGGCGCGGTAGAGATAGGAATTGCTGCCGCTGCCCATCAGCTGCGCCAGCACGTCGAGGGCCGCGCTCTCGCCGGCCGCAGCGGTGGTTGCCGAGGGCACGAGATAATAGCGCCGCATATTCGGCTGCTCGACGCGCGGATCGGCCAGCGTCACCGTGCGCGGGGCGGCGGGCTCTGGCTCCTGCGGACGGACGCGCCGTGCTGGGATGGCAGGCTGCGCCGGGATCGAGCCGAAATTGCGCTCGACCAGCGGGCGGATTTCGGCGGCGTCGACGTCGCCGGCGATCACCAGGATCGCGTTGTTCGGGGCGTAGAAGCGGCGATAGAAGGCCAGCGCGTCCTCGCGATCGAGCTTCTCAATCTCCTGATGCCAGCCGATCACAGGCCGGCCGTAGGGATGATTGAGATAGAGCGCTGCCATGATCTGCTCGTTCAACCGCGCGTCGGGATTGTTGGCGACGCGCATGTTGTATTCTTCGAGCACGACGTCGCGCTCGGGCAGCACGTTCTCGTCCTTGAGGATCAGGCCGGTCATGCGGTCGGCCTCGAACTCCATCATGGTCGGCAGCTGCTCTTTCGGCACACGCTGGTAGTAATTGGTGTAGTCGACCGAGGTCGAGGCGTTCTCGTTGCCGCCGACGCGGAGCACGGTCTGGGAGAATTCGCCGGCGGGATGCTTCGAGGTGCCCTTGAACATCAGGTGCTCGAGGAAATGCGCGAGCCCGGATTTTCCCGGCGTCTCGTCGGCCGAGCCGACCTTGTACCAGATCATCTCCGTGACCACGGGCGTGCGGTGATCCGGGATCACCACGACCTGCATGCCGTTGCTGAGCGTGAAGCTGGCGGGCGGGGCCGATGTGACCGTGGTCTGGGCGGGGGCCGCACCTGATGTCAGGACACTGGTCGAGAGCAGCGCGGCAAGGAGGCAGGCAGCCGATCGGGAAGCGGACATCATGATCCTTCTGGAACGCCGAGGTCCGGATTGCCGGCTCGGAGGCACCGCATGCTACACCGTGCGGCTGAGGCTTCGCGTCACGAAGCAGAGAACGCCATCAATGCGGGAGCAGCCAAGCCGACGGCCGGCAGCCAGCTCCGCGGCCCAAAATGCTCGGGCTCGGACAGGAGTGCTATTGCACCTTCTCCTTGCCGGACAGGATGTCGAAATAAGTTCGCTTCGAGTTGTCCGGCCCGGAGCCGTAGGCGTAGTTCGGCGAGGGCGTCTGATATCCCGGCGGCGGCTCCACCAGCGATTGGCGCGGCGGCTCCGACGTAAACTGCTTCGACTCGGGCTCGTTGCCTTTGAACAATTTGAACAGTCCACCGGTGTATCCGAGCTGGGCGGGGCTGAGAGTCGGATTGGCGGTGGTGCCCGGCTGAACCGGATCATTGCTGGTCTTCTCGGCGGCGGCCGTCTTGTGGGCGTTCATCTCGGCGGGCGAGAGCGGCCGGGCATTCTTCAGATACTCCGCTGCCTTGTCGCCGCCCCCCTTCTTCCGCGCGGCAATGGCGTCCTTGCGACGCTTCTCGTCGGGGTCCTTCGGCCAGTTCGGCGCAACCGCGGCCTCCGCCGCGGCCGGCGGCGGCAGGTCGAGCTTGGGCGGCACGACCAGCGGCGAACGCTCACGGTATTCGATGCCGGGCTTCTCCATGCTCTTGGCGCCGAGGCCGGACATCAGATTGTCGATGAGCTTCTCTTCGAAGGTCATGTCGTCGTCCTCGTCGTCATCACCAGCGCGGGCGGCGCCGGTCGACATGACGAGGCCAATGCCGAGCGCGACAGCGGACAATTTCAAAGCCTGCCAGAACCCCGATTGAGGGCCTCGAGCCATTGAAGCGCTGGTCTTCGAGCTGCGCATTACGATACCTGTTCCATATTGTGGCAGATCGCCGCTCAAACGCGGCCAGTCCCTCGCAAAACCGGGTTCCGCCTGCCGGTCCGTATCGGCCGGGATCAGGGCGCTTTTGCGGCGGGTACCCCCATGAAGGAATCATACAATAGCGCCGCCACCCCAGCAACGATCGCCACGTCCGCGAGGTTAAACACGTACCAATTATAGGTATTTCCGCCGATCTCGATGTGGAACAGCGCGAAATCGACCACCGCGCCATGGATCAGGCGGTCGATGCCGTTGCCGATGGCGCCGCCGATGATCAGGCCCAGCGCCACCGTGGCAAGCCTGGTGTGCGAGCGGGCCATCCAGATCGCCAAGGCGATCACGGCGAGGGCCTTGACCGCCATCAGCGCGAGCTGCGCCGCCTGGCTGTCGTGCTGGAGCCAGCCGAAGCTGATGCCGATATTCCAGGCCAGCACCAGGTCAAAGAACGGCGTCACCCTGACAACGCCGCGCCGGGCGAGGTCGAAGACGTTCAGCAGCCAGAGCTTCGAGGCCTGGTCGGCCACGAGCGTGACAATTGCCGCGAGGATGCCGGCGCCAAGCGGGGTCATGCGGGAATCAGACCGCCACTCCCAACGCCTTCCATTCGCGCAGCGCCTTGGCGTCGCGCGGGGTGACGTCGGGGTACTCAGGATCGTCTCCGACAAACTGCGAGATCTTCCAGGAGCGGGCGCATTTGGTGCCCACCGCCTTCTCCACCACGACCGCGACGCCGGGCACCGCATCGAGGCGGAACGCAGCGGCCGGCGCCTCGCCCTCACGCACCTCGTAGTTCGAGGTGATGCAGACTTCGGCCAGATCGATGTCGAACAACGTCGCCAGCATGCCGCGGTCGGCAACATAGATCACCGGCGAGGCCTCGAGCGAGGAGCCGATGTTCTTGGCGGCGCGTTCGAGCTCGAGCGCGCCGGTGACGACCCGGCGGACGTTGCGGATCGTCTCCCACTTCGCGGCGAGCCTGTCGTCGCGCAAGCCTTCGAGATCGGTCGGGAACAGCGTCAGATGCACCGACGGCTCGGCGCCGGGGCGGTACATGCGCCAGGCTTCCTCCGCGGTGAAGCTGAGGATCGGCGCCAGCCATTTCAGCACCGAGGTGCACAACAGGTCGATCGTGGTCAGCGCCGCCTTGCGGGTCAGGGAGGACGGCGGATCGCAATACAGCGTGTCCTTGCGGATATCGAAATAGAACGCCGAGAGCTCGCTGTTGAGGAAGGCGGAGAGGGTCGCGACCACGGTCTTGTAGTCGAACTCCCGATAGGCCTTGTCGATGGCGGCGGCGCGCACCGCCAGCTCGTGCAGCATCAGCCGCTCGAGCTCGGGCATCTCGGCCGGCGCGACCGCCTCGGCCGGCTTGTAATGATGCAGCGTGCCGAGCATCCAGCGCACCGTGTTGCGCAGCTTGCGATAGGTCTCGACCGTGTTCTTCAGGATCTCGGGACCGATGCGCTGGTCGTCGGTGTAGTCGCACGACGCGACCCAGAGCCGGAGGATGTCGGCGCCCGATTCCTTGATGACGGCCTGCGGCTCGATGGTGTTGCCGAGCGACTTCGACATCTTGCGACCGTCCTCGGCCTGGGTGAAGCCGTGGGTCAGCACGATGTCGTAAGGCGCGCGGCCGCGCGTGCCGCAACTCTCCAGCAGCGAGGAGTGGAACCAGCCGCGATGCTGGTCCGAGCCTTCCAGATACATTACCGTGTCGGCGCCGCCGTCGACCTTGCGCTTGATGCCGGCGAGCCCGGGAAACTGAACGGGGTCTTCCAGCACGAAAGCGTGGGTCGAGCCGGAATCGAACCAGACGTCGAGAATGTCGTCGACCTTCTGCCAATCCTCGCTCGCGCGCTCCCCGAGGAAGCGCTCGCGCGCGCCTGTCGCATACCAGGCGTCGGCGCCTTCTTTCTCGAACGCCTCGCCGATGCGGGTGTTGACCGTCTCGTCCTGCAGGATCTCGGCTGAGCCGTCGCCCTTCTCACGCACGAACACGGCGATCGGCACGCCCCAGGCGCGCTGGCGCGAGATCACCCAGTCGGGCCGCGCCTCGATCATGCCGTTGATGCGGTTCTCGCCCGAGGGCGGCACCCATTGCGTCACCGAGATCGCGTGCAGCGCGCGGGCGCGCAGCGTGTCGCCGCTCTTCGCCTTGCCGCCCTGAGCCACGTCCTTGTCCATCGCGATGAACCATTGCGGCGTGTTGCGGAAGATCACCGGCTTCTTGGAGCGCCAGGAGTGCGGATATTGATGCTTCAGCCGGCCGCGCGCGAGCAGCATGCCTTTCTCGACGAGCGCCTTGATCACGGCCTCGTTGGCGTCGCCCTTCTCGCCCTTGTCCGTGATGACGCGCTTGCCGGTAAATCCGGGCGCATGATCGGTGTAGGCGCCGTTCTCGTCGACGGTGTAAGGGATGGCGGTGTTGATGCCGCGCGCATCGAGATCGCGTGCATGCGCCATCCAGACATCGAAGTCCTCGCGGCCATGGCCGGGCGCCGTGTGCACGAAGCCGGTGCCGGTGTCGTCGGTGACGTGGTCGCCGGGCAATAGCGGCACGATGAAGTCGTAGCCGCGGCCAACGCCCTTCAGCGGATGGGCGCATTCGATCGCGTCCATGGTGTCGCCGGGAACGTCGCGGAGCTTCTCGTAAGCGCTCACCCGCGCCTGCTTGAAGACCTCTTCAGCCAAGGCGTCGGCGAGGATCAGGAGATCGCCGGTCTTGGTCCAATTGTCGGCGGGCGCATCCGTCACCTTGTAAAGGCCGTAGGCGATCTTCGGCGAGAACGAGATGGCGCGGTTGCCGGGCAGGGTCCACGGCGTGGTGGTCCAGATCACGACGCTTGCGGAGGCGAGCGCACCGTGCGCGGGGGAGGTCACCGGGAATTTCACCCATACTGTATCGGAGGTGTGGTCCTCGTACTCGACCTCGGCCTCGGCCAGCGCCGTCTTCTCGACCACGCTCCACATCACCGGCTTGGAGCCGCGATAGAGGGTGCCGTTGGCGGCGAACTTCATCAGCTCGCGCGCGATCTGGGCTTCGGCCGGGAAGCTCATGGTGGCATAGGGATGATCCCAGTCGCCGATGACGCCGAGGCGCTTGAACTCCTCGCGCTGCACGCCGAGCCAATGCGTGGCGTAGGCGCGGCACTCCCGGCGGAAGTCGATCATCGCGGCGGAGTCGCGGAAGTCGGGCTTCTGCTTGCCCTTCTTGCGATAGTGCTCCTCCTCGACCTTCCACTCGATCGGCAGGCCGTGGCAGTCCCAGCCCGGCACGTAGTTGGAATCGAAGCCGAGCATCTGCTGGCTCTTGGTGACGAGATCCTTGAGGATCTTGTTCAGCGCCGTGCCGATATGGATGTTGCCGTTGGCGTAGGGCGGGCCGTCATGCAGCACGAACTTGGCGCGGCCACGGGCCTTCTCGCGCAGCTTCTCGTAGAGGCCGATCTCGTACCAGCGCTTGAGGATCTCCGGCTCGCGCTGCGGCAGGCCGGCGCGCATCGGGAATTCGGTCTGCGGCAGGAACAGGGTCTTCGAATAGTCTTTGGCTTCGGACTTTTGGGACTTTTGCGGCTTTTCGGACATGAGGCTGACTGGCTCGGAATGGCGCGGGAACGGATGGCGATGCGGAAATCGCGGGGGTGAAACGACCAAATCCCGGTCTTGCGCCGAGCCCGTGGGCTCAGGCGGAAGCCGGGCCGCTAATCCCTATGATGCGCCGCGCAAACATGGGCTCTCCATAGCAGGGGGCCAAGAGAAGCGCAAAAGGAAGCGCAAAGGTTCGGGAAAGGCCGGATTCCGGGCTCAATCGACGGCGCCGAGCCGTGGAAACGCGTCCGGGGCGGCGGCCAGGATGGCGCGGGCGCGGGCGGAATCGTCGTCCATCTGCCGGATCAGGGCCTCGATGCCCTCGAACTTCAGCTCCTCGCGGATGAAGCCGATGAAGGCGCAATCCAGCGCCTGCCCGTAGAGATCGCCCTTGAAGTCGAACAGGAAGATCTCCAGCAGCGGGGCACCGTTGTCGAAGGTCGGGCGGCGCCCGAAGCTTGCCACCCCGTCCAGCCGCTCGGTGCCGCGGCCGACCCGGACCGCATAGATGCCGTGCTTCAGGCCGCAATTGGCATCGAGGCGGATGTTGGCGGTGGGATAGCCGAGATCGCGGCCGCGCTTCTCGCCGTGGATCACCTCGCCCGTGATGAACCAGGGCGCGCCCAGCATGGTGGTGGCCTCGTCGAGCTGGCCCTCGGCGAGGGCGATGCGGATCGCGCTGGAGGACACCGGCCGCTCGTCGATATCGACATGCGGCTGCACGTCGACCTCGATGCCGAGCCGGGGCGCCTCGTTGACCAGCAGGCTCGGCGAGCCGACCCGTCCCTTGCCGAAATGGAAGTCGTAACCCACCGCGATGCCGCTGACGCCGAGCCGTCCGATCAGGTCTTGGTGAATGAAATCTTGCGCGCTGGTTCCGGCGCGTGCCTTGTCGAAGGTCATGACCACGGCGCCGGCAAGCCCGGTGCCGGCCAGAAGCCGCAGCTTGGCCGGTTCGTCCGTCAGGCGGAATTGCGGGGTGTTGGGGCTGAAGAACCGCCGCGGATGCGGCTCGAAGGTCAGCGCCAAAGCGGGGCGGCCATGGGTCCGGCCCATTTCCAGGGCGGCGGCAATCACGGCGCGGTGACCGAGATGAACCCCGTCGAAATTGCCCATGGCGACCACGGCGCCCCTCGGAATCGCGGAAACGGGCGTGCTGTCGCGGATAACGTTAAAATGCGGGGCCATCAGGGGAATTCTCGAACCGGCGGGACCGGCCGGGACCGTGGCGCGACCGGCCCGATGAAGTCAAGCGGAAGGGGGAGCGCCGAATCCCACGCGATTTCAGTTCTTTCGGGGGGTCCCCAATTAACGCGCTGTTTAACGCCTTGGTGCTAGTCCTTGCATCTGGAGCAGGCGGGCCCCGGCCCGGCAGCTCCGATCGTAAATATTCCTGGGTATGCGTTGGGGGAGTCGAGATGGCGGTTGATTTGTCGATGCCGGTTCTGGTGGTGGATGACTACAGCACCATGATCCGCATCATCAGGAATCTGCTGAAGCAGCTTGGCTTCGAGAACATCGATGATGCCAGCGACGGTTCGGCAGCGCTGAACAAGATGCGCGGCAAGAAGTACGGGCTCGTGATCTCCGACTGGAACATGGAGCCGATGACGGGGTACGACCTCTTGCGCGAAGTGCGCGCGGATCCGAACCTCGCCACCACGCCGTTCATCATGATCACGGCGGAATCCAAGACCGAGAACGTGATCGCGGCCAAGAAGGCCGGCGTGAACAATTACATCGTCAAGCCGTTCAACGCGGCGACGCTGAAGACCAAGATCGAGGCAGTGTTCCCGGACATGGCAAGCGCGTAAGGCGCCGCCCGACCGTAAAGCAACTATCCATTGAGATCGTAATGCCCGGGCTTGTCCCGGGCATCCACGTTTTTGAATCTGCAAAGCAAGTCGTGGATGGCCGGGTCAAGCCCGGCCATGACGCGTCCAGGGCTCAGCAATTGGTCTAAGCCCGCACCACCTGCGCGGACTTCGCCGTCACCACTTCAATTCGCGCATCAGCGCCTTCGGCGGGTGGCCGAACAATTCCAGCACCGATGCCGGGTCGAGCTGGTCGAGGCCCTCGAACTCCTCGGCATGGATGCCGCGGGTCACGAACAGGCAGTCGATGCCGAATTCGCGCGCGCCGGTTAAGTCGGTGCGGACGGAATCGCCGATCGCCAGCACCTTCTTCCGGTCGATCTGGTGGCCCTGGCGTTCCCCGGCGAGCGCCATGGCGCGCTCGTAGATCGGCCGGTGCGGCTTGCCGTAGAAGATCACCTCGCCGCCGAGCTCGCGATAGAGCTCCGCGATCGCGCCGGCGCAGTAGATCAGCCGGTCGCCGCGTTCCACCACGATGTCGGGATTGGCGCAGACCAGCGTCAGCTTGCGCTCGCGCGCCTTCAGCATCATGCCGCGATAGTCTTCCGCCGTCTCGGTCTCGTCGTCATAGAGGCCGGTGCAGACGATGTAGTCGGCCTCCTCCAGCGGCGCGGTCTTCGCATCGAGGCCGCGGTAAATCGAATTGTCGCGCTCGGGCCCGAGCCAGAACATCTTGCGGCCGGGATGCTCGGCGACATAGAGCCGGGTCAGGTCGCCCGACGAGACGATCGCGTCGTAGGTCTCGTCGGCGACGCCGAGCTTGCGCAATTGTCGCTGCACGGAATCTGCCGGCCGCGGCGCGTTGGTGATCAGGATCACCGTACCGCCGTGGCTGCGATAGGTGTGCAACGCCTCGCAGGCTTCAGGGAAGGATTCGAGGCCGTTATGGACGACGCCCCAGATGTCGCTGAGAACGACGTCCACACCGCCCACGAGCTCGCGCAGGCTTTCGGCGAAATGCAGCGTGGTCATGACAGGTGCGGCCGATCAGATGCGGCGCGCCAGCGCAGCGTTGCCGGTGATGCGTTGTGCTGGAGCAGCGGCTGACGCCGCGCCAGATGTCGCGCCAGTTGTCGTACCTTGGCTGGGGGGAGCGGAGCCATTGGATCCTTGCGTGTCCTGCGCCTGGTGCGGCGCGGCCCCGCCGGTAGCAGATGCCCCTTCCGGCCGCAATGGTCGGGGCGGCGCGAACAGGAAGCCCTGGCCGAACCGCACGTCATAGTCGAGCAGGTCCACGACCGCGCGCTCGCCCTCGATCCTTTCGGCGATCAGGTCGATGCCGAAGCGGCCGAGCAGGTCGGAGAGGTCGGAGGGATGGATGTCCGAGGTCGACGCCTGCCTGGGGTCGAGCAGCAGAGCGGCCGGCACCTTGATGAAGCGCACCCCGCGGTCGGCCAGCTCGCGCGGCTCGATGCGGAGATCCGTGACGTGGTCCATCGAGAAGCGGAAGCCGCGCTGGGCGAGTGCGGCGAGATTCTCGGTTTCGGCCGCGCCGAGATTGCGGAACGTCGATTGCTTGAACTCAAGCACCAGCGAGGGCGCCAGCGCCCGGTTGGCTTCGAGGAAGTCGAGGCATTGTGCGAAGGTGGTGGAATTGCCGAGCGTGGACGCCGCGACGTTGCAGAACACGCCGACGTCCTTGTTGCGCACCATCAGGCGCCGCAGCACCTGCACACAGCGCAGCATCACCATGTTGTCGATGCGCCCGATCAGCCCGGAAGCCTCCGCGATGCTGATGAACTCCTCGGCTGCGATCAGCTGGTCGCGTTCGTCGCGCAGGCGCGTCACCGCCTCGTAGAACCGCACCTTGCGCTGCGGCAGCGTCACCATCGGCTGCAGGAAGATGTCGATGCGGTTCTCGTCGATGGCATTGCGCAGCGTCGCCAGCAATTGAGTCTGGTTGCGCCCGGTGGCCGTCTGAACCGGGTTAGAGGTCGGGGGCTGGACCGCGGGCGCCGGCCGCGGCTGCGCCGGTGGAGGCGGAGGTGAAGGGGCCGCGGCGAGCGGGGGAGGGGCGGCCGGCCGCTCCTCGAACGGCGCAGCCAGCTCGATCGGCGCCTCCGGCTCGGACTTCAGCTCGGACCTGGCGACCGGGGCGGGCGCCGCCGCGGCGCCGGCCAGCATGTCCTCATGGGCCGACACGGTGGTGGCGAGCTGTCTGACCAATCCGCCGAGCTCGTTGATCTCGCCGACCACCGATTGGACGCGGTCGGAGTTGGTCGAATTGGACGAGGCGATGCGTGCCTCGATCGCGGCCAGTCGGCGGCCGAACTCGGCCACCTGGCGGGCGAGGTCGGCGGTGCCGCGCGACAGATCCGTGATCTGGCCGCCGACGTCGCTGCGGTCACGCAGCCGCATCGACACGGCGTTGTAGAGGATCAGGAAGGTCAGCGCGGTGAGCGCCACGATCGCGGACTCGGTTCCGCTGATGCCGGCGACGGCGTAGAGCACAAGCCCGAGCGAGGCCGCGACCAGAACCATGCAGATGGCGATGAAAATCGTCGAAATGCGAATCATGCCGCGCGTTACGCCTCAAGAGCTGACTTCCTCCCCGGGAAAACACGGGTCGCGTTCGAACCCGTCGCGGCTCATGCTCCCCCAAGCAATGCATGACCCTAACATCATTGTTGATTCGAGGGGATAGTGACTGTCTGGCGGCCTGCATCAGGCTCGTCGCGGCTCCCATCAGCAAATCAAGGCGTTCTCAGCGCAAAATAACGCTGCTCTCAAGGCCAGCGGACCGCATGCGTCCTATCGTCCCGGCGTTTTCAACCCCAGGAGATTTGCCCATGTCGACATCCGCAGCCCTCAAACAGCCCACATCCCAGCCCGATCTTGCCGCCGTCAAGCAGCGCCAGCACGGTGCCTGGTCGTCGGGCGACTATGCCGTTGTCGGCACCACCTTGCAGATCGTCGGCGAACAGCTCTGTGAGGCCATCGACTTGCGCGCCGGCAGCAAGGTGCTGGACGTCGCCGCCGGCAACGGCAATGCGACGCTGGCCGCGGCGCGGCGCTGGTGTGACGTCACATCCACCGACTATGTGCCGGCGCTGCTCAAGCGCGGGCAGGAGCGTGCGGCGGCGGACCATCTGAGGGTCGAATTTCGCGAGGCTGACGCCGAAGCGCTGCCGTTTGCGGACGCGAGCTACGACGTCGTGCTCTCGACCTTCGGCGTGATGTTCACACCTGACCAGGAGAAGGCGGCCTCCGAGCTTGCACGCGTCTGCAAATCCGGCGGCAAGATCGGCCTTGCGAACTGGACCCCGCAGGGTTTCATCGGCCAGCTGTTCAAGACCATCGGCAAGCATCTGCCGCCGCCAGCCGGCGTGAAGTCTCCGGCCCTCTGGGGCACGCCGGCGCGGCTCGAGGAGATGTTCAAAAGCCAGGCCTCGGATATTTCGGCCGAGCCGCGCATGTTCGTGTTCCGCTATCGCTCGCCCGAGCACTGGCTCGACGTCTTCAAGACCTTCTACGGGCCGACGCTGAAGGCATTTGCCGCGCTCGACGAGAGCGGGCAGGCTGCGCTGAGACGCGATCTCCTGGCGCTGCTCGGCGAGTTCAACCATGCCGATGACGGCACCATTGTTGTGCACAGCGAATATCTGGAAGCCGTCATCACCAAGCGCTGACATGCCGCTCGATCGGGCCGGGTGAGTTCCGGCCCGATCGTCGTCATTGGCTAAAATGGCGCGGCGTCAGGCCGGCGCGGCGGCGCCGACGGTGTCGGCCGAGACCGCATTGCGGGTCCCGAGCGGCTTGGGCTGCCCCTCGGTCGTGTCCCTCAGCGTCTGCCGCTCGATCTCCGAATTCAGCTCGGCGCCGAACATGATGACGATCGCCGACATCCACATCCACGTCATCAGGCCGATCGCGGCGCCGAGAGAGCCATAGGTCGCGTTGTAATTGGCGAACTCGGAGAGATACCAGGACAGCAGCGCCGAGCCGGCGATCCAGAGCAGGGCGGCGGTCACCGCGCCGAGGCTCAGCCATTGCCAGCGCGGTGCGTCGCGGCTGGGCGCGAAACGGTAGAGGATCGCGAGCGCCACCAGCAGGACGAGGAACATGAGCGGCCATCGTGCCAGCGCCACGATCAGCTTGCTTTCAGGCGCCATGCCGAGATGATTGAGCGCGAGCGGGAAGGCGACGACAACCCCTACCATCACCAGCAGCGCCACGATGCCGCCGATCGTGAAGGCGAGCGATACCATGTTGAGCTTGATGAAGCTGCGCTTCTCACGCTCCTCATAGGCCACGTTGAGGGCATCGAAGATCGCCTTGACCCCGGCATTGGCGCTCCAGATCGCCAGCAGGAGGCCGAACAGGAAAGTGGCGCCCAGCGTGGTATTGCCGTTCGACACCACGCGCGCCACCTGGTCCTCGACGATCTGGAATGAGCCCTCCGGCAGCATGGTCGCCAGCGTCTGCAGATTGGCGCTGATCGTGGCGGGATCGGCGAACAGGCCGTAAGAGGAAACCAGCGCCGTGACCGCCGGAAAGATCGCGAGCAGCCCGAAGAAGACGACGCCGCCTGCGGTCGCGAGCAGACGGTCCTCGTCGATGCGCTGATAGGTCCGCCAGAAGATATCCTTCCAGCCGGCCCACGGGATCGAGAACGGGCTCTTCGCATGGCGGCCGTGGCCGGGCTGCACGGCCGCGCGCGCCGGGTGTGTTTCCGGCGAATTCGCCTCGCCTTTGCGGTGGTCTGGCGGAGGGCCCGACCCGACGAGGCCGGAGCCCTGAAAGTAACGCTCCGCCGTCAGCACGAACACGGCTGTCGCCGCCACCAGCAGCCAGGAATCGATCTGTTCGGAGCGCCGTACCAGCATCAAGCGTCCAATCGGTGACCGTGCCGCCTGCGGCGCACCGCCGTATACCCCGCCAGTCCAATCGCCGCGAGCATCAGGCCGAGCTGCACGGGTCGGTTGGTGCGAACCGGCCAGGCTCTCGCGCCATGGCGGCGCTCGCCCGGCGCCAGCGGCGCAAGGGGAATCGTGGTCGCGACGTCCTTCACGGCCTCCTTGACCGTTCCGCGGGGAATCCGCGGGGTCGCAATGGCAACGCGCAACCGGCTTGCAAGCGGCACGATCGGCTTGGCTTTGCGCTTCATCTGCGCCATTGCCACCGCGGCGCAGACCGCCGCCAGCACCAGCAGCACGCCCGCGACAGCACCGAAACCCCAGAACTGCCCGTAGCTGATGGCAATCCAGCGGTACAAGGCGATCAGGCCGACGAAAAATGTCGCCATGACGAACAGGCCTGCGGCCGCGAACAGCCCGCCGGCCACGGCGTAAGACGTCACCTTGCCGGTGGCCTGGCTGGTCTGGTCGCGCAGATAGGATTGCGCGGCGCGTTTGACGTGATTGAGCTTCAGCGCCATGCCGGCGCGCAGCAATTCGCCTGATGGCGCGAGCATCTGGACATCCTCCGAGAGCGGCAAAATTCGTTCGGGGGATGAACGTGGCCGAATTTGACTTGTTCCGACGGCGCTCCGTCCGTCCTGATGAATCAGCCGAGATCGGCGGCCGCGATCCAGAATACCTCGCCCTCGGACTCCTCGGTGTCGAGCCAGAGCAGCGGCAGGTCCGGGAAGGCCTCGTCGACCAGGTCCCGGCCGCGGCCGATCTCGCAGATCAGCCCGCCGCCCGGCGTCAGGTGATCCGGCGCGTCGCGCAGGATGCGGCGCACCACGTCGAGGCCGTCGGCGCCGCCATCGAAGGCGAGCTTGGGCTCGGCCCGGCATTCCGGCGGCAGCGCGGCCATGCCTTCGGCATCGACGTAAGGCGGGTTGGTGATGATCAGATCGTACCTGCTGTCACCGAGGGGAGCGAACAGGTCGCCGCGATAGAGGCTGATCCGGTCCTCGAGCCCGTAGTCGCCGACATTGCGGGCAGCGACTTCGAGCGCGCCCTTGGAGATGTCGACGGCATCGACAACGGCGTTGGGGAAATGATGCGCGGCGAGGATGGCGAGGCAGCCCGACCCCGTGCAGAGATCGAGCACGCGCCCGACGGCGGTGGGATCGTCGATCAGCGATCCAGCCTCGCCGTCGCCGCCGAAATGCGAATCCAGGAGCTCGCCGATGAAAGAGCGCGGAACGATGACGCGCTCGTCGACATAGAAGGGCAGGCCGCGCATGTAGATCTTGTTGACGAGATAGGCGGCCGGTTTGCGCGTGGTCACGCGCTGGTGGATCAGATCGAGGACGGTCCTGGCTTCCGCGGCCGTGACGCGCGCGCCGGCAAAGCTCTCGAGCTGTTCGGGATGCAGATGCAGCGCCTCGCAGACCAGAAAGGCGGCTTCGGCGACCGGATCCGTCGTGCCGTGGGCAAAAGCGAGCTTGGCCTCGTTGAAGCGGCTCACCGCATAGCGGACGAAATCGAGCAGCGTGAGCAGCTCGCCGCGCCCCACTTTCGCAAGCTTTGGCGCGGCGCGCCCGCGCGCGGTCTTCTTGGATGCTCTTGCCATCAGGATTTGGTCCAGCGTGCAGCGGCTTCGTCGTCACGGGCCTGGGCTTCGACCCAGCCGGTGCCGGTGGCGCTCTCTTCCTTCTTCCAGAACGGCGCGTTGGTCTTGAGGTAATCCATCAGGAACTCGGCCGCCTGGAATGCGGCCTGGCGATGCTGCGAGGCGGTCAGCACCAGCACGATGTTCTGGCCCGGCATGAAGCGGCCGACACGGTGGATCACCGTGACGCCGTTGAGCGGCCAGCGCGAAACGGCTTCGTCGGCATGACGCCTGATCTCTTCCTCGGCCATGCCGGGATAATGCTCGAGCGTCAGCGCCGCGACCTTGGCGCTGTCGTCGTCGGCGCGGCAGATGCCGGAAAAGCTCACGACCGCGCCGATATCGGTGCGGCTCCGGGTCAGCACCGCGATCTCGCGAGCGATGTCGAAATCGTCTTCCTGAATCCGGATGGTGACGGGGCAGGTGGCGACAGCGGAGGTCATGGGCCTAGCCGCCGGTCATCGGCGGGAAGAACGCGATCTCGCGGGCGCCGGCGATCGCGGCGTCCGACTTGACGTGGGCGTGGTCGATGGCGGCGCGGATCACCTTCGGCTTCTCGAATGCGTAGGCATAGGCCTCGCTCTGGCCGGACAGCCAGACGATCAGCTCCTCGACGGTACGCACGGTCGGCGGCGGCTCGATGGTCTCCTCCGCCTTGCCGACGCGTTCGCGCACCCAGGCAAAATACTTCACCTTCATCCCTCGTCCTCCTTGATGAGGTGATGGATGCCGGCGCGGAAATAATCGTAGCCGGTGTAGATGGTCACGATCGCGGAGGCCCACAGCAGCGCCAAGCCGATCATCGAGACCACGGGCACCACCTCGTCACCGGCAGGTCCGGCGAGCAGGAAGCCGATCGCGACGAGCTGGACCGTGGTCTTCCATTTCGCGAGCTTGGTCACGGGCACGCTGACGCGGAGCGCGGCGAGATATTCGCGCAGGCCCGAGACCAGGATCTCGCGGCACAGGATCACGATGGCGGCCCACAGCGACCAGCCATGTATGATGCCGTCGGCGGCCAGCATCAAGAGGCAGGAGGCGACCAGCAGCTTGTCGGCGATCGGATCCAGCATCCGGCCGAAGGCCGATTGCTGATTCCAGATTCGCGCATAATAGCCGTCGAGGTAATCGGTGACCGCGGCCGCGATGAAGAGGGCGACCGCGACCCAGCGCAGCCACAGCGGCTGATCCAAAATCGACTGCGCATAGATGCACCCGACCACGACCGGGATCGCGGCGATCCGGCCATAGGTCAGGAGATTGGGGAGGGACATCGCGCGGCTGGTGGTCCCTCGTGTCGTGGCGATGTTCATCCGTCCTACCAATACCGCTGCAGCCTGAAGGTCAACCGTTCCGCTCCCCAGATGGGGTGCGGGATGCGACGACGATATGACCGAGGCTACCTTTGGGTCCCCTTTAGTTCATCCCGGCTGGGGATGGAAATACTCGAAAATCCTGCGCGCGCTCTCGGCGCTCACCCCTGGAACCTTGCCGAGATCGGCGATCGACGCGCGCTCAATCTCCTTCAGGGTCCCGAAATGATGCAGCAAGGCACGTTTGCGTGACGGGCCGATGCCCGGAATCTCCTGCAAACCGGCCTCGCGGATGTCCTTCTTGCGCAGCTTGCGGTGCGAGCCGATGACGAAGCGGTGGGCCTCGTCGCGCAGCCGCTGGATGAAATAGAGCACGGGGTCGCGCGGCTCCAGCTTGATGGCCTCGCGTTCCGGCATGAACAGGGTCTCGCGGCCGGCATCCCGGTCCGGTCCCTTGGCGACCGACATCAGCGACACCTGGCTCAGGCCGAGATTGGCGAAGATCTCGCGGACGGCGTTGAGCTGGCCGCGGCCGCCGTCGATGATGACGAGGTCGGGCCATTGCGGAAAATCGTCGTCCTTGGCCTTGGTGCCGGCATCCTCCGGCGGATTGATCAGGCGCTTGAAGCGCCGCTCCAGCACCTCGCGCATCATGGCGAAGTCGTCGCCGGGCGTGATCCCTTCCGACCTGATGTTGAACTTGCGGTACTGGTTCTTCACGAAGCCGTCGGGCCCGGCGACGATCATGCCGCCGACCGCATTGGTGCCCTGGATGTGGCTGTTGTCGTAGACCTCGATGCGCTTCGGGACATGCGGCAGGCTCAGCGTCGCGGCCATGGCCTCCAGCAGCCGGCTTTGCGTGGCTGTGTCGGCGAGCTTGCGGCCGAGCGCCTCGCGCGCATTGGTCAGGGCGTGGATGACCAGCTCCTTCTTCTCGCCGCGCTTGGGCGCGGTGACCTCGACCTTGTGGCCGGCCTTGATCGCCAGCGCATTGGCGAGCAGCTCGCTCTCCTCGATCTCGTGCGAGAGCAGGATGTTCCTGGGCGGCGGCTTGTCGTCGTAGAACTGTGCGAGGAAGGAGCCGAGCACCTCTTCGGGGGTGAACGACTTCTCCGCGCGCGGAAAATAGGCGCGGTTGCCCCAGTTCTGGCCGGTGCGGAAGAAGAACACCTCGACGCAGGAGAACCCGCCCTCCTGGTGGATGGCGAACACGTCGGCTTCCTCGACCGTGCGCGGATTGATGCCCTGCTGCGACTGGATCGCCGACAGCGCCGCGAGGCGGTCGCGGTAGAGCGCGGCGCGCTCGAACTCGAGCTCACCCGCCGCCTTCTCCATCTCGCCGGCGAGCTCCTGCTTCACCGCGTGGCTCTTGCCAGACAGGAAGTCGCTCGCCTCGCGCACCAGCGTGGTGTAGCCGCCGAAGTCGATCTCGCGGGTGCAGGGGCCGGCGCAGCGGCGGATCTGGTAGAGCAGGCAGGGCCGGGTTCGGCTCTCGAAGAAGGAATCGGTGCAGGAGCGGATCAGGAACGCGCGCTGCAGCGCCGTGATGGTGCGGTTGACCGCCCCGGCGGAAGCGAACGGCCCGAAATAGCGGCCGGGCCGGCTCTGCGCGCCCCGATGTTTCAGGATCTGCGGCGCCCAATGGTCGCCGGTGATCAGGATATAGGGAAACGACTTGTCGTCGCGCAGCTGCACGTTGAAACGTGGCCGCAGCTGCTTGATGAGGTTGGCTTCCAGCAGCAGCGCTTCGGTCTCGGTGTTGGTCGAGACGATCTCCACCGTCACGGTGGCGGCGATCATGCGCAGGATGCGCGCCGGCTGTGGCGCGCTCTGGCGCGCATAGCTCGACAGGCGTTTCTTGACGTTCTTGGCCTTGCCGACATAGAGCACGTCGGCATTCGCGTTGAGCATGCGATAGACGCCGGGCGAGGTCGGGGCGAGGCGGACCGCGCGCTCGATCGCCTCATGGCCGGTCGCCAGCGGCTCCTCGCCGACCGCGCCGCTCTCCTCCAGGATATCAGGCAGCCGCGAATCATCCTCGTCGTCGCCGGCCGGGGCGGCGGGATCGACGTCCGGCGCCGTCAACGCCTCCGGCGGCACGTCGCTCGCGGCAGCGCGGGGCAATTTGCGCGCGCGATCGTCCGGATTGTCGGTGGAATCGTGAACCATGGGGCGAATTTAGGCGCTCGGGGTGCCGATTTGAAGTTCCGGCCGCGCGGCACGCACAGGACGGCGGCGGTAACGCTTCCTTAAGTCTGTTAATAGCGCGGTAACCCGGCTTAACAGCCCTTTAAGCTAAAACTCTCGATAAATCCTACGCGAAAAAGTGGTGGTTCCGTAACCATGCGGTTTGCCTCGCGCGGCAAGCGCAGGCGCCGCAGCGGCGACGGCAGTTGCGTTGGAGTGTGTGATGAAGAGGCTCGTTGTGGGCGCGGCCACGTTGGTTGCAGCCGGCTGGACAGCTTCGGCAGAGGCCGCGGATCTCAATTACGGGCAGCGCGCCCCCTATACCGTCAACCAGCCGCTCAATGCCTATAGCTGGGCCGGTCCCTATCTCGGCGGCAACATCGGCTACGAATGGGGCTCGGTCGACAACAATCCCTCGAAGCCGTCGGGCTTCGTCGGCGGCGTGCAGGCCGGCTACAATTTTCAGAACGGTCCTTGGGTGTTCGGTGTCGAGGGCGATATCCAGGCCAGCGGTGCCGACGATACTTTCGCGCCGTGGAAGTTCTCCAATCCGTGGTTCGGCACCCTGCGCGGCCGCGCCGGCTACGCCTTCAACAACGTGCTGTTCTACGGCACCGCGGGCCTTGCGTTCGGCGAGCTGCGTGGACAGACCTTCGGCTGGGCGGAATCGCACACCACCGCCGGCTGGACCATCGGCGGCGGCGCGGAAGTCGGCCTCACTTCGAACTGGAGCGCCAAGCTCGAATATCTCTACATCGACCTGTCGACCAGCCAGTTCGCAATTACAGGGGTGTCAAACGGCTATAGCGCCAGCGTCGTTCGCGCAGGCGTGAACTATCGCTTCTGATAGCTGAAGAAGAAAATACCGGACAACACCTTCCCGGCCGCTCGCGGCCGGGATTTTTTTGCGCGAAATATTGCGCCGCGTGCTTTGCGTCAGGCCCGCTAGGAGAGGATGACCAGGTTGACCGCCTTCGGCCCCTTCCCCTTCTTGTCCGGCTCGACTTCGAAAGTAATGCGCTGTCCTTCCGCAAGGTCCTTCAGTCCGGCCCGCTCCACAGCAGTAATGTGCACGAAGACGTCGCGGCCGCCGTCGTCAGGCTTGATGAAACCGTAGCCGCGTTCGCCGTTGAAAAACTTGACCGTTCCCGTCATGGCCATCGGGAAACTCCCCCTCATTGCTCCTCCGTCGCGACGCAGACTCACGTCGCGACATGACCGGGCCTTACGAAGCCCGGGAGAGCTGGCCATCCTTGGGCGGACCCTGACGGTCCGGCCGGATCTTTCTTAGGCCTTCACTCCGCCGCAACCATTCGCGGAAGCGGAACGTAAAGCCAGTCACAGAAACAGCATAATACGGTTCTCTGCGGATTGACTACCGCTCCTGCATATTTTTCCCAAGAATGCCGGAGTGTTACGGCTTTGCTTTAGGGCTTGGGTACCTCCAATCGGAATCTGGCAGCGCCGCCTTGGCCGAGCGGCATTTCCAGCTCGGGCAGGATGGTCTTGAGCTCGCCCTGCAGCGTGTAGGGCGGGTTGACGATCAGCAGCCCGGCAGAGGAAAGAGCCCCGCCATCGAGCTGGGGCGCGACGCTGAATTCGAGGCGCAGGCATTTTCCGGGTGGTTTTGCTGCGGCTGCGAGCCGTGCCACCGTCTGGGCCAGCGTGTCGGTGGCACGCCGGCTCTTGGCCGGATACCAGATGACATAGATACCGGTCGGCCATTTCGCGAAGGCGGTGGAGAAGGCTTCGCCCAACCGCTCGAACTCGTCCTTGGCTTCGAACGGCGGATCGATCAGCACGAGGCCGCGCCGCTCCTTCGGCGGCACGAAGGCCGGCAGCGCCACCCAGCCGTCGAGGTCGACCACGCGGGCCTGTTCGTCGCGGCGCAGCACGCCGATCAGCGCCTTCCGCGCCTTCGGCTCGAGCTCGCAGGCCACCAGCCGGTCCTGCGGCCTGAGCAGGCCGCGCGCGATCAGCGGCGAGCCCGGATAGGCCTTGAGCTCCCCCTTCGGATTGTAGGCGCGCACGATGTCGAGATAGGGCTTGGTCAGCGCCGCGCTTTCGTTCGACAAACGGGCCTGCATCAGCCGCGCGATGCCGGTCAGCCATTCGCCGCTCCGGCGCGCCTCGTCACTGTCGAGATCGTAGAGGCCGGCTCCGGCATGGGTATCGATGACGCGGAACGGACCCGGCTTGTCCTGCAGATAGGTGATGATTCGAGCCAGCACGATGTGCTTGATGACATCGGCGAAGTTGCCGGCGTGGAAGGCGTGGCGGTAGTTCATGCAACAGCACTACGCCACGCGAGCGCTTGAGCAAAGAGGCGCAATCATGTGTCCCGGACGCGTCGCAGCGTGCAGCGCTGCGACGCTGAGCCGGGACCCAGGGGCCACGGAGGCTAATGCAGCATAGGCCCCGGCTCTGCAGCGCACCGCCGAAGAGGCGCTGCGCTGCGTCCGGGCACGAGAGAAGGGCGCTGCACGCAATAATGGATCAACCGCCCCTGATCGGCGGCATCGTCACCTGCTCGCGGCGGCAGGCGCGGCGGTCGGTTTCCTCGCAGGCGCGGAATTGCAGGTCCTTGCTCAGGCAGATGCGCACCTCGGAGAGCCTGGTCCGGTTGCAGGTGACGGAGACGGCGGCATTGCTGAGACCGGGGTTGGCCTTGATGAAGGCCTCCTCGACCTCCGCCGGCGCCACGGTCTTGGCCTGCGACAGATCGAGATATTCGGCCGGGATCTTGATCGCGGCGCGCGCTTTGCGGATCGTCTCGAAATAGCTGCGGCCCTCGAGCCCCGAGCAGGTGCCGTGCTTGTCCCATTCGTTGAAGATCAGGCCGGTCGCCGGCATCAGGTCGAGCATCGAGGAGACGATGTTGCGGTTCAGCCGTGGTGCCGGGCGCTGACAATATTCGGGGAAGCCGGCTTCATATTGCGGCCACAGACCATGCACCACAAACGCATAGGGCCGTCCGCCGCACTGCATCTGGGAACGGCCGCCGCGCTCGGCCGCTTCCTCGCAGAACGAGGGCGACCACGACAGCGCCAGCACATAGAAATCGAACTCGCCCGGTGCGTTCTGCCGCTTGTCCTGGGCCATGGCGTCACCGGCGAACGAGGCCAGGCCGGCGGCCAGGATCAGGGAAAGGGCCAGCGAGATCACCAGGCGAGAGAAGGAATGCAATCCGGGATGAAACATGGCAACGCCCCTCAACTAGACTGTGCGCGGGAGCCTAGCAGGCGACAAGAACATTTCAAGAACAAAATTCCGGCGACCGCCGTTTGACCGCTGATGGCCGACGCCGGGTGCCCCGGACTCAAGGCCTGGCGGCGCGGCAGGCCGGATTGTAAGCCCAATTGCGGTCGAGCCCGACCACGCACCATTCGACGCCGCTGCCGTAGCCGGCGAAGCCGCCATCCTCGATGAGCGAGTAGTGCACCTTGCGCACCTTGCCGTCGGTGAGCATGGCATCAGCGCTGCAATAGCGGCGCGGGATGTTGTCGGACTGCCAGGGCCGGAACGCGGTCTCGTGAACGGCTGAGAAGCCGGTGATCTTCAACGAGGAATTCCAGAACGTGCTTTCCTTTTCCCAGAACTGGGTCGCGATCGTCGGCAGCGCCCGGTCGCAACCGGCGACGGCGCCGTCATAGCGCGGTCCGCTGAGCCAGAAATTCATCTCCAGCGGATTGGCGGCCCTGGCCTCGCCGAGCGACACCGCCCCGAGCATGAGGCCGAGCACGGCGGCATAGCGGAATGATTTCAGGGAGGGCGCGCGCATGGACAATCCGGACAGCTAAGCTCTTGCGAAGGTCGGACGGTGCCGCGAAGGCCAGGGGAGGTCAAGTGCAGCGCGGCAACACTTCGCCAGGACTTGACCACAAGGTCGCCGTCGGCACGGCTTCGGTTCTTTCCACTTCCATCTCGGCACCGTAAACTGGAGGCCAGCCAATTGGAGTGACGGGAATGCGAATCATTGCGGCCGCGGGTCTTCTCGCCAGCCTGGTTGCCTCTGGTATGACGGCGAGCCAGTCGGCGCGTGCCGACTATGTGCCGCCGTTCAAGGGCAACGACACCGGCGGCATCATCGCCTATTCGATGGCCACCCAGGTCGATGCCCGGCGGGTCGCGGTCGATCACTGCGCGCGCTACGGCAAGGTGGTCAAATTCCTGGGCGTGCAGGCTTATGAGGGCGGCTACATCTCGTTCTCCTGCCGCTGGGTGCCCTACGGCGCCGCCGAGCAGCCGATCCGCACGCTCTATTGAGGCGTTGTCGTAACGCCGCAATCTCTCAGTTCGGAGACCCCATGACGCGCAAACTCGCTTTGCTCGGCTCGGTGCTTTGCCTCGCGGTGTCGGCGGGCAGCGCCAGCGCCGACGATCTGCCGGTGCGCAAGGCCGGCCTCTGGGAAATGAAGCTGGCCACATCAGGCTCGCCCGTGCCTGAGATGACCATGCAGCACTGCACCGACGAGACCGTCGACAAGGAGATGAGCAACAACGTCTCCCCGATGGCCAAGCAGATCTGCGCCAAGCAGGAGATCAAGAAGACCGCCACCGGCTATGTCAGCGATTCCGAGTGCAGCGTTGCCGGCGTCAACACCACCTCGCACGCCGAGATCACGGGCGATTTCAACTCGGCCTACACGGTGAAGACCACCTCGCATGCGAAAGGCGGCGTCGCCGGCGTTGCGGGACGCGATACGACCATGACGCTGCAAGCAAAATGGCTGGGGTCGTGCAAGTCGGATCAGAAGCCCGGCGACATCGTGATGCCCGGCGGCTTCAAGATGAACGTGCGCGACATGGACAAGCTGAAGGCGCTGCTACCGAAGTAGGTGTGCTCTTTCCCTCTCCCCTTGTGGGAGAGGGTGGCTCGCCGCGTTAGCGGCGAGACGGGTGAGGGGTTTCTCGCCGCGAATTCAAATGAGACTTGCACGCGCGGAGAGATACCCCTCATCCGGCGCTTCGCGCCACCTTCTCCCACAAGGGGAGAAGGGAAGACCGCACCTACACCGGGATCCGCACGCTCGCCCGCAATCCGCCCATCGGGCTGTCGCCGAGCGTGATGTCGCCGCCATGGGAGCGGGCGATGTCGCGGGCGATGGCAAGGCCAAGACCGGTGCCGCCTTCGTCCTGGTTGCGGGCGTTGTCCAGCCGCAGGAACGGCTTGAACACTTCTTCGCGCAAATGCGCGGGAATGCCCGGGCCGTCGTCGTCGATCGTCACGGTCAAATAACGGTGATCGCGCTGGCCGGTGATGGCGATGTTCTTGCCGTAGCGCGCCGCGTTGGTGATGAGGTTGGCGAGGCAGCGCTTGAACGAGGCCGGCTTCACCGTCACTACCGGCAGGCCGTGGAAGGCGACGGTCGCGGTATGGCCATGGCGTTCGGCATCGCTGCGCAGTTCCTCGAGCGCCTGCGCCATGTCGGTCGGCTGCGACTGCTCGCCGGAATCCCCGCGGGCGAAGGCGAGGTAATCCTCCAGCATCATCGACATCTCGTCGACGTCCTTGCGCATGCCTTCGAGCTCGGGGCTGTCGCCGATCAGCGCCAGCTCGAGCTTGAAGCGGGTCAGGATGGTGCGCAGATCGTGGCTGACGCCGGCGAGCATCGCGGTGCGCTGCTCCATGGTGCGCTCGATGCGCGATTTCATCTCGAGAAAGGCCACGGAGGCGCGCCGCACCTCGCGCGCGCCGCGCGGGCGGAAGTTCGGGGCTTCGCGGCCCTTGCCGAAACTCTCGGCGGCGTCGGCCAGCCGCAGGATCGGCTTGATCTGATTGCGCAGGAACAGCACCGCGACGATCAGCAGGATCGAGGACGTGCCGACCATCCAGAACAGGAAGATCTCCGAGTTGGAGGCATAGGCGGCGCTGCGCTGCGCGAACACGCGCATCACGGCATCGTCGAGCTGGATGCGGATCTCGACCAGATTGGATCGGCCGACCGTGTCGATCCAGAACGAGCGCCCGATCTGGCGGCCGAGCTGCACCGACAGGGTCTGGTCGAGTAGCGAGAAGAACGGCTTCGGTCCCGGCGGCGGCATGTCGCCGGCGGGCAGGAAATCGACCACGAGGCCGAGCCGCTGCTGGGCGATGCGGCGGATCTGGTCGCGATCCTTGTCCTGCGGATAACCCTTGTAGACGTCGATCAGCGCGGCGATGTCCTGCACCACCGCGGCCGAGAGGCGGCGCGTCACAGTGTTCCAGTGTCGCTCCATGAACACGAAGGCGACGACCGATTGCAGCACCACCATCGGCACGATCATGATGAGGAGCGCGCGGGCGTAGAGGCCGGTCGGCATCCAGCCCTTGAACGCGTTGCCCATCCAGCCGTTGGCGGCGGAGACGCGGCCGGCGGCGCTCTTCAGAAGCGTCAGGCCGGTATCGATCGTGCTCATTTGGCGCGCTTCACTTGATTTATGGCGAGGCCACCAGCCGGTAGCCGATGCCGCGCACCGCCTGGAGGAACAGCGGATTGGCGGGGTCGGTCTCGATCTTGCGCCGGAGGCGGTTGATCTGCACGTCGACGGCGCGCTCGTTGACGCTGCCATTGCCGGTCAGCGCGCTGCGCGGCACGGTCTCGCCCGGCGTCTCCGAGAGAATTCGCAGCATCTCGCGCTCGCGGTCGGTGAGGTGAATGACCTCCTCGCCCTGGCGCAGCTCGCCGCGCTCGAGGTGGTAGATGTACGGACCGAAGGCGATCTTCTCGATCGTCGTGGCCTGCGGCGGCGGAGCGGCGCGCTTGAGGATGTTGTTGATGCGCAGCGCCAGCTCGCGCGGCTCGAACGGTTTTGCCACGTAGTCGTCGGCGCCGATCTGCAAGCCCTCGATGCGGGCCTCCGCCTCGTGCCGCGCCGTAAGCATCACGATCGGCACCGAGGAGGAGGTGCGGATGAAGCGGGCGAGGTCGAAGCCGGTCTCGCCGGGCATCATCACGTCGAGGATCAAGAGGTCGAAATGCAGACCCAGCAATTTCGATCGTGCATCGCCGGCGCTCGCGGCGGTGGTGACGCGGTAGCCTTCGCCGGCAAGGAAGCGCGAGAGCAGATCGCGGATGCGGCGGTCGTCGTCGACCAGCAGCAGATGCGGCGCGTCGTCGGCAGGGCGCGCCGGCGGGCGGGCGAGAGTGGCAGCGAGCGACACGGTCACTCCTTGGTGGTTTGATTGACGGAAGCGAAGATGGTCTCGAGCACCTTGTCCGGATCGTCACGATCGATCATCGCGCGCAGGAAGCGCTTGACCGTCTCGGCGTCCTGCGGACCGATCTCGGCGAGCGCCTTGGTGATGCGCGTGGTCTGCAGTCCGGCGAGCTTCTGCACCAGCGCCTCGCCTTTCGGCGTCGCATAGAGCAGGCGCTGGCGGCGGTCGTTGTCACCGGTCTTCTGCACGATGTAGCCCTCGTCCAGGAGCTGCTTGAGCACGCGGCCGAGCGATTGCTTGGTGATGCGCAGGACGTCGAGCAGGTCGGCGACTTTGAGGCCGGGATAACGGTAGACGAAGTGCATGACCCGGTGATGAGCCCGGCCGAAGCCGAAAGCCTCCAGCTCCTGGTCGGGATCGCCGACGAAATCGCGATAGGCGAAGAACAGCAGCTCGATGATATCCCAGCGCAAATTGCCTCCATCGCCTGCCGCCGGCCGGGGCTCGGCGGCGTCTTCAGCGGGACTCGCGAAATTTATGTCAGGCATATTGACGTATCTTGGGTTCAATGTTACAAAACGATCAGCCCGCACGAAATTTTAGGTCGTTTCGCGGCGGGCGGCATCGAAGCGGGACGGTGGAAAGAGCCGGACAGGCGACGACGGCCGGATCAGATCTACCGTGCGATTGTCGAGCGGCATTTCGGCAAAACATACTGGACTTCCGCCTCCCGCAAAAGCATGTCCTCAGCGACATGCTGGCCACGGGAAACCGGCCGTAACAAGGCTGGCGACGGGGTCCGGCCAGAAACCAATCAAGCCGGCCGGCCCCGACGGGGCGGGCGGGCGTGAGAAACAGCGCCGTTACCGGCAGCGGGAGCCAAGGACATGAGCATGACATTCGACATCCAGCCCGCAACCCATCCGACGCCCGAGAAGGACCGCGTGGCCAAGCTGGTCGACCCCGGCTTCGGGCGGGTCTTCACCGATCACATGGCGATCGTCCGCTACAACCAGCTCAAGGGCGGCTGGTACGAGGCGAAGATCGAAGCGCGCGCCAACTTCCAGCTCGATCCGGCCGGCGCCGTCCTGCACTACGCCCAGGAGATCTTCGAAGGCCTGAAGGCTTACAAGCGCGACGATGGCGGCGTGAACCTGTTCCGGCCCGATGCCAATGCGCGCCGCTTCAGGGATTCCGCCGACCGCATGGCGATGGCGCAGCTGCCCGAGGACGTCTTCATCGAGGCGGTCGAGCAGGTCGTGCGCATCGACCGCGCCTGGATGCCGGGCGGCGAGGGCAGTCTCTATCTGCGCCCCTTCATGATCGCGAGCGAGACCTTCCTCGGCGTCAAGCCGTCGTCCGAATACATCTTCTCGGTCATCGCCTCGCCGGTCGGCTCCTATTTCAAGGGCGGCCCTGCGCCGGTCTCGATCTGGGTGTCGGAAAACTACACGCGCGCCGCGGTCGGCGGCACCGGCGCGGTCAAATGCGGCGGCAATTACGCCGCCAGCCTGCGCGCACAGGCGGAGGCGATGCAGCACGGCTGCGACCAGGTCGTCTTTCTCGATGCGATCGAGCGTCGCTACGTCGAGGAGCTCGGCGGCATGAACGTGTTCTTCGTGTTCGACGACGGCTCGCTCTCGACGCCGCCGCTCGGCACCATCCTGCCCGGCATCACCCGCGATTCCATCATCACGCTCGCCCGCGATGCCGGCAAGACCGTGCGCGAGGAGCCGTATTCGCTCGACCAGTGGCGCAAGGATGCCGCCAGCGGCAGGCTGAAGGAAGCCTTTGCCTGCGGCACCGCCGCCGTGATCTCGCCGATCGGCAAGGTGCGTTCGGTCAGCGGCGATTTCGAGATATCGGGCGGCGCCGCCGGCCCCGTCGCCATGGGCCTGCGCAAGCAGCTCGTCGACATCCAGTACGGCCGCACCAACGATCCGCACAACTGGATCCGCAAGGTGTTTTGATTGCTTCTTCTTCCTTCTCCCCTTGTGGGAGAAGGTGGCGCGAAGCGCCGGATGAGGGGTCTCTGTCCGCATCGTTAAATCTGCGGTCGCGGAAAGAACCCCTCACCCGTCTCGCCGCTAGCGCGGCGAGCCACCCTCTCCCACAAGGGGAGAGGGGAAACGCGCATCGTTTGTGCGTTTCGTGCACTGAACGCCCTGCCACGATCTCGCGACAAAGCCAGGACGCATCAAGGCATCCTGGGTATCGCGATCATGGCAGCAAGGCTCTCCCAACCCGTGAAATGGGTCGTTCTCGCCGCAATCACCGGCATCTCGGTGTTCGGCATCCTGACGATCGGCCCGACGCACGAGGTCGTCGCGCAAGACCGCTCGCCGATCGTCGACGTGCGCACCGGCGATCCCGAGATGAATGCGGCGATGGCGCGGGCCCGCGGCACGCTGCCGGCCTTCTGGGCCTCCTATGAGGCGCAGAAGCCGTCCGAAACCGGGCACGCCCTGAAGGTGCGTTTTGCGACCCGCAAGGGTGGCGAGCACATCTGGATCGGCGAGGTGAAGAAGCAGCCCGGCGGGACCTTTACCGGCCTGTTTGCCAACCAACCCCGCGATCTGCCGGGCAAGCACGCCGGCGACAAGGTTTCGTTCACCGAGGCCGACATCTCGGACTGGATGTTCATGCGCAACGGCAAGATCGTCGGTGGCGAAACCATCAAGCCGACGCTGAAATCGCTGCCGAAGGCGGACGCCGATGCGCTGCGGGCGCGGATGGAGCAGCCGTAGAGCAGTTGCCGCCTCGCGCCCCGGCTGGTAAACGCCGCGCATGGCCGAGAAACCCAAAAAACCCCAGAAACTGAAGGCGCGTCTGCCGCGCGGGCTCGAGGATCGCGATCCCTCAGCGATCCGGGCGACGCGCGAGATGGTCGAGAAGATCCGTGCCGTCTACGAGCTCTACGGCTTCGAGCCGGTGGAGACGCCGGCGATGGAATATACCGACGCGCTCGGCAAGTTCCTGCCCGACCTGGACCGCCCGAACGAGGGCGTGTTCTCGTTCCAGGACGACGACGAGCAGTGGATCAGCTTGCGCTACGATTTGACCGCGCCGCTGGCGCGCTATGTCGGCGAGCGCTACGGCACCGACGCGCTGGTCCTGCCCTATCGCAGCTACCGCGTCGGCTACGTCTTCCGCAACGAAAAGCCGGGCCCCGGCCGCTTCCGTCAGTTCATGCAGTTCGACGCCGACACGGTGGGTTCGGCGACTCCGGCGGCGGACGCCGAGATCTGCATGATGGCGGCGGACACGATGGAGGCGCTCGGCATCGCGCGCGGCCAGTATGTCGTGAAGGTGAACAACCGAAAAGTGCTCGATGGCGTGCTGGAAGCCATTGGGCTCGCGGGTGAGGAGAACGCGGCGCGCCGGCTGACGGTGTTGCGCGCGATCGACAAGCTCGACAAGTTTCCCGCCGACGAGGTGCGCAAGCTGCTCGGTCCCGGACGCTGGGACGGCGGCGAAGAAGGCAAGGGCGACTTCACCAAGGGCGCCAATCTGAGCGAAGCCGAAGCCGACGTCGTTCTCGCCATCACCAAGCCGCGCGAGGATTGGAAAGAGGCCGTTGCCGCTGCGGAAGCCTACCTCGCCAAGAGCCCGGTCGGTCAGGCCGGCGTGAGCGAGCTGGAAGAGATTGCCAAGCTGGTCACTGCGTCGGGTTACGGTGCAGACCGCATCAAGATCGATCCCTCCGTCGTGCGCGGTCTCGAATATTACACCGGCCCCGTCTACGAGGTCGAACTGCTGCTCGAGACCAAGGACGAGAAGGGTCGCCCGGTGCGCTTCGGCTCGGTCGGCGGCGGCGGACGCTATGACGGCCTCGTCTCGCGCTTTCGCGGCGAGCCGGTGCCGGCGACCGGTTTTTCGATCGGCGTGTCGCGCCTGCAGGCCGCGCTGATGCTGCTCGGCAAGCTCGACACCAAGCCGGACTTCGGTCCCGTCGTGGTCACCGTGTTCGACCGCGACCGCGTCGCCGACTATCAGAAGATGGTGGCGTCGTTGCGCAATGCCGGCATCCGGGCCGAGCTGTATCTCGGCAACCCCAAGAACATGGGCAACCAGCTCAAATATGCCGATCGCCGCAACTCGCCCTGCGTCATCATCCAGGGCTCCGACGAGAAGGCGCGCGGCGAGCTGCAGATCAAGGACCTGATCGAAGGCGCCAAGGCGGCCGCCGCGATCGCCTCCAACCAGGAATGGCGCGAGAGCCGCCCGGCGCAGTTCTCGTGCAGCGAAGCCGATCTCGTCGCGAAAGTGCGCGAGGTCCTGGCCCGCCATGACGTAAAGTGGGGATAGCCATTCCGGCGCGCCGTCATGCCCGGGCTTGTCCCGGGCATCCACGTCTTGTTTGATGGCGACCGTCAATGGCCGGCGTCCGGCCGCAAGGGAGAGAACAATGCCTGAGATCACCATCAGCATGGCCGAAGGCCGCACCGACGAGCAGAAGGCCGGCATGATGCGCGACATCACGCAGGCGCTGGTGAAGAATCTCGGCGTCGATGCCGATGCCGTCGTCATCCAGATCAACGAAGCCCCGCTCCGCCACAAGATGAAGGGCGGCAAGACCTTCGTGGAACGCGCGGCGGCCGCGAAGAAGTAGCCGCTTCTCAAGCGTCAATCACCACTGTTGTCCCGGATCGGCGCGCGCTTAAGGCGCGCTTGTCCGGGACGACATCGAGCAAGACCCATGGACGCACGGGATTACATCACGATCGGCATGAGTGCCGAGCGCACGCTGGTGGTGCCGGCCGAGCGCACGGTCGGGCATTTCGTGCCCGGCATGCCCTTTGTTTATGCCACGCCGATGATGATCCTGGAGATGGAGATGACCTCGGGCGATGCGATCCGCTCAGCGCTGCAGCCGGGCTGGGTCACTGTCGGCACCGAGGTCGACATCCGCCATCTCGCGGCCGCCCTCGTCGGCGCGACGGTGCGGACCACCGCGAAGGTGGTCGCGGTCGAGCGCCGCGTCATCCGCTTCGAGGTCGAAGCCTACGAGGGCACGCGCAAGCTCGGCGAAGGTCGCCACGCGCGCGGGCTCGTCAATGTCGAGACGTTCAACAAGCGGCTGGGAGCCGGCACGGCGCCGTAGGGTGGGCAAAGGCGCCTTCGCCGTGCCCACCATCTGCAATTGTTGAGAGACGGTGGGCACGTCGCTTACGCTCCTTTGCCCACCCTACAGCACCGTCTTACTTCGCCAATTCTTTCGATCGCTTCGTCGCGGCGGCGATCGCGCGGATCATGAGATCGCGCAGGCCCGGCTCTCCCATCAGCACGCCGAGCGCTGCGGCGGTGGTGCCGCCGGGCGAGGTGACGTTCTGGCGCAGTGTGCCGGCGGGCAGCTCGGACTGGTGCAGCAACTCGCCGGAGCCGGAGACGGTTTGGCGTGCGAGCCTCATTGCCAGCGCCTCGGGCAGACCCGCTTCGACGCCGGCGCGTGCCAGCTCCTCGGCGAGCAGGAACACATAGGCCGGCCCGGAGCCGGAGACGGCGGTCACCGCGTCCATCAGGCCTTCGTCCTCGACCCATTCGACCGCGCCGGTGGCGCGTAGCAGCGCGTCGGCCAGTGCGCGCTGCGCGGTGCTGACGTCGTTGGCCGCGACGGCGACGGTGATGCCGCGGCCGATCGCGGCCGGCGTGTTCGGCATCGCGCGCACCACGGCGCCGCCGCAGACCTCCTGGAGTGAGGCGATCGTGGTTCCCGCCATGATCGAGACCACCGAGGTCTTGTCCGAGACGAACGCTTTCAACCTGGTGCCGGCCTCGCGGAACATCTGCGGTTTCACCGCGACGACCAGCGTCTCGACGGGGCCTGCCGTCGTCGCATCGGGATTGAGCGCGACGCCCCTGGCGGCGAGCGCGGTGATCTCGGGCGACAGATGCGGATCGATCACGGCGACACGGCGCGGGTCGAGCCCGCCCGCCAGCCATCCGGTCAGCATCGCGCCGCCCATCTTGCCGGCGCCGGCGAGCAGGATGGTGCCGGTGATGTTTTGAAGGGGGTTGTTTGCCATCGCCGTTGCCACACACTCAGGCGTCATCCCCGCGAAGGCGGGGATCCATAACCACGGGCGGTTCTAGTGGATCGAGGTGTTGGCAACAAGCCGCGTGCCACAGGTGGCCATCACGCGGTATGGATCCCGGATCGGCGCGCGCTTAGGGCGCGCTTGTCCGGGACGACAGCGGAGGGCGAGGCGAGCCCTACGCCTCTCCGACCGTGTCGAACATCGCGGCGTCCATGGCCTCGGTGGTGGTCTTGCCCGCCCATACCACGAACTGGAACGCCGGGAAATAGCGCTCGCAGGCATGGATGGCGCCGGCAAGCATGGCCTCGCATTGCGCGGTCGAGGCGGTGAGGCCGCCCGGCAGCACCAGGGCCTGGCGGTGCATCACCATGCCGGTGTTGGTCCACAGATCGAAATGACCGACCCACAGCTGCTCGTTGACGGCGGCGACGAGCCGCTGCACCTCGCCGCGGCGCGCGTGCGGAATCTTCATGTCGAAGGCGCAGGCCAGATGCAGCGCCTCGATCTCGCCCATCCAGGTGAAGGAGAGCTGGTAGTCGGTCCATTGTCCCTTCGAGACAATCGTGAGTTCGTCTTCGCCGGAGCGTTCGAACGGCCAGTTGTTGCTGGCAGCGATATCCTCGACCACCGCGAGCGGATGGCTTCTGGAATCGATAGTGCCTTCGAGCAGGGACATGCCGTCTCGACCTCTTGCCTTCTTGTTGTCCTTGATACGCACGCGGTCGGCCCGGCACGCTCTCCCTCAACGTCGCTGCTGCGATCCCTCAGGGTCGCTCATGCGATCCCCAGGTCGCTGTTACGATCCCCTCGGATCAGCGCGGGCCTGTCGCGGATCAAGTGATGTGATTTGCGGAATCTGCGCAACGGGGTCCGGAGTCCGTCCACAAGCCAGGACTCGTTCGTCCACAGCTCATCTCCGCCACAATTCTTAACGTCGAAAGCCTCGGATCCCGATCGAGGAGAACAAACCGGAATCGGATTCGGGGGCGCCAATCGTTAATTCCGTCCCACGAGGGCCGGACCGCCAACAGGACCTCTACGCCGGCATGGGACCATGCGATTTGCCCATGCGGAACGCGCTTGCCGCGCCGGCGCGCCGGCGGCATATTTCCGCCCAGGCCGTTCATCCCGAGCGGCCGATGTTCTCAGGGCGGGGTGAAAGTCCCCACCGGCGGTAAGGGTCGAAAGGCCCAAGCCCGCGAGCGCCTTCCCCAAGGGGTAACCCGAAGGGAAGGGTCAGCAGATTCGGTGCAACTCCGAAGCCGACGGTCAAAGTCCGGATGAAAGAGAACGGTCGGTAGCAGACGCATCGCAAGGTGCGGCTGCTTGTCGTTCCGTGTGCCCTGATTCTGGTCCTTAAACTGAGGAAAGCCATGAATCAGATGTTGCAAGACCCCCAAGTCCAAAACTCAGACGTCCAACCGCCGCCGGTTCCGCAAGGACCCGCGACCGGGCATCCGCGCTTTGCCAAGCCGCAGCGGGTGGCCTTCGTACAGGCCTGCTGGCATCGCGACGTGGTCGAGGAGGCCCGCATCGCCTTCCTGAAGGAGGCGGAGGCAAGGCACCTCACCCATGTCGACGTGTTCGAGGTGCCGGGCTCGTTCGAGATCCCGCTGCACGCGCAGGTCCTCGCCAAGACGCGTCGCTACACCGCGATCGTTGCGGCCGGCCTCGTCGTCGACGGCGGCATCTATCGCCACGAATTCGTCGCCGACACCGTGATCAAGGCCTTGATGGACGTGCAGCTGCGCACCGAGGTGCCGGTGTTCTCGGCGGTGCTGACGCCGCAGCAATTCCACGAGACCGAGGTGCACTACGACTTCTTCCGCAAGCACTTTGCCATCAAGGGCGTGGAAGTCGCGGCAGCCTGTGCCGAGACCTTGCTCGGCCTGGAGCGCCTGCGCGGTCAGGTCGCCGCGGGGATCGTGGGGTAGGCAGGCTGCCGTAGGGTGGGCAAAGCGCAAACGTGCCCACCTTCTCTCGCAAATGAAAAAAGGTGGGCACGGCGCTTTGCGCCTTTGCCCACCCTACGAGACTTCTCGGATCGAAAAAATCAGTCGAACAGGCTCGACACCGATTCTTCTGCGGCCGTGCGCGCGATCGCATCCGAGATCAGGCTGCCGATCGGCAGCGTGCGGATGTTCGGCGCCTTGGTCACCGCCTCCGTCGGCAGGATCGAGTCGGTGATCACCAGCTCCTTCAGCTTGGAGCCGGAGATGCGGGCGGCCGCGCCGCCGGAGAGCACGCCGTGCGTGATGTAGGCGTAGACGTCCTTGGCGCCCTTGGCGAGCAGTGCGTCGGCCGCATTCACCAGCGTGCCGCCGGAATCGACGATGTCGTCGACGAGGATACAGGTGTAGCCGGCGACATCGCCGATCACGTTCATGACCTCGGATTCGCCCGGGCGCTCACGGCGCTTGTCGACGATCGCGAGCGGGGTGTTGATGCGCTTGGCGAGGCCGCGCGCGCGGGCCACGCCGCCGACGTCGGGCGAGATCACCATCACCTTGGAGAGGTCGAACTTGTCCTTGATGTCGCGCACCATCAGCGGCGCCGCATAGAGATTGTCGGTCGGGATGTCGAAGAAGCCCTGGATCTGGCCGGCATGCAGGTCGAGCGTCATGACGCGGTCGACACCGGCCTGCGTGATCAGATTGGCGACGAGCTTGGCCGAGATCGGCGTGCGCGAGCCCGATTTGCGGTCCTGCCGGGCGTAGCCGAAATAGGGCAGCACCGCGGTGATGCGGCGCGCCGAGGAGCGGCGCAGCGCGTCGGTGATGATCAGGAGCTCCATCAGATGGTCGTTCGCGGGAAACGAGGTCGACTGGATGACGAAGGCATCCGAGCCGCGGACGTTCTCCTGGATCTCGACGAAGATTTCCATGTCGGCGAAGCGCCGGACCACCGCCTTGGTCAGCGGCAGGTCGAGGCCTTGCGCGATCGCCTGCGCGAGGGCCGGATTGGAGTTGCCGGCGACGAGCTTGATGGAGCCGTTTTTGGCCGACATAGACGCTTCCTCCCGCGCTTTGCTGGATACGACGTTCAACATCTCAGATCCCACTGGAAGCACGGTTACGACGGGCGAGGAAATATCAGGCGGGAGGCTGCAATGGCAACCCGGAAGGCTACGTTTTCCCTTCGAAAATCCTGAGTCGGGCCAACGGTTTGGCCGCAACTTGAGGCCGTGGTTTAGCGGGGGTTATCGCTCGGCATAGCCGAGCGCGGAGGACGGCATGTCCGACGTCGGCGCCTCGGGAATCACGCTCGCCACCGCCGGTCCCCGCAAGCCAGGCGCTGCGCCAGGTGAGTCCGGCGTGCCGTTGATCATGTTGGAAAGTCCACTGAATCCGGCCTGGGCGATCTTCCGCAGCACCAGATCGTCGGCGGCCGCCCACGCGTCGCGGCCGGCCTTGACCGAGGTCGGTTCCTCGCCGGACAGGCGCAGCGCGCGCTGCTGATTGGCGTCGTAGACGTCCCAGACCCAGGCGATCACGGTCTTGCCGCGGACGATCTGGGCGGAGAGGTAGCTGCGCACGCGGTAGGCGGCCGAGCCCTCGCGGGAGACCACGGACAGGCTGCGCAGCTTGGATTCGCTGTCGAGCACGCCGACCATGCGGTCGAACACCTGCGGCGGCGGCCCGTCGATCGATTCGAACGCCACCGTCGCGCCCGAGCCGGTGCTCGGCGCCATCGCATAGGAATTCGCGGCGCCGCCACCGCCGGCACAGCCGCCAAGCGCGGTCGCAGCCGCCAGCAGCATGGCCGCCAGCACGCGCGAACCCGCACGGCCCAGGATGAATGACGCGTCCCTCATTATGGAGGGCAGCGATATCGTTAAAATCGATTAAGGTCTAGGGCGGCGGCGCACGGACACACAGTGTCATTCCGGGGCGCGCCGCTTGGCGCGAGCCAGGAATCCATTTCTCCGCGTGAATTGCCGCCCGATGGATTCCGGGTTCTCGCTTCGCGAGCCCCGGAATGACACAGTGCGTTGCCCTTGTGTTCACGCTTCGAGCGCGATCGCATGCACGTGGCGGCCGTAATCCGGCTCCTTGCGATGCACCGAGCGGCGATAGCTGAAGAAGCGCTCGTCGGCATAGGTGTCGAGGCCGAGATCGTCGATCATCAGGATGCCGGCGGCCTCGAGCCGCTGGCGGATGAAGCCGGCGAGATCGAACATCGCGTGTCCCTCGCGCACCGACGGGATGAAGAACATGGCGTTGTCCGCATCCGCCTCGATGAAGCGCGCCACGAACTCGTTGCCGACCTCGTAGCTGTCCTGGCGGATCAGCGGCCCGATCGCCGCGATGATGCCGCCGCGCGTGGCGCCGAGATCCTCCATCGCCGAAATCGTCGCCTCCAGCACGCCGGTGAGCGCGCCTTTCCAGCCGGCATGTGCACCGCCGATCACGCGTGCATGGGGATCGACGAACAGCACCGGTCCGCAATCGGCGGTGGAGACGCCGAGCGCGATGCCGGGCGTTTTCGTCACCAGCGCATCGCCCTTCGGCCGCGGCCCGCTCGGCCATGGTGTCTCGGCAACCAGCACGTCGGGCGAGTGGATCTGGTGCAGGCTGAGGAAGCGGTCCGCGCCGACACCGACATGCTCGGCCATGCGGCGGCGGTTCTCCGCGACGAGGCCCTGATCGTCGTTGGAGCCGAGCCCGCCGTTCAGCGCGGCATAGATGCCGCCGGAGACGCCGCCTTCGCGCGTGAAGAAGGCATGGCGCAGGCCGGGCACAGCTGCCAGCAGCGAGGAGGTGAGCGTCATCAATTGCCTCCGGCCTGTTCGAAATCGCTGAGGCCGGCAATGCCCGTCAGCCGCGGCTCGGAGATGCCGAGCACCTTGAACATCGAGCCCATGCCGCTGCGCCCGGTGTCGGTCAGGCGCTTGAGCGCGATCGAAATGTCGGTGGCGACTTCCGGCGTGGCCTTCTGCATCAAGGCGGCGGCCCTCGTATCGATGCCGATGCGCTTGAGGAAGTCGCCTTGCGTCACCGGCCCGTGCACGCGCGCGCCGACGTCCTCGGCCGCGCGCGCCAGCGCCTGGAAGTCGACATGGGCGGTGACGTCGGCCTGGCCCGGCGCCTTCAGGGGATCGACGAAGGTGTGGCGGGCAATCGCCTGGAAGGTGTCGCCGGCGTCGCTGCGCAGATGGCCGTAGTCGATGATCAGGGCGGCGCCGTCCTGGTCGCGCACGCGGGTGGCGAGCTTCATGATCTCGCCGTCGGGCCGCCATTCGAACACGGCGCCGATAGGTGCGGCGCGCACCAGGGGCGGCAGCAGCACGTCGAAGCGCGGGGTCGGCTCCGGCGCTGCGCCGAACTGAAGCCTGCCGTTGCCGTCGATCTCGATCACGCGCTCGTGCCAGCCGTTCTCGAGGCGGACCATCTGGTGAATCGGCAGCACGTCGAAATATTCGTTGGCGAGGATGATGCTCGGGCCATCAGGCACGTCGTCGATGCTGTCGTGCCAGGAGATGTTGCGCACGGCGGACAGCGTCGCGCCCTGCCGCTCGCGCAGGACCGGATTGACCTCGACCATGTGGATATGGAGCGCCTGGTACAGCGGCGGCAGCACGCGGAGCGCGCGCAGGGCGTCGGCCATCATGGTGCCGCGGCCGGGGCCGAGCTCGATCAGCCGCAGGAATTGCGGCGAGCCCATCTGCTTCCACACCGAGGCGGTCCACAACCCCAAGAGCTCGCCGAACATCTGGCTGACCTCGGGCGCGGTGGTGAAGTCGCCTTCACGGCCGAGCGGATCGCGCGAGACGTAATAGCCATGGCGCGGATGCATCAGGCACAGTTCCATGTAGCGCCAGACCGGCATCGGGCCCGACGCCTTGATCAGCGCCTTGATCTCGTCGAGTAGCGGCTGGTCGGTCACGGCGTACTTTCTCGAAATGAATTAACGAATGGCCTGGGCGGGCTGCGGCGCACCGCGCCTGACTGCCAATACAATAAGTATGAGGCCAACGATAAGCATCGGGATCGACAGCAGCATGCCCATGGTTAACCCGCCCCAGAGGAAACCAAGCTGTGCGTCCGGTTCGCGGAAATGCTCGCCGGCGATGCGGGCCAGGCCGTAGATCAGGATGAAGGCGCCGAGGATCATGCCGGGCCGCTTCAGGGCACCGAAGCGGATCATGACCGCGAGCACGGTGAACAGCAGGATGCCTTCCATGCCGGCCTGGTAGAGCTGGCTCGGATGGCGCGGCAGCTGCGTCGGATCGTTCGGGAAGATCATGGCCCAGGGCAGGCTCGCATCGGTGACGCGGCCCCACAATTCGCCATTGATGAAATTGGCGATCCGCCCGAGCAGCAGCCCGACCGGCGCGACCGCTGTGGTGATGTCGCCGAGCGACAGGATCGGGATCTTGTTGCGATGGGCAAACCACATCACCGCGACGACGCAGCCGAGGAAGCCACCATGGAAGGACATGCCGCCCTCCCATAGCCTGAAGATCGCGGCGGGATGATCGATGAAGAAGGGCAGGTTGTAGAACAGCACGTAGCCGGTGCGGCCGCCGAGGATGATGCCGAGCGTCACCCAGAGGATGAAGTCGTCGATCTGCACCAGCGAGATCGGCGCCGGGCCGCCCCACAGGCGCTCGTTCTTCAGCAGCGAGCGCGCATAGAGCCAGCCGAACACGATGCCGCAGATATAGGCCAGCGCATACCAGCGGATCGCGAACGGGCCGATCTCGAGCGCGATCGGCGTGAAGGCGGGGAAGTCGATCAGAAGAAGCTGCATCGCGCCTTCAATGTCCAAGCGAAATCGCGGCGGTCGGCGCCTTCAGACGCCCTGTGATTCTTCTTATGCAGGGACGTCGAGGACGATTGCAAGGACACCGGGTCATGACAAGGTTACCACCCCGCGGCTCTTGAACCGTTCCGTTCGGATTGCCATTGTGTTTCGGAGAGTTCGCGCAAAGTTTATCGGAGGCCCGCCATGACCCAGACCAACAACCGGTTTTTCGACGAGATCGGCCGCCTGATGAACGACGCCGCCGGGGCCGCTCAGGGCGTCAAGCGCGAGTTCGACACGGTGATGCGGACCCAGGCGGAGAAATTCCTGCGCGACATGGATCTGGTCAAGCGCGAGGAGTTCGAGGCGGTCAAGGACATGGCGCGCCTGGCGCGCGAGGAGAACGAGGCGCTGAAAGCGCGCATCGCGGCGCTGGAAGCCAAGCTCGGCGGGTGACGACGGTCCCGTAGCCCGGATGGAGCGGTAGCGAAATCCGGGAGGGTCGTCCCGCAAGGTGAGAGCCCCGGATTGCGCTGCGCTCCATCCGGGCTACTCCGTGCGGGCCGGCAGCCCATTCTCCTTGTCATTTCCGCAGCTTCCGGGTAAAAGCCCGCCACGTTCGTGGCCCCCGCACCCCTGGAGGCTTGCTGCGAGCTATGCCATGGGCCGCGCTGCGGCCCATTAACTTTTGCCAAAACAAGGACTTAACGACATGGCGACGACCGTCAAGGAATTGAAGGCGACCGCACGTCCGAAGAGCGGCAAGGGGGCCGCCCGGGCTGAGCGTCGCGCCGGGCGCGTGCCCGGAGTGATCTATGGCAACAACCAGCCCCCGGTGACGATCTCGATCGAAGATCGCGAACTGCGCCAGCGCATCCTCGCCGGCCGGTTCCTGACCACGCTGGTTGACATCGATCTCGAGGGCAAGAAGCACCGCGTGATCCCGCGCGACTATCACCTAGACCCGGTCAAGGACTTCCCGATCCATGTCGACTTCATGCGGCTCGGCGAAGGCGCCACCATCCGCATCAGCGTGCCCTTGCACGTGGTGAAGGCGGAAAGCTCCCCGGGCGTGAAGCGCGGCGGCACCGTCAACATCGTCGCCCACGCGATCGAGCTCGAATGCGGCGTCGAGAGCATTCCGCAGTACATCGAGGCCGACGTCGGCGCGCTCGAAATCGGTCACTCGCTGCATCTGTCCGACGTCAAGCTGCCGGCCGGCGTGAAGGCGCTGACCCGCGAGGACGCGACCCTCGTCACCATCGTGCCGCCGTCCGGCTACGCCGAAGAGCAGAAGGCCGCGGCTGCGGCTGCGGCTCCGGGCGCTGCTGCGGCGGCTCCGGCCGCTGGCGCCGCGGCTCCGGCTGCGGGCGCTGCTGCACCTGCCGCCGCTGCCAAGGCTCCCGCCGGCGGCGACAAGAAGAAGTAATCTCTCAGATGAGCTGGCGCGCGGTCCCTGATCGCGCGCTGGCTGAGGGGCGCGCCGCGTCATGCGACTCTTTGTTGGGCTCGGCAATCCCGGCGCGAAATACGCACGTAACCGGCACAATATCGGCTTCATGGCCGTCGACGAGATCGCGCGGCGTCATGGCTTTGCGCCCTGGCGCCGCAGGTTTCAGGGCGAGACGTCGGAAGGCACGCTCGGACCTGAGCGCGTGATCCTGCTCAAGCCGACGACCTACATGAACGAGTCCGGCCGCAGCGTTCAGGAGGCGGCGAGCTTCTTCAAGATCGCGCCCGGCGACGTCACGGTGTTCCATGACGAGCTCGAGCTGCCGCCGGGCAAGGTGCGGGTGAAGATCGGCGGCGGCATCGCCGGCCACAACGGCCTGCGGTCGATCTCGGCGCATATCGGCAACGACTATCGCCGCGTGCGCCTCGGCATTGGTCATCCCGGCGTCAAGGAGCTGGTGCACGGCCACGTGCTGTCGGACTTCGCCAAGGCCGACAACGAATGGGTGGCGACGCTGTGCGACGCCGTCGCCGAGCACGCCGCACTGCTTGCCAAGGGCACGGACGCGACCTTCGCCAACAGGGTGCATCTGGCCATGCAGGCCAAGGGTTTTTTGACCAAGGACGACAACGGCAAGGAATAGGGTCGCCGTTTTCTCCGTCATGCCCGGACAGAAGCGCGTCTTCGCGCTAGATGTTCCGGGCATCCACGTTCTTCATTCCGCGCGTCAAGGCGTGGATGGCCGGGACGAAGCCCGGCCATGACGAATACGGATAGAGGATACCATGGGATTCAAATGCGGGATCGTCGGATTGCCCAATGTCGGCAAGTCGACCTTGTTCAACGCGCTGACCGAGACGGCCGCGGCGCAGGCCGCGAACTATCCGTTCTGCACAATCGAGCCGAATGTCGGCGAGGTCGCGGTGCCGGATCCGCGGCTGGAGAAGCTCGCCGCCATCGCCAAGTCCGGCCAGATCATCCCGACCCGGCTGACCTTCGTCGACATCGCGGGCCTGGTCCGCGGCGCCTCCAAGGGCGAAGGCCTCGGCAACCAGTTCCTCGCCAACATCCGCGAGGTCGACGCCATCGCGCATGTAGTGCGCTGCTTTGAAGACTCCGACATCACCCATGTCGAGGGCAAGATCGCCCCGCTCGCCGACATCGAGACCATCGAGACCGAGCTGATGCTCGCCGACCTCGACAGCCTCGAGAAGCGCGTCGACAACCTCACCAAGAAGGCCAAGGGCAACGACAAGGACGCCAAGGAGCAGCTCGACCTGGTCAACCGCACCCTGGTGCTGCTGCGCGAGGGCAAGCCCGCGCGTCTCGTCGAGCGCAAGCCGGAGGAGGAGCGCGCCTTCGCCATGCTCGGCCTGCTGTCCTCCAAGCCCGTGCTTTACGTCTGCAACGTCGAGGAAGGCTCGGCTGCATCAGGCAACGCCTTCTCCAAGGCGGTCGAGGAGCAGGCGGCCAAGGAAGGCGCGGTCGCCGTCGTCATCTCCGCCAAGATCGAATCCGAGATCGCCACCATCTCGCGCGAGGAGCGCGCCGAGTTCCTGGAGACGTTGGGCCTCGAAGAGGCCGGCCTCGATCGCCTGATCCGCGCCGGCTACACGCTGCTCGACCTCATCACCTATTTCACCGTGGGCCCGAAGGAAGCGCGCGCCTGGACCATCCATCGCGGCACCAAGGCGCCCGCGGCGGCCGGCGTGATCCACACCGACTTCGAGAAGGGTTTCATCCGCGCCGAGACCATCGCGTATGAGGACTATGTCGCGCTCGGCGGCGAAGCCGGCGCACGCGATGCCGGCAAGCTCCGCCTCGAAGGCAAGGACTACGTCGTCGCCGACGGCGACGTGATGCATTTCAGGTTCAATACGTAGTAAGCCGGCAACACCGGTGCCGTAGTGCCGTAGGGTGGGCAAAGGCGCATCGCGCCGTGCCCACCACCTGCTGTCATTGTGGAAGATCGTGGGCACGCTTCGCTTTGCCCACCCTACGAGACCGTCGTCACCGCATCCCGCCGCCCTGGTCGCGGATCGCGCCGAGATGCTCGTTGATGCGGAAGACGATCAGGATCAGCTCCGCGAGGATGCGCGAGAACACGATTCCGACGACGACGCTGGCGATCGAGGACAGCAGCACCAGGAAGCCGCCGAACGGGCTGATCGCCATCGCGGCGAGCCCGGAGAAGATGCCGGAGAGACCGAACAGGCAGATCAGCGCGATCACCAGCCAATAGAAGGTCTTGATGATCGTCGGCGTGATGAAGCGGTCCCATTGGAAAAGGTCGCTGAATGAAAACATTGCTCTCCCCAGGGCACTGGGCCTTGATAAACCGATCGCGGCCCTCGGTCGATCCGACTCGGATCAACGCCGCCACCCGGTATGTAGCACGAGCCATGCGGGCCGGCGGGTTGAGATTGCCGCAAAGTGCGGCCACAATCTGTCATTCCCGCAAAGCTTTCCCCAGATGACCCTGACCTTCGAAGATTTCCCGCCCGGCCGGTTCGGCACGTTCGGCCCGCGCCATGTCACCCGCGACGAGATTTTGGCCTTTGCCGCCGAGTTCGATCCGCAGCCGATGCACCTGGACGAGGAGGCTGCCAGCAAGAGCATGCTGCGCGGCCTGTCCGGCTCGGGCTGGCATCTCTGCTCGCTGATGATGCGGATGATGGCCGACGGCTTCATCACCCGCGCCGCATCGCTGGGATCGCCCGGCGTCGACGAAGTGCGCTGGCTCTCGCCACTGCGGCCCGGCGACGACCTCATGCTCGAGGTCGATGTGCTGGAGGCGCGCACCTCGAAGAGCCGGCCCGAGCTCGGCATCGTCAAGTTCAAATGCACCGTGCGCAATGCCAGGGGTGAGGCGCTCGCGGAGATGACGTCGCCGATTCTGATCAAGCGGCGCGAGGGAGCGGTCTGATGCGGTTCTTCGACGACATCGAAATCGGCCAGCGCCGCGAGATCGGCAGCTATACCTTCACGGCCGAGGCCATCAAGACATTCGCCGCCAAGTTCGATCCGCAGCGTTTCCATCTCGACGAGGAGGAGGGCAAGAACTCGCTGTTCGGCGGGCTTGCCGCGTCGGGCTGGCATGTCGGCTCGGCCTGCATGAGCCTGCTCGTCGCCGACGGCCAGCGTCTGGCGCGCGAGGCCGCCTCGCGCGGCGAGGAGGTCGCGCTATGGGGCCCGTCGCCGGGCTTTCGCGACCTGCGCTGGATCAGACCGGTGCTCGCCGGCGACACCGTCGCGTATGTCAACGTCGTCACCGACAAGCGCAGCTCGGCCTCGCGCCCCGGCTGGGGCATCCTGACCGCTCGCACCACCGGCACCAACCAGCGCGGCGAAGACGTCTATTCCATCACCGCTTCAGCCTTTGTGCCCAAGCGGAAGGGCGGTTAGATCTGTTCCAAGATGAACGGTCCAAATGATGCGCGAGTGTTGCCCGCGCGCTATGGACGCGATTCGGGGCGGCTGCCATAAGCCTGCGCAACATGGTTACCGCGAAGGGTTTCTGCGGAACCTGTGAGTTGCTAACTAATTATGAACCTGTCGCTGTCTATTTGAAACGAATTGGCAGAGACAGGGGACGAGGACCATGGCAGATCGCGGCGCACTCAAGTTCGTAGGATTTATCTTCGCGACCGCGACGCTCGCAGTGATGCTGGTCGCCGGCATGGTGGTGAAGGGCTATGCCGATGGCGCCTACACCCTGGAAGCCTCGGTCACCGAAGCGAGCCGGTAACACTTCGTTCATCTTTCGCGGCCGGCATCCGGCCGCGCCTTAGCGGCTATAGACGAACGCCAGGATGGCGATCGCAACCGCCAGCAGCCCGACAAAGCGCAGCATGATCGTGCCGAATTGATTCGGCGCGGGCCGCAACGGTATCGGGTCCGTGGTGTCGGGCCGAATGCTTTCCATCTGAAATGTCCCCCAAGGCCCGGCCGCAAGGCTGCCGACGCTGGCATTAGTCGTTGGGGATGAGCGTAGGGTTCAAGCCATACTCTCGTGTCCCGGACGCGCTACAGCGCTCTTGCGCTGCTGCGCAGAGCCGGGCGCCATCGCGAGGCCACTTCAATTTGAGGCATAGGCCCCGGCTCTGCGGCGCGTCACTGCGTGCGGCACCGCGTCCGGGGCACGAAACCTCCCGGAATCAAAACCGCCGCGCTCTCTTCCGAGAACGCGGCGGCCGGTGATGCGGGGCTTGGCGATCAGCTGTTGCGCAGGCCGTCGGCGGCGCGCTTCCACTGCGCGACGTTGTCGGCGATCATGCGGGTCGACTTCATCGCGGCCTGGCTGAGCTGGGCATAGCCGGAAATCTCGCGCTGGACGCGCTGGCCTTCGGCATGGAGCAGGTCGCGCAGGCTCTCGAGCTCGGAAATCAGGTTCTCGATCTCGGCGAGCGAGGTGCCGGCGACGCGCTGGATCAGCGAGTTGACGTTGTTGACGGTGGCCTCCGCGCTCGGGTCGAGCGGCGGCGCGTCGGTGGTGGTCGCCGCCGGGCGGCGCAGATAGGCGATATCGTTGCGGACGAAGTCGCGGATGCCGGCCTCGACCTCGGTCACGGCGGCGAGGTTGGTGTCGACCGTCTCGGTCTCGGTGGTTTCGATCTTTTCCGGACGCATGGCGTTCATCGTTGTTCCCCTGTTCGCGTTGAGCGCAGCGCGAGTGTCCCCCGCACGACGACGTCTGTGAGGCTTCCTTATCAGGGCGTCCGATTTTGACCGCAAATGGGCCGAGATGCGGCAAGGGCGGACCATTCGGGGGTTTTGCCGTGGCGTATGGTTAGGAGAGTGTGAACGCCGGTGCGGGGATGCGAAGCTCTAGCCGGGTCGGCGGTCTGCTCCCTCGCCCCGCTTGCGGTGGGAGGGGTGTCTCCGCAGGAACGGTGGCAAAGGAGTTCGCGGAGAGTCCCCCTCACCCGGACCTTGCTTGCGCAAATTCCGGCCTCTCCCCGCAGGTGGGGAGAGGCGAAAGTCACCAGCTCTTCTTGAAGCCGGCCGTCACGCTCTTGTTGACCGCGCCTTGCGAGGTCTCGCCGACCGAGCCGGAGACGGTGACGTTGTCGAACAGCTTCTGCTCGGCGCCGACCTTGCGCAGCCATTTGTCGTCGGTGGTCGACAGCGTCTGGCCGGCGGTGATGCTGGTGCCAGTGTCGCTGAGGGTGACCCTGGCGGACTGGTCGGTTTCGTAATTGCGGATGATGTGGCCGCCGATGCCGGGCACGGCAGCGCTGCCCTGCTGGTTGACGCTGTAGCCATTCTGGAGCGTCAGCGAGGTGTCGCCCGACAGCGGCACCGCTTTGGTCAGCGAGGCCCCGATCCTGCTCTGCTCGGCGCCGGGATCGACGCGGGCTTCCACGGCGGTCTTGTCCCAGATCGCGCCGGCGCCGGGCGCGGTTGCCGTCGCCCAGGCGCTGCCGGAGGATTGCGGCAGGTTGCCGCCGTTGCCGGCCTTTTGCGCCAGCAACTCGGACATCGTCCGCGGCTCGCTCGCCACCGTCATGTCGGCGCCGATCCGCGTGTCCCAGAACGGGGACACGGACTGCTTCACCGTCACCGCCGAGGAGCCGTTCGCGTTGGCATTGGACGACCAGTCCAGCCCGTCCCTGGCGGCGGCCTGGGCGCGCTTCTTGGCGGCCATGGGATCGATGCCGGTGCCGGCGTCGACCGCGAGCTGGCTCCAGTCGAGCTTGTCGACGTCGATGTCCTTCATCACGTCGGGGTCGCTGACGTCGGGGGCCTCCGCCACGGCCTCCGGCTCGGCCTCGTCGTCAGCTGCGGCCGCTGGAGGGGAGAAGGGCGGGATGATCTGCGCCTGTAACGTCAGGACCGAGCCCAAAATGAATGCGGCCGCCAGCATCGGCAGCTTGGTCCAGCCAAACCCTGTCGAGAATTCCATCGTCCTGCCCGCGAGCCCCAACGCATGCTGCCCGACAATATATATATCGGCCGTCGGCAAAGACCATGCGCCATTCCGCGCGGAAAATGCTGATCCATCGTTGCGAAATTGTGGCGGTGAAATTCAAGCGGCGAACCAACGGGCCGCGCGGAAGGCGCGCGCCCGATGACGAGCTTCTGGCGCGACGGCATCCGGCGGGGCTGGAGGCCAGGACGTCGCGGCCGGCATCGTCATCGGTCCCGAACGGCGGGGCCCGTTGGTGTCCCCCCTGAAGCGCGATGATCGTCATCGCGCTTCAGGTTGTCGTCTGCGCATGATGAAGAACCGCTGCGCACTTTGCGCTAACGCGGCCCTTCGGGACCGGATCATGCGTCAGCCGACGCGGGTCATCTTCGGCAGATGAATGGCGCGGCCGAGGGCCTGCTCGACCAGGTCGAACGTGTCGATCAGGACGCGCATGCTGACGAGCTTGCCTGCCCTGAACTGGGCGAACTGCGCGACCCGCAGGCTGATCGGCTTGTTGGAATCCAGGGCCGTGAGCGAATAGCGCACCATCGAGGCGGCGGAATCGACGCCGAGCATGATGCTCTCGCGGTCGAAGCGGTGCACTTGGAAATTGTCGGCGAGCTGGTGGATGACCTCGAGCACGGCCGCCTTGCCCCGGCGTGCGCCGAGGAACGGAAACATGTCGATCGGGCCGTAGAGCGCCCACTCGACGTCCTCGTCGATCAGGGCCTCGATATCCTCGAAATGCCGGTCGTTGATCGCGCGGTGCAACGCGCGCGAGAAACGCCAGAGGCTGTGCTCTGTCATTTTGGGCAGTCCTGAAGCTGGCTTGCGAAAGGAAACGAAAAACATCCCCACGCGCAGCCAGGCGCCGGGGATCAACTCATTTGTATACGAACAATGTAGCGGGCTTCGGCCAAAACGCAATTCACGTTTTTGCAATGCACCATTGAACGGATTTTGTGAAATTTACAATAGAACCCCGTAATCTTCCGGGTTCGGTTCCGGGTTCCAGGCCAGGGGGATCAATCCGCCTGCACGCCCGTGATCAGCGGTCCGATCTCGCGCTCCAGCACCTGCTGCACCAGATCGTAGGAATCGATGATCTCCCGGATCTCGGCCACCAGCCCGCCGCGGAAGGTATAGAACACCGCCATGTCGAACTGCACGATGCGGTCGTTGCTGCGCTTCCTGAAATAGGTCTGCATGTAGGTCGCGACCGTCTCGCCTTCGGCGACGATGTGCGGCGCCTTGTAGCGGATTTCGGAATAGCGCGACCAGATCGTCTCCCACAGCTCGCGCAATTCGCCCTTGCCGCGGCGCGGCACCATGTGCGGCAGCACGTCGATCGGCGCGTGGGTGAGGAAGTCGACGTCGTCGGTGCAGCATGCCAGCGCCGTCTCGATGTCCCCGCGGGCGAAGGCGTCGAGCAGATGCACGACCCGCTGGCGATTGAGCTTCTCGATCGACATTCCGCCCATCCTTTTTCTTGGCCGCCTTGCAACGCTAGCGCGTGGTCCCGCGCACCGGCAATCCGCGAAATCACAGGGATGTTCCAGACCTTATGACGCGCCGGCGCAATGCCAGGTTCATGGCGTGCAATTGAAAGTTGCGTGACGGGCCGGCTGCACGAATTCGTGCCGGATCAGCTGCGCGGTTCGCCACGGCCCAGTGCGCAATGCGCAACTCGGCTCCGCGCAGCCGCCCGGAACCGCAAGTTGTCGTCTGTCATTCCGGAGCGGCGCCCGGAATCCATCGCGCGACAGGCGGCTATGGGGCGTGACCCGCCTCACATCACCCCAAGGCCGGCAGGGGTAGCGTCATCCGCATGTCACCAGGGAGACGTGCCATGGCTACCATCGCCAGAGTCCGAAAGTCCCGCCTGCACAACGCGCTCGAAGGCCTCGCGCTGACCGCGATCCTGCAGAGTTTTCCGACTTTCGCCCTGGCCGCCTTCCTGCTCAAGCTCTGCGGCGACCGCGACCTCGCCGGCGACCCCGGCGTCGCCATCTTCGTCGCCATCGCCTCGCTGGCCCACGCGCTACTGGCCGTGACGTTTGGCCCGAGCCTCCCGCACCTGTTCAAGACCGTCTACGAGCCGAAATTCTTCGAGGCCCACCTGTCGCTGTCCGACAAGATCACGGCATGGCGCACCCAGCCGGTCGCCTCGCTGCAACTCGTCACCATCGTGCTGCTGCTGTCGGTGATGGCGGTGGTGACGGCGAGCTTGGGGTGAGGGTGCGTTTGCTGTCTCGATCTCGTCATTGCGAGCGCAGTGAAAACAATCCTGAATCCTGCCGCGGAGACATTCCTGGATCGCTTCGCTGCGCTCGCAATGACAAATGTGTCGTGAGGACATCGCTCGATCCCTTGCAATCTTTCATAACAGGCGCACCTCCGCGTTCCCGCGGCGCGTTTCGCCCGAGCTTTGCCTTGGTCGCGCGCCCTATTGGAAGAGAGGGCGCAGGGAAGGCCGGGAGCCGATTGGCTCCCGTGGCCGCCTGTGCAGATGGTAGTCTGCGTGTGCAAGCACAGGCGGAAAGACCACAGGGCAACCGGAACATCCCGGCCTTCCCTGCGCGATGGTTGGAACGGCTTATGTCGCGCTCTCCCCGGGGAGCGTTGCACTATTGCCCCCGTCACCTCGCGATCACCCGACACGCCGGCCCGGTTGGGCCGCTCGTGTCACCGCAAGGCTTGGCGCCAGAACCCCGGGCGCCAGGACCACACGATTTTGCCGTACACGCATCCCACCTGTCGAAAGCGCGCCGTCCTGCTCACGGTTGCCCGCCCTGCAAAACCTCTCGCGCCAATGGGACCCGTGTCCACCGCCGTCCGGCCCCATGTCGTGACGATCGCGATACGCCCTCTCCGTGGGCCGGAGTGAGCGAGACATACGATAATTCCGAATTTCGGTAAAGTGGAATATTTTTGCGTGGAAGTGTGACGCGTCGGGCAAAACAGCAAACGGTGCATGGAGCGGTGCCAGCCGCGCCGTCATGCCGGTGCCGTTGGGGAACGGCTCAGGAATCTCCGCCCTCGTCGATCAGTTGCCGGACTTCGTTCTGATTTTCTCCAAAGGTGACGATGGACGCAGGGAGACCGACGAGAACCAGAGGACACGGGTTTCCGACGCCACGCTGCACGCGATCTTGCAGCTTGCTCCAATGGGTCGTTGCCATGCCGAATTTGTCCGACACGAATTGATCCGTCCATGCATCCCGGAAAGGGATCGGATTTTGGTTCCGAGTTACGCGTTTCATGACCTCTCTGATTTGACGAGCAGTCGGATTGAGTCCAATGCGTTTCATGTCGTCGTGCGAATTTACGTCGTTATCGTCCGCGAAGCGCCGGACAAGATCGCGCATCGACTCTTGGAGCGTCGCGCCTCGCGTCACGATGATTCCCAGTGAAATGCCTCCATCGGCGTGGAGACGCTTGAAGTTTTCGAGGTCGCGATCGAAGAAGGGATCCTTGTTGTTCCATTCGATTTCGAGCGCAATCGTTCCCGCGGCGAAGGTACGCACGTGATCGATCTCGTGCGACTGCGCCTCACGCTCGACGCCGTCAATGATGCGCTGAACCACAAAATTGTGCTTGCGCCAATCATGGGCCGCCAGCGCGCGTCGCAGGCGTTGTGTGCCCTTTGTCTCGCCGCCGCCCGAGCCAATAATTTCCTCGATCGGGATGGTCGAAGCTTCCAGCACTTCTTCGAGTTGCTCTGCCACTTCCGGAAAGTCGACGCTGAGGATGGCTTCCGCGTGCGATCGGAATTCCACTTCGAAGCCGCGCCGTCTTAGGCGGTCAAACATGTTCTGCTGCGGTCCCTATCTGAGCGTTCGAATAATTATCCACTACCCATCTTGAGAACGTAACATGAACATGCTATTATGCAGTTTGCGTAACCCTTATACCGCTAAGCATAGCTAACGTCTTGGAGTCGCCGATGCTTTCCGCCGGACAGGATTTGCTGCGCTTTGCGGACGGTCGGCGCTTCTCGACGATCCTGGCAGACCCTCCGTGGCAGTTCACCAACAAAACCGGCAAAGTCGCTCCAGAGCACAAGCGGCTATCGCGCTACGGGACGATGAAACTGGACGAGATAAGCGCCCTTCCGGTCGCGGATATCGCGGCCGCAACCTCACATCTGTATCTTTGGTGTCCCAACGCGCTGCTCCCCGAAGGGTTGGCGGTGATGAAGGCTTGGGGATTTAATTACAAGTCCAATATCGTCTGGCACAAAATCCGAAAGGATGGTGGTTCGGACGGACGAGGAGTGGGCTTCTATTTTCGGAACGTAACCGAACTGATTCTGTTCGGTGTCCGAGGAAAAAACGCTCGGACCCTCGCGCCGGGACGTCGACAAGTGAACTTGTTAGGTACCCGCAAGCGAGAGCATTCGCGTAAGCCCGATGAGCAGTATGACATCATCGAAGCATGTTCGCCTGGACCATTCGTGGAACTGTTTGGTCGAGGGTCAAGAAAAGGATGGTCTACCTGGGGCGACCAAGCGGATGATTACAAGCCGACGTGGAAGACGTATGCAAATCATTCGCAGTCGAGATTGGTGGCGGCAGAGTGACCTATGCTCTCCAAATTCTGATTTCATAATTTGCAAGGATCAGCAAAGAATTCCTAGCCGACAGCATTCATCGTTTGTCTGAAAACCAATCGTAATGCCAAACGACGCACGAACTGTCGAGAGTGTGAGATGGTGTGAGAAGTTTATTGTTCAGGGGATCGGATGGCACGGACGAGTATAGCCGCAACTTCGATCCTTCAACTTTGACCCGAAGAACCCCTCGATCAAACTGCAAGTGATGGTTCGGGCAGAGCACGAGCAAGTTAGCCATCTTGTCAGGGCCGTTATGCGGCTTTCCTAGCGGCTTAATGTGCGCTGCCTCTGAATAGAACCGATTTTCTCCAACGCCTAACTGTATGCCGCAAAACATGCATTTATGATTGTAGTGTAGGCGCAACTGCACGGCAATCTTGCGATTGCGTTTTTGAGCCAATCGCGAAATCATAGAGCGTTCGACGCTCTTGTCCGATCCGTCTTGATCGAGCCACTCGGCACCCGATGGCGGTGTCAATTCCGCGCGGGTCGGAGCTGATGCTGGAGTTGAGCGCGCGACTTTAGATGTCGACACTTTGGAAGTTTTCTCGAAACGAAGAAGTCCGCCAGCAGCCAAATATGCCTTTACGAGGCTTCTTGCATTGCTCTGCACAGTAGCTTCCGAGGCGCCCAATAACTTGTAAAGTTGTTCATTTCTCACCACGGCGAGAAGTTCGCTCTCTCGGGTGTGACCGGTGTCTAAACTGTATCGGTCCCACGCAAGGAAAAGCGCTGATGCCATCCAACTGTCGGCGCCTGTGTTGATGGTCCCGGCTGCCGTGGGCAAATATCCGGCAAGCTCAAAAAAGTGACGATAGTTATTCCGCGACTTAACCCTGACCTGACCTTGGCCGATCAAGTTTGCAGCAAGAAACCTGTCTAGTCTCTCTTGAGCAAGCGCAGCTGTTTGCCAAGCGCCATCTCGCCACAGAACCTGCCTAACAAACTCGTTTGCCCAGAGTGCTGGTCGTGATGGGCCTTTATAAGGAGGCGTCCCAACCCTGTTGAGATGAAATGCAAAAAGCGCCAAGCGGTCAAAATCGCTCGTGTGGGGCCGTCGAATAGCTTGGAATACAAGCTCATCTACCGCCATCTTCCCTTGGAAATTGTGGAGAAAGAAATTTATAGGAATCAAATCCAGCGACGAGTCGTCAATGCCGGATTGCTTGCGCCAAATATCTCGTGGGACCGCCTTCAGTGTTGATCTGTAACCTAGCCGAATCGCGTCGTAGAGATTTTTGAATCCCTTTCCTCCCCAAGCAAAATTCTTAGTGAAACTGCCTGGCTTATGCTTGGGCAAGAGAACCATGGCAGCGGACGCCATCGCGAATCATTTCAGATAGACAAATAATGGGAGAACGACCCAAAGTCGTAAAGTCGGCTGTCTCCTGCAATAGCGCTGAAGATCAGCCTACCTCTTCTTCCACCCGCCCCGTCGCCCCGGCATCCCGCCCGTCGACTTCGGCGCCGGCCCGAATTCCGGTCCGGACTGCCTTGAGTCCGTCGGCTGGATGATCCGGCTGGTGCTGCCGAACGGCTTCGCCGGCAGGCTCGGCTTCTCGCGATAGGGCAGGGATTCCGGGCCGTGCATCTCGTCGAGATGCGGCTTGTGCACCTTCGAGCCGCTGCTGCCGCCGCTGGCCTTCAACGCGGAGCCGACCGTCTTCTTCTTCATCGCGCTGACGGGCAGGTTGGCCGCGTCGCCGTATTTCCTCGTGCCCGCATAGGCGCCTGCCTTGCCGGCGACGGTGCGCTGCTTGGCGGTGGGATCGTCGACCACCGCGAGCTCGGTGGCGCGCAGGCGCTTGACCTCGTCGCGCAGGCGCGCGGCTTCCTCGAAGTTCAAATCGGCGGCGGCCTCGCGCATGCGGGTTTCCAGATCGGCGAGCACGGCCTCAAAGTTGTGGCCGATCGAGATGACGTCGTCGGTCATGTCGTGGCCGCCGACCTCGACCAGCACGTGGTCGCGCTCGTAGACCGAGTTGAGGATATCGCCGATCTGCTTCTTCACGCTCTCCGGCGTGATGCCGTTGGCGTTGTTGTACTCGACCTGCTTCTCGCGGCGGCGGTTGGTCTCGGCGATGGCGCGCTCCATCGAGCCGGTCATCTGGTCGGCGTAGAGGATCACCTTGCCGTCGACGTTGCGCGCGGCGCGGCCGATGGTCTGGATCAGCGAGGTCTCGCTGCGCAGAAAACCTTCCTTGTCGGCATCGAGGATGGCGACCAGCGCGCATTCGGGGATGTCGAGGCCTTCGCGCAGCAGGTTGATGCCGACCAGCGCGTCGAAGGCGCCGAGGCGCAAATCCCTGATGATCTCGATGCGCTCGATGGTGTCGATGTCGCTGTGCATGTAGCGGACGCGGATGCCCTGCTCGTGCAAGAACTCGGTGAGGTCCTCCGCCATGCGCTTGGTCAGCACCGTGATCAGCGAGCGATAGCCGGCCTGCGCGGTCGCACGCACCTCGCCGACGAGATCGTCGACCTGGGTACGGGCCGGGCGGATGTCGACGGGAGGATCGATCAGCCCGGTCGGGCGAATGACCTGCTCGACGAACACGCCACCGCTCTCGTTCAGCTCCCAGCCGCTCGGCGTTGCCGACACCGCGATGGTCTGCGGCCGCATCATGTCCCATTCCTCGAAGCGGAGCGGGCGGTTGTCCATGCAGGAGGGCAGGCGGAAGCCGTATTCGGCCAGCGTCGCCTTGCGGCGGAAGTCGCCGCGGAACATGGCGCCGATCTGCGGGATGGTGACGTGGCTTTCGTCGGCGAAGATCAGCGCGTTGTCGGGCACGTATTCGAACAGCGTCGGCGGCGGCTCGCCGGGGCGGCGCCCGGTGAGGTAGCGCGAATAGTTCTCGATACCGGCGCAGCTTCCCGTCGCCTCCATCATCTCGAGGTCGAAGGTGGTGCGCTGCTCCAGCCGCTGTGCCTCCAGCAGGCGGCCCTGGTTGTGGAGCTGGTCGAGCCGCTGCTTCAGCTCGAACTTGATCGACTTGATCGCCTGCACCAGCGTCGGCCGCGGCGTCACATAATGCGAATTGGCGTACATCTTGATGAATTCGAGCTCGTCCTGCTTGTGGCCGGTGAGCGGATCGAACTCCTCGATGGACTCGATGGTGTCGCCGAACAGGTTGACGCGCCAGGCGCGGTCCTCATAGTGCGCCGGGAAGATGTCGATGACGTCGCCGCGCACGCGGAAGGTGCCGCGGGTGAAGTCGGCCTGGGTGCGCTTGTACTGCAGCGCGACGAGGTCGGCGATCAGCTGGCGCTGGTCGATGCGCTCGCCCTTCTTCAGCGCGAAGGTCATCGCGGTGTAGGTCTCGACCGAGCCGATACCGTAGATGCAGGACACCGAGGCGACGATGATGACGTCGTCGCGTTCGAGCAGCGCGCGCGTCGCCGAGTGGCGCATGCGGTCGATCTGCTCGTTGATCGAGGAATCCTTCTCGATATAGGTGTCGGTGCGCGGGACGTAGGCTTCGGGCTGGTAGTAGTCGTAATACGAGACGAAATACTCGACCGCGTTATCAGGGAAGAAGTTCTTGAACTCGCCGTAGAGCTGGGCGGCGAGCGTCTTGTTCGGCGCCAGGATCAGGGCCGGGCGCTGCGTCTTCTCGATGACCTGCGCCATGGTGTAGGTCTTGCCCGAGCCGGTGACGCCGAGCAGCACCTGGGTGCGGTCGTTGCGATTGATGCCCTCGACCAGCTCGGCGATCGCGGTCGGCTGGTCGCCGCGCGGCTCGTAGGACGACTTGATCTCGAAGCGCACGCCGCCCTCGGACTTTTCCGGGCGCGGCGGCCGGTGCGGCGTCCACACCTTGGTGGAGCCGTCGTCCTTGCGGAATTCCGGCCGGCCCTCGCGGATCAGCGATTCCAGGGCATCGGCGGTGGCCTTGACGCCGAGCGCTTCCATCTTGCTGCGAGGCGGCCGCGCCAGCGCCTCGGCATCGTCCTCCTCGGTGGGAAGCCCGAGCTGCCGCGCCAGTTCCGGATCGAGCGTCGGGATGGTGGCCGCCGTGCCGTAATTGGCCTGCGGTGCCTCGTCGAAGCCTCCGGCCGACGCGCGGGCGCCCGCTGGCTGCGGATTTGGGCGCAGCGGCATCGGGCGTGCGGTATCTTGCGGAAACTCCTTCGGTGTCGAGGCGCGCGCGCGATGTGCGGCGGCCTCGCCGCCTGAGCGACGGTCGCGCGAATTGTCCGGCGGCGGCTGCAATCCGGTGCCCGATCCCAGCCCGGCGTCGCCGCGATTGATCGCGGGATTGAGCAATTCGGCCAACGCCGGCCCGATCGGCTGCACGTCGGGCCGATGCGCCTTCGAGTTCGGAGTCTTGGGGGATTTGCCGGATTTTTCGGAGGATGCAGGTTTCTTCGCCATGGGGCGAATATGGGACGAGTCCGCCTCCCGATAAAGGGCGAATGGCCGTCGCCATGCAGGCTGCTGACAGCAGGTTGGCAGCAGGAAGGAACCTTACGCCGCCGGCAGCGGACCTTCGCCGTCCTCGCTCGCCTGATAGGGTTCGAGGATGTCGAGATGGAGGCCGCCGCAATCGGTGCAGCGCATGGCCCAGTACTCGCATCCGGCCCGCCCGCCGATGACCCGGAGCACGGTGAGATCGCCGTCGCATTCCGGGCATTTGGACAGCACGGCGCGGGCGTAGATCCGCGGCCGCGACGGGTCTTCGAATTCGATGACTGACATGACCATTTGCCCCTTCTTGACCTGCGTTGTCCCTGGTTGCCCGCCGTCCGGCCCGCTCATTCGTTGTCGCTGTCGGTCCGCCGGCGGAAGCGGTCGATGTGGTGCTTGGCGTCGGCGATCGCGGCGTTCTGATCGGGCCAGGCGAAGCCAACTTCCATGGCCGGAAACAGCACGCCGTCGATGGCGAGGGGGCTGAGATCGGCGCGGCGGATGCGGGCGTGCCAGAGGCCTTTGCCAGCCTCGAAGGATTCGATGTCAAAGCCGTCGTAGAGCGTCGTCATGGTCGTCCCCGAAGTGTTCCGTACGTGTCTTGTTGGAGGGTCAGGGGACCACGATTGCGATGTTCGGGATGTGAAGCCGTTCACAAGTGGGCGGCTTTTTTGCCGCTGGACGGCAGTTTTGGGGGCGTCAGTTCCGCGCCGCCGTGCGGCCGCTCCGCTTGCCCGGCCGGGCCGCGGGTTCCGCCGCCGCCCGCATGATCCAGCGGCGGAACGCGGCGAAGTCGCGCTGCTCGGTCTGGAAGCTGCGATAGAGCAGATACCAGCGCATGCCCTTGGGCACCGAGAGGTCGAACGGCGCCACCAGCCGGCCGGCGGCGAGGTCGTCGTCGATATAGGGGCGGATGCCCATGGCGATGCCGAGCCCGTCGGCGGCCGCCTGCAGCGCCTGGCCGTAGAACTGGAACTCGGGCCCACGCGCGTTGATCCGGGTCGCGCCGGCGGCCTTCAGCCAGATCGGCCAGTCCTCAGGCGAGTGCGCGACGCGGATCAGGCTCGGTCCCTTCAAATCGGCCGGGCGCCTCAGCCCGCTCGCAAGACGCGGCACGCAGACCGGCGTGAGGTCGCCTGCGAACAGCGGTTCGGCGACGAGGCCGGGCCAGTCGCCGGTGCCGAGCTTGATGCCGCAGCTCCAATCCTCCCCGAACGGCACCGACGCGCCGCCGGTGGTGAAGCGCACCTCGATATCCGGCTCCTCGCTGCGAAACTCGGACAGGCGCGGGATCAGCCAGCGCATCGCAAAGGTGTGGCCGACGCCGATGGTGAGCACCCGGACGCTCGCCGGAGCCGTCACCTGCGCGGTGAGGCTGGCCAGCGCATCGAAGATCGGCGTCAGCCCGCTCTGATAGGCGCGGCCGGCCTGCGTCAGCACCAGGCGGTTGGCCTTGCGCTCGAACAGCGCGACGCCGAGCCGCTCTTCCAGCAGATGCACCATGCGGCTGACCGCGGCTGCGGACACGCTCAGCTCGAGCCCGGCCGCGGCAAAGCTGCCGGTCCGCGCCGCCGCCTCGAATGCCTTGATGCCGTTGAGAAACAGCAGCCGCCGCAAATGCAAGACCCTTATGCACGACCCTCAGGAAAGCTGAGGCCAGGGCAAGATAACTCAGTTTGCGGGGAGGGAGCAAGCGAGGCACGTTCGGAGTGTAGATTTGTGCTGATTTGTTGAAGGGCGCGGTTCTTCGCCTCTCCCCGCCTGCGGGGCGAGGGAGTGCACGCGGGATGCGTCCCTTACGGTTCTCACAGGAGTCCCCCTACGTGACGCCCCTGATGATCGCTGCCCTCGGATTGCTGATGGTCGCCACCGCGTTCCTGTCGGGGCTGTTCGGCATGGCGGGCGGGCTGATCCTGATCGGCGTGCTGTTGGCCTTGATGCCGCTGCCGACCGCGATGGTGCTGCACGCGATCACGCAGATGGCCTCGAACGGCTGGCGCGCGTTGCTGTGGCGGGCGCATATCCGCTGGCGGCCGGTCGCGAACTACATGGTCGGCGCCGCGCTCGCGCTCGCGGCGTGGTCGCTCACCCGCTACGTGCCGGACAAGCCGATGGCGCTGCTGCTGCTCGGCATCACCCCGTTCATGGCGCGGCTCCTGCCTGCGAACATCAAGCCGGACCCTGATCGTCTCTGGCAGGGCACGGTCTACGGCACGATCTGCATGGGCCTGATGCTGATGACCGGCGTCTCCGGCCCGCTGCTCGACACTTTCTTCCTCGGCGGCGATTTCGGCCGGCGCGAGAAGGTGGCGACCAAAGCGATGTGTCAGGTCGTCAGCCATTTCACCAAGCTGATCTATTTCGGCGGCATCATCGATCAGGCCGCAAGCCTCGACCCCGTGCTCGCGGGCGTCGCGATCGCAGCCTCGATGCTCGGCACCACGCTGGCGCGGCGCATCCTGGAGGCCATGACCGATCAGCAGTTCATCGCCTGGTCGAACAAGCTGATCACCACCATTGCCTGCTATTACATCGCCTATGGCGGCTGGCTGTTGCTTCGCGCGCCGGTGCTGGCCGCCTTCGACAAGGGAGGTTTGCAATGAGCGAGATCGCCGATCCGCTGGTGCTGGACTTCGTCGAATGGGTCGCGCGCGAGCCGCGCGCCTATGCCGAGGTGATTTCGACCTGGAAGACCTCGTGCCCGCGCCTCACCATCTGGGAAGACGCCGCTGAGCGCGGCTATGTCGCGCGCGAGACGCTGCCCGGAATGGGGCTGATCATCGCGGTGACGGAGGATGGCGAGAGGCTGCTGCGCGCGAACGGGCGGTGATACGCAGATCTGTCTCCACATCGTCATTGCGAGCGCCAGCGAAGCAATCCAGAATGCTTCCGCGGCGGCAGCCTGGATTGCGTCGTCGCAAGAGCTCCTCGCAATGACGGAGCCAGTGGAGGCGCCTTTGTCACTCAAGCTCTACGAACTCGTCGGCACCGACCCCTCGCGCCCGTTCAGCCCGTATTGCTGGCGCACGCGGATGGCGCTGGCGCACAAGGGATTGGCGGCGGAATCGCTGCCCTGGCGCTTCACCGAAAAGAGCACGCTTGTGCCCCACGGCTCGGAGAAGGTGCCGGTGCTGCTGCACGATGACAGGCCGATCGTCGATTCCTGGACCATCGCGACCTATCTCGAGGACAAGTTTCCGGACCGTCCGTCGCTGTTCGGCGGCGAGGGCGGCCGCGCCATGGCGCGCATGATCAATGCATGGGGCGATATCGCCATCGTCGGCGGCATCTTCCCGCTGATCGTCGCCGACATTCCGAACAATCTCGGCGAGACCGACGCCGCCTATTTCCGCCAATCGCGCGAGGCGCGCTTCGGCGGCAAGAGCCTGGAAGAGGTCATGTCGAGCCGCGACACCGGCGTGGTCGCCTTCCGCAAATCGCTCGAGGTGATGCGCCAGACGCTGAAGAAGCAGCCCTTCATCGGCGGCGGCGCGCCGAACTATGCCGACTACATCGTGTTCGGCGGCTTCCAATGGGCGCGCGTGGTCAGCCCGTTCAAGCTGCTGGAGGCGGACGATCCGATCCATGCCTGGCGCGAAAAACTGCTCGGCGCGTTCGACGGCATGGCGCGGACATCGCCGGGACATCAAGTGTAGACTTCGTAGGGTGGGCAAAGGCGCAAAGCGCCGTGCCCACCACCTCTCTCGATCAAAAAACTGCGTGGGCACGCTGCGCTTTGCCCACCCTACTGTACTGCCTCCGCCGCCGCCTTGCGCAAGCACTCGCGGCACAGGCAATCCTCGCCAGCGACCGGCATCGGTAGTTTCGCAATCTCTTCCGCGCACCAGCATGTGCCCGACAGATCGCAACCAAACTCCGTGCCGCAGCGCGCGCAGGCGAGGCGGCGCGGTTTCGGCGGTGAGGATTCTTTCGGATTTGTCATGTTTTGCGCCGAAGCTTCGCCGTGATTTTCATGTCGGGTTCATGCGTCGTTGCGGTATATTAGGCGTCGCGCGCGGACTCGGAAAGCGGCTCCCGGCACGCGAAGGACAAATCGATGGCCCGCGATTCGCAAGCCGCGCTCGTTGCGCTCAACCGTTTCGGCTTCGGTGCCCGCGGTGGCGCCTCGGGCGATCTGATCAACGCAAGCTCGGATCCGCGCGGCTTCGTGAAGGCGGAGCTCGCGCGGCCGAGCGGCGTGCTGCTGGAGGCGCCCGGTCTGCAATCGACGCAGCAGCTGGGGCAGGCCGTCTTCGCCTATCAGGATCAGGTCAAGCAGGCGCGCGAGGCGGCAAGGACGGCCGCGCCCGCCGACATGCCGGCGCCGGCCGAACAGAAGCCTGCGCCGCAGCCGCTCAACGTCATTCAAAAGACCTTCCGCGCTGAAGCGCTGGCACGGTTGCAGCGCGCGACGCTGGCAGAGTGCGGCCTCACCGAACGGCTCGTCGTGTTCTGGTCCAACCATTTCTGCATCTCCGCGAGCAAGGGCGAGCTGGCGCGGATCTGGGCCGGTGCGTTCGAGCGCGAGGCGATCAGGCCGCACGTGCTCGGGCGCTTCGCCGACATGCTGAGGGCGGTGGAACAGCATCCGGCGATGCTGTTCTTCCTCGACAACCAGCAATCGCTCGGCCCGGACTCGCGCGCCGGCCAGAATCGCAAGCGCGGCCTGAACGAAAATCTCGCGCGCGAGATCATGGAGCTGCATACGCTCGGCGTCGGCGGCGGCTATACGCAGGACGACGTCACCTCGCTCGCCCGCATCATCACCGGCTGGACTTTCGCCGGACGAAAGGGCCAGCTCGGGCCCCCCGGCGCCTTCGTGTTCAACGCCAATGCGCACCAGCCGGGGCCGCAGATGCTGCTCGGCAAGACCTACGAGGCGGCGGGGCTCGCGCAGGGCGAGGCCGCGCTCGCCGACATCGCGCGGCATCCCTCGACCGCGAACTTCATCGCCGGCAAATTCGCTCGTCACTTCGTTGCCGACGATCCGCCGCCGGCGCTGGTCGCGCGGCTGCGCGACGTCTTCGTCAAGACCGACGGCGATCTCAAGGCACTTGCCATGGCGCTTGTCGATTCCGATGAAGCGTGGAGGGCGCCGCTGACCAAGATGCGCTCGCCTTACGATTTCCTGGTCGCGAGCGGCCGGCTGCTCGCGCGGGTGCCGGAGGACCCGGGCCGCTATCTCAACGGCCTCAACCTGCTCGGTCAGCCGCTATGGTCGCCGCCCGGCCCCAACGGCTTTCCCGACACCAATGCCGCTTGGACCGCGCCTGAAGGCATCAAGCTCAGGCTGGATATCGCCGCGCAGATCGGCGCGCGGCTCGGCAACAATATCGACCCGCTCGACCTTCTCGAGTTCGCGGCGGCCGATGCGGCCTCGATCGAAACGCGCAGAACCGTCGAACGGGCGGAGTCGCGGCAGCAGGCGCTGGCGCTGCTGCTGATGTCGCCGGAAATGCAGAGGAGATGATCATGATCGACTGCGTCGAGAACCGGCTCCTCACCTCGCGCCGCGGTCTTTTGCTCGGCGGCGCCGCGTTCGCGGCCTGGGCTTACCTGCCGAAATTCGCACGCGCGGCCGACGGGCGCGATCCCCGGCTGATCGTGGTGATCCTGCGCGGGGCGCTCGACGGACTTTCGACCGTCGCGCCGATCGGCGATCCCGATTATGCCGGCCTGCACGGCTCGATCGCGCTCGCGGCGGACGGCGCGCATCCCGCGATTCCGCTCGATTCCTTCTTCGCGCTACATCCGGCCATGCCGGAATTTTCGCGCATGTATCGCGACAAGCACGCGGCGGTGATCCATGCGGTGGCGACGCCCTATCGCGACCGCTCGCATTTCGACGGACAGGACGTGCTCGAAAGCGGCTACGCCGGGCCGGGTCGCGTGCAGTCCGGCTGGCTCAACCGCGCGCTGGAGGCGCTGCCGCGCGGCGAGCGCGTATCGAGCGGTCTTGCGGTCGGACCCACCACGCCGCTGGTGCTGCGTGGCAACGCGCCGACCGTCGGATGGGCGCCGGTGGCGCTGCCGCAGGCGGATGACGACACCGCGATGCGGCTCGTCGATCTCTACCGTCACCGCGATCCCGCGCTGGCGACGGCACTGTCGCAGGGCCTCCAGCTCGACAAGGCCGCGAGCGGCGACGACATGAAACGCAGGCCCGGCAATGCGGTGGCGCAGATGCGCCAGGTCGCGCGCGGCGCGGCCAAGCTGATGGCGGCGGACGACGGCCCGCGCATCGCAGCGCTCGCCTTCGACGGCTGGGACACCCATGCCAATGAAGGCGGCCCGGTCGGCCGCCTCGCCTTCCTGCTCGGCGGGCTCGACGGCGCGCTCGCCGAATTCGAAAGCGGCCTAGGAGAGCGCTGGCGCGACAGCGTCGTCGTCGTCGCTACCGAATTCGGCCGCACCGCGCGCATCAACGGCACCGACGGCACCGATCACGGCACCGGCACGATCGCGCTGCTCGCCGGCGGTGCCGTGAAGGGCGGCCGCGTCGTCGCGGACTGGCCGGGCCTCAAGCTTGCGAACCTCCACGACGGCCGCGACCTCAAGCCGACCACGGATCTGCGCTCGGTGATCAAGGGCGTGCTGCAAGGACAGTTCGGCCTGTCCGATCGCGTGCTGGCGGACACGGTGTTCCCGGACAGCGCGAGCGCGAATCCGATGAAGGGATTGGTGGCGTCATAGCAGCCGCCGTCATTCCGGAGCCCGCGCCTTGCGGCGCCTCCCGGAATGACGACATGATGGGCCGAGCATCAGGAGAACCACACCCATGTACATCGCCATGAACCGCTTCCGCGTCGCCAAGGGCTCCGAGGCCGCCTTCGAGCAGGTCTGGCTTTCGCGCGACACGCATCTGGACAAGGTGCCGGGCTTCGTCGAATTCCATCTCCTGCGCGGGCCGGAAGCCGAGGACCATACGCTCTACGCTTCGCACACGGTCTGGGCGAACCACGCGGCGTTCGAGGCCTGGACCAAGTCGGAGGCGTTCCGCGCCGCGCATGCGCGGGCCGGCGACACCAAGCCGGCCTACCTCGGTCATCCCCAGTTCGAGGGCTTCGAGGTGATACAGACGGTGGGCGGCGCGAAGTAATAGGTCGCGGGTTTCAACCCAGCGTGATCCTGTCGATCTCGGCCATCTCGTCCGCGCCGAGCTTCCAGGCGATCGCCTTGACGTTCTCCTCGATCTGCTCGACGCGGGTCGCGCCGGCGATCACGCTCGACACCTGCGGGCGCGCGGCGAGCCAGGAGAAGGCGAGCTCGAGCATGCTGCGGCCGCGCGCCTTGGCGAAGGCCTGGAGCTTCTCGACCATGTCCTCGTTGCGCGGCGTGACGTAGCGGTCGCGCAGTGCCGGTGCCTTGGCAAAGCGCGTGTCGGCGGGGGCCGCGGCGCCGCGCTGGTACTTGCCGGTGAGCAGGCCGCTGGCGAGCGGGAAGAACGGCAATAGGCCAAGCCTGTACTCCTGTGCCGCCGGCAGCAGGTCCTTCTCGATGTCGCGCACCAGGAGGCTGTATTCGTCCTGGCACGAGACGAAGCGGCTGACATTCATCGCGCGCGCGGTGAACTCGGCTTCCGCGATCCGCCAAGCCGGGAAGTTGGAATTGCCGATGTAGCGGACCTTGCCCTGCCGGATCAAATCGTCGAGCGCGCGCAACGTCTCCTCCATCGGCGTCAGCGGATCGTAATCGTGCTGCTGGTAGAGGTCGATGTAGTCGGTCTTCAGCCGTTTCAGGCTCGCTTCCACGGCCTCCATGATGTAGCGGCGCGAGGCGCCCTGCCTGGTGCCGTCGGTCGCCATCGGCTTGGCATATTTGGTGGCGAGCACGATGTCCTTGCGGCGGTCGCCGAGCACGGTGCCGAGCACCGTCTCCGAGCCGCCCATGCCGGCATAGATGTCGGCGGTGTCAAACAGCGTGATGCCGAGATCGAGGGCGCGATGGATCACCTTGCGCGAGGTCTCCAGATCGGTGCGCTGGCCGAAATTGTTGCAGCCAAGCCCGACCGCAGACACGCGAAGGCCGGAGGCGCCGAGATTGCGAATTTCCATTGAGATGATCCTGTCAGAAGAAGGCGCTCATTCTGGCCGCGGTGCGCTGCACCAGCAAGAAGTCCGCCCGCGCTGCTGCCATGCGGACAAAAAAATGCGGCCCCGGTCAGACGCGGCGACTGACGGGGACCGCTTTGGGGCGCTTGATCGGTGACGGGGGGCCAGATCAGACGCAGCTGCACCGTAGCCCCGCTATGTTACGCGCGGGTGACAGCGGTACTTATCCACAGGGTGCGGGTGGGGATCAGAAGACCTTGCGATAGACGATGAAGCCGGAACGCTCCGCGACCTTGTCGTACAGGCGCTGCGCCGTCAGGTTGGTCTCGTGCGTCTGCCAATAGACGCGTGGCGATCCCGCCAGCCTTGCGCGGTCGTAGACGCCGTGGATCAGGGCCGAGGCGACGCCCTTGCTGCGCGCGGCTTCGAGCGTGAACAGATCCTGCAGATAGCAGGACGGCTCGATCGCCGTGGTGCTGCGATGGAACAGGTAGTTCGTCATGCCGAGCAGCTTGCCGTCGCTCTCGGCGACGAGGCCGTGCACGGGCTCATAGGCATCGAAGAAGCGCTGCCACGTCATGCGCGTGATCTCGGGAGCGAGCGCGGTCGGGCCGGAGCGGCCGTAGAAGGCGTTGTAGCCGTCCCACAGCGGCAGCCATTGATCGTAGTCCTGCCTGGTGACGGAGCGAATGGTGAGCGACATCTGGATTCCCGCGATCGACGAAGCGTCTTTCATACGGGATGATCGGTGCGGCGATCAATCGCGCAGTTGCATCACTCCGCGACGCGCAGATACCGGATCAGGCCGCGGGCGGTGGGATCGCGCAGCGAGCGGTAATAGTCGGCGCGTGACGGTGCATCGGTGTGACGTACGAGGTCGGTCACCGGGGTGTAGCTGAGCATCCGTCCGCCGTCCGGCAGCGCCGTGCAGACGAAGCGCAGCACGTCGCCGCTGCGCAGGGCGATGTTGATCGGCGTGGCATCGCCGGTCCGCACCATCTCCATGCGCTGCGCGATGAAGGTGCCGAGCTCGTCTTCTGGCAGCTCGAACGCACCGGTGTCGCGGCCGTGATACATCAGCGCGATGAAGGGCGGCTTGCCGTCGGCGATCTGGTCCGGCAAGGCGAAATAATCGCGGAACGCGCGGTTGATGAACTCGGCCCGCGTTTCGGCATCGAGCAGCACGATGCCGATATCGACCTGGTCGAGCGCGGCCGACAGCCGCACGGCGGTGGCGTGGCTGCGGCGCTCGGCCGCGAACGTGCCGAGCAGCCGCTGGCGCATCAGGCCGGTGATGCCGGCGGTGCCGGCAGCGGTGACGGCCAGGAGGCCGAGCTGGACCAGATCGGCGATGGAGGCGGATACGCCGTGGCGGCCGAGCACGAGCAGCGTTGCACCGATCACCGCGATGGCTGCGCTGGTGACGGCGGAGCCGAGACCCGACAATGCGCCGGCGAGCGCCACGATGCCGACGAGCAGCGGAGCCGGCGTGGGCGTGGGGATCAAGCGATCGAACGGCATCGCCAGCAGCAGGGTAGCTGCCGTCAGCACCGGACCGGAGATCGCACGCCATCCGAACCGCATGGACAGTCTCGCCCTCACGACGGAGGTAAGACCGCAAGTCTGACTGATCATTGCGCCGCTGCGATGCGGATTCGTGCGGTGTGCTTAGGGCGCGCTTGCTCGCAAGCCTAAGGCTTTCGGATGATTTTAAGCCAAGTGCGTGTGCTTGAGCTGCGTGTGCTTGAGCGGCTGTTGCAGCGCGGGCGCATTCAGCGTCGACGTCCCCGGCGCCTTGCGCGTACCGACGACGATCAACAATGACGCTGCGACCAGGATGGCCGCAGTCAACGTGATTGCAACGACTACCACAGGTGATTTCATCGAGGTCCTGTCGCGATGCCGGCCGGCGCGGGGCATGCGGCGCCTTGAAGTCAGGACCGGGATGAAACGGGAATCAGACCGGCAGGCCCATCGCCATGGTCGCCTTGGTCGACAGCACCGTCAGGGTGACGATCAGGCACAGCGAGAGTGCGGCGACGGCGAGCGAGGCCGCAACCGCGTTGGTCAGCCGGGAAGACGCGACGGTAGCGGGATGGCCCTGAAAGCCGGCCGTGCCGGACGCCCGTGTCATGGTCTAAATCCTTCAACGCGCGAGCGAATCACCCGCAACCTTCCACAATTTCCCAGCTTGAGCCGGCAATATTGCGGCGGCTATCCTGCTGAAAATGGCCGGAATGCGGCAAATAATACCGTTATACCCGCTATTCCCGAGGGCAGCGGGCGGGGGGTCATGCGCTGGCGGCAATGCTGGCGGGGTCGTCGACGTCGGCCGGCCGCCAGTCCATCGACACGAAGCCGGGCGCGGCTTCCACCCGCTTCAGCCAGTCCTGGATTGCCGGAAAGGTCGAAAGATCGAAGTCGCAGCGGTCGGCCAGGTGGGTGTAGCCGTACAGCGCGATGTCGGCGACCGTGAGCTGGCGCGCGGCGAAATAGGCGTTGGTCTTCAGGTGATTCTCCATCACCTGGAGCGCGCCATAGCCGCGCTCCATCCAGTCTTCCAGCGAATGGGTCTGCAGGTCGCGGCCGCCCTTGACCAGCGACAGCCAGAAATAGGCGGCGCCGATGTTCGGCTCGAGCGCGTGCTGCTCGAAGAACATCCATTGCAGCGCCTCGGCGCGGTCGATGCGATTCTCGGGCGCAAGCGGAGTGCCGACAGCGACGTACCAGAGGATGGCGTTGGACTCGGCGAGATAACGGTCGTCGCCGACCTCGAGCAGCGGCACCTGTCCTGACGGGTTCTTGCTCAGAAAGTCCGGCGTGCGGCTCTCGCCGCGCAGAATGTCCACCTCGATCGCTTCGTAGGGCAGGTTGAGCAGCGCCAGCGCAAGGCGGACCTTGTAGCTGTTGCCGGATCGTTGCATCGAATAGAGCTTGTACATTCTGGAGTTCGATTCCGAAGACGGGAGACGCGGCGCTTGTTGCCCCTGAGCGCGGCTAAACAATGATGCCGATGCGAATCTGCCGCAAGGGTCAGCCAATAGAAAAACTCGAAAACCCTACCGCATTGCAATGCAGCGGAAGATCATTTCCGCGTGGCCATGCAAATCAGTTCACGCTTGCGTCAACGCTCCCAAGGTATTCCTCCGTGTATTGTGTGATACGGTCGAGCGACGGCGTGATGCTTTGAAACAAGCCCGGCCATGACGGCGGAGAGTCCCCATCGCGAACCTCAAAATTGCTCCGAGGACAAGCCTTCCGGGATGTGAGCGATTTGGCCGCCAAAGTTGCGGAAAATTGCTGGAAATCGCGGCTTGAACCGCTCCAAATCGTAAACTTTTGCGAGATCGGGCCGAAGTTTCTTGCGGTGCAGCGGCTCACGTTTTAGGGTGGCTGCATTCCCACAATCGGAGTCGTGAGGCGAAAGGTTTCACGACGCTTGTCAGGAGATGACGATGTCCTTCCTTGCCGCTGCGCTCGACCGTGTGAAGCCGTCCGCGACCATCGCGGTCACGGATAAAGCACGCGCGCTGAAAGCGGCGGGCCGCAACGTCATCGGCCTGGGGGCCGGCGAGCCCGACTTCGACACGCCCGCCAACATCAAGCTGGCGGCGATCCGCGCCATCGAAGCCGGCAAGACCAAGTACACCGCGGTCGACGGCATTCCCGAGCTGAAGGAGGCGATCATCGCCAAGTTTCAGCGCGAGAACGGCGTCACCTACAAGCCGAACCAGATCATCGTCGGCACCGGCGGCAAGCAGGTGCTCTACAATGCGCTGATGGCCACCATCAATCCGGGCGACGAGGTGATCATTCCCGCGCCGTATTGGGTCAGCTACCCTGAAATGGTGGCGCTCGCCGGCGGCGAGCCGGTGCCGGTGGTCTGTACCGCCGCGACCGGTTTCAAGCTGCAGGCCGAGGCGCTCGAGCGCGCGATCACGCCGAAGACCAAATGGGTCATCCTGTGCTCGCCGTCGAACCCGACGGGAGCCGCCTACACGCGCTCGGAGCTGAAGGCGCTCACCGACGTGCTGGTGAAGCATCCCCATGTCTGGGTGATGACCGACGACATGTACGAGCACCTCGTCTATGACGATTTCCAGTTCACCACAGTCGCGCAGGTCGAGCCGAAACTCTACGACCGCACCCTCACCGTGAACGGCGTGTCGAAGGCCTATTGCATGACCGGCTGGCGCATCGGCTATGCCGGCGGCCCCGCGCAACTGATCAAGGCGATGGCAACGATCCAGTCGCAATCGACCTCGAACCCGTCCTCGATTGCGCAGTGGGCGGCGGTGGAAGCTCTGAACGGTCCGCAGGACTTCATCCCCGCCAACAACAAGGTTTTCAAGGAGCGGCGCGACCTCGTCGTCTCCATGCTCAACCAGGCCAAGGGGATCGAGTGCCCGCGCCCCGAGGGCGCCTTCTACGTCTATCCGTCCTGCGCCGGCACGATCGGCAAGACCGCGCCGTCGGGCAAGGTGATCGGCAATGACGAGGACTTCGTCACCGAGCTGCTCGAGACTGAAGGCGTTGCGGTGGTGCAGGGCTCGGCCTTCGGCCTCGGACCTGCATTCCGCATCTCCTATGCGACCAAGACCTCGGATCTCGAAGACGCCTGCAAGCGCATCCAGCGCTTCTGCGGCAATCTGCGCTGAGACTGTTGCGGCAAGTGAGGTGAACTCCTCTCCCCTTGTGGGAGAGGGTGGATCGCCGCGAAGCGGCGAGACGGGTGAGGGGTTCTCTCGGCGTGTGATTCTCTCGCGACAGCGTTTCGCGGAGACAACCCCTCATCCGGCGCTTCGCGCCACCTTCTCCCACAAGGGGAGAAGGCAAGACCGCGCACCGATTTGCGGCGTGCGATCTGGCACGGCCGCGGTTGTTGTGGCATAGACCATCGCGCAACACGGGTGGGGCGCTCTCTCTGCTCGCATCACATCATCGCGGGAGATATTCATGCGCCGTTCGTTTCTCTTCGCCGGCCTCATCGCTGCCGGCCTCGTTGCCTCCGTCGCAAATACCAGCGCGCAGCAGCGGATGGCTCGGGTCGGCGTGCTCGAATGCCGCGGCGGTGCCAGCGTCGGCTTCATCGTGGGATCGGTGACTCATCTCGGCTGCGTGCTGCGCGCCGACGGCTTGCCCGATGACCGCTATGTCGCGACGATCCGCAAGGTCGGCCTCGACATCGGTATCACCCAGGAGACTGCGCTCGCGTGGGGCGTGTTCGCACCGGTCGACCGCCTCGGCCCCGGCGACCTCTCCGGCAATTACGTGGGCGCGCAGGGCAGCGCCTCGGTCGGCGTCGGCCTCGGCGGCAACGTGCTGGTCGGCGGCTCCAACAATTCGATCGCGCTCCAGCCGCTCAGCGTGCAGGGCCAGGTCGGGTTCAACATCGCCGCCGGCCTCGAGAGCCTGGAACTCCGCCCGGGCCGTTGAGCGCCTGGGGCGCTGCTGCTTCACCTCTCCACGTCGGTGAGAGTTGGAACACCGAGCCCAGCCCGTAGAATTATAAGACTTGATCGAACTGACGACGCACCGCAGCGACGTTTGATGCTTGCCAAATCTCGGGGAGGGGCAGAGCATCTGCGTTTGCCGACCCAATCACGGGCCGAGCTCCACATCAAGGAGGCGGCGAAATGGGACAAGACGTCAGAAGTCCCCGAGGTCCACGGTGCATCGCGCTGGTGGGCCCTTTCCAAAGCGGTAAGACCACACTTCTCGAGGCGATCCTGGCGCGAACGGGCGCAATCCCGCGCGCCGGTAGCGTCGATGCCGGCACCTCCGTCGGCGATGCCACGCCGGAAGCCCGTCATCACAAGATGACCGTCGGGCTGACTGCCGCCACCACGAATTTCATGGGCGACAGCTACACCTTTCTCGATTGCCCCGGTTCCGTCGAGTTCGCCCACGACATGCGCGCCGCGCTGCCCGCGGTCGACGCCGCCATCGTGGTCTGCGAGGCCGACGAGAAGAAGCTGCCTCAGCTTCAGATCATCCTGCGCGAGCTGGAGGAGCTGAAGATCCCGCGTTTCCTGTTCCTCAACAAGATCGACCGCGCCAGCCAGCGCATCCGCGAGACGCTGGCGATGCTGCAGCCCGCCTCCCGCGTGCCGCTGGTACTGCGCCAGATCCCGATCTGGAAGGACGAACTGATCGAGGGCTTCGTCGACCTCGCGCTGGAGCGCGCCTTCATCTATCGCGAGCACAAAGCCTCCGAGGTGGTCGCGCTCGAAGGCGGCGATCTCGATCGCGAGAAGGAAGCCCGCTTCTCGATGCTGGAGAAGCTCGCCGATCACGACGATGCGCTGATGGAGCAACTGCTCGAAGACATCCAGCCGCCGCGCGATGCGGTGTTCGACGATCTCGCCCGCGAATTGCGCGACGGGCTGATCTGTCCGGTGCTGCTGGGCGCCGCCGCGCGCGAGAACGGCGTGCTGCGCCTGATGAAGGCGCTGCGTCACGAGGCGCCCGGCATCGCACAGACCGCAAAACGCCTCGGCGTGCCCGAGAGCAAGGACGCGCTCGGCTATGTCTTCAAGACGCTGCATTCGCAGCATGGCGGAAAGCTGTCGCTGACGCGGCTGCTCGCCGGCCACCTCGACGACGGCGCGACGCTGCAATCGTCCTCCGGCGGTGCGGGGCGGATCTCAGGCATCCTCGCCGTCAACGGTGCCTACGACACCAAGCGCGCCGCGGCAGAGGCCGGCGACACAGTGGCGCTTGCCAAGCTTGATCCGATCAAGACCGGCGACACGGTCTCGAACGGCAAGACACCGCCGGCGGCATTGATCACGATCGAGCCGACGCCGCCAGTGCTCGCGATTTCGATCGCGGCGGCCGATCGCAAGGACGACGTCAAGCTCGGCCAGGCGATGGCGCGGCTGCACGAGGAGGATCCCTCCCTGGTCGTCGTGCAGAATGCCCAGACCCACGACACCGTCTTGTGGGGGCAGGGCGAGATGCATTTGCGCGTCGCCGGCGAGCGGCTGCGCGACCGCTTCGGCGTCAAGGTCACCTCGCATCCGCCCGCGATCGGCTACCAGGAGACCATCCGCAAGCCGATCACCCAGCGCGGGCGTCACAAGAAGCAGTCCGGCGGCCATGGCCAGTTTGGCGACGTCGTGCTCGACATCAAGCCGCTGCCGCGCGGCGATGGCTTCAAGTTCGCCGAGAAGGTGGTGGGCGGCGCGGTGCCGCGCAACTACATCCCGGCGGTCGAAGAAGGCGTCGTCGACGGATTGGCGCGCGGTCCGCTCGGCTTCCCCGTCACCGACGTGGAGGTGACGCTGACCGACGGCTCCTATCACAGCGTCGACAGCTCCGACCTCGCCTTCCGCACCGCGGCGCGGATCGGGCTGAACGAAGGCCTGCCGCAATGCCAGCCGGTGCTGCTGGAGCCGATCCACGTGGTCGAGATCGTATGCCCGACCGAGGCCACCGCCAGGATCAACGCGATCCTGTCGGCGCGGCGCGGCCAGATCCTCGGCTTCGACACCCGCGAGGGCTGGAGCGGTTGGGACTGCGTCCGCGCCATGATGCCGGAAGCCGAGATCGGCGAGCTGATCGTGGAGCTGCGCTCGGCCACCGCCGGCGCCGGCAGCTTCACGCGCCAGTTCGACCACATGGCCGAAGTCACCGGCCGCGCCGCCGATCAGATCATCGCCGCGCATCAGCACGCGGCGTGAATCTGTCTCTTGCCTCGTAAGGGGCGCGCAGTAAGGGAGGCACCGCTCGCTCACGCCTCTACCCGTTCTACGGGGAGGGCGCGTGGTGAGGGGCCGCCTCCGCGAGCGCGTGCCCGTCCTTCAGGCCGCGCCGGCGCCCAAACCACCGTCATTGCTTCGTCACCAGAGCTCCTCGCAAGAGACAGACCGGTAGCCACTTGCGCTCGCCGCGAGATGATGTATTTTATATCATTGTATATGTTATAGATATCATTTATGGGTCCTGGTAAGTGAGGCCAAGGTGATCACGTCATTTCAGATGCGGGCAGCCCGCGCGCTGCTCGGCATTGACCAGAAAACCCTGGCCGAGCTTGCCGGTGTGTCGTTGCCGACCATCCAGCGGATGGAGGCTTCGACCGGGAATGTGCGTGGCGTGGTCGAGACCCTGATCAAGGTGGTCGAGGCGTTCGAGCGGGCCGGCGTCGAGCTGATCGGCGAGCAGGTCCGCAGCGACGGCGGCGGGCGTGGCGTTCGCCTGAGGGAGCCCGGACCGCCACGCCGTGTCGGAGCATGATCGGGGCGCGTTGATCGTGCTCGGGATCAGGATGGGCTGGCGCATCGGCCGCAACACGGGACGCACGATGCTGGGAGCATCGAGCGGCAGCGGAGTAATTTGCCGAGATGAGCATCACGAGCGATCACGCGGGCCGGCTGCACCAGCCGCGTCAGCCGACCTTTACCGAACTGTATCTGCCGAAGCTCGTCACCGTCTGGCGTGAAGGCTACGGCCTCGAGGATCTCCGCGCCGACGTCTTCGCCGGCCTGACGGTTGCGATCGTGGCGCTGCCGCTGTCGATGGCGATCGCGATCGCCTCGGGCGTGACGCCGGACCGCGGCCTCTACACCGCCGTGGTCGGCGGCTTCATCGCCTCGCTGCTCGGCGGCAGCCGGTTCCAGATCGGCGGGCCCGCTGGCGCGTTCATCGTCTTGGTCGCCGCGACCGCGGAGCGCCATGGCGTCGACGGCGTCATCCTCGCCACCATGATGGCGGGCCTGTTCCTGATCGCCGCGGGGCTGTTGCGGATCGGCACCTACATCAAGTTCATTCCCTACCCGGTGACGGTCGGCTTCACCGCCGGCATCGCCGTGATCATCTTCGCCAGCCAGCTCCGCGATCTCTCGGGCATCACGCTCGCGGGCAAAGAGCCCAGCGAATTCGTGCCCAAGCTGCTCGCGCTCGCCGGCGGCCTCGATACCCTCAATCCATTCGCGGTCGCGGTCGCCGTCGTCAGTATCGCCATTATCGCGGCCTTGCGGATCTGGCGGCCGTCCTGGCCCGGTATCCTGATCGCGGTCGTGTTCGCGGCCGTCGCGTGTGCGGTGTTCTCGCTGCCGGTCGAGACCATCGGCTCGCGCTTCGGCGGCATTCCGCGCGAATTGCCCTCGCCGGCCTTGCCCGCGTTCTCGCTTGCGAAGGCGACCGCCGTGCTGCCGGACGCGATTGCGTTCGCGCTGCTGGCCGCGATCGAATCGCTGCTGTCTGCGGTGGTCGCCGACGGCATGACCGGGCGCCGTCACCGCTCCAATTGCGAGCTGGTGGCGCAAGGCGCGGCCAATGTCGGCTCGGCGCTGTTCGGCGGCATCTGCGTCACCGGCCTGATCGCGCGCACCGCCACCAACATCCGCGCCGGTGCCCGCGGGCCGCTCGCGGGCATGCTGCATGCGGTCTTCCTGCTGCTGTTCATGCTGATTGCGGCGCCGCTTGCGAGCTACATCCCGCTCGCCGCGCTCGCCTCGGTGCTGGTCGTGGTGGCCTGGACCATGGCGGAGAAGCACGAGTTCGGCACCTTGCTGCGCTCGTCATGGGGCGATGCCGTGGTGCTGCTCGCGACCTTCCTGCTGACGATCTTCCGCGACTTGACCGAAGGCATCCTGGTCGGCTTCGCGCTCGGCGCGGTGCTGTTCATCCATCGCATGGCGGAGATGGCGGGCATCGAGGAACGCTCGCCGCTGGCCGTCGCCGATCGCCCCGACGACGGCAATGGCGACCGCGTTCCCTACGATCCCGCGCTTGCGGTCGATCGCGACGTGCTGGTCTATCGCATCACCGGTGCGTTCTTCTTCGGCGCGGCCTCGGCCATCGGAAGCGTGCTCGACGCCGTCGCCGACAAGCGCAAGGCCTTCGTGGTCGACTTCGCCGCGGTGCCGTTCCTGGATTCGACGGCGGCCAATGTGCTCGGCCGCGTCGCCGCCAAGGCCCACCGCGAGGGCATAAGGCTGTTCATCACGGGGGCTTCGCCGGCCGTCCGCCGCGCGCTGCTCACCCATGGCGTGACACCGCCGCGCGCGCGCTATCGCCAGAGCCTCGAGCGCGCGATCGCCGACATCAAGGGTGGCGCAAGCGAGGAGACTGCCGCGAGCTGACGGCACGCCTTTCCCGCGCCCGGCCGGCCTGACCGGCGCTGTGGCGCCCGCTTGACAGAGCGGGCGCGACGCGAAATGGATCGCCTCGGAAGCACGACCCCGAGGGAAAGATGACCGCGCCCAGAACGCCTGCAGCCTGTCTGATCGGATGGCCGGCCGCGCATTCGCGCTCGCCGCTGATCCATCGCTACTGGTTGCGCACGCTGGGCATCGAAGGCGGCTACGTCATCGAGGCGGTTCCGCCCGAGGACTTGCGCGATTTCGTGCTGCGGCTGTCGCTGCGCGGCTTCGTCGGCGCCAACGTCACCATTCCGCACAAGGAGAGCGTGCTGGCGCTGTCGACGCCCGACGCCCGCGCCAAGGCCGTGGGCGCGGCCAACACGCTGTGGTTTGCCGATGGCGAGCTGCACGCGACCAATACCGACGTCGAAGGCTTCATCGGCAATCTCGACGCCAGCGCGCCCGGTTGGGACGCGGCCGAGGAGGCGCTGGTGCTGGGCGCCGGCGGTTCCTCGCGTGCGGTCGTGTTTGGGCTGCTCGAACGCGGCATCAAGCGCGTGCATCTTGCCAATCGCACCGTCGCGCGGGCCGAGGCGTTGTCAGAGCAGTTCGGGCCCAACGTGCATGCTCTGAAATGGGATGGCATCAACGATGTCCTGCCGCGCGCAAGACTTCTCGTGAACACGACGTCGCTCGGCATGCACGGCCAGCCGTCGCTCGATGTCGATGTCGCGCGCCTGCCGCAGGCGGCCGTCGTCGCCGACCTTGTCTATGTCCCGCTGCTGACGCCGCTGCTCGCTGCCGCAGCAGCGCGCGGCCTGAGGACCGCCGACGGACTCGGCATGCTGCTGCATCAGGCGGTGCGCGGCTTCGAATTGTGGTTCGGCCGCCGGCCCGAGGTCACGGCCGAGCTGCGCGCGTTGGTCGAGGCCGATCTCACAAAGACTTGAGAGAATAGCGCAGGTGCTTCGGAGTTCTCCTTCCGTGGGGACAATCGGAGACCGTCATGTCTGTGCAACGTGCAACTTTCACCCGTCCGCTGATCGCCGTCGCGATGGTGGCCATATCGACTTACTGCGCCTTCGCCCAGAGGGCGCCGGTGCCGACGCGCGTGCGCGGCACCATCGAAAGCGTCAGCAACGACACCCTGCAGGTCAAGTCACGCAGCGGCGAGGAGGTGAAGCTCCGCCTTGCTTCCGACGTGAACGTATCGGGGATTACCAGGATTTCACTGGCCGACATCAAGCCGGGTTCGTTCATCGGCGCGACCACCGTGCCGGGGCCCGACGGCAGCCAGAACGCCGTCGAGGTTCACGTGTTTCCGGAGAGCATGCGCGGCACCGGCGAAGGCTCGCGGCCCTGGGACCTCAAGCCGAATTCCAGCATGACCAATGCCACGGTGGCCGAAAGCGTCGTCAGCAATGACGGTCATACGCTGCTGGTCAAGTACAAGGACGGCGAGAAGAAGGTGTTCGTCGCCGACAACACGCCGGTCGTGACCTTCGTGCCGAGCGACAAATCCGAGTTGAAGCCGGGTGCCAAGGTCATCGCCTTTATCAAGCAATTGCCGGATGGCTCGTTCGAGACCAACCGCGTCAGCGTCGGTCGCGACGGCCTGACGCCGCCGATGTGAGAGGGGCAATCGCAGGGTGGGCAAAGGCGCGCCAGCGCCGTGCCCACGTCTTTTCTCGTTCGGCGAAAGGTGGTGGGCACGCTACGCTTTGCCCACCCTACGGCGTCTGCGCGCTCACATCGCGATGATATGATCGTCGATCTCGTCGATCCGGTTGACGCCGCACAGGCCCATGGTGGTGAGCAGCTCCTTCTGGATGATGTCGATCGCCTTGGCGACGCCAGCCTGGCCGCCGGCACCGAGGCCGTAGGCATAGGCGCGGCCGATCATGCAGGACTTGGCGCCGAGCGCGAGCGCGCGCATCACGTCCTGGCCGGAGCGGATGCCACCGTCGAACATGATCTCCATCTTCTCGCCGACCGCATCCGCGATCTCGGGCAGCACCTCGATCGAGGACGGCGCGCCGTCGAGCTGACGGCCGCCATGATTGGACACGACGAGGGCCTGCGCGCCGGTCTTGGCGGCTTCCTCGGCGTCCTCGACGTCGAGGATGCCCTTGATGATCAGCTTGCCCGGCCAGATGCTGCGGACCCACTCGACGTCCTTCCAGCTCAGCGAGGTGTCGAACTGCGAGGCGGTCCATTCGGCCAGGCGGTTGAGATCCTCGGTGTTCTTCACGTGGCCTGCGATGTTGCCGAAGGTGCGACGCTTGCCCTGCAGCACGCCGGAGACCCAGCTGGGCTTGCTGGCGAAGTCCAGCAGCTTCGACAGCGACCATTCGGGAGGCACCGTCATGCCGTTCTTGATGTCGGCGTGGCGCTGGCCGATCACCTGCAGGTCCACGGTCAGCACCAGTGCGCTGCACTTGGCCGCGATCGCGCGCTGGATCAATTCCTTGATGAAGCCGCGGTCCTTCATGACGTAGAGCTGAAACCAGAACGGCTTCTCGACGCTGGCGGCGATGTCCTCGATCGAGCAGATCGACATGGTCGACTGTGTGAACGGGATACCGGCGGCCTGCGCGGCGCGGCAGGCGTGGATCTCGCCGTCGCCGTGCTGCATGCCGAGCAGGCCCACGGGCGCGAGGATCAGCGGCATGGTCGAGGGCTCGCCCAGGATCGTGGTCGAGGTGTCGCGCCTGGAGACGTCGACCAGGATGCGCTGGCGGAACTTGATCGCCTGCATGTCCTCGCGGTTGGCGCGCAGCGTCTCCTCGGCATAGGAGCCGCGGTCGCAATAGTCGAAGAATGCCTTCGGCACGCGGCGCTTATGCAGGGCGCGAAGATCGTCGATACAGGTGATATGCTTCATGCTCGTTTCCCCGGCCCCCAAGCGTCTTGCATCGGAAGATTTCGAGGTCATCTAGCATGGTTGGATGCACAGCCAAATCGTTTGCGCGAGGTTTTGCAGGAGGCCGCCATGACCAAACCGCACGCCGGACCTTCCCCGGAGGAGATCAAGGAAAAGCATGATCTCGAGGAAGCGCTGGAAGAGGGGCTGGAAGAGACCTTTCCGGGCTCCGACCCTGTCAACGTCACCCAGCCGGCCCCGAGCCGGCAGGACGGCCACGTCAAGCGCAGCAGCTAGGTCCGGTTCCGCCCGATTCCGGCAGGATCGCGGGAAATGGAGCGTTAACAAGACGTTATCGGAATCACGGCGGGCTTGGTTCCGTAATGATTCATCATATTTTTTGAAGCCAAGTTAGCCGCGCAAGGCTTATAAGACCCCAGCAAATCAGGGATGCGGGGCCTGTTCGGGCAGCCCGTGGTTGTCGAGGGGACTCCCTGATCGTTGCGTTGGGGGACGATATGAGCCGCAAATATTTCGGGACGGACGGGATTCGGGGCCGCGCCAACGGACTGATCACGCCGGAGCTCGCCCTCAAGGTCGGCCAGGCCGCAGGCCTCGCGTTTCAGCGCGGTGACCACCGCCACCGTGTCGTGATCGGCAAGGACACCCGCCTGTCCGGCTACATGATCGAATACGCGATGGTCGCCGGCTTCACCTCGGTCGGCATGGACGTGCTGCTGGTCGGCCCGATGCCGACCCCGGCGGTCGCGATGCTGACCAAGTCGATGCGCGCCGATCTCGGCGTCATGATCTCGGCGTCGCACAATCTGTTCGAGGACAACGGCATCAAGCTGTTCGGCCCGCAGGGCTTCAAGCTCTCCGACGACGTCGAGCGGCAGATCGAGCAGCTGCTCGACGAGCCCATCGACAAGCGACTCGCACAAAGTGCGAGCCTCGGCCGCGCCCGCCGCATCGACGGCGTGCACGACCGCTACATCGAATTCGCCAAGCGGACGCTGCCGCGCGACCTCTCGCTCGACGGCCTGCGCGTCGTGATCGATTGCGCCAACGGCGCCGCCTACAAGGTGGTGCCGGAAGCGCTGTGGGAATTGGGCGCCGATGTCGTGCCGATCGGTGTCGAGCCCGACGGCTTCAACATCAACAAGGATTGCGGCTCGACCTCGCCGGAAGCGCTGTCGAAGAAGGTGCGCGAGATGCGCGCCGACATCGGCATTGCGCTCGACGGCGATGCCGATCGCGTCATCCTGGTCGACGAGCGCGGCCACGTCGTCGACGGCGACCAGCTGCTCGCGGTGATCGCGCAGAGCTGGAAGGAGGACGGCCGGCTGTCGCGGCCGGGCATCGTCGCCACCGTGATGTCCAATCTCGGGCTCGAGCGCTTCCTGCAAGGGCAGGGGATCGACCTCGTGCGCACTCCGGTCGGCGACCGCTACGTGCTCGAGCAGATGCTGAGCGGCGGCTACAATCTCGGCGGCGAGCAGTCCGGCCACATCATCCTGTCCGACTACGCCACCACCGGCGATGGCTTCGTCGCCGCCTTGCAGGTGCTGGCGGTGGTGCAGAAGCTGCGCCGTCCCGTGTCCGAGGTCTGCCACCGCTTCGATCCGCTGCCGCAGATCCTCAAGAACGTCCGCCACAAGGGCGGCAAGCCGCTCGACGATTCCGACGTCAAGTCGGCGATCTCCGACGGCGAGAAGCGTCTCAACGGCCACGGCCGCCTCCTGATCCGCTCCTCCGGCACCGAGCCGGTGATCCGCGTCATGGGCGAGGGCGAGGACCGCATCCTGGTCGAGGACGTCGTCGACACCATCGTCTCCGCGCTGGGCCAGGCCGCGGCGTAGACTCTCTTCCCTTCTCCCCTTGTGGGAAAAGGTGGCGCGAAGCGCCGGATGAGGGGTTGTCTCCGCGTGCACAACTTGCAAGTCGACTCGGGGAGAGAAACCCCTCACCCGTCTCGCCGCTGCGCGGCGAGCCACCCTCTCCCACAAGGGGAGAGGGTAAGAGGCGCATTCCAGCCATTTGCGATTGGCGGTGGTTCGGCCGCCGCCGGCATCGTACCTACGAAGTCGCGGCGGTTCGCCGCGCCGGGATCGCTGCATTGAACAAGCCTGTCGTCGTCTCAGAAACGCTGACCGAGCCCGTCGTCGTCGCTGACGTGGCACCCGCGGCCAAGGCGGCGGGGCCGGCTTATATCGTGCTCGCCGGCATCAGTTTCTCGCACTTCCTCAACGACACCATGCAGTCGCTGATCGCCTCGGTGTATCCGATCCTGAAGGAGACCTACGCGCTCGATTTCGCGCAGATCGGCATGATCACGCTGGCCTTCCAGTTCACGGCCTCGCTGCTGCAGCCCGTGGTCGGGCACTACACCGACAAGAAGGCGCAGCCTTACTCGCTGGCGATCGGCATGGCCTCGACCTTCTTCGGCCTGCTGCTGCTCAGCGCCGCGCAGCAATATCTCGTCATCCTCGTTGCCGCCGCGCTGGTTGGCCTCGGCTCGGCGGTGTTTCACCCGGAGTCCGCGCGCATCGCGCGGCTCGCCTCCGGCGGCCGCTACGGCTTTGCGCAATCGGTGTTCCAGCTCGGCGGCAGCTTCGGCACCTCGATGGGGCCGGTGCTGGCGGCGCTGATCGTGGTGCCGTTCGGGCAGGGCAGCATCGCCTGGTTCTCCTCGATCGCGTTCCTGGCCATCCTCATCCTGTGGCGCATCGGGCGCTGGTACGCGCCGCAGATCAAAGCGAAGAAGACGGCGGCGGTTCAGGCCCATCCCGACGCGCCGAGCTCGCGCCGCGTCGCCGTCGCGCTGCTCGTGCTGGTGGCGCTGCTGTTCTCGAAACAGCTCTACGTCTCGAGCCTGTCGAGCTACTACATCTTCTATTTGATCGATCGCTTCGGCGTGTCGACGCAGGCCGCGCAGATCTACCTGTTCATCTTCCTGGCGGCGAACGCGGTCGGCGCGTTTCTCGGTGGCCCGCTCGGCGATCGCTTCGGGCGCAAGATCGTGATCTGGATTTCGATCCTGGGCGCGCTGCCGTTCACGCTGGCGCTGCCCTATGCCGGGCTCGTCGGCAGCGCCGTGCTCAGCATCGTCATCGGCCTGATCATCTCCTCGACGACGTCGTCGATCATCGTGTTCGCGCAGGAGCTGGTGCCGCATCGTTTCGGCATGATCTCCGGCGTGTTCTTCGGCGTCGCCTTCGGCATCGGGGGCCTCGGAGCCGCCGTGCTCGGCGAGCTCGCCGATCGCACCTCGATCGAGTTCGTCTACCAGGTCTGCGCCTATCTGCCGGCGATCGGCCTGCTTGCGGTGTTCCTGCCCAAGCTGCCGCGGCACACGCGTTAACGCTTCCTCTCCCGCTGCAGCGCACCTTCACCGATCGTTAGCAATTGCGATCGAGCCGCTGCACTTGATGCGGCATTCCTGCAACGCTCAGGCGCCGTGCGCGCGAGAGTAGAGAAAAAATCAACCTTAACAATTAGGGTTAAGTGGCGCTTAAACATTTGCTGGCATCGTCCGCTCCGTGAGTTTCCAGAACGTGAGGCCTGCGTGTTTGCCTCACCGGCCAAAAGGACGAAGCCAATGCGTAGCGTTAAGTCTCTCCTTGCCGCGGGTGCGGCAACCCTGATCTCGTCGATGGCTTTCGCCGCCGACATGCCGATCGCGGCGCCCCCTCCCATGTACGCGCCGCCGGCTCCGCCCGCCGACTTCGGCGGCTGGTATCTGCGCGGCGACATTGGCATGACCAACCAGAGCGCCAAGCGCGTCGAGAGCGCCCTGCCGGCCGGGTATTCGAAGACGACGGAAGGCCTCGGTTTCGACTCCTCGCCGCTGTTCGGTCTCGGCGCAGGTTATCGCTTCAACAGCTGGTTCCGCGCCGACGTGATCGGCCAGTATCGCGGCAAGGCCACTCTGCACGGCAGCGACAATGTCGTCGGACCCGGCTTCGTCGGCGTCAATAATTACAGCGGCAGCAAGTCCGAGTGGGTCGTCATGGCCAACGCCTATGTCGATCTCGGCACCTGGTGGTGCATCACCCCGTTCATCGGCGCCGGTGTTGGCGGCGCCTACAACAAGATCAGCGGTTTCCGCGACGACGGCGTCTCGTATTCTGGCGGCGTGCTGTCCAACAGCGTCGCCTACTTTGGCGACCACGGAAAGTGGAACCTGGCCTGGGCCGCTCACGCCGGTCTGGCCTACAAGGTCAATCCCGGCTTCACGGTCGAACTGGCCTACAGCTACATGAACCTCGGCGACGGCGCGCCCGGCAATTATCGCTTGTTCGACAACAGCGCCTCCGGCCCGACCTCGATCAAGATCAAGGACATCACCTCGCACGACGTCAAGCTCGGTGTGCGCTGGGATCTCAACAGCCCGCCGGTCTACGCGCCGCCGCCGCTCGTCACCAAGGGCTGATCGCAAGCCTTCTCTGACAAGCCTCATCGGTTAAGCTCTCTTAACGGCGCGGGATCATCCCGCGCCGTTTCGCTTTGCGGATTTTTCATGGCGGGCTCCGACCAAGGCCTCCAGCGCAACCATTGGTTAAGGTTAACGGGCGATGATCATCGCAACAGTTCGGGTTCGATGGAGCGTTGCGATGCGCGGGCTTTGGTTGGCGGCAGCGATGTTGGGGACGGTCTCTGCCGCGAACGCGGCCGATATGCCTGACCTGCCGATCCTGCGCGGCAGCTTCACCGACGGGCTGACCAATGTCCGGGCGAACTGGCAGGGCTACTACATCGGCGGCCAGGGCGAGTACGGCACGGTCACATCTAAGATCGACTCGAACATCAACAGCGACCTTCAGGCAACTTGGAGGCCGACCGGGAATTACCCCTGGTTGGGTCTCGCCAGCGCGCAAAGCAGCAGCGCCGGCTGGGGCGCCTTCGCCGGCTACAACGGACAATGGGACGATGTCGTTCTCAGCGTCGAGGCGAACTACATTCATGGCGGCTTCAAGTCGACGTCGAGATCCGTCGGCCAGAGATTCGACCCCGTCACGGGCGCGCTGCTTGCCACCACCGATTCATCGGCGGTCGTCGGCATCTCCGATTTCGGTTCGTTGCGCATGCGCGCCGGCTACGCCTGGGGATGCTTCCTGCCCTACGCTTTCTTCGGTGGCGGCCTCGGCAGCCAGACTGTCGAGCGCACCGTCTCGGCATCGCCGGTACCGACGCTGCCGCCAGCGCCCACGTCGTTCGCAACCAAGACCAAGCTGGTCTACGGTTACTCCGCCGGCGCCGGTGTCGATGTCATGCTGGTCGGCGGACTGTTCGCCCGTGCCGAATATGAATACCAGCGCGTGACGTCCGACATCGAATCGAACATCCACTCCGTCCGCGCCGGCCTCGGCTACAAGTTCTGACACGAGTTCGCCGCGCCGCGGTTGACAGTTTCGCTCCGTCCTGATGCTCTGTCGCCTCATAACGGGGCGGCGGTGATGAAGGTCTACGGCGACAGCAATTCCGGAAACTGTCTGAAGGTGAAGTGGGTCTGCGATTATCTCGCATTGCCCTATCAGTGGGTCGAGATCGACACCAGCAAGGGCGAGACGCGCACGCCGCAATTCCTCGAGATGAACGGCGCCGGCCAGGTGCCCACGGTCGCGTTCGACGACGGCCGCACGCTGGCGCAGTCGAACGCCATCATCCGCTATCTCGCCCGCGACAGCGCGCTCGTTCCGCGCGACGCCTTTACGGCCGCGAAGATGGACGAATGGCTGTTCTGGGAGCAGTACAGCCACGAGCCCTATATCGCGGTGTGTCGCTTCCTGCTCGTCTATCTCGGCAAGGACGCATCCGAGCTCGACCCCGAGAAGGTCAAGCGCGGCTATGCGGCGCTCGACCGCATGGAACGGCATCTGGCGGCCAGCCGATTCTTCGCCGGCGAAGCGGTCTCGCTCGCCGACGTCTCGCTGCTCGCCTATACCCGCGTGGCGCACGAAGGCGGCTTCGACCTCGGCAGATATGCCTCGGTCCGCCGCTGGATCGGCGACGTCGAAGCGTTTCTCGGTCTTCCGCCGGCGCGTTGAGCTTGGAGTTGTCGACATGAGCACCGTCTCCATTCGCAGCGCACGCCGCGACGACGTTCCCGCGATCGTGGCGATGCTGGCCGACGATCATCTCGGCCGCGCGCGGGAGCGAGTCGAGGATCCGTTGCCCGCCGCCTATTACGACGCGTTCGCGCGGGTCGAGTGCGATCCGAATCTTGCGCTCGTGGTGGCCGAGGCCGAGGGCAGGGTGATCGGCTGCCTGCAACTCGCGATCCTGCCGGGCATCAGCTCGCAAGGCGGCAGTCGCGGCCTGCTCGAGGACGTGCGCGTTGCCACCGATTGTCGCAGCCGCGGCATCGGCGAGCAGTTGGTGCAATGGGCCGTGGCGGAAGCCAAGGCACGCGGCTGCAATCTGGTCGAATTGCTGACGCACGAGACGCGAGCCGACGCGCAGCGCTTCTACAAGCGGCTTGGATTCACGGCCAGTCACGTCGGTATGACCGTCCGCTTTTGAGGCGGCAGCGTGCGAGCGTTGCACGATCAGCAAATTCAGAGCGCGCATTCGTTCGTGTTAAGAGCCGGTAAACTACCAGCCTGTCGTTCACGTTGATGAAGGAACGAACGGTGCTAGGCAGCGTCAGAAACCGGGCTCTGTCGGTTCGGGGATTTCGATGACAAGCTATTCCATGATCAAGGTCGGCAACGATTATGTCGTGCAGGCCAACGACAAATGCATTTTGAAGGTCGGCAGCCGCCGCCGCGCCGCGCAATTGATCAGCGAGGCCACGGACCTGCTGAATGCGCTCGCAGTCGTGGAATCCCCCGATATCGCACCGGACGCGCCTTCACTCCAGCGTGAGACGCCGGAACTTCCTTGACTGCTCTGCCCGATTCCCGTATCAGCCGCGGCGGGACACCTCCCCCCAACGGGAGGCTTACTATCTGGAAGGGTAGACGATGAAAGTAGCGAAGCCCGCTTCGCGGCCGAACGTGCCGCATTTCTCCTCCGGCCCCTGTGCCAAGCGCCCCGGCTGGAACGCCCAAAATCTCAAGGACGCAGCGCTCGGCCGCTCGCATCGCGCGAAGGTCGGCAAGACCAAGCTCAAGCTCGCGATTGATCTGACGCGCGAAGTGCTCGAGGTGCCCGCCGATTACCGCATCGGCATCGTGCCGGCCTCGGATACCGGCGCGGTCGAGATGGCGTTGTGGTCGCTGCTCGGAGCGCGGCCCGTCACCACGCTCGCCTGGGAATCCTTCGGCGAAGGCTGGGTCAGCGACATCGTCAAGGAATTGAAGCTCAAGGACGTCACCAAGCTCAACGCACCCTATGGTGAGATCCCCGATCTCTCCAAGGTCGATCCCAACAGCGACGTCGTCTTCACCTGGAATGGCACCACCTCCGGCGTACGCGTGCCGAACGCCGACTGGATCAGCGCGAGCCGCGAAGGTCTGACCATCTGCGACGCGACGTCCGCAGCCTTTGCGCAGCCGCTCGACTGGGCCAAGCTCGACGTCGTCACCTTCTCCTGGCAGAAGGCGCTCGGCGGCGAAGCCGCGCACGGCATGCTGATCCTGTCGCCGCGCGCGGTGCAACGGCTCGAGACCTACAAGCCGGCCTGGCCGCTGCCGAAGATCTTCCGCATGACCAAGGGCGGCAAGATCAACGAGGGCATCTTCGTCGGCGAGACCATCAACACGCCGTCGATGCTCTGCGTCGAGGATTATCTCGACGCGCTGAACTGGGCCAAGTCGATCGGCGGCCTCAAGGCGCTGATCGCGCGTGCCGACGCCAACACCAAGGTGCTGGCCGACTGGAAGGCGCGGACGCCCTGGATCGACTTCCTCGCAAAGGACGCTTCGATCCGCTCCAACACCTCGGTGTGCCTGAAGTTCACCGATCCCGCGATCACCTCGCTCTCGGAGGACGCGCAGGCCGACTTCTCCAAGAAGCTGGTTGCGCTGGTCGAGAAGGAAGGCGCCGGCTACGACTTCGCTTATTACCGCGATGCGCCCGCGGGCCTGCGCATCTGGTGCGGCGCCACCGTCGAAGCCAGGGACGTCGAACTGCTGACGCAGTGGATCGACTGGGCCTTCGCCGAGACCAAGGCCACGCTCGCGAAGGCGGCCTGAGTTCTTACCCTCCCCTGGAGGGGGAGGGTCGACGCACCGTCAGGTGCGGCGGGGTGGGGTGATCTCTCCACACGGCGCACCGGCAATTTTCTTTGTTGCAGCTTCACCCCACTCCGGCGCTTCGCGCCGACCCTCCCCCTCCAGGGGAGGGTGTGAAGGACACATCCCAATGACCAAACCCAAAGTTCTCATTTCCGACGCGCTCTCGCCCGCTGCCGTTCAGATCTTCAGGGATCGCGGCGTCGAGGTCGACTTCCAGCCCAACCTCGGCAAGGACAAGGACAAGCTCGCCGAGATCATCGGCAATTACGACGGCCTTGCGATTCGCTCCGCGACCAAGGCGACCGCCAAGATCCTTGAAAAGGCGGCAAAGCTGAAGGTGATCGGCCGCGCCGGCATCGGCGTCGACAACGTCGAGATCCCCGCCGCCACGGCCAAGGGCATCATCGTGATGAACACGCCGTTCGGCAATTCGATCACGACCGCCGAGCACGCCATCACCCTGATGCTGGCGCTCGCCCGCGAGATTCCGCAGGCCGATGCCTCGACCCAGGCCGGCAAGTGGGAGAAGAACCGCTTCATGGGCGTCGAGATCACCGGCAAGGTGCTGGGCGTCGTCGGCTGCGGCAATATCGGCTCGATCGTCGCCGACCGCGCGCTCGGCCTGCGCATGAAGGTGATCGCGTTCGACCCGTTCCTGTCGCCGGAGCGCGCCAAGGACATCGGCGTCGAGAAGGTCGAGCTCGACGACCTGCTCAAGCGCGCCGACTTCATCACGCTGCACACCCCGCTCACCGAAAAGACCAAGAACATCATCGATGCGGCCGCGATCGCTAAGATGAAGAAGGGCGTGCGTCTGATCAACTGCGCGCGCGGCGGTCTCGTCGACGAGCAGGCGGTGGTTGATGCGCTCAATGCCAAGCACATTGCCGGCGCCGCCTTCGACGTGTTCGTCGAGGAGCCCGCGACCAAGAGCGTGCTGTTCGGCCATCCCAACGTGATCTGCACGCCGCATCTCGGCGCCTCCACCACCGAAGCGCAGGAGAACGTCGCGCTGCAGGTCGCCGAGCAGATGTCGGATTATCTGCTCACCGGCGCGATCTCGAACGCGGTCAACTTCCCCTCGATCACGGCGGAGGAAGCGCCGAAGCTGAAGCCGTTCATCTCGCTCGCCGAGAAGCTCGGCTCGTTCGCCGGCCAGCTCACCGAGAGCGGCATCCTCAAGGTCGAGATCACCTATGAGGGCCACGTCGCCGAGATGAAGATCAAGGCGATCACCTCGGCCGTGCTGTCGGGTCTGCTGCGCCCGATGCTGGGCGAGGTCAACGTCGTGTCCGCGCCCGTTGTCGCCAAGGAGCGCGGCATGGTGGTGGACGAGATCGTGCGCGCCGCCCAGAGCGACTATGAGAGCCTGATCACCGTCACCGTCACCACCGAGCGGCAGGAGCGGTCGGTCTCGGGCACCGTCTATGCCGACGGCAAGCCGCGCCTCGTCGACATCAAGGGCATCCGGGTCGACGCCGAGTTCGGCAAGTCGATGATCTACGTGACCAACGAGGACAAGCCGGGATTCATCGGCCGGTTCGCGAGCCTGCTCGGCGACGCCAAGCTCAACATCGCCACCTTCCATCTCGGCCGTGTCGCGCCCGGCAGCGATGCCATCGCCCTGGTCGAGGTCGACGGCGCGGTGCCGGCCGACCTGCTCGCCAAGGTGCAGGCGCTGCCGCAGGTCAAGCAGGCCAAGGCGCTGACGTTCTGAGCTTCACCTCTCCCGAAGGGAGAGGTCGGATCGCATCGCAAGATGCGATCCGGGTGAGGGGTTTACGCTCTCACCGAATGCTGCGGCCCCTCACCCGGATTGCTACGCAATCCGACCTCTCCCCGCTGGGAAGAGGTGACAGAGCAAGCCGACAGAGCCAGTTCTAACCACGCCCGTCACCGTCATATTCCGACCCGCGGAACAACGCCGCCTCCATCACGGGAGGCGGCGTTTTTGTTTCCCGTGCCCGTCAAACTTTGTGTACCAATGGCGCCCAGGACGCCTCGTAACCACGCTCCGTTCAAAATCGTTCGACAAGGGAGAAACACATGCGTGAAGCCGTCATCGTTTCCTATGCGCGCACGGGCCTCGCAAAATCCGGCCGCGGCGGGTTCAACATCACGCCGCCGATGTCGCTGGCGGCCCACGCCATCAAGCACGCGGTCGACCGCGCCGGCGTCGACAAGGACTATGTCGAGGATTGCTATCTCGGCAATTGCGCCCATGGCGCGCCGAACATCGGCCGCCAGGCCGCGCTGCTCGCCGGCCTGCCGAAGACCACCGCCGGCGTCTCGGTCAACCGCTTCTGCTCCTCGGGACTGCAGACCATCGCGATGGCCGCCAATTCGATCCGCTCCGACGGTGCCGACTGCATCGTCGCCGGCGGGGTTGAAAGCATCTCGATTCCCGGCGGCGGCACGCCGAAGGAATCGGTCGATCCTGAGCTGCTCAAGGTCGCTCCCGATATCTTCATGGCGATGATCGACACCGCCGACATCGTCGCCGAGCGCTACAAGCTCAGCCGCGAATACCAGGACGAGTTCTCGCTGGAATCGCAGCGCCGCATGGCCTCGGCGCAGCAGGCCGGCAAGTTCAAGGACGAGATCGTCCCGATGAAGACGAAGATGAAAGTCGTCGACAAGCAGACCAAGGCCGAGAGCATCGTCGACTACGTCGTCGACCGCGACGAGTGCAACCGGCCGGAGACCACGATGGAAGGTCTCGCCAAGCTGGAGCCGGTGAAGGGGCCCGGCAAGTTCGTCACCGCCGGCAATGCCAGCCAGCTCTCCGACGGCGCCGCCGCCGTGGTGCTGATGGAAGCCAAGGACGCCGAGAAGCGCGGCCTCAAGCCGCTCGGCCGTTTCGTCGCCTGGGCCACCGCCGGCTGCGAGCCCGACGAGATGGGCATCGGCCCGGTGTTCGCGATTCCGAAGCTCTTGAAGCGCACCGGCCTCAAGATCGACGACATCGACCTGTGGGAGCTCAACGAGGCCTTCGCCAGCCAGTGCCTGTATTGCCGCGACCAGCTCGGCATCGATCCCGCCAAGTACAACGTCAACGGCGGCTCGATCGCGATCGGCCATCCCTTCGGCATGACCGGCGCTCGTCTCACCGGCCACCTCTTGCAGGAAGGCGCCCGCCGCAAGGCCAAGTGGGGCGTCGTCACCATGTGCATCGGCGGCGGCCAGGGCGGCGCCGGCCTGTTCGAGATCTACAGCTGAGACGAGACGCCTTGATAAACGCAAAGGGGCAGGGCGCAAGCCGTGCCCCTTTTTGTTATCCGGCGTCAGGCGGAGACGCGACGCCTGGGCGCTGAGCGCGACACTGCACCTATGCAGCGCGCCACCGTCTCGAACAGCCAGGCGACACCGGCATCCGCGATCGCGGCTTGTGAGGCGACGACACGCACCGGGTCAGGCGTCCACGGAAACGGTACGGGGCGGATCACGAGGTCGAAACGCGCGGCATGGCGTTCGACCAGATGGCGCGGCAAGGTCGCAATGAAATCACTCTCGGCGAGTTGCGCCAGCGCCATCATGAAATTGGGCACGGTCAGCGCCACGCGGCGGGAATGGCCGCGTTCGGCAAGCCTGACGTCGACGATGCCGAGCGCATCGCCGATCGCTGAAACCAGCAGATGCGGTGCCGCCAGATAGGCGGCGAGCGTGACCTTGCGGGCCATGCGGTGACGCTTGCGCATCGCGACGACGAAGTCTTCCTCGAACAATAGTCGCTCGGCGTAACGCGACGGCAGCGGACCTGTCGGAAGCACGGCGAGGTCGAGCCGGTGCGAATCGAGCTCCGACAGCGTGTCCTGCCAGACATCACTCGACGACTTGCCGTGACGTTGCGGCATCAATTGCAGCAGCCGGATGTCGATCCCCGGTGCTTCCCGGGCCAGGATCTCGAGAAGTGAGCCGAGAAAGACCGCGGCCAGCGCATCCGGTGCGCCGATCGTGAACGAACGCCTCACCGTTCTTGCGTCAAAGGGTGCGGCTGCCGACACGATCGCGTCGAGCCGCGACAGGAGCTCGGCGACGGAACCGGCAAGCGCGAGCGCACGCTCCGTCGGCTTCACGCCGTTGGGCGTCTTCAGGAACAAGGGGTCGTGGAAGATGCGCCGCAGCCGCCGCAGTCCGTGGCTCACTGCCGACGGCGTGAGATTGAGCCTGTCGGCCGCGCGCAGGACCTGGCGCTCCTCCAGCACGGTGCTGAACACCACGAGGAGGCTTACGTCGATCCGCGCAAGCTGAGCAGGATTCAGCATGGTGCTGAGATCTTATCACTGGATTCATCATGGTCAAAGCGGCATCAGCGTCTTGTTCAACCGCATGAACCGTCAACACCGGAGCCTCGTATGAAGAACGGTCAAGATCCGCATCGCGCAGCTGCCCCTGCAGCATTGTCCAGGCGTCACACGCTCGCGGGGATGGCGTGCATGCCGCTCGTCGTCGCCGAGGCCGCGACGGCCGACGACGTGATCGCAAAGCTGATTGCTCATACCCAGCAGTCAAACGCGGCGCTGATGCGCGGAGACGTTGCGGCCTACCGGCAGATGATCGCCATCACCGACGATTTCGTGCTGATGTCGCCGTTCGGCGGGGTGCCGTCAAAGGCTGCTGAGTACACGCCTGAAAGGTGGGAGCGGATGGGCCGGTTCTTCAGGAACGGCACGCACAGGCAAGAGGTCGTCCAGACTTATGGCTCGCAGGACATGGTCGTTCTGGCGCTGATCGAGCGGGACAGCGTCGAGGTCGGAGGGCTGCCGGCCCAGGAATGGGCCTTGCGCGTGACGCTCGTCTACCGGCGCGCGGGAAGCGAGTGGCACCTGGCGCACCGCCACGCCGACCCGCTGGCCAATGGCATCAGCCTGCAGCAGGCGGCGGTGCTGGCGCGCGGTCTGCCCGCAAGCCAGTGAGCGCCTCACGCCTTCGCCGGCACCGGTGTGAACACCACCTCGATCAGCGTGCCGTGGCCCGCGCTCTTGATGTTGAAGCGGGCGCGGTTGGCTTCGACCAGGGCCTTGGTCAGCGACAGGTTCAGCGCCGCGCTGTCCGCGGCATCGCCCGGCGGCGGAGTGCGGAACGGCTCCATCGCCGCGGCGACCTCGCGCTCGGACAGGCCGTGGCCGGTGTCGCGGATGCGGAGCGCGATCTCGCCGCGGTCGGTCGTGGCGGTGGAAACGATGACCTGGCCGCCGGCGCTGGCGAGCCGGATCGAGTTCGAGATCAGGTTCATGGTGATCTGCCGCATCGCGCGCGCATCGGCCGTCACCTGCGGCAGCGCATGCGCGAGCGAGGTGCGGATGATGATGCGCTCGCGATTGGCCTGCGGCTGCATCACCGTCACGCAGGCTTCGACGAGGTCGTTGAGGTTGAGGTCGGCGAAGGTGAGGTCGAGCTTGCCGGTCTCGATCCGCGACAGCTCCAGGAGATCGTCGATGATGGCGATGACGCGCTCGCCGGAGGCGCGGATGTCCTTCATGTACTCGCCGTAGCGCTCGTTGCCGAGCGCGCCGAAGCGCTCCGAGATCATCACCTCGGCAAAGCCGATGATGGCGTTGAGCGGCGTGCGGATCTCGTGGCTGATCCGCGCCAGCATGTCGGCCTTGGCGTTGGCCGCGCTGTGGACGAGGCGGCGGGCCTGCGCCAGCTCGCTCTCGCCCGCCTTGCTCTGGGAGAGGTCGCGGAACACGGCGAAGAAGTTCGGCCCGTCGGGCCGCGTGCGGCCCATGATCATCGCGAGCGGAATGACGCCGCCCTTCTTCTCGCGGCCCAGCACCTCGCGGCCGTGGTCGAGCAGGCTCGCAATGTCCTGGCTCTTGAGGCTTTCGAGATAGTCGACGACGATCTGCTGGCTCTCGGGCGCGAACAGCGTCAAGAGGTTCTGCTCCAGCAGCGCCGTGCCGTCGTAGCCGAACAGCGCCTCGGCGCTGCGGTTGCAGGCGTGGATGTTGCCTTCGGCATCGAACATCACGATGCCCTCCGCCGTGGTGTCGAGGATCGCGGCGAGGTCTTCCGCCTCGGCTTCGCCGACCGCGGGTTCGGGTTCGGCAGCGTAAGCGAACGGCTCCGGGACGATGGTTTCGGCGACGACCGTCTCCGCGACGACAGTCGCTGCGATGACAGGCTCGGCGACGGCGGCGGCCGGTTGCGGCAGCGCGCAGATCAGCGCATGCGCGCTCTCGCCGTCCCAGTCGATCGTGTGCAGATGTGCATTCGTGGTCGGAAGCGGCGTCTCGCCGTTGGCGACCGTGGCGCTGATCGTGACGGGCGTGCCGCCCTGCGAGGTGCTGCTCGCCGCGGACACGCCGGGCTCGACATAGAGCGCGTCCAGCCCGCCGGCATCCTCCAGCGCATGGATGTCGGCATAGCCCATCCGCGCGAGGAATGCAGAATTGGCGTAGAGCAGGCGGTCGAGCCGATAGATCAGGATGCCCGTCGGCAACAAATCGAGCAGCGCGCGGTCGCGCGCGCTCATCCCGCGCGGCGGCGGCGCCGGCTCGGTCAGCCATTCGGCCGCAGCCTGCGGCGGCGTGGGCTCCGGCGCCGGCGGCTCGGTCGTGATCTCCGTCACGGGCTCGGACGCGTCCGCGATCGTCTCGCGCTCGCGCTCGAGCCGTTCGGACAATTGCCGGGCGAGCTCGTTGAACGCGCTGTTCTCGACCGGCGTCAGCGTCGGCGATCTCTGATCGCTGATTGATCTGACATCGCCAACCGGGCGGAACGGAACGACATTGGGCGGGGTTTCGACGGGCGGTTCCACTGGGGTGTCCGGATCGTTTGGCGGTGAAGTCGCGTCGCTGCTGGGTTCGGGTCGTTCGGCTTCGGCGGTCGGCTCGGGCCCGGGCTGAGGCTCCGGCGGCTCGATCGGCGGAGGCGGCACCTCCGCCACCGGTTCGGGCTCGTCCACCGGCTCGGGCTCGGGCTCGGCCACATCGGGAGCCGGGCCGTGCTGCGCCGGCGGCTCGCTGAGCAGCTCGAAGCGCCTGAGCGCATCGAGCCGGTTGAGCGCGTCGAGATCGCGGCAGACGCCAAAGCCCTTGAAGCCGGCGAAATCGCGCGCGGCATCGTAGGTCGGCAGGCCGGCGAGCTCGACCGGCAGCTGTGCGCCGCCGTCGGTCGGCCAGTTCACGATGATGCCGGCCCAGGTGTCGTGACTTGCCAGCGCCTGCGCGATGCGCCCCTCTGGATCGAGCGAGAACGCCGCGGCGATCTCGTGCCAGGGACGGCCGAAGCCGCTCGCGGTGCGCGCGCCGATCAGGCGGATGAATTCGTCGGAGAGCAGCACAAAGCGGCCCTCTGCATCCGTCTGCCAGAGAAAGCGCAGCGGATGCTGACGCGGTGCGGGCGGCTGTTGGCCCGACGGCGGCTCGACCATGCCGGATGTGATCGGCGCGGCTTGCGGCGGCACGATGGCTTCCGGCGGGTTTTCAACCGGAGTCTTTGCCGCGACGTCGGCGACCTGGCCGGCCACCTCAGGCGCAGGATCTTGGCCGGTCTGCTCGACCGCGCGCTCGACCGTCTCCTGCACTTCGGGCGCGATCGTTCCGGTTGTGGGCATCTCGGCCGGCTCGGCGAACGCATCGAATAAGGAGATCCCGGCCGAGACGTCCTGCGGCGATGGCGGCTCGCTCGGCATGGTCGCGGCGGCTTGCGCGGATTCAACCGGCGCCTCGCTCGCCACATCCGCGGGGCTCTCGGGCACAGGCTCGGCCGGCATATGCGCGGCAGGCCCGGCCTGCGCGGCGGCAGCCGGCTCGATCAGCGCGACCAGGCCGACATCGGCGCCTCGGCCGACCCGTTGCAGCACCATCTGGCCGATCCCGATCGGCGTCTCGGCGCGGCCGTCGCGCAGCGCATCGCTGCGCGCCTTCTCGAGGCCGGCCTCGCCGAGATCGCGGAAGCCGAGCAGGGCGCGGGCGGCGTCGCTGGCGCCGACGAACAGGCCGTCGGGCGCGAACGCCGCCATCGGCATTTGCGCGCCTTCGACCAGGCGATGCAGCCGCTCGATCAGCGGCATGCTGCGCAGGCTCGGATCCATCGCGGTGACGAGCACGGCATGGCTGCCGTCGGCAAAGTCGAGCCGGCTGCACGCGCAGGTCATCAGCGTGCCGAGCCTTGCGCCGAAGCCGCGCAGCCTTTCGAGCCGCACGCTGCCGTTTGCCGGCAGCTGGCGCGCGAGCCGGGCGACCTGGCGGCGGTGCGGGTCCGCCGGGCCGAACACCTTGCCCGCCAGTGCCGCGCTATGCGCCGCGCCGAACAGCCGTGCGCCGATCGGATTGGCCCACAGCACGCGTGCGCCGTCGATCGACCACAGCCAGGCCGGCAGAGGGGAGGTCGCATGCACGGCCAGCCGCGGATCGCCCACCCCTCGCAACTGGAAATCCGAACTCGTCATCCGACCGGCTTTAAGTCTCACGCTGGACGCTGGCGGCTGCCGGGAATGACAGCCTTAAGAAAGGGTTAGTATCGCCCGCGCCCGCGCGCAGGTCCACGGCTCGCCCCTCCGCCGGTATCCCAAAGCCGCGATAACCTTAATCCCGCCACCCCCGCAAGCCGCAGTCGGGTTCATCCAAGGGATTCGGCGGAGAGGGCCTCCAGAGCAATCAGTTGTAATGCGAGCCGCGAGCCTCCCCACACCTCGTCATCCGGGGCGCGCGCAGCGCGAACCCGGAATCCATCAATCCTCCGGCTCCGCGGCCCGATGGATCCTCAAGTGCGCAAGTGCGCACCATAGCTCCCTCGCTTTCGCTCGGGCCCGGGAATGACGGCGGCGGCCACTTCCCACCTCAACCCCCGGTTCCCCCTTACCGGAACCTCATCCTCCCCGAGATTAAATTATCGCATCGCACCCGTCGGACGCATTGCGCTGCACAATATTGACATGATAGGCAGCCATAGTACTGGGCGCTGGGCGAGCCATCTCATTCGTTTCGCGTTTCCAGTCTTCGTACCCGCTGAATGCGAAGGCCCGATGAGGGGCCGGCGGGCGCGCCAGAAGGCTCACTCCATTTTTCAATTAGCGTGAGGGACAACCATGACAGGTGCGACTGATCCGTTTTCTGCCTCGATCATCCCGTTCGAGGTTCCCGAGCAGATGCGTGCGTTCGCCGAGAAGGGCGTGTCGCAGGCCCGCGAAAGCTACGCCAAGTTCAAGGACGCCGCCGAGACCCACAACGGCACCGTCGAGGCCGTGTTCACCTCGGCCTCCAAGGGCGCGAGCGAGTACACCGCCAAGCTGGTCGAGTTCATGAAGGCCAACAGCAACGCCCAGCTCGACTTCGCCCAGGAGCTGTTCGGCGCCAAGTCGCCGTCGGAAGCGCTGGAGCTCTGGACCGGCCACACCCGCAAGCAGTTCGAGACCCTGCAGTCCCAGGCCAAGGAGCTGGTCGAGCTGACCCAGCGCGTCGCCGCCGAGACCGCCGAGCCGATCAAGGCCTCCGCCTCAAAGTACATGCCGCCCGCCGCCTGAGCGGTCAGGCCGGTTGAACTAGCGAAGCCCGGGCCAAAAGCCCGGGCTTTTCTTCGCCTCTCCCGCGCGCGGGAGAGGTCGGCGCCAGGCGATGCGAAGCATCGTCGGGCGACGGGTGAGGGTTCTCTTCGCCCGGGGAGTGCCGCCATCAGCGGCAGAGAAGCGCAACACTCCGATGCTCGCCATCCGGCCCAATTTCGGCGCACCGAACGTGATTTCAGTCGATCTTTCACCCCAATGCGGCCTTGCCAAACCGTGCCGTTGCACCTAGTTTCCGCCCCGTCCAGCCCCCCTAGGTCGACCTTTTCAGGCACCCCTTGAGGGCGGCTCGCCAGGATGCAGTTGTAGCTCAGTTGGTTAGAGCGCCTGTCTGTGGAACAGGAGGTCGGTGGTTCGAGCCCACCCAACTGTACCAATGATTCCAACACCCTGCTCAAAGCCCCATTGGCCGACTTGATCAGCCTCTAGCTCACCTCGAATCTCGAGGAGAGTGTCTTTCGATGAGCAATGCGCCCAGCTCTAATCCACACGCGAGCTCATCCATCCGCCGGATGGTGCTTGAATGCACCGGTCCATGTGCTTAGATGCCAATTGGCCAGTCTGTTGAGGCATCTGGCACGGAGCGGGACGGGTCGATGGCAAAGGATGCGCGTCGTAGCAAACGTGTGGGCTCAACCGCTCCGCACCAGCCAAGTGGTTCTGGTTCGCTGACCAGCAAGCGAATGAAGGGGATCGCGGCGTCGGTCCTTACAGAGCGGCGCGACCACAAGAAGCCAATGCGCAAGTCTGCTCCCGAGACATCGCGGAAGCCTGCGGATCGAGAACGCCTGTCCGCCGCCGAGCCGGACCAGACCTATCAACCGCAACCCGGCGCCGTTGTCGTGCGCGGGCATTTCGATGCGGTCACGGGGCTCTCTACAATCACCGATGCGCCGTCGCTCGGGCTCGGTGGAATCGCGGATCAACCGCAGGCCTCGGCCGAACTGTTCGACGTCGTGATCGACGGCAACAGCCTGTTTCGCATCGAGCCCGCCGCGCTCAAGCGCCTCTCGAATTACAGCGACGACGAAATCCACGCCCTCGTGGTGCCGAAGCGTACGCTGGCACGGCGGCTATCGGATGGCGAGCCGCTGACCGTCGAGGAGACCGACAAGGCAGTTCGGCTGGCGCGTGTCGACCGGCTCGCCGCGAACGTGTTCGGCGATGCCGCAAAGGGCCATCGCTGGCTGCGCAAGCCGAAGAAGGCCCTGGGCGGGGAGACGCCGCTCGCATTCCTCGCGACGGAAGCGGGCGCGCGCGTGGTCGAGGAGATGTTGCATCGGATCGACCATGGCATTCTTGCCTGAGGATTCGCCGTGCGGATCTGGCGGATTTCCAATTTCGACGATCTTTCCGGTATTGGCGGCCTGAAGGCCGAAGGCCGCTGGCACGATCGCGGTCGGCACGTGGTCTATGCCGCGGATCATCCGGCTTCGGCGCTGCTCGAAGTGATGGTGCATCTGGAAATCGATGCAGAAGACTTGCCGACCAGCTATCAACTGCTTGGTATTGACGTGCCTGATAACCTGGCTGTCGAAAAGGTGAGCTTGAGCGATATTGAGAGAGTATCGCCGAAGTGGGCCGGCGATCCCAGGGTGACGCGTGACGTGTTGAGGCCATGGTTTGACGAGGTGCGCACCGCCGTGGTGTCGGTGCCGTCGGTCATCGTGCCGTTCGCGCAAAACTATCTCATCAATCCGAGACACGTGGATGCGGTGCGCATCCGCGTGTTGCAAGTCGGGCGCTATCCTCACGACGAGCGGCTGTTTGGGCTGCGAACGGGCAACGTCTGAGGTTGATTGGTTTCCTGCTGATCAAGGGGACCGTGCACGAGTTTCACCGTCGCGCCCTCACGCAATCATCGCCTTGATCTGCGCCGTATCCGCAAACTCGATCAGCTCCGCGATCTTGCCGTCCTCAAATCTGAACAGATCCAAGATCTCGGTGCTGACCGCCGTTCCGGTCGGGTGGTATCGCACATTGACGCGGGAGTGGACGGCGACGCGATCGCCGTCGACGAGCTCGGCCAGGATCTCGCGGCCTTCGAAGCCGAAACCGGCGGTGAATTGAGTGAAGGCTTCGCGCAGGGTCGGGTGGCCCTGCATTGTTCCTGTCAATTCGAGCGCACTCTTGTTGCCCATCAGGGTGAACGCGCCCTCGGGATGAAAGGCCGACACGAGGCTGTCGGTGTCGCCGCCGTCACGCGCGGCGTAGCCGGCCCTGATCAATGCAAGCATGTCTTCGCGGTTTGCCATGTGCCCCTCCCTGCAATGTGTATCGGGGCAGCTTAGCGACCTTTGCGTGCAAAGGCAAAATGATCGCGAGATCGTAAGAGCTCCAGCGCGCCGAAGCATTGGCCGTTCGCTTTCGTTCCCGCTTCCGGCAGAAAACGACGGGAGCACCGGCGAACCTTTCATGACCCCGGGTGTTTGTAGCTGCGGCAGGACTGACAAAGCTGAGGGAGCTGAGCTATGAACGGAATTATCTATATCATCGGCCTGATCGTCGTGATTGCTGCGGTGCTCTCGTTCTTCGGCCTGCGCTGATTGTTGATTGGGCGCGGGGAGGCCGTGCAGGGTCGCCGGCCAAATCTTCGACGCCTCACCGCGTCCCCACCCAGACCGCCACCGGCAGCGTGACCGCCGCCAGCAGCGCCACCGCGCCCGCGACCGGGTTCACCAGCCGCTGATACTGCACCGCGAAGATGTAGGTATTAGCGCCGGTCGGCATGGCCGCGAACAGCACGATCACGCCGGCGGCGATCGGTGGCAGGTCGAGCAGTCTGGCCAGCACGAAGGCGGCCACCGGCATGGCCGCCAGCTCGAGCGCGCACATCACCGGGATACTCAAAGCCAGCTTGTCCGACGCCACCGTAGCTCCTCCGTTCGCAATGCGCTATCGGTAGCGAGCCAACGACGTGTGTTGGACAAGCAAGCAGGCGGAAAAGATCGTGAGTTTTTTCGAGCGTCTCAAGACGGCCGCGTCCACTGAGTGGCGAGCCTATACGGAGCATCCCTTCACGAACGGATTGGCGGACGGCTCGCTTCCCGAAGCGGCGTTTCGTCACTACCTCGTTCAGGACTATTTGTTCCTCATCGAGTTTGCTCGCGCGTACGCGCTCGCGGTCTACAAGTCGCCCAGGCTTGCCGACATGCGTGAAGCCACGGCCGGCCTTTCGGCCATCCTTGATGTCGAGATGAACCTGCATGTGAAGCTCTGTGCCGAATGGGGCCTGTCCCCGAGCGACCTTGAACAAGCTCCTCCGGCGGCCGAGATGCTGGCCTATACGCGCTACGTGTTGGACGCGGGAATGCGCGGCGATCTGCTGGCGCTCAAGGTCGCGCTTGCGCCTTGCGTGATCGGGTACGCGGAGATCGCAACGCGGCTGGCGTCGCGGCCGCAAGCTGACGCCGCGACGAATGCCTATCGCGTCTGGATCAACGAATATGCCGGCGTGCCGTACCAGGAGGTCGCGGCCAAAGCGCGGACGCATATGGAGCATCTCGCAGATCTCTACGCCACGCCGGCCCGCGAGGCCGAGCTGATTGCGATCTTCAAGGAAGCCACCCGCCTGGAGGCAGACTTCTGGGAGATGGCTTGGCGCGCCGGCCGGGCTGTCGCATAGCGGTGTCGGCAAACGACGGGCCGCCTACTTCCCTCCCGCCACCACCCACACCACCACCGGCAGCGTCGCCGCCGCCAGCAGCGTGCCCAGCGCCACCGCGCCCGACACCGGGTTCACCAGTCGCTGATACTGCACCGCGAAGATGTAGGCGTTGGCGCCGGTCGGCATGGCCGCGAACAGCACGACGACGCCGGCGGCGATCGGTGGCAGGTCGAGCAGTCTGGCCAGCACGAACGCCGCGGCCGGCATGGCGAGCAGCTTGAGCGCGCACATCACCAGGATGCTCAGCTTCTCGCCCTTCACCTCGAAGCGGAACAAATTGATGCCGAGCGCGATCAGTGCGGTCGGCGAGCCCGCCTGTGCCAAGAGCTCGATGGTGCGGTCGACGACGGGGGTGAGGCCGAGTCCCGTGAAGCGCCAGATCACGCCGAAGCCGATCGCGAGCATCAGCGGATTGCGGGCAAGGTCGGCCAGAACGGGATAGATCACCGACAGCGCCGAGCCCGTTCGCTTGCGGCTGACCAGCTCCATCTGCAGGATGCCGCAGAGCCAGAGCAGCGGCGTGTTCACCGACAGGATCAGCGCCATCGGCCCCGCCGCCTCGTTGCCGAGCGCGGAGAGCACCAGCGGGATGCCGAGCATCACGATGTTGCCGTAGACCGAGCCGATCGCGAACACGACGCCGTCTTCGCTGCTGCCGCGCCGCGCGCGCAGCAGCGCGGAGATTGCGAGCGCCGCGATCCAGGTCAGGGCGAGCGCGCCGTAATAGGCGCTCCACATCCGGTAAGGGCTGACGTCGGGGAATTCCGAGACGACGATGGTGCGGAAGAGCAGGGCGGGGATCGCGATGCTGAAGGCGAACTCGCTGATGCCCTTGTGCGCGCTGTCGGAGACGAAGCGAAACAGCACCGCGGCATAGCCGGCGGCGATCAGCGCAAACACCGGCGCGACGATCAGAAGCGTGGCCATGTGCGTTTAAGATCCTAGCGCGATGATCCGGCGCGCCATGCGCACATTGGCATAGTCGATCATCTTGCCGTCCAGCGTCACCGCGCCCTGGCCGTTTGCCTCCGCCTGCTCCATGGCCTCGACGATCCGCCGCGCCTGTTCCAGCTCCGCGGCCGACGGCACGAAGGCGCGCAGCGTCGGCTCGATCTGGTCGGGATGGATGACCTGCTTGCCGTCGAACCCCATCACTGCTGCCTTTTGCGCGCTGCCTTCGGTCAGCCTTTCATCGCGGAACGCGCCGCAGGGGCCGTCGATGGCGAGGAGGCTGCGTGCGCGAGCGGCGACCAGCAGGCGCATCATGGGATAGGCGAACAGGTCGAGCGGCGCCGTGGCATAGCCGCTTTGCGCCGATCCGACGTGGCGGTAGCCGTCCGGCGACACGCCGATATCGGAGGTGCGGGCGCCGATCGAGGCCGCGAAGTCGCCGACGCCGAGATGCAGCGCGGCGACGCTGTCATGGCAGGCGGCGAGCGCATCGACATTGACGAGGCCGAGCGCGGTCTCGATCAGCAATTCCAGCGTAACAGGCGTGGCGCGATCCGGCGCGGCCGCGCGCAAGCGATCGGCAATCGCAACGATGTCGCTCGCGCGCTCCGCCTTCGGCACGATCAAGGCATCCAGCCGCGGCAGCGCCGCCAGCGCGCGGATTTCCTCCGCGATGAACGGGCTGTCGACGGCGTTGATCCTGACCGTGACGCGCTTGTTGCCCCAGTCGAGCGCGGCGAGGGCTTGCACGGCCTCGCCAAGCGCAAGGCTCTTCTCGGACGGCGGCACCGCGTCCTCGAGGTCCATGAACACCGCATCCGCCATCGAGGCCGCAGCCTTGGCGACGAGACGGGCGCGATGCGCGGGGACGGCGAGATAGGCCCGCGTGGGCCGCTGCTGCGCCATCGTCACGGCTCCTTCACCAGGCCGAGTTCACTGATGATGGCCGCGTTGTGCTGCCCCACGTCCGGCACCGGATCCATCCGCGGCTTCAGGCCGGGAATGGTCAGCGCGGGCAGGAAGCTCATCACCGGCCCGCACGGCGATCCCACGCTTTGCACGCGCGAGCGCGCATGAAGCTGCTCGTGCGCCAGAAACGCCTCGACCGAGTTCAGATGCGCGTTGGCAACCCCGGCCTCGTCGAGCAGCCGCAGTACTGCCTCGCCGGTCATCGCGGCAAAGTGCTGCTCGATATGCGCCTGCAGCTCGTCGCGGTTCTGCATCCGCAGCGGATTGGTGAGGAAGCGCAGGTCGTCGGCGAAATCGGCATCGCCGAGCACGATGCGGCACAGCGAGCGCCATTCCCGGTCGTTCTGGATGCCGAAGAAGACGGTCGCGCCGTCGCCGACCCGGAACGGGCCGTAAGGCGCGATCGTGGCGTGCCGGGCGCCGGTGCGCGGCAGCGGCCGGCCGGTGCTGTGGGTGTAGAAGGCGGGATAGCTCATCCAGTCCGTGATAGAATCGAACAGCGAGGCCTGGAACGCCGTGCCCTTGCCGGTCCGCTCGCGGCGGTACAGCGCCATCAGCACGCCGTTGAGGATGTACATGCCGGTGGCGATGTCGACCACGGAAAGCCCGACCTTGGCCGGCTCCGCCTCGGTGCCGTTGATGGCGAGCACGCCGGCCTCGCACTGGACCAGGAGGTCATAGGCCTTCTTGTCGCTGTAGGGGCCGCCGGGGCCATAGCCCGAGACGTCGCAGGCGATGATGCGCGGATACTTTTGGAGCAGCGATGCCGCGTCGAGGCCGAGCCGCTCCGCCGCGCCCGGCGCGAGGTTCTGGATGAACACGTCGGCCTGCGGCAGCAGGGCGTCGAGCACCTTGCGGCCGTCCTCGCTCTTGATGTCGATGGCAAGGCTTTCCTTGGAGCGGTTGGTCCAGACGAACTGGCTCGACATGCCGTTCATCACGTGGTCGTAATCCCGGCAGAAATCCCCGCTGCCCGGCCGCTCGATCTTGATCACCCGCGCACCCCAATCCGCGAGGTGACGGCTCGCCAGCGGCGCCGCGATCGCCTGCTCCAGCGAGACCACCGTGACGCCCGACAGCGGCAGCTCCGCTTCGTTCCCTTCCATGCAACCTTCTCCTCGCGTGCGCTTTTCGACCGGCGCAGGAGACAAGCCGGCCACCCCACGCGCATCTTCTTGATGCTGCCATGATGCCCCTGTTTTGCCCGACAAGTCAAACAAGGCTTCGCTTAATCCTAAAAAATGTCGAGCGATTACCGTGACTTGGCTACTGTGCATGGGGTTGTTTTCGCAGTTTTTGTGGGAGGAGGCCGTCTTTCCCCGCGCGCAGCAGTCATCCTCCGCGAAGGCGGGGGATCCAGTACGCCGCAGCTTCTCGGGGAACGTCCGGAGTCTCTGGATACTGGGTCACCCGCCCTTCGCGGGTGACAACAGCGCTGGAGGTGGCCTGTTGCCGAGACCGCACAGCTTGCGGCTTTCGCATCTCCCTCCGTTGCCAACGAACAGCGGTTCACCCACTATCCGCGCGACTCGACATGTGGGGGATTCGATGCCGGCGCTTCGCTTCAAGACATCCTTGGCTGCTGCAACCCTCGCCATGGGCCTCGCCGTGCTGGTCCAGCCCGGCGCCGGCTTCGCCTACACCCAGGAGGAGCAGCAGGCCTGCACGCCGGATGCGATGCGGCTGTGCGGCGAGTTCGTTCCGAACGTCGATGCCATCACCGCCTGCATGATCAGGAAGAAGACGCAGCTCTCGCCGCAATGCCGGGTGTTCTTCCGTCCCGGACCCGAGCCCGGCGAGCAGCGTGCCGGCAAGCCGACCAACATCGCGCCCAAAACCGCGAAGAAGAGCGCCAAGCCGGCGGCCAAGAAGAAGAAGACCAGCGACAGCTAACGCAGCGGCCGCGTTCCTGTTTCGAAACCTCGTAAGGTAACGGACTCCTTTTGTTCGCGCAGGGCGGCGCGGGCTTGCGGCATTGACGAGAAAGGCGCGACGGAAAAGAGTCGGAGACGGATATGCGCGGCGAGGTTGCATTCCGCTTTGATATCGAAGGAATGCTCAAAAAACGCACACAACGCAGCGTCTGATGGCGGCTCGTGTCGCGCTTCGCACGTCGCAGTGTGACTCAAAAGCCAGCACGCCTTGTTATTTCGTGACCGCAGCGCAACTCTCGATAAATTTATCTTTCACGAATCAGCGCGGTGATTCATTTTCGCGGCCTGGGGTCAATCTGGAGGCCGAAGGTATGAACGTTATTGTTTTTGCATCGCGTAAAGGCGGCTCGGGCAAGAGTACCCTCGCCGCACATCTTGCCGCACAGATCAAGGCGAGCAAGCAGGTCATGCTCGTGGACGCGGACCCGCAGGGCTCGCTGACGCTGTGGCACAAGCTGCGCGGCACCAACGAACCGCCGATCAAGGCGGCCGTGAACTCCGTCAGCGGCATCGTCTCCGCTGCCAAGCGCGACGGTTATGAATGGGTGTTGATCGACACGCCGCCGAACCTCTCGGCCGTGGTCGACGACGCGATCAAGAACGCCACCATGGTGGTGATTCCCGCCCGTCCCGGCGTGTTCGACGTCAACGCGGTGCAGGAGACCATCCAGATGTGCCGCGCCGCGCGCAAGCCCTATGCCGTCGTGCTCAACGGAGCGCCGGCCAAGCGCGACGAAGCCGAGAGCCCGATCGTCACCATCGCCCGCGAAGCCCTGGCGAAATTCCGTGCGCCGGTGTGGGGCGGCCAGATCACCAACCGTTCGGATCTGCTGATGGCGCTGAGCCACGGCGAGGGCGCGCGGGAGTATCAGGCCGAGAGCCGTGCGGCCCAGGAAATCGCAAGGCTGTGGGCGGCGATCGAGCGTTCAGTGAAGGCCATTCGCGGCACGGCGTCGGCGTCCGGCGCAATGCACAAGCAGGCAGCCTAATTTTTTATAAATCATTCCCCGGACGAAAAACGCGCGGTGTCCGCGCGTTTTGCGTTTCTGGATGATGGGCCGTCATGCCCGGGCTTGTCCCGGGCATCCACGTTCTCGCCGTCATGTCGAAGTCCGTGGATGGCCGGGACAGGCCCGGCCATGACGACGAGGAATGAGAGCTGAACTGCAAGCCGAAGCTTACGCCACCATCAGCATGTAGAACACGATGACCGGCGACAGCGTGAGGATCACCGACCAGATGCCGACGGCCCAGAGAATGTCCTCGGTGGTGAAGCTCTGCTCGGTGGACAGCTTGCCGTATCCGGCGTCGAAATGCGACGCCATTTCATTCTGACTATTCACAATACGCCCCCGCGATTTCTTCGCTTATGGGCGTGAACGATACCCGGGATGTTTTAAGATTCCGGCTTGCAGGCTGCTGCGCATTTTGAACGCATTTGTGACGGCCGTTTAACCATCCGCGCGCGCTGCCGCCTTCAAGCCAGCCAGATCCGAAACAGCAGCACCGGCATCAGGCCGAGCATCACCGCCCAGAACCCGAACGACGAAACGACGAGAATTCCCTGCAAAAGATCGGCCGGCGCGAATTGCCGGGCGGCCGTCGGCCGGATGCGATGCCCCATGATCATTCCCCCTCTGAGAAGCTCTTGGCGAGCAACGATAGGGACGGATGCGTAAACGAGACGTGGATGCGCCATGCGGCAGTCGCGAAGGGTGTTGGGGCGCGGTTAACCAAGGGAGGCGCGCTATCGCTCCCTCTCCCCCATTTTTTTACGGGAAGAGGGTTGGGGGGAGGGGCTGCCTCGGCAAACACGGTCAGAGTTGGACTCGCGGAGGCTCCCCCTCACCCGGGATTTTGCGTGCGCAAATTCCGGCCTCTCCCCGCAAGCGGGGAGAGGCGAACGAAGCCGCTACGCCGCGATCTTCGCCCTCCGCTCGATCTCGCGATCGATCGCGGCGGCGAGCTCGCTGCTGACTTCCACCATCGGCAGGCGCACTTCGGGGCTGTCGATCAGGCCGCATCGCCACAGCCAGTACTTCGCCGGCGCCGGGCTCGGCTCGGTGAACAGCAGGCGCGTCAGCTCGGCAACCTCCTGCCAGCGCGCCTGCGCCGCCTCGTGGTTGCCGCGCTTGTGCTCGGCATAGACGGCCGCAAAGGTCGCGGTCTCGACATGCGCCGACAGCACGATGCCGCCGTCGGCGCCGTCGGTGAGCGCCTCGAAATAGTTTGCATCCTCGCCGGTGAGCACGCGGAATTGCTTCGGGCGGTCGCGCAGCAGCGCGATGGATTGCTCGCGGCTGGCGCCGCAATCCTTCAGGCCCACGATGTTCCTGTGCTCGGCGAGCCGCAGCATGGTCTGGTTGGTGATGTTCACCGAGGTGCGATAGGGAATGTTGTAGAGCGCGAGCGGCCACGCCGCGTGATCGGCCAGCGCCTCGAAATGCGCCAAGAGGCCGCGCTGTGAGGGCCGCACGTAATAGGGGCTCGCGATCAGATAACCGTCGATCGGCCAGTCCGCGGTCTCGTCGAGACGGTCCTGCAGCCGCGCGGTGTCGGCGCCCGACAGGCCAAGGCAGACCGGCAAGGTGTGGCGGCCGGCCGCCATCTCCTCGCTCACGACCGCGACGAGACGTTCGAGCTCGGCCTCGCGCAGCGTCATGCCTTCGCCGGAGGTCGCGCCCAGGACGAAGCCGTCGATGCCTTGCGCGCTGTAGTGCCGCGTCAGCCGCCGCAGCGACCGCTCGTCGAGGGCGCCGTTGTGGAACGGCGTCACCAGCGGCAACCACAGCCCGTGCAATTGTTCCTGTAGTCCAGTCATGTTTCCATCTCCTTCTCGGGAAAAAGACCTGAGACGGAGGGCACATGAAAAAACCCCGTCCAGGCGGCGGGGTTTTCGAAGATTTGCAGCGATGACGAAGCTTGCTAGTGCGCGCAAAAATCCGAGGCCCCGGGATGGGGGCCTTTTTTCGAGGCGACGGCCTCGAACGAGATTGCGCACGACTTCGTGATCATTGGCAAATGATGCGGGGTATGCGTGGAACTGTCAATACACGCGGAGGGCGAAGGCCGATCTGCACGAAAAAAAGCCGGACCCGAAGGCCCGGCTTAGGTATTGGCCACGTGAGGCCGACACAATCACCTTCCAAGAGGGATTACTGAACTCCCGCGCCACTGGAGGAGGGGGACAAATGCGCAACGCGAAGGCTCAGCGTGCAAACAGTATGGGCTTGACGAGCGGCCTCCAGCAACAGCCGAGGCCGCATGTCAGTCATGCGGAAATTAGGACGGCCAGCGCTGCGCCTTGCTGACCACGAAGTCGCGGAACACCTGCACGCGCGCCACCGTCTTCAGCTCCTCGGGATAGACGAAATAGGTATCGAGCTGGATCGAATCCGACTCGCCGAACAGCTGCACGAGTTTGCTCTGTTCCTCGACGAGGTAATCGGGCAGCGCGGCGATGCCGAGGCCCTGCTGACAGGCGCGCACCAGACCGAGGATGTTGTTCACCCTGAAATAGGCCTCGCGCGGACCGGAGCCGTTGCGCCCGGCTTCGACCAACCAGTTGCGGTTCTGCAGATGCGGCGCGAAGTGGCCGTCGGCGAGCGTGATGATGCGGTGGGAGTCGAGCTCCTCCAGCGTGCGCGGCGTGCCGAAGCGCTTGATGTATTCCGGCGAGCAATAAGCGTGGAAGCCCATCGCGAACAGCTTGCGCTGGATCAGATCCGGCTGCGTCGGCTTGCGGGTGCGGATGGCGACATCCGCCTCGCGCATCGACAGATCGAGCTCCTCGTCGGTGACGATCAGCGAGATGCGAATCTCGGGATAGAGCGCGGTGAACTCGCCGAGCCGCGGGATCAGCCAGTTGATGCCGACGCCGGGCGTGGTGGTGATCTTGAGGTCGCCGCTCGGCCGCTCGCGGCTGTCGGTGAGTTTGGCGCGCGCCGCCTGCAGCTGCATGAACACGTCATGCGCGGTGCGGAACAGCAGGTCGCCCTGCTCGGTGAGGATCAGGCCGCGGGCGTGGCGGTGGAACAGCGAGACCGAAAGCTCCTGCTCCAGCGCCGAGACCTGGCGCGACACCGCCGATTGCGACAGGCCGAGCTGCTCGCCCGCATGCGTGAAGCTGCCCGCTTCCGCCGCTGCGTGAAACACCTTCAGCTTGTCCCAGTCCATATCCGTAAATCCGTCGCGTGTTCGAGGCATGATCGTTATTCCGCTGCCGCGCGCTCGCTGGCGCGCAGGGCCAAGAAACGTTCGGCCTCGAGCGCTGCCATGCAGCCGAGGCCTGCGGCCGTCACGGCCTGGCGATAGGTCTCGTCGGCGACGTCGCCGGCGGCGAACAGGCCGGGCACCGAAGTGGCGGTCGAGTTCGGGGCGACCTCGACATAGCCCGACGGTTTCAGCTTGATCTGGTCTTTCACGAGCTCGGTCGCCGGCGCGTGGCCGATGGCGATGAAGACGCCGTCGGTCTTCACGTCCGTCAGCGCGCCGGTCTTGACGTTCTTCAGGCGGACATGGGTGACCTTGTTCGGGTTCTCGGTGCCGCAGATCTCGTCCACGGCGGAGTCCCAGATCACCTTGATCTTCGGATGCTTGAACAGGCGCTCCTGCAGGATGCGCTCGGCGCGGAAATGATCGCGGCGATGCACGATGGTGACCTGCGCGGCGTGGTTGGTGAGGTAGAGCGCTTCCTCGACCGCGGTATTGCCGCCGCCGACCACGACGACGTCCTTGTTGCGGTAAAAGAAGCCGTCACAGGTGGCGCAGGCCGACACGCCGCCGCCCTGGAACTTGGCTTCGGACGGCAGCCCGAGCCAGCGGGCTTGCGCGCCGGTGGCGAGAATGACGGCGTCGGCGAGGTAGACGTCGCCGGAGTCGCAGGTGAGGCGGAACGGCCGCTGCGCCGTCTCCAGCTTGGTGACCAGGTCGGTGACGATCCGGGTGCCGACGTGGACCGCCTGCTTCTCCATCTGCTCCATCAGCCAGGGGCCCTGGATCACGTCGGCGAAGCCCGGATAGTTCTCGACATCGGTGGTGATGGTGAGCTGGCCGCCGGGCTGGATGCCCTGGATCAGGATCGGCTCGAGCATCGCCCGCGCGGCGTAGATCGCCGCCGTATAGCCGGCGGGGCCGGAGCCGATAATGACGACCTTTGCATGAACGGGAGCGGACATTTCGATGGACGCCTTTCACGGGGGATTTGCAGCGCGGGCGCGGAACATGCCGGGAGGCGTTGCGGGGCGCTGAAATGTCAGAGCTAATCTAAGCCTTCTGGTGAGCTATGCAAGAATTGCATTCCCTATCGGCGGATTTTTCCAACAGGGAACAAAACTCGATTGCGATGCACGCGCAATAAAATTGCGCTGGCGCTGCAGACTGGTTATGAGGATTGCGACAAGCCACCCAATACCGCCGTAAAGGCCAGGAGTTCCAATCACGTGTCGCGGAACCTAGACGAGATCGACCTGAAAATTCTCACCGAGATTCAGGCCGACGGTCGAATCACGAATGTCGAGCTGGCCAAGCGCGTCGGCATCTCGCCGCCGCCCTGCCTGCGCCGCGTCCGGGCGCTGGAGGAGGAGGGCTATATCCACGGCTACCGCGGCCTGTTGGACGCCCGCAAGCTCGGCTTCGACGTGACCGTGTTCGCCGCCGTGCACCTGTCCAGCCAGGCCGAGGCGGATTTGCGTGCCTTCGAGGACTTCGTCCGCGCCGAGCCGCTGGTGCGGGAGTGCTGGATGCTGTCTGGCGAGGTCGATTTCATCCTCAAATGCGTCGCCCCCGACATGGCGACGTTCCAGGATTTCGTCACGCATCTGACGGCGGCGCCGCACGTCCGCAACGTGCGGACCTCGCTGGTGCTGCACAATTCAAAATATGAGGCGGCGGTGCCGCTGGATGTGAAGGGGCGGAGATAGGAGCGCGTTCTCGTGCCCCGGACGCAGCGCAACGCCCCCCTTGGCGGTGCGCTGCAGAGCCGGGGCCCCTGTCGCGGCGACTTCCCGTGCCGCCTTCTGGGTCCCGGCTCTGCGCCGCAACGCTCCGCGTTGCAGCGCGTCCGGGACACGAGAGTGAGGGGCGACGCTGCACCAACGCCGTCATTGCGAGGAGCTCTTGCGACGAAGCAATCCAGACTGTTTCGCGCAAAGATTCTGGATTGCTTCGCTGCGCTCGCAATGACGTGTAGTGAGAGCTGAGCGCCTCGCGGGCCGAGCCGCACGCCGAAACAAAAAAGGCCGCGCATTGCGCGGCCTTTTCGTAAAGTAGCGCAGCGGCAAATCTCTACCGCCACTCCACCTTAGTGATCTCATACGCCTTGGCGCCGCCGGGTGCGTTGACCTCGACGGTCGATCCCTTCTTCTTGCCGATCAGCGCGCGCGCCAACGGCGAGGTGATGGAGATGCGGCCCTTCTTGGCGTCGGCCTCGACCTCGCCGACGATCTGCCACACCGTTTTCTTCTCGGTGTCCTCGTCGACCAAGGTCACGGTGGCGCCGAACTTGATGGTGTCGCCGGACAGCTTCGAGATGTCGATGATGTCGGCGCGCGCAAGCTTGTCCTCGAGCTCGGCGATGCGGCCTTCATTATGCGACTGCTCTTCCTTCGCGGCGTGATATTCCGCGTTCTCCGACAGGTCTCCGTGCGAGCGCGCTTCCGCGATATGCTCGATGATGCGCGGACGATCTTCCGACTGGCGCTTCTTCAATTCTTCCCCGAGCGCGACAAAGCCGGCCTGGGTCATCGGAACCTTTTCCATCTCTTCTCTCGTCCTTCAGCTGCGCGCCCCACAAAGACGGGGGCGCGGCAACCTTGATTCGTCGGTATTCCCGGGGCTGAACCGCGCCCACTGGGAGCTATGTGGGTCTGGTGCCGGAACAGAACAACCCACATGGCCGGACAGTTCCTCCGGCCATTGTGGCTTCATTGCCAATCACTTAGCGGCAGTTTCACCGCCGCTAGCAATCAGGTTTCCGAAAAGTAGCTCTGCAGGGTACGAACCTCAAGGTCCCCGCCCAGATAGGCCCGGATGCCCTGCGCGGCCGCCACGGCCCCGGAAAGAGTGGTGTAATACGGCACTTTATGCAAGAGGGCCGCGCGCCGCAGCGAACGGCTGTCGGCCAGCGCCTGCGGGCCTTCCGTGGTGTTGAAGACGAGCTGGACGTCGCCGTTGGTGATGGCGTCGACGATGTGCGGCCGTCCTTCCAGCACCTTGTTCACCTTCTCGGTCGGGATGCCCTGGTCGGTCAGGAAGCGCTGCGTGCCGGAGGTCGCCAGCACCTTGAAGCCGAGCGAATGCAGCTCGCGCACCGCCTCGGCGATCCGCGTCTTGTCGCTCTCGCGCACCGAGACGAACACGGTGCCCTTGCGCGGTACCCGCGTGCCGCCGCCGAGCTGGCTCTTGGCGAAGGCGACCTCGAAATTGCGGTCGATGCCCATGACCTCGCCGGTCGAGCGCATCTCGGGGCCGAGCACCGTGTCGACGCCGGGGAAACGCGCGAAGGGGAAGACCGATTCCTTGACGCCGACGTGCTTGAGCTTCGCCTTCTTCAGCTTGAAATCGGCGAGCTTCTCGCCCGCCATGATGCGCGCGGCGATCTTGGCGACGGGGGTGCCGACCACCTTGGCGACGAAGGGGACGGTGCGGGAGGCGCGCGGATTGACCTCGAGCACGTAGATCTCGCCGTCCTTGATCGCGTATTGCACGTTCATCAGGCCGACCACGTCGAGCCCGAGCGCGAGCTCGCGGGTCTGACGCTCCAGCTCCTCGATCATCTCGGGCCCGAGCGAGTGCGGCGGCAGCGAGCAGGCGCTATCGCCGGAATGGATGCCGGCTTCCTCGATGTGCTCCATGATGCCGACGATGAAGGTGTCCTTGCCGTCGCAGAGGCAGTCGACGTCGATCTCGGTGGCATCAGACAGATAGCGGTCGAACAGCAGCGGGTTCTTGCCGAGCACGGTGTTGATCTGCCCGGTCTTGTCGTTCGGATAGCGCGCCTTGACGTCGGCCGGCACCAGCTCCGGCAGGGTGCCGAGCAGGTAGTCGTTGAGCTGGTTCTCCTCGCGGATGATCTGCATCGCGCGGCCACCGAGCACGTAAGACGGCCGCACCACCAGCGGCAGGCCGAGATCGGCGGAGACGAGCCTGGCCTGCTCGACCGAATAGGCGATGCCGTTCTTCGGCTGCTTGAGGCGAAGCTTGTCGAGCACGCGCTTGAAGCGGTCACGGTCCTCGGCCAGGTCGATGGCATCGGGCGAGGTGCCGAGGATCGGCACTTCGGCGGCTTCCAGCGCGCGTGCCAGCTTCAGCGGCGTCTGGCCGCCGAACTGCACGATCACGCCGTGCAGCGTGCCGTTGCTGCGCTCCTTGGCGATGATCTCCAGCACGTCCTCGGCGGTCAGCGGCTCGAAATAGAGCCGGTCGGCAGTGTCGTAGTCGGTCGATACGGTCTCCGGATTGCAGTTGACCATGATGGATTCATAGCCGGCATCATGCAGCGCGAAGCAGGCGTGACAGCAACAATAGTCGAACTCGATGCCCTGGCCGATCCGGTTCGGCCCGCCACCGAGAATGATGACCTTCTTCTTGTCGGACGGGGTGCTTTCGTCCGCCGGCGCGCCCGCGAACGGCGCCTCGTATGTCGAATACATGTAGGCGGTGGGCGAGGCGAATTCGGCCGCGCAGGTGTCGATGCGCTTGTAGACGGGGCGAACGCCGAGTGCATGGCGCTTCGCGGTGACCTCGGCTTCCGTCGTCTCGGCGAGCACCGCGAGCCGTGCGTCGGAGAAGCCCATGGCCTTGAGCGTACGCATGCCGAAGGCGTTGCCGGGCAGGCCGTGCTTCCTGACCTTCTCCTCCATGTCGACGATGCCGCGCATCTCGCCGAGGAACCAGGGATCGATCTTGCAGGACTTGAAGATGTCCTCGTTCGACCAGCCGAGGCGCATGGCCTGGGCGACCTGAAGAATGCGGTTCGGCGTCGGCGTGCCGAGCGCAGCGCGGATCGCGTTCTTGTCGTCGTCGCGGCCGAGGCCCTCGATCTCGATCTCGTCGAGACCGGTGAGGCCGGTCTCGAGCCCGCGCAAGGCCTTCTGCAGGCTTTCCTGGAAGGTGCGGCCGATCGCCATGACTTCGCCGACAGATTTCATCGACGTGGTCAGCGTGGTGGAGGCGCCGGGGAATTTCTCGAAGGCGAAGCGCGGGACCTTGGTGACGACGTAGTCGATGGTCGGCTCGAACGAGGCCGGCGTGGCGCCGCCGGTGATGTCGTTGGCGATCTCGTCGAGCGTGTAGCCGACCGCGAGCTTGGCGGCGACCTTGGCGATCGGGAAGCCGGTGGCCTTCGAAGCCAAAGCGGAAGAGCGCGACACGCGCGGATTCATCTCGATGACGACCATGCGGCCGTCTTCCGGATTGACGCCGAACTGCACGTTGGAGCCGCCGGTCTCGACGCCGATCTCGCGCAGCACCGCCAGCGAGGCGTCGCGCATGATCTGGTATTCCTTGTCGGTCAGCGTCAGCGCCGGCGCCACCGTGATGGAATCGCCGGTGTGCACGCCCATCGGATCGAGGTTCTCGATCGAGCAGACGATGATGCAATTGTCCTTCTTGTCGCGCACCACCTCCATCTCGTACTCCTTCCAGCCGAGCACGGATTCTTCGATCAGCACTTCGTTGGTGGGAGACGCATCGAGGCCGCGCTCGATGATGTCGAGGAATTCTTCCTTGTTATAGGCGATGCCGCCGCCGGTGCCGCCCATCGTGAAGGAGGGACGGATGATCGCGGGCAGGCCGATCTCGGACAGCGCCATCATCGCCTGTCCGAGCGCGTATTCCTGGTAGCGCTTGCGGCGATCGCTCTCGCCCAGCGTCCACTGCCGCTCATGCTCCTCGAGCGCGGCACCGGAGAGCTTTTCGCGCTCGGCGAGGTACTTGTCGCGGAACGACTTCTTCAAGGCCGAGGCGTTGGCGAGCCGCGACTTCGGCGTCTCGAGCCCGATCTTGGTCATGGCCTCGCGGAACAGCTGGCGGTCTTCCGCCTTGTCGATGGCGTCGGCGGTCGCGCCGATCATCTCGACGTCGAACTTGTCCAGCGTGCCCTGGCGGCGCAGCGACAGCGCGCAGTTCAGCGCGGTCTGTCCTCCCATCGTCGGCAGCAGCGCAAAGCCGCCGGGAATGACATGACGTTCCTTCTCAATGATCTTGGCGACGATCTCGGGCGTGATCGGCTCGATATAGGTCGCATCGGCCAATTCCGGGTCGGTCATGATCGTGGCCGGGTTGGAATTGACGAGGACGATGCGGTAGCCCTCTTCCTTCAGCGTCTTCACCGCCTGGGTGCCCGAATAGTCGAACTCGCAGGCCTGGCCGATCACGATGGGGCCGGCGCCGATGATCAGGATGGTGGTGATGTCTGTACGTTTGGGCATCAACTCTCGCCGAAGTGGAATTTGGGCACAAAAAAAGGGCGCGCTGCTGCGCGTCCCTGTGGCCGAGAGCGCGGTGGTCTCCCCTCGCGCGCGGGTGGGTCTTAGACCAGTTTTCGGGGCGGCGAAACCCCGAAAAATGCCCATCAACCGGCAATTTTGACGGGTTAGGGGGTCTGGGCCGCGGTCCGGTGGGAGGTCCGTCTTCGCTTGCGCTCCGCTCCAGCTACGCCGGACACACTTCGCCCCTGCGGGCCCCCGGCGTGGCTGCGCCACGCGTAGCCCCGCAGGGGCGAAGCGTGGAGACCCGGCCTGGATTTGAACCAGGATGAAGAGCGTTGCACCGCCCTCGCGTAGACGCTTCCGCCACCGGGCCGCGGCGATCATGGCCGATTGCAGCGCGACAAGCTACAACGGCTAATTGTTAAGCTTAACCAACCAGGGGCGGCCGGGCGATGAAGGTCATGCGCCAGCGGTTATGGCCGATATTGCCGTGGGCGCGCTGGACCGCGAACCCGGCGCCCCTCAGCTTGGCGGTGATCTCGTCCTCGCTGTAGCGCTGCAGCCCGATGCGCGTGCGCAGATGGCGGTAGTCCGACAGCGCGGTGCTGATCAGCCCGATCAGCGCGTCCTTCAGGAAGCCGTGGCGGAGGCCGAAGCCGAGCAGCGCCAAGACGTCCCTGAACATGCCGACATTGGGCTGCAGGATGTCCCCCAGCACCAGCTTGCCGGAGGGCTTCAGGATCCGGCGGATGGTGAGCAGCGCGGCATCGAGCTCGTCCGGCGCCATGTATTGCGTGACCGAGTTCATTACCACGAGGTCGATCGACTGGTCCTGCATGTTGCGGACATCATCGAGCGAGCGGACGCGGATCCTGGTGTTGGGAGCGAAGCGCGCAATCAGCCGGCCGCGCACCCCTGGCGCGGGCTCGGCCAGGATCAGCTGGCCGCAGGCGGCCGCCACCTGGTTCGCCGACAGCGCCTCGCCGCAGGCATAGTCGAGCACCACCGCGTCGGGCGAGGAGATGTAGCCGATGATGTCCCGCGCGATGATCTGGAAGTGCAAGTCGCGATGCAGCTTGCTGACATAGATCGTATGCGTGGAGTCGTAATAATCGATCCAATCGTCCATGGTATCCGAAGGTCCCGGCCAAACGGTTCCTGATCGGGAACCGGCGCTGTCCGCCTTGCGTTAGGGGTGCGACGGCGCGCCGTCAATGTCCGCGTCCTAACAGGAAGGTCTCCCGTGAGCAAAACCAACAACAAGGTCTCGCCCGATCTCGATACCCCCACCGATCTGTCGCCCGACGGGGTCAAGAAGGTCTCGGAGGCGCTCAATGTGCTTCTGGCCGACGCCTTCGCGCTGTATCTGAAGACCAAGAATTTCCACTGGCACATCAGCGGGCGGCACTTCCGCGACTACCATCTGCTGCTCGACGAGCAGTCCGACCAGATCTTCGCCACCACCGACCAGCTTGCCGAGCGCGTCCGCAAGATCGGCGGCACCACCCTGAAGTCGATCGGCCAGGTCGCAAAGCTCCAGACCATCAAGGACAACAACGAGGATTACGTCCCGCCGCGGGAAATGCTGCGCGAGCTGATGCAGGACAACAAGCACGTCGCGGCCGCGATGCGCAAGGCCCACGAGGTCTGCGACGAGGCCGGCGATGTCGCCAGCGCCAGCATCCTCGAAAACTTCATCGACGAGACCGAGCGCCGCACCTGGTTCCTGTTCGAGGCGACGCGGCAGGAAGGCGCGAACGAAACGTAAGGGGATGCGTAGGGTGGGTTAGATTTGCAGATGTGCGCAGCGCATCTGCAAGGCGTAACCCACCATTGTTCTTAACCGCGGAAACAGAAGAGGTGGGTTACGCCTTACGGCTAACCCACCCTACTGCACCGCGCGTGTCGTTAGCGCCACAACCTCATCAACGCGCCATCCCTCCCCGTGACGGGATCGGCCGGCGGCAGCGCGACTTGGGGAATCGTCGTCAGCGCCTTGGCGTGGTTCTCCGGCGTCGCGCGTGTGATCTCCATCTTTGCACCCGGCGGATAGGCCCCGATCACGCAGAAATCGTCGCTCGCCTTGATGCATTGATGCCCGGTGCCGGCGGGCAGGATCGCGACGTCGCCTACCTTGATGTCCAGCTCCTGGCCGTGGTCGCCGCCGAAACGGACGCGCGCGCTGCCGCGCGCGACGCCGAGCACCTCATGCACCGTCGCGTGATAATGCAGATAATCGTAGACGCCGTTGCGCCATGTGCCGCCCCAGCCATTGGCTTCGAACAGGTCTTCGATGGTCGCTTCCGGATGCTCCGGATCGAGCTTCACCGCGCTTTGGTAGACCAGGAACGGGAGGATGTTGTTCGGCACGAGGCCGTCATCCTCGAACACGATGGCGAGCGGCTCGGCATGGTCGCGGACGACGGACATGTGGGACTCCCACTGGCAACGGACCGGAATCAAGCGGGCGCAAGCGCTCTTGTTCCTGACGGCACTCCACACGCCGGCTTGACCGAGATCAAGGCACTGGCGGCCGTTGGCGGGCACGCAGTTCGAGCGAAGAAGAGGGAACGCCATGTACGCATCCGACGTTGCGCAGCGTCATTTCTCGGCGGCCGTCGACGAGGCGGAGACTGCAGGCCTCGGGCACGAGGCCGTCTGCCGGGCATTGCTCAATCTGGTGATTTCGAAATATCTGGAGACGAGGTCGGTCGCCGACATCCAGGCAGAGCTGCGCTTCATCGCCGAGAACTGCGATCCGGACACGGACTTCATGTTCATGCGCCCGTGACGGAGCCGGGCCCCGGCGGACTTATCCGCCGGGCGGTGTTGTCGCCTTACGCGCTCTTCTTCTGCCGCATCAGGTCGGCGAAGCGCTGGAACAGATAATGCGAGTCGCGCGGGCCGGGCGAGGCCTCGGGATGGTACTGCACCGAGAACACCGGCTTGCCGTCGAGCTGGATGCCGCAGTTGGACCCATCAAACAAGGAAATGTGGGTCTGCGTCGCGCCCTTCGGCAGCGTCGTCTCGTCCACGGCAAAGCCGTGGTTCATCGAGGTGATCTCGACCTTGCCGGTGGTCTCGTCCTTGACGGGATGGTTGGCGCCGTGATGGCCCTGATGCATCTTCTTGGTCCTGGCACCGACCGCAAGGCCCAGCATCTGGTGGCCGAGACAAATGCCGAAGGTCGGCGTGCCCGACTTGATGACATCCTGGATCACAGGCACGGCATATTTGCCGGTCGCGGCCGGGTCGCCCGGACCGTTGGACAGGAATACGCCGTCCGGCTTCATCGCCAGGATGTCCTCGGAGGAGGTCGTCGCCGGCACCACCGTCACCTTGCAGCCGACGCCGGCGAGCAGGCGCAGGATGTTGCGCTTGATGCCGTAGTCGATGGCGACGACGTTGAATTCGGGCTTGTCCTGCCGGCCAAAGCCCTTGTCCCAGGCCCAGGGCGTCTCGTCCCAGGTAAAGCGCTGGCCGCTTGTGACCATCGGCACGAGATCCATGCCCTCGAGGCCCGGCCATTCGCGCGCCTCTTCCTTCAGGCCGTGCAGGTCGAACTCGCCGGTCCTGGAATGCGCGATCACGGCATTGGGCATGCCCTTGCTGCGGATCAGCGCGGTCAGTGCCCGGGTGTCGATGCCGGAGAGGCCGATGATGCCCCGCGCCTTCAGCCACTGGTCGAGATGCCTGGTGGCGCGGTAGTTCGAGGGATCGGTGATCGCGGTGCGCAGGATCACGCCGCGCGCGCCCGGCGTCGCCGCCATGTTCACCGTCTCGATATCCTCGTCGTTGGTGCCGACGTTGCCGATATGCGGGAAGGTGAAGGTGATGAGCTGGCCGGCATAGGAGGGATCGGTGAGGATCTCCTCATAACCGGTCATCGCGGTGTTGAAGCAGACCTCGCCGACGGCGTGGCCTTCGGCACCGAGACCGAAGCCTTCGAGCACCGTGCCGTCGGCGAGCACGAGGAGCGCGGTCGGTTTGTGGTCCGGCCAGGCGGGATCGTTGTCATGTTGTGTCATGAGCGCGTTTCATAGTCCCCGCGGGCGCCGCCGTCAAAGCGCCAGAAGCCGGATTCACATGCGTTTTTGCATATTTGACAGGTCTCCTTGGGCCCTTAAGCTCGGCCGCATAATTTCCGGCAATCTCAGGGGCTTGCGAGGCAATAATGGACCAGACGACCCCGATTCTGCTGGTTCCGGGGCTGGCCTCCTCGGCCCGGATCTACGCCCCCGTCATCCCGGCGCTGTGGCGACTTGGCCCCGTGATGATCGCCAACCATATCCGCGACGACAACATGTCTGATATCGCGGCCCGGGTGCTGAGCGAGGCGCCGCCGCGCTTCGCCCTCGCCGGCCATTCCATGGGCGGCTACATCGCGCTCGAGATCATGCGCCAGGCGCCCGAGCGGGTGGCAAAACTCGCGCTGATCAACACCCAGGCCCGGCCCGATACGCCGGAGGCGACCGCGCGCCGCCGCGGCCTGATGGCGCGCGCCAGGCGCGGCGAGCTTCGCGCTATTCGCGAGGAGAGCTTTCCCGAGCTGGTGCATCCGTCGCGGCGCGACGATGCCGAGATCCTCGAGCTCGTGCACGCACAGGACGAGGATGTCGGCGTCGACGGCTATCTGCGGCAGCAGGCCGCGATCATCGCGCGGGTGGACTCGCGGCCGTCGCTCTCCGCCATCACCTGCCCGACATTGGTGTTGACGGGCGATGCCGACAACACGATTCCCAACGCGTTCTCGAAGGAGATGGCCGAGGCCATTGCCGGTGCAAGGCTCGTGATCCTGGATCGCTGCGGGCACCTGCCGCAGGCCGAGCAGCCGGACGCGACCGTGCGCGCGCTCACTGAATGGCTCGGAACCAAGGTTGTCTAGGGGCCACGAACCGCCTAGATCAGGCATCAGATATTCGAAGGGACCACGGTCATGCTGCGCGACGACATCAACAATGCGGTCAAGGAGGCCATGAAGGCCAAGGACGAGCGCAAGCTGTCCACGCTGCGCATGGTCAATTCGACCATCAAGAATGCCGATATCGACGCCCGCGGCAACGGCAAGCCGCCGCTGTCGGACGCCGACCTGCTCGGTGTGCTCCAGAAGATGATCAAGCAACGCCAGGAGGCGGTCGAGCTCTACGATAAGGGCGGTCGCGCTGAGCTCGCGGCCCAGGAGCGCGAGGAGATCGCGGTGATCTCGGCCTACCTGCCCAAGCAGATGGCCGACGACGAGGTGAACAAGGCGATCGCGGATGCGATCGCCGAGACCGGTGCTGCCGGCATGAAGGACATGGGCAAGGTGATTGCCGTGCTGCGTGCGAAATACGCGGGACAGATGGATTTCGGCAAGGCCAGCGGTCTGGTGAAGGCGGCGCTGTCGGGCTAGCTCGTCTTCCCCTCTCCCCTTGTGGGTGTTCAGACCGGGGAGATGGTGGACGGGTGTTCGGAGACATCGTGGACACTTTCTGGGCTCCCGTCGAGAGGTCGGATGTCGACGGTTGCAATCGTTTGGGTTCTGAACACGACGTCGAAGACGCCAGACAAACTCCAATCTCGCGTCCATCCGAGACACCTCGCGGAACGGCATCCGACAGCCTCCTTACTGAGCTGTCGAAAGTGTCCACGATGTCTCCGAACACCCGTCCACCATCTCCCCGGTCTGAACACCCCCTGTGGGAGAGGGTGGATCGCCGCGCAGCGGCGAGACGGGTGAGGGGTCTCTCTCCACGAATGAAGCGCTCTCCGTGCGGATAGAAACCCCTCATCCGGCGCTTCGCGCCACCTTCTCCCACAAGGGGAGAAGGAAGAGGAACCAGCAGCGAACTCAGATCGCGCTTTCGCCTTCGTGCTGGAAGCCGAGATAGCTCGCCGCCACCCGTTCGTTCGCGGCGATGTCGCTGGCCTTGCCGCTGAGCACGAACTCGCCGAGCTCCATCACGTAAGCCTGGTCGGCGATCTTCAGCGCCGCCTGCGCGTTCTGCTCGACCAGCAGCACGGAGACGCCGGCGGCGCGGAGCTCGGCGACGATACGGAAGATGTCGGCGACGATGATCGGGGCGAGGCCGAGGCTCGGCTCGTCCAGCATCAGCAGCTTCGGCTCGCCCATCAGGGCGCGGCCCATCGCAAGCATCTGCTGCTCGCCGCCCGAGAGCGTGCCGGCGAGCTGCTTGCGCCGCTCCTTCAGCCGCGGAAACAGCGTGTAGACCCGCTCCATCGAGGCCCTCGCCTTGGACCTCTCGATACGGAAGGCGCCAAGCTCGAGATTGTCCTCGACATTCATGGTTACGAACAGTTCGCGGTGCTCGGGCACGAGGCCGAGCCCCATCGCGACGCGGTCCTCGATGTCGAGCCGGGCGAGATCCTCCCCCGCGAAGACGACGCGGCCTTTCAGCGGCAGGATGCCCATGATGGCGGACAGCAGCGTGGTCTTGCCGGCACCGTTGGCGCCGACGATGGTGACGATCTGGTTGGCCCCGACCTCGAGCGAGACCGAGCGCACCGCCTCGACCTTGCCGTAGGCGACATGGGCGTCGGTGACGGACAACAGCGCGCTCATGCCGCCACTCCGAGATAGGCCTTGATCACTTCGGGATTGGTCTTGATCGTGGCGGGGGTGCCCTCCGCGATCTTGGTGCCGAAATCGAGCACCACGATGCGGTCGGCGAGGTTCATGACGAAGCCCATGTCGTGCTCGACCAGGAGCACGCTCATGCCGCCGTCGCGCAGGTCGCGCAGCAGCGTCGCCAGCCGCTGCTTCTCCATGTGGCGCAGGCCTGCCGCGGGCTCGTCGAGCAGAAGCAGCATCGGATCGACGCAGAGCGCCCGCGCGATCTCGACGATGCGCTGCTGCCCCAGCGAAAGCGAGCCTGCGAGCTGGTGCATCTGCTCGGTGAGGCCGACGCGCTCGATCTGGCGGGCGGCCTCCGCAAGCAGCTTTGCCTCGTCGGCGCGATCGAGCCGCAGCATCGAGGAGATCGGCCCGGAATGGCCACGCAGATGCGCGCCGATCGCGACGTTCTCCAGCACGGTCATGTCGGGGACGAGCTTCACGTGCTGGAAGGTCCTGCTGATGCCGAGCTTGACGATCTCCTGCGGCGGCGCGTTGTCGACCTTCTTGCCGAGCACCGAGATCGAGCCCGACGTCGCCGACAGCACGCCGGTGATCAGGTTGAACGTCGTGCTCTTGCCGGCGCCGTTCGGGCCGATCAGCGCGACGATCTCGCGGGCTTGCACGTCGAACGAGACGTTGTTGACCGCGACCACGCCGCCGAACTGTTTCCGCGCCTTGTCGACCTGGAGCAGGACGCCGGACTCGCCGGCCGCACGGGCGCGATGTTCCAGCTTCTGCGAGGTATCGGGCTTCCTGCCGCTCGTGCGCTCCGGCAGGAACGACATCAGCCAGGGCCAGAGACCGCCGGGCGCGAGCTGAAGCAGCGCTACCAGCATGATGCCGAACACGATGGTCTCGACTTGGCCGGAGCCGGGCAGGAGCAGCGGCAGGTAGCTCTGCAGCACTTCTTTCAGGATCACGACGATCGCAGCGCCCAGCACGCCGCCCCAGACATAGCCGGCGCCGCCGACCACCGCGATGAAGAGGTATTCGATGCCCATATGCGCGCCGAACGGCGTCGGGTTCACCGCGCGCTGGAAATGCGCATAGAGCCAGCCTGAAAGACCGGCGAGCACCGCGGCATGGATGAACACGAGCAGCTTGGCGCTGGGCGTGTGCACGCCGAAGGCCTCCGCTGCGACATGGCCGCGCCGGAGCGCGCGGATGGCGCGGCCGGTGCGGGAATCCAGGAGATTCGTGGTCAACAGGGCCGAGAGGATCACCGCGATCCAGATCGCGTAGTAGATCGAGCCGGCCGAGAGCATCTTGAAGCTGCCGATCGACAACGGCGGGATCGCCGAGATGCCGTCGTTCCGCCCCAGGAATTCCAGCTTGCTGAACAGATAGAACAGGCCGAGCCCCCAGGCGATCGTGCCGAGCGGCAGATAATGGCCGGACAGGCGGACCGTGATCAGACCCAGCAGCACCGCGAACAGGCCGCTGACGAGGAGCGAGAGCGGCAGCGTCAGCCATGGCGACACGCCGTAGGCCGTCGACAGCACCGCGGTGGTGTAGGCCCCGAAGCCGACGAAGGCGGCTTGGCCGAACGAGGTGAGACCGCCGACGCCGGTCAGCAGCACGAGGCCCATCGCGACCAGGGCGGCGAGGCCGATATTGTCGAGCAGCACGATCCAGAACGGGGGCATTCCCGGGACGAACGGGATCGCCGCCATCACGAGCGCGAAGACAATGATAGGAAGCCGGCTCTGCATCTTGGCCTCAGTCCTTCTCTTCCTCGACCGCCGGCGCGGCGAGCGAGCGCAGCAGCAGCACGGGGATCAAGAGCATGAAAACGATCACTTCCTTGTAGTTGGAGGCATAGAAGGACGAGAACGCCTCGACGATGCCGACCACCAGCGCCGCGACGGCGGTCAGGGGGTAGCTGACGAGGCCGCCGATGATTGCGGCGACGAAGCCTTTCAGGCCGATCAGGAAGCCGGAGTCGTAATAGAGCGTCGTGATCGGCACGATCATGATGCCCGACAGCGCACCGATGACGGAGGCCAGCAGGAAAGCGATCTGCCCCGACAAGGTGGTGCGGATGCCGGCGAGCCGCGCCCCGAGACGGTTCACGGCGGTCGCGCGTAGCGCCTTGCCGTAGAGCGTCAGGCCGAAGAACAACCAGAGCCCGACGATGAAGGCGACGGTGATGGCGTAGACGGTGATGCTCTGGCCGGTGAAGCGAAGCGCGCCGGCGGTGAAGGCGCCGGACAGCACGGCCGGTCCGCGCTGGCCTTCGGCGCCGAAGAACAGAAGGCCGAGGCCCTGCAGCGCGAGGTGGACGCCCACGGAGGCGATCAGCAGCACCAGCACCGAAGTGTGCGCCAGCGGCTGGAACGCGATGCGATAGAGATAAAGGCCGATCATCGCGACGATCACCAGCGACAGCGCGATGCAGATCGCGACCGGCGGCTTCTGGGCGGCGAAGTACACGGTCAGCGCCAGCACGATGGAAGGCAGCACGATGTTCGTGATGACGCTGCGCACGACCAGCCGGCCGTGCAGCGCCTTGCGCGCCACGAACAGGTCGAAAGCGAAGGCGCCGATGCCGAGCGCCAGCGCGAGCTTTGCCGTCCCCGGCATCTGGCCGGCGGCCAGCGAGGCATAGGTCAGCGCGCCGTAGGTGACGAATTCGCCCTGGGGGATGAGGATGACGCGGGTGACGGCGAATACCAGCACCAGCGCCAGGCCGAGCAGCGCATAGATCGCGCCATTGGTGATGCCGTCCTGCACCAGGAACAGCATGATTGTGGTATTCAAGACCGGACGCTCCCCCTCATATTACGAACCGGTCCGCTCGATTGCGGTGGACGGTCCGCTCACAGCCGTTGAAACACGCATGCGATATTTGATATGGTCCATAACAATTATCAAATATAACATCAAGGGTGGGGAACGACCCGTCCCGAATTTAACGGGATTACGAGCACGAGGCGATGACCGTTTCCAAAGCCGTCGAAAAGTCCGCTGAAAAGACCTCCGAAAAGCCGGCCAATCCGGCCAAGGGCCGCAAGGACACGGCCGAATCGCAGGGGCAGGGGGTCGCCGAGGCGCTCCAGCTCGGCGGGCTTTCCGAGCAGCTCGGCTATGTCTTGAAGCGGGCGCAGCTCAAGGTGTTCGAGAATTTCCTGCGCTGCATGGCCTCGCTCCAGCTCACGCCGGCGCAGTTCTCGGTGCTGCTGCTGGTCGAGAAAAATCCCGGCCGTAACCAGACCGAGATCGCATCCACCCTCGGCATCCTCAGGCCGAACTTCGTGGCGATGCTCGACAACCTCGAGAGCCGCGACCTCTGCGCGCGGATCCGCTCCACCAACGACCGCCGCTCGCACATCCTGGTGCTGACCGACAAGGGCAAGGCCGTGCTGGCCCGCGCCAAGAAGCTGGTCGCCACCAAGCACGAGGCCCGGCTGAACGATCTGCTCGGGCAAAGCAACCGCGAAGCGCTGATCGCGATGCTCTCGAAGATCGCCAACGAGTTTTGAGGCGGGCGGTCACTCCTTAAGTGCGCGAGAGCGCCCCTGGAATCTTTCGGCGCATTTCCGTGGTTGCCATGCCACCGGCTTGATTGGCCTCCGGCGCGGGCGTCCGCGTCCCCCTCAACCGGATATGACGCGCTGCATATATAAAATGATGCTTGAAACATCATTTCATGGGCCATAAGCTCGGCAAATCAATCATTGTAGCCGCCACGGACATTCTGCCCCGTGATCACCGCCGCGCAGCTTCGAGCCGCCCGTGCCTTGCTCAGGATCGATCAGCGCGAACTCGCGCAGCGCTGTTCGCTGTCGCTGCCGACGATCCAGCGCATGGAGGCCTCCGAAGGGGTGATCCGCGGCAATGTCGATTCCCTGGTGAAGCTGGTTGAGGCGCTGTCGGTTGCCGGCATCGAGCTGATCGCCGAGGGAGCGGTGTCAACGGCCGGGGGCCGCGGGGTGCGGTTGAGATCTCCACCTCCGGGCGCGGACGACAAGCCATGATCGAGGCCCCGCCATGATCGCCGTCGCGCTATGGTCGGTGGCGGCTCTGCTGGCGCTGGCGCCTGCGGGAATCCTGCTGTCGACGCACCGGCGCGGCTCGATCATCCTTTACGGCGGCTGCCTGATCGCGACAGCGACGCTCTGCGTCACGGCGCTGTCCGGTCTGCTCCATTCCCCTCAGCCGGCGCCGAGCGCGGTACTGCCGATCGGCCTGCCCTGGCTCGGTGCTCATTTCCGCCTCGATGCGCTGTCCGCCTTCTTCCTCGTCGTCGTCAATCTCGGCGGCGTCGCTGCGAGCCTGTTCGCGCTTGGCTATTTCAGGCACGAGGACTCCCCCGGCCGCGTGCTGCCGTTCTATCCCGCCTATCTCGCAGCGATGAACGTCGTCGTGCTGGCAAACGACGCCTTCAGCTTCCTGGTCGCCTGGGAATTCATGTCGCTGACCTCCTGGGCGATGGTCGTGTCGCATCACCGGGACCCGGAGAATGTCCGCGCCGGCTTCGTCTATATCCTGATGGCAAGTTTCGGCACGCTGGCGCTGCTGCTCGCCTTCGGCCTGCTCGCGAGCGACGCCGGTTACGATTTCGATGCGATCCGAGCCTCGCATCCTTCCGCTACGCTGACCGGCACGGTCATCATCCTCGTGCTGCTGGGCGCCGGTTCCAAGGCCGGCCTGGTGCCGCTGCATGCCTGGCTGCCGCTCGCCCATCCCGCCGCGCCCAGCCACGTCTCCGCGCTCATGAGCGGCGTCATGACCAAGGTCGCCGTCTACGGCTTCGTGCGCATCGTTTTTGATCTCGTGCCCGAACCGGTGTGGTGGTGGAGCATGGTGGTGCTGCTGGTCGGCGCTCCGACGGCGACGCTTGGCGTGCTCTATGCGCTGATGCAGCGCGATATCAAGCGCGTGCTCGCCTATTCCACGATCGAGAACATCGGCATCATCTTCACCGGCCTCGGGCTGGCGCTGGCTTTCAAGGCGGAAGGGCTCGACTGGGTGGCGGCGCTCGCCTTCACCGCGGCGATGCTGCACGTCTTCAATCATGCGCTGTTCAAGAGCCTGTTGTTCTTCGGCGCCGGCGCGGTGCTGGGAGCGACCGGCGAGCGCGACATGGAGAAGCTCGGCGGCCTGATCCACCGCATGCCGAAGACGGCGTTCGCGACGCTGGTCGGCTGCGTCGCGATCTCGGCATTGCCGCCGTTCAACGGCTTCGTTTCGGAATGGCTGACCTTCCAGGCGATCCTGCTTTCGCCGCAACTGCCCTCCTGGGGCCTCAAGCTCGTCATCCCGGCGGTCGGAGGTCTGCTGGCGCTCGCGGCCGCCTTTGCCGCGGCCTGCTTCGTCAAGCTCTATGGCATCAGCTTCCTCGGTCGGCCGCGTTCGGATGTCGCGGCGGCGGCGCACGAGACCGACCGGTTCTCGCTGACCGCGATGTTCGGGCTTGCCGCCTTCTGCCTCATTGCCGGAATCCTGCCGGGACTGTTCATCGACGTACTGGCGCCGGTGAGCAAGGATATGGTCGGCAACGTGATGCCGCATCAGGTCGGGTTGCAATGGCTCACCATCGTGCCGATCGCGGAAAGCCGCAGTTCCTATAACGGCCTTCTGGTGTTCCTGTTCGTGGCACTGTGCGGCACGGCGGCGGCGTCAGCCATTCACCGTCTCGCCTCCGACCGCGTACGCCGCGCGCCGGCCTGGGATTGCGGCTATCCCGACGCGGACCCGGCGATCCAGTACTCGGCCTCCAGCTTCTCGCAGCCGATCCGCCGGGTGTTCGGCAGCGTCATCTTTGGCGCACGCGAGATCGGCGAGATGCCGCCGCCGTCCTCGCCGCTTCCCGCGCGGCTCACGGTCGAACTGCACGATCTGATCTGGGATGGGCTGTACGCGCCGGTCGCGAAGGCCATCGGCTTTGCGACGGACCGCATCAATATCCTGCAGTTCTTCAGCATCCGCCGCTACCTGACGCTGGTGTTCGTGGCGCTGATCGTGCTGTTGCTGGTGGTGGCCCTATGAGCGGGCTGCGCGACATCCTCTCCCAGGGCGCGCAGATGTCGCTGGTGCTGGGACTCGCGCCGCTGCTGACGGGATTCGTGCGGAAAGTGAAGGCACGGCTGCTACGCCGGCGCGGGCCGCCGCTGCTCCAACCTTATCGCGACCTCATCCGCCTGATGCGCAAGGACGTCGTGCTCGCAGACAACGCATCCTGGCTGTTCCGCGTCATTCCCTACCTGATGTTCGCGGGCACCTGGGTCGCCGCGTCGCTGGTGCCGACCTTCGGTAACGGTCTGTTGTTCTCCTGGACCGCCGATCTCATCGCCATCACTGCGCTGCTCGGCAGCGCCCGTTTCTTCCAGGCGCTCGCCGGCATGGACGTCGGAACCGCCTTCGGCGGCATCGGCTCCAGCCGAGAGGTGATGATCGCCTCCCTCGCCGAGCCCGCGATGCTGATCACCGCGTTCTCGGTCGCAATGATCGCCGGCTCGACGCAGCTTTCCACGGTGGCCGAGTTCATGGGCTCGGACGCGGTCGGCCTGCGTGTGTCGTTGGGGATGGCGTTCGTGGCGCTGACCATCGTGGCGCTGGCGGAGAATGCCCGCATCCCGGTCGATAACCCCGCCACCCATCTCGAGCTCACCATGGTGCACGAGGCCATGGTGCTGGAATATTCGGGGCGGCATCTCGCGCTGATCGACTTGTCCTCGCAGCTCAAGCTTCTGCTCTATGTCTCGCTGATCGCCTGCGTGTTCCTGCCATGGGGCACGGCGACCGCGGATGCGAGCCTTGCAAGGCTCGCATCCGGCGCGCTGGTCTATCTCGGCAAGCTGATGGTCCTCGGCTTCCTCCTTGCGCTGTTCGAGACCGCGATCGCCAAGATGCGCGTGTTCCGGATTCCGGAGTTCCTGGGTGCGGCGCTGATGCTGGCATTGCTTGCCACGCTGTTGCGCTTCGTGTCGGGGAGCCTCTGAGATGAGCAGCCTGCAATTCGACATCGCCCATCTGCTCGCCGGCTCCCTCGTGCTGGCGAGCTTCATGATGCTCTACCAGGATCGGCTCTATGCTCTGCTCAACGTCTATGCGCTGCATGCCGGCGTGCTGGCGCTGTCGGTGGGCTGGCAGGCCTATGTGCAGCACGCGCCGCACCTCTATATCACGGCGCTGATCGCGCTGGTCTTCAAGGCCATCATCATCCCCGTGGCGCTGCACCGCATCATCAAGCGGCTCGGTATCCACCGCGAGATCGAGAACGTGATCGGCATCGGGCTGACGATGATGGCCGGGATCGGCCTCGTCGCGCTGTCGATGGTGGTGATGTTGCGGGTGACGCCGGGCGCCGACGCGCTCGCGCGCGAGGACCTCGCCTTCGCGCTGTCGGTGGTGCTGCTGGGGCTCCTGATCATGGTTACGCGACGCAACGCCGTGAGCCAGGTCGTCGGCTTCATGTCGCTGGAGAACGGGCTGGTGCTGGCGGCAACCGGAGCCAAGGGCATGCCGCTGGTGGTCGAGATCAGCGTCGCCTTCTCGGTGCTGATCGCCTTCATCGTGATCGGGATATTCCTGTTCCGCATCCGCGAGCGCTTCGACAGCGTGGACGTACAGGCGCTCGATCGCTTCCGGGGAGAGCGGCGATGACGATCGATGCGCTCGGTGCGATCCTGCTGATCCCGTCCGTCTCCGCCGCTCTGCTCGCGGTCCTGCCCGGCTACATGCTGGCGGCGAAGCTCAACATCGTCGCGGCGCTCGCGACCTTCCTCACTTCGGTGTCCCTGTTCGTGATCGAGCCGACGTCCGGGCAATATCTGCTGCTCGACGACCTCAACAAGGTCTTCATAGTTTTGACGACCTTCATCGGCTTCACGACCTCGGTCTTCAGCGCGAGCTACATCCACCACGAGATCGAGATCGGGCGCTTGACGCCGGCCTTCCTGCGCTTCTATCACGCGATGTACCAGATGCTGATGTTCGCAATGAACCTCGCGCTCGTCGCCAACAATATCGGCCTGATGTGGGTCGCGGTCGAGGTGGCAACGCTGACGACCGTGCTGATGGTCGGTATCTACCGCACCCATGAGGCGCTGGAAGCCGCGTGGAAATACTTCATCCTCGGCAGCGTCGGCATCGCGCTGGCGCTGTTCGGCACCATCCTGGTCTATATGGCGGCGCGCCCCGCGGTGGGCGAGGGGCTCGACGGCATGGTGTGGACGGTGCTGGTGAAGCACGCCGCACAGTTCGATCCGGCGTTGCTCAACGTCGCCTTCGTCTTCCTCCTGCTTGGCTACGGCACCAAGGTCGGGCTTGCGCCGTTGCACGCCTGGCTGCCGGATGCGCATGCGGAGGGCCCGACGCCGATCTCGGCGGTGCTGTCAGGTCTGCTGCTCAATGTCGCGCTCTATGCGCTGCTGCGATTCAAGATGATGCTCGCGGTCAATTCCGAGGCGATCACGCCGGGTCCGCTGATGGTGACCATGGGCCTGACCTCGGTGATCTTCGCCGCGCTGATGCTGTACCGGCGCCGCGACATCAAGCGGATGTTCGCCTATTCCTCGATCGAGCATATGGGCATCATCGTCTTCGCCTTCGGCATGGGCGGCCCGCTCGCCAATTTCGCGGCCCTGTTGCACATGGCCATGCATTCGCTGACCAAGTCGGCGATCTTCTTCGCCGTCGGCCATATCGCGCAGGTCAAGGGCACACAGAAGATCGCCGATATCGGCGGCCTCACGACGACCAACCCCGTGCTCGGCTGGGGCCTGATGCTCGGCGTGGTCGCCATCGTCGGGCTGCCGCCGTTCGGCATCTTCATGAGCGAGTTTCTGGTGGTGAGCTCGACATTCGCCCGCGCGCCCTGGCTGACGGTGATCCTGGTGCTCGGCATCATCATCGCGCTGGGCGGGCTTTTCCTGCGGGTCGGCGTGGTGATGTTCGGCGAGCCCAAGGGCAAGACCGCGCCCGCTGAAGCCTCCTACGTGCCGATGTTCACGCACCTCGGATTGGTGCTGATGGCCGGCATCTATCTGCCGCCGGTGCTGGTCACCGGCTTCCAGAACGTCGCGAAGCTGCTGGGATAGGCGATGGGCATCCTCGACAGCATCCCCCATGTCAAAGCGGTGCCGTCGCACCGGCCCTGGCCGCGCGCCATCGTGACGGAGGCGGGCTGGCAGGCGGCGATCGATCGGCTCGCCGACGGGGAGCTCACACTGCTCGGCTTCTGGGGCGAGCCGACCGCGGTGCATATGGCGATGCGCGATGCAGGCTCGGCCGCGATCGCGGTCGTCACCTACGAGTGTCCGGCCGGCACATTTCCAAGCGTCGCCAACCGCCATCCGCCGGCGCTTCGGCTGGAGCGGACCATCCATGACCTGTTCGGGCTTGTTCCAACCGCTGCCGACGATTTGAGGCCATGGCTCGATCACGGTGCCTGGGGCCAATCCTACCCGCTCTCCGGCGGCAACGCATCGCGCGATGTGCGGCCGTACCAGTTCCTGCCGGCCGAGGGCGAGGCGTTGCACCAGGTGGCGGTCGGCCCGGTCCATGCCGGGATCATCGAGCCCGGCCATTTCCGCTTCACTGCCAACGGCGAGCATGTGGTGCGGCTGGAGCAGCGGCTCGGCTACACCCACAAGGGCACCGAGGCGCTGATGCAGGGGGCGAGCCTCGAGGCCGCCGCGAAGCTCGCCGGCCGCGCCTCCGGCGACAGCACCGTCGCCTACGCCTTTGCTTTCGCATGTGCCGTGGAGGCGGCACTGCAGATCGAGGCGCCGAGGCGAGCGACGCTTTTGCGAGCGCTGATGGCGGAGCTGGAGCGGCTCGCCAATCATCTGGGCGACATCGGGGCCATCTGCAACGACGCTTCGTTCGCGCTGATGCATGCCCAGACCGGCGTCTTGCGTGAGCGCTGCCTGCGCGCTGCGGACACAGCGTTCGGCCATCGCTTGATGATGGACGTCATCGTGCCCGGTGGCGTGAGGCGTGACATTGCGCCGGACGGCGTGTCCGCGCTACGCGCGCTGGTCGCCCAGCTGCGCAAGGTGTTTCCGCGCTTGATCGAGCTCTACGACAATACGGCGTCCCTGCAGGACCGCACCGTCACCACAGGCATCGTGAAGGCGGAATATGCGCGCCGGTTTGGCGCCGGCGGCTATGTCGGCCGCGCCTCGGGCCGCGATTTTGATGCGCGGCGGGCGCTGGCCTACGGGCCCTACGACGCGCTGTCGTTCGAGGTGCCGGTGCTGGAGGCCGGTGACGTGAATGCGCGGGTCTGGATCCGAATTCGCGAGGTCGAGCAGAGCGTCGCGTTGATCGAGCAGATTCTCGACCGGCTTGGGCCGGGCGGGCTCGAGACCGCACTGCCGGCCCGGAGCGGCGGGGGTGCCTGTGAAGGTATGGCGCTCACCGAGGCCTTCCGCGGCGACGTTCTGGTGTGGCTGCGGCTCGATGGCGAGTTGCGTATCGATCGCTGCCACCTGCGCGACGCCTCGTGGTTCCAGTGGCCGCTGCTGGAAACCGCGATCGAAGGCAACATCATCGCCGACTTCCCGCTGTGCAACAAGTCGTTCAACTGTTCCTATTCGGGCGTGGACCTCTAAGCCATGCGCAACACGCTGTTCGAAAGCCTCACCCATCGTTCGCTCACGGAGCCCGCTCCGGCGCCGGATGGTTCGGCGCTGGCGGAGCTTGCAGCGAAAGTCGACCGCGCTGCCCAGGCCCGGCTGGGGCGTTCTCTCGCCATTCGCGAGGTCGATGCCGGATCCTGCAACGGCTGCGAGCTGGAGATCCACGCGCTTTCCAACGCCTTCTACGACGTCGAACGTTTCGGCCTGCGCTTCGTCGCCTCGCCGCGCCATGCCGACGTGCTGCTGGTCACGGGGCCCGTGACGAAGAACATGCGGGAAGCACTGGAGCGGACCTACAACGCGACGCCGGATCCGAAATGGGTCGTCGCGGTCGGCGCTTGTGCGGTCGATGGCGGCATGTTCAGAGGCAGCTACGCCTGCGTCGGCGGCGTATCCGAGACGATCCCGGTGGATCTGCACATCGGGGGCTGCCCGCCGTCACCGACGGACTTGTTGAAGGGCCTGCTCGCGCTGCTGGAGCATGTCGGCGGCAAAGGCTAGGCCGCTCACGCTCCCTTGTTGCGAATGTCCTGCATCCGCTGCTTCCGCACGGAACAGCAGCGGCCTTGTGGAAGCGATCACGGTTGGGCCAAGCCGCGGTTGCGTCGAACAGGGCGAGCCCTAATCCACCAGGATGACCCTGATGTCGTTGACGTTCGTCAGCGTCGGGCCCGGCAGCAGCAGGTCGCCGGTGGCCTCGAAGAATGCGGTGGCGTCGTTGTTGTCGAGATATTGCTGCGGTTGCAGTCCCTGCGCCTTCATCCTGGCGAACGTCGCCGCGTCGATCAGCGCGCCGGCGGGGTCCGTGGGGTGGCCGGCGCCGCCGTCGGCGCCGTCGGTATCGGCTGCCAGCGCCGAAACGTCCGGCGTGTCCTTGAGCAGGTTGGCGAGCGCCAGCGCGTATTCCTGGTTCGGCCCGCCGCGCCCCTGGCCGCGCACGGTCACCGTGAGCTCGCCGCCGGAGAGGATCGCAAGGCGCTTGCCTTGCGCGCGCGCGTCCAGCGCCAGTCTGGCATGCGCGGCGGCAACCTCGCGCGCCTCGCCTTCGAGGTCGGCGCCGAGGTCGATGGTCTCGTAGCCGGATTCGTGCGCGAGCTTTACCGCGGCATCGAGCGACTGCTTGGGCCGCGCGATCAATTCGAAACGCGCGCGCGCGAAGGCGGCGTCGTCGGGCTTGCAGCTTTCGTTGGCGGGATCTTCGAGCGCGCGGCGGACGGCGTCGTCGATGTCGAGTTTGTATTTCGCGACGATGGCGCGAGCGTCCGCCAGCGTGGTCGGATCGGGCACGGTCGGGCCGGAGGCGATTGCGGAGGGGTCGTCATGCGGCACGTCCGAGATCGCGAGCGTCACGATCTCGGCGGCATCCTTGCCGGCGCGGGCGAGACGTCCGCCCTTGATCCGCGAGAGATGCTTGCGCACGACGTTCATCTCGCCGATCGGCGCGCCCGAGCGCAGCAGCGCCTTGTTGACCGCCTGCTTCTGCGCGAAGCTGATGCCCTCGCTCGGCGCGATCCAGTTGGCCGAGCCGCCGCCGGTGAGCAGCACCAGGAGCAGATCGTCCGGCCCGGCCTCGCCTGCGAGCGCGAGCGTGTCGGCGGCGCCCTTCAGGCCGGCCTCGTCCGGCACGGGATGACCGGCTTCGACCACGCGGATCCGGCGCGTCGGCACGCCGTAGCCGTGGCGCGTGGTGGCGATGCCGACGAGGCGTTCCGGTGCGAGCCGGAGCGTGTCGAGATAATGCCGCTCGGCCGCTGCAGCCATGGCGCCTGCGCCCTTGCCGGCGGCGAGGCAGATCACGCGTCCTTTCGGCGCGGGCGGCAAGCGCGGCGCCAGCACCACATTGGGATGGGCCGCGGCGACGGCGGCATCATAGAGTGCGCGGAGCAGGGGGCGTCGATCGGTCATCACGAAAGGCCTTGAGCAGACGGAACAAGCTGGCGGGTCACGCGCCGCTCACATGCCTATCGCATCGGGCGCAAAAGCGTAAGCGGCCGCTGCCATTATTCGATTGTGCAATCGCGTCATCATGATCGGCGCGCAAGCAAAAACCCCCTGCGCGGTCGGCGCAGGGGGCGTGGCATTTGCAAGGGGCGCGGGGCTAGCCGCCGGCGTCGGCGCTGATCACGTCGCCGAACAGGTCCCACTTCTCGCCCTTGAACTTCATGAGCTGAAGCGAGCTGATCGGTGCGAAGTCGGTCGGGCCGGTGTTGATCTTGATGCCGGGCAGCAGCACCTCGGTGCGGAAGTCCTTCAGGCTCGCCGCCTGCTTCATGACGTTCGCGCGCGTGAGGTCGTCGCCGCACTTCTTCAACACTTCCACCAGGGTCTGGGCCACGCCGTAGCCGACGACGGTGCCGCCGTCGAGCTTGTCGCCTTCAGGGAAGTACTTCGCCATGAACTCCAGGAAGGCCTTCATGCCGGCGTCGTCCTTCCACTGCGGGTCGGACACGTCCTTCAGATAGGCGGCTGAGATGATGTCTTGCGAATTCTCGAAGCCGGCGGGCTTGATCACGCTGCCGACCGAGGCAGAGACGTTGTTGAGGAAGTGGGTCGGCTTCCAGCCGATCTCGGAGATCTTCTTGATCGCCTGCGCCGCGAACTTGGGCGTGGTGATGTTGACGAAGACGTCGGCGCCGGACGCCTTCAGCTTGACGATGTGATTGTCGATCGTCGGCTCCGACGTCTCGTAGCTTTCCTCGAGCACGATCATGCTGGCGGCCTTGGCGCCGAGGCCGTCCTTCAAGCCCTTCAGGTAGTCCTTGCCGTAATCGTCGTTCTGGTAGAGCACGCCGATCTTGGCGTTCGGCATCGCCTTCATGATGTACTTCGCGTAGATCTGCGTCTCGCTCTGGTAGTTGGGTTGCCAGCCCATCGTCCAGGGGAAATTCTGCGCATCGTTCCACTTGGTGGCGCCGGTGGCGACGAACAGCTGCGGCACCTTCTTCGAGTTCATGTATTTCTGGATCGCCGAGTTCGGCGGCGTGCCGAGCGAGTTGAAGATGAGCAGGACTTCATCACTCTCGACCAGCTTGCGCGCCTGCTCCACCGTCTTGGGCGGCGAATAGGCGTCGTCGTAGGAGACGAAATTGATCTTGCGGCCGTTGATGCCGCCCTCGTCGTTGACCTTCTTGAAATAGGCGGCTTCGGTCCGCCCGATGACGCCGTAGGCGGAGGCCGGTCCGCTGTAGGGCATGATGTTGCCGATCTTGATCTCGGTGTCGGTCGCGCCGGTATCGTATTTCTTCTGGGCCGATGCGGTGGATGTCGTAGCCGCAAAGAGCGCAAGCGCCAGTGACGCAGCGGCAATCTTGCCGGTAACAGCAGGCATTCCAATCTCCCTATTTTTCTTGATGTGCGCGTCCTTGTTCTTGGCTTGATGGTTCTTGGTGACGCGGCCGCAATTCAATACGATTTGCTCGAAAGCTTCAAGGAAAAGCCCCTGCGGCAAAGCCGCAGGGGCTGATTCTTTCGTCGATTGAGACGACATCTTTAGCGGCTGGTTAAGGTCAACCGCCGACGTCCCCGCTCAGGATCTCGCCAAATCGCTCCCAATGCTCGCCCTTGAAGCGGATCAGTTGCACCTGCGAGAGCGGCGCGAAGTCCGTGGCCGAGGTGTTGACCTTGATGCCGGGCAGCAGGCCGGCCGGCTCGTAGTCCTTGATGCTGGCGGCCTGCTTCATGACGTTCTCGCGGGTCAGATTGTCGCCGCAGGCCTTGAGCACGTGAACGAGACCCTGGCTCACGATGTAGGCGTACATCACCGAGGCGTCGGCGCGGTTCGCTTCCGGATAGTACTTGTCCAGGAACTGGTTCCAGGCGGTCATTGCCGGGTCGGTCTTCCATTGGGCGTCCGTCGGGTCCTTGAAATATTGCGAAGAGATGATGTCCTGCGCGTTCTCGAAGCCGGCGGGCTTGATCACGCTGCCGATCGAGGCCGAGACGTTGTTGAGGAAATGCAGCGGCTTCCAGCCGAGCTCGGCGTTCTTCTTGATCGCCTGCGCCGCGAATTTCGGCGTGGTGATGTTGATGAAGACGTCGGCGCCCGTGGCCTTCAATCTCACGATGTGCGAGTCGATGGTCGGTTCGGAGACCTCATAGCTGTCCTCGATGACGATCATCGAGGCTGCCTTGGCTCCGAGTCCGTCCTTGAAGCCCTTCAGATAGTCCTTGCCGTAATCGTCGTTCTGATAGAGCACCGCAATCTTGGCGTCGGGTTTGTTCTTCAGGATATACTTCGCGTAGATGGTCGTCTCGCTCTGGTAGTTCGGCTGCCAGCCCATCGTCCACGGAAAGTTCTGCGGGTCGTTCCACTTGGTGGCGCCGGTGGCGACGAACAGCTGAGGCACCTTCTTCTGATTCAGGTATTTCTGAATCGCCGAGTTAGGTGGCGTGCCGAGCGGATTGAAGATCACCAGCACCTCGTCGCTCTCGACCAGCTTGCGAGCCTGCTCCACCGTCTTCGGCGGCGAATAGGCGTCGTCATAGGAGACGAAGTTGATCTTGCGGCCGTTGATGCCGCCTTCCGCGTTGATCTTGCGGAAATACGCCTCCTCGGTCTTGCCGATCACCCCGTAGGCGGAAGCCGGTCCGCTGTAGGGCATGATGTTGCCGATCTTGATTTCGGTATCGGAGGCGCCGGTGTCGTATTTCTTCTGCGCGAACGCTGTCGTGGACAGGGTGGCAGCCAGTACGAGGGCGGCCGAAAAGGCCCCCAATCGCACATGCATTGCAGGCATCTTGCTCTCCCTAGCTCGGTTTGAATGTGTCGATTGTTCTTGTTGGGAGCGATCATTGCGCGCCGCTCCGATACGCATTGAATACCCTTCTCGGGCGCCCAGCAAGGAGAACGCCCGCCGGCGCCATCGCGGCGAGGTGCTTCTTTTTCGAGGGGATGCGGAATATTCCGGCGCGCGAGATGAAGCGGGCCGTCACTCAGCTGCGCAGAGGTTGTTTTGTGAGATCAAGGCTATTTTCAATTGCGCCCTGGTGCGGCTTCAATGCCCCATCTCGCTGGAGATGACCTCGCCGAACAGCTCCCATTTCCGGCCCTTGAAGCGCATCATTTGCAGCTGCTCGATCGGGGCGAAATTGTCCGGCGCGGTGCTGATCTTGATGCCGGGCAGCAGCGTGTCGGGTTCAAAATCCTTCAGGGAAGCCGCCTGCTTCATGACGTTCTCGCGGGTGAGATCGTCGCCGCACATCTGCAGCACCTTCACCATCGTCTGCGCGGCGGCATAGCCGTACACGACGCCGGCTTCGAGCTTGTTGGCCTTGGGATCGTACTTCGCGAGGAAGTCATAGAACCTCTTCATGCCGTCGTCGGCACTCCACTGCGGATCGGAGCTGTCCTTGGTGTAGGTCGCCGACAGGATGCCCTGGGATATCTCGATGCCGGCCGGTTCGATCACACCGCCGACGGAGGCCGAGACGTTGGAGATGATGTGGACCGGATGCCAGTTGATCTCCGCCGCCTTCTTGATCGCTTGCGCGGCGAATTTCGGGGTGGTGATGCTGATGAAGACGTCGGCGCCCGAGGCCTTCAGCTTCACGACGTGCTCGTCGATCGCGGGCTCGGAGGTGTCGTAGGACTCTTGCAGCACGATCATCGAGGCCTTGGCGCCGAGGCCGTCCTTCAACCCCTTCAGATAGTCCTTGCCGAAATCGTCGTTCTGGTAGAGCACGCCGATCTTTCCGTCCGGCTTCTCCTTCATGATGTACTTGGCGTAGATGCGCGCCTCGCTGGCGTAGCTCGGCTGCCAGCCCATGGTCCAGGGATATTGCTTCGGGTCGTTCCACTTCGAGGCTCCGCTCGCGACGAACAATTGCGGCACCTTCTTCTCGTTCATGTATTTGCGGATGGCGTTGTTGGTGGAGGTGCCGAGCGAGCCGAAGACCAAGAGCACCCCGTCGCTCTCGACCAGCTTGCGCGCCTGTTCCACCGTCTTCGGCGGCGAATAGGCGTCGTCGTAGGAGATGAACTTGATCTTGCGGCCGTTGATGCCGCCCTCGGCGTTGATCTTGTTGAAATAGGCTTCCTCGACCTTGCCGATCGCGGCATAGGCCGAAGCCGGGCCGCTATAGGGCATGATGTTGCCGATCTTGATCTCGGTATCGGAGGCGCCGGTGTCGTATCTGTTCTGCGCCAGTGACGGGCTGCCCATTGCAGTGCACAACATGACTGCGGCAAGCGCCACAACCTGACATCGAACGGCAGTCATCATTCTCCCACCCCGAGTTGGATCGGCGCCGCATTGAACAAGATTGACGCGTGACGTCAACAAAAAGCCCCCGCGATCGCTCGCGGGGGCTTCTCGGGTTCGGACTATTGGCTCAGCGTCACTCGGTCTTGACGTCGCCGCTGATGATCTCGCCGAACAGTTCCCATTTCTCGCCCTTGAAGCGCATCATCTGGAGCTGGGCGATCGGAGCAAAGTCGGTCGGGCTGGTGTTGATCTTGACGCCGGGCAGGAGCGTGTCCGGCGCAAAATCCTTCAACGAAGCCGCCTGTTTCATGATGTTGGCGCGGGTGAGATCGTCACCGCACATCTCGAGCACCTTGGCGAGGGTCGAAGCAGCGCCGTAGCCGTAGACCATGCTGGTGTCGGACTTGTCGGCGCCGGGCATGTACTTGTCGACGAACTCGTTCCACTTCTTCATGCCGGGGTCGTTGGCCCACTGCGGATCGGTCGAATCCTTGGCGTAGGCCGCCGACAGCACGCCTTGCGCATTCTCGAAGCCGGCCGGCTTCATCACGCTGCCGACCGAGATCGACACGTTGGTGAGGATCTGCAGCGGTTTCCAGCTGAGCTCGGCGGTCTTCTTGATGGTCTGCGCCGCGAACTTGGGCGTGGTGTAGATCAGGAGCACGTCGGGATTGGCCGCCTTGATCTTGACGATGTGGCCGTCGATCGAAGGCTCCGAGACCTCATAGCTCTCTTCCATGATGATCATGGACGAAGCCTTGGCGCCGAGGCCGTCCTTGGTGCCCTTGAGGTAGTCTTTGCCGAAATCGTCGTTCTGATAGAGGATCGCGATCTTGGCGTCGGGCTTCTCCTTCATCAGCCATTTGGCGTAGATCTGCGCTTCGCTCTGGTAGGAGGGCTGCCAGCCCATGGTCCAGGGGAAGTTCTTCGGATCGTTCCACTTGGTAGCGCCGGTAGCGACGAACAGCTGCGGGATCTTCTTGGAGTTGAGGTACTTCTGGATCGCGCTGTTCGAGGGCGTGCCGAGCGGATTGAAGACGACCAGAACTTCGTCGCTCTCGACCAGCTTGCGCACCTGCTCGACCGCCTTCGGCGGCGAATAGCCGTCGTCATAGGTGACGAAGTTGACCTTGCGGCCGTTGATGCCGCCCTTGTCGTTGATCATCTTGAAATAGGCTTCTTCGGTCTTGCCGATGATGCCGTAGGCCGATGCCGGACCGCTGTACGGCATGATGTTGCCGATCTTGATCTCGGTATCGGACGCGCCGGTGTCGTATTTCTTTTGGGCGAGTGCAGCGCCGGAGGTGAGGGCAGTGGCCGCCGTTGCCGTGACCAGCGCGGCGGCTCGCAGTGTTCTTCCAAATCGCAATTCGGTCTCCTTCGTTTAAACAACAGTCTTCGGGTGTTTCAGTTTCTTCTGAGCTTGCCGGCGAGTTGCTGGCCCAGGATCGCGATCTGCCTTGAACCATGGGGCACGAGATAGATGACCAGGAACAGCAGCACGCCGAACACCGCGCCGGAAAGGCCCTTGGAGATGCTCTCCGCCATGTTCGGCACGAAGATGATGAAGGCCGCTCCGACGAACGAGCCCGGCAGCCAGCCGACGCCCCCGACCACCATGCCGAGGAACAACGAGATCGCCAGCGTGATGGTGTAGCTGTCGGGCGCCACGAACTGCACCGCGATGGCGCCGAGCGAGCCGGCGACGCCGGTGATGCCGGCGGACACGCCGAAGGCCAGCGTCTTGTACAAGGCGACGTTGACACCCATCGAGGAGGCCGCGATCTCGTTGTCGCGGATCGCCATGAAGGCGCGCCCGGAGCGGGAGCGCAGCAGGTTGACCGAGAAGATGTAGATCGCGACCGTCACGGCGAGCGTGAAGTAGTACAGCCACATGTCCTGCGACATCGGCAGGCCGAACGGCGCGTCCGGCTTGGTGACGACGAGGCCCTGCACGCCGCCGGTCCAGTGCTCGAGGAAGTTCAGCTTGAGCAGTTGCGGCATCGCGGTCGCGAGCGCAAAAGTCGCGAGTGCCAGGTAGATGCCCGACAGCCGCAGCGCCGGCTTGCCGAACAGGTAACCGAATCCGAAGCAGATCACGGCGGAAACCGGAATTGTCAGCGCGTAGTTGACGTTGAAGTACTCCATCAGCACCGCCGACGTATAGGCGCCGACCGCGTAGAAAGCGCTCTGGCCGAGCGAGAACTGGCCGGAGCCGCCGGTCAGGATGTTCAGCGCCAGCACCGCGAGCCCGTAGATCAGGAGCATCGTCATCTGGAAGATGATGAAGTTCTTGACGAACATCGGCACGAGCAACAGCGCCGCCAGCACCACCAGCGAGGTGCCGGTGCCCAGCGTCATGGCCCGCTTCGGAACCGCCTCGACCGCCTCGTGGCCTTCGGCGACGACTTCTTCTGCTGCGCTCATGATCAAACTCGCTTGACGATGTGCCGGCCGAACAGGCCAGCGGGTTTGACGACCAGGACGGAGATGATCAGCGCGAGCGCGATCGGGAGCTTCAGCTCATTGCCGACGCCGGGGATGTAGGTGCCGGCGAGATTCTCGAACACGCCGACCAGGAAGCCGCCAACCACGGCGCCGAACGGGCTCGACAGTCCGCCGAGCACCGCGGCGGCGAAGCCGTAGATCAGCACGCCGCCCATCATGTTGGGCTCCAGGAACACCACCGGTGCGATCAGCATGCCGGCGATCGAGCCGATCGCGGTCGCCATGCCCCAGCCGAGCGCGATCATCCAGCTCGTGTTGATGCCGACGAGGCGGGCCGATTCGGGCACCGATGCCGCGGCGCGCATCGCAAGACCGATCCGCGTGTACTGGAAGAAGAAATACAGCGCGAGCAGCAGCGCTATCGTGACGCCGATCATGCCGGCCTGGTGGGTCGAGATCAGCTGGCTGCCGAGGAACGGCGAGGAGCCGAACGGGGTCGGATATTGCTTGATGGTGAAGTCCCAGATCAGGCCGGCCGAGGAGTTGATGATGGCGAACAGCGCGATGAAGCCGGCGACGTTGGTCAGCACCGGCGCTTTGGCGAGCGGCTTGAACAGGATGCGCTCGATCGCGATGCCGGCGACAAAGGAAAATGCCAGCGTGATCACAAAGGCGGCCCAGTAGGACACGCCCCATTGCATCAGCTGCCAGGAGATGAAGGTCGAGAACATCGCCATCTCGCCTTGCGCGAAGTTGAGATGGTCGATGGCCTGGTAGATCATGACCACGGCGAGCGCCATGCAGGCGTAGATCGCGCCGGTGGCGATGCCGGCCAGGACCTGGTTGGTAAACAGTTCCATTGTCCCGGCTCCCTCAGTAACCCAGATAGGATTTGCGGATTTCTTCGTTGTTCGCGATGTCCTTGGCCTTGCCGGACATCACGATGCGGCCGGTCTCGATCACGTAAGCCTGATCGGCGAGCTCGAGCGCGAGCTGGGCGTTCTGCTCGACCACCAGGATCGACACCTTGTCCTCGCGGTTGATCTTGCTGAGGATGCCGAACAGGTCGCGCACCACCAGCGGCGCGAGGCCGAACGACGGCTCGTCCAGCAGCATCAGCCGCGGCCGCAGCATCAGGGCGCGGGCGACCGCGAGCATCTGCTGCTCGCCGCCGGAGAGCGTGCCGGCCTGCTGGGTGTGGCGCTGCTTCAACACCGGGAAATGCGCATACATGCGCTCGATGTCGGAGACGATGCCGGCGCTGTCCTTGCGGGTGATGGCCCCGAGCTGGAGGTTCTCTTCCACGGTCATGTTGGTGAAGGTACCCCGGCCCTGCGGCACGTGGGCGATGCCGAACCGCACGATGCTCTCGGTGGAGCGGTTGTTGAGCGGCTTGCCTTCAAACTCGACTCCGCCGGTGGAGCGCACCATGTTGCAGATCGCGCGCAGCGTGGTGGTCTTGCCGGCGCCGTTGGCGCCCAGCAGCGTCGTCAGCGAGCCCTCGTTGAGCGAGAAGGACAGGCCGTGGAGCGCCTGGACCTGGCCGTAATAAGCGCGCAGGTCCTTGACGTTGAGCAGTGGCGTCATTGGTCCTTGCTCCCGAGATAGGCCTTGATGACGTCGGGGTCGGCCTGCACCTGGGCGGGGGTGCCTTCCGCGAGCTTCTTGCCGAAATTCAGCGCGACGACGTGGTCGGCGATCGACATCACGAGGCCCATGTGGTGCTCGACCAGCAGCACGGTCATGTGGCGCTCGTCGCGGATTTTGCGGATGAGGTCCCCGAGCACGTAGACTTCCTCGTGGTTGAGGCCGCCGGCCGGCTCATCGAGCAGCAGGATCTTCGGATCCGCCGCCAGCGCGCGCGCCAGTTCGACGCGCTTCTGCGTGCCGAACGGCAGGCCGGACACGACGGTATGGGCGACATCCTCGAGGCCGAGGTACGCGAGGATCTCCTGCACCTTCCTGTTGATGCTGGCCTCGCTGCGCCGGACCCAGGCAAGCCTCAAGGAGTCGCTGATGATGTCGCTGGAGGTCTTCGCATGGGCGCCGACGCGGACGTTGTCCATTACCGAGAGATTCGGAAACAGCGCCACGTTCTGGAAGGTACGGCCGATGCCGATCTCGGCGATCCGGTGCGGCGGGCGCGTCAGGATGCTGACGCCCTCCATCAGGATGTCGCCCGACGAGGGCTGATACAGCCGGGACAGGCAGTTGAACAGCGTGGTCTTGCCGGCGCCATTGGGGCCGATCAAGCCGAGGATCTGGCCCTTGTGCATGTCGAATGACACACCGTTGAGCGCGACGATGCCGCCGAACACGACGCTGACGTCGCGAACCGCGAGCAGGGGCGATGTCCCCTGCGCGAGCTGTGCCTGCGTCATCTCGTCTCGCTCACGTCGTTCAGTGAGCGCAGGGGCGATGCGAACCGCTCCCGACGATGACAAAGGCTATCTGATCCCCTCGGCCAAACGAGCAACTTTCCCTCCTGATTTCAGCTTTTTGCTGACGTCTTTTTTTGAATGCGGCATCAGACCCCCGAGTGCCGCTTCGATGTTCCTTACCATCGCCAAGAGACGCGGTCCAATGTCGTTGATCAAACGCTCTTCCGTGAAGCGGAATGCGGGCGCGCCGCAATTGAATGCGTAAGGTCCGGTTCCGTCGTTGAGCTTGAGCGCGACGCCGGCGGCGCCGATGTCGTCGTGCCAGTCGCCGACCGAAATCGCAAAACCGTATTTCGCGACGGTTTCGCCGGAACGTTCCAACCCATCGCGCATCTTCGGCCAGCGGCTGCCGTAATGCTCGCGCAACAGGCGCGACAACTCCGCGCGATCGGCGTCGTCGAGCGCCCAGAAATAGGCGCGGCCCATCGCACTGGTTGCGATCGGCACGCGGGCGCCGACGTCAAGTTGAACGCCGACCGTCTCGCTGCCGCGGCTTTGCCCGAAATAGATCATGCTGTGACGGTCGCGGCCGCCGACCGCGACGGCGCCGCCGGTCGCGCGCATCACCTCCTCGCGGAACGGTTCGGACAAATGCCGAACGCCGAGATTGGCAAGCGCGGCGTAACCGAGCGACATCGCGGCAGGGGTGAGCTGGTACTTCTCGAAGCGGGGAACCGGCGCGAGATAACCCAGCTTGGTCAGCGTATAAGTCAGCCGCGACACCGTCGGCTTCGGCAGATTGGTGCGCGCCGCAATCTCCTGATTGCCCAGAAGGCCGTCATTGGGGTGGAATGCTCGCAATACGTCCAGTCCGCGGGAAAGCGCGACGACGAAATTCCGATCGGTCGCTGTCTTCTTTCCTGTACGCTTCATCCCTGATCTGCTTCTTGCGCGGAGTCGTTGACAAGCCACGTGCTTCAAAATAACCCTGCCGTCAAGATGCGGAATTAAATTCCGCACCGCGAAATCGAACAAAAGTTAATCCCCACCAAGGAGGGAACACCGTGAGCGAAGTGGTCAAGCTTGAGCGTCATGACGAGGTCGGGATCGTCACGGTCAACAGCCCTCCGGTCAACGCGCTGAGCGCCGCGGTCCGCGGTGGCATCCTGGAGTGCATCAAGGCCGCGATCGCCGATCCCGCCATCAAGGGCATCGTGCTGACCTGCGCCGGCCGCACCTTCATCGCGGGCGCCGACATCACCGAGTTCGGCAAGCCGCCGAAGCCGCCCGCCCTCAACGACGTGCTGTCCGAGATCGAGAACTCGCCGAAGCCGGTGGTCGCCGCGATCCATGGCACGGCGCTCGGCGGCGGCCTCGAGGTCGCGCTCGCCTGTCATTTCCGCGTCGCGGTGAAAGAGGCCAAGCTCGGCCTGCCCGAGGTGAAGCTCGGCCTGTTGCCGGGCGCCGGCGGCACCCAGCGCCTGCCGCGCGCGGTCGGTCCCGAACTCGCGGTCAAGATGATCGTCGGCGGCGATCCCATCGGTGCGGCGGAAGCGCTCAAGAACGGCCTGATCGAGGAGATCGTCGAGGGGCCGGCATCGGGCGGCGAAGCCTTCGTGCGCAAGCTCATCGCGGAGAAGCGTCCGCTGCGGCGTCTGCGCGACGACGATTCCAAGATCGCGGCCGCCAAGGCCGACCGCTCGATCTTCACCAACGCGGTCGCCGCCATGACCAAGAAGTCGCGCGGTCTGGAGGCGCCGTTCGCCGCCGCCGACGCGGTCGGCTACGCCATCGACCTGCCCTTCGACGAGGGTCTCAAGAAAGAGCGCGAGGGCTTCCTGAAGCTCGTCGCCAGCGACCAGTCCAAGGCGCAGCGCTACGCCTTCTTCGCTGAGCGCGAAGCCGCCAAGATCGCGGGCGTCCCCGAAGGCACCAAATCGCGCCCCGTGAACCGCGTCGCCATCCTCGGCGCCGGCACCATGGGCGGCGGCATCGCGATGTCCTTTGCCAATGCCGGCATCCCCGTCACCCTGATCGAGACCGGCGAGGAGCAGCTCAAGCGCGGCATGGGCATCATGCAGAAGAACTGGGAAGCGACCGCAGCGCGCGGCGGCATTCCGGCCGATGCGCCCGCCAAGCGCATGGCGCTGATCAACGGCGTCGTCGGCATCGAGAATGTCGGCGACGCCGACCTCGTCATCGAAGCCGTGTTCGAGACCATGGCGGTGAAGAAGGAAGTGTTCGGCAAGCTCGATCAGTACGCCAAGCAGGGCGCCGTGCTCGCCTCCAACACGTCCTACCTCAACATCGACGAGATCGCGAAGTCGACCAAGCGTCCGCAGGATGTGCTCGGCATGCACTTCTTCTCGCCGGCCAACGTCATGAAGCTGTGCGAGATCGTGCGCGCCGACAAGACCGCGCCGGACGCCCTCGTGACGGCCGTCAATATCGCGCGCAAGATCGCAAAGGTGCCGGCCGTGGTCGGCGTCTGCGATGGCTTCGTCGGCAACCGCATGCTGGCCCAGCGCGGCAAGCAGTCGGAGAAGCTCTTGTTCGAGGGCGCCTTGCCGCAGCAGGTCGATGCCGTCGTGACCAAGTTCGGCATGCCGATGGGACCGTTCGCGATGGGCGACCTTGCCGGCCTCGACATCGGCTGGCGCTCGCGCAAGGACCGCGGCATCAAGTCGGAGATCGCGGATGCGCTGTGCGAAGCCGGCCGCTTCGGCCAGAAGACGGGCAAGGGCTACTACAAGTACGAAGCCGGCTCCCGCGCGCCGCTGCCCGACCCCGAGGTCGAGAAGCTGATCGACGAGACGCTTGCCCGCCTCGGCCGCAAGAAGCGCGTCGTCAGCGACGAGGAGATCCTCGAGCGCATGATGTATCCGATGATCAACGAGGGCGCGAAGATCCTGGAAGAGGGCATCGCGGCTCGTCCCTCCGACATCGACGTGGTCTGGCTCTACGGCTATGGCTGGCCGATCTACCGCGGCGGCCCGATGTTCTGGGCCGACAGCGTCGGCCTCAAGCATATCGCCGATCGGCTCTCCTTCTATGCCAAGGAGACCGACGATCCGAGCCTCGAGCCCGCGCCGCTGTTGAAGAAGCTCGCGGCGGAAGGCAAGACCTTTGCTTCGCTCGCGGCGGCGTCGAAGGCGGCGTGATGGGGGCTCGCACTCGGCGTCATTCCGGGATGGCCCGCAGGGCCAGGCCCGGAATCCATTTCGCCTTTGAGTGCGCTGCCCGATGGATTCCGGGTTCGATGCTTCGCATCGCCCCGGAATGACGACCGAGTGTGATGCAGACAATGACCCATCCCGGCGAACAGTTTTACCCTGAGGGCGTGCATTGGGACGATCCCATCGTCCAGGGCACGTTGCCCGACCTGCTGTCGAAGGCCGCCGCCGATTACGGTCCGCGCACCGCGCTGGAATTCCGCGATCGCGCCATCACCTATACCGAGCTCGCTGCGTTGGCCGAGCGCGCCGCCGCGGCGTTTCTGCGCGCCGGCTGCGGTAAGGGCACGTCGATTGCGCTGTTCCTCGGCAATTCGCCCGACCATCCCGTTAATTTCTTCGGCGCGCTGAAGGCGGGCGCTCGTGTCGCGCACCTCTCGCCGCTCGATGGCGAGATCGCGCTGACGCACAAGGTGTCGGATTCCGGCGCGCGTCTGCTCGTCACCTCGAACCTCCAGGCCTTGTTGCCGACCGCGCTCAAATTCCTGGACAAGGGACTGATCGACCGCCTCGTCGTCTGCGAGGACGACACCTGGGGCAAGGTCGGCACGCCGCAGGCGGCGATCCCCGACGATCCCCGCATCGTTACCTTCAAGGCCTTCGTCGCGGGCGCCACTGCGCCGGCGCAATGGCCGGTCGTGACGGCCGATGACGTCGCGCTGCTGCAATATACCGGCGGCACCACCGGCCTGCCCAAGGGCGCCATGCTGACCCACGGCAACCTCACCTCCGCGGTGTCGATCTACGATGTCTGGGGCAAGCCGGGACGCGCCACGCGCGGCGACGTGATCGAGCGTGTGATCTGCGTGCTGCCGCTGTTCCATATCTACGCGCTCACCGTGGTGCTGTTGTCCTCGCTCAGCCGCGGCAACCTGATCTCACTGCATCAGCGCTTCGACGTCGAAGCCGTGATGCGCGACATCGAGGTCAAGCGCGCGACCTACTTTCCGGGCGTGCCGACGATGTGGATCGCGATCGCGGCGCTTCCCGACCTCGACAAGCGCGACTTCTCCTCGCTCGTCACCATCGGCTCCGGCGGCGCGCCGCTGCCGGTAGAGATCGCGAGCTTCTTCGAGCGCAAGGTCGGCAAGAAGCTGAAGAGCGGCTGGGGCATGACCGAGACCTGCTCGCCCGGCACCGGCCATCCGCCCACGGGGCCGGAGAAGCCCGGCTCGATCGGCCTGATGCTGCCCGGCATCGAGCTCGACGTCGTCGCGCTGGACGATCCTAGGCGCGTGCTTCCGCCCGGCGAGGTCGGCGAGATCCGCATCAAGGGCCCGAACGTCACCAAGGGCTATTGGAATAGGCCGGACGGATCCACCGACGCCTTCGTCGACGGCCGCTTCCTCACCGGCGACATCGGCTATGTCGACGCCGACGGCTATTTCTTCCTGGTCGACCGCAAGAAGGACATGATCATCTCCGGCGGCTTCAACGTCTATCCGCAGATGATCGAGCAGGCGATCTACACCGTTCCAGGCGTGCACGAGGTGATCGTGCTCGGCATTCCCGACCCCTATCGGGGCGAAGCGGCCAAGGCCTTCATCAAGCTGAAGCCGGGCGCAAAGCCGTTCTCGCTCGACGAGCTGCGCACCCAGCTGGCGGGCAAGCTCGGCAAGCACGAAGTGCCGGCCGCGGTCGAGTTCGTCGACGATCTGCCGCGCACGCCGGTCGGAAAATTGTCGCGCCACGAATTGCGCCAGCAGCAGAAACCGTCACAATCCGTTCAACAAGCATCAGGAGGTCGTTCTTGACCGACGCCGTCATCGTTTCCACCGCCCGCACCCCGATCGGCAAGGCCTATCGCGGCGCGCTCAACGCCACCGAGGGCGCCACCCTGCTCGGCCACGCCATTGGCGAAGCCGTCGCGCGCGCCAAGGTCGATCCCAAGGAGATCGAGGACGTCGTGATGGGCGCCGCGCTGCAGCAGGGCGCGACCGGCGGCAACATCGCGCGCAAGGCGCTGCTGCGCGCCGGCCTTCCCGTCACCGTCGCAGGCACCACCATAGACCGGCAATGCGCCTCGGGCCTGCAGGCGATCGCGCTCGCCGCGCGCTCGGTGATCTACGACGGCGTCGAGATCGCGGTCGGCGGCGGCGGCGAGTCGATCAGCTTGGTGCAGAACGACAAGATGAACGGCTTCCACGCCCAGGATCCGGCGCTGCTCAAGATCAAGGGCGAGGTCTACATGCCCATGATCGACACGGCGGAGGTCGTCGCCAAGCGCTACGGCATCTCGCGCGAGAAGCAGGACGAGTATTCGCTGGAGAGCCAGCGCCGCACCGCGGCGGCCCAGCAGGGCGGCAAGTTCAAGGAGGAGATCGCGCCGATCACGACGCAGATGGCGGTCACCGACAAGGCGACCGGCGCGGTCACGATGAAGGACGTCACGCTGTCGCAGGACGAAGGCCCGCGTCCGGAGACCACGATCGAAGGCCTCGCCGGCCTCAAGCCCGTGCGCGGCGACGGCTTCAGCATCACCGCCGGCAACGCCAGCCAGCTCTCCGACGGCGCCAGCGCCTGCGTGATCATGACCGACAAGGAAGCATCCAAGCGCGGCCTCAAGCCGCTCGGCATCTTCCGCGGCTTCGTCTCGGCCGGCTGCGAGCCGGACGAGATGGGCATCGGCCCGGTCTTCGCGGTGCCGCGGCTGCTCAAGCGCCACGGCCTCACCGTCGACGACATCGGCCTGTGGGAACTCAACGAGGCCTTCGCGGTGCAGGTGCTGTATTGCCGCGACAAGCTCGGCATCGACCCCGATAAGATCAACGTCGACGGCGGCGCGATCGCGGTCGGCCATCCCTACGGCATGTCGGGCGCGCGCCTGACCGGCCACGCCCTGATCGAAGGCCGTCGCCGCAAGGCCAAATACGCGGTCGTCACCATGTGCGTCGGCGGCGGCATGGGCGCGGCGGGTCTGTTCGAGGTGCTGCAGTAAATGTTTCTGTCATTCCGGGGCGCCGCGAAGCGGCGAGCTACGATGCGCAATTGCGCATCTGAGAATCCATAGCCACCAGTCGGGGATATGGATTCCGGGCCGGCGCCTTACGGCGCATCCCGGAATGACGGCGGGTTGAATAGGAAAAAAGTCGCTCACAGGAGGATCCGATGGATCTCGCATTCACGAAAGAAGAGCAGGCGTTTCGCGAGGAAGTACGGCAGTTCTTCCGCGACAACGTGCCGCCGGATACGCGGCGCAAGATGGTCGAGGGCCGTCATCTCTCCAAGGACGAGATGGTAACTTGGTGGCGCATCCTCAACAAGAAGGGCTGGGGCGTCAGCCACTGGCCCAAGCAATATGGCGGCACCGGCTGGACCGCCGTGCAGCATTACATCTTCAACGAGGAGCTTCAGGCCCATCCGGCGCCGCAGCCGCTCGCCTTCGGCGTCAGCATGGTCGGCCCGGTCATCTACACCTTCGGCAACGAGGAGCAGAAGCAGAAATACCTGCCGCGCATCGCCAATGTCGACGATTGGTGGTGCCAGGGCTTCTCCGAGCCCGGCTCCGGCTCGGACCTTGCCTCGCTCAAGACCAAGGCCGAGCGCCGTGGCGACAAGTGGATCATCAACGGCCAGAAGACCTGGACCACGCTGGCCCAGCACGCCGACATGATCTTCTGCCTCTGCCGCACCGACAACAATGCCAAGAAGCAGATGGGCATCTCCTTCATCGTGTTCTCGATGAAGTCCAAGGGCGTCACCGTGCGCCCGATCCAGACCATCGACGGCGGCCATGAAGTCAACGAAGTCTTCTTTGACGACGTCGCGGTGCCGGTCGAGAATTTGATCGGCGAGGAGAACAAGGGCTGGGATTACGCCAAATTCCTGCTCGGCAACGAGCGCACCGGCATCGCCCGTGTCGGCGTCTCCAAGGAGCGGCTCCGCCGCATCCGCGATCTCGCCGGCAAGGTCGAATCCGGCGGCAAGCCGATCATCCAGGACGCCGCGTTCCGCGAGAAGCTCGCGGCCTGCGAGATCGAGCTGAAGGCGCTCGAACTGACGCAGCTGCGCGTCGTCGCCGACGAGGGCAAGCACGGCAAGGGCAAGCCCAATCCGGCGTCCTCGGTGCTGAAGATCAAGGGCTCCGAGATCCAGCAGACCACCACCGAGCTGCTGATGGAAGTGATCGGCCCGTTCGCCGCGCCCTACGACGTGCACGGCGACGACGGCTCGAACGAAGCCATGGACTGGACCGCCCAGATCGCGCCGAGCTACTTCAACAACCGCAAGGTTTCGATCTACGGCGGCTCCAACGAAATCCAGCGCAACATCATCGCCAAGGCGGTGCTGGGGCTGTGATCCCGCTTCCTCTCCGCGGAGGCGGGGAGGGCAATGTTTCCACCGTCATTCCGGGGCGCGACGAAGTCGCGAGCCCGGAATCCATCGGGCCGCATACGCTGAGGCGAAATGGATTCCGGGCCTGGCCCTTCGGGCCATCCCGGAATGACGAAGCGATAATTCCGGGTACGAGGAACCTAAGAAATGGATTTTGATCTGAACGAGGAGCAGCGGCTTCTCAAGGAAAGCATCGACGGCCTCTTGACCGACTCCTACGATTTCGAGCAGCGCAAGAAATACATGGCGGAGAAGGGCGGCTGGAGCAAGACGGTGTGGCTCAAGCTCGCCGAGCAGGGCCTGCTCGGTCTGCCCTTCAGCGAGGCCGAAGGCGGCTTCGGCGGCGGCGGCGTCGAGACCATGATCGTGATGGAAGCGCTCGGCAAGGCGCTGGTGCTCGAGCCCTATCTGGCGACCGTGGTGATCGGCGGCGGCTTCCTGCGCCATGCCGGCACCGATGCGCAGAAGGCCGCGCACGTGCCTTCGATCATCGACGGCAGCAAGACGCTCGCCTTCGCCCAGCTCGAGAAGAACTCGCGCTACGATCTGTTCGACGTCACCACGACCGCGAAGAAGAAGGGCGACAATTGGGTGATCGACGGCGAGAAGTTCGTCGTGCTCAACGGCGAGAACGCCGATACGCTCATCGTCACCGCGCGCACCAAGGGGGAGCGCCGCGACAGGTCCGGCATCGGCGTGTTCCTGGTGCCGGCGAATGCCAAGGGCGTCGCCAGGAAGGGCTATCCGACCCAGGACGGCCTGCACGCCGCCGACATCACCTTCACCGGTGTCGAGGTCGGCGCCGATGCCGTGCTCGGCAATCCCGAGGATTCGCTCGCGCTGATCGAGCGCGTGGTGGACGAGGCCCGCGTCGCGCTCTGCGCCGAGGCGGTCGGGCTGATGGACGAATCGCTCAAGACCACGGTCGAGTACATCAAGACGCGCAAGCAATTCGGCGTCGCGATCGGCTCGTTCCAGTCGCTGCAGCACCGCGCCTCCGACATGTTCGTCGCCGCCGAGCAGGCGCGCTCGATGTCGATGTTCGCCACCATGGCGAACGATTTCGAGAACGCCAAGGAGCGCAGCAACGCGATCGCGGCGGCCAAGGTGCAGATCGGCAAGTCGGCCAAATTCGTCGGCCAGCAATCGATCCAGCTCCACGGCGGCATCGGCATGACCATGGAGGCGAAGATCGGCCACTACTTCAAGCGCCTCACCATGATCGAGAACACCTTCGGCGACACCGACTACCACCAGCGCCGCGTCGCCGACGCGGGCGGGTTGGTCTGACTTGATCTGAACCACGGCGCGACTGTCATCCCCCGCGAAGGCGGGGGATCCAGTACGCCGCGGCTGCTCGGTTCCAGTCGCGCCGTCTCTGGAATACTGGATCGCCCGCTTCGCGGGCGATGACACCGAACAAGCGGAATGAGCGAGGCAACAACAATGAAAAACACCCCGTTCGATCTCACCGGCAAGGTCGCGGTCGTCACCGGCTCCAGCCGCGGCATCGGCCGCTCCTCCGCCGAGCTGCTGGCCAGGCTCGGTGCCAAGGTGGTCGTCTCCTCGCGCAAGGCCGAGGCCTGCAAGGAGGTCGCCGACGGCATCATTGCGGCCGGCGGCGACGCCATCGTCATTCCCTGCAACATCGCGCGCAAGGCCGAGGTCGAGGCGCTGATCTCCGGCGCCACCAAGCATTACGGCAAGATCGACGTCCTGGTCTGCAACGCCGCGGTGAATCCGTATTACGGCCCGCTGCTCGACATCACGGACGAGGCCTTCGACAAGATCATGGGTTCGAACGTCAAGAGCAACATCTGGCTCTCCGCGCTCGCGATCCCTGAGATGGCCGAGCGCGGCAACGGCTCGGTGATCATCATCTCCTCGATCGGCGGCCTGCGCGGCTCCACCGTGATCGGCGCCTACGGCATCTCCAAGGCCGCCGATTTCGCGCTGTGCCGCTCGCTCGCCGGCGAATGGGGCCCGAAAGGCGTCCGCGTCAACTGCATCGCGCCCGGCCTCGTCAAGACCGACTTCGCCCGCGCGCTGTGGGAAGACGAAGCCAACCTCAAGCGCCGCACCGCCACCACGCCGCTGCGCCGCATCGGCGAGCCCGACGAGATCGCCGGCGCCGTCGCCTACCTCGCCTCCGATGCATCGAGCTTCATGACCGGCCAGACCATCGTCATCGACGGCGGCGTGACCACGGCCGCGGTGTAGGTCTTGCACCACGAGAGATTGCATCGACGCTACGCTTCCCTTACCCTCCCCTGGAGGGGGAGGGTCGTTTCGCGTTGCGCGGAGCGCAGCGCGAAGCGGGGTGGGGTGAAGCCACAGCAATGGTCTCAACGTCAATCCGACGCGCCGCCGCAAGGAAGCTGAGAGCGAATACGACGCCTCACGAGCGCATCCTGTGGCGTGCCCTCAAGGAGCTCCCGCTCGAAGGCTCGCACTTCCGCCGGCAGGCGCCGATCGGTCCCTATGTCGTCGACTTCTTCTGCCCCGCCAAACGCCTCATCATCGAGCTCGACGGTGGCCACCACAACGAGGACGACACGGCCAAACGTGATCTCGAACGCCAGCGCTGGCTCGAAAACGAAGGCTATCGCGTTGTCCGGTTCTGGAACTCGGAGATCATGGCCGACCTGACCGCGGTGCTCGAACGCATCTATGTGGAGCTCTTCGGCTCGCGTGAAGCGGAAGCCAAGCACCTTCAGCATCGGCGGAATCGAAAACCGTCAGCCTGAATCGAGCAGCGCTCTTTCTTACTCTCCCCTGGAGGGGGAGGGTCGATCGCGCGTAGCGCGAGCGGGGTGGGGTGATCTCTCCACACGGGCACTGTTCGCTGTCGAGAGACCTTCACCCCACCCCGTCTCACATTTCGCTACCGCTCCATGTGAGCCGACCCTCCCCCTCCAGGGGAGGGTAAGAAGACGCCTGCCGCGGACGCCTTGACCTCTTGCCGGCAATCCCGTTTTCTCTGCCTCAATCAACGCACCCCCCGGGGACAACGCCAGGATCCGCCGCCATGTCTTTCGTCCTCGCCATCGACCAGGGCACCACCTCATCGCGCGCGATCGTGTTTCGCGGCGATATTTCCATTGCCGCCAAGGCGCAGCAGGAGTTTCCGCAGCATTTTCCGGCCTCCGGCTGGGTCGAGCACGAGCCGGAGGATATCTGGACCTCGACCGTGATGGTGTGCCGCGAGGCGATCGCGCAGGCCGGCATCGGCGCAAAGGACATCGCCGCGATCGGTATCACCAACCAGCGCGAGACCACGGTGGTGTGGGACCGCGCGACGGGGCAGGCCGTGCACCGCGCCATCGTCTGGCAGGACCGCCGCACCGCCGACATCTGCGCGAAACTCAAGGCCGATGGCCGCGAGCCGGTGATCTCGCAGAAGACCGGCCTGATCATCGATCCCTATTTCTCCGGCACCAAGGTCGCCTGGATCCTCGACCACGTCCCCGGCGCCCGCGCCCGCGCGGCGCGCGGCGAATTGATGTTCGGCACCGTCGATTGCTACCTGCTCTGGCGCCTCACCGGCGGCAAGGTGCACGCCACCGATGCCACCAACGCCTCGCGCACGCTGCTGTTCAACATCCACACCGGCCAGTGGGACGACGAGCTCTTGGAGATCATCGGCGTGCCGCGCTCGATGCTGCCCGAGGTGAAGGATTCCTCCGCCCGCTTCGGCGAGAGCACGCCCGATCTGTTCGGCGGCGCGATCGCGATCTCCGGCATCGCCGGCGACCAGCAGGCCGCCACCATCGGCCAAGCCTGCTTCCGCCCGGGCATGATGAAGTCCACCTACGGCACCGGCTGCTTTGCTCTGCTGAACACCGGCACCACGCCCGTCGTCTCAAAGAACAAGTTGCTCACCACCGTCGCCTATCAGCTCGACGGCAAACGCACCTACGCGCTCGAGGGCTCGATCTTCGTCGCCGGCAGCGCGGTGCAATGGCTGCGCGACGGCCTCGGCATCATCAAGCACGCCGCCGAAACCGGCCCGCTCGCCGACCAGTCCGACTCCATGCAGAGCGTCTATCTCGTCCCCGCCTTCGTCGGCATGGGCGCGCCCTATTGGAATCCGCGGGTGCGCGGCGCGCTGTTCGGCCTCACCCGCAACACCGGCCCGGCCGAGCTCGCCCACGCCGCGCTGGAGAGCGTCTGCTACCAGACCTTCGACCTCTGGGCCGCGATGCGCGCGGACTGGCCGAGTTCGGAAACCGCCAGCGTCGTGCTCCGCGTCGACGGCGGCATGACCGCCTCCGACTGGACCATGCAGCGCCTCGCCGATCTCCTCGATGCCCCGGTCGACCGCCCCGTGATCCAGGAGACCACGGCGCTGGGCGCCGCCTACCTCGCCGGCCTCAACGCCGGCGTCTATCCCGAGCCGACCAAGTTCGCGGACAATTGGCGATTGGAGCACCGCTTCAAGCCGAACATGAGCCAGGCGACAAGAGAGCGGAAGCTCGCAGGCTGGGCGAGGGCAGTGAAGGGCGTGCTCGCGAGCGACGAGGGGGAGGGGTAGGCGCAGGCTACCGAGACTATCTTGCTGCGGTCGACGTGAACGAGACGCATCCCCAAGCAGGCTGTCGTCCCCGGCGAACGCCGGGACCCATACCGCGTGATCTATCGAGCGCGAACGATGGCAGTACTGAACGACGGGTCTTCGCAAAACTGCGCCCTGTGGTTATGGATCCCGGATCTGCGCGCGCTTGAGGCGCGCTTGTCCGGGATGACATAGGAGTATGAAGCGCCGCTCGGAACCCCTCGCGATGAAGCAGAGTAGCGAACCATGATCCTCCCCGACGGCTATTCCGACGTCCCCGCCGGCAAGATCGCCGCCGTCGTCACCCATCTGGAGATGACCGCACCTCCCGCACGCCGCGACGATCCGCCCGGCACGTGGACCCTGCGCAAGGTCGATTCCCCCGCGCTTCCTTGGTACCGCGACATCTTCCGCCGCGTCGGTGAGGACTGGCTGTGGTTCTCGCGCGCCCGCATGACCGACGCTGAGCTCGCCGCAATCATCCAAGCGCCTGATGTTGAAATCTACGCCCTGGTCGCAGACGACCGCGACGAAGGCCTGCTCGAGCTCGACTTCCGCGACCCCGGCCAGTGCGAGCTGGCCTATTTCGGCGTCACGTCTGGCTTGATCGGCACCGGCGCCGCCCGCTTCCTGATGAACCGCGCGCTCGAGCGCGCCTGGTCACGCGACATCAGCCGCGTCTGGGTCCACACCTGTACCCTCGACCATCCCTCCGCCGTCGCCTTCTACCAGCGCTCCGGCTTCCGCGCGTTCCGCCGCCAAATCGAGATCGCCGACGATCCGAGGCTTGACGGCACGGCGCCGCGCGGCGCAGCGAAACATGTGCCGGTCATTGATTAGAGCGGGCGGATGAGCGTGGTCCGAATTGGCGAGGTGATATCCAGGATCGCTTCAACTCACACGATTGAAGAATGGCAGATATGCTCCAAACATAAAGCCGCGGATTCTTCCTGAAGATCAATGTCATCCAACGGAAATTTCAGATAGGGAGGTTGATGTCGATGAAGGCAATTGACACGCTGGTGATGGTTCTCGCTGATCAGAATGGTGGAAAAAGCAATCAGATCAGGTCAATCTTTGAAGAGGCTGAACTCCATGGCGCATATAAAGGTTATCCGAAGTCGCGAAGGATTGCGCGGACCTACAACGTCCATCCAGATGTTGATCTGTTTCTACGTTTGTCGTCGTGGCATGAGATGGGCGAGACCTATGCCGATGTAAAGCGTGACATCAAGAATGGGTGGTCTGATGAGCGGCGCAGATACAAGGTGCTGGTTCCAGCGCAGATCTCAGCGACAACGCGGCTTATTGGAGGCGAGGATCTATTCATTCGTCTCTTGTCGGACTTCGAAATCAGACGAAGTTTTGCTGTTTGGCTGAGCCCTAATCGAGCGGGCAACCACACGTTTGCCATCAGCAAGAGGTTGGCGAGATTCATGGCTCGGCGCCGATACGTGAGCGCACTATCGATTGACAGTGCCGCTGCACATCCGAGCGCTTCTCCGGTCACGAACTCGGTAAATTCACGATTGCTCTGTGATTTGCTATTTAGAATTTAGCCTTGTGGCTGAAGTTGATCGCGGTGCATACTGGAGGCGATTACTCGCGCTCCATTCTGCAGTCCGCAATGTACGGCGAGGAGGAGTAGAGAATCCCAAAGTTTTGCTAAAACGTCACCAATCCATCGTTCTCGTCAAATCCGCTCGCCTATCTCCAACCAATCTGACTAGTTCAGTCAAAGAGCTCACCAGCTCGGCGTGATTGTGTCTCGATGAATAGGGCAGCGTCTTTATATTTCTCGTCTTTCTTATTGTCGCGATCATGTCAGGGTGAAAGTTGTCTCCTGAAGTCATGTAGTGCGGCAATCCAGATGAGAATTCAGCAGCGCTATCTTCGAAGAGTAGTTGAAAATCGGGATCATCGAGGCCTGCGCCGATTATTAGCACCGTGTTGGTGTTGATCAAGGCATCGAGAAGAGAGTAGAATCCAGCATACCTAGTTCGCGCTTGAGCATAATCACTCCGGGTGAAGATCATTTTCGCCGGTTCATGGATGGATCCATGAACTTTTAATACAAGCCGATCGTTACGACGGATGCCGTCGATAATATCAGCGTCATCATAGTTCTTTACCAAGATCGTCTGTTGGGATTCTGCTACAGCGTAGCCGTCGTAAATCAGGTCAAAGTTAGGAGTCAAAACAATGCGGCAGTCGAGTTGGTAGAGCAATTTGTGAACGTCAGCAGTTTGGAATTTCGGCTCGACAAATGACTGGCGAAGTAAAGGTACCCACCCATCGTCAATATGCTTCTTCAGCCACTCGCAGGCGTCGAGATACTGGCCTCTCTGAATAGCCTTCTTAATATGTTTCGGCTTGGGGTTGCACCGGTCGAGGGCTGTCTCTAAGAAACCTCGCCAAGTTGGAGGGCGAGACCCACCTTGCCCTGTCGAATGCCTTGAAATTCCGGAGCCAATCATCAAGACGGCGCGCCGTCTTGCGATATCAGTTACCAGTTGATCCGGCCATTGAATCATCCGAGGCTCTTCAAGTTTGCCTCGAAGCGGTCAGAGATGTCCTCAAAGAGCTCGTATGATTCTTTTACTTTCGAAAAATGCGCGCCTCGAACGCCATCGCTCGAGCGGAGAGCAAAGATAGGGCGCCTTGCAAATTGTGCCATCGGAATGAGGCTGTACAGGTTCGGAATCGTTCCGAGTTGATATCGTACCTTTGAATTCTCGGGTTGGAGCTTGTCGACGAAGTTCGTCTTTATTATTGGGGCAACCTTTTTCATTATCCGTTCATAGGCTTTAACTGCAACCAGGCCGCCTATTCCGTCGGTTCTAGCCTTGTATTGCTGCGTGACGTAGCCAGCAAATCTAATTCCCATCTCTTGTGAGATGCCGTCGGGTAAAGCGTCCTTATCCTGCAGATTTTCTAAAGCAGTCGAGAGTTGCTTCTTCCAAGTTTCGATAGAGATTCGGATATTCTCGACGGCCTTAAGGCTGAAAATATCGATCGTCATGGGGCTTACAAAGTAGTCGCAGGCCAAGAGAACGGATCTATTGATCGATCCCAGGGAGGGCCCAACATCGAAGAAGACGTAGTCGTATTCAGCGCATCTTGTGAGTAACTCGGAAAATAGGTAGCTCGTTCTGAGGCCGCGGCCGTCTCCACCAAGGCCGCTACTCCAATCTCGCGCGAGCAAGTCCTCTTTGAGAGAAAGTCGAGGGTCGCCAATCAGTATGTCAAACCCGAAGTCCTTGCGATTTCTCGTGCTAACTTGCTCGTTGTAGCCTTTGCCAAGGGAGAGAGGGTGAATAACGCTATAGATCGTAAAAACGTCGCTGCGTTCGTACAGGTTTTCAGTTTCAATGTCGTTGAATGTTAGCTGTGTTGCATTGCATTGAGGATCTGCATCGATGACCAATACTTTCCTGCCCTTCTCCAAGGCTAGAAACGCAGCAAGATTGCAAAGGAGCGTGGTCTTCCCGACGCCTCCTTTATTATTGAAAATCGCTATCGATTTCATTGCTTCGTGAGCCCCTCGTCCTGGGAGGCGAAAATGCTAACTTATCGGATAGCCGGTTGATAGACGCTGGTGCCGCACCCTCAACAAGTAAGTTCGCGAGCGGGTATGCGGTCTTAAACCTCGAAATACCTCATGCTTCCCCGGCCCCAGCCAGAACCCCGCTGCATCGCGTTAGACTACGTCGGCCCGTCTGCTCCGGCCGGAAGGTAGATCGCGCGCTGCCACACCCCGCCATCAGCTATCGAAATTCACCGCCGTCGTATTCGCCCCGCAAAGCAGAACCGCGACACGCTCGCCCGGCTCCGGACGATAGCGGCCGGAGAGAACCGCGGCAAAGGCGGCGGCGCCGCCGGGCTCGGCGACGAGGCGCAGGTGCGACCACAGGGCGGCCTGGGCCTGCCGGATCGCATCGTCGCTGACCAGGACGACGCGCTCGACATGGGCGCGCGCGACCGGAAACATCAGGTCGCCGACGCGTCGCGGCGCAAGACTGTCGGCGGCGATGCCTCCGGCCGGCGCATCGACCGGGGCGCCCGCCTCGAACGCGCTGTGCAGGGTTGGCGATTGCTCCGGCTCCACCGCGACGATGCGCATCCTGCCGCCGTACCATGCCGCAATGCCGCCGATCAGCCCGCCGCCGCCGACCGCCACCAGCAGCGTGTCGATGCCGGGAGCATCCTGCTCCAGCTCCAGTCCGACGCTGCCCTGGCCGAGCAGGGTCTCGGCCTGATCGTAGGCATGAACCGCCAGCGCGCCGGTCTGCGCGACATGCGCCTCGCTTGCGGCGAGCGCATCGGCGTAGCGGCTGCCCGCGATCACGAGCTTCGCGCCATAATTTCTGATCCGCTCGGCCTTGGCCGGCGAGGTGATGTCGGGCACGAAGATCGTGGCGGGAACGCCGAGCCGCTGCGCCGCATAGGCGACGGCCGCACCGTGATTGCCGCCGGATGCGGCGACGACGCCGGCCCGCGGCACCTCCCGCAGCAGCAGATTGGCGAAGGCGCCGCGCGCCTTGAACGATCCGGAATGCTGCAGCATCTCGAGCTTGAACGTGACCGGCGCGGCCGGCAGACCGAAATCGGCGAGATCGGCCTGAACAAGCGGCGTGCGCCTGATATGCGGGCGTATGACCGGCTCGGTCGACGCGATCCGCTCCCGCGTGATGTCCATTGTCGCTGTCATGATGCCACGCAGAATAGCGCATCGACGAGTTGACATCAATTAGGTAATTAGCAAAATGGCTAAATGAAATTTGCCCTCGCCCTGCGTGCGCTCGCCAACGAACGCCGCCTGCAGATCCTGGAATGGCTGCGGGATCCGCGGAAGCATTTTCGCGAGCAGGCTGATGGCGACCTGGTCGAGGACGGCGTCTGCGGCTTGCTGATCGCCGAAAAGCTCGGCGTCAGCGCCCCGACTGTGAGCGAGCACATGCGGGTGCTGACATCAGCCAAGCTGGTGCGCGCCAAGCGGATCAAGCAATGGACGATGTACAAGCGCAACGAGACCGCCATCGCCGCGATCAAGCGCTCGATCCAGGACGGTCTTTGACGGATGGCGAGTGAGGGCATCGCGGGCGTCGTTGCGGCCGGCGCAATGCTCCATTTCCGAGATAATTGTTGCGCCGCACCGAGCCGGTCGTGGAGACTGATCGGCCCTGCCTTGTTCAACGATTGAGAAGAGCGCGAACCATGTTCCTGATCGGCCAATATGATTCCCCCTTCGTCCGCCGCGTCGCGATTGCGCTGAAGCTTTACGGGCTTCCCTTCGAGCACAGGCCGTGGTCGACCTTCGGCGATGCCGACAAGATCGCGCCGTACAATCCGCTGCGCCGGGTACCGACCCTGGTGCTCGACGACGGCGAGGCGCTGATCGAGAGCACGATCATTCTCGATTATCTCGACGACCTCGTCGGCGAGGCCAAGGCGATGCTGCCGCGCGCCGGCGTTGAGCGGCGCAGGCATCTGCGCATCTGCGCGCTGGCCTCCGGCCTCGGCGACAAGGCGGTCAGCCTGCTCTACGAGCGCGTGCTGCGAAAGGAGCAGCTCGCGCTCTGGGTCGAGCGCTGCCAGGCGCAGATCGGCGACGTGCTCGGCGTGCTGGAATCAGAGCGGGCCAAGGTGACGACGCCGTACTGGCTGGGTGACCGCATCGGCCACGCCGACGTCGCGGTCGCCTGTGTCGTTCGCTTCACCCGCGAAGCGCATCCGCAGCTGTTCGACGCCTCGCGCTATCCGGCGCTGTCGGGGCACGCCGAGCGTTGCGAGGCCTTGGCACCGTTCCAGGAGATCGTGCAGCCCCTGGCGCCGCCGAAGGGGTGAGGGACCCCGTGTCCCGGACGCGGCGCAGCGTGCAACGCTGCGCTGCAGAGCCGGGACCCAGGTGGCACGGATTGCTGGGAGACGTGGGCCCGGCTCTGCAGCGCATCACTTCGTGCTGCGCAGCGTCCGGGGCACGAGATCGAGAGGAGGCGAAAGGCACTTGCATCCGTGGGGGTTGCCAGGGCCACACAGCAACCGATGATGCCATCCTACCCCTGTTTTGCCCGACGCCGCAAAGCGGCTTCGACACGGCCGAAATTACTCAACCTTTTCAACCCCATTCTACTGTGCATGGGGTTGTTTTCGCACTTTTTGTTTGGCGGACAGGCCTACCCCGCCCCCGCGCGCTTCTTCTGCCAGACGAGGTGCACCGCGCAGGTGCAGCCCGGCGGATGCGAGGCGAGATTCTCCGGGGTCTCGTCGTTCGCCGGCTTGGCCGCAAAGGTCTTGTCGGCCTGCTGCGACGGGATGTAGTTCAGCACCGGAGCGAGCCAGCGCTCGGTCTCCGCGACGCTCATGCCCTTGCGCGCGGCATAGTCCTCGACCTGGTCGCGCTCGATCTTGCCGACGCCAAAGTAATAGCTCGCGGGATTCGCGAAGTAGAGGCCCGAGACCGAGGAGCCCGGCCACATCGCAAAGCTCTCGGTCAGCTTCACGCCGGCGGTGGCTTCGGCGTCGAGCAGCTCGAACAGCGTCGCCTTTTCGGTGTGGTCGGGCTGGGCGGGATAGCCCGGCGCCGGGCGGATGCCCTGATACTTCTCCAGGATCAGCTCCTCGCTGGAGAGCGCCTCGCTAGGTGCATAGGCCCAGAACTCGCGGCGCACGCGGGCATGCATGCGTTCGGCAAAGGCTTCGGCAAGGCGGTCGGCCAGCGCCTTGCACAGGATCGAGGAATAATCGTCGTTGGCCATCTTGAAGCGGTCGGCGACCGCGTCCTCGCCGATCCCGGCGGTGACGACGAAGCCGCCGACATAGTCCGGCACGCCTGCGGGCGCGACGAAGTCGGCCAGCGCCGCGTTGAAGCGGCCTTCGCGCTTCTCCAACTGCTGGCGCAGCGTGTGCAGCGTCGCGATTGTCTTGGTCCGGCTCTCGTCGGCATAGACCACGATGTCGTCGCCATCTGCATTGGCCGGCCAGAAGCCGATCGTCGCGCGGGCCCGGAACCACTTCTCCTTGACGATGGTGTCGAGCATCTTGCGTGCATCGTCATAGAGCGAGCGCGCGACCTCGCCGACCTTGGCATCGTCGAGAATGGCGGGGAAGCGTCCCGCGAGCTCCCAGGTCTGGAAGAACGGCGTCCAGTCGATGTAGTCGATCAGTTCGGCGAGGTCGTAGTCGTCGAAGCTGCGGATGCCGAGGAAGGTCGGCTTCACCGGCTTGTTGGCGGCGAAATCGACCGGCACGCGGTTGGCGCGGGCGTCAGCCAGCTTCAGCCGCTTCTTGTCGGCTTGCGCGCGCAGATGCGCCTCCGAGATCTTGGCGTATTCGGCGCGCACCTCGGCGGCATAAGCCTCGCGCTTCTCCGGCGAGAGCAGCGAGGACGCAACGCCGACGGCGCGGCTGGCGTCGTTGACATGCACGACGGGGCCGGCGCGGTAGCTCGGGTCGATCTTGACCGCCGTATGCACGCGGCTGGTGGTGGCGCCCCCGATCAACAGCGGCAGCTTCAGGCCTTCGCGCTGCAATTCGCCGGCGAAGAACGCCATCTCGTCGAGCGAGGGCGTGATCAGGCCCGAGAGGCCGACGATGTCGGCCTTCTCCGCCTTCACGGTCTCGACGATCTTGGCCGCGGGCACCATCACGCCGAGGTCGATGACCTCGAAATTGTTGCACTGGAGCACGATGCCGACGATGTTCTTGCCGATGTCGTGGACGTCGCCCTTGACGGTCGCAAGCACGATCTTGCCGGCGGACGAGGAGCCCTCGGTGCCGATGCCGTTGGCGAGGTTGCGCGCCTTCTCCTCCTCCATGAACGGCATCAGCCAGGCCACCGCCTGCTTCATCACGCGCGCGGACTTCACGACTTGCGGCAGGAACATCTTGCCGTCGCCGAAGAGGTCGCCGACCACGTTCATGCCGGCCATCAGCGGGCCCTCGATCACGTCGAGCGGGCGCGAGGACGTCTTGCGGGCTTCCTCGGTGTCCTGCTCGATGAATTCGGTGATGCCGTGCACCAGCGAATGCGACAGTCGCTTCTCCACCGGCCACTCGCGCCAGGCGAGATCGGCCTCCCTGCTTTCCGTCTTCTTGCCGCGGAATTTCTCGGCGAGTGCCAGGAGCCGCTCGCTCGCGCCCGGATCGCGGTTGAGGACGACGTCCTCGCAGGTCTGGCGCAGCTCCGGATCGATGTCGTCATAGACGATCATCTGCCCGGCATTGACGATGCCCATGTCCATGCCGGCCTTGATGGCGTGATACAGGAACACCGAGTGCATGGCCTCGCGCACCGGCTCGTTGCCGCGGAACGAGAAGGAGAGATTGGAGACGCCGCCCGAGACATGCGCGCCCGGCAGGTTCTGCCGGATCCAGCGCGTCGCCTCGATGAAGTCGACGCCGTAATTGTTGTGCTCCTCGATGCCGGTCGCGATCGCGAACACGTTCGGATCGAAGATGATGTCCTCAGGCGGGAAGCCGACCTTGTTCACCAGGATGTCGTAGGCGCGCTTGCAGATCTCGGTCTTGCGCGCGAACGTGTCGGCCTGCCCGACCTCGTCGAACGCCATCACCACCACGGCCGCGCCGTGGCGACGGGCGATCTTGGCCTCGTGAATGAACTTCTCCTCGCCCTCCTTCATCGAGATCGAGTTGACCACCGGCTTGCCCTGCACGCATTTCAGGCCGGCCTCGATCACCGAGAATTTCGAGGAATCGACCATCACGGGGACGCGGGCGATGTCGGGTTCGGCGGCGACGAGGTTGAGGAAGGTCACCATCGCCGCTTCGGAATCGAGCAGGCCCTCGTCCATGTTGACGTCGATGATCTGCGCGCCGTTCTCGACCTGGTCGCGCGCGACCTGGAGCGCGGCGGTGTAGTCGCCGGCGGTGACCAGCTTGCGGAAGCGGGCGGACCCCGTGACGTTGGTGCGCTCGCCGACGTTGACGAAGGGAATAGCACTCGTCAGCACGAACGGCTCGAGGCCGGACAGCCGCAGGCGCGGCTCGATCTCGGGAACGATGCGCGGCTTGTGCGGGGCGACGGCCGCTGCAATCGCCGCGATATGGTCCGGCGTGGTGCCGCAGCAGCCGCCGACGATGTTGACGAGGCCGTCGCGGGCGAACTCGCCGATCAGCCGCGCCATGTACTCCGGGCTCTCGTCATACTGGCCGAATTCGTTGGGCAGGCCGGCGTTGGGATAGGCACAGACCAGCGTATCGGCGACGCGGCCGATGTCCGCGATATGCGCGCGCAGATCCTCGGCGCCGAGCGCGCAGTTGAAGCCGATGGTGACGGGCTTGGCGTGCCGCACCGAATTCCAGAACGCCTCCGGCATCTGGCCCGAGAGCAGGCGGCCGGACTTGTCGGTGATGGTGCCCGACACCATCACGGGCATGTCGATGCCACGCTCTTCGGTGATCTCGGCGATCGCATAGAGCGCCGCCTTGGCGTTCAGCGTGTCGAAGATGGTCTCGACAAGCAGGAGGTCGACGCCGCCGTCGAGCATGCCGCGGATCTGCTCGCCATAGGATTTGCGCAAGTCGTCGAAGGTGACGGCGCGATAGCCGGGATTGGAGACATCAGGCGAGATCGAGGCGGTGCGGTTGGTCGGGCCGATGGCGCCCGCGACGAAGCGCGGCTTGCCGTCCTCGGCCTCGACGCGCCGTGCGGCGTTGCCGGCGAGGCGGGCGCCTTCACGCGCCATCTCGTAGACGATGTCGGCGAGGTCGTAGTCGGCCTGCGCGATCGACGTGGTGGAGAACGTGTTGGTCGCGACGATGTCGGCGCCGGCGCGCAAATAGGCGGCGTGGATGTCCTCGATCGCCTGCGGCTGGGTCAGGATCAAGAGATCGTTGTTGCCGCGCAGGTCGCGATGGAAGTTCTTGAAGCGCTCGCCGCGGAACGCTTGCTCGTCGAGCTGCAGATTCTGGATCATCGTGCCCATGGCGCCGTCGAGCACCAGGATGCGCTCGCGCGCGGCGTTGAGCAGGGCAGTTCGCTTGGCGGAAACGGGGACGGTCATTTTCTCTCACGCAGCCTTCTGGACGCTCTTGGCGCGGATGCCGAGCAAATGGCAGATCGCGAACACGAGATCGGCGCGGTTCATGGTGTAGAAATGGAAGGTGTCGACGCCGTGCTTGGCGAGCTTTTGCACCTGGCCGGCGGCCACCGTTGCGGCCACCAGCTTGCGGGTCTCGGCATCGTCGTCGAGGCCTTCGAATTTCGCGGCGAACCAGTCCGGCACCGTGGTGCCGGCGCGGGTGACGAAATTGCGCGCCTGCTTGAAATTGTGCATCGGCATGATGCCCGGCACGATCGGAATGTCGATGCCGCGGGCGCGGACGCGGTCGAGATAGCGGAAGTAGAGGTCGTTGTCGAAGAACACCTGGGTGATCGCGCGCGTCGCGCCGGCGTCCACTTTGGCCTTCAGCGTGTCGATGTCGGCGTCGAAGTCGCGCGCCTCGGGATGCTTCTCGGGATAGGCCGAGACCGACACTTCGATATCGGCGTGCCGCTTCTTGATCCCGGCGACGAGTTCGGCCGAGCTCTGGTAGCCGTCGGGATGGCTGGCATAGGGCGTGCCGATGCCGCCGGCGGGATCGCCGCGCAGGCCGACGATGTGGCGGACGCCGACCTCGTGATAGCGGTCGACGATCTCGTCGATCTCGCCGCGCGAGGCGCCGACGCAGGTCAGGTGCGCCGCCGGCAGCAGCGCGGTTTCCTTCAGGATCCGGGCGATGGTCGCATGGGTGCGCTCGCGGGTGGAGCCGCCGGCGCCGTAGGTCACCGAGACGAATTTCGGGTCGAGCAGGGCGAGCCGGTTGATGGTCTCCCAGAGATTGCGCTCCATCTCCTCGGTCTTCGGCGGAAAGAACTCGAAGGAGATCGCAGGCCGCTTCAGGTGCCCGTCTTGCCCGTCGGCCCGGGCAGGAATCGTCAGATCGGTCATGGCCCCACTCACTCCAGCTTTGCCGCCGCCAAAGTCTCGGCGCCGGATTCGGCGGCCGACGGTCAGCTCACATGGCGCCCAAGATAAGCCAAAGGCGACTTGATCGACAGCCCATCGGGAATGGGAAGTGGCCCACTTCTGTCAATTTTTCCGGAATTATCGGTCGCGTATGGGTGCTAGTGGGATTACCCGTTCTCCATTAAAATCATTAAATATCAATATATTACGTAGGGGTGGAGCCGAGATGTGGTTAGTTTCAGTCGGTGGGCAAGTCGATACGATCGTTATCTAGATCTTAATTGGCCCATCGGATCGCCTCCGGCTGCTGCATCTGCTCGCGCCGGCACAAGTCAGACCTGCACAGCCGCCCCATTGCCGCCACGCGGCCGTCCACTACGTTAGGCCGCCATGATCCCGCTCTCCGTTCTCGACCTCTCCGTCGTCACCACCGGCACCAAGCCTGCCGCGGCGCTGCGCAACAGCATCGATCTGGCGCGCCATGTCGACGGCCTCGGCTATGTCCGCTATTGGCTCGCCGAGCATCACAACCTCGCCTCGGTCGCGAGCCCTGCGCCCGACCTCATGATCGGCCAGATCGCGGCGGTGACGAAGCATATCCGCGTCGGCTCCGGCGGGGTGATGCTGCCCAACCACGCCCCGTTGGTGGTAGCCGAGCGCTTCAAGATGCTGGAGGCGCTGTTTCCCGGCCGCATCGACCTTGGCCTCGGTCGCGCGCCCGGCACCGACGGTGCGACGGCTTACGCGCTGCGCAGCCGACTCGATCGCCGCGAGGGCGACGATTTTCTGGAGCGGCTGCACGAACTGATCCTGTGGCAGACCCGCGAATTCCCCGCCGGGCATCCCTACAACAACGTCGTCGCCATGCCCGACGATACCGCCCTGCCGCCGATCTGGCTGCTCGGCTCCAGCGATTATTCCTCGGAGTTGGCCGCACAGATCGGCATGGGCTTCGCCTTCGCCCATCACTTCGCCTCCCACGATGCGGTCGATGCGATGGTGCATTACCGCAATCGCTTCCAGCCCTCGGCCTGGCGCGCGAGCCCGCACGCGATCCTCGCGGTCGCCGCCATCGCAGCCGATACCGATGAGGAGGCCGAACGGCTCGCCTCTTCGTTCGACCTCAACCGGCTGCGCCGCGACCGCGGTCAGTATCTGCCGCTGCCGAGCGTCGAGGAGGCGCTGGCCTATCCCTACTCCGACGCCGAGCGCACCTCGATCCTGCGCAACCGTTCCCGCCTGTTCGTCGGCAGCCCCGCGACCGTGCAGAGGAAGCTGCAGCCGCTGATCGAGGCGAGCAAGCCGGACGAATTGATGGTCATCACCGCCGTTTATGATCACGAGGCGCGAAAAAGGTCGTATTCGCTGCTGGCGGAGGCGTTCGGGCTGACGAAGAGCGCGGCGTAGCGGTCTCGTGCCCCGGACGCAGCGCAGCGCTTCTTCAGCGGTGCGCTGCAGAGCCGGGGCCCATCGCAACCCCGTGTCTCGCGGCCTCCGGGTCCCGGCTCGCGCTTCGCGCGTCCGGGACACGAGACTAGTCCTGCTGCGATTCGCTGAACGTCGCGCGGAATGGATGGCCGGGATAGACGCCGACGATGCGGAATTCGCGCGAGAAGAATTTCAGCTCCTCGATGGCGAAGGCGAGGCCCTTGTCCTCGGGGTGGCCGTCGACGTCGGCGTAGAACTGCGTGGCGAAGAAATTGCCGTCGACCATGTAGCTTTCGAGCTTGGTCATGTTGACGCCGTTGGTGGCAAAGCCGCCGAGCGCCTTGTAGAGCGCGGCCGGCAGATTGCGCACGCGGAAAACGAACGTCGTGACCAGCGGACCCGAGCCCTGCGCGGCCCATTTCGGCTCGCGCGCCAGCACCACGAAGCGCGTGGTGTTGTGGGCCTCGTCCTCGATGTCCTCGGCGAGGATGTCGAGGCCATAGATCTTTGCGGCGAGGCGCGAGGCGATCGCGGCCACCGTCTTGTCCTTGCGCTCGGAAATGTCGCGGGCGCTGCCGGCGGTATCGGCGTGAACGATCGGCTTGATGCCGAGCTTGCGGATGATTCGGCGGCACTGGCCGAGCGCATGCACATGGCTCTCGACGCTCTTGATGTCCTCGACCCTGGTCCCCTTCACCGCCATCAACTGATGCCGAACGGGGAGAAACCATTCGCCGATGATGAAGAGACCGGAGGCCGGCAGGAGATGATGGATGTCGGCGACGCGGCCCGCCACCGAATTCTCGATCGGGATCATGCCGAGATCGGCCTCGCCGGACGAGATCGCCGACAGCGCGTCCTCGAAGGTGGCGCAGGGCATCGGCTCGGCGTCCGGATAGGCCTCGACGATGGCGATGTGGGAATTGGCTCCGGGTTCGCCCTGGAATGCGATCTTCATCTTGCTCATGATCGGCCTTGTAACAGCGGCTCAGGATTTGGAAAGGATGCTGCGGGCGGTTTCCAGGTCCGCCGGCGTATCAACTCCGCGGGGCACTGTATCCACGATGGTGAAGTCGATGCGCATTCCGGCCTCCAGCGCGCGGAGCTGCTCGAGTTTCTCCTGCAATTCCAGCGGAGACGGCGGAAGCGAGACGTAGCGCTCCAGCGCGGCGCGACGGTAGGCATAGAGCCCGATATGGTGGTAACGCGGTCCGTCGCCGTAAGGGGCCGTCGCGCGGGTAAAGTAAAGCGCGCGCATCCGCCTGCCGCCAAGCGAGGTTCCGATCGCCTTCACCACGCTGGGCGCGAGGTCCTCTTCCTCTGTATGGATCTGCGAGGCCAGGGTCGCGATGTCCACGGCCGGGTCTTGCAGGGGAGGCAGCACCTCACGGATGTTGTCGATCGTGATGGTTGGGAAATCCCCTTGCAGATTGACCACGATCTCGGCCCTTCCTTCCGGATCGAGCTTCTGCATGGCCTCATGGATGCGGTCGGAGCCGGAGGGGTGATCGGGGCGGGTCATCACCGCCTCGCCGCCATGGGCGGTGACGACCGAGGCGATCTCCGGCGTGTCGGTTGCGACCGCGACCCGGCCGATGGCGGCGGCCTCGGCCCGGCGCAGCACGTGCACGATCATCGGCAGGCCCGCGATATCGGCGAGCGGCTTGCCGGGCAGGCGGGTGGCGGCCATGCGGGCCGGGATCAGCACCAGGATGCGAGGATCGATCATGGGGTCAAGTTCTTGGGGTCAAGTTCTTGGAGCAAGGGTCTGGAAACGGGGCGTTTTTCGCGCCGAGCACGGGGGTGGGGACGAGCCTGAAGGCGGCTCGCTTATACGGGTTGCCAGACCCCGGGCAAACCGATATCTCAATGGCAAAACTCGGGGAAACGATAGCGAACGGTTGATTCTCCCGAGGCTCGTCCTGGCGGCCGCCCGGCCGCTCGATCCTTCTTGCGGTGTGGGGCCTGGCCGGAAATGGACTCTTTCGAACTCAATAAAATTCTCGGTGCCGTGCTCGGCACCTGTCTCTTCCTGCTGTTGACCAGCTTCACCGCGGGCGCGCTGTTCTCGCCCAAGATGCCGGAAAAGCCGGGCTTCGAGATTGCGGTGAAGGAAGATGCCGGCCACGGCAAGGAAGGCGCCGCTGCGGCCGCACCGTCCGAGCCGATCGAAAAGCTGCTCCAGACCGCCTCCATCGAGAAGGGCGCCGCCGCCGCCAAGAAGTGCGGCGCCTGCCACACCTTCGAGAAGGGCGGCCCGAATCGCGTCGGGCCGAACCTCTATGGCGTCGTCGGCGAGCCGAAGGGCCAGGGTCGTGGTGGCTTCAACTTCTCGGCCGCCATCAAGGCCAAGGGCGGCAACTGGACGTTCGACGATCTCAACAAGTTCATCGCCAATCCGAAGGGCTTTATCCCGGGCACCGCGATGGGCTTCGCCGGTATTGCCAAGGATTCCGAGCGCGCCGACGTCATCGCCTATCTGAATTCGCTGTCGGAGCATCCGCAGCCGTTGCCGACGGCCTCGAAGTAAGGCCTCAACAACCTGTCTTGGAAGAGGCGGCCAGGCTGAGAAGCCTGGCCGTTTTCGTACCCGGGCCTCCCGGTGAATTTATCGGGGCGTTTGGCCGCATCTGGCGGGCCGTCCGGCCCTTCAAGATGAGGAAAAAGCAACATATTCGGTCGAAACCTCGCCTATATTGGGAACTTAAAGGAGTAACCTCCTTCAAGACAGGGATGTTGATTTGGCCATTACCCGACGCGATCTCCTGCTCACAGGCACTGCGGCCGCAGCGCTTCCCGTCCTCGGTTCCGCGGCCGGCGTTCCCGCCATCGGCTCAGCGCAGGCGCAATCAGCAACTGAGCTGCCTTGGCGCCATGCGCTGTCGCTGTTCGGGAAGGTCAAGTACCCCGCTGATTTCAAGCGCTTCGACTACGTCAATCCGGAAGCGCCCAAGGGCGGCGTCGCCCGCCAGATCGCCGTCGGCACCTTCGACAATTTCAACATCGTCGTGTCGGGCGTGAAGGGGCAGGTCGCAGGTGCCGTCGCGTTCATCTACGAATCCCTGATGACGGCCTCGCTCGACGAGGTCTCGACCGAGTACGGCGCGCTGGCCGAGGCCGTCAGCCATCCCGACGATTTCTCCTTCGTCACCTACCGCTTGCGGCCGCAGGCCAAATGGCACGACGGCAAGCCAGTGACTGCGGATGACGTGATCTTCTCGCTCGATTCGTTCAAGAAGCACCACCCGATGTACTCGGCCTATTACAGCCATGTGGTCCGGGCGGAGAAGGTGGGCGAGCGCGAGGTGAAATTCGTGTTCGATGCGCCGGGCAACCGCGAGCTGCCGCAGATCGTCGGCCAGCTCACGGTCCTGCCGAAGCATTGGTGGGAGGGGACCGACGCGCAGGGCCGCAAGCGGGACGTTTCGGCGACGACGCTCGAAGTGCCGCTCGGCTCCGGTCCCTACCGGGTTAAGGACTTCGTTGCAGGACGGTCGATCGCACTTGAACGGGTCAAGGATTATTGGGGCCGCGACCTGCCTGCCAATGTCGGCCGCAACAATTTCGACGAGCTGCGCTACGAATATTTCCGCGACGCCACCGTGGCGATCGAGGCCTTCAAGGCCGACCAGGTCGATTGGCGCACCGAGAACAGCGCGAAGAATTGGGCGACCGCCTACGACTTCCCGGCCGTGACCGAAAAGCGCGTGATCCTCGAGGAATTCGTCAATCGCAGCTCAGGCGTGATGCAGGCCTTCGTGCCGAACCTGCGCCGCGGCAAGTTCAGCGACCCGCGCGTGCGCCGTGCGCTCAACTTTGCGTTCGACTTCGAGGAGATGAACAAGCAGATCTTCTACGGCCAGTACAAGCGCGTCAGCAGCTATTTCGACGGCATCGAGGAGCTCATGGCGACCGGCTTGCCGCAGGGCAAGGAGTTCGAGATCCTCGAGACCGTGCGCGCCCAGGTCCCACCCGAAGTCTTCACGACGGCCTACAGCAATCCGGTGGGGGGCAGTCCGGAGGCTGTGCGCGAGAATCTGCGCGAGGCGCTGCGCCTGTTCAAGGAAGCCGGCTACGAGGTGCGCGACCGCAAGCTGGTCGACGTCAAGACCGGCGCCCAGTTCACCCTGGAACTGCTGAACTCGGATCCGAGCTTCGAGCGGATCACCCTGTTCTACAAGCCGTCATTGGAGCGGCTCGGCATTGCCGTCAGCGTGCGGACGGTCGATCCGACCCAGTACGAGAACAGGACGCGCGAGTGGGATTTCGACATCGTCACCAACTCGTGGGGCGAGTCGCAGTCGCCGGGTAACGAGCAGCGCGAGTTCTGGTCGTCCAAGTCGGCCGATATCGCGGGGTCGCGCAATATCGCGGGCATCAAGAATCCGGCCATCGACAAGCTGATCGAGCGCTTGATCTACGCCACCGATCGCGATGATCTCGTCGCAGCCACCAAGGCTCTCGACCGCGTGCTGCTGTGGAATCACTACGTCGTGCCGCAGTGGACCTACAACAAGATCCGCACGGCGCGCTGGGACCGCTTTGGCCGGCCGGCTGAATTGCCGAGATACGGTCAGTCCGGCTTCCCGTTCATCTGGTGGTACGACGCAGACAAGGCGGCGCGGATCGCAAAGAAGTCGTGAAGGATATCCCCCGCATGACGCAGATGTCACGCCGCCACGTGCTGGCCTTGGGTGTTGGCGGCGCCCTCGGGGCGTCCATGGGGGCGCCGTTGCGCCGTGCGGGTGCATCGGAAGCCGGGACCGAGGCGCACGGCATCTCGGCGTTCGGCGATCTCAAATATCCCGCCGATTTCCACCATTTCGACTACGTCAACGTCGATGCGCCGAAGGGCGGCACGTTCTCGCTGATTCCGTCGGTGCGGGCCTATAACCAGTCCTACCAGACCTTCAACTCGCTCAACGCCTTCATCCTGAAGGGCGATGGCGCGCAAGGCATGGACATGACATTCGCACCGCTGATGGTGCGCGCGAGCGACGAGCCTGATGCGATGTATGGGCTCGCCGCCAAATCCGTGCAGATCTCGCCGGACAGGCTGGTCTACCGCTTCACGATCCGGCCGGAGGCGAAATTCCACGACGGCACCAAGCTTACCGCGCACGATGCGGCGTTTTCGCTGATGGCGCTGAAGACCAAGGGGCATCCCCTGATCCTGGTGCAGCTCCGCGACATGGTCGGCGCGGAAGCGGTCGACGATGCAACGCTCGTCGTCACCTTTGCCAAGGGGCGGGCGCGCGACGTGCCGCTCTATGCCGCGAGCCTGCCGATCTTCTCGAAGGCCTATTACGCCTCTCGCCCGTTCGATGAATCGTCTCTGGAGATTCCGCTGGGATCGGGTCCGTACAAGGTGAGCAAGTTCGAGGTCAATCGCTACATCGAGTATGAGCGGGTCAAGGACTGGTGGGCTGCCGATCTGCCGCCCTGCCGCGGCACCTATAATTTCGATGTCGTGCGCTATGAGTTCTATCGCGACCGCGATGTCGCCTTCGAGGGATTCACCGGCAAGAACTATCTCTACCGCGAGGAGTTCACCTCGCGCATCTGGGCGACGCGCTATGATTTTGCCGCCGTCAAGGAGGGCCGCGTCAAGCTCGAGGTCGTGCCCGACGACACGCCGTCCGGCGCGCAGGGCTGGTTCATCAATACTAGGCGCGATAAGTTCAAGGACCCGCGCGTGCGCGAGGCCCTGATCGATGCGTTCGACTTCGAATGGACCAACAAGACCATCATGTACGGCGCCTATGCCCGTACGGTGTCGCCGTTCCAGAACTCCGATCTCATGGCGAGCAACGGGCCGCCGTCGCCGGAAGAGCTGAAGCTGCTGGAGCCGTTCCGCGGCCGGGTTCCCGACGAAGTGTTCGCTGCGCCCTTCGCGCCGCCGGTTTCCGATGGATCGGGGCAGGACCGCGCGCTCTTGCGCAAGTCGCAGCAGCTGCTCAACGAAGCCGGCTATCCGATCAAGGACGGCAAGCGAATGCTGCCGAGCGGAGAGGTATTCAAGATTGAATTCTTGGCGGAGGAGCCGTCGCTTCAGCCGCATCACGCGCCGTATATCAAGAATTTGGCAACGCTCGGCATCGAAGCAAGTCTCCGTCTGGTCGATGCCGTGCAATATCGCGCGCGCGTGGAGGATTTCGACTTCGACATGACGATCCAGCGCTTCAGCATGTCGGCGACGCCTGGCGATGCCATGCGCGCGTTCTTCTCCTCGCAGGTCGCGAATACCAAGGGCTCGTACAATCTTGCGGGCGTCGCCAGCCCGGCCATCGACGCCATGATCGAGAAGATCATGGCGGCCGACAGCCGCGAGGAGCTGACCGTCGCTTGCCGCGCGTTCGATCGTCTGTTCCGCGCCGGCCGCTATTGGGTGCCGCAATGGTACAACAAGACGCATCGGCTGGCTTACTGGGACCAGTTCGGTCATCCGCCGAAGCTGCCGCGTTACGCCAACGGCGTGGGCGCGCCCGATATCTGGTGGCATGAACCGGCCAAGGCCGCCAAGCTGGAGCAGGCGAAATAATCATGAGCGCCTATATTGCCCGCCGTCTCCTCCTGATGATTCCGACCCTGCTCGGCATCCTCTTCGTCTCCTTCGTCGTCGTGCAGTTCGCGCCGGGCGGCCCGGTCGAGCGCGTGATCGCGCAACTTTCGGGGGCCGATACCGGCGGCACCTCGCGCATTTCGGGCGGCAGTGACTTTGCACAGCGCGCGCCGGGACAAGTCGGCGCCGGCGGCGATGCCATCAACTCGAAATACCGCGGCGCGCAGGGCCTCGATCCCGATTTCATCAAGAAGCTCGAGGCACAGTTCGGCTTCGACAAGCCGGCCCCGGAACGCTTCGCGCTGATGGTGTGGAATTTCGCCCGCTTCGATTTCGGCAAGAGCTATTTCCGCGACGTCAGCGTGCTCCAGCTCATCAAGGAAAAGCTGCCGGTCTCGATCTCGCTCGGGATCTGGCTGACGCTGATCACCTACCTGATCTCGATCCCGCTCGGCATCCGCAAGGCGGTCAAGGACGGCACGCGCTTCGACACCTGGACGTCGACCATTCTCGTGCTGGGCTATGCGATTCCCGGCTTTCTGTTTGCGATCCTGCTCATCATCCTGTTCGCCGGCGGCTCCTTCTTCAACTGGTTCCCGCTGCGCGGACTGACCTCGGACGGCTGGTCGCAGTTTCCCTGGTACTGGAAGATCATCGATTATTTCTGGCATCTGACGCTGCCGCTGATCGCGATGGGATTGGGCGCGTTCACCACCATGACGTTCCTGACCAAGAACTCGTTCCTGGACGAGATCCGCAAGCAATACGTCATGACTGCGCGCGCCAAGGGTTGCAGCGAGGGCCGGGTGCTTTACGGACACGTCTTTCGCAACGCGATGCTGATCGTGATCGCGGGCTTCCCCGGCACCTTCATCCACGCCTTCTTTTCGGGCTCGCTGCTGATCGAGACCATCTTCTCGCTGGACGGGCTGGGCCTGCTCAGCTTCGAGAGCGTGCTCAACCGCGACTATCCCGTGGTGTTCGGCACGCTCTACATCTTTTCGCTGGTCGGCCTCGTGATCAACCTGGTCTCCGACCTCACCTATATGTGGATCGACCCCCGGATCGACTTCGAGGCGCGGGAGGTCTGATGACGCTGACCGCGCCGACGCCGATCGAAACCACAGCGAAGTCGCCCCTTGGCGACGCCGTTCCGATCACGCGCAAGCCGTTTGCGCCTTCGCCGCTCAACCGGCGGCGCTGGCAGAACTTCAAGGCCAATCGCCGCGGCTACTGGTCGTTCTGGATCTTCATCGCCTTGTTCGTGGTCTCGCTGTTCGCCGAGCTGATCGCCAACGACCGCCCCTTCCTGATCAAGTTCGACGGCCGGCTCTATTGGCCCGCTTTCGTGACCTATTCGGAAACCACCTTCGGCGGCGATTTCGAGACGGCGGCCGACTATCGCGACCCGTACTTGCAGAAGCTGATCAAGGACAAGAACGGCAGCATCGTCTGGCCGCTGATCCGCTATTCCTACGATACTCACAATCTCGACCTGCCGACGCCGGCGCCGTCGCCGCCGACCTGGATGCTGACCGAGAAGCAGTGCCAGCCGGTGGTGGAGAAGAAGGGGCTGAAGAGCTGCCGCGACCTCGAATACAACTGGCTCGGCACGGACGATCAGGGCCGCGACGTCGTCGCGCGGCTGATCTATGGGTTCCGCATCTCGGTGCTGTTCGGCCTTTGCCTCACCATCATCTCGTCCGTCATCGGCATCGCCGCGGGCGCGGTGCAGGGATATTTCGGCGGTCGGGTCGATCTGATCTTCCAGCGCTTCATCGAGATCTGGACGGCGATTCCCTCGCTCTATCTTCTCCTGATCCTGTCCTCGGTGCTCGTGCCCGGTTTCTTCGTGCTGCTCGGCATCCTCCTGCTGTTCTCCTGGGTCTCGCTGGTCGGTCTCGTGCGGGCCGAGTTCCTGCGCGGGCGCAACTTCGAATACATCCAGGCGGCGCGGGCGCTCGGCGTGTCCAACCCGGTCATCATGTTCCGCCACCTGCTGCCGAATGCGATGGTGGCGACCATGACGTTCCTGCCCTTCATCGTGTCGAGCTCGGTGATGACGCTGACGGCGCTCGATTTCCTGGGCTTCGGCCTGCCGCCCGGATCGCCTTCGCTCGGCGAATTGCTGTCGCAGGCCAAGTCCAACGTGCAGGCGCCCTGGCTCGGCTTCTCCGGCTTCTTCTCGGTCGCGATCATGCTATCGCTCCTGATCTTCATCGGCGAAGCGGTGCGCGACGCCTTCGATCCGCGCAAGACGTTCAGGTAAGGTCATGGACGCGATCAACCAGCCCCTGCTTGCCGTTCGCGACCTCTCGGTGACTTTCCACCAGGGCGGCGCCACCACGCTCGCGGTCGACAAGGTCTCGTTCCAGATCAAGCGCGGCGAATGCCTGGCGCTGGTCGGCGAATCCGGCTCCGGCAAGTCGGTCAGCGCGCTCTCGATCCTGAAGCTGCTGCCCTATCCGAATGCCTCGCATCCCTCGGGCAGCATTCGCTTCAAGGGGCAGGAGCTGATCGACCGCTCTGAGCAGCAGATGCGGGAGATTCGTGGCAGCGATATCTCCATCATCTTCCAGGAGCCGATGACCTCGCTCAATCCGCTGCACACGATCGAGGCGCAGATCGGCGAGATCATCCAGCTGCACAACCCGACCAGCAATGCGGAGGCCCGCAGGCGGACGCTGGAGCTGCTGACGCAGGTCGGCATTCCCGAGCCCGAGACGCGGCTGAACAGCTATCCGCACCAGCTTTCCGGCGGCCAGCGCCAGCGCGTGATGATCGCGATGGCGCTCGCCAACGAACCGGATCTGCTGATCGCGGACGAGCCGACCACGGCGCTCGACGTCACCGTGCAGGCGCAGATCCTGGCGCTGCTCGCCGACATCCGCTCGCGGCTCGGCATGAGCCTGCTCTTCATCACCCACGATCTCGGCATCGTGCGCCGCATCGCCGACACGGTCTGTGTCATGAAGAACGGCGAGATCGTCGAGCAGGGGCCGGTCGAGCAGGTCTTCAGGACGCCGAAGCATCCCTATACGCGCGACCTGCTCGCCGCGGAGCCGAAGCCGGATCCTGCGCCGCCGCAGCCGGACGCACCGGTGGTGATGTCGGTCAACGATCTGAAAGTGTGGTTTCCGATCAAGCGCGGCCTGATGCGCAAGACGGTCGGCCACATCAAGGCGGTCGACGGTGTCAGCGTCGCCGTGCGCAAGGGCGAGACGCTCGGTGTGGTCGGCGAATCCGGCTCGGGCAAGACCACGCTGGGCCTGGCGCTGCTGCGGCTGATCTCCTCGAACGGACGCATCGTGTTCCTGGGCAAGGATATCCAGGGCCTGCGCTTCAAGGAGATGCGTCCGTTCCGGCGCGACATGCAGATCGTGTTTCAGGACCCGTTCGGCTCGCTCTCGCCGCGCATGTCGATCGCCGACATCATCGCCGAAGGCCTCTCCGTGCATCAGCCGAAGCTGTCGCGTGAGGAGCGTGAGGCGCGCGTCGTCAAGGCGCTGGAAGACGTCGGGCTGAAGCCCGATACCCGCTTCCGCTATCCCCACGAATTCTCAGGTGGCCAGCGCCAGCGCATCAGCATCGCACGCGCGGTGGTGCTGGAGCCGGACTTCGTCGTGCTGGACGAGCCGACCAGCGCGCTCGACATGCTGTTCCAGGCCCAGATGGTCGATCTGTTGCGCGAGCTGCAGCGCAAGCGCGAGCTCACCTACATGTTCATCTCGCACGATCTGCGCGTCGTCGCCTCTCTCGCCAGCCATCTCATCGTGATGCGCGGCGGCAAGGTCGTCGAAGAGGGACAGGCCGCCGAGCTGTTCAAGAACCCGAAGACGGATTACACGCGCGCGCTGTTCGCGGCGGCCTTCCGCCTTGAGACGTCGGGGAATGGCTCGGTGGCGACGTAAGTCCGTCAGAGCCGCTTGATCGCAACGATCTCGCTGCCGGCCTGCCTGATTCGCGCGATCGCCGGCTCGATCGGCTCGATCACGGTCGCCATGTGATACGCGTTGGCGTGAACCATGGTGCTGCCGTCGCGGGCGATCGCGACGTGGCCCTTCCAGAAGATCAGATCGCCGCGCTGCAAGCGGCTTCGCTCATGCGGCTCCACTGCGCGGCCGAGACCGGCGAGCTGCATGTCGCTGTCGCGCGGGCAGCCGATCCCCGCTGCCGTCAGCGAGACCTGGACGAGGCCGGAGCAGTCGATGCCGAGACTGCTCTTGCCGCCCCAGAGATAGGGCGTGCCGACGAAGCGCTCGGCGATTGCGACGAAATCCGGCTCGCGATGATCGAGCGCAGCGAGATGCGTTTTCGGCAGATACCTGCCGTCGTGCGTCACGGCAAAGCTGCCGTCCTCGCGCGCCACGGCGAGCCTGGATCCCATCACGAGCGTCTCGGCCGGCGGCAGCTTGATCGACGGGCCGGGGAAGGCAAACGTCCGCAATGCGCTGACCACGTGGGTCGGGCCGGCCGACGGCTTCACCAGCGCCGCATCCGGCAGCCAGCCGACATAGCCATCGCCATTGAGCTGGCCCCACGCCCAACCCTCGCCGTTGCGATCGTAGACCGTGACGCGCTCACCGCGCAGGGCCTCCGTCATCAGCATCGCGCTCGAGGACGGCTGCTCGCGCACCGGCGCGACCGGTTCGACCACCTCGAACTCCTCGCCCGCGACGAAGCGATCCGCCTGCACCTTGCCTTCGAGATATTTCGCGGCGAGGTCGCCCCGTGCCGGTGTTATTCGCGGATCATGCATAGCGCTCGCTCAGCAAGCTGTAGATGGCGCGCGCGGCCTGGCACTCGCCGCCTTCGGGGCGTGCCGGCTTGGCCGACGGGGTCCAGCCGTAGATGTCGACGTGCAGCCAGCTCCCGGCGTGCTCGACGAAGCGTTGCAGGAACAGCGCGCAGGTGATCGAGCCGGCAAAGCCGCCCGATGGCGCGTTGGTGATCGTGGCCGTCTTGGAGTCCAGCCACTGATCGTAAGGCGGCCACAGCGGCATGCGCCACAACGGATCGTTCTCCTTCACCGCGCAGCGCGCAAGGTCGGCGGCGAGGGTCTCGTCATTGGTGTAGAAGGGCGGCAGATCCGGCCCGAGCGCGACACGCGCCGCGCCGGTCAGCGTGCCCAGGTCGATCAGCAGGTCCGGCTTTTCCTCGTCGGCCAGCGCCAGCGCGTCGGCGAGCACCAGGCGTCCCTCGGCGTCGGTGTTTCCGATCTCGACCGTGATGCCCTTGCGCGAGGTGAAGATATCGAGTGGGCGGAAGGCATTGCCGGCGACCGCGTTCTCCACCGCCGGAATCAGCACGCGCAGGCGCACCTTCAGCTTCGCATCCATCACCATGCGCGCCAGCGCCAGCACGTTGGCGGCGCCGCCCATGTCCTTCTTCATGATCAGCATGCCGCTCGACGGCTTCAGGTCGAGCCCGCCGGTGTCGAAGCAGACGCCCTTGCCGACCAGCGTCACCTTGGGATGATCGGGATCACCCCAGCCGATGTCGATCAGCCGCGGCGCGCGGCTGGAAGCCATGCCGACGGCGTGGATCAGCGGGAACTGCTTCTCCAACTCCTCGCCGATGGTGCAGGCGAAGCTCGCGCCGAACTCGGCGGCGAGGGCTTGCGCGGCGGCGGCGAGCTCGTCCGGCCCCATGTCGTTGGACGGCGTGTTGATGAGGTCGCGCGCGAGAATTGCGGCATCGGCAATCCGCTCGATCTCGGCCGGGTCGACGCCGTCAGGCGGCACCAGCCGGACCTCGGGCCTGTCAGCCCTGCGGTAGCGCGCGAAGCGGTAGCTGCCGAGCGCGAAGGCGAGCGCCGCCAGCCGTGTATCGTGCGGCGCATTGGCAAAGCGATAGATGCCCGGCGGCAAGAGGCCGGGCAGCGCGCCGGGCCGGAACAGGTCGCGCGATCTTGCACCCTCATCCTCGAGGCCGAACAGCACCTGTGCAATCGCGCCATCGGGCGCGGGCAGGGCGAGATAACCGCCGGGCTTGGCCGCAAAGGCGCACGAGGTGGCGAACTGGCGTTGCGGCGGCGGCAGCGCCTCGGCGACCTGATCCCAGCTCGATTTCGTGACGAACGTGATCGGGATGGCAGTGGATGACGTCTCGAAGACAGAAGGCATTGGCAGGTCCGGATCGTCGGATCAAACGGGTGATGCGAACGGACGAGACTTCGCAGAGTTTCGCCGCGGCTGCAATCGGCTTTGCGGGCACCGTTTCGGCGAGGCGCTACTCGCGGCAAGGGGGCCATGCTAGGTTCCGGCAAGGGTCGCCAGGGCTGGAGATCGGGCGGCCGACGACAAACGCGCCGGGAGGACATGCAATGGAATTTGTGTGGAGCGTGGTCACGTTCATCGGCCATGCCGTCGAGGCGATCTTTGGCTATGTCGAGCACCACCATTGGATCTTCGCGCTCCTTGCCGGCGGTTATGTGTTCTATCTCCACGACCGCTCGGTCCACGCGCGGTTCGATGCACTCGACAAGCGCGTCGACGAAATCCGCAAGCGGCTTGCGATCGAATATTGAGCGGCGGCCATTGCAGAGGGATCCGGACCGGCAGGCGCTCGGCCTCCATCCCGACCTTGGCAGAGGTGCCACGGCAGGCGGGGGTGAGATGGCCCTGCGAAGCGGCGTTAACCCGCCGTTAGGGTTAACAGCCTATTGCTGACGCGTTCGGCTCGATCAATCGGCTCGAGAGTCAAGGCGTCATGCGTCAACGGTTCAGTCTCGCCCGGCTTCTTGCGTCCACCTCGCTGGTCGCGGCGGTGGCCATGGGCCTCGGCGGCTGCACGGGCATGTCGAAGCTCTCCGACGTGACAGGCTCGCTCGGCGGACCACGGGCAGAAGCGGCGCCCACCGATCCCGCGCGCGCCGTCGAGGTCTACGGCGAACGCTACCGTGCCAATCCCAGGGACGCCGAGGCGGCGCTGGCCTATGGCCAGGCCTTGCGCGCCAACGGCCAACGCGCCCAGGCCGCCGCGGTGCTGGAGCAGGCGACCATCGCCAATCCCGGTAACAAGGCGCTGCTCGCGCAGTATGGCCGCGCCCTCGCCGACAACGGCAATTTTCAGCAGGCCTACGACGTCCTGTCGAAAGCGCATTCGCCTGATAATCCGGACTGGCGCCTGCTCTCGGTGCAGGGCACCGCGCTGGACCAGATGGGTCGTCACGGCGAGGCGCGCTCCTATTATGCGAGCGCGCTCAAGATCGCGCCGGGTGATCCCGGCGTGCTTTCCAATCTCGGCCTGTCCTACATGCTGTCGAAGGATCTGCCCAAGGCCGAAGAGGCGTTGCGGCAAGCCTACGCTTCGCCGCGCGCCAGCAGCCGGGTGCGGCAAAATCTCGGCCTCGTCGTCGGTCTGCAGGGCCGCTTCGCCGAGGCCGAGACCATCGTGAAGGCGGATCTGCCGCCGGATCAGGCCGCGGCCAATGTCGCCTATCTCAAGGACATGCTGAACCGCAGCGACCATCATCGCGGCGGGCCGAAGCGGACCCCGGTCGCCGCGCTCAACCAGCCCGACTGATCAGGCTCTGATCTTCAGCATTCGCAGCCGTCCCGCGGACCGCGCGGACGACGGCTCGTGTCACTGCATCTCAGTGATCTTGATGCCGGTCGGTCCGAGAATGACGACGAACAGCACTGGCAGGAAGAACAGGATCATCGGCACCGTCAGCTTCGGCGGCAACGCCGCGGCCTTCTTCTCGGCCTCGGTCATCCGCATGTCGCGGTTTTCCTGGGCCATGACGCGCAGGGACTGACCGAGCGGGGTGCCGTAGCGTTCCGCCTGCTGAAGCGCGAGACAGACCGACTTGACGCCGTCGAGCCCGGTGCGTCGTGCCAAGTTCTCATAGGCGACCTTGCGGTCCTGCAGGTAGGACAACTCGGCCGTGGTCAGCGTGAACTCCTCCGACAGCGCGATCGACTGTCCCACGATTTCGGTGGCGACCTTCCGGAACGCCATTTCGACCGACATGCCGGATTCGATACAGATCAGGAGCAGGTCGAGCGCATCGGGAAAGGCGCGCTTGATCGAGAGCTGGCGCTTGGAGATCGCATTCTTCAGGAACAGCATCGGCGCCTGGAGGCCGAGATAGGCCGCGCCGATGCAGATGCCGATCTTGATCGGCACCGGCTTGTCCATGTGCGCGATCACGAAGACGTAGAGAAGCGAGCCGACGAAGAGCACGATCGGCGTGACCAGGCGGGCAAACAGGAAGGTGATATAGGGCGCCTGGCCGCGGTAACCGGCCATGATCAGCTTGTCCCGCGCCGCCTCTTGCGCCAGCCATTTCGTGAGGTTGAAGTCCTCCACGACCTTGGAGACGAGCTGCTTTGGCGTCTGACGCAGCGAGACCTTTTCGTTCTTGTGAAGGCGCTCTCGCTCGCGCTGCCGAATGCGCTCACGCTCGCTCGCGACCGCCTTCATGCGCTTGGAGAGTCCCTCGCCGGCGAACAGCGGCATCACCAGCGTATAGACGGTGGCGCTGGCGGCGATGGCCGCCAGCAGCATCGTCATGAAGCGGACGTCATGCAGTTTCGAAACGAGGAACTCGACCATGCATCACCGTCAGAAGTCGAAATTGATCATCTTCTTCATCACCATGATGCCGATCGACATCCAGATGACGCAGCCGACCAGCATCAGCTGGCCGGTGGGATGAGTCCAAAGCAGCGAGATATAGTGCGGCGTCGTGAGATAGACGAGGAACATCACGATCGGCGGCAACGAGCCGATGATGCCGGCGGAGGCCTTGGCTTCCATCGACATCGCCTGGATCTTCTCTTTCATCTTCTTGCGGTCGCGCAGCACCTTGGAGAGGTTGCCCAGCGCTTCGGAGAGGTTGCCGCCCGACTTCTGCTGGATCGAGATGACGATGCCGAAGAAGTTGGCTTCGGGCAGCGGCATGCGCTCATAGAGGCGGGAGCAAGCCTCGCCCAGCGGCATGCCGATCGCCTGCGTCTCGATGATGGCGAGGAATTCGCTGCGCAGCGGCTCTGGCGAATCGGCCGCGACGACCTTGATTGATTCGAACAGCGGCAGGCCGGCCTTGATGCCGCGGACGATGACGTCGACCGCGTCGGGCAGTGCCTTCAGGAACTTGTCCTCCCGGCGCTTCTTCAAGAAGCCGAGGGCCCAGCGCGGCAGGCCAAAACCTCCGGCAAAGGCGAGACCGGCGGCGCCGAGCAGGCCGCCGCCGACGAACAGGGCCGCCGCGAACAAGACGCCCGCCACGACGGCGGACACGATCCAGAATTTCTGCGGCGTCCAGTCCAGTCCAGCCTGGGAGAGGCGGATATTGAGCGGAACGCTCTTCTCCTGCTGACGCCGTGCCTCAAGATCCTTCAGCGACGTTTCGACCTGCTCGCGGCGCGATCGCTGGCTCTTTTCGCTCTGCTTGGCCATCGGCGCGTCGGCGCGCGAGATCGAGGCGCGCCGGCTTTCCGCCTTCCGTTCCCCGGAGAGCAGCGGATAGAGGAAAACCCAGGCGATGCCGCCGACCGCGGCTGTGGCCAGAAATGCGAGGGCGAGGACCTGTATGTTCATGGCGTCGCTGACCTGCTCACGTCGTCGGCGCCACTTCCGCGGCGTCGAGAGCCGCGGCAAGGCGCTTCTCCTCGCCGTAATAGCGGGCGCGTTCCCAGAACTTTGGACGGCCGATGCCGGTCGAGCGGTGGCGGCCGATGATCTTGCCGTTGGCGTCCTCGCCGATCATGTCGTAGAGGAAGATGTCCTGGGTGATGATGGTGTCGCCTTCCATGCCCATCACCTCGGTGATGTGGGTGATGCGGCGCGAGCCGTCGCGCAGGCGCGCGGCCTGGACGATGACGTCGATCGAGGCGCAGATCATCTCGCGGATCGTTCGCGAGGGCAGCGAAAAGCCGCCCATCGTGATCATGGATTCGCAGCGCGACAGCGCTTCGCGCGGATTGTTGGCATGCAGCGTGCCCATCGACCCGTCATGGCCGGTGTTCATGGCCTGGAGCAGGTCGAACGCCTCGGGTCCGCGGACTTCGCCGACGATGATGCGTTCGGGCCGCATACGCAGGCAGTTGCGCACCAATTCGCGCATGGTGACCTGGCCCTCGCCCTCGATGTTGGGCGGACGGGTCTCCAGCCGCACCACATGGGGCTGCTGGAGCTGGAGCTCGGCGGCGTCCTCGCAGGTGATGACGCGCTCGTCGTGCTCGATGTAATTGGTCAGGCAGTTGAGCAGCGTCGTCTTGCCCGAGCCGGTACCGCCGGAGATCAGCACGTTGCAGCGGACGCGGCCGATGATCTGGAGGATCTCGGCGCCCTCCGGCGAGATCGCGCCGAACTTGACGAGCTGATCCAGCGTCAGCTTGTCCTTCTTGAACTTGCGGATGGTGAGCGTCGGGCCGTCGATCGACAGCGGCGGCACGATGGCGTTGACGCGGGAGCCGTCGGCAAGACGCGCGTCGCAGATCGGCGAGGATTCGTCAACGCGCCGGCCGACCTGGCTGACGATGCGCTGGCAGATGTTGAGGAGCTGCTGGTTGTCGCGAAAGCGGATGCCGGTGCGCTGGATCTTGCCGGCGACCTCGATGTAGACGGTGTTGGCGCCGTTGACCATGATGTCGGCGATATCGTCGCGCGACAGCAGCGGCTCGAGCGGGCCGTAGCCGAGAACGTCGTTGCAGATGTCGTCGAGCAGTTCCTCCTGCTCGGCGATCGACATCACGATGTTCTTGATCGCGATGATCTCGTTGACGATGTCGCGGATTTCCTCGCGGGCGGATTCCGAATCCAGCTTGGCCAGCTGGGCGAGGTCGATCGCTTCGATCAGCGCGCCGAAGATGGTCGCCTTGACCTCGTAATAATTGTCGGAACGCCGGCTCTCCATGGCCGGGGGCGGCGGAGCCTTGGCGGGAGCAAGCGGCGGCGAGGCGACGGCCGGCGGCGGCGGGGCGCGCGACACCGTCGGCGCCGGAGCCTGGGCAGGCTCGAGCGACACGGCGCCGGGCTTGGGCGCCCGAAGGTCGGTGTCTGTTCCGCTACGCTTACCGAACACTTAACAACTCCATGCGGCGGCTATTTTCCCCGCAACTTGTCAATCAGGGGTGAAAACAGGGACGACTTTTGCTTCTTGGTTTCGCTGCGGCCGGTCAGGCGCTGGGCGATCTGAAGGAACATCTCGATCGACTTGTGGTTGGCGGAGATCTCCGCGATCATCTGGCCGTTGTTGGCCGCCGAGCCGAAGATCTGCGGCTCGAACGGGATCGAGACGATCGGCTGGCTCTCGATCGCCTTGGCGAACTCCGCGGCGGCGATTTCGGGCCTTTTCGGCACGCCGACCTGATTCAGGCAGTAGAGCGGCGGCCGGTCGTTGGGGCGCGCGGCCTTCAGCAGGTCGAACAGGTTCTTGGTATTGCGCAGATTGGCAAGGTCGGGGGCGGCCACGATCAGAATGTCGTCTGCTCCGATCAAGGCGCGCTTGGTCCAGCCGGACCATTGGTGCGGAATGTCGAGCACGATGCACGGCATGGTGGAGCGCAGCGTGTCGAACACGGAGTCGAAAGCGTCGGTGCCGAAATCATAGACCCGGTCCAGCGTCGCCGGCGCCGCCAGCAGGCTGAGATGGTCGGTGCATTTCGACAGCAGGCGGTCGATAAAGGCGGTGTCGACGCGATCGGGCGAGAACACGGCGTCGGCAATGCCCTGCGGCGGATCCTGGTTGTAGTCGAGCCCGGCGGTCCCGAAGGCCAGGTCGAGATCGGCGACGACGGCATCCATTGCAAGGTCGCGCGCGATCGCCCAGGCGACGTTGTGCGAGATGGTGGAAGCCCCGACGCCCCCCTTGGCGCCGACCACGGCGATGATGCGGCCGACCGCCTTGGCTTCCGGCGCCGAGAACAGGTTGCAGATCGATCGTACGACGTCGATCGCGCCGACCGGCGCGAGCACATAGTCGCTGACGCCGCGGCGCACCAGTTCGCGGTAGAGCGTGACGTCGTTGATGCGGCCGATCACGACCACGCGGGTGCCGGCATCGCAGACGGTGGCGAGCTGGTCGAGCCCGCCCAGGAGGTCGTTGCGGCCGTCGCTCTCGAGCACGATCACGTTCGGCGTGGGAGCCGAGCGGTAAGCTTCGATCGCGGCCGCCATGCCGCCCATCTGGATCTTCAGATGGGCTTTGCCGAGGCGACGATCCTCGCCGGCCGACTGCACCGCGGCCGCGGTCTCGACCGTCTCGCAGAAGGCCTGGACCGAGACGCGCGGCGAGGGCGCGATATGCTCCTCGACCGGCGGAGGCGGGGCTTCCGGCTGCTCTTCGTGGGTCTGGCGAGCGTAGCTGATCATTTGCCGGTGTCGCTGAGTTTGGCCTTGTCGGCTTCGGGATAGGTGGTCGCGCTCGTCAGTCCCTTGCGATACTTCTCGAGACCGGTGATGCGCCGGGGGGTGTAGGACGGCGTTTCAGGCCGCGGCTGCTCGAGGTCCGACGGATTGTCGACCATCGCGGCGAGGTTGCGCTGATAGGCGCAGCCGTAATTGTAATATTCCTTGTTCTCGAACCAGCTCTTGTTCTTGATCGAAGGGCCGATGTCGTCCGGCCACAGGCCGCAGGGGCCTGCGATCGCTGCGATCTTGGAATAGGTGAGACGGATCGGCGGCAGGAAGCGCCTGTCCTCGGGCTGGTAGGGGCGAACGTTGACACCCCGCGGCGGAACGCCCGCCGCGGCCAGCATCGCCTGGATTTCGCGCATCGTGTCCGCCACCGGTCGCGCATTGGGCGTGCCGGACGGCACGTCGATGCGGATGGCGCCGGTGCCTTCGCGCAGCCATGCCGAGGCGACGCCCATCACGTCGGCGCGCTGGGCCGCGGTCAATCCGCCGCGGGCATGGCCGACGAAGACGACGATCGAGCGGTTCTGCTCCTCGATCGCGATCGGGTGGCGCTGCTTGTAGTCGGTCGGAATCGAGGCGGTGACGACCTCGTCGTGCTGGCAGCCACTGAGCGCGAGCGCCATTGCGACCAGCGCGCCACCGAGATGGATGGCGCGCTTGCGAAGCTGGGGTGGTCTTGTGATCATCGTGAAGTCCCCGTTCCGCCTCAGTCGGTAATGAAGCCGTAGGTGCCGCGGTAGTTCTTGGCCGGTTCGGTCCGGCCGGGCACGCCGTAGATACGGTTGATGTTGCCGAGCAGCTGGGCCTGTGGATCCGCGGGCGGGGCGAAGCCGTCATCCGGCCGCGACAGGTCCTTTGGCGCCACCGCGCGAACGACATAGGGCGTCACGATCACGACCAGCTCGGTGGCGTTGTTGACGAAGTCGCGGCTGCGGAACAGCGTGCCGAGGATCGGGAGCTGCATCAGCCCCGGCAGGCCGCTGATGGCCTGCTTGGTCTGCTGCTGGATCAGGCCGGCCATCGCCATCGCGCCGCCGGAGGGAATTTCCAGCGAGGTCTCCGCGCGGCGGGTCCTGATCGAGGGCACCGTCAGCGAGTTCACCGAGGTCGAGGTCACGGCCTGCGACAGCGTGATCGCGTTTTCGTTCGAGAGCTCCGAGACCTCCGTCATCACGCGCAGGCTGATCTTGCCTTCGCTCAGCACCACGGGGGTGAAGTTGAGCGAGATGCCGAACTTCTTGAAGCTGATCTGGGTGGTACAGACATGGGTGGTGGGATCGCACGCATAGCCTGCCGGGACCGGGAATTCGCCGCCGGCGATGAACGTGGCCGATTCACCGGAGATTGCGGTCAGGTTCGGTTCGGCCAGCGTGCGGATCACGCCCGCGGTCTCCATCGCGCGCAGGGTGGCCTGCACCGACGACGAGCCGCCGAACTTCGTCGTCAAATTGTTGCCGTCCACGAGGTTCTTGCCGAGCGCGGTGAACGGATTGGAGTTGGTGAAGCTCACCACCGACGTGCCGTAGTTGAGGCTGGCACTCAGGTCGATGCCGAGCTGCTTGACGATGGTGCGCTGGACCTCGGCCACCGTCACCTTGAGCATGACCTGGTCGCGGCCGCGCACCACGATCGAGTTCACCACCTTGTCGACGCCGCCGGCCAGGCGTGCGGCGAGCTCGTTGGCCTGCTGCGCTTCCATCGGATTCGCCGCCGTGCCGGTCAGGACAATGCCGTCGCCGAGCCCGTCGATCTGAATGTCCGAATTGGGCAGAATCTGCTTCAGCGCGGCCCGCACGCCGTTGAGGTCGCGCTTGACCGCGATATCATAGGCCGCGATCTGCTGGCCGGCGGAATCGAAGAACACGATATTGGTCTGGCCGACCGTGGCGCCGATGATATAGGCGCGCTGGGCCGAGCGGACCACCGCGTTGGCGATCTTGGGATCGGCAACCAGCACGTCCTTGATGTCGCGCGGCAGGTCGATGACGACGGATTTGCCGACGCCGAGCGAGAGGAAGCGCGCGTTCATCTGGCCATCCGCCGCGGCCAGGGCCCCGGGACGGTAATCGGCGGCGACCGCGGGGGTCAGCACCGGGTTGAGCGCCAACGCCAGAGCGGCCGAAAACGACAGGGCGCGAACCGCCGAGGTTCGCATCGTCGCCAAATCCACCCTGCGTCTCATATCGACTGTCTTCATCGTACTTTCGCCGTCTGACTTGGAATGCCGTAGCGAATGATCGAAACACCGTCCCGCTTCTGCGCGGAATCATCGAGCGTGATTTCGCTCATCTTGACGTCGACGATGCTGCGCAGCGCCAGCGACAGCGTGCCGCTCTGGCGGGCCGCGGAGAGTGTTGCGGTCTGCGCCGGATTGAGCTCGAGGGTGACGGTCTTGCCGACCACCGCGTTCTGGCCGTCCTTTTCCTTTGGCGCCTGGTCGATGGCGAGGACCCGGATATTGGCCAGGATGATCTCGGAGGTGACGATGTCGGGGGCGCCGTTGTTCTGGTCCGGGTTCTTCAGCCGGCGGGTCAAGAGGACGTCGACCCGATCGTTGGGCAGGATGAAGCCGCCTGCGCCGGTCTCCGGCGAGATCTCGGTCGAGATTGCCCGCATGCCGGTGGGCAGGATTGCAGCCATGAAACCGGAGCCTTCGGCCTTGACCAGCTTCTGGTCGCGGATCGGCTCACCTTGAATGAACGGGGCGCGCGCGATCGAACCGGTGACCTGGGTCGCGCCTTCGGGACGCTCGTTGCGGCGGATGAAGGTGGCGCTGGCGGTCGCGGCCGGCCAGGTCTGCCATTGCACGTCTTCCGGCTTCACGGTCTGGCCGAGGCCGATGTCGTTCTTGGCCACGAGGACGTCGACGGTCGGAAGCTGGGCGACCGGAGCCGGAGGCGGCGCAGTTTGGTCCGAGCCGCTCGCCAGGTACGCGGCGACGCCGCCGGCGCTGATGGCGACCGCCAGGACGACAATGCGTGCCCTATTCATACGCTTCACTTTCCAACAAGACGCCGCGACGCTGCCGCCGCCGTAATCGGCAGTTGACCAGCTATTCGTCAAAGCATGGTTAATGAGGCGTATCTAAATCGCCTTAACGCCGGGTTTACCCGGTGCGTTCAGCGCAGTGCGAGGTGAGCGAGGTCGATCGCCTTCACCCATTCGGTCTCGGGGTAGACCATCAGCGCGCTCAGCGCGAGCGCGATGCCGTAGGGGATGCCGCTCTCCTTGGCGTGCAGCCGCGCGAGCCAGGCCTGACCCGCCAGCCCGTAGGGCAGCGGCCATTGCCGGAACTGGAGCAGGAGCAGCGTCAGCGCGCCGCCGAACAGCGAGGCGTAGAGCAGGAAGTTCATCAGCTGCGCGAATCCGAACCAGAGCGCGACGGAGGCCGCGACCTTGGCATCTCCGCCGCCGACCCAGCCCATCGCAAAGCAGGCGAAGGCTATGACGAGCAGGAGCGCGCCGGCGCCGACATGGCTCAGCATCTCGTAGGGTGCCATGCCGCCGGCGAGGGCGAGCGCGAAGAAGCCTGCGACCAGCGCCAGCGACACGCGATTGGAGATCGTCATCGTGAACAGATCGCTCGCGGCGGCGAACGCCATCAGGGCAGGGAAGAGCAGAAGGCGCGCAAGGTCGAGGATCATGGGCTGCGTCTTGAGGCCTGGGTTTGCCGGGGAAACTGGCGTCGCCGGATTCTAGCCGGCAGTGCTAAACAAACCGACAACGGCCGCGAGGGTCATGCAAGGCCGTAGCTGCGGAACGGGTGCTACCAGAGGCTGGCAATGCGCGCGGCGAGCGCAACTGTCGCAAGCAGCAGCGCAAGGCAGACCCAATAGACCGGCGAGCCGGCCTGCGCCGCAGCTGCCTCGTCTGCCGCGACCGCGGCACCGGTTCTGGACTCTCGCAACGCCACTGGAACTCGCCGTCCTTGGAAAAACAAAGGCCCCGGAGGTCCGGGGCTTTTGCCGTCGTTCGTCTGTTGCTTACTTCAGCCCGGTGCTGATCGAGGTGAACTTGGTGTTGAGCGTGCTGCCGAGGCTGTTGACGACGGTGATGATGGCCAGCGCGATACCGGCGGCGATCAGACCGTATTCGATGGCGGTTGCGCCGGATTCATCCTTTGCGAAACGCGCAATCAAGCTCTTCATGAACAAAACTCCATTCGGGTGAGATCGCCTCGTTCGGCGCTGTCTTTGACCCGATGACCATGTAAGCCGAGCTCTTTCGGTAGAGTTAATCCGATCGCGTAAACCCGCGTCCGGCGCGATGCTTTCGTCCAGAGTGAATTTCGCCTTAAAGCCGCGGCCTCAATTTCGGTTCCAGATGCGTCGCCGGCACGGCGGCCGCTTCACCCTCCCTTAAATCTCACGGAGTAGGCGTAAGCGAGGACCGGAATTCGCGGAGAGAGGCGATGATGTCGAGCCTGCCCATGCAAGTCGCCCTGATGCTCGGCGAGACCATCGCGAAGTTGCTCCCCGTTACCTTCGTGCTCGCGGCGGTCTTCACCGTGCTCGAGCATTTCTGGGCCTGCAACCCCGGCGCCCCGTGGTGGCGCAAGCGGGAGATCATCACCGACATTTGCTATTGGTTCTTCGTTCCGGTGTTCGCCCGCACCATGCGGATCGGACTTCTGATCGTCGGCGCCGCCGTCGTCTTCAACATCCACGACGCCGACGAGCTCATCGCCTTCTACGACAACGGCCATGGGCCGCTGGCGCAGCTGCCTCTGTGGGTGCAGGCCCTGCTGTTCCTGGTGCTGTCCGATTTCATGCTGTACTGGATCCACCGCTTCTTCCATGACGGCGGTTTCTGGAAGTACCACGCCATCCACCATTCGTCCGAGGAAATCGGGTGGATTTCGGCGGCCCGCTTCCATCCCATCAATCTCCTGCTCGGGACGATCAGCGTCGACGTCGTGTTGCTGATGGCCGGCATTTCCCCGAACATCATGCTCTGGGTCGGCCCGTTCACCACCTTCCATTCGGCGTTCGTGCACGCCAATCTGAACTGGACCTTCGGACCGTTCAAATATCTGCTGGCAACGCCGGTGTTCCACCGCTGGCACCACACGTCGCTCGACGAAGGCGGCAACACGAATTTCGCCGGGACGTTCCCGGTCTGGGACGTGCTGTTCGGCACGTTCCGCATGCCGGAGGGGCGGCTGCCGCAGGATTACGGCAAGGACGAAGCGGCCATACCGAAGGAGATCGGGGGCCAATTGGCCTATCCGTTCCGCCAGTAGGGTGGGAAAATCGGCGGCAAATCTCGACTACGTTCAAACAATCGTCGACGAGTTTGCGGAACGTTCACAAATTAAGGGCAGGTTAGCCGGGTCGGGCACCGGCTCCGCTGTTAGCTGTTCGCTTCTGCCGGTTTGTGACGTCCCGGGAGTATGAGTATGCGTAAGGAATTGCTGCGCCGTCATGCGCGGGTCTGTCTTCTGGTTGCTGCCGCAGTGCTGGCATCGCCGGCTGCCGGGCTCGCCGAACCGACCGCCGACACCATCGCCGTCAACGTCGACCAGGCCAAGCTGGTGCGGCTGCCCGGCAAGGTGGCGACCATCGTGGTCGGAAATCCCCTGATCGCCGACGTCACGCTCCAGCCCGGCGGCATGATCGTCGTGACCGGCAAGGGCTACGGTGCCACCAATTTCATTGCGCTCGACCGGGGCGGCGAGATTCTGGTCGACCGTCAGATTCAGGTCGAAGGCCCGAGCGACCGGCTCGTCACCGTCTATCGCGGTATCGAGCGCGAGTCCTACAGCTGCATGCCGCTCTGCCAGCGTCGGGTGACGCTTGGGGACAGCGACACCTACTTCAACAACACCATGAACCAGGCCGGTTCGCTGAGCAGCAGTGCCAGCGGCAACGCCGGTGCGGCCACCAAGTCCAACTAGCCGGAGCGATTGGCGGGTTCGCGCCGGGGTGGATCGCATAATTCTGCCCCGCCGCTTCTGCATGCCAGCGACGTCCCTCTGCGCGTCATCCTTGGCCGCCGCCGGCGCGCGGGGTTAACGCATCCTTAACCGACCGCTTCGCGCAGCGTGAATCGCCTGCAACACTTAAACAATCAGTTTTAGCTATTGAACGAAGCAGATGATCGCCGCTGCTGGGGAATTTGACGCGATGCCTGCGCCTACGAGATTCACGCTCCGGAAAGCGCTATGCCGGTTTCGAGGCAGCCGCCGCGGCTCCGCCGCGGTCGAGTTCGCGCTGGTCGCTCCGGTCTTCTTCGGACTGCTGTTCGCCATCATCGAGACCGCGTTGGTGTTCTTCGCGGGGCAGGTGCTCGAGACCATCACCCAGAATTCGGCGCGTGCGATCCTGACCGGTCAGGCGCAAGCACAGGGTGGCTCGGTGGCGGCCTGTCAGATGGTGCCCAACGCGGTCTCGGCATGCAATCAGACCACGTTCAAGGCCTATGTCTGCACCCAGATCCCGGCGCTGTTCGATTGCAACAAGCTTTACGTCGACGTGGTCAGCACCAGCTCCTTCACGACGCTGAGCCTCACCAATTACGGCGATTCCTGCACCTTCAATCCGGCCGGCGTGCAATACAATCCCGGCAGCTCCAGCCAGGTCGTCGTGGTGCGGCTATTCTATCAATGGCCGCTCTTCGTCACCGGCCTCGGCTACAACATCGGCTGCAGCAACAAGCGGCTGCTGGTGGCGACCGCAGCCTTCAAGAACGAACCTTTCTGAGGCAGATGGATCTGGGCGGGCCAATGCAGGCGATTGCGAACTTACTGGGGAATGCCCGCTGCTCGGCGCGTGACTTCGTCGCCGACACGCGCGCGCTCGCGGCGACCGAATTCGCGGTCATCGTCCCGCTGATGCTGGTGATGTTCTTCGGGACCGTCGAATTCTCGTCGGCGGTGGCGATTGATCGCAAGGTCACGTTGATTGCACGGACGCTGTCCGATCTGACTTCGCAATCGACGACGCTTGCCGATGCCGACATGCAGAACACGTTCACGGCGAGCATCTCGATCGTCATGCCTTACGACGCTACGCTCGTGAAGGGCTCGATCTCCCAGATCTATATCGATGCGGACAGCATTGCCACGGTGCAGTGGAGCAAGGCCGGAACCATCGCGAGCGGCGCGACGCAAGCGACGCTGGCGACCTCGGGCCGGAAGGCCGGCGACAAGGTGACCAACGAGATTCCGCCGACGCTGCTGATTCCGTCGACCTATCTCATCCTCAGCGAGGCGAGCTACACTTACACGCCGTCGGTGGGCTACGTGTTGAAGTCGAACATTCCGCTGAAGGATCTGTCCTACACGCGGCCGCGGCAGGCCACTTGCGTTCAATACAACAACGTGCCGTCCTCGTGCTGACGCTCCCGAGGGGGGCCTGGAAATGAAAAAGGCCGTGCGTTGCGCACGGCCTTCTTGCTTCTTGCGAGCCGATCGGGCGAGGCCCGGCGGGTTCAGCCTGCGGCGCGGAGGTTGTCCGCAGCCGACTTGCCGGAACGGCGGTCGGCCACGATCTCGTAGGAGATCTTCTGACCTTCACGCAGCGTGCCGAGGCCCGCACGTTCCACAGCGCTGATGTGGACGAACACGTCCTGGCCGCCATCGTCGGGCTGAATGAAGCCGAAGCCTTTGGTCGCGTTAAACCACTTCACGGTTCCCATGCTCACGGGGGTAGTCCCTTCTCAGATAACACTATGTGGCAGCCTGCTCGCGCAGGCCAGTTAGATCGAATTTTTGGAAGGGTCGTCAGCGTGTCTGAACCGGCTGTACCGGTGGATGCTAATGTCGTCCGGCCGAAAATCGATAAATTCCTTTTATCGGAATTCGAGCGTCAAAACAATCCAGCCGCGCACGATTTTTTGATCCGCCGTGGTGATCACGGCGGACCAATGGAAAGCTCGGAATCTTACTGCCGCGCCGTCGCCGACTAGCGACGACGGAACTGGCCGCCGCGCTGTCCGGGACGAGGCGGTCCGCCCACGCCGCTGGGGCGTTCGTCCTTGTGGCGGAAAATCAGCCGGCCCTTCTCGAGGTCATAGGGCGACATCTCCACCGTCACGCGGTCGCCCGCCAGAGTCTTGATGCGGTTCTTCTTCATCTTGCCGGCGGTATAGGCGACGATCTCGTGTCCGGCATCGAGCTGCACGCGGTAGCGGGCGTCGGGGAGGATTTCGGTGACCAGTCCTTCGAACTGGATCAGCTCTTCCTTAGCCATGTGGGTGTCTCCAGTCGTAGACTGTTAGTTCGAATGAGGATTGCGGTTCGGTCGGCCGTTGGGGCGACTCTCGCGACGCAAAAAGGCAACGCCTTGTATTCCATCAGGCTTGCCGGCGCTATGCGCGGGACGCTGTTCCGACCGATCGGCGGGTGAGGAATTCATCTTACCACCAGGACCACGGCGGCGGCGAGACCCCTTGGAGGCCTTGTGGCCTTCTCCGGGCCTGCCATCAACAGGTCTGCCCTCGCCATGCCGTCCTTCGCCGGGCCGTCCGTCGGCCGGCCTGCCGGCGCTGTGATGACGTCCGTCAGCATGCCGTTCGTCGCCACGCCGTCCGTCGCCGTGCCGGGCGCCCTGGGGACGCTGGCCCGGGCGGCCACCCGGCCGGCCCTGCCGTTGCTGCGGCGGGGGAGGGCCGGCGTCGCGGCGGCCCGCATCGGTGCGGTGGTCTTCGCGCGGCAACGCCACGCGGATCAGCCGCTCGATGTCGCGGAGGTAGCTGAGCTCCTCGCCGCCGGCCACCAGCGAGATCGCGGTGCCGTCGGCGCCGGCGCGCGCGGTGCGGCCGATGCGGTGGACGTAGGTTTCCGGCACGTTGGGCAGGTCGAAATTGATGACGTGGCTGATGCCGTCGACGTCGATGCCGCGGGCGGCGATATCGGTGGCGACCAGGGTGCGGATCTCGCCCGAGCGGAACTGGGCCAGCGTGCGCTCGCGATGGTTCTGCGACTTGTTGCCGTGGATGGCGCTGGCAGGGATGCCGGCCTTCTCGAGCGACTTCACCACCTTGTCGGCGCCGTGCTTGGTGCGGGTGAAGACCAGGGCGCGGTTGACCGGCTCATCCTTCAGAAGCTTGGTCAGGAAGGCGGGCTTGGCGGAGAAGTCGACCTGGACGATGCGCTGGTTGATCCGCTCGGCGGTCGAGGACACCGGGGTCACCGCGACCCGCGCGGGGTCGCGCAGCATGGCGTCGGCGAGCTCGGCGATGTCCTTCGGCATGGTGGCCGAGAAGAACAGCGTCTGCCGCTTGATCGGGAGCTTGGCGACGATTTTGCGGATGTCGTTGATGAAGCCCATGTCGAGCATGCGGTCGGCCTCGTCGAGCACGAGGAACTCGACGCTCGAGAGCTTCAAACCGTTGCTCTGCACGAGGTCGAGCAAGCGGCCGGGGGTGGCGACCAGCACATCAACGCCCTGCATCAGGGCGCGGACCTGGCGGCCCATCGGCACGCCGCCGATGGCCAGCGTCGAGGCGAGGCGCAGGTGGCGGCCATAGGCGTTGAAGCTGTCGAGGATCTGGCCGGACAGCTCGCGGGTGGGCGACAGCACCAGCACCCGGCAGGTCTTGGGCTGCGGCTTGATGCGATGCTCGAGCAGGCGGTGCAGGATCGGAAGCGCGAACGAGGCGGTCTTGCCGGTGCCGGTCTGGGCGATGCCGACGACGTCGCGCCCGGTCAGCGCGATCGGGATGGTCTGGGCCTGGATGGGGGTGGGAGTGACGTAGTTCTCTTCGGCGAGAGCACGCGCGATCGGTTCGGCGAGGCCGAAATCCTGAAACGAAGTCAAAAGATGGGTTCTTTCCATGTCAAAAGCGGACGCCCGGCGCAATCGGCGCGGCGCGCGCAAAAGGGTGTCGAGAAGACACCTGCGTGTTTAGGGTGTCGGATGGCTTGGGAGATATGGGGCAAGCCAGAGGCCCGGAGGGGCTTAAGAACACGCGGCTCGCAACGACCTCTTGATTCGCAAGAGGTCTCGGCTGCTCATATGGAACATCCAAGGGGCGCTTTCAAGGCAAGCTGGCGCGAAATGGCGATTGCAGTGCAGAAATAGTTATGCCGGAAATTTAGCCAGACCAAAGAATTTGCTCAAGGAATGACCAACATGCCGCTTTGGCATACATTCTCATTGCTCAAGATTTGAGCGGTCCCTTCGCCCCAAGACTCCGTTTTCTCAGAATTTTTACAGTAAAATCAATAATTTGAATGGTGTTCAGCCCATGGCACGGTTCTTGCGAATCCGTTAATCGCAGGCGGCCGTGGGGCCGTTTCGCAGCGTTTTTCACGTCTGCGTCAGGGAGATGAGACACTCATGCTTAGCAAATCTACTCACGATATAGCGGCATCATTTAGCCGCCGCGGCGTGCTCGCCGCGACCGCTGGACTGGTGCTCGGTCTGGCTTCATTGACTGGCGCGAAGGCCGCGGACGACACCATCAAGGTCGGCGTGCTGCACTCTCTGTCCGGCACCATGGCGATCAGCGAAACCACGCTGAAGGACACCATCCTCTTCCTGATCGACGAGCAGAACAAGAAGGGCGGCGTTCTCGGCAAGAAGCTCGAAGCCGTCGTGGTCGACCCCGCGTCGAACTGGCCGCTGTTCGCCGAGAAGGCGCGCGAGCTGATCACCAAGGACAAGGTCTCGGTCGTGTTCGGCTGCTGGACCTCGGTGTCGCGCAAGTCGGTGCTTCCGGTGTTCAAGGAGCTCAACAGCATCCTGTTCTACCCCGTGCAGTACGAGGGCGAGGAGAGCGAGCGCAACGTGTTCTATACGGGTGCGGCGCCGAACCAGCAGGCGATCCCCGCCGTCGACTACCTGATGAAGGAAGAGAAGGTGAAGCGCTGGGTGCTCGCGGGCACCGACTACGTCTATCCGCGCACCACCAACAAGATCCTGGAGGCCTATCTCAAGTCCAAGGGTGTCGCCCAGGAAGACATCATGATCAACTACACGCCGTTCGGTCACTCCGACTGGCAGACGATCGTGGCCGACATCAAGAAGTTCGGCTCGGCCGGCAAGAAGACCGCGGTAGTCTCGACCATCAACGGCGACGCCAACGTTCCCTTCTACAAGGAGCTCGGCAACCAGGGCATCAAGGCGAAGGACATCCCGGTGGTGGCGTTCTCGGTCGGTGAGGAAGAGCTCGCCGGCATCGACACCAAGCCGCTGGTCGGCCATCTCGCCGCCTGGAACTACTTCCAGTCGATCAAGTCGCCGGAGAACGAGAAGTTCATCAAGGCGTGGCAGGCCTACACCAAAAATCCGAAGCGCGTGACCAACGATCCGATGGAAGCGCACGTGATCGGCTTCGACATGTGGGTCAAGGCGGTCGAGAAGGTGAAGTCGACCGATCCCGACAAGGTCATCGACGCTCTCCCGGGCATCGAAGCCAAGAACCTGACCGGCGGCACCTCCAAGATGCTCCCGAACCACCACATCACCAAGCCAGTGTTCATCGGCGAGATCAAGGGCAACGGCCAGTTCGACGTGGTCTGGAAGACCCCGAGCCTCGTCGCGGGCGATGCCTGGTCGAAGGAGCTCGATGGCTCCAAGGACCTGATCGGCGACTGGGTCGGCAAGAAGTGCGGCAACTTCAATACCAAGACCAACAAGTGCCTCGGTTCCGGCTCCTGATCCGGATCTGACACGCCATTGCGCGACCGGAGAAGGCGGCGATCCCGCCGCCCTCTCCACCCATTTCTGCCGGGGTCATTCACAGTGCCAGCCTATTTGTCCGCGCGCCTCTGCTCGCTTGCGCTCTCGCTATTGCTGATCGCGTTTGCGCTGCCGGCCTTCGCCGGTCCGTTCGAGGACGGAGTCGCCAAATTCGCCAATGACGATTTCTCCGACACGGAAGAGGCGATCGGCACGGTCGCGGGCAGCGGCAACAAGCTGGCCTTCCCCATCATCAGCGCGCTCCAGGACGGCCGGTTGATGGCCGATCCGGACAGCAAGAAGGTTTACGTCACCGGTACCGACGGCAAGTCGATCGACGCCGCGACCGGCGAGGCGGTGGCCAGCGTTCCCGATAGTGCGAGCGCGGTGCGCCTCAACAACCGTCTGCGCCGCAGCGTCGATGCCGCGATCGGCAGCCTGACGCTGCAATCGCCGGATGTCGGAACGCGCCTGCAGGCCGCGCAATCGGTCTTCAAGTCGCACGAGGAGACGGCGCTCGATGCGGTCGATGCCGCGCTCGCCAAGGAAGGCAACAGAGCGGTCAAGACGGCCCTCGGTGAGGCCCGCGCCGCCATCCTGCTGTTCAAGTCCGATGCGACCGAAGTCGAGAAGCTCGAGGCCGTGGCCACGCTCAAGGCGCGCGGCGACCAGGACGCGCTGGCGCTGCTCACCGGCATGGGCGACCAGCCGGCCTCGGTGACCAAGGCGGCCGCGAGCGCGATCGGCTCGATCCAGAGTTCGCTCGCGGTCTGGTCCATGGTGCAGAACGCCTGGTACGGCCTCTCGCTCGGCTCGGTGTTGCTGCTCGCCGCGATCGGGCTCGCCATCACCTTCGGCGTGATGGGCGTGATCAACATGGCGCATGGCGAGATGGTGATGCTCGGGGCCTACACCACCTTCGTGGTGCAGGAGGTGATCCGCACCCGCTATCCCGGCCTGTTCGACTATTCGCTGCTGATCGCCGTGCCGCTCGCCTTCCTCGTCGCCGGCGCAATCGGCGTCTTGATCGAGCGCAGCATCATTCGCTTCCTCTACGGCCGTCCGCTGGAGACGCTGCTGGCGACCTGGGGTCTCTCGCTGGTGCTGCAGCAGGCGGTGCGCACCATGTTCGGCCCGACCAACCGCGAGGTCGGCAATCCCTCCTGGATGAGCGGCGCGTTCGAGCTCGGCCAGATCACCATCACCTATAATCGGCTCTGGATCCTGCTCTTCACGCTTGCCGTGTTCGCGATCCTGCTCGCGATGCTGCGCTACACCGCGCTCGGCCTCGAGATGCGCGCGGTGACGCAGAACCGACGCATGGCGGCCTCGATGGGCATCGCGACCTCGCGCGTCGACGCACTGACCTTCGGTCTCGGTTCGGGCATTGCCGGCATCGCCGGCGTGGCGCTGTCGCAGATCGACAATGTCAGCCCCAATCTCGGCCAGAGCTACATCATCGACAGCTTCATGGTCGTGGTGTTCGGCGGGGTCGGCAATCTCTGGGGCACGCTGGTCGGCGCCTTCACGCTCGGCATCGCCAACAAGTTCCTGGAGCCGGTCGCCGGCGCCGTGCTCGGCAAGATCGCCATCCTGGTCCTCATCATCCTGTTCATTCAAAAGCGGCCGCGCGGCCTGTTCGCGCTCAAGGGCCGTGCGGTGGAAGCATGACCCCTCACATGCTGACGCGATCGCTGGACCGCAGCGCGACGATCTTCCTTGCCGTCGTCGCGGCCTGCGGCATCCTCATCCCGCTGTCCAACCTGCTGCTGCCCGCGGGCTCGTTCCTGCAGGTGCCGACCTATCTGGTCGCGCTCTGGGGCAAGTATGTCTGCTACGCGATCCTGGCGCTGTCGATCGACCTGATCTGGGGCTATTGCGGCATCCTATCGCTCGGTCACGGCGCGTTCTTTGCGCTCGGCGGCTATGCGATGGGCATGTACCTGATGCGGCAGATCGGCACCCGTGGCGTCTACGGCAACCCGATCCTGCCCGATTTCATGGTGTTCCTGAACTATTCGAAGCTGCCCTGGTACTGGTACGGCTTCGACATGTTCTGGTTCGCGGCCCTGATGGTGCTGGTCGTGCCGGGGCTGCTCGCCTTCTGCTTCGGCTGGCTCGCCTTCCGTTCCCGCGTCACCGGCGTGTATCTGTCGATCATCACGCAGGCGATGACCTATGCGCTGCTGCTCGCCTTCTTCCGCAACGATTTCGGCTTCGGCGGCAACAACGGCCTGACCGACTTCAAGGACATCCTCGGTTTCAACGTCCAGGCCGAGGGGACGCGAGCTGCCTTGTTTGCGTTGAGCTGCCTGGCGTTGATCGCCGGCTTCCTGATCTGCCGCGCCATCGTCTCATCGAAGCTCGGCAAGGTGCTGATCGCGGTGCGTGACGCGGAATCGCGGACGCGCTTCCTCGGCTACCGGGTCGAATCCTACAAGCTGTTCGTGTTCACGGTGTCGGCCTGCATGGCCGGCGTCGCCGGCGCGCTGTACGTCCCGCAGGTCGGCATCATCAATCCATCCGAGTTCGCGCCGGGCAATTCGATCGAGGCGGTGATCTGGGTCGCGGTCGGCGGCCGCGGCACGCTGGTCGGCGCCGCGCTCGGCGCCGTCGTCGTCAACTACGCCAAGACGTTCTTCACCTCGGGCGTGCTGGCGCCGTACTGGCTGTTCATGCTGGGCGCGTTGTTCATCCTGGTGACGCTGCTGCTGCCCAAGGGCATCGTCGGCACTTTCAACGCCTGGTGGGACCAGTCCAAGGAAAAGCGCAACGCCGCGACCATGGCGAGCGCCGCGGCCGAGGACGGCGTCACCGAACCCAAGATGGCGGAGTAGGCGCACATGAACGTCATGGACAGCCGCACCACATCCGCAATGCTCTATCTCGACGGCGTGCACGTCTCGTTCGACGGCTTCCACGCCATCAACAATCTGTCGCTGACGCTCGAGCCCGGCGAGATGCGCGCCATCATCGGTCCGAACGGCGCCGGCAAGACCACGATGATGGACATCATCACCGGCAAGACCAAGCCTGACGAGGGGACGGTTCTGTTCGACGGCGTCACGGATCTGACGCGGCTGGACGAGACCCGCATCGCCGAGCTCGGCATCGGCCGCAAATTCCAGAAACCGACCGTGTTCGAGAGCCAGACGGTGCACGACAACCTGCTGCTGGCGCTCAACGTCGACCACAGCGTCAAGGGCACGCTGTTCTGGCGCGGCAGCAAGGCCGAGTCCGAGCGCATCGACAAGGTTCTGGAGACGATCCGCCTTACCGACGCCCGCAACCGCCTTGCCGGCAGCCTCAGCCACGGCCAGAAGCAATGGCTGGAGATCGGCATGCTGCTGGCGCAGGATCCCAAGCTGCTGCTCGTCGACGAGCCCGTCGCGGGGATGACCGACGTCGAGACGCATCTGACCGCCGAGCTGCTGAAAGAGATCAACAAGACCCACACCGTGATGGTGGTCGAGCACGACATGACCTTCGTGCGCGAGCTCGGCGTCAAGGTCACCTGCCTGCACGAGGGCACAGTGCTGGCAGAAGGAACCATCGACCAGGTCTCGTCCAACGAGCGGGTCATCGAAGTCTATCTGGGGCGCTGAGCGATGCTTGAGGTTAAGAACATCAACCTGTTCTACGGCGCCGCCCAGGCGCTGCGCGGCGTCTCGATCTCGGCCGAGCCGGGCAAGGTCACCTGCGTGCTCGGACGCAACGGCGTCGGCAAGACCTCGCTGCTGCGTGCCATGGTCGGGCAATATCCGATCTCGTCGGGTGCCATCGTGCTCGACGGCAGCGACATCACGGGCCTGAAGCCCTATGAGCGCGCCCGCAAGGGCATCGGCTTCGTGCCGCAGGGCCGCGAGATTTTCCCGCTGCTGACGGTCGAGGAGAACCTCAAGACCGGCTTCGGCCCGCTCAAGCGCGAGGACAGGCACATTCCGGACGACGTGTTCTCGCTGTTTCCGGTGCTGCAATCGATGCTGGGCCGGCGGGGCGGCGATCTCTCCGGCGGCCAGCAGCAGCAGCTCGCGATCGGCCGCGCGCTGGTGATGCGGCCGAAGCTGCTGCTGCTGGACGAGCCGACCGAAGGCATCCAGCCCTCGATCATCAAGGACATCGGCCGCGCCATCTCGTATCTGCGCAACCTCGGCAACATCGCCATCGTGCTGGTCGAACAATATCTCGACTTTGCCTGCGAACTCGGCGACAGTTTCGCGGTGATGGATCGCGGCGCGGTGAAGTTCACCTGCGACCGCGCCAACCTCGACGCGAGCGAGATCAGCCGCCAGATGGCACTGTAGACGATCCTGCCGCGACCGGCTGGGGGGACGGATGCGCAGCGACGCTTTGGCGACATCTTCTGTGTTCGAGGCCAACCGCGCCCGCGGTGCCGTGCGCTTCGACGTGCACGCCCGCGAGGGCGTGACGCGGCGCGGCGCCTTGCATGAATCCGGCTCGCTCCGCGTCCGCTTTCCCTCGCCGGAGGATCAGGGCCTGTCCGGCGTGTTCGTCAACACGGCCGGCGGGGTTGCCGGCGGCGACAGTTTCGATATCGACGTCACGGCAGGCCAAGGCTCGCGCCTGACCTTGACCACCGCGGCCGCCGAAAAGGTCTATCGCGCACCGGGGCCGACGGCGCAGCTCAACATCGCTTTGCAGGTCGGCGCAGGGGCGCATCTGTCCTGGCTACCGCAGGAAACCATCCTGTTCGACCGCGCCCGGGTGCAGCGCCGTTTCGACATCGCGCTCGACGAGGCCGCCTCGCTCCTGCTCTGCGAGATCGTCGTGTTCGGCCGCACTGCCATGGGCGAGCGGATGGAGCAGGGCGAGTTCGTCGATCGCTGGCGGCTGAGGCATGGCGGCAAGCTGGTATTCGCCGAGACGGTCCGGCTCGACGGCAACATCGGCGCCAAGCTCGCGCGATCGGCCATTGCCAAAGGCGGCGCCGCGATCGGGACGGCCCTGATCGTTCCCGGCGACGAGATCCTGGTCGAGCGTATCCGCGAAGCGTCGGAATCCTTCGCCGGCGAGGTCGGAATCTCGGCCTGGAATGGCTTTGCAATGGCGCGGTTCTGTGCCCAAGATGCGGCGCGTTTGCGCGCCGACATGATGGCTGTGCTGGCGCGCACCGGCGCGGCCCTGCCGCGGCTCTGGCTGAATTGAATGCTGAACTGACGAGTTGAACGGAAGAGATTCTGCATGAACCTGTCTCCCCGCGAAAAGGACAAGCTTCTGATCTCGATGGCGGCCATCGTGGCGCGCCGCCGGCTGGACCGCGGCGTCAAGCTCAACCATCCCGAGGCGATCGCCATCATATCCGACTTCATCCTCGAAGGCGCGCGCGACGGCCGCACCGTGGCCGAGCTGATGCAATCCGGCGCGCAGGTGCTCACCCGCGATCAGGTGATGCCCGGAATCCCCGAGATGATCCACGACATCCAGGTCGAGGCGACGTTTCCTGACGGCACCAAGCTCGTCACCGTGCACGAGCCGATCCGTTGAGACACGACGCTATATCAACACCGTCATGCCCGGGCTCGTCCCGGGCATCCACGACCTTCGAACCAGGTGGCTCCACGTGGATGGCCGGGACAAGCCCGGCCATGACGCAGCAGAGCAAGACGAGGTAGCACATGATCCCCGGCGAACTCTTCATCCAGGACGGCGAGATCGAGCTCAATGCCGGCCGCAAGACCGTGACGCTGACGGTGGCCAATACCGGCGACCGCCCGATCCAGGTCGGCTCGCACTACCATTTCTTCGAGACCAACCCGGCGCTGAAATTCGACCGCAAGAAGGCGCGCGGCATGCGCCTCGACATCGCGGCCGGCACCGCCGTCCGCTTCGAGCCCGGCCAGACCCGCGACGTGCAACTCGTCGCCTTGGCGGGAAAGAAGACCATCTACGGCTTCCGCGGCGATGTGATGGGGAAGCTGTGAAGCGATGCTTTCGATGTCTGCGGAGCCCCGAGGACGAGTTTCGCCAACGGCGGTGAGCCGGACGTTCGCTTGGCCGGTCCACCGAGGCCTTGCTGCCATTCTCCTCTGTCTTTCTTTCCCCTCCACCGGCTATGGCGAAGACGGCTGGCAGTGGCGCGTGAACAAGATAAGCGACGGACGATTGTTGCTTGCTTTCACAGAAACCGAGGCGACTGACGAGTTGGGATCTGTGTGGTTCTACTGTCAGCCGGCATCCGGTTCTATCGAAGTTTTCAAAGCCGCCAATGATAGCGAGCGCAAGGTCCTTGCCGACTTCATTCGATCGAACACCTATCCAAAGGTGCAGCTCGAAGGTGAAGCATCGATCGTCGAGCCGTTGTTTTCGGAGGCTGGCGGCTGGGAGTATCGTTTCCGGGTTAAAGCAGACGGTGCATGGTTCAACAAGTTCAAGCAAACTGGCCGGATCGGATACAAGCTTGGATCAGGGGTGGCGGACTATGGAAAGGATCCGATCGCAAGGTCCGGCCTGAAGAAGGTTGCTGAGTTTCAGGCACAGTGCCTGAGGTCCGGCACCTCAGAGGAGACAAAAGCTCAACGATGACCTTTAAAGACCATCGTGCTCGTGCAGCAGCCAAGGCGTTCTACTGTAATCGGGAGGACTGAATATGCTGTCTGCCGTTCGCCTCATCTCCGAAGCTGCCGAGTTCGCCGCGCAGCGCCACAACGGCATGGCGCGCAAGGGGCGTGGCAACGAGCCCTACATCAATCATCTCGCCGAGGTCGCGAACCTGCTTGCAACCGCAACTGATGGTGCCGACGCGGAGCTCGTGGCAGCCGGCTGGCTGCACGACACCATCGAGGACACCGACACCACGCGCGAGGAGCTCGCGCAGAGATTTTCCGAGCGCACCGCCTCGCTCGTCGCCGAATGCACCGACGACATGAGCTTGCCGAAAGCGAAGCGGCGGCAGAAGCAGATCGAGGACGCGCCGCACAAATCGCCGGGCGCCAGGCTGATCAAGATCGCCGACAAGATCAGCAATACGGGCGCGCGCATTCAAACCGACCCGAGTGCCGCGGAGCGCGCGGATCTCGCCGACTACATCGAATGGGCGACGCAGGTCGTGGCGGGCTGCCGCGGGGACAATGCGTGGCTCGACGAAAGATTCGATGATGCCGTCAAAGCAGCGAGGGCGTTGCTGTGACCACCCAAACATTCAAAAGCAAGCGGGGCTCGTGATGTCCGTCAAGATGAAGCGTTCCGTCTATGCCGACATGTTCGGCCCGACCACCGGCGACAGGGTGCGGCTCGCCGACACCGACCTCATCATCGAGGTCGAGAAGGATTTCACCACCTATGGCGAGGAGGTGAAGTTCGGCGGCGGCAAGGTGATCCGCGACGGCATGGGCCAGTCACAGGTCACCAACAAACAGGGCGCGGCCGATACCGTCATCACCAATGCGTTGATCGTCGATCATTGGGGCATCGTCAAGGCCGACGTCGCCATCAAGGACGGGATGATCGCAGGCATCGGCAAGGCCGGCAATCCCGATATCCAGCCCGGCGTCACCATCATCATCGGTCCCGGCACCGACGTGATCGCGGGCGAAGGAAAGATCCTCACCGCCGGCGGCTTCGACAGTCACATCCATTTCATCTGTCCGCAGCAGATCGAACACGCGCTGATGAGTGGCGTCACCTCGATGCTGGGCGGCGGCACCGGTCCCTCGCACGGCACCTTCGCCACCACCTGCACGCCGGGACCGTGGCATATCGCTCGGATGATCCAGTCGTTCGACGCCTTCCCGGTCAATCTCGGCATCTCCGGCAAGGGCAACGCCTCGCGGCCCGCAGCGCTGGTCGAGATGATCAAGGCCGGCGCCTGCGCGCTCAAGCTGCACGAGGACTGGGGCACGACGCCGGCTGCGATCGACAATTGCCTGTCGGTTGCCGACGCGCACGACATCCAGGTGATGATCCACACCGACACGCTGAATGAATCCGGCTTCGTCGAGGATACCATCAAGGCCTTCAAGGGCCGCACCATCCACGCCTTCCACACCGAAGGCGCCGGCGGCGGCCATGCGCCTGACATCATCAAGGTCGCCGGGCTGAAGAACGTGCTGCCGTCCTCGACCAACCCGACGCGCCCCTTCACCCGCAACACCATCGACGAGCATCTGGACATGCTGATGGTGTGCCACCATCTCGATCCCTCGATTGCGGAAGACCTGGCCTTCGCCGAAAGCCGCATCCGGAAAGAGACCATCGCAGCCGAGGACATCCTGCACGATCTCGGCGCGCTCTCGATGATGTCCTCGGACTCGCAGGCGATGGGCCGCCTCGGCGAGGTCATCATCCGGACCTGGCAGACCGCCGACAAAATGAAGAAGCAGCGCGGGTCCCTGCCGCAGGACAAGGGCAAGGACAACGATAATTTCCGCGTCAAGCGCTACATCGCCAAATACACGATCAATCCGGCGATCGCCCACGGCGTGTCGAAGCTGATCGGATCGATCGAGAAGGGCAAGCTCGCCGATCTCGTGCTGTGGTCGCCGGCCTTCTTCGGCGTCAAGCCGGACTGCATCGTCAAGGGCGGCACGATCGTCGCTGCTCCGATGGGCGATCCCAACGCCTCGATCCCGACGCCGCAGCCGGTGCACTACCAGCCGATGTTCGGCGCCTTCGGCAAGGCGCGCACGGCCTCGTCGGTGGTGTTCACCTCGAAAGCCGCAATTACCGGTGGTCTGGCGCGAAAGCTCGGCATCGAGAAGAAGCTCTATGCCGTCCAGAACACCCGTGGCAGGATCTCCAAGAAGAGCATGATCCACAACGACGCCACGCCCGACATCGAGGTCGATCCGGAGACCTACGAGGTGCGCGCCGACGGCGAGCTGCTCACCTGTGCACCCGCCGAGGTGCTGCCCATGGCACAGCGTTATTTCATGTACTGAAATAGCGCCTCGACGCATGTCCCCGGCGGGTGTCCGGGGACCGCTTTTTGCGGTTTTGCGTTCGGTCCCGCCTGGTCTAATGTCCGCCCGGTATTGAACCCCAAAAGAAAAGCCGGGAGGATTTCTCGTGATCTATGTCGTCGCCACCCTGACCATCAAGCCCGAGACGCGCGCCGAATTCATTGCAGCGGCCACCGCCTGCATCAAGGAGACGCGGAAGGAGCCCGGCAATATCGCCTACGATATGCACGAGAGCGTCACCGATCCTGCCAAGATGGTGTTCGTCGAGCAGTGGGAGAACGCCGAGGCGCTGGTGCCGCATCGTGGCATGGAGCATATGAAGACGTTCGGCCGCGTCGCGGTGAAGTGCTTCACGGCGCCGCCGAAGATCGAGGTGATCACGCCCGAGAAGGTCGAGACACGGTAAAGAGGTAGAGCATGATCCGGGCGACGCAGGTTTGGGGACAGCACCGCTTCACGGAAGCGCCGGCGGATACGGTCGTGCTCGATTTCGATGATCGGCACCGCCGTCGCATGGCGATGACGGGCACGCGGGGGCTCGAATTCCTGCTCGACCTCGAGCACGCCACAGCGCTCCGCGGCGGCGATGCGCTGGTGCTCGAGGACGGCCGCCTGGTCGAGGTGGTCGCAGCGCCCGAGCCGCTGCTGGAAATCCGCGGCCGCGATCCGCATCACCTCATTCGTGTCGGCTGGCATCTCGGCAACCGCCATCTGCCGACCCAGATCATGGCGAAAGCTTTGCGCATTCGCCGCGATCACGTCATCGAGGCCATGGTGAAGGGCCTCGGCGCGCGTGTGATCGAGATCGAAGCGCCGTTCGATCCCGAAGGCGGTGCCTACGCCGATGCCGGTCACGCGCATGGTCACGACGACCACGCGCATCACGATCACGGCCATCATCATGATCATGGCCACGATCACCATGATCACCACGGCCACCATGGTCATGCCTCACATGACCACGGTCACGACCACCACCATCACCACGACGAGCATTGCGACCATCCTGAACACCACGGCCACAAGCATGCTCATGACCACAAATGAGCCGATCAGCGCCGGGGGCCTCGACGAGGCCGAGGCGGCGGCGCTGTATCGGCTGATGACCTGGCTGTCGCCGGCATTCCCGGTCGGCGGCTTTTCCTATTCCAGCGGCATCGAATGGGCGGTCGAGGCGGGCGACATCGTCGATACCGCAACGCTGGCCGACTGGCTCGACGCGATGCTTGGTGACGGCTCCGGCTTTTGCGATGCGACGTTCCTGGTCCATGCCTATCGCGCCGCGGAGGCGGATGAGAAGGCCGCTTTGAACGACATCGCCGAGCTGGCCGCGGCCTTCGTCCCCTCGCGTGAGCGACAGCTGGAGACGAGCTCGCAAGGCCGTGCCTTCATCGACATCGCCCGCGCCGCGTGGGATGCCGACGGGCTGGATGCCATGGTTGCGGCATGCCGCACGCCGATGGTCTATCCTGTCGCCGTCGGCGTCGTCGCGGCTCAGCACGGCGTTCCGCTGGCGCCGACGCTGCACGCGTTCCTGCATGCGCTGGTCTCGAACTGGATTTCCGCGGCCAGCCGTCTCGTCCCGCTCGGCCAGACCGACAGCCAGCGCGTGCTGGTGCGACTGGAAGCCGCCGTGGCCGCGACTGCGAATCGGGCGCTGAACGCGACCTTGGACGACCTCGGCAGCGCGACCTTCCGCGCCGACCTCGCCAGCTTGCGGCACGAGACACAATATACGCGGCTGTTCCGGTCGTGAGCGCGCCGCGCCTTTAACCCTTCGAGAGAGAGCGAGTTGCATGTCGAAATCTCACGGCCCGTTGCGAGTCGGCGTCGGCGGTCCAGTCGGATCGGGCAAGACCCAGCTGATGGACCTGCTCTGCAAGGCCATGCGCGAGCGCTATGACATCGCCGCGATCACCAACGACATTTACACCAAATGGGATGCGGAATTCCTGGTGCGCTCGGGCTCGCTGACGCCGGACCGCATCGCCGGCGTCGAGACCGGCGGCTGTCCGCACACCGCGATCCGCGAGGATGCCTCGATGAATCTGGCTGCTGTCGCTGACATGCGCGCCAAATTTCCCGGGCTCGATCTCGTGCTGATCGAGTCCGGCGGCGACAATCTCGCTGCCACCTTTTCCCCGGAGCTCGCCGACCTCACCATTTACGTGATCGACGTCGCCGCCGGGGACAAGATCCCCTCCAAGGGCGGCCCCGGCATCACCCGGTCCGATCTTCTGGTCATCAACAAGATCGACCTCGCCCCCCATGTCGGCGCCTCCCTGGAGAAGATGGACACGGACGCCAGGCGCATGCGCGGCGAGCGTCCTTTCGTCATGACCAACCTGAAGAAGAGCCAGGGGCTCGAGCGCATCGTCGGCTTCATCGAGGCCAAGGGCGGCTTGAAACGGGCAGGCTGACGGCGCGACCACTTGGCGTACGCTTATTTCGCCGTTAACCTCGCCGTCGAGCCGCAACGACGGAACAAATTTCGGACACGGCGATTGATTACCTCCGGCGCCCCGGGCAGTCCGTCATGGCCGGACCGGACGGATTAAGCTTTTCAGGCGACCTACGTTGCGTACCGATGTCTCCTCCTTCATTATCTCCGCCACTGGAGTCCATCCTGTTTCGGCACATGGCCGTTCGATCGGCGTTCATATGCTCCCTGTTTGTTGCCGACCTCCTGCATTGGCCTGAGTAGTCGCGTGGTCCGGCTGGGTTTCATCATCGGTTTCATCGCGCTGCTTGGAGCCCTGCTCTCCGGGCTTGCAGCCTATCGCGTCCACGACCAGGAATTGGCGCTGGACCGGATCGCGCTCGCGCGCGCGATCGACGTTCATGCCAGCCTGGTCCAGGACCGGCTCACCGAGCGCGAGCTGCTCGCGCGCGTTGCCTCGGGCCTGTTCCGCAGGCCGTCCGTGATCAATCCGAACATGCTGGAGCCGCTGCGCTCGGCCATCTACGCCTTCAAGACGGATTTCGTCGTGGCCGGCTGGATCGCGCGGCTGAAGCCGGACGAGCTGACCGCGGCGCAGGATGCCATTGCGGGCGCCGGCTTCCCGAATCCGAAAATCCGCAGCTTTGACGACAAGCCGATCAATCCGGCCGAGATCACCTCGCCGATCGACGTGCTGCTGGATCTCGAGCCGCGCAGTGACGAGACCAAGGCCCTGCCGGGCCGCAGTTACGACCAGGACCCGGTTCGCAGCGCCATGCTGACGCGCGCCAGGACCGAGAAGAAGTCTGTGGCTTCGGACCCGGTTCCGCTGTTGCACGCGAACGGGCCCGTGGGCGTCATTGTGGCTGCGCCCGTCATTCCCGAAGGGGCGACCGAGCCGGCCGGTTTCATCACGTTCTCCTACGAGCTGGCCACGCTGATGTTGACCAACGACGACATGTCGTTGTTCTCGGTCGCACTCAGGGATCCGCGCAAGGAAGGCGGCGAGCTGATCTCCAACGACCAAGGCGTGGTCTCGACGCGCAGCGTGGCGGACGGACCGGCACCGTCGGCGATGCGCACGGTGAGCTTCGGTGGCCGCGATTGGCAGCTCGGCTATTACGCCAAGACCAACTCGGTGCGCCGTGCCGAGCAGACCGCGATCATCGTGGCGGCCATCGGCTTTGCGATCACTGCGATGGTGTGCGGTCTGTTCGGCTATGTTGCCTACAACAATCTGCGGCTCAGTCGGGAAATTCAGGTCAGGATCGGCTTCGAGCGCCGGTTGACCGCGGTGATCGACGAGCTCAACCACCGGGTCAAGAACATCCTGGCGGTGATCCAGTCGATCGTGACGCGCACCTTGCGCCATGGCGCGGACATCGACGTCGCCCGCGAGCTCCTGATCGGGCGCATCCACGCCATGTCCAACGTGGTCTCGCTGCTCAGCGAGAGCCAGTGGCAGGGCGTGAAGCTCAAGGGCCTGTTCGAGGCGCGTGCGATCCCGCATGCCGACCGCATCGCCGTCACCGGTCCCGATATCGCGGTCAGCGCGCGCGCGGCGCAGAGCCTGTCGCTGCTGTTCTTCGAGCTCGCCTCGCATTCCGACGAAGGTCTGTCGCTGGTTGGAAAGCATCCGCACATCACTGCGAATTGGACGGTGACGGGCGAGGGCAGCGAGGAGATCTTCAATTTTCGCTGGGAGGAGTTCAACACCAGCGAAGCGACCCGCCGCCCCGATTCCGATTTCGGCCTGATCCTGCTCGACCGTGTCGCCCCCGAGGCGCTCGGCGGCACCGCCAAGCGCTATTTCACCGACGTCTCCTACGTCTATGAGCTGACCGCTCCGATGGAGACGGTGGTCGACATGACCGAACGCGACCGCACGGACAAGATCTCGGCTCCGGTGCGGCCTGCGCGCGGCTAAGCTTTCGGCCGCAAGATCAGATCGACCAGATTGCGCGCGTAGCCGGGCGTGATCGGCGCGATGCCGAAGACGTAGCGGTAGAACAGGCTGCCGTAGATCGCGTCGTAGAGGTCCTCAGCCGGGCCTTCGGCCAGGATGCTGCCGTCGTGCTGGCCCAAAGCGATCATCTCCACCAGCGCGTCGCGACGGAATTGCAGATAGCGGGCGTAGAACAGTTCGGCGGAGCCGGTCTTGGAAATGCATTCGGAGATGACGGCGAGCTGCACCTTGCCGAACTCGCCCTGGAGCGCCTCGGCATAGGCCGCGGCGTGACGGCGCGCGCGGGCGGCGGGGCTGCCGGAGCTCGCCGGGGGCAGCGGCAGCATCTGCGCCGCATGTCGAAGAAAGGCGTCGATCACGAGCGCCTCGCGGGACGGCCACCATTTGTAGATCGTCATCTTGGAGACGCCGGAATGGCGGGCGACGGCGTCGATGGTGGTGGCCGCAAGGCCGGTGGACGCCATCAACGCATAGGCGCTTTCGAGAATGGCGTTGCTGGTCTCGATCGATCGCGGCCGGCCGCGCCGGGGGGCGCTGTCGGCCCCGTCACCCCCGCCATTCGCCGTCACCACACTTGGTCTCCTCGCGCACCCCGCTCTTGCTCCGGGATAGCGCAGCCGCGGCGGCCGGCCTAGGGAAATCGCGCTAAAGCGCGATGCGATCAGGCTGCGCGCTTTTGCGGATCATAGTCTAAGCCCCCCTGCCGCAACGCCTCGGGCAGATCCTGCCACTTCGACCAGGCGACGTAATAGGCCACCGCGGTCATTGCGGCGAATCCGGCGAGGCTCACCACGATCTGCATCGCCACCAGATTGGCGCTGGTGATCAGGATGAGATGCCCGGCAAAGGACAGGAATACTCCGACGCAGAACACCGCAAGCCATTCCTCGCCAGATCTGATGACCGCCTGGAGCGGCTTCAAACTCAGGCCGGGGTGATCGGCCGGAATGAGATGGGTCGCGAGGAAGGCGAGTGCGAGGAAGTGAACCACGCGATAGGGCGCGAGATTTTCCTTGTCGGTCGGCGCGATGCCGGCGAGGAGAAGGTCCGGCAAGTAATGGGACAATTGCGGCGAATGGCGCAGCAAGGTGACGGCCATCGCGAATATCAGATAGGTCGCGGCGAGTATCCGTAGCCAGGGCATGTCGCGTAGCGCCCGCCTCGATGCACCAGTCACGGCGAACCAGCCTCCGAGCACCATCAGCATCTGCCAGCACAGCGGGTTGAAGGTCCATTCCTGATCCGGAGAGACCCGGAAATTCCAGTCGAACCAGCGCGCGGCAAGATACAGCGCGACCGATGCCGCCAGCGTCACGTTCGGCCTCCGCAACAGCCCCCACAGGGCCAAGGGAAAGAAGGCCATCAGCGGGATCATCAATTGCAGGAGATCGAGGTTCAGCGGCTCCTCCTGGAGCACGAGGCCGCGGACCAGGATGCGCAGCGGGTGCTCGAGGATTCCCGAGATGTTGTATTGGTGGATGATTTCCGGCGCCATCGACTGCGAGGCAACGTAGGCGATGGTGGCGATGTAGATCACGAACAGCACGACATAGGCCGCATAAAGCCGCCAGACGCGACGGAAGATGCGTGTTGCAGCGACGAGATAGCCGCGCTCCAGCGCGATCCGGCCGTAGATGACCGCGACGCCATAACCGACCACGAAGACGAACAGGTCGGCGGCGCCGCTGAAACCGAAGTTGCGCAGCGTCAGCAGGTTGACGATGTTGTTCGGGATGTGGTCGACGAAAACCGACCAATTGGCGATGCCGAGCGTCAAATACAACCTGGCGTCATGACGGAATGCGGCAAGATTTGCCTGGACGGACGGTTTCATTGAGTAAATTAGCTTTGAGAATCAGGGTGACGCTTTTAGCGGCAACCAGCGGCTCGTCCGAGTAGCGTTTGCGTGAGTGATGGTCGGGCGCTCAAAACGATGCAAGATTAGGCGATTGAACGCCGCCGCGGGCTCGCCCCCCGCGAAATTTTGACGTGTGCCGTCCTTACTCGGCCGGTTCGGCCGCCGCCTCGTCGGGCATGCCGGCGCGGCTCGCGAGGATGCCGAGGGCGACGCCGCCGATCGCCAGGATCGGCAACAGCCGCTTGACGCCGATGGCGCGAACGATCTGGAGCCCGGTGGCGAGCAGCATGGGGTCCGCGAACATGCTCGAGGCCGCCGTCTTCGCGGCGCGCTCGGCCGCGATCTGGGCTTGCTTGCGCAATTCGCGCTTGTAGGCCCAGTAGCTCAGTGCTGCGGCCAGGGTCAGGAGGAAGAAAACGCCGGCTCCTGCGAGGCAGGCTTGCACCGGACCGTAATTGTTGAGCACGGAGATGAATGCAGCCGCGCACAGGAAGCACGTGGTGATGAACAGCGCGAACGCCGCACCCACGGCCAGGGAGGTCAGCCGCACGGTCGTGCCGGTGGATGCACTGATCCCGTCGATGATGCGCTGAAACATGGCCTTGCTCCTCAAATCCCCAACAGCCTGTCCGTCCACAAGCCGGCATCGGCGGCGCGGTAACGCCGCCGTTCCATGTGCGCTCGCGTGTTTTACCGGCGCCAGGCGGCTCCGATCAGGAAGCCGATCCCGAGCGCGAGTCCGACGGTCGCAAGCGGCCGCTGCGTGATCGCGTCTTCGAGCGTCTCCTCGATCGATCCATAGGCCTCCTGGGCCGCGCCCATCATCGCACTGCCGCGCTCCGACATGTCGTCCATCGCGGTGTCGACATTCTCGCGCGCCTGGCGGTAGCCGCGGCGGGCCTGCTTGCTGGTGGAATTGGCGAAGGTGTTGAGCGCGTCGGTGATCTGGTCGGTCAGGGCGGCGATATCGCTTTTCACGGCTGCTACATCCTTTTCGAGGCGTTCTCTGGTGGCTTTGTCGGTCCAGTCTTTCATCCCGGCTTCGGCACTGGTCGTGGACATCGGGAGCTCCGAACTGTTGACGGCTGCGATAGCCGGAAAACGTTTCGTCACCGGGGAAGTTCCGTTCACGGAAACCGGTCAGTCCCGCGGCAGCTGCGGCGAATCCGCCGGCAACAGGTGCTCCTTGAGGATCAGCGCCACGATCAGGAGCGGCGACGACAGGAACGCGCCCATCGGACCCCACATCCAGGTCCAGAAGGCCAGCGCAAGCAGGACAGCAAGGGCATTCAGCGCCAGCCGCCTGCCGATGATGGTCGGGGTGATGAAGTGCCCTTCCAGAAAGGTGAGACCGCCGAAGGCCAGGGCCGCCATCAGGCCGCCGCTGATGGTCGGAAAGGCAACTAACCCGACCACGACCAGCACGACGAACATGGCGACCGGCCCGATGATCGGGATGAAGTTGAGCGTCGCTGCGAGCGCACCGAGCCCGGCCGGATTGGGCATGCCGGTGAGCGCGCAGATGAGACCGGTGGCGACGCCGACGCCGACGTTGATGAGCGTCACTGTCAGGAGATAATTGCCGAGATGCTCCTCGATCTCGTTGAGGATCCGGAGCGTGCGAAGCCGTGCGTCATGGCCGCCGAAGTTCATGATCATGGCGCGCCGCAGGTCGCGCCAGCTGGCGATGAAGAGGATCAGGGTGACGAAGAACAGCAGGAATTCGGTGAAGGTCGGTGACAGGAATTCCAGCGTCGGCTGCACCCACTCGACCTTCGGCATGTGGATGCTCGGCAATCCTTCGGAGCCGCCGAGCATGGCTTGCGTCTCCCGCCACAGCGAAAGCGGCCGGTCGAACACGTGCAGCTTGTCCTTCAACCGCGCGCCGAGCTCCGGCAGGCGCGTGCTCCACTCGATTGCCGGCGAGGCGATCAGCGCCACGACGAAGGCGACCACGGCGGTCCCGGCAGCCACGATCAGAACGGCCCCGACCGCGCGCGGGACCTTGTACCGCTCCAGGAAGCCCGCCGCGGGCGACAGCATGGTGCCGGTGACGAAGGCCATCACCACAGGCAGGAAGAAGGCCCTTCCGACGTAGAGCACGGTGACGACGGCAATCAGCAACAGGCCGGCGAGAGCAAAGGCGACGAACTCGGTGCGGCGGATCACCGGCGGCAGCTCGACACGGCTGTCGGGAAGCGGGTCGCCTGCGCTGTTGCCGGGAATCAAACTCTCGCTTGGAAGGACGCGCACAATCTCTCTCCCGCACGGAAGCCTCGCACCGCGCGCCCATTGGTGACGGATAATGCGCGAGCCGGACCGCGGTTCCATCGCGGCTTCGTGAAGTGCTGCTCGCTTGACTGTGACAGGGAAGCCGCGCGCCGTGTCGGAACCTGGATCGCCCCCGCGGAGTTCATGGGACAGCGCATCACCCTGATGCACACATCCCACGGGGCAGCACATGACAAAGTTCTCTGCAGTCCGTCGCAGCTCGTCGCCGCGCGTCGTCACCGCATTCGCCTTCGCAACGTTCCTGCTCGGGGTGCCGTTCGGCGGCGCGAGCGCGCAAACGTACGGTTACAGCCCGATGCAGCCGCAATCCTACCCGCAGGATCAAGGCTACTCGCAGGGCTACGTGAACGAGGCGCCGCAGGCGGCCGAGGACGAAGATGCTCAGCTGCCCGATCGCCTGCGCAGGCAGATCGTCGGCTTCGACCGCAGCGAGCCCGCCGGCACCATCGTGATCGACACCAACAACACCTATCTCTACTACGTGCTCGGCAACGGCCGCGCCATTCGCTACGGCGTCGGCGTCGGCCGCGAAGGTTTTACCTGGTCCGGCGTGCAGAGCGTCAGCCGCAAGGCGGAGTGGCCGGACTGGCACCCGCCGGCGGAGATGATCGCGCGTCAGCCCTATCTGCCGCGCTTCGTCGCCGGCGGCCCAGGCAACCCGCTTGGCGCGCGTGCGATGTATCTCGGCTCCAGCCAATACCGCATCCACGGCACCAACGATCCCTCCACGATCGGCAAGTTCGTCTCCTCCGGCTGCATCCGCATGACCAACGAGGACGTCGTCGACCTGTTCGGCCGCGTCAATGTCGGCGCCAAGGTCGTGGTGCTGCCGAAGAATGCGCCGCTGATGGCCAGGGACGGCGACCCCGTGCGCAAGCGCCCGGCCGTGACGACGCTGCCTTCGGGCAGGCACGCGCTGAATATCTCGGCGTCGTCGGCCGTGAACTAGGGTTTGAGTGAGGCGACATGAGCAGAGGTATGAACGGCAAGCTCGCTGCCGGTCTGGCAATCCTGGTGGTTGCTGCCGGCGGCGTGGCGCAAACCCCAGCGGCGCATGCGGAGGATTTCTTCTCGGCCCTGTTCGGTGGCTTCCGACGGCCGCCGCCCGAGATCCGGATGCCGTTCCCCAACGACGACATGCGGTATGAAGCCCCGCGCCAGCGCGCCGCCTATGGTGGCGGCACGGCCTATTGCGTGCGCGGTTGCGATGGCCGCTACTTCCCGGCGCAAGGCAATGATGCCGAGAGCAAGGCGCAATCCTGCAAGAGCTTCTGCCCGGCGTCCGAGACCTCGCTGGTGTATGGCGGCAACATCGACGACGCCACCACCGACAAGGGAAAATCCTATTCCGAATTGCCCAATGCCTACCGCTATCGCAACGAGATCGTCTCGGGCTGCACCTGCAACGGCAAGGATTCCGTCGGGCTGGCGCAGGTCAAGGTCGAGGACGATCCGACGCTGCGCAAGGGCGACATCGTTGCCGGCGCCGATGGTCTTGTGGTTGCCAGCCGCAATGCCAACGACCGCCGCGGCGGCGTCGCGATGAACTTCTCGCCGCTGCCGGACTCGGTGCGCGCCAGATTCCGCCAGGTGCCGGTTGTGGCGAAGGAGTAAGCGGAGCGCGTATTTGCTCGAAATGGCAATGGGTTGCAGCACTGGAACCAGCGCAACCGTCAGGCGTTAGGATAGCGGTCGCAATTTGTCTGAAGGGGGTCCCGCGATGCTGGTGGGCGTGCTCGTCACTTTTCTCGTCGTCATTCTCGTCCTTTATCTCATCAACATGCTGCCGATGGATGGTCGCGCCAAGCAGATCGCGCGTGTGATCGTCATCATCATCGGCATCGTGTCCTTGTTGAAATATCTCGCGGTATTCTAGCCCAGGGTACGGGCTACACCTCAAAGCAGAAGCCCCGGCGTGAGCCGGGGCTTCTTTTGCGTCCGCTTCAGTGCAGCGATTTGAGCCAGTCGTCGACGTCCTGCCGAACCTGGTCCTTGGCCTTGCCGTAGCGTTCCTGGAGCCGGCCCTCGAGCTGCTCGCGACGGCCCTCGATCAAGCTGAGGTCATCGTCAGTGAGCTTGCCCCATTTCTCCTTGGCCGAGCCCTTGAACTGCTTCCAGTTGCCTTCGATTCGATTCCAATCCATGACCATCTCCCGTGGGTTGATGGCCTGACAACGCAAGCGCCGCGCGGCCTGTTCCGCCTGCCGCGGCGTTTCGCCCAACGAAGAAGCCCCGGCTCACGCCGGGGCTTTTGTCATTCAACTGATCGTGCTCAGGCCAGCGCCCCTTTATCCAAGGGCCTCTTTATCTAAGGGCCTTGGCCTCGCGGCGGCGCGCGGTGAGGATGTATTCGGTGTAGCCGTTCGGCTGCTCGCGCCCCTTGAAGATAAGATCGCATGCGGCTTTGAAGGCGACGCCGTCGAAGGCGGGCGCCATCGGCCTGTAGATCGGATCGCCGGCGTTCTGCTTGTCGACGACGACTGCCATGCGCTTCAGCGATTCCATCACCTGCGCCTCGGTGATGACGCCCTGGTGCAGCCAATTGGCGAGATGCTGGCTCGAGATGCGCAAGGTGGCGCGGTCCTCCATCAGGCCGACATCGTGGATGTCGGGGACCTTGGAGCAGCCGACGCCCTGGTCGATCCAGCGCACGACGTAACCGAGAATGCCCTGGCAGTTGTTGTCGATCTCCTGCTTGACGTCGTCAGGCGCCCAGTTCGACTTCGACACCGGAATGGTGAGGATGTCCGAGAGCTTGGCGCGTGGCCCGCCCTTGGCGAGCTCCTCTTGCCGCGCGGTCACGTTGACCTGGTGGTAGTGCAGCGCGTGCAGCGTCGCCGCGGTCGGAGAGGGCACCCAGGCGGTGGTGGCGCCGGCCTGCGGATGACCGAGCTTCTGTGCCAGCATGTCCGCCATCTTGTCGGGGGCGGCCCACATGCCCTTGCCGATCTGGGCGTGGCCGGGCAGGCCGCAGGTCAGGCCCATGTCGACGTTCCAATCCTCATAGGACTTGATCCAAGCCTGCGCCTTCATCTCGTTCTTGCGGATCATCGGGCCCGCTTCCATCGAGGTGTGGATCTCATCGCCAGTGCGGTCGAGGAAGCCGGTGTTGATGAACATGATGCGCTTGGAGGCGCGCTGGATGCAGGCCTTGAGGTTGACAGTGGTGCGCCGCTCCTCGTCCATGATGCCGACCTTGATCGTGTTCTCGGGCAGGCCCAGCATCTTCTCGACGCGGTCGAAGATCTCGCAAGTCAGCGACACCTCGTCCGGGCCGTGCATCTTCGGCTTGACGATATAGGCCGAGCCGGTGCGGCTGTTCTTGACCTTGGAATTGCCCTTGAGGTCGTGGATGGCGAGCAGGCCGGAGACGGCGGCATCGAGCAGCCCTTCGGGAATCTCCTCGCCCTTCTCGTCCAGCACCGCGTCGGTGAACATGTGGTGACCGCAATTGCGCATCAACAGCAGGCTGCGGCCGTGCAGCTTGAGCTCACCCTTGCCGTCGGGTGTCTTGTAGAGGCGGTCGGCGTTGAGCGAGCGCGTCAGCGTCTTGCCGCCCTTCTCGAAGTCGGCCGACAGCGTGCCATTCATCAGGCCCAGCGTGTTGCGGTAGACCAGCACCTTGTCCTCGGCATCGACCGCGGCAACCGAGTCCTCCATGTCGAGGATGGTTGAGACGGCGGCCTCCATGATCATGTCGGCGACGCCGGCCGGATCGTCCTTGCCGATCGCGCTGCTGCGGTCGATCTTGACCTCGACATGCAGGCCGTTGTTGACGAGCAGCACCGCGCTCGGGGAAGCCGCATCGCCCTGGAAGCCGGCGAACTGCGCGGCGTTCTTCAGCGCGGTGGCGTTGCCGCTCTTCAGCTTCACCGCGAGCTGGCCCGCGACGACGCTGTAGGCGGTGACGTCGGTGTGGCTGCCGGTCGCGAGCGGCACGGCGGCATCGAGGAACGCCTTGGCCTTGGCGATCACCTTGTCGCCGCGCGCCTTGTTGTAGCCCTTGCCGCTTTCGGACGGATCGTGCGGGATCGCGTCGGTGCCGTAGAAGGCGTCATAGAGCGAGCCCCAGCGCGCGTTTGCCGCGTTCAGCGCGTAGCGCGCATTGGTGAGCGGCACGACGAGCTGCGGGCCGCAGATCTTGCCGATCTCCTCGTCGACATTGGCGGTCTCAACCTTCTGGGTCGCGGGCTCCGGGACGAGATAGCCGATCTCCTTCAGGAAGGCGGTATAGGCGTTGAGGTCGAACGCCTTGCCCTTGTTGGCACGGTGCCAGTCGTCGATCTTGGCCTGCAGCGTGTCGCGGAAAGCCAGCAGCGCACGGTTCTTCGGCCCCAGGTCCCTGACGATGGCCGCAACCCCGGCCCAGAACGCATCCGGTGCGATCCCCGTTTTCGGGGCCGCTTCCTTGGCGATGAAATCAAACAGAACAGGGGCGATCTTCAATCCGTGGGCGTCGACGCGTTTCATGATGGGCTTTCTTGTTGGAAATGGCTGTTTTTGGCTGCTTTTGACCCGACAGCAGCAAAATGCGCCCACGAGGGGCGGCTTTCGGGGCCCTATTAGCCCCAAAACCGGGGCGGTGAGAAGACCTCCATAAGTTGTCAAAATGTCAAGCAGAGGTGGGGCCCAGGCACCGCTGTCATTCCCCGCGAAGGCGGGGAATCCAGTACACCGCGGCTTTTCCGTATCCCAACGCTGTCTCTGGAATACTGGGTCGCCCGGTCAAGCCGGGCGACGACAGCGGGGGTGGGGCGCCTTCAAATATTCGCCGCGAGGTCCACGGCCTCGTCGAACAACACGCCAGTCGTCTTCAGCATGCGCTCGATCTCGTCGGCGGCCTCGGCGACCGTCCGAGTCGAGGTGTCGATCACGAGCTCGGCCGCTTGCGGCGCTTCGTAGTCGTTGCCGATGCCGGTGAACGAGGCCAGCGCGCCGGCGCGCGCCTTCTTGTAATGGCCCTTGGGATCGCGCTCCTCGCATATTTCGGCAGGCGTCGCGACGTGGATCTCGCGGAACACGGTGTCGGCGATGCGGCGCGCACTCGCGCGGTCCTCGCGGGCCGGCGAGACCGCGGCGACGATGGCGATGTGGCCGTTGCGGGCGAGATGCGTCGCGACTTCGGCGAGGCGCCGGATGTTCTCGCTGCGGTCCGCGGCGGAGAAGCCGAGATCGCTGTTGAGGCCGGCGCGCAGCGTGTCGCCGTCGAGCAGGATCGGCGAGCCGCCGTTGCTGAACAGCCGCCGCTCCAATGCCTTGGCGAGCGTCGATTTGCCGGAAGCGGGCAGGCCGGTGAGCCAGACCACGGCACCGTTGTGCCGATAGCGCGCGGAGCGTTCGTCCGGACGCAGGGCCGATTCCACCGGTACGATGTCGACAGGCACGGCACGCTGGCCGGCATCGACGGACAGCACCAGGCCGCCGCCGGCGATGCGTCCGGACACCTCGATCACGAGCCGGCCGGTACGCGGGTTCTCGGTGTAGGGATCGGTGGCAATCGGATTCGAAAGAGAGATATCGATCTCGCCGACATGGTTGCGGCCGATCGCCTTGTTCTCGCTGCTTTCGAGCTCGCCTGGATCGACCGCCTTCTCGATCGCCACCACGGTGGCGCGGCTTTCCTTCGGTCCGCAGCGAACCAGCAGCTGGTCGCCCTTGGCGAGCGGCTTGTCATGCAGCCAGAAGATGCGTGCACGCAGGCGCCGCGTCTCGCGCGGAGCGCTGCCGGCATGCGCGACGATGTCGCCGCGCTCGATGAACAATTCGCGGTCGAGCGTGATGCCGACCGAACGGCCGGCGCCTTGCCGCCCCGCGACCGGCGTCGCCGGCCAGCTCTCGACCGTCCTGATCCGGGCGATCTTGCCGGCGGGCATGATCACGATCTCGTCGCCGGCCTTGAGGCTGCCGGATTCGATGCGGCCCGCCACGATGCGGCGGTCGTCGAACTTGTAGATCGCCTGCACCGGCAGCCGCAGCGCCAGCGCTTCCAGCGCCCGCGCCGGCTCGAGCCTGTCGAGCGCCTCGACCACGGTTGGACCCTTGTACCAGCCGATCCGGCCGGTCCGCTCGGCGACACCGTCGCCGTCGCGGGCGGAAATCGGAATCACGGCCGTGGGCGTCACGCCGAGGCCGCTCAGATGCGCGGAAATCTCGTCGCTGATCTCCTTGAAGCGATCGGCGGAGAAGTCGACGCGGTCCATCTTGTTGACGACGATCGCGACCTGCTTCACGCCGAGCAGATGCAGCAGGTAGCCGTGCCGCCGTGTCTGGTCGCGCACGCCTTCCAGCGCGTCGATGATCAGCACCGCGCCGTCGGCCTGCGAGGCGCCGGTGATCATGTTGCGCAGGAATTCGGCGTGGCCGGGCGCGTCGATCAGCACGATGTCGCGCGAGTTGGTGCGGAAGCGGATCTGCGTGGTGTCGATGGTGATGCCCTGGTCGCGCTCGGTCTGCAGCGCATCGAGCAGGAACGACCATTCGAACGGCATGCCGCGCCGCGCGCTGACGGCTTTCAGCATGTCCAGCTTGCCGTCGGGCAGGCTGCCGGTCTCGTGCAAGAGGCGGCCGACCAGCGTCGACTTGCCGTGGTCGACATGGCCGACGATGACGATGCGTACTTGCGGACGGGTGGTGCCGTTCGGGGTCGCAGGCGAAGCGGGGGTGACGAGCATGTTCATGACCGCGATGCGTCCTTGGGGTCAGAGATAGCCGGCGACACGAAGGCGCTCGAAGGCGTCCTCGGTCTCGTGGTCGAGCGCGCGCCCCGAGCGCTCCGGGACCTTGGTCTGCTCGAGCTCGATCAGGATCTCGTCGATGGTCGACGCCGTCGAATTCACGGGGTTGGTGATGTCCTGATCGCCCAGCGAGCGGTAGCGCTTGCCGTCTTTCGCCAGATAGAGCGGGATGATCGGGATGTTCTCACGCTTGGTGTAGGCCCAGATATCGGCCTCGGTCCAATGCAGGATCGGATGGATGCGCAAATGCGCGCCTTGCGGCGGCGAGGCGTTGAAATGATCCCAGAACTCCGGCGGCTGGTCGCGCACGTCCCAATTGCCTTCAAGGCCGCGCGGCGAGAACACGCGTTCCTTGGCGCGGGTCGCTTCCTCGTCGCGGCGGATGCCGGCGATCAGGCCGTCGAAGCCATACTTGGCGAGCGCCATCTTGAGGCCTTCGGTCTTGCGCGCGGCGGAGCGGGCGGCCGGCGGCAATGTCGGATCGACGGCATCGATGGGCGGGCAGGGCTCGACGCGCAGATCGAGATCCCACTCCTTGCCGTAATGATCGCGGAAGCGATACATCTCCGGAAACTTCTTGCCGGTGTCGACATGAAGGGCCGGGAACGGCATCTTGCCGAAGAACGCTTTGCGCGCCAGCCAGATCATGACGTTGGAATCCTTGCCGAGCGACCACAGCAGGGCGATCTTCTTCAGCCGGGCGAAGGCCTCGCGGAAGATGTAGATGCTCTGCGCCTCGAGCTGGTCGAGATGGTCCATGCTCGGCGCAACATCGGCAGAAAATTCTTGCGAGCCCGGGCGTGCGAGGGGGGCTCTGCTGCTCACTCCGACCGAAGCGGAATTGTCCTTGAGAAGATGCATCTCTGCCACTTTGCGTTTGGAGGCGAAAATTCTATAGTTGCGATGCAGAAGAGAAGAAAAAATTTTCTCTTTGCGCGCTCGAAACGACACATATATAGAAAATAATTCCAGTCAACCCCGGAAGTGGGGGAAGCGAGTATCGTATGCGGTTCTTGCCGGTATTCCTCGATCTCAAGGCCGGTCCGGTGGTTCTCATCGGCGCAGGCGAGCTTTTGCGCGCCAAGCTGCGCGTGCTCGCTGCGGCCGGCGCGCGCATCCGTGTGCACGCGATCGACGGCAATCAGGATCTCGGCCTCCGCGCGGAAGACGCGGCGCGTATCGAAGTCCGGACGGGCGATCCGCTCACCGCCGATCTCGCCGGCGTCATCGCCGTCGTCTGCGCAGGCGCGGGCGATGTCGGGGTGGCGATGTCGATTCGCGCCAAGGCGCTTGGGCTCCCCGTCAACGTCATGGACGATCTCGAGCATTCCAGCTTCATCTTTCCGGCGATCGTCGATCGCGGCAACGTCGTGGTCGCGGTCGGCACCGGCGGCACATCCCCGGTGGTGGCACGGCGCGTGCGCGAGAAGATCGAGGCGCTGCTTCCGGCGCGCATCGGCGAACTCGCCGAGTTCATCGGCAGCTTCCGCAAATCCATCAACGAACGTATCGCCGAGTTTCCGCTGCGCCGCCGCTTCTGGGAGCGGGTGATCGACGGTCCGATCGGTGCCGCCGTGCTCGCCGGCCGCAAAAGCGAAGCTGACGCGGCGCTCAAGGCCATTTCCGATCCTTCCGAATTCGCGCGCGCGGACCAGCCGCAAGGCTCGGTCGCGCTGGTCGGCGCCGGTCCCGGCGATCCCGATCTTCTCACCATCAAGGCGCTGCGCGCGTTGCAGGACGCCGACATCGTCTTCCATGACGAACTGGTCTCGGACGAAATTCTCGACCGCATCCGCCGCGACACCACGCGCGTTGCCGTCGGCCGCCGCGTCGGCAAGCCCGGCATCGGCCAGGACGCCATCAACAAGCGCATGATCGAGGCCGCGCAGGCCGGCCAGCGGGTGGTGCGGCTGAAGGGCGGCGATCCCTTCGTGTTCGGGCGCGGCGGCGAAGAGATCGAAGCGCTGCGCGCCGCAGGCGTTCCCTATTCTGTCGTTCCCGGCATCACCGCAGGCCTCGGCGGCGCCGCCGATTTCGAGGTGCCGCTCACCTACCGTCATGAAGCGACCCGCATCACCTTCCTCACCGCGCACAAGGCGCGCGATGCGGAAGTGGTGGACTGGTCGGCGCTGATCGACACCAGGATGACCGTCGTCGTCTACATGGGCGTGTCCGCGGCAGCGACCGTGCGCGCGGGCCTGCTCGCTGCGGGCCGTTCGCCGGAGACGCCGGTCGGCGTGTTCGCCCGCGTCACGCGTCCCGACGCGCAAGGCGCGATCGGCACGCTTCGCGAACTTCCCGAGCTCGCGCGGAGAGCCGATGGCGGTCCGGCCATTCTCATCATCGGCGAGGTGGTCCGGCATGCCGGTTCGCTCCGCCGGCAGACGCCCAACCAAATCATCTCTGACCTATTGGATGCAGCCGAATGACCTCTCCGCTCGAACAGAAGAAGATCAAGATCGCCGGCCCCTCGATCGTGACCGCCAATCGCACCTGGGACGGCATCGTGGTGTACCGCACCACCGCCAAGAGCTGGTCCGCGGACCTCTCGGAAGCCGCGATCGTGCGCAACTCCGACGAGGCCAAGGCGTTGCTTGCGGAGTCCATCGCCGATGACGTCGGCGCGATCGGCCCCTATATCGCTCCGGTGCAGGTCGGCGCCGACGGCAAGATCGAACCCGGCAATCTGCGCGAACAGATTCGCCGTACCGGTGTGACCATCGGACAATCGGCCCAGGCTTAAGGCATCTTCTTATGTATGCTTACGACGAAATCGACCGCACGCTCGTCAACGAGCGCGTCTCGGAGTTCCGCGACCAGGTGAAGCGGCGCCTCTCCGGCGAGCTCACCGAGGACGAGTTCAAGATCCTGCGCCTGCAGAACGGCGTCTATCTGCAATTGCACGCCTACATGTTCCGCGTGGCGATCCCCTACGGCACGCTGGCGACCAACCAGCTGCGGGCGCTCGCCCATGTCGCGCGGAAATACGACCGCGGCTACGGCCATTTCACGACGCGGCAGAACATCCAGTTCAACTGGATCAAGCTCGCCGAATTGCCGGACGCGCTGGAAGACCTCGCCAAGGTCGGCATCCATGCGATGCAGACCTCCGGCAACAACATGCGCAACGTCACCTCGGACCAATGGGCCGGCGTCGCGCCCGGCGAGATCGAGGACCCGCGCATCTGGTCGGAGCTGATCCGCCAGCACACCACGCTGCATCCGGAATTCTCATTCCTGCCGCGCAAGTTCAAGATCGCGATCACCGCATCGGACCATGACCGCGCCGCGATCAAGATCCACGACATCGGCCTGCGCCTGATCAAGAACGAGAAGGGCGAGACCGGCTTCGAGGTGCTGGTCGGCGGCGGTCTCGGCCGCACGCCGTTCATCGCCAAGACCATCAAGCATTTCGTGCACGGCCGCGACATCCTCAGCTATATCGAGGCCATCCTGCGCGTCTACAACCAGTACGGCCGCCGCGACAACATCTACAAGGCGCGCATCAAGATCCTGGTGCACGAGCTCGGCATCGAGAAGTTCTCGCGCGAGGTCGAGGACGAGTGGCAGCACATCCGCAACTCCTCGCTTGAGATCGACGACGAAGTGATCGAGGACATCCGCTCGCGCTTCACCTATCCGGCTTACGAGAAACTGCCGCACATGCCGGACGAGCTGCGCCAGGCCGCGGCCGATCCTGATTTCGAGGCGTGGCGCAAGAACTCCGTGGCTCCGCACAAGGTGCAGGGCTATTCCATCGTCACCATCTCTCTGAAGCCGACCGGCGGGCCTCCGGGCGATGCCACTGCCGAGCAGATGGACGCACTCGCCGATCTCGCCGACAAATATTCCTTCGGCGAGATTCGCGTCGGCCATGAGCAGAACCTGGCGCTGCCGCATGTCGCCAAGCGCGACCTGCCGGCGCTGTGGAAGGCACTCGACAAGCTCGGGCTCGCGACGCCCAACGTCAACCTGATCACCGACATCATCGCCTGCCCCGGGCTCGATTATTGCTCGCTGGCGAATGCGCGCTCGATCCCGATCGCGCAGGAACTGACGCGGCGCTTCGCCAATCACGAGCTCGCCAATCTGATCGGCCGGCTCCACATCAACATCTCCGGCTGCATCAATGCCTGCGGCCATCACCATGTCGGCCATATCGGCATTCTCGGTGTCGAGAAGAACGGCGAGGAGGTCTACCAGATCACCATCGGCGGCCGTGCCGACGAGAGCGCCGCGCTCGGCACTTTGATCGGGCCGGGCGTCAAGTTCGACGAGGTCGCCGACGTCGTCGAGGACATCGTGGAAGCCTATCTGGCGCTGCGCGAGCGGCCCGAAGAGCTGTTCATGGACACCGTGAAGCGCCTCGGCGTCGAACCTTTCAAGGAGCGCGTCTATGCCACTCGTTAAAGGCGGAAAGATCACGGCCGACAGCTTCGCCAAGCTCGCCGTCGACACGCCGCTGCCCGAGGGCGGCGACATCCTGGTGCCGGCCGAGCGCTTCCTGGGCGAGGTCGACACGCTCCTCAACCGTTCGGGCAAGGTCGGCGTGATCTGGCCCAACAGCCGCGACATCAGCGAGCTCGTGCCCTATCTCGGCAAGGTCGCCGCCGTCGCGCTGGTTTTCCCCACCTTCCGCGACGGCCGCGCCTACAGCCAGGCCCGCCTGCTGCGCGAGCGCTACGATTATCGCGGCGAGCTGCGTGCGACTGGCCAGGTCTTGCGCGACCAGTTCGTGTTCATGCTGCGCGCCGGCTTCGACGCCTTCGAGGTCAAGAAGCAGGCCGACGCGGAAGCCTTCATGGAGACCGCCAAGCGCTATTCGGTGTTCTACCAGCCGACCGGCGACGGCCGTATCACCGCGCTGCACCGGCGCATGCAGCTGCGTCATTCCGAGGGTGTCGGCACGTGAACGTCGTTCCCTCTCAGCTCGCCCAGCTCTCCGTTTCTGCGCTGCCTTCCGCGCAGGAGCTCGATCGCGCCTTGCGCGATGCCTCGCCCGCGGAGATCGTTGCCGCGGCGCTGAAGACGGTCGGGCGCGAGAAGCTGGCGCTGGTGTCGTCCTTCGGCACCGAATCGGCGACGCTGCTGAAGGTCATGGCGGATGTCGACCCGGCGATCCCCGTGATCTTCCTCGACACCGGCTGGCTGTTCGAGGAGACGCTGGCCTATCGCGACACGTTGATCGCGACGCTGGGTCTGAAGGATGTCCGCTCGATCAAGCCGGCCGAGGAGACCCTGTCGCGCGAGGATCCCGACCGCGATCTCTGGTTCTCCGATCCCGACGCCTGCTGCCGCATCCGCAAGGTGGAGCCGCTGGCGCGCGCGCTGAAGCCCTTTGATGCCTGGCTCAACGGCCGCAAGCGTTTCCAGGGCAATGCGCGCACCGACATTCCGGTCGTCGAGGACGACGGTGTGCGATTGAAGTTCAATCCGTTCGCCAACGTCTCACGCGAGGACCTCGAGGCGATCTTCGTCCGCGCCAAATTGCCGCGTCATCCCCTGGTTGCCTCCGGTTTCCGGTCGGTCGGGTGTATGCCTTGCACGAGCAGAACGGCCGAAGGCGAGGATGAACGCGCCGGTCGCTGGCGCGGCCGAGCCAAGACAGAATGCGGCATCCACACGATGAAGACTTCGTAGCACAGCGACATTGCCACGCTGCAAACAAGGAAATCCGGTTTCGTTGACTTGAGCGCGTTTCGCCGCGAGTTTCGCCTGCCTTCGCCGACACCGATGTCAGTGAAGTGAATGGAGATGGACATGATGCGCCGTATCGTTCCGCTCGCTGCAGGTCTCGTCTTGACGGGTTTCTTGGCAAGCGCGGCTCCCGCCGCTGACATCAACCTGTTGAACGTGTCGTACGATCCGACCCGCGAGCTCTATGCCGAGTTCAACAAGGCATTTGCGAATGCCTATCAAAAGGAGACCGGCAAGAGTGTCGAGATCAAGCAGTCGCATGGCGGCAGCGGCTCGCAGGCCCGCGCCGTGATCGACGGCTTGCAGGCCGACGTGGTGACGCTCGCGCTCGCATACGACATCGATGCAATCGCAGCCAAGCGCCTTACCGCGGTCGACTGGCAGAAGCGGCTGCCACAGAATTCATCACCGTACACCTCGACCATCGTATTCCTGGTGCGCAAGGGCAATCCAAAGGCCGTCAAGGACTGGGACGATCTGGTCAAGCCGGGCGTCGCGGTGATCACGCCGAACCCGAAGACATCGGGCGGTGCGCGCTGGAATTATCTTGCGGCCTGGGGTTTTGCGCAGAAGAAATACGGGTCGGCTGACAAGGCCAAGGATTTCATCGGAAAGCTCTACCAGCAGGTGCCGGTACTGGATACCGGCGCCCGCGGCGCCACCGTGACCTTCGTCGAGCGCGGCGTCGGCGACGTGCTGCTCGCCTGGGAGAACGAGGCGTTCCTCGCGCTGAAGGAGTTCGGCGCGAACAAGTTCGAGATCGTGGCGCCGCCGCAGTCGATCCTGGCCGAGCCGCCGGTCGCCATCGTCGACAAGGTGGCCGACAGGAAGGGCACGCGCAACGCCGCCGACGCGTACCTGCAATATTGGTACACCAGGGAGGGTCAGGAGATCGCCGCGCGCAACTTCTACCGCCCGCGCGATGCCGAGATCGCAAAGAAATATGAAAACGCCTTCGCCAAGCTCGAACTATTTACGATCGACGACGTTTTCGGTGGTTGGACCAAGGCGCAGAAGGAACATTTCGCCGACGGCGGCATCTTTGACCAGATCTACAAGAACTGATCGGCTGCTGTCTTAAGAGGCTTTTTGCAGGGGGCCTGGTGAGCGCAATCGCAGCACGACGCCGGACATTGCCGGGCTTCGGTCTCACGATGGGACTGACGCTGTCCTGGCTGTCCGTCATCATCCTCATTCCGCTCGCCGGGCTGTTCCTGAAATCGCTCGAGCTCAGTCCCGAACAATTTTGGAATATCCTCTCCAGCCGCCGCACCCTGAATGCCCTGCGCGTCTCCTTCGGCCTCGCCTTCGCCGCGGCCTGTGTCAATCTCGTCATGGGCAGCATCATCGTCTGGGCGCTGGTGCGCTACCGCTTTCCCGGCCGCCGGCTGTTCGATGCCATCGTCGACGTGCCCTTCGCGCTGCCGACGGCGGTGGCGGGCGTCGCGCTGACCGCGCTGTTCGCCGAGCAGGGCTGGCTGGGGGCGCCGCTTGCAGCGCTCGGCATCAAGGTGGCGTTCACGCCGGTCGGCATCTTCGTCGCCATGATCTTCATCGGTATTCCCTTCGTGGTGCGCACGGTGCAGCCGGTGCTGCAGGATCTCGATCCCGAGATCGAGGAGGCCGCGGGCAGCCTGGGGGCCAACCGCTGGCAGACCATCACGCGCGTGATCCTGCCCTCGCTGGCGCCGGCGCTGCTCACCGGGCTCGCGCTCGCCTTCGCCCGCGCGGTCGGCGAATACGGCTCGGTGATCTTCATCGCCGGCAATCTGCCCAACGTGTCCGAGATCGCGCCGCTCCTGATCGTGATCCGCCTGTCCGAATTCCGCTATGCCGACGCGACCGCCATTGCGGTGGTCATGCTCGTCGTCTCCTTTGTCGTGATCCTGGCCGTCAACCGGCTCCAGCGCTGGGCGCAGAGCCGGATCCCGGCGCGCTGAGGGCGGACCATGACGATGCAGATCGCCCATTCAGGTCCCGTCACCTCGTCCGACGAGAAGGCCCGTGCACGTGAAGCCCTCGCGCGGGACAATCTTCGCACCGAGCCGAAGGCAGTGCGCATTGTCATCATCGTTGTCGCGGTCGCGTTTCTCGGCATCTTCGTCGTGCTGCCGCTGGTGGTGGTGTTCGCGCATGCGTTTTCGAAGGGAATCGCCGCCTATTTTGCAGCGCTGGCCGATCCGGAGGCGCTGGCCGCGATCAGGCTGACGTTGCTGGTCGCAGCGATCTCCGTGGGCCTCAATCTGGTGTTCGGCCTCGTCGCCGCCTGGGCCATCGCCAAATTTGACTTCCCGGGTAAGACGTTCCTGATCACGCTGATCGACCTGCCGTTCTCGGTGAGCCCGGTGATCTCCGGCCTCGTCTTCGTGCTGCTGTTCGGCGCGCAGGGCTATTTCGGCAGCTGGCTGAGGGATCACGACATCCAGATCCTGTTCGCGGTGCCAGGCATCGCGCTCGCCACTACCTTCGTGACCTTCCCGTTCGTGGCGCGTGCGCTGATTCCCCTGATGCAGGAGCAGGGCACGCAGGAGGAGGAGGCCGCGATCTCCCTCGGCGCCTCGGGCCTGCAGACCTTCTTCCGCGTCACGCTGCCCAACATCAAATGGGGCGTGCTCTATGGCGTCCTGCTCTGCAACGCGCGGGCGATGGGCGAGTTCGGCGCGGTCTCGGTCGTCTCCGGCCATATCCGCGGCGAGACCAACACGATGCCGCTGCTGGTCGAGATCCTCTACAACGAATACCACTTCGTCGCCGCCTTCGCGATTGCCTCCTTGCTCGCGATGCTGGCGCTGATTACGCTGATCGCCAAGACGGTACTGGAACGCCATCTGGACCAGGGACAGGCAAGTGACCATTGAAGTCAGAAATCTCGTCAAGACGTTCGGCAGCTTCAAGGCCCTCGACGGCGTCGACCTCAAGGTCGACGGCGGCGAGCTGGTGGCGCTGCTCGGACCGTCAGGATCGGGAAAGACCACGCTGCTCAGGATCGTCGCCGGCCTCGATTGGCCCGATGCCGGTGAAGTCCTCATCAACGGCGAGGACGCGCTGGCGCAGGGCGCGCGCGAGCGGCATGTCGGCTTCGTGTTCCAGCATTACGCGCTGTTCCGCCACATGACGGTGTTCGAGAATGTCGCCTTCGGCTTGCGCGTGCAGCCGCGCGCGGTCCGCAAGGACGAAGCGACCATCCGCGCCCGGGTCAAGGAGCTGCTCGACCTCGTACAGCTTGATTGGCTCGCCGATCGCTACCCGAGCCAGCTTTCCGGCGGCCAGCGCCAGCGCATCGCGCTCGCCCGCGCGCTCGCGATCGAGCCGCGCATCCTGCTGCTCGACGAGCCGTTCGGCGCGCTCGACGCCAAGGTGCGCAAGGAGCTGCGCAGGTGGCTGCGCTCGCTCCACCACGAGATCAACGTCACCTCGATCTTCGTCACCCACGACCAGGAAGAGGCGCTGGAAGTCGCCAACCGCGTCGTGGTCATGGACAAGGGCAGGATCGAGCAGATCGGCTCGCCCGACGACGTCTACGACAGCCCGGCAAGCGCCTTCGTCCACGGCTTCATCGGCGAATCCATCGAGTTGCCGGTGCAGGTCGAGGGCGGCGTCGTCAGGCTCGGCGACCGGCCGCTCGCCCTTGCGGCGGACGGGCTCGCGCCCGGCGCGTCAAGACTGTTCGTGCGCCGACATGACATGGTGGTCGGCCCGCCCGGCAGCGGCGCTTTCGAGGGTTCGGTGCAGCATGTCCGCAATTTCGGCCCCGTGCAGCGGGCCGAGGTCGCATTGTCAGGCGGCAAGACCATCGAGATCGATGCCCCCCGCGACAAGGAACTGCGCGCCGGCGACATGATCGGCCTCGAACCGCGCCGTTACCGGATATTTGCGGGTTAAGGCCCCGTGATTGCGGGTTCGATGCTTCGCATCGCCGGGGAATGACGGCTCAAATTTTCCTCAAAATTCACCTTTCAGCCATTGTTGATATGCAACAACGGCCCCTCATTCGGGGGCACCTTCATGCGCGCTGCGGCCGCAATTCTCATCACTTTGCTGCTCGCCGGCTGTGCCGGCAACGAGGCGCCGGTCCAGCAGCCGTCGATGTATACCGACATGGCGGTGCCGGGCTCCAAGCTCGATGCGCAGGCGGCCGCGATCATGATCTCGCAATACCGCCAGAACAACATGCTCGGCACGGTCGTGGTCGACCCCGATCTGATGCGGCTTGCGGAATCCCAGTCCCAGGCCATGGCCGCCGCCAACAAGATGGACCATGACGTCCGCGCGCCCCTGGCCAAGCGCCTCGCCGCCGGCGGCTATCCTGCCACCGTCGCGGTCGAGAACATCTCGGCCGGCTATCATACGCTGGCGGAAGCCTTTTCGGGCTGGCGCGACTCGCCTCCGCACCGCGCCAACATGCTCAAGAACGGTGTCACAAAATTGGGCATCGCGGCGAGCTATGCCCCCGGCACCAAGTACAAGGTGTTCTGGACCATGATCCTGGCCTCGACGGAGCGATGAGCCAGACTTGATCCCGGCATGCATTGACGCCGTCGCGAAGTGTCGCCACGGTGGCGCGCCATTGCTAATGTTCCCCGATGACAGATCGTAGCCCGGAATCCGCCCGCATCCCCGCGCATGCGCAACGCGTCCTGGTCCTGCAGGGCGGCGGCGCGCTCGGCTCTTACCAGGCGGGGGCCTATCAGGCGCTGTGTGGCGCCGGCTTCGAGCCGGAATGGGTCGCCGGCATCTCGATCGGCGCGGTCAACGCCGCCATCATCGCCGGCAACGAGGGGCCGGCCCGTGTCAAGCGGCTCAAGGAATTCTGGGAGATGGTCTCCGCGCCGGTGCCGTGGAAGCCGATCGGCAAGAGCGATCACAGCCGTGAGCTGTTCAACTCGACCAGTGCCGCGCTGATCGCCACCTTCGGCGTGCCCGGCTTCTTCGTCCCCCGCGTCCCGCCGGCGCCGCTGTGGCCGCCGGGGCATCCCGAAGCCCAGAGCTATTACGACACGGCGCCCTTGAAGAAGACGCTGGAGCGCCTGGTCGATTTCGACCGCATCAACGACCTGAAGACCCGCCTGTCGGTCGGCGCGGTCGGCGTCACCTCCGGCAATTTCAAATATTTCGACAATTACGAGCTCAAGAAGCTTGGCAAGAAAATCGGCCCGGAGCACATCATGGCCTCCGGCGCGCTGCCGCCCGGCTTTCCCTCGGTGATCATCGACGGCGAGCATTATTGGGACGGCGGCATCGCCTCCAACACCCCGCTCGACTACGTGCTCGATGCCGAGCTCGATCGCGACATGCTGATCTTCCAGGTCGACCTGTTTTCGGCGCGTGGCGATCTGCCGACCTCGCTGCTGGAGGCCGCCGAGCGCGAGAAGGACATCCGCTATTCCAGCCGCACGCGGATGAACACCGACAAGAACAAGCAGCTGCACAACGCCCGCAAGGCCGTGCGCGACCTGATCGGCAAATTGCCGGACTACCTGAAGAACGACCCCTCCGTCGAATTCCTCGCGAAAGTGTCGCGCGAAAGCACCGTCACCGTGGTGCATCTGATCTACCGCAGCAAGAACTACGAATCCTCGTCGAAGGATTACGATTTCTCTCACGTCGCCATGGTCGAGCATTGGGAGGCCGGCGTGAACGACGTGCACCTGTCGATGCGCCACAAGGACTGGCTCGAGCGGCCGCAGTCCGGCGAGACCATGGTGACTTACGATCTCACGGGGGACGTCTCCGCGCCCCCGGCAAAAAGGAGCGAACAGAATGGGTAGTCTGTCAGGCAAGAACGCCGTCGTGACCGGATCCACCAGCGGCATCGGGCTCGCCTATGCGCGTGCGTTCGCCGGCGCCGGCGCCAACGTCGTCATCAACGGCTTCGGCACGCCGGAGGACATCGAGAAGGAACGCGCCAGGATCGAGCAGGAGTTCAAGGTGAAGGCGATCTATTCGCCCGCCGATATGACCAAGCCCGCCGAGATCGCCGGGATGATCGCGCTCGGCGAGACGACCTTCGGCTCGGTCGACATCCTCGTCAACAATGCCGGCATCCAGTTCGTCTCGCCGGTCGAGGAGTTTCCGATCGAGAAGTGGGACCAGATCATCGCGATCAACCTGTCCTCCGCCTTCCACGGCATCCGCGCCGCGGTGCCCGGCATGAAGAAGAAGGGCTGGGGCCGCATCATCAACACGGCATCCGCACACTCGCTGGTGGCCTCGCCCTTCAAGTCGGCCTATGTCTCGGCCAAGCACGGCATCGCCGGTCTCACCAAGACCGTGGCGCTGGAGGTCGCGACCCACAAGATCACCTGCAACTGCATCAGCCCCGGCTATGTCTGGACGCCGCTGGTGGAGAAGCAGATCCCCGACACGATGAAGGCACGCAATCTGACGCGCGAGCAGGTCATCAACGACGTGCTGCTCGCGGCGCAGCCGACCAAGGAATTCGTCACCTCCGAGCAGGTCGCAGCGCTGGCACTGTTCCTGTGCAGCGACGACGCCGCCCAGATCACCGGCACCAATCTCTCGATCGACGGCGGCTGGACCGCCGCGTAACGCGCTCAGTATTGTAGGGTGGGCAAAGGCGCGTCAGCGCCGTGCCCACCGTCACTCGATGATTGGAAAAGAACGTGGGCACGCTTCGCTTTGCCCACCCTACGAAATTGAGAGCGAGGCGGCAGCTTCCCGCTCAATGCGTCCAGGCCAGGGCGGTGACGAACGCCGAGGACAGGTTCAGCTCGGCAAACATGATCTTGCCGGAGACGACGACCAATACGCTGGCAAGCGTCAGCCGCAACACCGTCTCGGGCACGCGCGTCGCGCTGTAGCTGCCGACTATGATGCCGGGCAGCGAGCCCATCAGCAGCACGCCCATCAAGGCCCAATCCACGTCGCCGAGCGCCCAGTGCCCCATGCCGGCGACCAGCGTCAGCGGCACCGCGTGGGCGATGTCGGAGCCGACGATGGTCACCATCGGCAGGCGCGGATAAAGCAGCAGCAGCACGGTGACGCCGACCGCACCGGCGCCGACCGACGAGATCGAGACCAGCACGCCGAGCACGATGCCGGTGACGACGGTCGCGATCGCGGTGGTGCGATCGTCGACGCGCTCCAGCCGGCTGCGATAGCGCTCCATGATCGACTTGCGGAAGATCAGCGAGGTCGCGGTCAGCAGCAGCGCGAAGCACAGCACCAGATTGACCAGGCTGCGCTCGGAATCGTTCTTGAGGTCGAGCTTCCACAGCACCAGCAGCGTCAGCGCGCTCGCGGGAATGCTGCCGCAGGCGAGCCGCAGCACCGCCGGCCAGTGCACGCTGCGCGACCAGCCATGCACCACGCTGCCGCCGGCCTTGGTCGCGGCGGCATAGAGCAGGTCGGTTCCGACCGCCGTGGAGGGATGAACACCGAACAGCAGGATCAAGAGCGGCGTCATCAACGAGCCGCCGCCCACGCCGGTCATCCCGACAAGGAGGCCGACGCCGAAGCCAGAGGCGACGTAGAGTGGATCGAGCATATCAGAATAATCTTAGGTTGATCTGGTCGGTTAGGCAATACGACGTAGGATAAGGTTCCCCTGATGCGCAACCACCTCGGCAGAATAAGAAAAATATTGCCTCGCGTTGAAAAAGCGGAGGCGTTTTGCCTCGTTCGCGTGCGTGCGCTGACAGTGCCGTTCCCCGACAAAGCAGCAGGCATCGAGGCGTGCAGCGCCTATTTCCCGAACGCCAGCACGTGCAGGCCAAGGCGCTGCCGCACGATCCAGAACAACAGCACCGTCTCGAAGGTGAGGGAGATCGAGGTCGCAGCGGCAGCGCCGTGGCCGCCATAGCGCGGTACCAGCGCGATGCAGAGCACGAGGTTCATCACGAAGGCCAGCGCGTAAGCGAGCGCGCAGATCTTCTGCTGACCGAGCATGTTGAGCAGCCGCTCGACCGGCCCGATCGCGGCGCGCACCACGAGCCCGATCGCGGCGACGAACATGATGTCGTAGCCGACCACGAATTGCGGCCCGAACAACCAGAGCAGCGGCTTGCCGAGCGCGAGCAGCACGATGGTCGCCGCCAGCGACGGCCAGAACGTCCAGTTGATCGCATGCGCCACGTAGGCCGACAGCCGGGCCTTGTCGCCGCTTGCGTTGTATTCGGCGAAGCGATGCGCCGTCGTCGCCGACATCGCGTAATGGATGAAGGAGACCAGCGCCAGCGTCTTCACCACCGCAAAGTAGACGCCGACCTCATCGGAGGGACGGAACTGCTGCAGCACCAGCACGTCGGTGTAGGACAGCAGCAAATAGAAGCTCTCGACCAGGAGGATCGGCAGCGAGACGGCAAGCCAGCCGCGGATGTCGTAAGCGCTGGGACCGGGCTCGATGTGATCGGCGAGCTTGCGGTTCAGCGCCACCATCTGCCCGGTCATCGCGATCCACACCGCGCCTGCGCTCGCAACCATCGCGGCGACGGCACCGAGATGATAGCCGAGCAGGAAGGCCGCGCCCGTAATGCCTATGATCAGCGCCTGGCGGATGATGAATTGCGGCATCAGCCCGAGCTGCATCCAGTCATGCGAGCGCGCGATGCCGTCCTGGGTGTTGGCGACCACGAAGGCGGGCAGGGTCATGCAGCCGATATAGAGCGGCAGTTGCTCGGCTGGATCGATCCAGGGCGACAGCAGCCTGACGATGCCGGCGAGGCCGAGCGACACCAGTGTCGACACGGCAAAAGTCAGCCAGCGACTGCCGGAGAGAAAGCCGCGCAGCAGCGCCTGCTCGTTGCTGGCGCGATATTCCGGAATGATCTTCTGTGCCGAAGCCGAGATGCCGAAATCCATCATGCTGCCGAGCAGCAGCACCCAGGTCCAGACATAGACATAGACGCCGTAATCGGACGTGCCCATCCAGCGCGCCAGCAGCACCTGCGAGACATAAGCGAGGCCGGCGCTGATGACGCGGATGATGAAGATGGTGCCGGCGAGCCGCCGCGTCAGCGAGGCCTCGCTGGGCCCGCCCGTCAGCCTGGCCCGCAGCCGCGCGATCAGCCCGGCCGGTCCGGTCGTTGCGGGTTCTGCATCCATCACGGCCAATTCGAAGGTCCCTCAGATCGCCCGGCATGCTGCGGCAGGTGAGGGATTAGCAACCATTCGTTAAGATTGGGTTGGGTGGCGTTCCATCCTCGGTGTCGTCCCGGACAGCGCGCCACTCATTCCAAGTTCGTATTGAACTCGTAGGCCTTCTCCGGCCCGACCAGCGTGAATTTCAGCGCCGCACCATCCGGCTTGGCGCCCGGCGGCAGACCGTCGAGCTCGAAGGAAAACCGCATCACACCGGGCGGGCCGTGCTGCACCGGCGCCGGAATCGGCAGCGCCCAATCGGGCGTCGGGCCTTCCACGAACAGATTGACGTTGCGGCTGTCGGGCGTGATCACGTCGACGACGACGTTCTTGGGCCCGTCGCGCTTGACGTCGCGGATGGTGAGCGGATTGGGATCGCCGATATTGGCGGGCTTGGGCACGGTGTCGAGCGCGGCGCGCAAATTGGCGTCCTCTGTCGAGGCGACGCTGTTGAAGCCGAGCTCGGCCTTGGCCTCGACCGGAATGCAGAGCTTCTCGCACACGGCGTAATTGATCTCGGCGCGCAAGGTCACGGGCTTGTCGGCCGCCTTGGCGACGATGCGCAAAGGCAGCACGATCTGGTCACGATAGCCGATCGAATGGCCGCCGGCGCCGTCGGCGAATTTTTGCGGCGCCGGCCACATCACCGTCACCGCCTCGACATTGTCCGACTTCGAGAAGTCGAACCGCGGCGGAACGCCGGAATCGCCGGGGGTACGCCAGTAGGTCTTCCATCCAGGCTGGAGTTGGAAGGCGATACCGCCGAGCAGGACGGCGCCGCTGCGCGATCCCGCCAATAGCCGCACCGCGGAATGTCCGTCGCGCTGCCACGGCGAAGCGTCATCGGCGCGGGCTGCGATGGCCAGCGATGACGCAAGCAGGGTTGTCGCGACGCCAATCGCCGCACGCAGGGGAACTCTCGTCAGCATGGCACGTCTTTACAGGGTCGCCCCGGGGCAAACCATTGAATTGCTTGTGATGGATGCAGCCGAATCGCGTCCCTGCAAGGCTTGATTTGACAGCGGCCCGGGCCGACATCAGGATAGGAATTGAAACCGGAGTGCTTCACCGATGGCTCCCACAGGAAAGAGAACGGGCGAAAGCACCCGCCGCGCGGGTCCGGCGCTTCCCAATTCGGCCGGTTATCTCGACGGCCGGCTGCTGATCGCGATGCCCGTGATGGGCGATTCCCGTTTCGAGCGCTCGGTGATCTATCTCTGCGCCCATTCCGCGGAAGGGGCGATGGGCATCATCGTGAACCACCCGGCCGGCAGCATCGACTTCCCCGAGCTGTTGCAGCAGCTCGGCATCATCAAGAAGGGCGAGCACATCAAGCTGCCGGAGAATGCCGAAAGCATGAAGGTACTGCGCGGCGGCCCGGTCGATACCGGACGCGGCTTCGTGCTGCATTCCAGCGATTTCTACATCGAGAACGCGACGCTGCGGATCGACGACGGCGTCTGCCTTACGGCGACCGTCGACATCCTGCGCGCCATCGCCAGCGGCTCCGGCCCCAAGCACGCCATTCTCGCGCTCGGCTATGCCGGCTGGGCGCCGGGCCAGCTCGAGACCGAGATCCAGAGCAACGGCTGGCTGCATTGCGATGCGGATGCGGATTTGATCTTCGGCGACGACGTCGACGACAAATACACCCGCGCCTTGCAGAAGATCGGCATCGATCCCGGCATGCTCTCGAACGAGGCAGGGCACGCGTAGCATCAGGGTCCGCTATATTGGTTCCACTTACCGCAGTCGTCGCCCGGCTTGACCGGGCGACCCAGTACGCCGTAGCGGATGTGGTGAGAACGCTTCCTTCAACGCAGGCCTCTGGAATATTGGATCGCCCGCCTTCGCGGGCGATGACACCGGTTGCAGACTATATTACTCCGCCGCCTGCTGCTGCACCGTCGGCTCCGTCCCCGCCACCGTCGCGCGGCGCATGTCGCGGGGCTGCGACTGGTCGTAGCGGCGGACGCGATGCATGGTCTGGCGGTTGTCCCACATCACGAGGTCATGCAGCTTCCATTTGTGGACGTAGACGAATTCTGCTTGCGTCGCGTGCTCGTTGAGATCGCGCAGCAGCAAGCGCCCTTCAGGCACGCTCATGCCGACGATCTTGCCCGCATGCGACGACAGATACAGCGACTTGCGACGGTGCACGGGATGGGTCCGCACCAGCCGCTGCAGCACCGGCTTGAACATCTCCTTCTCCTCGTCGGTGTATTCGGTGAAGCCGAGCGACCCCCGCGAATACATCAGCGAGTGCTCGCAGACGAGGTCTTCGATCTCCGCCTTGGTCTCGTCGTCGAGCGCGTCATAGGCGGCGCGCATGTCGGCGAACTCGGTGTTGCCGCCCTTTGGGTTCACCACGCGCGCCGACAATAGCGAGAACTTTGCCGGGATCGGGCGGAACGAGCTGTCGGAGTGCCACAGGCAATTGCCGAGATTGAACAGATTGGCGCGGCTGTCCTTCGGCAGCGGCTTGCCGTCCTTGCCGAGGTTGGAGACGTCGTTGAGGCCCGAGGTGAGGCGGTATTCATCGGCCTTGGTGATGTTGCCGCCGCGGGCGTCCTCGCGCTGGCCGAAGTTCAGGGCGAAGGCCATCTGCTGCTCGTCGGTGATGTCCTGGTCGTGGAACACCAGCACCGCGTATTTATCCATGGCGGCCTCGACCTCGCGTGCTTCGGCCTCGGTGAGAGGCTTGCGCAGATCGAGGCCGGACACCTCGCCGACGAAATGTTTTTGCAGCTGCCGGATGGCGATCGTCATGACGTTCTCTCCCGCGTGTCGCGAGCGGTTGGTCCCGCTCTGTCGACGAAAAAGCTACTCCCGCGCTCGGACTTGTCAACGCGCGGCGCGCATGCCTCTCACGCGTTTCGTGCCATCAGCCCGCCATCGACCGGGATCACCGCGCCGGTGAGGAAGGACGCCGCCGGCAGGCACAGGCTCAAGGTCATATGCGCGACCTCCTCGGGATCGCCGTAACGGCCGAGTGCGGTGCGGCGCTTGGCGTAGATGGTCTTGTGCTCCTCGGAGATGCGGTCGGTGATCCCAGTGCGGATCGGCCCAGGGCAGATGCAGTTGACGGTGATGCCCTCGCGGCCCAGCTCCACGGCGAGCGAGCGGGTCAGGCTGGCAACGCCGCCCTTTGCCGCCGAATAGGGGCTGTGCAACGCGGTGGCTCCGAGCGCCTCGGTCGAGGCGATGTTGACGATGCGCGGGCACCGCGACTTGCGCAGATGCGGCAGCGCGGCGCGGATGATGCGCGGATGCGCCGTCAGCATCACGGCGATGCCCCTTGCCCAGGCGTCCTCATAGCTCTCGTCGTCGATCGCGACGCGGACGGAGATGCCGGCGTTGTTGACGATGATGTCGAGCCCGCCGAAATGTGCCGCGACCTCATTCACCACGCGCTTGATCTCGCCGCCGTCGGCAACGTCGAGCTTCCACGCTTTTCCTGCACCACCGCGCGCGGCGATCTCCGCGGCCACCGCCTGCGCGCCCTGCGCGTCGTAATCGGTGACGGCGACGTTGGCGCCCTCGGCGGCGAACACGCGCGCGGTGGCACGCCCCATGCCGCTGGCCGCGCCGGTGACGAGAACGGTCAGGCCCTTGACGGACCGGCTGAGCTCTTTGAATTCGGACATGTTGTTTCCTCGGAACGCTGCTTTTCTTGTTATGATTGACAAGGCTGGCATCGATCCGCAGACAGGTCAAACAAGCAAGACAAAAGGGAGGCCGCCATGGCGAACGAGCTCGATTTCTCAGGCAAGCAGGTGCTGGTCGTCGGCGGCTCGAGCGGGATCGGCAACGGCATCGCGCAGGCTTTTCGCACGCGGGGCGCGCAGGTCGCGGTGTGCGGCACGCGGGCTCGCGCAGCGGAATATTCCGCCGAGGAAGGCTCCGATCTCACGGGCCTTTCCTACGCGCAGCTCGACGTCAGCAATCCCGGTGCGATCGAGGCGTTCAAGCCGTCCTTCGACAGGCTCGACGTGCTCGTGCTGGCGCAAGGCGCGGTGCTCTATCGCCGCGGCGAGTTCGAGATGGCCGGCTTCCGCAAGGTGGTCGAGGTCAACCTGATGAGCCTGATGGCCTGTGCGACGCGGTTTCATTCCATGTTGCGGGATGGCAAGGGCGCGTTGATCATGGTGTCATCGACCGCGGCCTATCATTCCACCATGGGCAATCCCGCCTATAACGCCTCGAAGACCGGCGCGGTCGGATTGACGCGAACCCTCGGCGAGGCCTGGGCCGAGGACGGCATCCGCGTCAACGGCATCGCACCCGGCCTCGTCGACACCAAGATGACGAAGGTGACGACCGACAATCCCAAGCGGCTCGAAGGCGCGCTCGCGCGCATCCCGCTGCGGCGATTGGGCACGCCGGCCGACATGGCGGGCGCGGCGCTGTTCCTGGCCTCGCCGTTGTCGTCCTACATCATCGGCCAGACTTTGGTCGTCGATGGCGGGCTGATTTTGTAGCCGGCCGGGCAACACTTTCGTCATCGCTTGGAACTGCGCTGCTCCTGATCGGTTACTTGGGCTGACCCCCGAGGAGGAGCATCATGGACACGGATCGGATTGTTGGATCGGCCAAGGAATATGCCGGGCGCGCGGAAGGCGCGATTGGAGACCTGGCAGGCGATGCCAAGACGCAGGCATCGGGCAAGGCGCGCGAGGCTGCGGGCACGGTGCAGAATCTCTACGGCCAGGCCAAGGATGCCGTGCGCGATGCCGCGGACACCGCGACGAGCTACGCCAAGGACGCCTATGAGAACAGCGGCGACACCTTCCGCGACGGCACGCAGGCGCTGTCGAAGAAGGTGCAGGACAATCCGCTCGGCGCCCTGATGGTGGCCGGCGGCATCGGTTTTGCGCTCGCGCTGCTGATGTCGCGCCCCGCCCGCCGCCCGCCGCCGCGCTGGCGCTATTAACGGCTGGGCCAAGAGCTCACGTTTCTCGTGCCCCGGACGCAGCGCATCACGCAGTGGTGCGCTGCTGAGCCGGGGCCCATTCTTTTTTTTGAATGTCGTGAGAGGAGCTGGGTCCCGGCTCTGCGCCGCATCACCAAGAGGTGCTGCGTCGCGTCCGGGACACGAGACCTTCGCTTACCGGAACATCTCGGCGGAGCGGCCGACGTTGCCCGGCGGACGCGGAATCCCCGGATTGGGAGCTGGATTGCGCGGGCCGGGTGCCGGCGCCAGTTGACGCGGCGGCCCTGGCTGCGGCGAGCCGAAGCCGAAGAAATCGCGGAACGAGGGCGGCGCTTGCGCCGGCTGCTGCGGCGGCACCGGCGGCTTCTTCGGCGCAAGTTTCGGCGGCCCGATCGCGGCGGCGGCGCCAGCCGCGGTGGGATTGGCGGCATTGCCCTCAGGCGTCGTCGCGGCCATCGGCGTATCGCCCTTGGCCTGCTCGCGGCCGACTTCGCGGCGCGGCCAGGCATAATCGTCGGCGCGGCCGGCCGGCGCTGCCAGCGGCTCGCCCTTCACCATCGTCCGCGCAGCGAGCGCATCGACGGCGGCGGGACGCGAGCCCGGGCCGCCCAGCAATTGATCGGTCGAGATCGAGGCCGCGACCAGCGGCACGATCGGCCCGGCCAGCGGCCGCGGCGCGGGCTTGCCGGGCTCGGCACTGGTGTCGGGGGTCGCGGGCTCGCTCGGCAGCGCGATCGGGCCGGAGCGTCCGGCCAGCAGGCGCGTGATCTCGCGCTCGACATAATGCGCGAGCTTGCGCGCGCCGGCCTTGGTGAAATAGACGCCGTCAGAGCTGCGCAGCTGGCGAATCTGGCCTTCGAAGTCTGGGCCCTTCTGCAGGAAGCGGCCGGCTTCGTCGACGAAACCGTCCCAGACGTCGACATAGGTGATGCCGGCCTTGGCCGCGCCTTCGCGATAGAGCGAATCCAGGAACAGCGTATCCGCAGTGCCCTTGGGTCCGCGAACCGCCGGCAGGCCGACCCACAGCACCGGCACGCCCTTGGACTTGAGGACGGCCGCGAGCTCCTCGATCTTCTTGCTGTAGAGCTCGATCCAGCGCTCGTCGCGGAATTCGTAGAGGCCGTTCGGATTGCGCGCGGTCTTTTCCGGCGCGGCCGCAGGCGTGTCGGCGTTGTCGGCGTCGTCCTGCGGCAGGTCGGCATCAGCCGGCTTGTCCTCGGGCTTGGCAGCACTGTCGGTGCCGGGCTTCGTCTCGCCGGGCTTTGCCGGTGGCTTGCCGCGCGCGCCCTTGTCGTTCTTCTTGTCCTTGTCCGCAGCGGGCTTGTCCGTCTTCTCCGCCACAGGCTCGCGGATCGCGGCGCGGTCGTTGAGGCCGAGCATGACGACGATGACGTCGGGCTTTTCGGTCTCGAGGATGCCCCTTGCCGCCGCCGCCCAGTCCGAGGGCTCGCCCTTGGGCTGGTACCTGATCAGGCCGGAAACGGTCTTGTGCTTGCGGATCACGCCCATGTCGGGTTGCTCGGCATAGGCGTCTTCCAGGCCGTAAGCGAGCCAGTCGGCCATGGCATCGCCGAGCACCAGCGCGTTCTTCTCGGGGATGGTGTCGCGCTTGGCCGGCGCCGGGGCGCGCGAAAAATCCTGCCGCGGCGCCTGCTGCTGTTGCTGCTGGAACGGTGCGAAGAAGTCGCCGCCGAACCAGCCGCCGCCTCCACCACCTCGGGGTGGCGGTGGCGCCGAGCGCTGCGGCGGGCCGCCGAAGCCGGGGAAGTTGAAGAACTGCGCCGAGGCAGGTCCTGCGATCACCACCAGGATCGCAAGCGCCGTCCCCAGCGCGATCAACGGGCCGGTCTCGGTCAGTGCCTTGAACAGGGACTTCTTCGACATGCGATCTCGGGCACGCGCAACGGGGATCGGAAGTGGCTCAATATAGTAACGGAATCGGGCGCGAAACGGGCAAATTCCGTTGCAGATTCTTGCCCCATACACCGGGGAACAGCCGCCTGCGTCAAGCGCGGCGGGCAAAATCCCTGTTCAGGGTTACTTTCGGGGCGATTCTACCGTCCGCGCAGCCGATCCAGCGCGTCGGAGGAGGCAAATCCGTCGGCGGGCACCCCGATCGAGGCCTGGAAATTGCGCAGCGCCTCCCGCGTCTGGCCGCCAAACTGGCCGTCCGGGGTGCCCTTGTAGAAGCCGCGCTGGGCCAGCAGCTGCTGCAGCTCCAGCCGCTCCGTGCGCGACAGCTCGCGCTCCTGGCGCGGCCAGGGCTGCACGAAGGGCTGCCCGCCACGCAGGCGGTCGGCGAAATGGCCGATCGCCAGCGCATAGGCCTCGGCCGGATTGTACTTCATGATGACGCGATAGTTCTGCAGCATCAGGAAGCCGGGTCCTTGCGCGCCTGCCGGCGCCAGCAGGTAGGCCTTCTCCGCCGGATGCGGGAATGGCTGGCCCGTCGCCCGCTTCAGCCCGAGCTTCTCCCATTGCGTGATCGGCATCGCCTTGGCGCGGTCGGCCAGCATGTAGTTGAAGCCTTGCGGCACCACGACCTCATAGCCCCAGGTCTGGCCCGGCTGCCAGCCATCCTTCTTCAGATTGTTGGCGGTCGATGCGATCAGATCGGTGGGATTGTCGACGACGTCGCGCCGTCCGTCACCGTCGCCATCGACGGCAAAGCGCTTGAACGCGGTCGGCATGAACTGGGTCGGGCCGAAGGCGCCGGCCCAGGAGCCGCGCATCTGCTCCGGCCTGAGGTCGCCGCGGTTGAGGATCTCCAGCGCCGACAGGAACTCGTCCTTAAAATAGGCCTGGCGGCGGCCGATGCAGGCCAGCGTCGCGGTCGATTGCAGCACGCTGCGGTCGCCCATCTGCGTCGAGTAATTGGACTCGATGCCCCAGATCGAGGCGATGATGTAGCGATCGACGCCGGTGGCCTTCTCGGTGGCGTCGAACTGCGCCTTGTATGTGGCGAGAATCTCGCGGCCCTTGGCGAGGCGGTTGTCGTTCACGAGGATGTCGAGATAGGCCCAGATCGATTTGGTGAACTCGGGCTGCGAATCCATGAGGTCCATGATGCGCAGATCGGGGCTGAGCCCGGCCGTGAAGCGCTGGAAATTTTCCTGGGTGACGCCGCGCCGTGAGGCATCGGGCCACATCCCGGCGACGCAATTGTTGAAATTGCCGGCGGCCTCGCGGATCGCTGCCGCCGTCATCAAGGGATGGCCGGAAGCGCCGTCCTCGCCGGTCCAGGGCAATGCTCCCGTTTGACCGCCGCCGGGTCCCGGCGCAGGCTGAGAGGGCGCCGCGTTGGAGCCGGAGAAGATGCCGCCGAACAGGTTGGACAGGCCGTTCTGCGCCTGAGCGTGCGCGCCGGCGGGCAGCAGCAAAGCGGCTGCAACCATCATCGCGCCGGTCGCGGATACCGTCCGTCTTGCCCGTCCTGCCACCGATCGCATCATGTCCCACCCATCGGGCATTTCAAAAATCCGCCATCAGGAGGCCTGGTTACGGTTGCCAATAGCTTAACAAAGGTGAAATTTTGGTGGCGGCCTTTTTCTTAACTCTGCGCGGGTGAGGCCCCACATCCGCCTTTGTTGGCGGCTGCAAACAGGTTAGCAAATGCCATTGTTCCGTTCCCAGCTCCGTTCCCATGGGCTCTCAGGTATTCGATCAATCACATGAAAATTCGCAAAGCCGTATTCCCCGTCGCCGGCCTCGGCACCCGTGTCCTGCCCGCCACCAAGGCGATGCCGAAGGAAATGCTGACCATCGTCGACAAGCCGCTGATCCAGTACGTCTATGACGAGGCGAGGGAGGCCGGCATCGAGCACTTCGTCTTCGTCACCGGCCGCAACAAGAACGTCATCGAAGATCATTTCGACCGGATGTACGAGCTCGACGCGACGCTTGCGGCGCGCGGCAAGAAGGCCGAGCAGGACATCCTGGCGCAGAACCAGCCCGAGGCGGGCGCCGTCAGCTTCACGCGCCAGCAGGCGCCGCTCGGCCTCGGTCACGCGGTCTGGTGTGCGCGCGACATCGTCGGCAACGAGCCGTTCGCCGTCGTGCTGCCCGACGAGCTCGTGCTCAACACGCCCGGCTGCCTCAAGCAGATGATCGAGATGGCATCATCGCTCGGCGAGAAATCCAATCTGGTCGCGGTCGAGGCGGTGCCCGACCATCTCACCCATCAATACGGCATCTGCGGCGTCGGCAAGCGCAGCGGCAAGATGTTCGAGGTCGACGGCATGGTCGAGAAGCCGGCCAAGGGCACCGCGCCCTCGAACCTCTCGATCACCGGCCGCTACATCCTGCAGCCCGAGATCTTCAAGATCCTGGAAACGCAGGAGCGCGGCGCCGGCGGCGAGATCCAGCTCACCGACGCCATGATCGGCCTTGCCAGATCGCAGAAGTTCTACGGCGTCGAGTTCGAGGGCGAGCGCCACGATTGCGGCTCCAAGCCCGGCTTCCTGCGCGCCAACATCGCCTACGGCCTGAAGCGCCCCGAGCTGCGTGACGGCCTGATCGCGGAGATGAAGAAGTATCTGGGGCAGTAACGCGCCACAAACTCCGGTGTCGTCCCTGCGAACGCAGGGACCCATAACCCAGGGAGTCGTTTGGCGAAGATTCGTAGTCCGGTACTGCTACCAGCGACGATCGATAGATTCCGCGGTATGGGTCCCCGCGCCCCGTGCGCAATTGCGCACTAGGCGGGGACGACAGCTGTGGCGTGGCGGATTGCGTCGTGCCCAGCGACGATGGCGAAGCTCACGCCACCAGCGACAGCTTCGGCAGGCTCGCGACCACCGACTGGTTGCGGCCGCCGGCTTTCGCGGCGTAGAGCGCCTTGTCGGCGGCGGCGACCAGGATCGACCAGTCCATGCCGGCGGTGGGAACCAGGCTGGCGACGCCGCAGGACACCGTCAAAATCACCTGCTCATCGGACCAGCCCTGCACTTTGGTCCGGATCGCCTCGGCGACCTTGAAGGCGTCGGTGGGCGACGTATTCGGCAGCAGCACGGCGAATTCCTCGCCGCCATAGCGCGTGGCACAGTCGCCGGCCCGGCTCACCGAATCGGAAATGCAAATGGCGATGCCGACCAGCACCTGGTCCCCTGCCTGATGACCGAAGCTATCGTTGTAGGCCTTGAAGTGATCGGCATCGATCATCACCAGCGCGATCGGCGCCTTCTGGCGCATGGCGCGCCGCCATTCGACGTCGATGACGGAATCAAACTTGCGGCGGTTCTTGAGGCCGGTGAGCGCGTCGGTCGTCGCCATCTCCTCCAGCTTGCGCTCGGCCTCGGCACGCCGGCCGATCTCGCGCGCCAGCACGAGCGTCGACGCCAGCACGAACAGCGCGAGCGCCAGCACCACGGCGCCGATGCGGAACGCCTCCTTCTCCCAGAGCGCGAAGACGGCGGTCAGGGGTTTGCCCGCCACCACGAACAGCGGTCCTTTGTCGCCGCTGCGGACATAGAGCCGCGGCGTCGGGTCGACCGGGCCCTGCCCCGAATAGGCGGCGCCGATTCGGAGGTTGTCGGCGCTCCAGCTGCGGCGATCGTTCAGGTTGGTGCCGATGATGTCGAGATCGAATGGCCGCCGCATCATGATGGTGCGGTCGCGCTTGAGGACGGTGATGGTGTCTTCAGGATCGAGCTTCAGCTGCTCGAACAATTCGTGGAAATAGCTGAAGCGGATCGAGCCGGCGACGATGCCGAGGAACCCGCCGTCGGTGTCGCTGATGCGCCGGCTCAGCACGATCGCGTAAGTGCCGCGAAACAGCATGGGACGGCTGATGAACAGCCCGATGCCGGGATTGTCGCGATGGACCCTGAAGTAATCCTCCTCGCTCCGGTTCTCGGGCAGGGGATCGAGCGTGGAGGCGTCGATGGTCAGCCGGCCCTCGGCATCGAACACCTGGATGGCGCCGAAATGCCTGGCCGTCGTGGCGTGGTCGAACAGGATCAGGTGTCGGATCGGCTTCGACACCGTCGCGAGTTCGGGCAGCAGCATGTTGCTGGCGACCGCCTTCAGCGACAAATCATAGATCTCGACGTTGCGGCTGACGTCGGACTGGATGGTGGTTGCAAGGTTCTCCAGCGTCTGGCGGGCGAGCGCCTCCTCGCCGCGGCGCATGTCGAGCATCACGTTGACGCAAACGGCGGAAAAGCCGATCACCGTCACGATGGACGAGATGATCAGCAGTTTCGCCGAAATCCGCCACGGCCGGCGGGCCATGGCGTCGCGCCATCCAGACAGCATCGTTTGCTCCCGACATAAGTGGATGCGCCCGAAAGCTTGCGCGATGTTTAAGGCGGGACGGCGCTGCCGTACTGAGTTAAGAATCGGTTTACGCAGCTCACGGTTTTGGGCAGATCCGGTGTGAGCAGACCCGCTTTCGGACGAGAGGACGATTGTGAACGACTACGACGCGTTGCGCGACTATCTGATGCGGCAGAAGCAGGACGAGCTGGTGCTGAGCTTCGAACAGATCGAGGAGATCATCGGCGCGGCCCTGCCGCGTGCGGCCAATCGTGCCTCGTGGTGGGACAGCCTGCGCAGCCCCGACATCCAGATGCCGCAGCGCGAAGCCTGCCTCGCCGCGGGCTTCGTCGCGACACGGATGCCTGACGGTGCGAGCGTGCGGTTCAGGAAGCAGAAGTCGCAGAGGCGGTGGTAGTGCAGCGGCATGCCAACAGTATCGTAGGGTGGGCAAAGCGAAAGCGTGCCCACCACCTCTGAACGGTGGGCACGGCGCCAGGGCGCCTTTGCCCACCCTACGATACCGGTTTCAGAGGTGCGAGCGATCAGCTCGCCGCTTCCAGCCGCACTTCCGTCAAAAGCCGCATAGCGGCGTCGGCGTCCATCGGCTCGCCGAAGGCGAAGCCTTGGGCGTATTCGCAGCCCATCTGGTAGAGCTCGACCGCGTCCGAATCGGTCTCGGCGCCCTCGGCCACCACGTCCATGCCGAGGTCGTGCGCGAGCGCGATGATCGACTTCAGGATCACCGGTCGGGTGCCGCGGTTGGTGGTGCGCACGAAGGACTGGTCGATCTTGATGGTGTCGAACGGGAAGCGCTGCAGATAGGCCAGCGAGGAATGGCCGGTGCCGAAATCGTCGAGCGAGAGCCCGGTGCCGAGCTCGCGGATCCGCGTCAGCATCTGCGCGGCGTGCTCCGGGTTCTCCATCACCAGCGATTCCGTCAATTCGAGCTTGAGCGTGCCGCGCGCCACCGAGGAGCGCGAGAGCACGGTGCGGATGTCGTGGATCAGGTCGTGGCGCAGCAATTGCCGCGACGAGACGTTGACGGAGGCGAAGATCGGCTCGCGCGAGCGCATCGCGCGCTGCCACACCGAGAGCTGCTTGGCGGTCTGGTCGAGCACGAACATGCCGAGGTCGACGATCAGGCCGGTCTCTTCCGCGATGCTGATGAATTCCGACGGCGCCATGCGGCCGAGCTTGGGGTGATCCCAGCGCACCAGCGCTTCGAAGCCGGCGACCGAGCGATCCTCCAGCCGCACGATCGGCTGGTACAGGATCGTCAGCTCCTGGCGCTCGATGGCGCGGCGCAGCTCACTCTCCAGCGTCAGGCGATCGGTCTTCCGCGCCCGCATCGCCGGCTTGTAGACGTCGATGCGGTCGCCGCCGATGCGCTTGGAATGATACATCGCCAGCTCGGCGTCCTTGATGATCTCGTCCGTCAGCTGCGTCTGCGGATCGGACAGTGCGAGGCCGATCGAGGCCGTGAGGAAGATCTCGCGGTCGTTGAAGGCGATCGGCGCGCGGATGGTCTTGCGGATGGTCTCGGCGAAGGCGGTGATGCGGGCGGGGTCCTGCTCCGACAGCAGGATCAGGCCGAACTGATCGCCGGCCATGCGGGCCAGCGTGTCCTGCGGCTTCAGGATGCGGGTGAGGCGGCGGGCAAGGGTGAGCAGGATGGAATCGCCGACCGCGATGCCGACGGAATCGTTGACCTGCTTGAAGCGGTCGAGGTCGATCACCATCAGCGTCGGCCGCAGCGTCGGCATGGTCTTGGCGAAGTTGGCGACCGCACCCAGCCGGTCCATGAACAGCTTGCGGTTGGGCAGGCCGGTGAGGTTGTCGTGCACGGAATCGTGCAGCAGGCGCTCCTCGGCGTTGCGCAGCTCGGTGACGTCGGTGAGCGTGCCGACGACGCGCGAGACCTCGCCGTCCGAGCCGACCACCGGGCGGGCTTTCAGCGCGAACCACATGAAATGGCCGTCCGGGGTGCGCAGGCGGAAATCCTGCACCAGGCGGCCGCGGCGCTGGTCGAGCACGCTGTCGAGCGCGGCGCGGAAACGGTCCTGGTCGAGCGGATGCAGCACTTCGAGCCAGGACGCGGCCGGGCCTTCCAGCGTGCCGCGCTTGAGGCCGAGCAGGGCCTCGGTCTCGGGGCTGGTGAAGACCTTGTCGGCGGAGACATCCCAGTCCCAGATCAGATCGCCCGAGCCGGCCAGCGCCAGCGCGCGCCGCTCGATGTCGGAGACGACGCCGGTGGTGGCGCCGCCGCCGGCGAAGGCATGCTGCATCACCGTGAAGCCGATCAGCATCACGATCAGCACGAGGCCGCCGAGCAGGGCCGGGCCGACGATGTCGTTGGTGACGGAGCCCGCGACGGTCATGCCGGCCGCGACCACCCAGACGACGAGCAGGAACCAGGTCGGGATCAGCAGCACGGCGCGGTCGAAGCCGTGGGTGGAGAGATAGACGATCAGCGCAAAGCCCGCGAAGGCGATCAGCACCAGCGAAATGCGCGCGATGCCGGAGGCCACCGCCGGATCGAACAGCGCGAGCGCCACCAGCGATCCCAGGAAGGCGAGCCAGCCGATCGTGATGTGCGAATAGCGCACATGCCAGCGGCTGAGATTGAGGTAGGCGAACAGGAACACCAGGAGCGTGGCCGCCAGGATCGCCTCGCCCGCCGCGCGCCAGATGCGCTCGGCGTTGTTCGACATGTCGAGGACCTTGCCCCAGAAGCCGAAATCAACGCCGATATAGACCAACACGGCCCAGGCCAGCGCCGCGGCGGCCGGGAACATGATGCTGCCCTTGACCACGAACAGAATGGTCAGCACCAGTGCGAGCAAGCCGGAGATGCCGATCACGATGCCCTGGTACAGCGTGAACGAGTTGACCTTGTCCTTGTAGGCTTCCGGCTCCCACAGATAGAGCTGCGGCAGCTTGTCGGTGCGTAGCTCCGCGACGAAGGTGACGACGGCGCCGGGATCGAGCGTGATGCGGAACACGTCCGCGGTCGCGCTTTCCTGCCGCTCCGGCCGGTCGCCAATCGAGGGCGTGATGGTCGCGATGCGCGACAGGCCGAGGTCCGGCCACAGCAGCCCCGAGGAGACGATGCGGTAATGCGGGGCGACGATCAGGCGGTCGAGCTGGTCGTCGGTGTTGTTGGCGAGCGCGAACACCACCCAGTTCTGGCCGCCTTCGCGGGCGCGCACCTCGATGCGGCGGACGATGCCGTCGGTGCCGGGCGCGGTGGAGACCTGGATGCGGTCGGCATCGCTGCGCTGATGCTCGAGCACGCCGGTGAGGTCGATCGCGGGCGCGTCACTGCGCACGCTGACGGCGTCGAGCGCGCGCGCGGGATACGCGGCGACGAGAATCATGAGGCCCAGCGCGATGGGCGCGAGGCACCTGATCAGACGCAAGGTCAGTTCTCCGCGTTCGACGCAAACTCTGAGTAAGAGCTGATTTCAGACCGGACCGAAGTGGTCCGGTGCGTCGCGATAGATGCCACGAAAGCGAGGAAAATCAAAGGGTTTCCGGCCCGCCCTGTGGGTCAGCGGCCTAGACCTCCAACACAATTTTGCCAATATGTGCGCTGGTTTCCATGCGCCGATGCGCGTCGGCGGCCTTTTCCAGCGGGAAAGTGCTGTCCATCAGCGGTTTGACGCGGCCTTCGCGCAAGAGCGGCATCACTTTCTGCTCGATTGCGGCCACCATCGCCGCCTTATCCGCATTCGTACGGGGGCGCAGGGTCGAGCCGGTATGGGTGAGGCGCTTGACCATCACCTTGGCGATGTTGACGCTGACCTTGGGCCCGTTGAGGGTTGCGATCTGCACGATCCGGCCATCGACCGCGGCGGCGTCGTAGTTGCGGTCGACATAGTCGCCGGCGACCATGTCGAGGATCAGGTTGACGCCTTCCTTGTTGGTCTCTTCCTTGACCACGGCGACGAAGTCTTCGGTCTTGTAGTTGATGGCGCGGTCGGCGCCCAATTTGAGGCAGGCATCACACTTGTCCTGCGATCCCACGGTGACGAACACCTTGGCGCCGAACGCCTTCGCCAGCTGGATCGCCATGGTGCCGATGCCGGAGGAGCCGCCATGGATCAGCAGCGTCTCGCCGGCCTTGAGGCCGCCGCGCTCGAACACGTTGTGCCAGACCGTCATCAGGGTCTCCGGCAGCGCGCCGGCTTCCTTGATCGACAGCGCCGGCGGCACGCTCATGGCCTGGGCGTCCTGGGCGATGCAGTACTGCGCATAGCCGCCGCCGGCGACCAGCGACATCACCTTGTCGCCGACCTTGTGCCGCCTGGCGTTGCTGCCGACCGCGACCACCTCACCGGCGATCTCGAGGCCGGGCAGGTCGCTGGCGCCGGGCGGCGGCGGATAGGCGCCGGAGCGCTGTGCGACGTCGGGCCGGTTGACGCCGGCGGCCATCACCTTGACCAGGATCTCGTCCGGGCCGGGCTGCGGCAGGCTGCGCTGTTCCGGGATCAGCACCTCCGGTCCGCCGGGCTTGGAGATGGCGACCACGGTCATTTGCGCGGGCAGCTTGTCCATGATGTGTCCTTGAGCAAAGGTGCGGGGATGAACCAGGCCTTTGATTAGCCAGCGCAGTCCGGACTGGCAACCGCCTCAGCGTTGCGGTCCGGTCCGCGGACGAAAGGAGGAGCGAGAATGGCGACGGAAGACGACGACCGCCCGCGCACGAAGATCAGCCACGAGATCGGACAGGATCTCTCACTGTTGTCGGTCGAAGAACTGACCGAGCGCGTGACCTTGCTCAAGACCGAGATCGCAAGACTGGAGGAAGCCGCCACCAAGAAGCGCGCCTCGCGCGATGCGGCGGATCATTTTTTCAAGAAGTAGTCGCGGGCCTCTCTTGTCGTGTCCCGGGCGCGGTGCAGCGCGTAGCGCTGCTCCGCAGAGCCGGGACCCATGCCCTCCGTAGATCTCTCCATTGTCATTCCGGGGCGGCGCGTAGCGCCGAGCCCGGAATCCATAACCCCAAGCCGCTGAAACGGGCAGGCGGGCCACTCCATGTTGCTGTGGCTATGGATTCCGGGCTCACGACTTCGTCGTGCCCCGGAATGACGGCGGCGAGAGAGACGCCATCGCACCGTACTCGGCCACTGGCCGACATGGCTAACGAACCGTCAAAAAAATCGCTCGTTTACTCCAGATTAAGCTTTCGGGTTTATGACTGGAACTGTCCTCGTTTGGACACCGAGTGGCTCCTGTCCACTCTGTTTGACGCCTCCCTGTTATCAACTTTCAAAGCCGCCGGTCTCCGGCGGCTCTTTTTTTGCGTCTATTCCCGGTTGAATTCCTCGGAATGACCCGCGGAAACCATATCCGCGCTTGTCACTGGACTCCGGGTCTCGCCCGCGCAATGATTTGTTCATCATAAAGCCGGCGCCGAAGCCGGACAGTCAAACAGTTGCGTAAGAGGCGTTAACCATGGAACGTTTGCAGGCCGACGGCGCTCTCGTTCAACTGAGCGAGCGGTTCACCAATTCCGCGGCGTTCGGCGTTCTGTTCCGCGAGGGCATGGATCTGGTCGAAGAAACCGCCGCCTATCTCGACGGCGCCGGACGCACCGAGGCCAAGGCGCTCGACCGTGCCGTCAGCCTCACCTACGCGACCGAGAGCATGCGTCTCACCACCCGCCTGATGCAGCTCGCCTCGTGGCTGCTGCTGCACCGCGCGGTGAAGGAAGGCGAGATGACGCTTGTTCAGGCCAATCGCGAGAAGACCAAGGTCAAGCTCAGCGCCGCCGATCCCGGCCCCGCCGACACCATCGAGAAGCTGCCCGCGCAGCTCCAGGACCTGATCCATCGCTCGATGAGCCTGCAGACCCGCGTCCGCCGCCTCGACACCACCATCCACACCCCGCCGGCCGAGCACGTCGCAATCGGCAATCCGCTGGTGCCGCACCTCAACGCGCTGAAGGCCGCGTTCGAGCGGTAAGGTCGATCAACCATCTCGGTCGTCATTCCGGGACGCGCCTCTTGGCGCGGGCCCGGAATCCATACTCCCGATCGTGGTTATGGATTCTCAGATGCGCAATTGCGCATCGTAGCTCGCCCTTCGGGCGCCCCGGAATGACAGCGCGCGATAAACAAAAACGCCCCCGGTTTCCCGGGGGCGTTTTTCGTCTCCAGCCCTTTCGGGCCGGATCAGTCCTTCTTGAGGAAGCCCGAAAACTTCTTCTGGAAGCGCGAGACGCGGCCGCCGCGGTCCATGATCTGGGCGTTGCCGCCGGTCCAGGCCGGGTGCGACTTCGGGTCGATGTCGAGGTTCAGCGTGTCGCCTTCCTTGCCCCAGGTGGAGCGGGTCAGGTACTCGGTTCCGTCGGTCATCACGACTTTAATCGTATGATAATCCGGATGAATTTCGGCTTTCATGACAAATTCCTCGGCGCCCGGCGCCTGTTCTGGTGGCTCGCGAATGACGGATTTGGCCGGCTCTATACCTCACGATATCAGCCAAAACAAGCGGGCTTGCGCGGCTGAACCGGGTTTGCCCCTAAGGGACATCCCGGATTTGCCACTACCCTTGCACCGGCCTATTGGGAGCAGACGAATGCAATGGGCCAGATCTCATGAGCGCAGTGGAACGGCTTGATGACCAATATGTCGATCAGCCCGGAATGAACGCCGCGGACACAACCTCGATCGAAGCCGAGCTGATCGAAGCGCCGGCCAAGGGCCGCGCCAAGCTGCGGCCGCTGCTCGCGCTGGCGCCCTATGTCGGCCGCTATCGCGGCCGGGCGGCGCTGGCCTTCGTCGCGCTCACGGTCGCGGCCCTGACCACGCTGTTGGTGCCCATCGCGGTGCGCCGGATGATCGATTTCGGCCTGACGCCCGAGGGCATCGAGCTGATCAACAGCTACTTCTCGGTGATGCTCGCGGTGGTCGGCGTGCTCGCGCTCGCCAGCGCTGCGCGCTACTACCTCGTGATGACGATCGGCGAGCGCATCGTCGCCGACCTCAGGCGCGACGTCTTCGCTCATCTGCTCTCGCTCTCCCCCGCCTTCTTCGATTCCGCGCGCAGCGGCGAATTGATCTCGCGGCTCACCGCCGACACTACCCAGCTCAAATCGGCCGTCGGCGCCTCGGTGTCGATCGCGCTGCGCAATCTGATGATGTTCCTGGGCGCCACGGCGATGATGGTGATCACGAGCCCGAAGCTGTCGGGCTTCGTGCTGCTCGCCATCCCCTTGATCGTGCTGCCGCTGGTTGCCTTCGGGCGCTGGGTGCGGCGGCTGTCGCGCAACGCCCAGGACACGCTTGCCGAGGCCTCGGCCTATGCGGGCGAGCTGGTCGGCGCGATCCGCACCGTGCAGGCCTATACCAGCGAAGGGTTCGCCGAGAAGCGTTTCGGCGGCGAGGTCGAGCACGCCTATGAGGCCGCGCGCACCTCGACCCAGGCACGCGCCGTGCTCACGGCCATCATCATCTTCATCGTGTTCGCCAGCGTGGTCGCGATCCTCTGGATCGGCTCGCATGACGTCCTCACCGGCGCGATTTCGCCGGGCCGGCTCGGTCAGTTCGTGCTGTATGCGGTGTTCGCCGCAGCGGGCCTCGGCCAGCTCAGCGAGGTCTGGGGCGAGGTCTCTGCGGCATCCGGCGCGGCCGAGCGCCTGTTCGAGATCCTGCACGTGAAGCCCGACATCACCGCGCCCGCCTCAGTGCGCGCGTTGCCGGTGCCGGCACGCGGCGAGGTCGGGTTCGATCAGGTCAGCTTTGCCTATCCGGCGCGGCGCGACGTCAAGGTGCTCGATGCCGTGTCGTTCACCGTGCGCCCCGGCGAGAAGGTCGCGATCGTCGGCCCATCCGGCGCCGGCAAGAGCACGATCTTTCACCTCTTGCTGCGCTTCTACGACCCGCGCAGCGGCACGATCTCGCTCGACGGCGTGCCGGTCAAGTCCGCCGACCCCAGGGATTTCCGCGCGCGCATCGCACTGGTGCCGCAGGAATCCGTGGTGTTCGCCGCGAGCGCGCGCGAGAACATCCGCTTCGGCCGGCCCGATGCCACCGATGCCGAGGTCGAGCGCGCCGCCGAGCTCGCCCATGCCGCCGAATTCATCCGCCGCCTGCCCGAAGGTTTCCAGACCCCGCTCGGCGAGCGCGGCGTGACGCTGTCAGGCGGCCAGCGCCAGCGCATCGCGATCGCGCGCGCCATCCTGCGCGATGCGCCGTTGCTGCTGCTCGACGAGGCCACCTCCGCGCTCGACGCCGAAAGCGAGACGCTGGTGCAGACCGCGCTGGAAGAGCTGATGCGCCACCGCACCACACTGGTGATCGCGCACCGCCTCGCCACCGTGCTGTCCTGCGACCGCATCCTGGTGATGGACCAGGGCCGGATCGTCGAGCAGGGCACCCATGCCGAGCTCGTCGCCGCGAACGGGCTTTACGCCCGGCTGGCGCGGCTGCAGTTCGAGGGGGCGTGAGGCGCAGCGCGATCGACGTGAAGCGCTGCCATCGCCGCCTCACCCACAGTGTCATCGCCCGCGCAAGCGGGTGATCCAATACTCCGAGACGATCGTGATTGACCGATCAGCCACGGCGTACTGGATTCCCCGCCTTCGCGGGGAATGACAGCGGAATTTCAGGCGATCACGCCCGCCACACCATCTTCAGCACCGGCCGCCCCGAGGTCGGGTTCACGTCGTCGCCGGCATGGGCAAAGCCGTTGCGCTCGTAGAAGCGGATGGCGCGGGCATTGTCCTTGTTGACGAGCAGCGTCACGCCCGAGGGTGACAAGCGCTTGGCTTCGTCGACGAGCAGCCGCGCGGCATCAGAGCCCCAATGCGCGGGATCGACCACGAGCTGGTCGAGATAGCCCTCGCCGTCGATGGTGACGAACCCGGTCAGCGCGCCGTCTCGTTCCGCCACCACGATCGAGGCCTTGGGCACCAGATCCTTGCGCCAGCGCCCGCGCCACCATTCCAGCCGGGCCGAAAAGTCGATCTGCGGATAGGCCGCTTGCCAGGTGCGATGCCAGAGCTCGATCGCGGCGGCTTCGTCGGAGGCCGCGTAGGGGCGGAGGTGAAGCGCGCTCACTACCGCTCCGTCAGCTTCAGCTCGATGCGGCGGTTGCGCTTGTAGGCTTCCTCGGTGTTGCCGGGATCGAGCGGCTGGAATTCGCCGAAGCCGGCCGCGACGAGCCGCTGCGCGGGCACGCCGAGCGAGACCAGATATTGCACCACCGAGATCGAGCGTGCCGCCGACAGGTCCCAGTTCGATTTGAAGTTCGCGCCGCTCACCGGCCGCACGTCGGTATGGCCGTCGACACGCAGCACCCAGGGGATCTCGCTTGGGATCTTCTTGTCGAGCTCGATCAGCGCGGTCGCTAGCGTGTCGAGCTCGGCGCGGCCCTCGGGCAGCAGCATCGCCTGTCCGGTGTCGAAGAACACTTCGGACTGGAACACGAACCGGTCGCCGACGATGCGAATGTCGGGCCGGTTGCCGAGGATGGCGCGCAGGCGGCCGAAGAATTCGGAGCGGTAGCGCGACAATTCCTGCACCCGCTGCGCCAGGGCGACGTTCAGGCGCGACCCCAGATCCGCAATGCGGTTCTGCGATTCCTTGTCGCGCTTCTCGCTCGCGTCGAGCGCCTCTTCCAGCGCCGCCAATTGCCGCCGGAGCGCGCTGATCTGCTGGTTCAGCACCTCGATCTGCGCCAGCGCCCGCGCCGAGACCGCCTTCTCCGAATCCAGCGCCTTGCCGAGCTCGGAGGTCTTGCCTTGCGCGTCGTTGCCGGCGGCCGCGAGGCCGTCATAGAGGCCCTTGATGCGGTCGCGCTCGCTCTCGGCCGAGGCGAGCCCGGCTTTCAACGACGAGACTTGGTCGTCGAGCGTGAGCTTGCCGAGCTTCTCCAGCGACAATAGCTCGTTGAGCTGCGCGATCTTGGCGTTGAGCTGCTCCAGCGCCTTGTCCTTGCCGGTGACCTCCTGCGACAGGAAGAACTGCACCACCAGGAACACCGACAGCAGGAATACGATCGACAGCACCAGCGTCGACAGCGCGTCGACGAAGCCGGGCCAGTAATTGAGGCCGCCTTCGCTGCGGCGGGCGCGGGCAAGAGCCATTTACGTCTCCACTTCCGTGTCCCGGACAAGCTGCAACGCGTCAGCGTTGCGGTGCAGAGCCGGGACCCATTCTGTAACGCTGAAGGTGCTGGGCCCCGGCTCAGCAACGCATCACTGCGTGCTGCGTCGCGTCCGGGGCACGAACCTTTCGTCCTGTCCTCAACTCTTCTCCGGCTGGCGCGCGAGGCGCTCCAGCAGGCGCCGGATCTCGCGGTTCTGCTCGCCCTGGCCGTCGGCCCATTCGCGGATCATCTGCTGCTCGGTGCGCATGTGCGAGACCAGCGCCTGAATCGCTTCGGCAAGGCTCGCCATCGCCGCCGTGGTGCCGCGGCTGCCACTGCCTTCCTCGAGCACGGAGCGCAAGCGTTCGACCGCGGCCTGCAGCTCGCCGCTGGCGACCCCGCCGCCGCCGGAGGCGACCGCAACCTCGCCGCTGCCATATTCGCGCACGGTGGTGGCCAGCCAGTCCTCCAGGTCGGTGTAGAAGCGGTTCTGGGCCTGGCTCGATTGCAGGTCGAGGAAGCCGAGGACCAGCGAGCCGGCGAGGCCGAACAGGGAGCTCGAGAACGAGATGCCCATGCCGCCGAGGGGGGCGGCGAGGCCTTCCTTCAGCGTGTCGAACAGCGCCCCCGAATCGCTCCCGACCTTGAGCCCGTCGATCACCTTGCCAACCGAGCCGACCGTCTCGATCAGGCCCCAGAAGGTGCCGAGCAGGCCGAGGAAGACCAGAAGGCCGGTCATGTAGCGCGAGATGTCGCGGGCTTCATCCAGGCGGGTCGCGATCGAATCGAGCAGGTGCCGCATGGTGGTCTGGGTGATGGTCATCCGCCCGGAGCGCTCGCCGCCGAGGATCGCCGCCATCGGCGCCAGCAGCTTCGGGTGCCGGGCCGGCGCCAGGCCGGGATCGGCGATGCGGAAATTGTTGACCCAGGAGACCTCGGGGTAGAGCCGGATGACCTGGCGGAACGCCAGGATGATGCCGATGAACAGCACCCCGCCGATCAGGGCATTGAGGCCGGGATTGGCGAAGAAGGCCTGGATGATCTGCTTGTAGAGCACGACGCCGACCAGCGTGCACAGCACCAGGAAGACCAGCATCCGCACCAGGAAGACGCTGGGCGAGGACAGTTTGGTGTACTCGATATCCATGGTGGAGCGGGACGAAGTGCCTGACGGCATGGCCATTATCATCCATTACGAAGCTTGCTTGCGGGGCGCACTATGGCACAGCGCCGGCCCAAAAAAAGCGCCGGATACGCCGATTTCGGGGACGGCTCGGGGAACCCGCGCCGGAAGCGGCGCTTTGATAGCCAGGTATCTGCAGAAGTTCGCTATTCGGGGGGCGCATGAGCGTCGTTTCCGCGATCATCGGGACTGCCGAACGCGTGCCGCTGCCGGACGTCGTGGTCCGCGCCGCGATCCAGCGCCTGTGCTCCCGCACCGCAACGCGCCTCGCCGGCCATGATGCGGCCACTGACGCCGCCTTCGCCGGTCGGATGATGCTGCGGCCGATCGCCGAGGGTGCCGCGGCCGGGCGCGACGAGGTGCCCGCGGCGTTCTTCGCGGACGTGCTCGGCCCGAGCCGCAAATATTCCTGCTGTTTCTACAAGACCGACGCGACCACCTTGCAGGAGGCGGAGGAGGAGGCGCTGCGCCAGACCGTCGAGCATGCCGGCCTTGCCGATGGCCAGACCATCCTCGAGCTCGGCTGCGGCTGGGGCTCGCTGTCGCTGTGGATGGCGCGGCAATTTCCGCACGCCAAGGTGACGGCGGTGTCGACCTCGCAGGCGGAGCGCGCCCATGTCGAGGAGCAGGCGCGGCAGCGCGGCCTGCTGAACCTGCGCGTGGTCACCGCGGACATGAACGTGTTCGCGCCCGACGGCCAGTTCGACCGCATCGTCTCGGTCGAGATGTTCGAGCAGATGATGAACTGGCGCAAGCTGATGACTCGTCTGCGGTCATGGCTCGCCCCCGAGGGGCGGTTCTTCATGCAAATCGTCACCCATCGCTCGGGCTCGCAGCTGTTCGACCGGCTCGATCGTGACGAAGGGATTGCGCAGCATGTCTTCACGGGCGGGCTGATGCCAAGCCATCACCTCGTCAGGCAGTTCGACGACATCTTCACGGTGGAGAAGGAATGGTGCTGGAGCGGCACGCATTATCAGCGCACCGCGAACGACTGGCTCGCCAATTTCGACGCGCATCGCGACGCGATCGAGGCGTCGTTGCGCAAGGTCTATGGCGAGGAGACCATACTCTGGCTGCGGCGCTGGCGCTGGTTCCTGCTCGCGACGTCGGGCCTGTTCGGCTACGCCGATGGAACCGAGTGGGGCGTTAGCCAATACCGGATGAAAGCCGCCGGGTAATTGCGCCGTTCCGTCGCAGCACGCGCTGATGGGCTACGATTCACAATCAGGTGACACGTAAAAAGCCTTCTTAAATCAATATCTTGCGCTGTGTGACAATGAGCCGCCCGCTCTGTGCGTTGCATCGCAGCAGGGGCCTTCTATTTTGTCGACATCACCCGCACGCGAAACGGTCCAGAACGGGCTCCGCGCGGAAGTGACCAGTTTCAACAATATCGGGGCACCCCACTTCATGTCAGGACTTCGTGCGCGATCGGCATGCGTTGCAATGATGCTCGCGGCCTTAGCGCCGCTGTTGGGCGCTTGCGAGGAATCCAGCTCGGCCGTCTCCACCGCTCCGTCGACCCACCCTGATGTCAGCGTCGTCATCGTCAAGCCGCAGCCGCGCGCCGTGGTCCGCGAGCTGCCGGGCCGCATCGCGCCGACACGTGTCTCCGACGTGCGGCCGCGCGTGTCCGGCATCGTGGTCGAGCGCCTGTTCCGCCAGGGCAGCGAGGTCAAGGCGGGCGATGCGCTCTACCGCATCGATCCGCGTCCGTTCGAGGTCGAGGTGATGGCCAACGAAGCTGCGCTTGCCAAGGCCGAGGCCGCGTTGATGCAGGCGAAGCAGCAGGCGCACCGTATCGCCACCCTCACCAAGGATCGCGCCGCGCCGGAAGCCGAGAACGAGAAGGCGATTGCGGCTGAACGGCAGGCCCATGCCGAGGTCGAAGGCCGCAAGGCCGACCTCGCACGGGCCAAACTCAATCTCGACTACGCGACCGTGCGCGCGCCGATCGACGGCGTGGTCGGAGCGGCCCTCGTCAGCGAGGGCGCCCTCGCGGTGCAGAACGAGACCAATCTCGCCACCATCCAGCAGCTCGACCCGATCTATGCCGACTTCACCCAGTCGGTGAACGAACTCAACCAGCTTCGCCGCGCCTTCGAAACCGGTGATCTCGAGCGTATTGCGTCCGACACCGCCAAGGTCCGCCTCGTGCTCGACGACAACACCATCTATTCGCTCGAGGGCAAGCTGCTGTTCTCCGACGCCAAGGTCGACGCCCACACCGGGCAGGTGACGTTGCGCGGCGAGTTCCGCAATCCTAAGCGCGAATTGCTGCCGGGCATGTACGTCCGGGTCCGCATCGACCAGGGTCTCGATTCCGATGCGATCGCGGTGCCGCAGCAGGCGGTCCAGCGCAACGGCGGCGGCGGCAGCGAGGTGTTCGTCGTCAAGGACGACAACCACATCGCGGTGCAGGCGGTGCGCACCGGATCGGTGCAGGACGGACTCTGGTTTGTCACCGAAGGCCTGAAGGCCGGCGACAAGGTCGTGGTCGAAGGGTTCCAGAAGTTCGCGGCCGGCGACAAGGTCAAGCCGCAATCCTGGTCGGAAGCGGACGCGACCGCGGACAATCGGCACGCCCAGCAGCTCACGCGGTAGCGCGCTATGGCGAGTTTCTTCATCGACAGGCCCATCTTCGCCTGGGTGGTCGCGCTATTCATCTGCTTGATCGGTGCGATCGCCGTGCCGCTGCTGCCGATCGCGCAATATCCGATCATCGCGCCGCCCTCGATCTCCGTCTCGACCAGCTATCCCGGCGCCTCGCCTGAGAACCTCTACAACAGCGTCACGCGGCTGATCGAGGAGGAGCTCAACGGCGCCGCCAACATCCTCAATTTCGAATCGACCAGCGATTCGCTCGGCCAGGTCGAGATCATCGCCAACTTCCAGCCGGGCACCGATACCAGCGCCGCCTCGGTCGAGGTGCAGAACCGCATCAAGCGCGTCGAGGCGCGCCTGCCGCGCGCGGTGATGCAGCAGGGCATCCTGATCGAGGAAGCCTCCAGCGCAGTGCTCCAGATCATCACGCTGAACTCGACCGACGGCAGCCTCGACGAGGTCGGACTCGGCGACTTCATGATCCGCAACGTGCTGGGCGAGATCCGCCGCATTCCCGGCGTCGGCCGCGCCACGCTGTACTCCACCGAGCGAAGTCTGCGCGTCTGGGTCGATCCGGCCAAGCTGGTCGGCTACGGGCTCACCGCCGACGACGTCAACAAGGCCATTGCCGCGCAGAATGCGCAGGTCGCCTCGGGCAGCATCGGCGCCGAGCCCTCGACCTCGAACCAGCGCACCTCCGCGCTGGTGCTGGTCAAGGGCCAGCTCTCCTCGCCGGACGAGTTCGGCACCATCATCCTGCGCGCCAATGCCGACGGCTCGACCGTGCGCCTGCGCGACGTCGCGCGCGTCGAGGTCGGCGGTCTCAGCTATCAGTTCAACACCCGCCTCGACGGCAAGCCGACCGCCGGCCTGTCCGTGCTGATGTCGCCGACCGGCAATGCGCTGGCGACCGCGAGTGCGGTCGAAGCCAAGATGAAGGAGCTGTCGCGCTTCTTCCCGGCCAATATCACCTACGAGATCCCCTACAACATCACGCCCGTGGTCGAAGCCTCGATCAAGAAGGTTTTGACGACGCTGGTCGAGGCCGTGGTGCTGGTGTTCGTCGTGATGTTCCTGTTCCTCCAGAACATCCGCTACACCATCATTCCGACCATCGTGGTGCCGGTGGCGCTGCTCGGCGCCTGTTCCGCGCTGCTGCTCGCCGGCTATTCCATCAACATGCTCTCGATGTTCGCCATGGTGCTCGCGGTCGGCATCCTCGTCGACGACGCCATCGTCGTGGTCGAGAACGTCGAGCGCATCATGGCCGAGGAAGGCCTGCCGCCGAAGGAAGCGACGCGCAAGGCCATGTCGCAGATCACCGGCGCCATCATCGGCATCACGCTGGTGCTGATGGCAGTGTTCGTGCCGATGGCGTTCTTCCCGGGCTCGGTCGGCATCATCTACCGCCAGTTCTCCGTCACCATGGTCGCGGCGATCGGCTTCTCCGCGTTCCTGGCGCTGTCGCTGACGCCGGCGCTTTGCGCGACGCTGCTCAAGCCGATCGCCAAGGGGCACGGCCATTCGACCAACTTCGTGTTCAGCCGGTTCAACCACATGCTGGAGGCCGCGCGATTCCGCTACGGGCGCACCGTCGGCTTTTCGCTGAAGCGCACCGGCCGGCTGATGCTGGTCTATGCCGCGCTGCTGGTTGGTCTGTCCTGGGCCTTCATCAATCTGCCCGGCGGCTTCCTGCCCGTCGACGACCAGGGCTTCATCACCACCGACGTGCAGACGCCGTCGGATTCGTCCTATGCCCGCACCGAGGCCGTGATCGAGAAGGTCGAGAAATATCTGGCCGCGCGGCCGGGCGTCGACAACGTCACCTTCCTCACCGGCTTCAGCTTCTCCGGCCAGGGCATGAATACCGCGCAGGCCTTCATCACCTTGAAGGACTGGTCGGAACGCGGCCCGAAGGATTCCGCCGCCGCGATCGTCAACGACGTCAATCGCGACCTCGGCTCGTCGATCCGCGATGCGAAGATCTCGGCGCTGCAGCCGCCGCCGATCGACAATCTCGGCAACTCCTCCGGTTTCTCGTTCCGTCTCCAGGACCGCGGCCAGAAGGGCTATCCGGCCCTAATGCGCGCGGCCGACCAGCTGATCGCGGCGGCCAATGCGAGCCCGGTGCTCCAGAAGGTCTATATCGAAGGCCTGCCCGAGGCAGGCGTGGTCAATCTCATGATCGACCGCGAGAAGGCCGGCGCGTTCGGCGTCACCTTCGAGGACATCAACAACACGATCTCGACCAATCTCGGCTCGAACTACATCAACGACTTCCCGAACCGCGGCCGCATGCAGCGCGTCGTGGTGCAGGCGGACGCCCGCGACCGCATGCGGACCGAGGACATCCTCAACTACAACGTCAAGAACAGCCGCGGCCAGCTGGTGCCGTTCTCGTCCTTCGCCACGGTCGAATGGGCGCGTGGGCCGACGCAGATCGCCGGCTTCAACTATTATCCGGCGGTGCGCATCTCCGGCGAAGCCAAGCCCGGCTTCACCTCGGGCGACGCCATCGCCGAGATGGAGCAGCTTGCCGACAGATTGCCGCGCGGCTTCGGCTATGAATGGACCGGGCAGTCGCTGCAGGAGAAGCTGTCCGGCTCGCAGGCGCCTTTCCTGCTGGCGCTGTCGGTGTTCGTGGTGTTCCTGTGTCTCGCCGCGCTCTACGAGAGCTGGACCATTCCGCTCGCGGTGCTGCTGACCGTGCCGCTCGGCATCGTCGGCGCCGTGACCGCGGCGATGCTGCGCGGCCTGCCCAACGACGTCTATTTCACCGTCGGCCTGATCACCATCATCGGCCTTGCCGCCAAGGACGCGATCCTGATCATCGAGTTCGCCAAGGATCTGCGGAAAGAAGGCAAGCCGCTGGTGGAAGCCACCATCGAAGCCTGCCGCCTCCGCTTCCGCCCGATCCTGATGACCGGCCTCGCCTTCATCTGCGGCGTGCTGCCGATGGCGATCGCCCACGGCGCCGGCGGCGCCAGCCAGCAGGCGCTCGGCTCGGTCGTGATGGGCGGCATGATCGCGGTGGTGATCCTGGCGCTGTTGATGGTGCCGGTGTTCTTCGTCTCGGTGCAGCGCGTGCTGGGCGGGGACCGGGAACCGACGGCGGCGCGGGAGCGCGAGCACCACGGTCCGCCGGCGCGGGCGCGCACGAGCCATTGAGGCGTTCTTCCGTCATTCCTGGACGCGCGTAGCGCGCGCCGCGCGAGCTACGATGCGCAATTGCGCATCTGGGAATCCATCGGGCTACAATGATGCGGCTGAATGGATTCCGGGCCCGCGCCAAGCGGCGCGCCCCGGAATGACAGCTGAATGTGAAGCGCGGGCTTCCGCCTTACGCCGCCTTCCGCAAGATCTTCACCAATTCGCCGTGCACGAACTCGTTGCCGCACACGACGTCCCCGGTCACCAGCGCATCGCCCGGCGTGCTGATGTCGCTGACCGTCCCGCCGGCTTCGCGCACCATCAGCATGCCGGCGGCGATGTCCCAGGATTGCAGATTGCGCTCCCAATAGCCGTCGAGGCGGCCGGCGGCGACGAAGGCGAGGTCGAGCGAGGCGGCGCCGAAGCGGCGTAGCCCTGCGACGCGGTCCTGGATCGCCGTCATCTCGCGGCGGAATTCCTCGTGATCGCCGCGGCCGATATGGGGCAGGCCGCAGGCCACCACGCATTCGTTGAGCTGGCGGCGGCCGGCCACCCGCAGGCGCTGGTCGTTGAGGAAGGCGCCCTTGCCACGCTCGGCGATGTAGAGCTCGTCATTGGCGGGGTTGTAGATCACGCCCGCGATGATGGTGCCCTCGCGCGACAGCCCGATCGAGATCGCAAATTGCGGGATGCCGTGCAGGAAGTTGGTGGTGCCGTCGAGCGGATCGACGATCCAGGTATGGCTCTTGTCGCTGCCTTCCCGCGTGCCGCCTTCCTCGCCGATGAAGCCGTAGCCGGGGCGGGCCTTGGCGAGGTCCTGGTACAGCATCTCCTCGGCGCGCTTGTCGGCAAGCGAGACGAAATTCGCCGGCCCCTTCAGCGAGACCTGGAGATGCTCGATCTCGCCGAGATCGCGCTTGAGGCTGCGGCCGGCACGGCGCGCAGCCTTGACCATGACGTTGATAGTGGCGGAATACAGCATGAGCTTTCGGTCTTGATCGGGGGAGAAGGGCGGGACATCGCGCCTGTTTGACGCCTTGGGTGCCCTGCAGGGGCGCTGGCGTCAAGTCATTGGATCAGGTCATTTGGGGTCGGGTTATTTGGGGTCAAGTCATTTGTTGCCAAGCCACTTCTTGGCGGCGGCCTCCGCCTTGGCCCGCTCCTCGGCGGGTAGGTCGGACAATTGCTTGTCGAGCTCGGGGTCGCCCTTGCCGGCGGTCTTGGCCACCAGGTGCCATTTGAAGCCCTCGACCTTGTCCATGGTGGTGCCGACGCCGTTGATCAGCACCCACGCCAGCCGGTTCTGCGCGATCGCGCTGCCCTGGCGGGAGGCCTTGCGGAGCAGGGCGACGGCGGCCGGCTGGTTCTTCGGCGTGCCGGTGCCGTTGAACATGGCGATGGCATATTCGACCTCGGCGTCGACATTGTCGGCGAGCGAGGCGGCCTGCAGCAGCCGCACCGCGCGTTCCGGATCCTTCGGAACGCCGGTGCCTTCCTTGTAGAACGTCGCGAGCGCGTATTGCGCCTCGGGCAGGCCGGCATCGGCGGCCTGGCGCAGCAGCTCGGCCGAGCGCTTGACGTCCTGCGGCAGGGTCTGACCATCGAGATAGAGCAGAGCGAGGTTATAGGCCGCCCTGGGCTCGCCGAGCTTGGCGGCTGACGCCATTAGCTTGACCGCCTCGCCCTTGTCGACCGGGCCGCCGCGGCCGGAAATGCGCAGCATGGCGAGCGCGAACATCGCCTCGCGATCGCCGGCGTCCGCCGCGCGCTTGTACCATTCGGCCGCCTTGGCATAGTCGCGGCGAATGCCCATGGCGTTGGAATAGAGCTCGCCCAGCATGGTCATCGCCTTGGGATCGCCGGCTTGCGCGCGGGCGGTGGCGAGCTCGAACGCCGTCTTGTACTGGCCGCGCTGATAGGCGCCGTACACCAGATCGGCGTTGGAATTGTCGGTCGGCGGCGCCGGGATCACGGTCGGGGCCGGCGTCGGCTTGGCGGAGGGGGCGGGCTTAGGCGAGGCCAAAGGCTTCGGCGCAGCCTCCTTCTTGGCCGGCGCGGGGGGCTTGGGCTTCTGCTTCTCTGGCGTCGTGCTCGGTATGGTGGCCGGCGGGGTGATCTGAAGCTGCGCGGCCGCCGGTGCCGTGAGCAGCAGCGTAGCCAGCATGGTGATGCAGGGGAGCTTCATGTCGGGCGCTAGCCGTGCTCGTCGCCGGCAGCATTCTGGCTCGCCGTCGCCGTCGCGTGCGCCTTCTTGATCGCGGCATCCGCCTCGACCAGCGCGGCCTTGGGACCGCGCGGATCGGACCAGATGAAGTCGCCGACCAGCACGAAATCGGCGCCGCTGAGGGCGAAGTCGTGGGCTTCCTCGAGCGAGGTGGCAAGGCCGACGCAGGGCGGCTCGAACAGCTCGGCCCACCAGTCCAGCCGCTCGGCGATCGCCTGCGCCTGGGGACGCTGGCCTTTCGCATCGGGCTCGCCGAACAGCACGTAGTCGGCGCCCATCTCGCCCGCATCCATGGAATGGTGCCGCGTCGTCAGCCCGCCGACGCCGGCGATGCGATCGGGCTTGAGCGACGGCAGCGCCTCCTTCAGCGCGGCGATGCCGGGCAGGTGCGCGCCGTCAGCGCCGCCGCGCGCAACCAGCTCGGCATGGCCCTCGACCAGCAGCGCTGCGCCCGCCTTCTGCACCGGCGGCGCTAAGGCCTTGATGCGCGAGATCATGGTGCGGTGGTCGGTCTCCTTCAGCCGCAGCAGCACGGCCGCGATGTCGGCGACCGCGAGCAGGCCCGGGAGCTCGGCGACAAGCGCAGCGGGATCATCGACCACAGGCGTCGCGAGATAAAGGCGCGGCGCCGGGCGCGGCGGAGGCGGTTTGTTCGACAAGATCTAGGCTGCCTTCTGTTCCAGGCTGCTTTGCCACTCACCCTTGGCGGCAAGGCCGTTCATTCGCGCGCGATGGCTGAAGGCGCGCTGGCCGGCCGCGACATTCTCAGGCCTCCCGGACCAGGCCTTTTGCGGCGCGGCCTGCAGCGCGCGGCCATAGGAGAAGGTCAGGCCCCAGGGTAGCGGACCGAGCTTGTGCATGGCGTTGAGATGCGCGGTTGCCTCCTCGTCCGACTGGCCGCCGGAGAGGAAGGCGATGCCGGGCACGGCCGCCGGCACGCAGGCCTTCAGCAGCCGGATCGTCTTCTCCGCGACCTCCTCGACGGAGGCCTGCTTCGCGCATTTCTTGCCTGAGATCGCCATGTTGGGCTTCAGCACCATGCCTTCGAGCGCGACGCGCTGGACGCGCAATTCCTGGAACGTCTTGTTGAGCACCCGTCCCGTCACCTCATAGCAGCGGTCGATGTCGTGGTCGCCATCCATCAGCACCTCCGGCTCGACGATCGGCACGATCTGTGCGGCCTGGCACAGCGCGGCATAGCGCGCCAGCGCGTGGGCGTTGACGCTGATCGCGGTCATGGAGGGGATGCCGCTGCCGATGTCGATCACCGCGCGCCATTTGGCGAAGCGCGCGCCGCGCTCGTAATATTTCTTCAGCCGCTCGGCGAGCTTGTCGAGCCCGACGGTGACGAGCTCGCCCGGACACATCGGCAGGGCCTGCGTGCCCTCGTCGACCTTGATGCCGGGAATGGCGCCGCTGCTCTCGATCAGCTTGATCAGCGGCGTGCCGTCCGCAGCATTCTGCCAGATCGTCTCGTCATAGAGGATCACGCCGGAGATGTACTGGCTCATGGCGTCCTTGGCGCGGAACAGCATCTCGCGATAGTCGCGGCGGTTCTCTTCGGTCGAGGCGACGCCGATCGCGTCAAAGCGTTTCTTGATGGTGCCGGAGGATTCGTCGGCGGCGAGGATACCCTTGCCGGGTGCCACCATGGCGGTCGCGATCCTGTTGAGCTCAGTCAGATTCATCGAGAGGTCCTCCCAAAACGATTCTGCCCTTGCCCGTGAAAATAGACCGTTCTCGGGCAATTGCCGAGTTAACGTTCGTCGCAGGGGTAGGGGGGAGGAAGTACCGTGCCACAACAAAACTGTCATTCCGGGATGCGCCGAAAGGCGCAGGCCCGGAATCCATAACCCCAGGCCGTGGTTATGGATTCCGGGCTCGCCGCTTTGCGGCGCCCCGGAATGACGGAGAGAGTATCTCGGACTTACGCCACGTTCGCCGTCGCTTACGCGACCTTGGGATCCAGCTCGCCCTTGGCGTAGCGCTTGGCCATTTCGGCGGTGGTCAGGACGCGCTTGATCTTGGCGGCCTGGCCTGCGGTGTTGAACTCCTGCAGGCGCTGCTTGCACAGCTTGGTCATGGCTTCCATCGCCGGCTTCAGGTACTTGCGCGGATCGAACTCTTCCGGGCTGTCCTTCAGCACCTTGCGGATCTGGCCGGTCATCGCCATGCGGTTGTCGGTGTCGATGTTGATCTTGCGCACGCCGTTCTTGATACCGCGCTGGATCTCGCTCACGGGCACGCCCCAGGTCGGCTTCATCTTGCCGCCATAGGCGTTGATGATGTCCTGGAGATCCTGCGGCACCGAGGACGAACCGTGCATGACGAGGTGCGTGTTCGGCAGCTTGCGGTGGATCTCCTCGATCACGTTCATGGCGAGGATGTCGCCGTCGGGCTTGCGGGTAAACTTGTAGGCGCCGTGGGACGTCCCCATCGCGATCGCGAGCGCGTCGACCTTGGTCTCCTTGACGAACTTCACAGCCTCGTCCGGGTTGGTCAGGAGCTGGTCGTGGCTGAGCTTGCCTTCGGCGCCGTGGCCGTCTTCCTTGTCGCCCATGCCGGTCTCGAGCGAGCCGAGCACCCCGAGCTCGCCCTCGACCGAGATGCCGCCGAGATGGGCCATGTCGGTCACGGTCTTGGTGACGTCGACATTGTAGGCCCAGTCGCCGGGGGTCTTGCCGTCGGCCTTGAGCGAGCCGTCCATCATGACGGAGGTGAAGCCGGCCTGGATCGCGGTCATGCAGGTCGCCGGCTCGTTGCCGTGGTCGAGATGCACGCAGACCGGAATGTGCGGATAGATCTCGGTCACCGCGTCCATCATGTGCTTGAGCATGACGTCGTTGGCGTAGGAGCGCGCGCCGCGCGAGGCCTGGATGATGACGGGCGCGTCGACCTGGTTGGCCGCGTCCATGATCGCCAGCGCCTGCTCCATGTTGTTGATGTTGAAGGCCGGTACGCCGTAATCGTTCTCCGCCGCGTGGTCGAGCAGTTGACGTAACGTGATCCGAGCCATCTGTCTTTTTCTCCCGTTGGGGCCTTTCGAGGCCGCGATGTTTGCCGACTTGAGTTACTTGACGCGCAGCACCTCGACGCCGGGCAGGGGCTTGCCTTCCATCCACTCGAGGAACGCGCCACCGGCGGTCGAGACATAGGTGAAGTCACCGGCCACATGGGCCTGGTTGAGCGCCGCGACGGTGTCGCCGCCGCCCGCGATCGAGATCAGCTTCTTGGCCTTGGTGCGCTCGGCAGCGTGCTTGGCGGCCGCGACCGTGCCGCGGTCGAACGGCTGCATCTCGAACGCGCCCAGGGGGCCGTTCCAGACCAGCGTCGCGGCGTCGTCGATCGCGGCGTGGACGCGGGCGATCGATTGCGGGCCGACGTCGAGGATCATGCCGTCGGCCGGGATCGCGTCGAGCCCATAGGCGTGCGAGGGCGCGTTGGCGGCGAAGTGATAGGCAACGGTGGCGTCCACGGGGAGGATGATGGCGCAATTGGCGGCGTCCGCCTTCTCCATGATGCGCAGCGCGGTGGCGGCCAGATCCTTCTCGGCCAGCGACTTGCCGACCGCAACGCCCTGGGCGTGCAGGAAGGTGTTGGCCATGCCGCCGCCGATCACCAGCGCATCGACCTTGGTCACGAGGTTTTCGAGCAGGTCGATCTTGGTCGAGACCTTGGCGCCGCCGATGATGGCGATGACGGGCTTGGTCGGCGAGCCCAGCGCCTTCTCCAGCGCGTTGAGCTCGGCCTGCATGGTGCGGCCGGCATAGGCCGGCAGCTTGTGGCCGAGGCCTTCGGTCGAGGCGTGGGCGCGGTGCGCGGCCGAGAACGCGTCGTTGACCCAGATGTCGCCGAGCTTGGCCAGCTCCGCGACGAAGGCTGGATCGTTCTTTTCCTCTTCCTTGTGGAAGCGTGTGTTCTCGAGACAGAGAATGTCGCCGTCCTTCAGGGCGGCGACGGCCTTGGCCGCGGGCTCGCCGATGCAATCGTCGGCGAAGGCGACCGGCTTCTTCACCACCTTCGACAGCGCCTCGGCGACCGGCTTGAGCGAGTCCTTGGCATCGCGCCCCTTCGGCCGGCCGAAATGCGCGAGCAGGATGACCTTGCCGCCCTTGTCCGAGATTTCGGCGATGGTCGGCGCGACGCGCTCGAGCCGGGTCGCGTCGCTGACGCGGCCATTGTCCATGGGCACGTTGAGATCGACGCGCAGCAGCACGCGCTTGCCCTTCACGTCGACGTCGTCGAGGGTGCGGAATTTATTGGTCATCGGACGCTCTCTCTTGTCCCGGGCGCTGCGCTAGCCGCGGAGCGGTGCGCTGCAGAACCGGGACCCGCATCACAAGCGAGTCCCGCGGTTGAATGGGTCCCGGCTCTGCGGAGCAGCGCTATGCGCTGCACCGCGTCCGGGACACGAGACCGTGGCTCAGATCACCTTCGCCATCGCGGCGGCGGTGTCCGCCATGCGGTTCGAGAAGCCCCACTCGTTGTCGTACCAGGACATCACGCGCACCAGCGTGCCGTTCTGCACCTTGGTCTGGTCCTCGTGGAAGGTTGAGGAATGCGGGTCGTGGTTGAAGTCGATCGAGACGTTCGGCGCATTGGTGTAGCCGAGGATGCCCTTGAGCTGCTGCTCGCTGGCGCGCTTCATCGCCGCGTTGATCTCCTTGGCGTCGGTGGCGCGCTTGGCGACGATCTTGAGGTCGACCACCGAGACGTTCGGGGTCGGCACGCGGATCGCGACGCCGTCGAGCTTGCCCTTCAGCTCGGGCAGCACGAGGCCGATCGCCTTGGCCGCACCGGTCGAGGTCGGGATCATCGACATCGCGGCCGCGCGGCCGCGGTAGAGATCCTTGTGCATCGTATCGAGCGTCGGCTGGTCGCCGGTATAGGCGTGGATCGTGGTCATGAAGCCGGTCTCGATGCCGACGAGGTCGTTCAGCACCTTGGCGACCGGCGCGAGGCAGTTGGTGGTGCAGCTTCCGTTGGAGACGACGAGGTGATCCCGGGTCAGCGTTTCGTGGTTGACGCCGTAGACGATGGTGGCGTCGGCGCCGTCGGCGGGCGCGGAGACCAGCACGCGCTTGGCGCCGGCGGTCAGATGCGCGGATGCCTTGTCCTTCGAGGTGAAGATGCCGGTGCATTCCATCGCGATGTCGACGCCGAGATCCTTCCAGGGCAGCTTCGAGGGATCGCGCTCGGCGGTCACCTTGATCTTGCCGCCTCCGAGGTTGATCGAGTCGCCGTCGACGGTGACGGTGCCGGGGAAGCGGCCATGGACGCTGTCGAAACGGAGCAGATGGGCGTTGGTCTCGACCGGACCGAGGTCGTTGATGCCGACGACCTCGATGTCCTTGCGGCCTGACTCGGCGATAGCCCGCAGGATGTTGCGGCCGATGCGGCCAAAGCCGTTAATTCCGACGCGGACTGCCATGTTTCGTCTCCTTCAATGACCGTTGTCATCCCGCACAACGCGCTGTGCGCGCCTGCGAGGGTTTTTTAGGGGCGGGCGCCCGGTTCGGCCGGGCGGTGCTTGATCATATGAGAGATTACGTAGTCCTTTTTTGCGGCAAGCTCAACTCTCAGGTAACGCGCTTCAGCACAGCGTTAACCGCAGCCTCGGCGGTAATACCGAAGTGCTTGTAAAGCTCCTTTGCAGGGCCGCTTTCGCCGAAGGAATGCATGCCGATGAATTCACCATCCTGGCCGATCACGGCATCCCAGCCCCAGCGCACGGCAGCCTCGATCGCCACCTTCACCGGCGCATTGCCGATGATGGCGGCGCGCTTGGCCTCTGGTTGCGCTAACAACAGCTCCAGTGACGGAACGGAGACAACGCGCGACGCGATGCCGCGTTCCGCGAGCTGCTTCTGGGCAGCGACCGCGATCTCGACTTCGGAGCCGGAGGCGAACAGCGTCGCCTTGGCTTCGCCTTGGGCGGCGACCAGCTCGTAGGCACCGGCCGCACAGGGATTGTCATTCGGTGCGGTGGTCCGCAGCTGCGGCAGGTTCTGCCGCGTCAGCGCCAGCACGGTCGGACCGTCCACGCGGTTGAGCGCGAGCTCCCAGCACTCGGCGACCTCCATGGCATCGCAGGGACGGAACACGCGCATGTTGGGAATGGCGCGCAGCGCGGCGAGGTGCTCGACCGGCTGATGGGTCGGACCGTCTTCGCCGAGGCCGATGGAATCGTGCGTCATCACATAGACCACCCCGGCGCCCATCAGCGCTGCGAGGCGCATCGCGGGACGGGCGTAGTCGGTGAACACCAGAAAGGTCGCCCCGTTCGGCGCGAAGCCGCCATGCAGGAAAATGCCGTTCATCGCGGCGGCCATGCCGTGCTCGCGGATGCCGTAATGGATGAAGCGGCCCTTCGGCGTCTTGGCCGAGAACGCGGTCGCCGACTTCGCCTTGTTGTTGTTCGAGCCGGTGAGGTCGGCCGAGCCTGCCAGGAATTCCATCGGCATCGCGCCGGCAATCACTTCGATGACGGCTTCCGAGGATTTCCGGGTGGCCGCCGTCATCGGCTTTTCCAGCAGCTCCTTCTTGTAGGCGCGCACGGCCTTGGCGAGAGAAGCGGGACGCTCATGGCGTAGACGGCGCTCGAACTCGGCGCGCTTGCGGCTGCCGAGCTCGCCGAGCCGCGTTTCCCATTCCTGCCGTGCCGCTGCGCCACGGCTGCCGGCCGCGCGCCACGCCTTCAGCACGTCCTCGGCGATTGCGAACGGCTCGAGCGAGAGGCCGAGCTTCTCCTTGGCGGCCTTGAGCTCGTCGGCGCCCAGCGCCTCGCCATGCACCTTCGAGGTGCCAGCCTTGGTCGGTGCGCCGAAGCCGATGGTGGTGCGGCAGGCGATCAGCGTCGGCTTGTTCGATTTCTTCGCGCGCGTGATCGCGTCGGCAATCGCCGCCTGGTCATGGCCGTCGATCTTCTCGGCGGCCCAGCCCGCCGACTTGAAGCGCTTCACCTGGTCGACGGAATCGGCGATCGAGGTCGGACCGTCGATCGAGATGCCGTTGTCGTCGTAGAGCACGATCAGCTTGTTGAGCTTCCAGTGCCCGGCCATCGCGATCGCTTCCTGCGACACGCCTTCCATCAGGTCGCCGTCGGAGGCGAGGACGTAGGTGTGGTGATCGACGATCTTCTTGCCGAACTCGGCGGCGAGCATCTTCTCGGCCAGCGCCATGCCGACCGCGGTCGAGATGCCCTGGCCGAGCGGACCGGTCGTGGTCTCGATGCCCTTGGTGCGGAAATTCTCCGGGTGCCCGGGGGTGAGCGAGTCGACCTGGCGGAACTGCTTGATCTGGTCCAGCGTCATCTCGGCATTGCCGGTCAAGTACAGCAGTGAATAGAGCAGCATCGAGCCGTGGCCGGCCGACAGCACGAAGCGGTCGCGGTCCGGCCAGGCCGGCGCCGTGGCGTCGAATTTCAGGAATTGCGTGAACAGCACCGTGGCGATGTCGGCGGCACCCATCGGCAGGCCGGGATGACCCGATTTCGCCTTCTCGACAGCGTCCATCGAAAGGCCGCGGATCGCGTTGGCCATACGGGTGTGATCGACCTGCGTCATGTCTGAAATCCGTCTGAAATGAGGCGCTTGGAGGCGATGTACGCCCGCGCGGGAGGAGCCTGGCGGCCACTGAAGGTCGGGGCTGGGATAGCACCTCGGTTCCGGGAGTCCAAGGCAGTCAAACGCCGATTTGGCCGCAAAAGTTGCCTCTGTGGAGATCGGTTTTCCGCTGGATGCGTTCGCGGCGGAACTCACGGATCGGGATGACGTCCGTCCCCCATTGATCGGTGCATAGTTTCGCGGCGGCGTTGCGCTTGGCTAGCTTGCCACGTAAATTTCTGCTTCTAACCGCTTGCCGAACCGAGTCTTTTGCCGGGCGGCAAGCCCCAGGAAAAGGCCACTGGGCAAAGGCCGCAGGTTCCGCCGCTAACTACATGAACGATCGCGTGTCCAACAGTGCCGCCATGACGGAATCCTCCGCGGTCGAGATCGAGATCGCGACCCGCAGGCTGACGGCGGCGCTCGACGCGCTCGAAAGCGCGGTGGAGCGGCGGCGCGATGCCGATCGCGACGAGAACGAGCTCGCGGCGCGCATTCAGGCGCTGGGTACGGACCGTTCGCGGCTTGCCGACGAGCTCGATGGCGCGCTGGTGAAGGCGCGCAAGCTCGAGCGCACCAACCGCGAGATCTCCGACCGGCTGGATTCGGCCATCGTCACGATACGCTCGGTGCTCGATACCGGAGAGGATGGATGAGCCACATCAACGTCACCATCAATGGCCGGCAATACCGCATGGCCTGCGAGGAGGGCCAGGAGGTGCGGCTGCTCAAGCTCGCCGAGAGCCTGGAGACACGCATCCAGTCGCTGCGCGGAAAGTTCGGCGAGATCGGCGATGCGCGCCTCACCGTGATGGCGGCGCTGACCGTCTGCGACGAGCTGGTCGACGCCGGCAACCGTGTTCGCACCATGGAGCAGGAGCTGACCGAGCTCAGGGATTTCCGCAACGCCGCCGTCGAGCGCGCCCGGCTGACGCAGACCGCCGTGGTCAACGCGCTGAACGCCGCCGCCGAGCGCATCGAGAAGTCGACCCAGGTGCTGAACCGCACCGTCGGGAATGGGATTGCGATCGGGTGAAGCTCGATAGTAGCCATGCGGCCAGTGCGCTCCCTCCCCCGCTTGCGGGGGAGGGTTGGGGAGAGGGTGTCTCCGCTGGGCGAGAACCCCCGAGAGGTGAGAGCCCTCTCCCCAACCCTCTCCCGCAGGCAGGAGAGGGAGTTCACCTCCGTCGTGGCTCGCCGCCCGCTCCACTACACCGAAGCCCGACACTTTCGCCGCACTGGCGATTCGTCAGTATCGTTGTTACATTGCCCCGGCGAGGCTGCGACGTGCGTCAGGAGCCATATATCCCCGGGGCCTTATCGATCCTTTAGGGAACTGTCCCTGGCCGGGCCCGTGGGCCCGGACATATGGTGCCCACCTACTTTCGTAGGGAACTCCGGGATCGAGTGCTTCAACGGCGTACGCGGCTTCGCACTTTCGTTTGCTTGCAGTGCGTTCTTGTCGGGTGGGGTCTACGACGAACCGGCAGTGTCATGCCCCGGCTTGACCGGGGCATCCAGTACGCCGCGGCGTCGATGTTAGATCACTTGCGTCTCTGGAATACTGGATCGTCCGCCTTCGCGGACGATGACGGCAGCTAGCTTTGCCTTCGGAGAAAACGCGCATGCCCAACACCAAAGCCGAGCTCCGCGCCAAAGCCCTGGCGGCGCGCGACGCGCTGAGCGAGAAGAAGCGCAGCGCCGCCGCCGCAAAGCTCGCCAAGCGCGGGCTGCCGTTCGAGCTGCTGCCCGGCAGCATCGTCTCGGGCTATTCGCCGATCCGCAGCGAGATCGATCCGATGCCGCTGATGAAGGCGCTTGCGGAGCAGGGCGTAAAGCTGGCGCTGCCTTGCGTCACCGCACGCGGCCAGGCGCTGATCTTCCGCATTTTCCATCCGAACGATCGTCTGATGCTCGGCCCGCTCGGCATTCCCGAGCCGTCGCCGGCGGCCGCCGAAGTCATTCCGGACGTCATGCTGACGCCGCTGGCGGCGTTCGATCGTCTCGGCCATCGCATCGGCTACGGTGCCGGGCATTACGATTTCACCTTCGCGCATTTGCGCAAAGCCAAACAGATCGTCGCCATCGGGCTTGCTTTCGCAGCGCAGGAGATCAAGGCGGTTCCGGCACTATCGCACGACGTGGCGCTGGATTATGTGCTAACGGAATCGGACGTGTTCGATTTCCGGAGTTCTGAAGTTGCGCATTCTGTTCGTGGGTGATGTGGTCGGCCGCAGCGGGCGCGAGGCCGTCGCCGAATATCTGCCCGGCATGGTCAAGGACTGGTCGCTCGATCTCGTCGTCGTCAACGGCGAGAATTCCGCCGGCGGCTTCGGCATCACGGAAGCGATCTACCAGGAGTTTCTCGAGGCCGGCGCCGACGCGGTGACGCTCGGCAACCATTCCTGGGACCAGCGCGAGGCGCTGGTGTTCATCGAGCGCGCCGACCGCCTGGTGCGCCCGGCGAACTATCCGCGCGGCACGCCGGGCCGCGGCGCCGCGCTGGTCGAGACCAAGAACGGCAAGCACGCGCTCGTCGTCAACGCGCTCGGCCGCGTCTTCATGACTCCGTTCGACGATCCCTTCGCCGCGCTGGAGCGCGAACTCGGCGCCTGCCCGCTCGGCGTTGCCGCCGACGCCATCGTCGTCGATTTCCATTGCGAGGCCTCGAGCGAGAAGCAGGGCATCGGCTTCTTCTGCGACGGCCGCGCCAGCCTCGTCGTCGGCACCCACACCCACGTGCCGACCGCCGACCACCAGATCCTGTCCGGCGGCACCGCCTACATGACCGATGCCGGCATGACCGGCGACTACGATTCCATCATCGGCATGCAGAAGGAAGAGCCGCTGCGCCGGTTCACCTCGGGAATCCCGTCCGGCCGCTTCGAGCCGGCGGCGGGCGCGGCCACGCTGAGCGGCGTCGCGGTGGAGACGGACGACGCGACGGGGCTCGCGCTGAAGATTGCACCGGTGCGCATGGGTGGCCGGCTGGAGCCGGCGACGCCGAAGTTCTGGTTGAGTTGAAGCAGCGCGGCGCGACAGGCATCGGTGGCACGCTGCGCAAGTAACCAGCGATGGAGTAAATGTCCCCCGGCGAACTGGCCAAAGCGATTATCGATTGCCGCCTGGCCTGAGAACTCGTCGCGCCGGTCGCCTAGACGATCCAATTCTTTGGATGGGGCCGTTTCGGGTCGACATCGCGGTGCGAGTCGACTAACGCAAGCTTCGTGCCTTCACGTGATATTAGGAACTTTACAGGAAGCTCGGCGGTTCGCTATGATCGCCTTGCAAGGGGAGAAGCTCATGACCAATGATCTCAAGGAACTGATTGAGCGGGCTCGCCAAATCGAAATGTCGCCAGCCGAGCTGGGTGAGCAGCGCCGCAGCTTCGCTTATGGTAACACCCAGATCGAGAACGAGCTGATCACCCGCGAGATGATCGCTAGCCTCGACAAAAAACTGCATCAAGGCGAGTAGCCGCGCCGTGACCGATGATCGGCACAGTGTTGCCGAAACCGCTGCAATTCTTAATGACCCAAACGAGATCGCACTGCGCGAAGCCGAAAACGGCATTCGTCAATTCGATCTCGCTGTTGAGATGATTCGATCTTTTGTCAAGGACAAAGAGCGGCCGTTTCGGCTGCGCGCAAACCTGATACTGCAGCTGCATCAAGCCGCACTCGACGGCATTCATCCGCTCGCCGGAACATGGCGTAATACCAAGGTCTCAATCGGGAAAAGCAAACACGTCCCGCCGGAGGCCGCTTTCGTCTCAGACGAGATCCAGGATATGTGCGAGTACGTGAACAGCAACTGGGAAAGGAACGCCGATCATCTCGGTGCCTATGTGCTTTGGAAGCTGAATTGGATTCATCCATTCGCGGATGGCAATGGTCGCACTGCGCGTACAGTGTCCTATGTCGTGATGAGCGCCAAGCTCGATAGCCTTTTGCCAGGTGCGCCAACTATTCCGGAGCAGATTTCCGCGAACAAAGCGCCTTACTATGCAGCGCTTGAAAAAGCTGATGAGCATTACAAAGAGGGCAAGATCGACGTCAGCGAGCTGGAAGACATGCTCAACGCGATGCTGGCCAAGCAGCTGCTGAGCGCCGCGAAGCAGGCCAGCGGCGAAGTCGCGCTCCCGGAGACGCGCAACTATCACTGATCGGTGGCACGGCGACAAGCCGCGACATTTTGGGGCAGCAACTACGGCAGTACTAGCTACGATCTTCTTCGCTTACCACGCGATGACGCCACCGTTTGTCCCCTTTGCTTTGCGACACCCTTGACCGTCTACTTCGAACTCTTCGCCCGCGAACCGCGCCGTGGAGTAATTCGCCAGCGCCGTGATCTCGATCTCGTTATACGCGTGCTGAAGGCCGACATGGAGAATGTGCGGTCCGGCGTGCGGGACTTGGCGCCTGACAGCACGACCTACGCGACGTTGGGAGCAGGACAACTTTTTGAGCGAAGTGGATGCAGAAGCGGAGATATTTGGAACGGTTCTTCGCCGCGATTTAGGCCATTGCCTTGTGCGTGGTACCCTGTCTCAGGTGACCGCGCCACGCGCCGCGACGGGCCAAAGTGCCTCCACGCGGGCATCCGGCGTGTTGAAGCCGCGCACGCCGACATACCAGTCGTAGAGATTGACGGTCGGATCGCAATGGCCGGGGATCAGCGTCACCTTGTCGCCGACCGAAGGCCGTGACGACGCGCCGTCGAAATCGAGCAGGCCGTGCTCGTCGGAGGGCCGGTGATAGCGCAAATCGGGCCGGCCGAGCACGACCGGAAATCCGCTGTCGTTCGACAGCGCCTTGTGGCCGGCATCGATGACCGCGCGCTCGCCGGCGCCGGTGCTCATCACGGTCGCGATCACGAACAGCGCATGCTCGAACGGATTGGCGTTGCGCGCTCCGTCGGCGAAGTTCTTGGCGTAGTCGGCGTCCATGAAGATATAGGAGCCGGCCTGCAATTCGTTCCAGATGCCGCTCGCGCCTTCGAGCTCGAAGGTGCCGGTGCCCGCGCCGCCAATCGTCCGGCATTCAAAGCCGGCCTCCTTGAGGACGCGCAGCGTCTCCACGGTCGCGTTCGCGGCGCCGGCGATGGCCGCGCGCCGTTCCTCCGGCGTGCGCAAATGCTGGGCCGAGCCGTGATAGGCCTGCAAGCCGCCGAACGACAGGAAGCGTGACCCCGCGACCTGCCGCGCCAAGGTGGCCGCCGCCGGCCCCGGCCTGACGCCGCAGCGACCCGCGCCGACGTCGATCTCGACCAGGACTTCGATGTGCGAGCCGGCCCGCTCCGCGGCCTGCGCCAGTTGCTCGACCCCCAGGGCATCGTCGACGCACACGCTGATGCGCGCATGGCGCGCCAGCGCGGCGAGCCGTTCCAGCTTCCGCAGGCCCACCACCTCGTTGCTGACCAGCACGTCGCTGACCCCGCCCGCCACCAGGATCTCGGCCTCGGCGACCTTCTGGCAGCATAGGCCGATTGCGCCGCGCGCGATCTGCTTGGCCGCAATGATCGGCGATTTGTGGGTCTTCGCGTGCGGACGCAGGCGAACGCCGAGCTTGCTCACAGCCGCCGCCATCGTATCGAGATTGCGCTCGAAGGCGTCGAGGTCGATGATCAGCGCCGGTGTATCGATCTCGGCGAACGGCACGCCGATTTGGGCGGGTGGACAGGACATCGAAAACCAGCTTGTTGTGTTCGGGGGCGTGCCTCTAATGCGCGGCGGCCTTTCTATGGCAACGACGACACGGGCACCAGTGTTGGCGGCTCAAAGCTCCAAAGCCGGGAAGACGGCAACGCCTCTCACAGTTCGGAATATTAGCAGTCTACCCCCGTTTTGCCCGACAAGCCAAATCGCCTCGCCGACGTCCCATCGCAAAGCCGTTCTGCCCCATTGCAAGCCGTTGATTTCATTGACCCCGTCTACTGTGCATGGGGTTGTTTTCGCGCTTTTTAGCAGGAGCTGCCCCGCGGGCCGCCGTCAGCCCTGCCGGAATCCCATCCGGAAGGCGCCCCAGTGCTTGCCGCGGATCATGATCGGCGAGGACAGGTCCTTCATCAGCACGAACTGTCCGCCGCCCATGTCGCGGCGGTAGGTCTGGAGCAGGAACGGCTTGGTGCTGCCTGCGACCTTCTTCACCGTGCGGTCGCTGAACAGGCGTCGATTGCGGCAATTGGCGTTGTTCCAGACGGGGTCCTTGCCCTGCGGCAGGCGGTAGTTCGGATTGTGGGTCGGCAGGTAGCCGCTCCGCGCCCAGGCCACGCAATAGACGATGCGCGGATCCGATTTCTGGATCGGGTCCTGGATCGCCGGCAGCACGCGGTCGGTGAACTCGACGTAGTTGGTGAGATACTGCTTCGGATCGGTGCCGGGAATTTCCCGATAGGTCTCGTCGAGCAGCTGGTCGAGCGTGATGTCGCCGCGATCGATCGCGGCTTCGAACTCGGCCGAGATCCGCTTCGCGGTGTCGACCACGATCCGGATCAGCGGCGTGTCCGACGTTTCCACGCCGCTGTCGGCGATCAGCGCGATCAGGCCTTCGGATGTGTCGAGCAGCTTGGCCACCCGCTCGTCGGCGTTCTTGAGGTCGTGCGAGGACAGGTCGACGCCCTTGGCGAGCTCGCTGAGCTCGCTGATGACGGTGTCGCAATGTCCGAGATTGGAGGTCGCCGCGCGCGTGACGCTGCCGATCTCCGCTTCCACGGATGCGAAACCCTGCTGCACGCGCGAGATGATGCCGGAGATCGCTTGCGCGCCTTCGCCCGCCGTCTTGGCGCGCTGGGAGGCATCGCTGCTCTCGCCGATCAGGCCTTCGATCTGGCCGTCGAGATCGCGCACCGTGTCGGAAATCTCGTGCGTGGCCTGGCGGGTGGCTTCGGCGAGGTTCTTCACTTCGCTTGCGACCACCGCGAAGCCGCGGCCGGCATTGCCGGCGCGGGCGGCCTCGATGGTCGCGTTCAGCGCCAGCAGATTGGTCTGCTTGGCGATCGCCTCGATCGAGCCGGACACTTTCGCCACCTGCGCCAGCGCCGAGCCGACCGCGCTGAGGCGCGCCTCGATCCGCTCCACCGCGGCGACGAGCTCGGAGATGTGGCTGACCGCGGTGTCGACGGCGCTGCGCGACTGCGCGATCTCGCCGACCGCAGCCGACGTCGTGGTTTGCACCGCCTGCGATGCATTGGCGATGTCGTGGTTGGCCGAGACCATCGTCTCGGCCGTCTTCTGCAGATGATGGAACCGTTCCGACTGGTTGGCGACGCGGTTTGCGACTTCCTGAACGTTGCCGGCAATATCAGCGAGTTCCACGCCGAGGCCGCCGATGCGGTCGGCGAGCTGATCGATCAGCCGTTCGGCGAGCGTGCGGTTGGATGCGGTGTCCATGACGGCAAGTTGTGCGGCAGACATGTCCTGGGCTTCCTCCAATCAGGGCCGTTCGCCGGCCCTCCGCGGCATTCCCATTCCAACGGCGACTTAGAGGATGATTCGCCGCCGGCGTCTTGCCTGAGCGCGCACTAGAGCTTGTAGGCGGTGCGGAATCCGCCCCAGTGCCGGCCTTGCACGCGGATCGGGACGTCGATCTCGCGCATCATCACCGTGTTTCCGTTGCCCATGTCGCGCGCATAGGTTTGGACCAGGTACGATCGCAGGTTGCGCGCGGCGGCGAGCCCCGCCGGATCGTTGAACATCCGCCGGTTGCGGCTGTTGGCCGTATTCCAGGCGACATCGCCCGGCCGCTGCGGATGCGAATAGATCTTGTTGTGCACCGGCAGGAAGCCGTTGCGGTCGACCATGGCGCAGAACGCCATGCGCTTGTCTTTTGCCAGAAAGGCTTCCTGGAACGGCGGCAGGGCGCGGTCGGCCCAATCGAGATATTTCGTGCGGTATTGCTGCGGATTGGTTCCGGCGATCTCGGCATAGTCGGTGTCGAAGAGGTCGTCGATCTTGACCTCCCCGCGCGCCACCGCCTGCTCGAAGATCTTGGTCAGCGCGTTGCCCGCCTCCATGGCGCGGGTGACGAACTCCGTGTTCTCCTCGTGGATCGACCAGAGCTTGTCCTCGATCTTTTCGCGGAGCTCGGCATTGGGGCTGGCGAACTGCGCGCGGGCGCCGGCCTTGGACTGCTCGACCACGCGCAGGCGACAGGCGCCGACGTCTTCGAGGGTGCCCTCGATCATCGCTTGCGGTGCGAGCCGGCTGGCGTCCGCGCCGCCGATCAGCACGCCGTCCATCGAGATCTCGTACACCGGCATCGCGCCGCGCGCGCTCTCGAAGTTGAGATGGCAGGGCAGCCGCTCGGTCTTGCGGCGATCGTCGTGCTCGCTCTGGCGCAGCAGCACGGCGCAACGCGACTTCAGCTTCTGTGCGAAGGTGGTGACGGCTTTGCCGGCGCTGGCGACGTTCTCGCCGTGGCTCTCGGCCGCCTTGGTCGCGGCGTCGATCTCGGCGGCGCTCTCGCCGACCGAGACGATGAACTCCGAGGCGCTCGCGGCATTGCCGGAGACTTCGCTGGTGGTGGCGTTCTGTTCGGCGACCGCCCCGTTGACGGTCTCGAACACCGGGCGGATCGCCTCGATCGCCTGCGAAATGCGGTGCACGGCATCCGCAGAGCCGGCGGCGTCGCGCTGCAGCGCGTCGATCTTCTTCGTGATCTCTTCGGTCGCGCCTTGCGTCTGCACCGCCAGCGCCTTGACCTCGGTTGCGACGACCGCAAAGCCCTTTCCCGCTGCGCCCGCGCGTGCGGCCTCGATGGTCGAATTGAGTGCGAGCAACGTCGTCTGCCGCGCGATCTGCGCGATCAGGTTGACGACGTTGCCGATGGCGGCGGAGGATTCCCGTAAGCGGTCGACATTGGCGCGGGCTTCCTGCGCCGCGGCACTGGCGGCGTCGGCGAGCTTGCCGGCCTCGCGAACCTGCGCCCCGATTCCGAGCGCAGACTGGGTGAACTTGTCGGCGGCATGGGCGAAGGTGGAGGCGGTCGATTGCGCGGCGTTGGTCCGGCCGGTCAGGGCGTCGGTGCGGTCGCGGATGGCGGCAAGCGTCGCCGCGGTCGCCTCGGCGCCGCCGGCCACCGAATTGGCGGCGCGTTCGAGCTGCCGGATCATGGCACCGAGCTCGAGTTCCAGCAGCTCCAGGATTTCCCGCGCCGAATCAGTCTCGGCCGCGGCAGCGGGCTCGGAATGGGCCGCCGGCTGCGGAGCGGCCGGGGCGGCCGCAGGCGCAGCCTGGTCCGGTAGACGCTTCCGAAATAGTCCGAACGCCATCGGCTCTCTCTTGTCGGGGAATGGTCGGACGCTATTTTCGCAGTCCGGAATGAAATCAGGGTTAACAATGCCCGATCCTTGGGCACCCGGCCGTACCCAGGGCTACCTTTAGGGTGCTACCTTAGGAGTAGGAGATCCCTTTGATTCCGGCGGGTTGGCGGCCTATAAGGCCGCGCTTCCGACGCTCCACCTTTGGCTGACGATTTCCCAAGAGACCACGCATGGCCGGACATTCCCAATTCAAGAACATCATGCACCGCAAGGGGCGGCAGGATGCCCAGAAGTCGAAGCTGTTCGGCAAGCTGGCGCGGGAAATCACGGTCGCCGCCAAGCTCGGCACGCCCGACCCGGCCATGAACCCCCGTCTGCGCGCCGCCGTGATCGCGGCGCGGCAGGAGAACATGCCGAAGGACAATATCGAGCGCGCCATCAAGAAGGCGCTCGGTAGCGACGGCGAGAATTATGACGAGATCCGTTACGAGGGGTACGGCCCCGGCGGCGTCGCCGTCATCGTCGAAGCGCTGACCGACAACCGCAACCGCGCCGCCTCCGACATCCGCTCCTTCTTCACCAAATCCGGCGGCAATCTCGGCGAAACCGGCTCGGTCTCCTTCATGTTCGATCGCACCGGCGTCATCGAATACGACCGCAGCGTCGCCTCCGACGACGCCGTGCTGGATGCCGCGATCGAGGCCGGCGCCGACGACGTCGTCTCGGGTGAGGGCGGCCACGAGATCTACGCCTCGACCGAAGGCTATCGCGACGTCGCCAAGGCGCTGGAAGCCAAGTTCGGCGAGCCGCGCAAGGCCGCGCTGATCTGGAAGCCGCAGAACACCGTGGCGGTCGACGACGAGACCGGCGAGAAGCTGCTCAAGCTGATGGATCTGCTCAACGAGCACGACGACGTTCAGAACGTCTACGCCAATTTCGAGGTGTCGGACGCGCTGATGGCGAAGATGGGCGGGTAGGGTACTCCCGTGTCCCGGACGCGCTGCAGCGTGAAACGCTGCTGCGCAGAGCCGGGACCCATCGTTCTCGGAGTCCGGACGCCTGCTCGGCCCCGGTTCAGCAGCGCAGCACTCCGTGCCGCGCTACGCCCGGGGCACGAGACCGGCTTTCCCCTGTTACTTCTGTTCTGTTTCTGTTTCGCTTCCGGCGGCCAGCCGCTATCACTGGCCCATGACTGCGCTCCCGATTCGTGGCCCCGTCCGCATCATCGGCATCGACCCCGGCCTGCGCCGCACCGGCTGGGGCGTGATCGAGGCCGAGGGCAACCGGCTGATCTACGTCGCCTGCGGCTCGGTGGAGCCGCCGGACGATTTGCCGCTGTCGAGCCGCCTGCTCGCGATCCATGAAGGGCTCGCGGCCGTTCTCTCCAGCCACCAGCCGATGGAAGCGGCGGTCGAGCAGACCTTCGTCAACAAGGACGGCGTTGCCACGCTGAAGCTCGGCCAGGCCCGTGGCGTCGCCATGCTGGCGCCCGCAATGTTCGGCATCCCGGTCGCCGAATATGCGCCGAACCAGGTCAAGAAGACCGTGGTCGGCGCCGGTCATGCCGAGAAGGCCCAGATCGCGATGATGCTGAAGATTCTGTTGCCGAAGGCCGCGCCGCCCTCAGCCGACGCCGCCGACGCGCTTGCCATCGCCATCACCCACGCCCATCACCGCCAGAGCGCAGCGCTCCGGCTGAAGGTCGTCGGGATATGATCGCTCGCTATATGTCGCCGCCGTCATGCCCGGGCTTGTCCCGGGCATCCACGATCTTTCTCGCTGAGGCCAAGGCCGTGGATGGCCGGGACGAGCCGGGCCATGACGAGAGAGAAGTGCCGGCCGCAGTCGAGGAATCGATATGATCGGCAAGCTCAAGGGCCTGATCGATTCCTACGGCGAGGATTTCGTCATCCTCGACGTCGGCGGCGTCGGCTATCAGGTGCACTGCTCCTCGCGCACGCTGCAGCATCTGCCATCGCCGGGCGAGGCCGCCGTGTTGTCGATCGAGACCTATGTCCGCGAGGACCAGATCAAGCTGTTCGGTTTCCGCACCGACCAGGAGCGCGAGTGGTTTCGCCTGCTCCAGACCGTGCAGGGCGTCGGCGCCAAGGTCGCACTGGCCGTGCTCGGCACGCTGTCGCCGGCCGATCTCGCCAATGCGATTGCGCTGCGTGACAAGGCTGCGGTGGCGCGCACGCCCGGCGTCGGCCCCAAGGTCGCCGAGCGCATCGTCACCGAACTGAAGGACAAGGCGCCGGCCTTCGCCAATGTCGACCCGGCCGTGGTGCATCTCGCCGGTGCCGTCGACGACCAGCGCGCGCCGCGGCCCGTAGCGGATGCGATCTCCGCACTGGTCAATCTCGGCTACGGCCAGCCGCAAGCGGCGGCGGCGATCGCTTCGGCCTCGCGCAGCGCCGGTGAAGGCGCCGAGACCGCGCAGCTCATCCGCCTCGGCCTGAAGGAATTGGCGAAGTGAGCGCGACAATGGTCAGTCCCGTAGGGTGGGCAAAGGCGCCCTTCGCGCCGTGCCCACCAGACATCCGATCGCTCGAAAGACGTGGGCACGCTTCGCTCTGCCCACCCTACGAGGAGTTTGCGAAGTGAGCGATCCCAAGGCCAGCCGCATGGTCTCACCCGAGCGCCGCAGCGACGATGTCGGCGACACCGCGCTGCGTCCGCAATCGCTGTCCGATTTCGTCGGCCAGGCACAGGCGCGCAAGAACCTCTCGATCTTCATCGAGGCGGCACGCAAGCGCGGCGAGGCGCTGGATCACGTGCTGTTCGTCGGCCCGCCCGGCCTCGGCAAGACCACGCTGGCTCAGATCGTCGCCAAGGAGCTCGGCGTCGGCTTTCGCGCCACCTCGGGGCCTGTCATCGCCAAGGCCGGCGATCTCGCGGCACTCCTCACCAATCTCGAAGAGCGCGACGTGCTCTTCATCGACGAGATCCATCGCCTCAGCCCGGCGGTGGAAGAGGTGCTTTATCCCGCGATGGAGGACTTTCAGCTCGACCTCATCATCGGTGAGGGGCCCGCCGCGCGCTCGGTGAAGATCGAGCTGTCGAAATTCACGCTGGTCGGTGCCACCACGCGCGCCGGCCTGCTCACCAATCCGCTGCGCGATCGCTTCGGCATTCCGGTTCGGCTCAACTTCTACACGATCGAGGAATTGGAGAGCATCGTCAGCCGTGGCGCGCGCGTGCTCAATGTCGGCATGACCGCCGACGGCGCCAACGAGATCGCGCGCCGCGCCCGCGGCACGCCTCGCATCGCCGGGCGGCTGCTCAGGCGCGTGCGCGACTTCGCCTCCGCGGCGGATGCAGACAAGATCGACCGCAAGATTGCGGACCACGCCCTGAGCGCGCTCGAGGTCGATGCCGCTGGGCTCGACGCAATGGACCGCCGCTATCTCACGACCATCGCGCTCAACTATGGCGGCGGCCCGGTCGGCGTCGAGACCATGGCCGCGGCACTGTCCGAGCCGCGCGACGCGATCGAGGATATCATCGAGCCCTATCTCATCCAGTGCGGCTATCTCCAGCGCACCCCCCGCGGCCGCCTGCTGACCTCGCACGCCTTCCGCCATCTCGGCATCGCCGAGCCCTCGCGCGCTGCGGCGGCGCAGTTCGGCCTGTTCGGGACGGACGAGAGCGACGACTGATCCGCGCAATCGCGGCGCGCTGCTCGGTCATGAATTTCTGGTGATCTCGTGCAGGCGATCTGCACGAGAACACCCCAATTCCGCTCCAATCGGACCGCATCAGGAGAGCGCATCCCGATCGAGCTTTCATGATCACGCGACGTCATTTCATCCGTTCCATCGGCGCCCTGTCCGCCCTCGGCGTCTCCACCGCGGCCTATGGCGTCGGCGTCGAGCCGGTGCTGCGGCTCCGCGTCACCCGCTATCATCCGAGGCCGCGGCAGTGGCCGGCGGATCTTTCGCTGAAGATCGCCGCCATCGCCGACATCCATGCCTGCGATCCCTGGATGTCGCTGGAGCGGATCGAAGGCATCGTCGAGCGCACCAACGCGCTGAAGCCTGATATCGTCGTGCTGCTCGGCGACTATGTCGCCGGTCTGCACCATGTCACGCGCATCATTCCGTCGAGGGAATGGGCGAGGGTGCTCGCCGGCCTCAAGGCGCCGCTCGGCGTCCACGCCGTCATGGGCAATCACGATTATTGGGACGACAGGACCGTGCAGCGCACGGGGCGCGGGCCGACGATGGCGCATCGTGCGCTCGAGGCCGCCGGCATTGCTGTCTACGAGAACGACGCGGTGCGCCTCACCAAGGACGGCCGCCCATTCTGGCTCGCCGGCTTGGGTGATCAGCTGGCCTTCCTGCCGGCGCGGCGGTTGCGCAGCATGGCGCACTTCGGCGCCGACGATCTCAACGCCACGCTCGCCAAGGTCACTGACGATGCGCCCATCATCCTGCTCGCGCACGAGCCCAACATCGCGCCGCGCGTTCCCGCGCGCGTCGCGCTGCAACTGTCCGGCCATACCCATGGCGGCCAGGTTCGCCTGCTCGGCTGGTCGCCCGCCGTCGCAAAGCAGCAGGGCATCCGGCTCGCCTACGGCCACATCAGGCTGAAATGCGATCTCATCGTCTCAGGCGGCCTCGGTTGCAGCATCATGCCGGTCCGCGTCGGCGTGCCGCCCGAGATCGTCGAGGTGACGCTGGGAAGGATAGGGCCGGTTGTGTCCTAGCTCCGCTTGCGCCGCCGGCAGTTTTTGCGCAAAAACGGGCCGGTTACCGACAAGCGAAGAGGCTCGCGACGTGACAGCTCATCTCGACGGCGAGATCCGCGACGGCCGCCATCACATGCAGGTCCGGGTCTATTACGAGGACACCGATTTTTCCGGCATCGTCTATCACGCCAATTATCTGCGCTACATGGAGCGTGGACGCACCAATCATCTGCGCTTGATGGGCGCCGAGCAGCAGGCGCTGTTCGAGCAGGCCGAGACGGAAGGCACAGGCTACGCCTTCGTGGTGCGCTCCATGCATCTGGACTTTCTCAAGCCCGCGCGGATGGACGACGTGCTCGACGTCGTGACCTGGCCTGTCGCGGTGAAGGGCGCCTCGATCATGCTGGCGCAGGAGGTGCGGCGCGGGGAAGACGTGCTGGTGAAGGCCGAGGTCCGCGTCGCCTTCATCAGCGGCGGTCGCGCCCAGCCGATCCCGAAATCGATCCGCGCGCTGATGAAGGCCGATTTGATTTCGTGATCGCCCGATAGGTTGTGGCCTATCGACTCCGTCCAATGCGGCGATAGATTGCGGCCCCGATCAACCGATGAGGCCACCATGTCGCGCCCGCCGCTTCCGCCCTTCACCCGTGAGGCCGCCGCGCAGAAAGCGCGCATGGCCGAAGATGCCTGGAATTCACGCGATCCGGTGCGCGTGTCGCTCGCCTACACCGAGGACAGCCGCTGGCGCAATCGTTCCGAGGTGTTTCAGGGGCGCGAGGCGATCGTCGCCTTCCTGACCCGCAAATGGGAGAAGGAGCAGGATTATCGCCTGATCAAGGACCTCTGGGCCTTCGACGGCAACCGCATCGCGGTGCGCTTCCAGTACGAGTGGCACGATGCGAGCGGCCAATGGTATCGCTCCTACGGCAACGAGCAGTGGGAGTTCGACGAGCATGGCCTGATGAAGCGGCGCGAGGCGTCGATCAACGACATCATGATCGCCGAGAAGGACCGCCGGTTTCACTGGGCAGCGCCGGGACCGCGGCCGGCCGATGTGCCGGGATTGGGAAGCGATCCGTTCTGAGGGTCTGCAAAACCGCGCCGCAAGCACGCTGCACCCTTGTGGGAGAGGGTGGCTCGCCGCGTAGCGGCGAGACGGGTGAGGGGTACCTCTCCGCGATTCCACTCTCACTTGAACTCGTTGAGAGAGACCCCTCATCCGGCGCTTCGCGCCACCTTCTCCCGCAAGGGGAGAAGGGAAGATTCCTTGCCGCGAGAGCTGCGGACTAAGTTGCTTCGCGCCGCGCCAGAAACCTCGTAATCGCCGCACCGAGCTTCGCGTTGTCCATCGGCTCCGCCAGCGATGCCCGTGCCGTCGCGACGACTTCGTCCGGCGCCTTGCCGTCGCGCAGATCGCAGCACACTTGCGCGAACGCGACGTCGAATTCGGGGTGCGGCTGCACGGTCAGCGTCGTGCCGTTGTCGTACAGCAGGCCGGCGTGCGGAGTGAACTCCGACGACAGGATCGTCTGCGCATCGCTTGGGGGCTCGATCACCTGGTCCTGATGCGAGGCGGCGATCGCGACCGCTTCGCCTTCGATGATCCCGTTCTCCGGCAGCACCCGATAGACGTGCCGGCCGATGCCCCAGCCCTTCTCCGACTTGCGCACGGTGCCGCCGAGCGCCTGGGCGATCAGCTGATGGCCGAAGCAGACGCCGACCATCGGCGTCTTGTTGACGTGGGCCTTGCGCACGAGATCTTCCAGCGGCGCGATCCAGTCGAGCCCGTCATAGACGCCGGCAGCCGCGCCGGTGATCAGGACGGCCTCGAGTTCGCCCGGATCGGGAAGCGCATCGCCGTTCGGGATGCTGACGACCTCGACCGTGGCGGCGGGGTCCTCGGAGCGGATCATGCGCTCGAACATCTCGGGAAATGAACCGTGGCGCTCGCGGTACTCTTGCGGGACCGCTCCGGTCTCGATGATGGTGATGCGTGCCATGTACCCTCGCGAAGACAGAGAGAATACAGCAGGCGCTGCGCGGCGTCCAAGTCAGCCGGAAAGTCAGCCGCTCGCAAAAGTCAGCCGCTCGCAACATCCTGCGCAACCTCGTCCTCGAACTCCGCCAGCGCCTTGCGCATGGTCTCGACCAGATCCAGCGCCACCGGCGACGGGCTGCGCTGTGCCGGAAAGACGGCGGAGAATTCGAAGTCGATGCGCGGCAGGAAGCGACGCGCGACCACGCCGCGGGTGGCGAATTCCCGCGCGGTGAAGGGGTCGCAGATCGCGACGCCGAGCCCTGACGACACCATGCCGCACATGATCTCCGACAACGTGGTCTCGACCCTGAGCACGCGGCGGACCTCGTGACGATTGAAGACCTGGTCGACGAGATGCCGGCTCGAAGATCCCGCCGACAGCGAGATGAAGGTCTCGCCTTCGAAATCGCGCGGCTCCAGCACTTCCTTCTCCGCGAGGCGATGACCTGTCGGCAGCACCGCGACGCGCGCCGGCGCCGGCAGTCGCAGGCTCGGCAGGCCGGAATGGGCGATCGGCACCTCGGCAAAGCCGATGTCGCATTGATTGTTCAGAACCCAGTCGACCACGATCGGCGAAATCACGCCGAAGAAGGCGAGGTTGAGGTTCGGCCGCTCCTGCAGGAAGTGCCCGGCCAGCCGCGGCAAAAAGCCGTTCGCAAGCGCCGGCAGCGCGGCGATGCGCAGCGAGCCAGTGCGGCGGCCGCGGATTTCCTCGGCTGCCGCCGTGATGCGCTCGAGGCCGACGAATGAGCGCTCGACCTCGGTGTAGAGCGCCATCGCCGCCGCGGTCGGCACCAGGCCGGTGCCGCGCCGCTCGAACAGCTCCATCTTCAACAGCGCCTGGAAGTCGCGCAGCAAGCGGCTGACCGCAGGCTGCGTCACCACCATCAGCTTCGCAGCCTCGGTGACGCTGCCGGTCAGCATCATCGCGCGGAAGGCCTCCACCTGCCGCGAATTGATCCGCGCCATCCAATTATCCAATCATAACATTTCGGCATGCAGAGGGTGCCATTATTCATTGGACGATGGAAGTATAGGTTTGCGATCTTTTTCATCAGAGCTGGAGCCAGCTCGCTTTTTCGGCAGATTGGAGGCGTTCAAACCTCCAAATCGCGCCAAAACCCGCCGAACAGGGGCCGGAGCCCTGATCTGAGGGGGATTTGCGCGGAAGGAAATGCGGAAGGCGCTCCAGCCGGATTTGTCGGCACGTCACCTCATTCCGGTATGGAGATCGGTCCACATGAAGACTTTTCGCCTTCTGACCGCGGTCAGCATCGCAGCGCTCATTGCCGCCCCGTCAGCCGCCTCGGCCCAGCAAAAGACGCTCTATATCGCCGGCTATGGCGGCTCGTTCGAGAAGACCATCCGTGACGAGGTGATTCCGGCCTTCGAGAAGGAGAACGGCGTCAAGGTCGAGTACGTCGCCGGCAACTCCACCGACACGCTGGCCAAGCTCCAGGCGCAGAAGGGCAACCAGCAGATCGACGTCGCCATCGTCGATGACGGCCCGATGTACCAGGCGATCCAGCTCGGCTTCTGCAGCAAGCTCGAGGGACTGCCGGCCGATCTCTACGATACCGCCCGCTTCAAGGACGACCGTGCGGTCGCGATCGGCATCGTCGCCACCGGCCTGATGTACAACACCAAGGTGTTCAAGGAGAAGGGGTGGGCGCCGCCGACCTCGTGGAATGATCTGAAGGACACCAAATACGCCAAGCAGCTCGTCATCCCGCCGATCAACAACACCTACGGCCTCGAGGCGCTGGTGATGCTGTCGAAGATGAACGGCGGCGGCGAGACCAACGTCGAGTCCGGCTTCAAGATCTTCAAGGAGCAGATCAATCCGAACGTGCTCGCCTACGAGCCGTCGCCGGGCAAGATGACCGAGCTGTTCCAGTCCGGCCAGGCCGTCATCGCGGTGTGGGGCACCGGCCGTGTCCAGAGCTTTGCCAATACCGGTTTCCCGGTGGACTTCGTCTACCCGAAGGAAGGCGCGGCGACGCTGCTGACCACGGCCTGTCCGATCAACAAGCCCAACGCCTCGCCGCTCGCAGCGAGCTTCGTCAAGATGCTGCTCGATCCGAAGATCCAGCTCGTGCTGCTGAAGGACTACGGTTACGGCCCGGTGCTGAAATCGCTGGTGATCCCGCCCGAACTCGGCAAGATGGCGCCGATCGGCGAGCGTGCGGCCAAGCTCTACAATCCGGACTGGACCGTCATCAACGAGAAGCGCGAGGAGTGGACCAAGCGCTGGAATCGCGAGGTCGAGCGCTGATCGGTCGCGGCGGAGACAGCGTCATGGCCTATCTCGAGCTCGATCGGGTCGCAAAGCAGTTCGGCGCGCAGACCGTGGTCGACGACTTCAGCCTGTCGGTCGGGAAGGGGGAGTTCATCTCCTTTCTCGGCCCGTCCGGCTGCGGCAAGACCACGACGCTGCAGATGATCGCGGGCTTCCTTGATCCCACGCGCGGCACCATTCGCCTCGAAGGCAAGGACCTGACCGCGATCCATCCGGCCAAGCGTGGCCTCGGCATCGTGTTCCAGAGCTACGCGCTGTTTCCGCACATGACCGCGGCGGAGAACGTCGCCTTCGGCCTCGAGATGCGTAACGTTCCGCGCAATGAGCGGGCCGAGCGCGTTCGCTCCGCGCTCGCGATGGTCGGCCTTGCCGGCTTTGAGGATCGTCATCCCCGCCGCATGTCCGGCGGCCAGCAGCAGCGCGTGGCGCTGGCGCGAGCGCTGGTGATCAAGCCGAGCGTGCTGTTGCTCGACGAGCCGCTGTCGAACCTCGACGCCAAGCTGCGCGAGGAAATGCAGATCGAGCTGCGCCAGATCCAGCGCACCGTCGGCACTACGACGATCCTGGTCACGCATGACCAGAACGAGGCGATGTCGCTGTCCGACCGCATCGTGGTGATGAGCCAGGGCAAGATCGAGCAGATCGGCACGCCGCAGGAGACCTATGAGAAGCCGGCCTCCGCCTTCGTCTCGCAGTTCCTCGGCAAGACCAACGATTTTGCCGGGACGATCGACCGCACCGCGGCGCCCGCGCAGCTGGTGGCGGGCTCCTGGAGCGCGCCGGCGCCGGTGGGCTTGAGCGGCCCCGTGACGGTCAGCATTCGCCCCGAGAGGATCGGCTTCGGCGATGCCGGTCTTGGTGCAAAGATCATCACGCGGATTTTCCAGGGCAATCACTGGCTATTCCAGTGCGAGAGCGAGTGCGGTCCGGCGATCGTGATCCGCCAGAATGACGGCAAGGCGCAACCGGCCGAAGGCGAGGCCGTTCGTCTCACCTGGCGGCCCGAGGACATGAGCGTGCGCGCGAGGACTGCCGCATGAGTATGGCCGCCGAGGAGCGCAGCGTACGCGCACCGTGGGCGCTGACGGCGCCTGCCTTGATGCTGTTCGTCGGCGTGCTCTTGATCCCGCTGGCGATGACGGTGATGCTGTCGTTCCACGATTGGGGCCAGTACAAGGGCATCGAGCCGGTCTTCATCCTCAAGAACTGGCACGAGATCGCGACCGACCCCTATTACGCCGAAATGTTCTGGCGGACGTTTCGTGTCGCGATCCTGACGACACTCCTCACTGCCCTGTTGGGCGCGCCCGAAGCCTATATCCTCAACCGCATGAGCGGCCGCTGGAAAAGCTTCTTCCTGCTGGTCATTCTCGGGCCGCTCTTGATCTCCGTGGTGGCGCGTACGCTCGGCTGGGCGCTGCTGTTCGGCGGCAACAACGGCCTCGTCAACAAGCTCCTGATGTCGCTCGGGGTGATGCGCTCCCCCATTCCCTTCATGTTCACCGAAACCGGCATGGTGATCGCGCTGGCGCATGTCATGATGCCGTTCATGGTGCTGTCGGTGTGGGCGGCGCTGCAGCGGCTCGATCCGCAGATCGAGAACGCCGCGATGTCGCTCGGCGCCGGTCCCGTCACCACCATCCGCCGCATCATCATGCCGCAGATCATGCCGGGCGTGCTGTCGGGGGCCATCATCGTGTTCTCGCTCTCGGCCAGCGCCTTTGCGACGCCCGCGATCATCGGCGGCCGCCGGCTCAAGGTTGCCGCGACGCTGGCCTATGACGAATTCCTCAACACGCTGAACTGGCCGCTCGGTGCCGCCGTCGCAACGCTGTTGCTGGCTGCACTGGTGCTGATCGTCGTCGGCAGCAACGCGCTGATCGAACGCCGCTATGCGGAGGTGTTCCGATGAGACGGAACGGCCCCCTCGCGTTGATCTTCCACACCATCTTCGTCGTCATCATGGTGGCGCCGATCCTGGTTGTCTGCCTCGTCGCCTTCACGCCCGAGGGATATTTGTCGCTGCCGACCAACGGCTTCTCGCTGCGCTGGTTCAGGACCATCGCGAACTATCCCGAATTCATCCACGCCTTCTGGGTCAGTCTCGGGCTCGGTGCGCTGTCCTCCTTGGTGGCGCTGTTGTTCGCGGTCCCCGCAGCGCTCGCGATCGCGCGCTATCGCTTCCGCGGCCGCGATGCGCTGGCGGCGCTGTTCCTGTCGCCGCTGATGATCCCGCATGTCGTGCTCGGCATCGCGTTTCTGCGCTTCTTCACCTCGGCCGGCCTTGGCGGCAGCTTTGCCGCGCTGATCATCGCCCATGTCATCATCGTGTTTCCGTTCGCGCTGCGGTTGACGCTCGCGGCGGCGACGGGGATGGACCGCACGGTCGAGATGGCCGCGGTCTCGCTCGGCGCCGGCGGCTGGACCCTGTTCCGCCGCGTGACGTTGCCGCTGATCCTGCCCGGCGTCATCAGTGGTTGGGCACTGGCCTTCATCCAGTCCTTCGACGATCTCACCATGACCGTCTTCCTCGCCGCGCCCGGCACCGAGACATTGCCGGTGCGCATGTTCCTTTACATCCAGGACAACATCGATCCGCTGGTCACGTCGGTCTCGGCCTGCGTGATCGCGATCACCATGACCGCCCTGATTCTGCTCGACCGCTTCTACGGGCTCGACCGCGTGCTCGCCGGTAAGGGCGATACGGGGCGATAGGAGAACCTATGCGAACGGACTACGACGTCGCCGTCGTCGGCGGCGGACTGCTCGGCTCCGCCATTGCCTGGGGCCTCGGCCGGCTCGGCAAGACGGTCGCCGTGCTCGACGAAGGCGACATCACCAAGCGCGCCTCGCGCGCGAACTTCGCGCTGGTCTGGGTGCAGAGCAAGGGGCTCGGCATGCCCGCCTATACGGTGTGGACCGTGCGGGCGTCGCAGGCCTGGGGCCGGCTGGCGTCCGAACTGAAGCAGCAGACCGGGCTCGACGTCTGCCTCCAGCAGAATGGCGGCTTTCACCTCACCCTCGGCGAGGACGAATTCGGCCAGCGCACCGAGCTGGTCGCGCGCATGCACAACCAGACGGGCGCGGCCGACTACAAGATGGAGATGCTCTCGGCGTCCGAGGTGAAGAAGTCGCTGCCGCTGATCGGCCCCGAGGTCTCCGGCGGCAGCTATTGTCCCCTTGATGGACATGTGAACTCGCTGCGCACGTTTCGCGCCTTCCACACCGGCTTCAAGGCGTTCGGCATCGACTATCTGCCGGAGCGGCCGGTCTCCGCGATCGGCAAGAGCGGCAACGAATTCCGCCTGACCACGCCGAAGGGCGAGCTGCGCGCCGCCAAGGTGGTGCTGGCCGCCGGCAACGCCAACCAGACTCTGGCGCCGATGGTCGGCCTCCATGCCCCGATGGGCCCGACCCGCGGCCAGATCGTGGTGACCGAGCGCACCATGCCGTTCCTGCCGCACCCGCTGACGACGATCCGCCAGACCGACGAAGGCACGGTGATGATCGGCGACAGCAAGGAGGACGAGCTCGACGACCGCGCGCTGAAGCATTCGATCAGCGCGGTGATGACCGATCGCGCCCAGCGCATGTTCCCGCACCTGTCGCGCCTCAACGTGGTCAGGAGCTGGGCCGGCATCCGCGTGATGCCGCAGGACGGCTTTCCAATCTACGACCAGTCGAAGACGCATCCCGGCGCCTTCGTCGCCTGCTGCCATTCCGGCGTGACGCTCGCCTCCAACCACGCTTTCGAGATCGCGCGCATGGTGGTGCAGGGCGCGCTCGAGCCCGAGCTGGTCGGCGCGTTCTCGGGCAGCCGTTTTGGCGGTGCGGGCGCGGCGAACAACAGCGGCTACTAGAGATTCCCAGGAAGGAGCCACGAGGCATCCCCATGTTCAAGAGATCGGAACAGGACAAGCGTCCACCGGTGCAGATCTTCGTCGACGGCGTTGCGGTCGCGGCGCGGCAGGGCGACACGGTGTCCGCCGCGCTGCTGGCCTCCGGCGTCGACGCACGCCGCTCCACCGCGGTGAGCGGCGCACCGCGTCTGCCCTATTGCATGATGGGCGTGTGCTTCGACTGCCTCGTCACCATCGACGGCGTCGGCAACCGTCAGGGCTGCCTGGTGCCCGTGGCCGAAGGCATGCAAATCGAGATCCAGAAGGGCAAGCGGGAGATCGGAAGATGAGTGTGGCTCCCAGGCGCGAGGACTATGACGTCGTGGTGATCGGCGCCGGGCCCGCCGGCCTTGCTGCTGCCGCGACCTCGGCCGAGGCCGGCCTCTCGACGCTGCTGCTCGACGAGAACATGGGTCCCGGCGGCCAGGTCTTTCGCGCCATTGCATCCACGCCCGTGACCGACCGCAACCAGCTCGGCGCTGACTATTGGGTCGGTGCCGATCTCGTGCAGGCGCTGCGCGCGAGCAGCGCCGAGGTGATTCACCGTGCCATCGTCTGGAGCCTCGATCGCAACCTCGATATCGCCGTCTCGGTCGGCGGCGCATCCGCCTTCGTCAAGGCGAAGCGCGTGATCCTGGCGACCGGCGCGCTGGAGCGGCCGTTTCCGATTCCCGGCTGGACGCTGCCGGGCGTGATGACCGCGGGCGCCGCGCAGACCATGCTGAAGTCCTCGGCGCTGGTGCCCGACGGCCGCACGGTAATCGCCGGGCAGGGCCCGCTGCTCTGGCTACTCGCCGCGCAGATCCTGCGGCTCGGAGGCCGCATCGACCGCATCCTCGACACTACCGAGCGCAGCAACTATTTCGCGGCGCTTCCGCATGCCTTTGCCTTCCTGAGCTCGCCCTATTTCGCCAAGGGCCTCGCCATGATGCGCGAGGTCAAGGCGAAGGTGCAGGTTGTCTCCGGCATCACCGAGCTCTCGGCATCCGGTGAGAGCCAGCTTGCCAGCGTCAGCTATGTCGCGGGCAGCAAGCGCGAAACCATTCCCGCCGATCTGCTGCTGCTGCATCAAGGCGTCGTGCCCAACGTCAATCTGGCGATGGCAGCTGGCGTCGAGCATCGCTGGGACGACCTGCAGCTGTGCTGGTCGCCGGTGCTCGATGCGAGCGGCAGCTCGTCGGTCGTCGGCATCGCGATCGCCGGCGACGGTGCCGGCATCGGCGGCGCGAGCGCCGCCGTGGTGCGCGGCCGGATCGCGGCGCGCGCGGCCGTGGAGGCCTTGTCGCCCGCGGCTGCGGCGAAGCTCCCAGCGATGGCAACGCTTCGCGCCGATCTCGCCAGGGCCGAGCGCGGCCGCATCTTCCTCGACACGCTGTTCCGTCCGGCGCCGCAGTTCCGGATTCCCTCGGGCGACACCATCGTCTGCCGCTGTGAGGAGGTCACCGCAAAGGACGTTCTCGATTCCGTCGCGATCGGCGCGACCGGGCCGAACCAGCTCAAGGCCTATCGCCGCACCGGCATGGGCCCGTGCCAGGGGCGGCTCTGCGGCCTCACCGTCACCGAGTTGATGGCGCAGGCGCGCGGGAAGACGCCGCAGGAGATCGGCTATTACCGGCTGCGCGCGCCGGTGAAGCCGATCACGCTCGCCGAGCTCGCCGCCGTTCCCAAGAGCGAGGCGGACGTCAAGGCCGTGGTTCGCGGATGACCCAAAACGTGGATGCGATCGTCGTCGGCGGCGGCATCCACGGATGCTCGACTGCGCTGCATCTGTGCCTCGCCGGCATGAAGCCGGTGCTGATCGAGAAGGACTATGCCGGCCGCCACGCTTCGGGCGTCAATGCCGGCGGCGTTCGCCAGCTGGCACGGCACATCCCCGAGATTCCGCTCTCGATCCGTTCGATGGGAATCTGGGAGAAGATCGCAGATCTCGTCGACGACGATTGCAGCTTCGAAAGCTACGGCCAGGTGCTGGTCGCGGAAAACGAGGAGGAGCTGGCGGCCTGCCGCGCCCGCGTCGCCGAGCTCAATGCGCTGGGCTTCACGCACGAGGAACTGATCGGCGCTGCTGAACTGCGTCGTCTGGTGCCTGCGGTTGCCGAGACCTGCCCCGGCGGAATCGTGTCGCGCCGTGACGGCGCCGCCAATCCGGCGCAGACCACGACCGCATTCCGCCGCAAGGCCGAGCGGCTGGGCGCGACCGTGCGCGAGGGTGTCGCGGCCGGCAACATCCGGCACCGTGACGGACTCTGGCATGTCGATGTCGGTCCTGAAACCTTCGCCGCGCCGGTGCTGGTCAATGCCGCCGGCGCCTGGGCGGGCAAGATCGCCGCCGATCTCGGCGAGCCCGTTCCGGTCGAGACCGTCGCGCCGATGCTGATGATCACCTCCCGCGTGCCGCACTTCATCGATCCCGTCGTGATCCTGCGCGGGCGCAAGCTTTCGTTCAAGCAGTTCAAGAACGGCACCGTGCTGATCGGCGGCGGCCATCTGGCGAGGCCGTATCAGGACCGCAACGAGACGGTGCTCGACTGGAAGAGCCTCGCGACCAGCGCGCAGACCGTGTTCGAGCTGTTTCCGGTGATGCGCAGCGCCTCGATCGTCCGCGCCTGGGCCGGCATCGAGGCGAAGATGAAGGACGATATTCCCGTGTTCGGTCCGAGCAGCCGTCATAAGGGCCTCTACCACCAGTTCGGCTTCTCGCTGCACGGCTTCCAGCTCGGCCCCGGCGCCGGCGCCGTGATGGCCGAGCTGATCGTCAACGGCGGCACCCAGACCCGGATCAGCGATCTCGGCATCGACCGCTTCCATCCTTCCACGCTCCAGGGATGAGATGTTGTCGAATCCGATCGGTTGCTCCGAACTCGCTCCACCTCTCCCGCTTGCGGGAGAGGTCGGCGCGAAGCGCCGGGTGAGGGCTTCCTCCTCTCGGGGAGTGCCCCATTGTGGCGACACCCTCTCCCCGACCCTCTCCCGCAAGCGGGAGAGGGGGCTCACCGGCTTCGCCAATTCAGACCTACTGAATATCGTCACGCTCTAGCATCAAGAGGACATCATGAGCATCACCCGCAGCATCCGCACGCCCATCATGCACCGCGCCGTCGAGGCCAATGGCTTCGTCTTCCTCGGCGGCACCATCGCCGACGACACCTCGGTCTCGATGGGCGAGCAGACCCGCAATATCCTCGGCAAAATCGCCGGCTATCTGAAGGAGGCGGGCACCGACAAGTCTCGCGTCGTCAGCGCCTCGATCTTCGTCACCGATCTCTCCAAGAAGAAGGAGATGGATGCGGCCTGGACAGAGTTCTTCGGCGACAATCTGCCGACCCGGGCCACCGTCGGCGTCGCCGATCTCGGCGGCGGCGCGCTGATCGAGGTCGTGGTCACCGCGCTGAAGGGCTGATCGCGCTTGCCAAAGGGGACGACAGCGCCTCTCACGCTGTCGCCTCCTCGCGCCGTGCCTTGATATCGCCCTTCAAAGGGAATATCTGGAGGGCTCTCAAACAGGAAATTCGCAGCCATGGATTCGACCCCGACCGCAAAGCCCATCCGCCTTGCCCACGGGGATTTCCATGCCAGCCTCCATCATCCTGTCGAACCTGTCGCTGGCCACGCCTGACGGCCGTTCTCTTGTCTCCAATCTCGATCTGACATTCGCGGCCGAGCGGACCGGTCTCGTCGGCCGCAACGGCGTCGGGAAGACGACGCTGCTTGCGTCGATCTCAGGGGAGCATCTTCCTCATTCCGGACGCGTTCTGGTCAATGGCAGCATTGGCTTGCTGCGCCAGGATGCGCAATGGCCCGCAGGGGCGAGCGTGGCCGATCTGTTCGGCGTCGGGCCGGCGCTCGAGCTGATGCGCCGTGCCGAGCGGGGCGACGCGTCGATCGACGATCTCGCCGCGATCGACTGGACGCTCGAAGCTCGGCTGGCGGCCGCGCTGGCGCGCCTCGGCTTCGATCTGTCTCCCGATACGGAGCTGTCGCGTCTGTCCGGCGGTCAGATCACGAGGGTCCGGCTCGCAGCCTTGGTCTTCGCCGAACCGGACTTCCTGCTGCTGGACGAGCCCACCAACAATCTCGACTGGGCCGGACGCGAGGCCCTGACCGGTCTCCTGGCCGCGTGGCGCGGCGGTGCGATCGTGGTCAGCCATGATCGGAGCCTGCTCGAGACCATGGATGCGATCGTCGAGCTGACGTCGCTTGGCGCCACGCGATATGGCGGCAATTGGAGCAGGTTTCGCGAACAGAATGCCGTCGAGCTTGCTGCGGTCAGGCACGATCTCGCGCAGGCCGAGAAGCGCCTGTCCGAGATCGACGGGAACGCGCAGCAGGCGGCGGAGAGGAAAGCGCGCAAGGACAGCGGCGGCCGAAAGAAGCGCGCCAAGGGCGACATGCCGCGCATCCTGGCCGGCGCGCGGAAGGATCGCAGCGAGGATAGTGGCGGCAAGACCGCGCAGATCGCCGAGCGGCAGCGCGCGGAAGCGCTCGAGGCCGCCGCCGCGGCGCGCCGGCGCATCGAGATTCTTCAGCCGCTCTCCGTCAAGCTGCCTGCGACCGGCCTGCCGGCGGGCAGGGAGGTGCTTTGGCTCGAGGGCGTCAGCGCCGGCTACCGACCTGAGCGGCCGGTCCTGCGCGGTCTCTCGTTCGCCGTCGTCGGACCGGAGCGTGTCGCGCTGGTCGGGCCCAACGGCTCCGGCAAGACGACGGTGCTGAAACTCATCGCGGGCGAGCTGCGTCCGCTCTCGGGGATCGTGCGGGTCAGGCCGGATTTCGCGCTGTTCGATCAGAAAGTCAGTCTGCTCGACCCGGGGCTCTCCATTCTGGATAATTTTCGCCGTCTCAATCCGAAGGCAGGTGCGAACGAGTGCCACGCCGCACTGGCCCGGTTCATGTTCCGCGCCGATGCCGCCTTGCAGGTCGTCGGAAGTTTGAGTGGCGGGCAGATGTTTCGTGCGGGCCTGGCCTGCGTGCTCGGCGGGCCGAGCCCGCCGTCGCTGCTGATCCTGGACGAGCCGACCAATCATCTCGACCTCGAATCCATCGAAGCCGTGGAAGCGGGCTTGCAGGCCTACGATGGCGCGCTGCTCGTCGTCAGTCATGACGAAGCGTTCCTGCAGGCGATCGCGATCACACGACGGATCGAAGTCGCCGCCAGGGCGCTGCCCATCGATGGCGGGATCGTCTGATCCCGCCGGAGCGCGGTCTGGATTTGGTAGGATTCTCAAAAACCCGACGCCCTGCCCCCAGCGCGTCGGGTGGAAAAAATGAGTATCAATCCGTGATCTCAATGCGATTGTTGTGACGCGTGCCGCACCAATTTTCTACTCCGGGAAACTACCGCGTGGGAACCGGTCGTCTTCGCTAGAGCAGCGTCGCCGGGCGATCGCGATCAGCACCTGGCGCGTAGAGAATCCGGTACCGGGGCTGGTGCCGGCGGCCGCTGGCTGGCTGGATCGCGACTTGTGTCATAGAGTGGCCCCGGGACGCATTCTTGCAGGATCTGGATCTTGCATGACCTGCACGATGTGATGGCCGCCGAAGAAGTGACAATCACATTCTTGCCTGTTTGCACGATGATCGATCGCTGCACCGCAATTGGGGGGAACATGGCGACTGCACCCGACTTCGACCGGCAAGCGCAGGGCTATTTTCCGCGGTGGAAACTCAAGACCTCGGGCGTGATCATGCCGGAGGAGCGGCTGGCCTGGGGGCAGACCATTGTCTCCGGTCTCCAGCATTGCGTCGCGATGTCCGGCGCCACGATCATCGCCCCGCTGCTGATGGGATTCGATCCCAATGTTGCGGTGCTGTTCTCGGGCATCGGCACGCTGATCTTCTTCGTCATCGTCGCAGGGCGCGTGCCGAGCTATCTCGGCTCGAGCTTCGCGTTCATCGCCGTCGTCATCGCCGCCACCGGCTATGCCGGGCAGGGGCCGAATCCCAATATTTCGGTCGCGCTCGGCGGCATCATCGGCGCCGGCGTGCTGTACGGGGTGATCGCGCTGATCGTGATGTGGTCGGGCGTCGGCTGGATCGAGCGCTTGATGCCGCCGGCCGTCACGGGCGCGGTGGTCGCCGCCATCGGCCTCAATCTCGCGCCCGTTGCGGTCAAGTCGGTGAGCGCCAGCGCCTTCGACACGGCAATCGGGCTCGCGACCGTTCTGATCATCGGCGTGGTGGCCGTTGCAGCTCCAGGCCTTTGGCGAAGGCTGCCGATCATCCTCGGCGCGATCGGCGGATATGTCTTATATCTGCTGTTCGCGAACGGGCTCGGCTTCGGCAAGCCGATCGACTTCACCCAGCTTTCGGCCGCACCCTGGCTCGGCCTGCCGAACTTCACCGCGCCGACGTTCCAGGCCGATGCCATCTTCTTGATCGCGCCGGTGGCGATCATCCTCGTCGCCGAGAACCTCGGCCACATCAAGGCCGTCGGCGCCATGACGGGCCGCAGTCTCGATGCCTATCTCGGCCGCGCCCTGTTCGCCGACAGCCTCGCGACGATCGTCGCCGCCTCCGGCGGCGGCACCGGCGTCACCACCTATGCCGAGAATATCGGCGTCATGGCGGCGACGAAGGTCTATTCGACCTTGCTGTTCGCCTTCGCGGCCCTCGTGTCTATCCTGCTCGGCTTCTCGCCGAAATTCGGCGCGCTGATCCTGTCGATCCCGGGTCCCGTCATCGGCGGCCTCTCGATCGTGCTGTTCGGACTGATCGCGGCGATGGCGGGCCGGATCTGGGTCGAGAACAAGGTCGACTTTGCAAATCCTGCAAACCTGATCACCGTTGCCGTGGCATTGATCGCGGGCGCGGGCGATCTCACGCTCAAATTCGGCGCGTTCACGATCGGCGGAATCGGCACCGCAACCTTCGGCGCCATCATCCTCTACCAGATCCTGACTTCGCCACTCGCGCGCCGTGCGGAATGAAATGCGCGGTAGGGATGGAACAAAAAGCGCCTCCCGTCGATGATGAGGCATTCCGGAGAGAACCCATGCCGCAACCCGATCGCTCGACTTCGTTTCCCTCGCGCCTTGTCGGCCAATATGCGCTGGTGACCGGCGCCTCACAGGGCATCGGCCGCGCCGTTGCCGTCAGGTTCGCGCAGGAAGGTGCGACCGTGGCCATCAACTATTTCGAGAACGACGAGCGGGCGGAGGAGACGCTCGCGCTCGCGCGAGCAGCGTCGAGCGACCGCGGCCACGGCGAGCCCGATCACTGCATCGTCAAGGCCAATGTCGGCGACGAGCGGGACATTGCTGCGATGTTCGAGGCGATCTTTTCGCGCTGGAAGCGTCTGGATTGTCTCGTCAACAACGCCGGCTTTCAGCAGGAATCGCCGAGCGAGGCGCTCGACGTCGAAACCTATCGCCGCATCATCGACGTCAATCTGAACGGCGCCGTGCTCTGCGCGCAGAAGGCACTTGCGCATTTCGCCAAGCGCGGCGGCGGCGGCAGCATCATCAACTGCTCCAGCGTGCACCAGATCATTCCGAAGCCCTTCTATCTCGCTTATTCGATCAGCAAGGGCGGCATGGCCAATTTGACGCGCACGCTGGCGCTCGAGTTTGCCGGCCGCGGCATCCGCGTCAATGCCGTCGGCCCCGGCGCGATCGATACGCCGATCAATGCGGCCTGGACCGGCGACCCCGATAAGCGCGGCGTGGTCACCAGCCACATCCCCATGGGCCGCGTCGGCACGCCGGAGGAGATCGCCGCCGTTTTTGCCTTCCTCGCCTCGGACGATGCGAGCTACATCACCGGACAGACCCTCTATGCGTGCGGAGGCCTGACACTATTCCCCGAATTCCGGGATAATTGGGCAAGCTGAACGTCGGCTTCGAACGATCCGGGATGGTGATCGGGACCGGATAGAGGTCTGCGGCGCCATGTGCTATCGACCGTCGACGGCGCCACCGCTATTGCGAGTGCCGACACATGAAGGGCTCGTGACCACAACCATCAACATCAACGCCTACAGCGACGCACTGGTGGTCCTCGGGACCGCCGGCGTCGTGGTGCCAATTGTCCGCCATTGGGGCATCAATCCCGTGCTGGGCTATCTCGGCGCCGGCGCCATTCTCGGTCCGCTCGGGCTCGGCTCGCTGGTTCGCGAAATCCCGTTCCTGTACTGGTTTACGGTGACGGACGCGCAGAACGTCGAGGGTATCGCCAATCTCGGCATCGTCTTCCTGCTCTTCCTGATCGGCCTCGAGCTGTCTTTCCGGCGGCTCGTCACGATGCGGCGCCTGGTGTTCGGGCTCGGTGGCCTGCAGGTGCTGGTGACGTCCGCGATGATTTCCGGCGTGGCGCTTCTCTCCGGGCAGAGCTCCGATATGGCCGTCGTCCTCGGCGCCAGTCTTGCGCTGTCCTCTACCGCGATCGTGCTCGAGCTTCTATCCGGTGAGAAGCGGCTTGCGACCACGACCGGGCGCGCCAGCTTCGCGGTGCTGATTGCCCAGGATCTCGCGGTCGTTCCCATTCTGGTTTTCGTCTCGGTGCTCGGCGCAGACAGCGGCGGCTCCGTCCTGGCGCACATCTCCAGCGCGATCCTGAAGGCCGCGCTGGCGGTCACCGTCCTCATCCTGCTCGGACGGCTGCTGATGCGTCCGCTGTTCCAGATGGTTGCGGGTACCCATTCGACCGAGTTGTTTGTCGCCGCAACCCTGTTCGTCATCGTCGGCGCAGGATTGGCCGCGCACCAGGCCGGCCTGTCGATGGCGCTCGGAGCCTTCGTTGCAGGACTGATGCTGGCGGAAACGGAGTATGGCAAAGCCATCGAGGCCACCGTCGAGCCGTTCAAGGGGCTGCTGCTCGGCATCTTCTTCTTCACCGTCGGCATGGCCATCGACTTTCGCGTGTTCCTGCGCGAGCCCGGCTGGCTGCTGGCCGCCGTTGTCGGTATTCTCGTCGGCAAGGCGATCGTGCTCATCGCCCTCGGCCGCCTCTTCAGGCTGTCATGGTCCGCGGCGATCGAGATCGGATTCCTGCTCAGTCCAGTCGGCGAATTCGCCTTCGTCAGCATCGGAATGGCCGCGGCCGGAGGCCTGATCGAGCCCCGCGTGTCGAGCTTCGCCGTGGCCGTCACCGCCGTGACGATGGCGCTGACGCCGCTTCTGGGCATGCTTGGCCGACGATTGGCCGCGAGGCTGAGCAGCGAGCGCACGCCCGATCCTGAACTGGCGGTTCGCCCGCCCGGCGACCGGGCGCAGGCGATCGTGATCGGCTATGGCCGCGTTGGCAAGGTGGTCTGTTCGCTGCTGACAGGCCACGGCCTGAACTACATCGCGGTCGATCACGAGGCGGTCGCCGTGGCACGCGACCGTCGCGACGGCCACAAGGTCTATTTCGGCGATGCGACGGAGCCGGGCTTCCTCGAAGCTTGCGGCCTGATGCAGACGACCGGCGTGATCATCACCATCCAGTCGCGGCCGGCGATCGATGCCGTCGTCGAGCGGATCCGCGCGGTGCGCCCGGACGTGCTGATCGTCTCACGTGCGCGGGACGCCGAGCACGCCCGCCACCTCTACGCGATCGGCGCAACCGATGCGGTGCCGGAAACCATCGAAGCGAGCCTGCAGCTCTCGGAAGCCGCGCTGGTCGGCCTCGGCGTTGCGGTCGGGCATGCGATCGCCTCCGTGCATGAGAAGCGGGACGAGTTCAGGCTGACGCTGCAACAGGCCGCGCGCAAGGCAGACCCGGAGATATCCCGCCCATCCGCCATCGCAGGCCGCCACGATCGGCGGCATTGATCTGGCAAGACCGCGGCGCGCAGACTACATAGGGGCCATGTCAAACCCGCCGCTCCAGCACTTCATCGACCGGCACGAAAGACTGTTCGTGCTGACCGGCGCCGGCTGCAGCACCAATTCGGGCATTCCTGATTATCGCGACAGCCATGGCAATTGGAAGCGGACCCAGCCGGTCAACTTCCAGTCTTTCATGTCGGACGAGCAGACACGGCGGCGCTATTGGGCACGCAGCCTGATCGGCTGGCGGCGGTTCGGCCAGGCCAAGCCGAACGACGCGCATCATGCGCTGGCCCGGCTCGAGGCGAACGGGCGGTGCGGGATGCTGCTGACCCAGAATGTCGACCGGCTGCATCAATCCGCCGGCCACCGGCAGGTGATCGACCTGCACGGCCGGCTCGATCTGGTCCGCTGCATGGGCTGCGGCCGCAAGACGCCGCGGAGCGAATTCCAGGATGCGCTCGGCCGCGCCAACGCGCAATGGCTGACGCTCGATGCGGCCGATGCTCCCGATGGTGACGCCGATCTGGAGCACGAGGATTTCTCGTCCTTCCAGGTGCCCCCCTGCGAAGCCTGCGGCAGCATCCTCAAGCCCGACGTCGTGTTTTTCGGTGAGAACGTGCCGCGCGAAATCGTCGCCACCGCGCAGGATCATCTGGCGCAGGCCGACGCCATGCTGATCGTCGGCTCGTCGCTGATGGTCTATTCCGGCTTCCGCTTCGTACAGGCTGCAGCGCAGCGCAACATTCCGATCGCGGCAGTCAATCTCGGCCGCACCCGCGCCGATGATCTCTTGACGCTCAAGGTCGAGGAGCGCTGCGAGACGGCGCTTGCATTCCTGCTCTGATCTCACGCGCGGCGAACACGCCTTGCCTATTGCATAGGTGCCGCGCAGAATAGCGGGCGCGCGTTCCTGCATGCCTCATGGCACGGGAATTGCTGCGTTTTCGCTCGCAATCTTTGACGACCAGCACGGAGAATTTGGAATGCTTGAGGGAGCCGAGGTGCGGCTTGCCGTCGATATCGGTGGGACGTTCACGGATATCGTGCTGGACGTGGGTCACGACCGCAAGACGCGCAAGCTGCTGACGACGCCGCAGCGGCCCGAGCAGGCGGTGCTCGACGGCATGCGTCTCATTCTCGCCGACGCGCGTGCCCATATCAGCGACATCGATGTCTTCATTCACGGCACCACGCTGGCGACCAACGCGATCATCGAGCGCCGCGGTGCCAAGACCGCGTTGATCGCGACCGAAGGCTTTCGCGACGTGCTCGATATCGGCACCGAGAGCCGCTACGACCAGTACGATCTCAGCATCGACAAGCCGAGGCCCCTGGCGCCGCGCAGCCTGCGTTTTACCGTACCCGAGCGGGTCGACGCCCACGGCGCCGTCCGCCTGGCGCTTGACGAAGCGTCAGTGCGCGCACTCGCGCCGAAGCTGCGCGAGCTCGGCGTCGAGAGCGTCGCGATCGCCTTCCTGCACTCCTACGCCAATCCCGAGCACGAGCGCCGCGCGGCCGCGATCATCAGCGAGGAGATGCCCGGCGTCTCCGTGACCGTGTCCTCCGCCGTCTGTCCCGAGATCCGCGAGTATGAGCGCACATCGACTGCGGTCGCAAATGCCTATGTGCAACCCCTGATCGACGGCTATCTTGCCCGCATGGCCGATGCCTTGCAGGTCGAGCAGTTCCGCGGCGCGATCTACCTCGTCACCTCCGGTGGCGGCGTCACGTCGATCGAGACCGCGCGGCGCTTTCCGGTGCGCCTCGTCGAATCCGGCCCGGCCGGCGGCGCGATCTTCGCGGCGCAGATCGCGGCAAGGCTTGGCGAGAGCAAGGTTCTGTCCTTCGACATGGGCGGCACCACCGCAAAGATCTGTCTGATCGAGAAGTACCAGCCCGAGACGTCGCGCGTGTTCGAGGTCGATCGCGCCGCGCGCTTTCTCAAGGGCTCCGGCCTGCCGGTGCGCATTCCCGTGATCGAGATGGTCGAGATCGGCGCCGGCGGCGGTTCGATCGCCCATGTCGATGCCATGAAGCGCGTCACTGTCGGCCCGGAGAGCGCTTCGTCGGAGCCTGGCCCCGCCTGTTACGGCCGTGGCGGCCAGCGTCCGGCGGTGACGGATGCGGATGTTGCGCTGGGCATGATCGATCCCGACGCGTTCGCGGCCGGCACCATCAAGCTCGACCCCGAGCTTTCGAAGCAGGCGCTGCTGCGCGATGTCGGCGAGCCGCTCGGCCTGTCCGCGGAAACTGCGGCCTATGCGGTGCACGAGGTCGTCTGCGAGAACATGGCGAGTGCGGCGCGCGTCCATGCGGTCGAGCGCGGCGAGATCGTCGGCCAGCACACGTTGATCGCCTTCGGCGGTGCTGCGCCGCTGCATGCGGCGCGTGTCGCCGAGAAGATCGGCGTCTCCCGGGTGATCGTGCCGTCGAATGCCGGCGTCGGCTCGGCCGTCGGCTTCCTCGCCGCGCCGATCGCCTATGAGCTGGTGCGCAGCCGCCATGTCCGGCTCGACGATTTCGACACCGAGGCGGTCTCCGAGCTATTGCAGGACATGGTGACCGAAGCGCGCGCGCTGGTCGAGCCTGGCGCGGCGGGTGCGCCGGTGCGCGAACGTCGGGCCGCCTTCATGCGCTATGTCGGTCAAGGCCATGAGATCTCCGTCGAGCTGCCGAACCGGCGGCTGACGGCGGCCGATCTCGCCGGCCTGCGCCGGAAGTTCGGGGCCGATTATGCGGCGATGTTCGAGCGGTCGATTCCGGGCGCCGCCATCGAGGTGCTGAGCTGGTCGGTGCTCGCGACCACGGAGGCGCGCAATCCGTCCGCGGTCGCAGCCGTCGCGCGCAAGCCGGCGGGCAAGGCCGTCGGCAGCCGGAAGTTCTTCGACGGCCGGGCAGGCGCGGTGATCGAGATTCCGCTCTATCGCCGCGAGGACATGGCGCCGGGTGCGACCATCGCAGGTCCGGCCGTGATCGCGGAGGACGAGACCTCCACCTTCGTCTCCACCAATTTTGACGCCCATATCGACGGTGCCGGCAGCATCGTCATGGAACGAAAGGCGGCCTGATCATGAGCAAGGCAAATGGCGCGAGCCTGATCGACCTTCAGATCATGTGGCACCGGCTGATCGCCGTGGTCGAGGAGCAGGCGCAGGTGCTGCTCCGCACCGCCTTCAGCCCGATCGTGCGCGAATGCGGCGACCTCTCGGCCGGCGTGTTCGATCTCCAGGGCCGCATGCTGGCGCAGGCGGTGACCGGCACGCCCGGCCACGTCAACTCGATGGCGGAATCGGTCAAGCACTTCATCGTCCACTTTCCGATCGAGACGATGAAGGAGGGCGATGCCTATATCACCAACGATCCCTGGATGGGGACCGGCCATCTCAACGACTTCGTCGTCACCACGCCCTGCTTCAAGGACGGCAAGCCGGTGGCGCTGTTCTCCTGCACCAGCCATCTCATGGACATCGGCGGCATCGGCTTCGGCCCCGACGCCACCGACGTGTTCATGGAAGGGCTCTACATTCCCATGCTGAAGCTGATCGACCAGGGCGTCGTCAACGAAACGCTGATGGCGATGATCCGCACCAACACGCGGCTGCCGATCGACACCGAGGGCGACACCTATTCGCTCGCCGGCTGCAACGACGTCGGCTGCGAGCGCCTTGTCGAGATGATGACCGAGTTCGGCATCGACACGCTCGACGAGCTCGGCGACTATATCTGCGATCGCTCGCGCGAGGCCGTGCTGGCCGAGATCGCCAAGCTGCCGAAGGGCAGCTGGCGCAACACCATGGTGGTCGATGGCTATGATGCCCCGGTGACGCTGGCGGCGACGCTGACGATCTCGGATGCGGGGATCCACGTCGATTTCGACGGCACGTCCGCGGCCTCGAAGTTCGGCATCAACGTGCCGTTGTCCTACACCACCGCCTACACCGTGTTCGGCCTCGGCTGCGTGGTCGCCTCGCAGATTCCGAACAATGCCGGCTCGCTTTCGCCGCTGACGGTGTCGGCGCCGGCGGGTGCGATCCTCAATGCGCCGAAGCCCGCGCCGGTCGCCTCGCGCCACATCATCGGCCAGATGCTGCCCGACGTGGTGTTCGGCTGCCTGCGCCAGATCATTCCGGAGCGCGTGCCGGCGGAAGGCACTTCGTGCCTGTGGAATCTCAACGTCCGCGGCCAGACGCGCAGCGGCGTCGGCGGCAATTACGGGTTCTCGATGGCGGTGACCTCCAATGGCGGCACCGGTGCGCGCTTCGGCAAGGACGGCCTGTCGGCGACCGCTTATCCCAGCGGCGTGCGCGGCACCCCGGTCGAGATCGCGGAGACGCAGACGCCGCTGATCTTCTGGCGCAAGGAGCTGCGGCCGGATTCCGGCGGGGCAGGGCGCACCCGCGGCGGTCTCGGCCAGATCATCGAGGTCGGCAGCGGCGTCGACGCGCCGTTCGACATCCTGGCGGCATTCGACCGCATCGATCATCCGCCGCGCGGCCGCGATGGCGGCAAGAACGGCGAGGCCGGCTATGTCGGCCTCAAGTCCGGCAAGAAGCTGCGTGGCAAGGGCTTCCAGCAGGTGCCGCCGGACGACCGGCTGGTGGTGCTGACGCCCGGCGGCGCCGGCATCGGCGATCCCGCGACGCGCGAGCGTGCGGCGGTCAAGGACGATATCGAAAGCGGGCTGGTGTCCGCCGCGAATGCGGCTGCAGTTTATGGGTACACGCGCTGACGTGTCAGCGCGCTTGGATCAACGGAGGGGTGCAATGATCACGCGACGGAACTTCACCGCGGGCGCAGCGACGCTGCTCGCAGCAGGTCATATCTCGACCCGTGCGCGGGCGGCGACGACGAGCTGGGACATGTCGACGGTCTGGCCCGACGGCAATTTCCATACCCAGAACGCGATGGCCTTCGCGGAGGAGGTGAAGAAGCAGACGGGCGGCGCGGTCGCGATCACCGTGAAAGCCGGCGGCCAGCTCGGCTTCAAGGGGCCCGAGCATTTGCGTGCCGTGCGCGACGGCCTGGTGCCGCTCGCCGACGTCCTCAACATCCAGCAGGTCGGCGACGAGCCCTTCATGGGCGTCGAGAGCATCCCGTTCCTGTGCGGCTCGGTGGACGAGCTCAAGGTGCTGCACAAATACGTGCGGCCCGAATACGAGAAGATCGCCGCGCGCAACAACCAGAAGATCCTCTACATCGTGCCGTGGCCGACGCAATATCTGCACCTCAAGGCCAAGGTCACCGACGTCGAGGGCCTGAAGAACATCAAGATCCGCGTGCCCGACAAGAATGCGGTCGAGATGCTGAATGCGATCGGCATGGCGGCGGTGATGATCCCCTGGGGCGAAACCATTCCCGCGCTGGCCTCCGGCGCGGTCGCCGGCGTCTCCACCTCGTCGGTGTCGGGCGTCGACGGCAAGTTCTGGGAATTCCTCAAATACGTCTACCCGACCAACCACGTCTGGTCGTCGCAGATGCTCACCGTCAACCTCGAATCCTGGAAGGCGCTTCCCGCCGATCAGCAGAAGCTCGTCGCGGACATCGCCGCGAAGATGGAGCCGGGCTTCTGGGCGAACTCGCTCAAGGCCGACGTCGACAGCCTCAACCGTCTCAAGGAGGGCGGCATGGAGGTGGTGCCGGTCTCGAACGCGATGATGACGGACATCCGCGCCAAGACCGCGCCGCAGCTCGATGCCTTCCTCAAGCGCGTGCCGGCGGCCGACAAGCCGGTGCGGGCCTATCTCGCCGACATGAAGCGCGGCTGAGGGCGGAGACGTGGTGAGCGTTTCGTCCGAAGCACCGCAGAGCCTCAACGCAGCGGCACCAGCGCCGCTGCGCATCCTGCTCGACGGCATCGACCGTCTCGGCCGGCTCGACGGCTGGATCGGCGGCTTCTGCCTGCTGATGCTGACCCTGCTGATGCTGTGCGAGGTCGCAACCCGCTTCCTGTCGAACTTCCTGCCGTTCTTCCCGCCCAGCATCTCGATCGCGTGGGAATATTCGTCTTATCTGATGGCGGCGTCGTTCACCTTCGGCGCGGCCATGACGCTACGTGTCGGCGGCCATATCCGCGTCGTGCTGCTGCTGAAGAACGCACCGGTTCCGGTGCAGCGCGCGCTCGAGATTCTCTCGGCGGCGGCCGGCTTCGCCTTCATGGCGTTCCTGACCTCGGCCATGGCGAAGTTTGCCTTTGCCGCCTACACGCGCGGCCAGGTCTCGACTTCCAGCGATACGCCGCTGTGGTTTCCGGAAGCCGTCGTCACCTTCGGCATGCTGCTGCTCACGCTCCAGTTCCTGGCGCGCGCGATCCAGGCCGCGCTTGGCCTGCCGCTGGAGGATCACCGCATGAAGGCCTCGCCCGTCGAATGACCGCCTTGCCCGCAGCCGGATTCAAGCTCGCATGACCATCGAAGTCGTTGCCCTGTTCGCGATGCTGTTTGCGCTGCTGGCGTGCGGCGTCTGGATCGGCCTGACGCTTGCGCTCACCGCGACGCTGCTGCTCGCGATGTTCCGTTCGATCCCGCTCGACAAGCTGCTGCCGCAATACGCCTGGAACATCCTGACCACGCAGGAGCTGCTGGCGCTGCCGCTGTTCATCCTGATGGGCGAATTGCTGTTTCGCACCCGCCTGTCGCGCTCGCTGTTCCAGGGGTTGGCGCCCTGGGCCGGCCTGCTGCCGGGCCGCCTGCTGCATGTCAACGTGATCGGCTGCACCATCTTTGCGGCGATCTCCGGCTCGTCGGCCGCGACCACGCAGGTGATCGGCCGCATGTCGCTCAACGAGCTGCTGCGCCGCGGCTATTCGCGCGACATCGCGATCGGCTCGCTCGCCGGCGCCGGCACGCTCGGCTTCCTGATTCCGCCGTCCAACATCATGATCATCTACGGCGTGCTCGGCGACGTCTCGATCCTGAAGCTGTTCACGGCCGGTGTGCTGCCGGGCTTCCTGCTCGCCGCCACCTTCATGGCCTGGGTGATGCTGCACACGAGCCTCAATCGCACGATGGTGCCGGAGACCGAGGCCAAGCTTTCGCAGGTGCCCTGGAGCGAGCGCTTCGCGGCGTTGAAGGATCTCGCGCCGGCGCTGTTCCTGATCGCCTGCGTGCTCGGCTCGATGTATGGCGGGCTCGCCACGCCGTCGGAAGCCGCCGCCGTCGGCGTGCTCGGCGCGGCGCTGGTGGCCTGGGCGCAGGGCGCGATGTCGCAGCAGGTGATGCGCGACGTGCTGATCGGCTCGGTCGTCACCTGCTCGATGATCGCGCTGATCGTGCTGGGGGCCTCGATCCTCGGCAATGCCGCGGCCTTCCTCGGCATCCCGCAGGCGGTCGCCGCCTTCGTCAAGGGGCTCGGCCTGTCGCCGTTCATGCTGATCGTGGTGCTGATCGTCTTCTATCTCGTTCTCGGCTGCTTCCTCGACGGTTTCTCGATGATCGTGATGACGCTGCCGATCGTGCTGCCGATCGTCAAGGGTGCCGGCTTCGACGAGGTCTGGTTCGGCGTGTTCCTGGTGCTCGCCGTCGAGATGGCGCAGATCACGCCGCCGGTCGGCTTCAACCTGTTCGTGATCCAGGGCCTGACCGACGACGGCCTCGGCTACATCGCGCGCGTCACGATGCCGTACCTGATGATCATGATCGGCTTCGTGCTGCTGCTGACGCTGTGGCCCGGCATCGTCACGATCCTGCCGCGGGTGCTGTACGGGTAACTCCTCCACCCCCTTCGGGAGAGGTGGAAAGCCGACCCTGCGGGGCGTCAGCGCTCGAGAACCCCGCCCACTATCCGTTGTGGTGCCCGACGGGCGAAACACGCCAGTGCTGGGTCCAGAGCGAGCGGCAAAAATATTCGAATTTACAGAAGTTCGGTTTTGCCGTACAAGCCGGAACATCCCGCCCGCCACAAGGGGCGTTTCGCGATCGTCACGAGACGCGGGCCGGGATGCGGTGGCCGCGACGGCGTCGGCGCGCGATGGGGCTTGCAGGGCGGGAAACCGTGAGCAGCGACAGGCGCGATACGACACGGCGCTGACAGCGTCCTTTGTTCGGTTTCGGCAGTGAGCGCACGCCAGCTGTCGGGCACGCGGACGGGGATGTGCGCGGACGGAAAAGTCGTGTGGTCCTGACGCCCGGGGTTCTGGCGTCAAGTCATGTGGTGATGCTCGCGGCCCAACCGGGCACGCACATCAGCCATCTGCATGGCGACGGGGGCAATAGTGCAACGCTCCCCGAGGAGAGCACGAAGGACACCGTGAAAACCATCGCGCAGGGAAGGCCGGGCGACCGGCATCACCTGTCGTCCACCCCGTGCGCGTTCTCTCGCACACGCGGGACTTCGGGTGCCAGCCGGCGCCCGGCCTTCCCTGCGCCCTTGCTTTCGAAGAGGGCGGAAGCGGACAGCAATGCTCGGGCGAAACAAGCCGCGAGGATGAGCAGCCATGTCCATCGCCATAAATCGGTCTCGTGCCCCGGACGCAGCGCAGCGTCCCTTCGACGGTGCGCTGCCCACGATCATACCGCGGGCGCCAACTGCGAGTGCGAACCAGAAGCGCCGCCGAGCGATGCGATCAAAAGCTGCCGGCGCGCGACTGCGAACGCGCGTGACTTTGCGAGACGGGCCTTGACCATCCAGCGGTTGCTGCCGTTCTGCGGTCTCCCGCATTGGATGCGCTTTTGCCGAAAATAATCTATTGCAGCATCATTTCACCGTGCGATCGGTTCGGGAAATTTAGGCAAATTAAATCTTCGGAGCCTACTTGACGTTTACAGGTTCGATTTTTGCGAATGCCATTTGGAGGCTCCCATGCGGACCAATCTTCCGGTCACGGCCATCGAATATCCAGTTACCGACGATACCCTCATCGTTTCTCACACCGATACGAAAGGGAAGCTGACCTACTTCAACGATCAGTTCGTCGAAGCCTCCGGATTTTCTGAAGCCGAGTTGATGGGGCAGCCTCACAACATTATCCGCCATCCGGATATGCCGCCGGTGGCCTTCGAAAATCTGTGGGCCACGCTTGAGCAAGGCAAGCCATGGTCGGGCGCCGTGAAGAACCGGCGCAAGAACGGCGACTTCTACTGGGTGTTGGCGACCGCCTCTCCCATTCGGCAGGACGGACAGATCGTCGGATACAGCTCCATCCGCACCAAGCTGCCCGCCGACCAGCGCGCCGAGGCGGAGCAGGTGTATGCGATGATCCGCGAGAACAAGCCGCACGATTACAGGCTGGATGCCGGCATGCTTCGCCGGCGTTCCCTTCTCGATCGATTGGCCATCTTCACCGGCACACTCAACGCGCGCCTGGTTACGCTCGTCACCATCCTCTCGCTGTTTCTGCTGGCGATCGGCGTCATGGGCCTGCAGGGCACGCGGCAGAGCAATTCGCGGCTGAAATCGATCTACGAAGACCGTGCGGTGCCGCTGGCCCAGCTCTTTGAGATCAATGACCGGATGAGAGACAACACGGTGCTGCTGTTCGAGGCGGCCGCCAACGGGCGGGCCGGAAAGCCGGTCGAGGAGATTGCAGCCAAGGTCAATGCCAACTTGGAGAAGGTCGGAAAGTCCTGGGCTGAATACATGGCGACCTATCTGACGCCGGAAGAAAAGAGCGTTGCCGACAGCTTCACGCCCAAGCGCGTGAATTACGTCGAGCAAGGCCTGAAGCCGGCGCTGACGCTCTCGGCCGAGCGCAAGTATGATGAGCTCGCTATTCTGCTGGCCGGGCGGGCGCGCGAACTGTACCAGGCGGCGAGGGCCGACCTCGACAGGCTTGTGGCGATCCAGGTCAAGGAAGCCAAGGCGGAATACGATGTGGCCGAGTACGAATATGGCTGGCTGGTCGGCGCTGCGCTTGCGCTGCTGGTAGCGAGCATTGCCATCGGCGGGCTCGTCAGCCGGCAAACCATCCGTGCCATCGTCCGCCCGCTTCAACGCCTGAACGATGCCATGCTCAGCATCAACCAGGGTAAGCTCGACAACCGCATCGTCGTCGAGCGAGACGACGAGCTCGGCGTGGCTCTTCGAAATCTGCAGACGTTGCAGGCCAGCGTTCGTTTTGATCGCGACGAGCTGAAGGCGACCGAGAGGCGGGCGGCGGCCCAGCGCAAGATAGAGATGAACAAGCTTGCCGGCAGTTTCGAAAGCGCGGTGGGCGAGATCATCGAGACCGTCTCGTCGGCCTCGACGGAGCTGGAGGCTTCGGCGAACACGCTGACCTCGACCGCTGAGCGCGGAGAGAAGCTCGCAACGATGGTTGCGACGGCTTCCGAGGAGGCCTCCACCAACGTGCAATCCGTCGCGAGCGCGACGGAGGAGCTGTCGTCCTCCGTCAACGAGATCGGCCGGCAGGTCCAGGAATCCGCGCGGATGGCCAATGAAGCAGTCGAGCAGGCGCGCCTCACCGATCAGAAGGTCGGCGAGCTTTCCAAGGCTGCGGCGCGGATCGGCGACGTCGTCGAGCTCATCACCACGATCGCGGGCCAGACCAACCTGCTCGCCTTGAACGCGACGATCGAGGCCGCGCGGGCCGGCGAAGCCGGCCGTGGCTTTGCCGTGGTCGCTTCCGAGGTCAAGGCCCTGGCCGAGCAGACCGCCAAGGCCACCGGCGAGATCTCCCAGCAGATTTCCGGCATTCAGGGCGCGACCCAGGACTCGGTCAACGCCATCAAGACGATCGGAAGCACGATCAAGTCCTTGTCGGAGATCTCGTCGACCATCGCTGCGGCGGTCGAGGAGCAGGGCGCCGCGACCCAGGAGATTGCGCGCAACGTCCAGCAGGCTGCACAAGGCACGCACCAGGTCTCGTCGAACATCGCCGACGTCCAGCGCGGGGCGACCGAAACCGGCTCGGCCTCCACGCAGGTGCTCAGCGCGGCGCAAGCGCTTTCAACCGACAGCAATCGGTTGCGAACGGAGGTCGGCCGCTTTCTCGACAGCGTTCGGGCCGCTTGAACGAATGCAGCTCTTCCTGGTCGCTGGGAAAAAGCGGCAAAATCAAAACAGTCGTTGTCCCCGCCTCGTGGGGACAACGACTCGATCGGCATGGCCATGCCGCGTTCGGTCCGACCTACGCCGCCGCCTTCTTCCGTGCGAGTTCGGCCTTGTACAGCTCGAACTCCTCGGCGATCGCCTTTGCGACCGAGGGGCGCTGGCGCAGGCGCTCGTAATAGGCCTTCACGTTCGGCCATTTCGCCAGCTCGATCGGCGGCGTCGCCATGGTCCAGTTGATGATGGTGACGAGATAGGCGTCAGCCACACTGAAATGATCGAGCAGGAAGTCGCGCCCCTTCAGGTAAGTGTCGAGATAGTCGAGCCGCGACAGGTTCTTCTCCAGGGCATAGGCCTTGGCGTCCTGCGGCGCCTTGCGGTCGAGCAGGGTGACGAACAGACCCTTGTGCAGCTCGGTGCCGATGAAGCAGAGCCATTGATGCAGCCGCGTGCGCTCGATGCCGGCGCTTGCGCCGAGGCCGGATTGCGGGAAGCGGTCGGCGACGTATTGCAGGATCGCCGCATTCTCGGTCAGAACCAGACCCTCGTCGGTGCGCAGCGTCGGCACCAGGCCAATCGGATTGACGGTGCGGAAGTCGGAGCCGTCGCTCAGCACGGTCTTGGTCGGCGGGTCGACCTCGAGATAGTTCGCCTCGGCGCCGGCTTCGTACAGCGCGACACGCGTCGCCATCGAGCAGGCGAGCGGCGAGAAATAGAGATCCATCTGTAGCCTCCTTGGGCAATTCTTGAGGTTTCGCTCAACCTGGCCAGATTGATTTTTGTACTGTCTTGCATAATATGTGGCCGGTCAAGGATTATTTTGCGAGATGGTACAAAAATCAGAGCCGCCGATTGCGACCAACAAGCCGAAGCGCCGCGGCCGTCCGCGGGCCTACGAGCCCGATGTCGCGCTCGGCAAGGCGCTGGACCTGTTCCGCAGGCAAGGTTTTGCCGCGACCTCGCTCGACGATTTGAGCGAAGCGACCGGCATGAACCGCCCGAGCCTCTATGGCGCCTTCGGTGACAAGCGGGAGCTCTACATCAAGAGCTATCAGCGCTACCGCGAGGAAGCGCGGGCATCCATGGCCGCGATCTTTCGCGAGGAAATGCCGGTGCGCCAGCGGCTGGAGCGCATCTTCGCCTCGGCGCTGAACATCTATCTGTCCGGCGAGACCGGCCCGCGCGGCTGCTTCACGGTGGTGACGGCGGCATCGGAAGCCGTCGGCGATCCCGAGATCCGCGCCATGGTGCTCGACGGGCTCAGCGAGCTCGACAAGGCCTTTGCGAGCTGCTTCCGCCGCGCCAAGGAGAAGGGCGAGCTGCCGGAAAATGCCGATCCGCTCGTGCTGGCACAGATCGCATCAGCCACCGTCCACAGCATCGCCATCCGTTCCCGCGCCCGCGTCTCGCGCAAGGAGCTGGAGGCCATCGTCAAGGGCGCTATCGATCTGATGCTGGGCGCCAAGGAGTAGGCTGTCGTCCCGGACAAGCGCGCCCAAAGGCGCGCGCAGATCCGGGACCCATACGCCGCAGCAGAAGTTTGGCGAGGACTCGGAGTTACCACTTAGCGCTACAACCGCTTCCTGTGATTATGGGTCCCCGCCTTCGCGGGGACGACAGTGAGTATGCCGCGCCGGCCTTCGTCCAATTACGCCGCGCGGATTTGTGCCAGGAAGCGATCCACCTCGTCCCGCAGCCGCTGCGATTGGTTCGACAGCTCGATCGCCGAACCCAGCACTTCCTCCGCCGCCGTGCCGGTGGCTGCGATGCCGTCGGTGACGCCCGCGATGTTCTGCGAGACCTCGCCGGTGCGGGCGGCCGCCTGCTGGACGTTCTGAGCGATCTCCTGCGTCGCCGTGCCCTGCTGGCCGACGGCAGCGGCAATCGCCGCGGAGATCTCGTCGACCTGCTGTATCGTCGCGCAGATCGACTGGATGCCATCCACCGCGCCCGATGTTTCGCCCTGCACCGCGGTGACCTGAGCGCCGATCTCCTCGGTCGCCTTCGCCGTCTGCGTCGCCAGCGCCTTGACCTCGGAAGCGACCACGGCAAAGCCGCGGCCGGCTTCGCCCGCGCGCGCCGCTTCGATCGTCGCGTTCAGCGCCAGCAGATTGGTCTGGCCGGCGATGCCGTTGATGAAGGAGACGACGTCGCCGATCTTCTGTGCGGCTTCCGCCAGGCTCTGCACGCGTGCATTCGACTGCCGACCGTCGCTGGCGGCCTTGCCGACCACCTCGGTCGCATGGGTGAGGCGGCGGCTGATCTCGGTCATGGATGAGGACAGCTCCTCCGCTGCGGCCGCGACGGTCTGCACGTTCTCCGAGGCCAGCGCCGAGGCCGACGACACCGCGCGCGTCTGCTGCCGGGACTGCTCGACGATGGCCGACATCGAACGCGCCGTATGCTCCATCTCGACCGCAGCCGAGGACACCGTGGTGACGACGTCGCGGATGCTGGCCTCGAAATTGTCGGCAAGCGCGGCGAAGGTCCGCCGCTTCTCCGCTTCGGATTGTTCCTTGGCCTTCAGCTGCTCGGCCTGAAGCTCGTTGAAGCGCAGTGCATTGTCGCGGAACACCGCCACCGCCTTCACCATCGCGCCGACCTCGTCATTGGCCTTGCTGGCCGGAATGGCGACGTCGAGGTGTCCATCGGCCAGCTCGCGCATGACGGACGTGATGGAGATGATCGGACGCGAGATGCCGCGGGCGATGAGATAGCCGACGATCGCGGCCAGCACGAGGCCGAGCGCGGCGATGCCGATGGCGAGCAGCCAGGCGCGGTCGGCCGAAGCTTCGTAATCGGAATTGTCCATCACCAGCTCGACGGCGCCGAGCGGCTTTCCGGAGAAGTCCTTGATCGGCCCAAGCAGCGCCGCGACCGGCGTGTTGTCGAGCTTGGCCTGCCTCACGGTGAAGTCGCCAGCGGCGGCGCGGCCATAATCGGCCGCGTCGAAGAAGCTCTTGCCCTTCAGCGTGCCACCGAACAATTTGAAGCCGGAGCCGTCGGCAAGATGGAAGGCGACGTCGACGCGGCGGTTCGCCTTGAAATCGTCGAGGAAGGATTGGCCGAAGGTCAGGCCGAATTCGACCGTGCCGAGATGCTTGGCCCCTTGCGCGATCGGCACCACGCCGCGGATGCCGAGCCCGGCGACGCCGCCTTCGAGCCCGACTACCACCTTATGCTCCTGATTGGCGAGCAGAACGGTCTTGCGGAAGCCGGAGAGGTCGTCGCCGAATTTGGCTGGCTGATGCACCCGCAGGAACGATGTCGCCGGCGCCACATGAAACTGGAACTGATCGACGCCGTACTCGGATTTGGTGGCGGCAAACACCGGCCCGAACAGGCCGACCAGGGCGTTGCGGTCCTGTTTGGCCATCGCGTCCTGCGTCGCCGGCATCGCGGCCACGACGGCGCTCATGGCGGCGGCGCGGCGGGATTCCTCGGCAATGCGCGACTGAAGGGCATCATAATGGCTGCGCAGCTCGCGCTGATCGGCGCGATCGATGATCCCGGCGATGATCCACATCGCCCCGAGCACGGCAAACAAGGCAGTTGCCGCCGCCGTCACCGCGAGGGCAACCGTGATCCGCATCCTGAGGCCGAGGCGCGTGCGCATGTCCTGCTCGCTGTTTGAGCGTTGGTTAACGACTCATATCAACGTCTCGCTAAGAGAGGGTGAACGGGATACCGGCGGAGCGCGGAGGTTGTGGGGGAGGGAGGTTAGAGCGCCAGTCTGCCTGCCCCACAAACGCTGTCGTCCCCGCGTGCGCGGGGATGACACAGAATTTGCCGCGCCAGCGTTGGCAAAATCCCGAGTGCCTAATATCCCCGCGCCCGGTCCACCACGTTCTCCAGAGCGCCGCCCGCCTCGAACCGCGCGATCTGCTCGGCGACATAGGCCGAGATCGCGTCGGCATCGGTGTCGGCTGCGTTGTGCGGCGTCAGCACCACCTTGGGGTGGGTCCAGAACCGGCTGTCCGCTGCGAGCGGCTCCTGCACGAAGACGTCGAGCGAGGCGGCGCCCAGCGTGCCGTCATCGAGGCAGGCCAGGATGTCGGCTTCGTTCTGCAGGCCGCCGCGGCCGGCATTGATCAGCACGGGCGCGCCGAGCGGGCTGTTGCGGTTGAGCTTTGCGAAGGCGTCGCGGTTGAGGATGCCGTGCGTCTCCGGCGTCAGCGGCAGCAGGCAGACCAGGATGTCGGTCTTGCGCAGGAAGGCATCCATGCCCGCAGTGCCATGGAAGCATTCGACACCGTCGATCGTGCGCGGGCTGCGGCTCCAGCCGGCGACACGGAAGCCGAGCCGCCGCAGCACGTCGGCGGCGTCGGCTCCCAGCGTTCCCAGCCCCATGACGCCGACCGTCACTGCGCTCGCCGGCCACTGATATTTCGGCTCCCAGCGCTTCTCGCGCTGTGATTGCCGGAGATAGAGCTCCTGGCGGTGGTGCATCAGCACATGCAGCACGACATATTCGGTCATGCGGTTGGTGAGATCGGGCACCGCGACGCGGACCAGCGGCACGTCAGGCAGGCTCTTGTCCGCCATCAGCGCGTCAACGCCGGCGCCGAGGTTGAAGATCGCCCGCAGATTGGTGAAGGCGGCCAGATCGCCCGGCACCGGCTTCCATACCGCGGCATAGTGCACCTCGGCCGGATCGAGCCCGGCATCGGGCAGCAGCACCACGCGGCGACCATCGCAGACCGTGTCGAACCGGGCCTTCCAACGCTCCGGCAGCCAGTTCTGCTGCGTGCTGTTGATCAGGACGGCCAGTGTACCCATGGTCATTCGAAGTGCCTCGTCAAGGTTCCGCTGAAGAAGGCCCTCCTTGCCACGATCTGCCGGATTTTTCTTGCAAATTTTTTCCGCAGTGCTGTCGGAGCGGGGCATATTGGCGCGTCTTCAGAACAGACGAGGAAAGTGCCGCCCATGCTCTATGCCATCCTTTGCTATCACGATGAGGACTTCGTCGGCTCCTGGAGCAAGGAGCAGGACGAGGCCGTGATGAAGAAGCTCGCCGTGGTGCAGGAGAAGCTCACGAGCCAAGGTCGGCTTGGGCCCGTGGCGCGGCTGCTGCCGACCACGGCGGCGGCGACCTTGCGCAAGGAGGACCCGCCCTTGGTGCTCGACGGCCCCTATGCCGAGACCAAGGAGCAGCTGCTCGGCTTCTACATCGTCGATTGCAAGAATCTCGACGAGGCCCTCGACGTCGCGCGCGATCTCGGCGCCGCCAATCCCGGCGGTGCCTATGAGGTGCGCCCCGTCGGCGTATTCCGGCCCGGAGGAAACCTGACGTGAGCGAGGCCGACACCGCCTGGATCGAGACTGCGCTGACCTCGGCGCGACCCCAGGCGGTCGGCGCGCTGCTGCGCTATTTCCGCGACCTCGACACGGCCGAGGAGGCCTTCCAGAACGCGTGTCTGCGCGCGCTGAAGACCTGGCCGCAGAATGGTCCGCCGCGCGATCCTGCGGCCTGGCTGATCATGGTCGGCCGCAACGTCGCCATCGACGAGGTGCGACGCACGCGCAGGCAGCAGCCGCTGCCCGAGGACGACCAGGCGATCTCCGATCTCGACGACGCCGAGGGTGCGCTGGCCGAGCGGCTCGACGGCTCGCACTACCGCGACGACATCCTGCGGCTGATGTTCATCTGCTGCCATCCGCAATTGCCGGCGACGCAGCAGATCGCGCTGGCGCTGCGCATCGTCTCGGGCCTGACCGTGAAGCAGATCGCGCGCGCCTTCCTGGTCTCGGAGGCGGCGATGGAGCAGCGCATCACCCGTGCGAAGGCGAAGGTCGCCGAGGCGGGGACGCCGTTCGAGGCGCCCGGCGCGGTCGAGCGCTCAGAGCGCCTCGCCGGCGTCGCGGCGATGATCTATTTGATCTTCAACGAGGGCTATTCGGCGAGCGGCGACACCGCCGAGATCAGAAAGCCGCTCTGCGAGGAGGCGATCCGGCTGGCACGGCTGCTGCTGCGGTTGTTTCCAAGCGAGCCGGAGATCATGGGGCTGACCGCGCTCATCCTGTTGCAGCATGCGCGCAGCGCCGCGCGCTTCGCCGGGGACGGCACGCTGATCCTGCTCGACGATCAGGACCGTTCATTGTGGAACGGGACCATGATCGCGGAGGGCCTTGCCTTGATCGACAAGGCGATGCGCCATCGCCGCAGCGGGCCCTACCAGATCCAGGCCGCGATCGCCGCGCTGCATGCCCGCGCGTCGGCACCGGAGCAGACCGACTGGGCGCAGATCGACCTGCTCTATGGCGCGCTCGAAGTCGTGCAGCCCTCTCCCGTGGTCACCCTCAACCGCGCGGTCGCGGTCTCCAAGGTGCGGGGGCCGCAAGCCGCGCTCGATCTGATCGAGCCGCTGGCTTCGAAGCTTGCCAATTACTTCCATTTCTACGGCGTGCGCGGCGCCTTCCTGATGCAGCTCGGCCGCAACGACGAAGCCCGCATCGCCTTCGACCGCGCCATTGCGCTGGCCAACACGTCGGCGGAAGCCGCCCATATCCGCATGCATCTCGATCGCCTGATCCGGGACAGCCAGCCGAAGCAACCCAACGGCGGCACGAGGCAGGGTGCGAAGGCGACATAGGCGCATCTGCCTCCGGCCATGACGTGGGGTGAGGACTTTGCCAAAAAATCCGTTTCCGAATTGTCGGCCCTTGCCACCCCCGTTCGTCCTAGGCCCGTATCCACGGAGCCCCTCATGCTGAAAGCCATTGCCATCATCGCCATCCTGCTCGTCGCCGGACTTGCGGGCGTCCTCGTCTTCGCGCTGACGAAACCCGACACCCTCCGCGTCGAGCGTAGCCTCGCGGTGAAGGCGCCGGCCGGTGCGATCTATCCGGAGGTCGCCGATTTCCGCCGCTGGACCGGCTGGTCCCCCTATGAGAACCGCGATCCCGCCATGAAGCGCAGTTTCGGTGGACCTGCGGAAGGCAAGGGCGCGACCTATGCCTGGGACGGCAACAACAATGTCGGCGCCGGCCGTATGGAGATCCTCGAGGCGAACGGGCCGTCCAAGCTTCGCATCAAGCTCGATTTCGAACGGCCGTTCGAGGGGCACAATACCGCCGAGTTCACCTTTGTGCCGCAAGGCGATGCCACTCTGGTCACATGGGCGATGTACGGTCCGGCTCCGTTCATATCCAAGATCATGCAGGTCTTCATCAACATGGACAGCATGATCGGCAAGGATTTCGAGGCCGGTCTCGCCAGCCTGAAGCAGCTGACCGAGAAGCACTAAGCCTCACCGCAAATGAAGAGGAGAGAAACCATGCTCAATCCGTATCTGTTCTATCAGGACACTTGCGAAGCGGCGTTCAATCACTACGCGAAGGTTCTCGGCGGCAAGATCGACGCGATGATGCGCTCGTCGGACGCGCCGCCGGACATGCCCGCGGCGCCCGGCCGCGAGAACATGATCATGCATGCACGGATGTCGCTGCCCGACGGCAGCGTGCTGATGGCGTCCGACGTGCCGCCGGAGCATTTCAGCAAGCCGCAAGGCTTTTCGATCTCGTTCACGGTCAAGGATCCCGCCGATGGCGAGCGCAAGTTCAACGCGCTCGCCGAGGGCGGCTCCGTCACCATGCCGTTCAGCAAGACCTTCTGGGCCAAGGGCTTCGGCATGTGCGTCGACAAGTTCGGCATTCCCTGGATGGTGAATTGTCCGGAAGAAATGTGACGCCCGCGACCGCATGCATGATCGGTTGAGCCGCGATCCCCTCTCTCCATCTGTGCGGGAGAGGGGACGCACGGGCCCGTCACGATCGAACCCGTCGTGAACTCGCTCAGCGGGTCGATCCGGTCACGTCGTCGTCCTGCCGCGGCTGAACACAACGGGGGCAGATCACGAGCTTGGTGCCGAGCTTCCTGTCGTTCTCCGCTTCGATCTCGTCGTGAACCGCCCACCACGCCTCGGAGTATGGCCGCAAGGTGTCGAGCACACGTTGCCGCTCCTGATTGGGATCGCTTGCCGCGGGCGCGGGATTTGTGGCGCGCGGTTTCGCGATATGAGGGCGTCTGGCGCTCTTGTTCGGGTCTTGGCCGAGGCCATCCCATGCGATCGGGCGACGCTCCTGCGCCGGCGCGACTGCACATCCCAGCAGCGCTGTGCAGAAAGTGAGCAAGATGAAGCCGTTTCGCATCAATGCCGGACCCAGATTTCGTCGCGCAATGCGCAAGCCCCGCGCAGGAGACTCGCACAGCGTCGGTCAATTGGAACTTAAAGCAAACGAGTTGGCCGGCATGGCCGAGCAATGAACTCACGATTCGCATGACTTTGCGCGAGCAGTGAGGCCGCTTCGTGAAACCAGACGAACCGCATCGCACAACAATTGACGCAATATTGGGCTGTAATCTGCACGTCAGAATCGCTATTGGTGATTCATAAAATCTAAAAAGCTGGGGTGGACGTCACTTGAAGGGGAGCGACCGATGGCGGCGGCGCTACAGATCAATTTTGCCCTGTGGGGAATGCTTATCTGCGTCAGCATGAAGCTGGGGCCGGTGATTCAGACGCTTTATTGACGGCAGCCCAAGCGTGATGGCGTAGAGACCCGGTGCGCACTTTGGGTGTGAGCACAGGGAACCCACCGTATGGCCTCGGGCCGGCCACGCCAAATGCCTTTGATGTGACGCGGTTCACATAAGAACTTATTCATGTCGCCTGGGTGCGGCTGGCGAATTCGTCAGCGGCAGCGCGGATAGATCGCGGCGAGATCACGGCCCTTGAGCAGAAGCAATCGCGAGCTGAGGCCGCCGCGGCGGCTGATCCAGTCGCGGACCGGGCCGGGATAGGCGGCAAGCACCGCGACCGATGCTTCCGGTTCGGCATAAAGGCGCCCGCGCCGGTCGACCGAACGTGCCGCATGGAAGCCGAGCACGGCGCGCTTGGTGACGCAGATGCGCTCTTCCGGCACGACGCTCAGCACCAGTGTGCAGGCAGACAGGCAAGGGCCGTCGATCACCACGCGCTCGCCACTCTCGCGCACCTTCTCGAACAAATCGAGGAACGGCCCCACTTGTCCGCCCGGCGACTGGATGATGCGGATTTCCGCGGCGGCGGGCGTGATGGCAAGGAGTGCCGATGCGAGCATCAGGGCTTTGACGAAAGCGCGTCGCATGGAGCACTCCAACAGCTCGGTTTCGTAGTTCCGTAGGGTGGGCAAAGCGCAGCGTGCCCACCGCAGTGATGTGGTGGGCACGGCGCTCGCGCGCCTTTGCCCACCCTACAAATACAACATCTGTACCTACCCGTTCCGCCTCTGACCGCGCAGCGTCGGCAGGCCGATGCCGGCTGCATCGAAGCCGCCATCAACGGCCAAAATTTGGCCGGTGATGTAGCTCGCACTTGCCGAGCACAGGAAGTAGATCGCTTCCGCAAGCTCCTCCTCCAGGCCGTAGCGGTTGAGCGGAATGGCGTCGTGATAGTCGGCGCGGATCTCCTTGGTATGCACCTGCTTCGCCATCGCCGTGTCGACCGGCCCCGGCGCGACCGCGTTGACGCGGATGTTGAGCGAGGCAAGCTCGACCGCGAGCTGCTTGGTCAGATGCGCGAGCCCGGCCTTGCTGGTGCCGTAGGCCGAGCGCAGCGTCGAGGCGCGCACCGCCGAGATCGAGGTGATGTTGACGATGGCCCCGCCATGGCCCTCGCGCATCAAGGGCACGGCCGCCTTGGTGCAGACGAAGGGGCCGGTGAGGTTGACCTCGAGGACGCGGCGCCAATCGGCCTCGGATGTTTCCATCAGCGGCGCGAACACCGCGATGCCGGCATTGTTGACGAGCGCATCGAGCCGGCCGAACCGGCGCTCGACCTCCGCCATCGCATCGCTCACTGCGGCGGCGTCCGAGACGTCGCAGGTCAGCGCCAGCGTCGCCTCGCTCTGGTTGATCTCAGCGACCGCCCGGCCGAGCAGCTCGCCCTCGATGTCGAGCAGCGCCACACGCCAACCCTCGGCCAGAAACTTCTTCGCGGTCGCGACCCCGATGCCGCGCGCGGCTCCGGTGACGAGGGCGACTTTTTGCAGGGCAGGGGGCATCGGCTGATCGGTCCTTTGTCGAGAATTGCTCGCGCGAGCGCGGGCCCCTTCTTACTTCGCTTTGGTCTCGATGAGGAACCTGGCCGACGAAAATTATTCCCGTCCCGGTGTCGGTTCCGACTGGGACCGTTCGTCTTGCAGGGGAGCGCGGCCCCGTTCGGCGCCTCCGGAAATGACGAAGAAGCGTTAAGGACATTCCATGCGATTCATGATGTTGATGATCCCGCTCGGTTACGAAGCCGCGCCGCCGGACGTCCAGCTCGATCCCGAGCGGGTCGCGGCGATGATGCGCTACAACGAGGCGCTGAAGGACGCAGGCGTGCTGATCACGCTCGACGGCCTGCATCCGCCGTCGATGGGCGCACGGGTTTCGTTTGCGACCGGCGAGCCCATCGTCACCGACGGCCCATTCGCCGAGGCCAAGGAAGTCCTGGGCGGATATTGGATGATCGAGGTTGCCTCGCGGGCCGAGGCGATTGCCTGGGCAAAGCAGTGCCCGGCCTCGCCGAACGAAATCATCGAGATCCGGCAGGTGCAGGAGCTGGCCGACTTTCCGCCCGACGTGCAGGCCGCCGCGGCCGGTTTCGACGACCTGAAGACATAGCGGCGGCGGTCGCGACCAGATCGCGGCTGTCATCAACGTATCAACAAAGGAGAGACCGATGAGCACCGAACACAAATTCCTCGCCGTCTATCTCGGCAGCATGAGCGGCGAAAAGATGAAGGCCTGGCACGCGATGCCCGAGGCCGAACGGAAGGCCAGAGAGCGCGAGGGCATGGCCGCCTGGCATGGCTGGGTCGAGAAGCACAAGGACGTCATCGTCGAGCTGGGCGGCCCGCTCGGCAAGACCCGCAGGATCGACGGAAGCGGCATCACCGAGATCAGCAACGCACTGACCGGCTTCACGGTGGTGCGCGCTGCCTCGCAAGAGGAGGCTGCCAAGCTGTTCGAGAACCATCCGCACTTTGCCATCTTCCCGGGCGAGGCGATCGAGGTCATGCCCGTCTTGCCGATTCCGCAGATGTAGGTTCGAGTGGATCGTCATTCCGGGGCGGTCCGCAGGACCGAACCCGGAATCTCGAGATCCTCAGCTGCGCAAGCGCGCACCGGAGTTCGATGCTGGCGCATCGCCCCCGGAATGACTGCGGAGGATACGGTTATCAAACTCGGCCGCCGCTAGTGACCTTCGCGCCCGCCTCATGTAAAGCTCGTTCACATGAGCTGGCGCAAGGAACAGCGCCGCGCCGAGCGCGGCTATCACCACGGCAATCTGAAGGAGGCCTTGTTGCAGGCCGCTCTCGGGCTGATCGCCGAGAAGGGCGCGGCCGGCTTCACCTTCGCCGATGCCGCGCGCATGGCCGGCGTCAGCGCGGCGGCGCCCTACAGGCATTTCCGCGACCGTGACGAGCTGCTGTCCTCGATTGCCCAGCGCGGCTTCGAGCAATTCGAGGCGCGCCTGACCGCGGCCTGGGACGACGGCCGTCCCGACACGGTCACCGCGTTCGAACGCGTCGGCAAGGCCTATCTTGCCTTTGCCCGCGAGGAGCCCGCCTTCTACAACGCGATGTTCGAGTCCGGTCTGCCGGTCGACGCCAATCCGGCGCTGCAGGCGGCGAGCGAGCGGGCGTTCAACATCATTCGCGCCGCGGCCGAGCGGCTTGCAGCGCTTGCGCCGCCCGGCATGCCGCGGCCGCCGGCGATGATGATGGCGCTGCACATCTGGACCATGGCGCATGGCGTGGCTTCGCTGTTCTCCCGCGGCGACGCGGCGCGGCGAAAACTGCCGATGTCTCCGGACGAGCTGCTCGAGGCCGAGGTGCTGATCTATCTGCGCGGTCTCGGCTTCCCGACCGACCGCCGCCCACCGGCGAAAGGCGCCGAGCCGCCACCGGTGCCACCGGAGGCATCCTCCGGTTCCGGAGTGCCGCCCGGGGGGCCCTGGGGCAAGCCGAAATAGACTGACGCAATAATCACGCGGGCGTGTCTGGCGCCCAGCTTGACAAAATCGGGGGATGGTTTAGCTATGTAAATGTTATTTACATTCACAACGGCGCTGGTGCCGTGATGGAGATGGGAAATGGCCTACACCGCTGACGTCAATCGCTGGCGCGGCCCTTCGGACCAATACCAACGGTACGAGCGTCCCCGCATGCTCGATACGCCCTGGCATCCCGGCTGGATCGCCGTGACCATCCTCGGCTTCATCATCTGGTGGCCGATCGGACTTGCCCTTCTCTTTTTCACACTCGGGAGCAGAAGAATGTCGTGCTGGAGCAACCAGGATCGCTGGCAGAACAAGATGGAGCGGATGCAGTACAAGATGGACCGCATGCGCGGCCGCATGGAGCGCAGCGGCTTCGGCTTTGGCTTCGGCCCGCCGTCCTCCGGCAACCGCGCCTTCGATGAGTACCGCTCTGAAACGCTGCGCCGGCTCGAGGAAGAGCAGGTCGAGTTCAGGAACTTCCTCGACCGTCTGCGTCACGCCAAGGACAAGGAAGAGTTCGACCAGTTCATGGCGCAGCACAAGACCCGTCCGACCCCGCCGCCGACCGACCAGCAGCAGGGCTGACCTTCAAGGCCTGACACCTCTCAAAGCCTTCAGGCGCATGCCCCCAAAGTCCTGATGGCCCTGAGCCGCCCGTCTGCGCAACCCGCAGGCGGGCGGTTTGGCTTTGGGAACGTGGGCACGGGCCCCGATCCGTTTGATCGAAGGCGCATGACCCGGCGCGTTCAGCGCACTGTCACGAGCTGGGCTTGAACCGAAGCCAGGAAGTGCGCGTAGGCGTGATCCACGATCTCGTTGAGCGATCGTGTTCGCGCGAAGATCGCCCTGGCTTCAGTGAGAAACTCATCGCGGGTCGGTATCTTCGGCAGATGCAGGTGTGTCAGTGCGTCCACGCCGTCATGCGCGCGATTGAGGATGTCGTGCAGCGTCGGCAGTTGCAGCTGGGCGAGATCGGCCCGACGCCGCGCCGAGGAGATCGCATGCGCCAGCTTCTGGGCATCGAACCGTTCGGCGAGCTCGATGGCCGCCCGCTTGATGACCCGGGCGCCGAGCGGCTGCTCGTTGCGCAGCACCTGTTCGGGCGGCGCTTTCATGTTCCAGACGATTCCGAGCCAGGACAGCACTTTGAGGACGTAATAGGTGATGTCGATCTCCCACCAGCGGAAGCCCTGACGCACGCTGCTCTGGTAGGCGTGGTGATTGTTGTGCCAACCTTCACCCAGGGTGAACAGCGCCAGCAGCCAGTTGTTGCGGGAATCATCGCCGGTCACGTAGCGCTTGCGTCCATGCACATGGGCGAGCGAATTGATGCAGAAGGTGGCGTGATAGAGCAGCACCGTGCTCCACAGGAAGCCGACCACCAGACCCGACCATCCCGCGACCAGGAAGCAGAGCGCCGCAAGCACGATCGCCGGCAGCAGCTCGAGCCGATGCAGCCACATCAGCTCGGGATAGGCCGCGAGATCGCCGACCTTGACGAGGTCAGTCGCATCGTGCCGGCGGTAGAAGATCCAGCCGAGATGGCTGTACAGGAAGCCGCGATGACGCGGCGAATGCACGTCGCTCTCGGTGTCGGAATGCAGATGATGGTGCCGGTGCTTGGCCGCCCACCACAACACGCTCTTTTGCGCGCTGCTTTGCGCCAGGCACGCCAGCATGAACTGGAACGTCCGGCTGGTCGCGTACGCCCGATGCGAGAAATAGCGATGGTAGCCGGCGCAGACGCCGAACATCCGCGCGATGTACAACGAGACGCAGATTGCGACGGCCTGCCATGTGACGCCCGACCAGATCGCTGCAACGCAGCCGAGATGGACCAGCAGGAACGGCACGGCGGAGGGATACATGATGTCGTCGTGGTGGTCGTCAGCGGGCGCGTTGGGCGACATGTCTTGGCGTGACCTCAGGTATTGGGATGCGGGATTCGTGTCGGCAGCAGTGAGGGCCGCCGGATACGAAAAACCCGCGGATGGCGGACCACCGCGGGGCTTGCACGAGCTGCTTTGCATGGACATTTCGGCCAAGGCAGCATCGGCCGACGATTCGACTGACTATATGGTTGCGAATGCCTGGCATGCAAGCTCGTAGCCTCACGGGGAGCTGCGGCATGCTGCTCAGGTTGCAGCGGCATGGTGCGGAGGGGGCGCGCGGACTATGTTTGAGACCTGAAGGAAGCCCCAGACCGGAGGCGGCGATGACGGCAGCTGTGACCGCGACGAACGATCGCCTGTGGCAGCAGATTCGCGGTGAGGCGCAGCGTGCGGCTGCATCCGATCCGGTCTTCGGCAGGTCGCTCGCCGAGACCGTCCTCGCGCATGACGGTCTTGCGGCGGCTCTGGCCGATCTCATCGGGCGCAGGCTGGGCGGCAATCCCGCAGGGCAGGCGCGCTTCGCTGCCTTTTCCCGCGATGCTTTTCACTTTTCGCCGGAGCTGATCGAAGCGGCCGGCCGCGACTTGCAGGCCATCGTACGCAACGATCCTGCCATCGCCGGCCTGTTGGCGCCGCTGCTGCATTTCAAAGGCTATGTCGCGCTGCAAGCCTGGCGCGTCTCGAACTGGCTCTGGCATCGCGACCAGCGCGATGCGGCGCTGCTGTTTCAGAACGAGGCGTCGAACGTCCTGCAGGTCAGCATTCATCCGGCGGCCAGCATCGGCGCGTCCGTCTATCTCGATCATGCCACTGGCATTGTGATCGGCGCCAACGTCGTGATCGGCGACGAGGTCACCATCCTCCAGAATGTCAGCATCGGCCGCAGCAATGAGCTGCCGCCACGCTCGCCGCGCATCGGCCGTGGCGTGTTCATCGGTGCGGGCGCGACCATTTTGGGCGATGTCCGGATAGGCGATTGCGCCAGGATCGGCGCCGACACGGTCGTGACCTCCGACGTTCCCTTTGGCTGCACCGCGGTTGGAAATCCCGCGCGATTGACCAACTGCCCCGAGCCCGCGCCGGCGGCTTGAGGCGCGAACACATCAAGCGGCGTGGCGGGCGGCCCGACCGGAGCCGAGGCATGGTCGCCGAGGTCTGCCCCGACGACTTGTCGTTGATTCAGGCCCCGCGGCGGCGGCACTCGCCGCCGTGCTGGGGCGTGACCAGCTCCGAGCTGGTCTGGTCCGGCGCATCCAGCACCGCGACGCGATGCCGGTAGACCATCTCCCTCTGGGTCCGGGTTCAGCACCGCAATTCAGAGGCGTTGCGGTGCGTCCGGGAGGCGGACGGGGCTCGTCCGGATGCCAACGGCCTGCGCCGCCTGCCTTTCCCGCCGCCCAATTCACCCCTGGTAACCTCGCATTAACCAACGCCGGGCTCTGGTAAGGGCGGGCAGTCGCGCCCAAAGCCCGAAGCCGAGGCCCGTCAAGGCCCGGGGCCAAAGGCCCATAGTTTTGACATCTTGGCAGGGAATGCAGGGGGCCGGCTTTGGACGAGCCCCTGCACCCCCGAAAGACAAGGCTTTGAGCGGGCTTGCCGGCCGCGCCGGTTGTAGCGCGGTCATTGGGGAACCGGCAGCCATTTGCTGGCCGGCACATCGGGTAACGATCGCCTTGAGAGGATACTGCTTATGAATCCGGCCGACGTGGCTCAGTCAGCCCTTCCGGTTGCCGCTTCCGCGGACGTGTCGCTGATCGCGCTGTTCTGGCAGGCTCACTGGATCGTGAAAGCGGTGATGCTGGGGCTTCTGGCCTGCTCGGTCTGGGTCTGGGCCATCGCCATCGACAAGATCTTCCTGTTTGCCCGCACCCGCCGCTCGATGGACCGCTTCGAGCAGGCGTTCTGGTCCGGCGAATCGATCGAGGAGCTCTATCGCACGCTCTCGGCCAAGCCGACGCATTCGATGGCAGCGTGCTTCGTCGCGGCGATGCGCGAGTGGAAACGGTCGTTCGAGAGCCATGCCCGCTCGGTCGCGGGTCTGCAGATGCGCATCGACAAGGTCATGAACGTCTCGATCGCCCGCGAGGTCGAGCGGCTGGAACGCCGCCTGCTGGTGCTCGCCACCGTCGGCTCCGCCGGCCCCTTCGTCGGCCTGTTCGGCACGGTCTGGGGCATCATGTCGAGCTTCCAGTCGATCGCGGCGTCGAAAAATACCTCTCTGGCGGTGGTGGCGCCGGGCATCGCGGAGGCGCTGTTTGCGACCGCCGTCGGCCTTATCGCCGCCATTCCCGCCACTATCTTCTACAATAAGTTCACGTCCGAGGTGAACCGGCAGGCCCAGCGGCTGGAAGGCTTCGCCGATGAATTTTCCGCCATTCTGTCGCGTCAGATCGACGAGCGGGGCTGACCGGCGGCATGTATAGTGTGAAGGGCAATTTGGGCACGCGATCATGGCGATGAACGTTGCGAGTTCGTCCGGCGGCGGCGGGCGCCGCGGCCGGCGCAAGCCCGTCGTGGCCGAGATCAACGTCACCCCGATGGTCGACGTGATGCTGGTGCTGCTCATCATCTTCATGGTGTCGGCGCCGATGCTCACGGTCGGCGTGCCGCTCGACCTGCCGCAGACCCAGGCCAAGAGCCTCGAGAACAACGACCAGAAGCCGATCCAGATGTCGGTCGACATCAAGGGCAAGGTGTTCATCAACGATTCCGAGATCGCAATCAACGAGCTGGTTCCCAAGCTGAAGGCGATCACGGACGCGCGCGGCGGGCTCGAGGAACGCATCTATCTGCGCGCCGACAAGAAGGCGGATTACGGCACGGTGGCCAAGGTGATGGGCCTGTTGTCCGGCGCCGGATTCAAGAAGCTCGCCCTCGTCACGGAAGCGGATCAGGGGTAAGCGGTGAAGGTGAACGTCGACAAGACACTCGTTGCGTCGATTGCCCTCCACGTCCTCGTGCTGGGATGGGGGCTCGTCACCTTCAGCAGCAAGGCCTACATCGCGCCTGAGGAGTCGCTGCCGGTCGACATCATCTCCACCGATCAGCTCGCCAAGATGATGGCCGGGCAGAAGACCGGCAAGAAGGAAGAGCCGAAGCCGAAGGTCGAGAAGATCGCGGAAGCCAAGCCCGAGGAAGACGCGGTCGGCAAGGTCACCGAGAAGAAAGAGCTGATCAAGACCAATTCGCAGCCCGAGCCGCCGCCAAAGCCCGTCGAAAAGCCGGTCGAGAAGAAGCCGGAGCCGCCGAAGCCCGTGGCCGAGGCGAAGCCGAAGGAAGAGCCGAAGCCGCAGGAGAAAAAGCCTGATCCGGCCAAGGAAGATCCGATCGCCGAGCTGCAGAAGAAGCTGGACACCAAGAAGCCGCCGCCCAAGCCCGTGGAGCAGAAGGTCGCGGCGGTGCAGCCGCAGCAGCAGCCGAAGCCGAAGGAGCGCACCTTCGATCCGGCCCAGATCCAGCGTGATCTCGACAAGCGGGCCGCGACCCGGCACGAGCAGACCGGCTCGGCGCTGAATGCATCGGCCTCGCTGGGAGCTGCGACAGGGACCGCCGCCAACAATGTCGCGACCTGGCGCGGTGCGTTCCAGGGCGCAGTCAAGCGCTGCTTCACGCCCACCTATAACGGCCAGGATGCCGATCAGTACGAGGCCGACATCGACATTCCCATGAAGATCGACGGATCGCTGGCTTCGGAGCCGATCGTCGTCGCCGTACGTGGACCGTCCCGCTCGATTGCTCAGGCCATTGCCGAGAGTGCCAAGCGCGCCATCGTGCAGTGTCAGGTCTATTCGTTCATGCCGAAGCAGCAGTACGAGAGCTGGAAGCTCATTCCGATGACTTTCGGCCTGAAAGACATGTTGTGACATCCGAACAAAAGAATTTTCCAATGAATGACGTCCGATCGATGAACCGCCGCCGCTTCATGACGCTGACCGGATCGACGCTTGCGATGCTCGGGAGCGGACGCGCCTTCGCTCAAGGGCAGGATGGGCGCCTGCGCATCGATCCCACGGCATTCCAGCCGATTCCGATCGCGATCACCAACTTCCTGCCCGGCTCACCCGCCGACGGCGACGTCGGTAACGGCGTCACGCAGGTCATCACCAACAATCTGAAGCGCTCGGGCCTGTTCGCGCCGATCGACCAGGCCGCCTTCATCGAGCGCATCAGCAACATGGACGTCGCGCCGCAATTCCAGAACTGGAAGACGCTGAACGCGCAGGCCCTCGTCACCGGCCGCATGACGCGGCAGCCCGATGGCCGGCTGAAGGCCGAATTCCGCCTGTGGGACGTCATCTCCGGCCAGCAACTCGCCGGCCAGCAATATTTCACCTCGCCGGAATATTGGCGCCGCATCGCCCACATCATCTCCGACCAGATCTACGAGCGGATGACCGGCGAGAAGGGCTATTTCGACAGTCGCGTGGTGTTCGTGGACGAAAGCGGCCCGAAGGAACGCCGCGTCAAGCGGCTGGCGATGATGGACCAGGACGGCGCCAATGTGCGCTATCTGACCCGCGGCTCCGACCTCGTGCTGACGCCGCGCTTCTCGCCGAACTCGCAAGAGATCACCTACATGGAGTTCGGCCAGGGCGATCCGAAGGTCTATCTCTTCAACATCGAGACCGGCCAGCGCGAGATCGTCGGCAACTTCCCGGGCATGACCTTCGCGCCGCGCTTCTCGCCGGACGGCCAGCGCGTCATCATGAGCCTGCAGCAGGGCGGCAATTCCAACCTGTTCGTGATGGACCTGCGCTCGCGCTCGACCACGCGCCTCACCGACACGCCGGCGATCGACACCTCGCCGTCTTATTCACCGGACGGCACCCGCATCTGCTTCGAATCCGATCGCGGCGGCCGGTCGCAGATCTACGTGATGGCGGCGGGCGGCGGGCAGGCGCAGCGGATCTCCTTCTCCAAGGACGACACCAACGCCAGCTATTCGACCCCGGTGTGGTCGCCGAAGGGCGACTACATCGCCTTCACGAGGCAAGGCGGCGGGCAGTTCGCGATCGGTGTCATGAAGCCCGACGGCTCCGGCGAGCGGCTGCTGACTTCCGGCTTCCACAACGAAGGTCCGACCTTCTCGCCGAACGGCCGCGTGCTGATGTTCTTCCGCGACCCCGGCGGCAATGGCGGGCCCTCGCTGTACAGCGTCGACATCTCCGGTCGCAACGAGCTCAAGGTGCCGACGCCGGGCTTCGCCTCCGACCCGGCCTGGTCGCCGTTGCTGTCCTCGACGGCGGGTCAATAGAACGCGGGTTTGGAACGCGCGATCTTTTCGAAAATCGCGCCGATTTTCTCACTTTCGACCAGGCGGGTAAGCCTTTCTTCACCTTGTGCCCGGCAAGGCTTGCCTAATTGCTTGATTTTTAAGCTGGAATTGGTTCGGCATTACCGAAAAACAACTCGACTTTAACGATGTTCCCTCAGAAAGACTTCACCTGAGCCGGGTAAAAGTACGCGCCAAACAGGACGCGCGTACAAACACCAATGCAGTTCGCAAGCCAGAGCGGAGAACCTGAGCCAGCGTCGCCGAGGATTTCGGCCGCGCTGATCGATTCGCTGTTCGAAACGCCAGCTCCCTTGCTGACGGGGCTTGTCTTCGGCGTCGTTGCGGCGGCCGCGACCGCGCTGAAGACGGGAGAACCTTTGATCTGGGCGTGTGTGGCGCTCCTGATCCTCGCCGGCGCTATCCGGGCGTTCGACTTGCGGCGGTACCAGATGCGCAAGTCGACGCTGACCACCGACGAAGCGGCGCGATGGAAGAACCGGCATCAGATCGGGGCGATGATCCAGGCCGCCGCCGTCGGCATCTGGAGCACCACCACGCTGTTGGTCAGCGACGATGCCGTCGCCCATATGATCTCTCTCTCCACGACCACGGGCTTCGTGGCGGGTGGTGCAGGCCGGGCGTACGGACGGCAATGGATATACCAGCTGCAGGCTACGCTTTGCTTCGGTTCGACGGTGGTCGCGCTGGCGTGGCGTGGCACGCCCTATTACATCGTCATGTCGGTCCTGTGCGCCGCGTTTCTGGTGGCCGTCATACAAATCTCGGCCAATCTGCACAGGATATTCATGCGGGCGCTCGTGGCGCGCGAACGCGAAGCGGCCCTGGCGGGCCAGTTCGACAGCGCGTTGAACAACATGCCCCATGGCCTGTGCATGTTCCGTGTCGACGGTCAGCTTGCGGTGATGAATCATCGTTTCAGCGAAATGATGAATTTGCCCGACGATCTCGTCCAGCGCGGCCCCAATGCGTCTGAAATCATCGCGGCTTGCGTCAGCGGCGGCTCCATCTCGGCCGAGAACGGCAACCTGATCCTCCGGGAGATCGAGGACGGACGGGTCCGCGAGCTCCTGACCTCGGATCCGGATATCGCGCGTGGGCGCGCGCTGTCGTGGACCTTCCAGCCAATGGCCGATGGCGGCACGGTCATGCTGATCGAGGACATCACCGAGCGTAAGAACGCCGAGGCGAGGATCACCCATCTTGCCCGCTACGACGAGCTCACGGCCTTGCCCAACCGGGTCAGCTTCCACGACGAGATCGAGCGGCTGCTGGCGAATTCGCATCATGCCGAGCGCCTCTCCGCACTTCTGTTCGTCGACCTCGACCAGTTCAAGCAGGTCAACGACACGCTTGGCCATCCCTGCGGCGACCAGCTGTTGTGCGCGGTTGCCAATCGCCTGCGCGAGATGCTGCGGCCCGACGATTTCGTCGCCCGCTTCGGCGGCGACGAATTCGTCGTGTTCCAGCAGAACATCTCTTCGCCGGAGGACGCCGCCAGCCTCGCCCGCCGCATCGTCGAGCGCCTCAGCGAGCGCTATCGCATCGACAATCACCTCGTCGAGATCGGCGCCAGCGTCGGCATTGCGCTGACCTCGCCGGACGGCAGCGCCAGCGCCGACACGCTGCTCAAGAACGCCGACATGGCGCTGTACCGGGCCAAGGCCGACGGCCGCGGCACCTTCTGCTTCTTCCGCGACGAGATGGCGGCGACCGTCGAGGCCCGCCGCATCCTGGAGCTGGACTTGCGCAAGGCGCTCGCCAACGAGGAATTCGAGCTGTTCTATCAGCCGCTGGTCAACCTCAAGACCGGCAAGATCACCACCTGCGAGGCGCTGCTGCGCTGGAACCATCCGGTGCGCGGCACGGTCTCGCCGGTCGACATCATCCCGGTCGCCGAGGACATGGGCCTGATCGTCGATCTCGGCCGCTGGATTCTACGGCGGGCCTGCATGGAGTGCATGAAGTGGCCGGACGGCGTTAGCGTCGCGGTCAACTTCTCGCCTCAGCAATTCCACCAGCGCGACGTGCTAAGCGAGATCCGCTATGCGCTTGAAGTCTCGGGCCTGCCGACGCATCGGCTGGAGATCGAGATCACCGAGTCCTCGCTGCTGCGCAACACCCAGCTCACGCACGACATCCTCTCGCAGCTTCATGCGCTCGGCGTGCGCATCTCGCTCGACGATTTCGGCACCGGCTATTCCAGCCTGAGCTATCTGCACAATTTCCCGATGCAGAAGGTGAAGATCGACCGCTCCTTCCTCGAAGGCATCGATACCGATCGGCCCCTGACGCTGTTGCGCGGGGTGGCGCGGCTGGCCGCCGATCTCGGCATGTCGGTGGTGGTCGAAGGCATCGAGACCAACGAGCAGCTCGAGCTGATCAGCGCCGACGGCACCATCACCGAAGGGCAGGGCTATCTTTTCAGCCGGCCGGTGCCCGCCATTCGGGTTCGGCAATTGCTGAATGCCTCGCACGGCCGCCGCTCGCCCGACGATCAGCTGACCATCGCCTCGCGATCGATCGCCTGACACCTCCGTAAAACTGCGGGAAATCCCTGATTTTCGGCGACCGGCAGGGTTAACCCTAACCCGGTGCTTCAATTGCACCGGCGTTAAGAAGGTGTTAATCCTATTCCACCCGCGAGGGTTGTTTGTCAGTCGAGGAATGTTGGATGAAGCCCGAAGCCGAACCGCGCGCTTCGCTCTCTGTGCGGGGGGGAGCGCTGTTCGACCGCGTCGACTACCGATCCATCGAGACTCCTGAGGAGAAAGATCAGCTCTATCAGATGCGCTATCGGGCCTATACGCGTGGCGGATTGATTCCGCCGTCGGAGTCCGAGCGCTACAGCGATAGCTACGACGATGCACCCAATGCCCGGATCTTCGGAGTGTATGTCGACGGAGAGCTCTGCAGCTCTATCCGTCTTCACGTGCTGACGTCAGAACAGCGGGCGTCCTGCACCACCGACTTGTTCGGCGACGTTCTTCACCCCCGCCTCGATCGCGGCGAAGTCTTCATCGATCCGGCCCGCTTCGTCGCAAGCCCGGAAAAAGCCAAGTGTTTTCCGGAGCTGCCTTATGTGACGGTGCGGCTCGTCTTCCTGGCCTGCGAGCATTTCAATGCCGATACCGGGCTCGCGCTCGTCCGTCCCGCGCACGAGGCGTTCTATCGGCGCGTCTTTCTCAACGAGACCATCGCAGAACCGCGCTTGTTCCCGAATGCCTTGGCAAAGGTCGCGTTGATGGCGTCCGACTTCCGCGCCGTGCGGGAAAGAGTGTTAACGCGTTTTCCGATCATGCGCTCGAGTGCCTTCGAGCGACGCATGCTGTTTGGGCCCAGCAGTGCGTCATCGCTGAGCGGCGTCTCGCCCAAACTGGCCTCCGAACGTCCAAAGCTGGTCGTCTATTCCTGAGAGCCGTCGGGGCCTGCCCTCGAACCGAGCTGCCGTCCAGCGCCAGGCCCGGACCGGGCTTATTTTGGCCGGTTTCGCCGGTTCGGACGCTTGCCTTCACCCTCGCGCCACATTTACAACCCATTAACCATGACGGGTGCTTTTCGCCGGTTGGGGGCATTTGATCGGCTGAGGCAAGGTTCCGTCAAGGTTGACGGAACGTTCGCTTAACCAACCCCCTGTAGACCGGACAGCAGTGGACTAACGTGAGCGTGGAGGCTCCGGAATGAAACATCCTATGCGTATCCTCCAGGGATTGAAGCTGGTCGCGGTGCTCGCCGTCGCGCTGTCGATGGGCGCCTGCGCCAACAAGAATGCCGCGACGGATGCGATGGCCAATGCGGCGACGCCCGGCAGCCAGCAGGATTTCGTCGTTAACGTCGGCGACCGCGTGTTCTTCGAAAGCGACCAGACCGATCTGACGCCGCAGGCGATCGTGACCCTGGAGAAGCAGGCGCAGTGGCTCCAGACCTATCCGCGCTACAGCTTCACCGTCGAAGGTCATGCCGACGAGCGTGGCACCCGCGAATACAACATCGCGCTCGGCGCCCGCCGTGCCCAGTCGGTGCGTTCGTTCCTCGCCTCGCGCGGCATCGATCCGAACCGCATGCGCACGATCTCCTACGGCAAGGAGCGGCCGGTCGCCGTCTGTAACGACATCTCGTGCTGGTCGCAGAACCGTCGCGCCGTCACCGTGCTGAACGCGAGCTCCTGACGCCGAGATCCTGACGGTCGGTCAGGCGCCGTTCATCTTCAGAAACCGATTATGCCGGCGCCCTCTCGGGCGCCGGTTTCGTATCAGCAATCCGTGACCTAAAACCTCTTGGTGGCAGTCCCAGTTTTGGCGTACTCCCTTTCTCATTGTGTGGCGCGGCGAATGGTCCGCCGCGCGCCACGTCGCTTTCGTCGTCAGGGCAAGATGTCATCGAAATTCAAGGCAATTACCGGCACCGTGGCGACCGCCGCGCTGCTCTCTTTGTGCTCGCCCGCACTTGCGCAGTCGATCTTCGCGCAATCGGATGATGCCGATCCCGAGATGCGGATCGAGCGGCTGGAGAACCAGCTGCGCCAGCTCACCGGCCAGAACGAAGAGCTGCAATACCGCAACCGCCAGCTCGAGGAGCGGCTGCGGGCGTTCGAGGGCGGCGCGCAGGCCGTGCCCGGACAGGCGCCCAGCGCCGCGGCGATGCCGCCCGCCCAGATCGCACCAAGTCAGGTCGCGCCGGGCTATCGCCAGCCGCAGCAGCAGGCCGCGCAGCCGAATTACGGGCAGCCGCAGATCGCGTCTCCCGCGCCGATCGTTCAGGAACAGCCGGCGCCCGGCGCCCCCGGCACACGCCGCCGCGGCGATGCCTTCGATCCCAACCAGAACCCGAACGCGCCCGGCGCGCCGCGCGCGCTCGGCGGCGGGCAGCAACCGATGTCGGCAGGCAGCCAGGTCGGAGCGCCCGGCGGCCAGATTGGCTCGCCCGGCGGCCAGATCGGCTCGCCCGGCGGTCGCGGCGCCGGCGAGCCGCTCGACCTCGCCAACACCAGCCCGCGCTATCAGCCGCAGGCAGCACCCCCGGCGGCCCAGCCCGGTTATCCGGCGCCTGCGGGCGCCCCCGGTTTGACCACGCTGCCGCCCTCGGCCACGCCGCGCGACGAGTTCGACCTCGGCATCGGCTACATGCAGCGCAAGGACTATGCGCTCGCCGAGCAGACCATGAAGAATTTTGCGCAGAAATATCCGAGCGACCCGCTGCTCGGAGACGCGCAATATTGGCTCGGCGAGAGCTACTTCCAGCGCCAGCAATATCGCGACTCCGCGGAAGCCTTCCTCGCCGTCACCACCAAATACGAAAAATCGGCCAAGGCCCCGGATGCGCTGCTCCGGCTCGGCCAGTCGCTCGCCGCCCTGAAGGAGAAGGAGGCCGCCTGCGCCGCCTTCGGCGAGGTCGGCCGCAAATATCCGCGCGCCTCCGCCGGCGTCAAAGCGGCGGTGGACCGCGAGCAGAAGCGGGTGAAGTGCTGATCCACCGCGCGGATCACTGACAAAGCGGATGGCGCTGCGCTAGATTGCGCTCGCCATTCGCTGGCGATTGCCGGGCCGCGCCATGTCAGACGATGACAATTCTCCGATCTCCACCCGCGAGGCGAGCCGCCTCTTCGCCGGCCTGAAGAGCGCGCCGGCGCTGGTGCTCGCCGTCTCCGGCGGCCCCGATTCGGTCGCGCTGATGTGGCTTGCGGCGCGCTGGCAGCGCAGCCTTCCGCGCGCGCCGCTGCTCACGGTCGTCACGGTCGATCACGGCCTGCGGCAAGAGGCGGGGCGCGAGGCACGCGAGGTCAAGCGGCTCGCCGCCGAGCTCGGACTGCCGCACCGGACCCTGCGCTGGCGTGGCGCCAAGCCGAAGACGGGGCTGCCGGCGGCCGCGCGCGAGGCGCGCTACCGTCTGCTCGCCGACGCCGCCCGTGCCGTCGGCGCGAGCCACGTGCTGACTGCCCATACCCGCGACGACCAGGCCGAGACGCTGTTGATGCGCCTGTTGCGCGGCAGCGGACTTGCGGGACTGTCGGCCATGGCCCCTCTTAGCGAGCGCGACGGCATCGTGCTGGCGCGGCCGCTGCTCGACGTCCCGAAGTCGCAGCTGGTCGCGACCTTGAAGCGGGCCAAGATCGGCTTTGCCGACGACCCCACCAACCGCGACACCGCCTTCACCCGGCCGCGGCTGCGCGCGCTGCTGCCGCTTCTGGCGGCCGAGGGCGGCGACAGCAGGAATCTGGCGCGGCTTGCGGCCAGGCTGGCGCGGGCCAATGCGGCGGTCGAGGTGCTGGCCGACGGCGCCGAGCGCTTCCTCCGTTTGCGGGATCGCGGCGAAGCGCCGCAGTCGGGAGCGCGAAGCTTCGAGGCTGCGGCCTTTGCCGCCCTGCCGGATGAAGTCCGGCTGCGGCTCCTGCTGCGGGCCATCAACGCGCTCGGGCATGAAGGGCCTGCGGAACTCGGCAAGGTCGAAACCCTGATGTCCGTGCTGGATCAGGCCATTGCGGCAAGTCTCCGCGCCCGCGCCAGTCGCCAGCCGGTCCTGAAGCAGACGCTTGCAGGAGCCTTGATCAGCCTCGCCGGCGGGCGTATCCACATCGCACCGGCGCCGGCGAGGCGCCGCAAGGACGGATAGGCGTGGGCGAGGGCGGATCATGACACCAGCCATTTCGGCCCCGCACCGTCAGGACACCTTAACCAGGCAGGAAGAACCCCGCTCCGGGCGCCATTTTTTCAGCGGGAATCGCTCTAAGATGGGCTAAATAGTCCCATCTCATTCCCTTGGCAGCGACCCGGGCGGCACCTAGATTGTATGCGTAACCGAGAGGATTCCTTGGGGATTTTCTCTAGCTCGCCCAAGTAACTCCTGAAGGACCAGGCCGCGATCCGCGCGACCACGAAGGAAGATCGATGAACGCCAATCTGCGCAATTTCGCCCTCTGGGTCATCATTGTTTTGCTGCTGTTGGCGTTGTTCACGCTCTTCCAGAATCCGGGTCAGCGGGCCTCCTCGCAGGACATCGCCTTCTCCCAGCTCCTGAGCGAGGTTGACCGCGGCAATGTGCGCGACGTCGTGATCCAGGGCCCGGACATTCATGGCACCTTCACCAACGGCTCCAGCTTCCAGACCTATGCGCCGAACGACCCGACGCTGGTGAAGCGCCTGTACGACAGCAAGGTGCAGATCACCGCGAAGCCGCCGGGCGACAACGTGCCGTGGTTCGTCTCGCTGCTGGTCTCCTGGCTGCCCTTCATCGCGCTGATCGGCGTGTGGATCTTCCTGTCGCGGCAGATGCAGGGCGGCGCCGGCAAGGCGATGGGCTTCGGCAAGTCGCGCGCCAAGATGCTGACCGAAGCGCATGGCCGCGTCACCTTCGAGGACGTCGCCGGCGTCGACGAGGCCAAGCAGGACCTCCAGGAGATCGTCGAATTCCTGCGCGATCCCGGCAAATTCCAGCGCCTCGGCGGCCGCATTCCGCGCGGCGTGCTGCTGGTCGGCCCTCCCGGCACCGGTAAGACCCTGATCGCACGCGCGGTCGCGGGCGAAGCCAACGTGCCGTTCTTCACCATTTCGGGTTCGGACTTCGTCGAGATGTTCGTCGGCGTCGGCGCCTCTCGCGTGCGCGACATGTTCGAGCAGGCCAAGAAGAACGCGCCCTGCATCATCTTCATCGACGAAATCGACGCCGTCGGCCGTCACCGCGGTGCCGGTCTCGGCGGCGGCAATGACGAGCGCGAGCAGACGCTGAACCAGCTCCTAGTCGAGATGGACGGCTTCGAGGCGAACGAGGGCGTGATCCTGATCGCCGCGACCAACCGCCCCGACGTGCTCGATCCCGCGCTGCTGCGTCCGGGCCGCTTCGACCGCCAGGTCGTGGTGCCCAATCCCGACGTCGTCGGCCGCGAGCAGATCCTCAAGGTTCACGTCCGTAAGGTGCCCTTGGCGCCGGATATCAACCTCAAGACCATCGCGCGCGGGACCCCGGGCTTCTCCGGCGCCGACCTGATGAACCTCGTCAACGAGGCCGCGCTCACCGCCGCCCGCCGCAACAAGCGGATGGTGACGCAGGCAGAGTTCGAGGAGGCCAAGGACAAGGTGATGATGGGCGCCGAGCGCAAGTCGCTTGTCATGACCGAGGAAGAGAAGCTCTTGACGGCCTACCACGAGGGCGGCCACGCTATCGTCGGCCTCAACGTGCCCGCGACCGATCCGATCCACAAGGCGACCATCATCCCGCGCGGCCGTGCGCTCGGCATGGTCATGCAGCTGCCCGAGCGCGACAAGCTGTCGATGTCTCTGGAGCAGATGACCTCGCGCCTCGCCATCATGATGGGCGGCCGCGTCGCCGAAGAGCTGATCTTCGGCCGCGAGAAGGTGACCTCGGGCGCCGCCTCCGACATCGAGCAGGCCACGCGGCTGGCTCGCATGATGGTGACGCGCTGGGGCCTGTCGGAAGAGCTGGGCACGGTCTCCTACGGCGAGAACCAGGACGAAGTGTTTCTGGGCATGTCGGTGTCGCGCACGCAGAACGCCTCCGAGGCGACGGTGCAGAAGATCGACTCCGAGATCCGCCGTCTGGTCGAGGAAGGCTACAAGGAAGCGACCCGCATCCTCACCGAGAAGCATGCCGACCTCGAGGCGCTGGCCAAGGGTCTGCTCGAGTTCGAGACGCTGAGCGGCGACGAGATCGTCGATCTGCTCAAGGGCAAGAAGCCGAACCGCGAATCCGTGCTCGAGCCGACCACTCCGCGCGCCTCCGCGGTGCCTCCGGCCGGCAAGTCGCCGCGCCCGCGGCCCGATGCGGATCCCGGCTTGGAGCCGCAGCCGCAGGCGTAATCGAGCAGCGGCACACCGAATTGAAAAACGCGGCGGAAACGCCGCGTTTTTTTCTGTTCTCTGAGTGCGCGTTCGCGAGCCCACATCCTGCTGGCTGCTTCCGGCAAAGCGAGCACCGCCGAACCAGAGCGCTCTGTTTCGGTCGTCGCCGTCCTCGCCTAGGCCGTTTTGCCACAGCCATCCCGGCTGAATCGCTGCGGTCGATCAATAACGAGCGCCGCCGGGACGTTAGGCTCCGACTCGTCAAAGGAGGGATACATGGCTTTCAAGGATATTCTGCTGACCCTGGCGAGCTATCCGGAACCGACGCCGGTTTCGGTGATCGACGATGCCGTTTCGGTAGCCGCCGTCCTGGATGCGCACCTCGCAGCCATTTCCTGCGAGGTCCATGCGGAAGTGCGCGCAAGCCTGCTCGGGGATGTCATCCTGGACATACCCGCGCTTGTTGCGCGCGAGGCAACCAAGAGCCGCGAGAATGCGCAAGCGCTGCTCGCGGCATTCGAAGCCTCGGCGGCGAAGTCCGGCGTTCGGCACGAGACCATCTTCGAGCAATGTGCATCCGCCAACGAGGCCGCACTGCTGGCAGATTATGCAAGGCTCCGCGATCTCACGATCATGGCGGTGCCGGACTCCCATGATCGATGGTACGCAGAAGAGGTGATCTTCGAATCCGGCAGGCCGACGCTAATCCTGCCCGCCGCTCCCCGATCGCGTCCATTCCAGCTCGATGCCGTTTGCGTGGCCTGGGACTTCAGCCGTACCGCTGCGCGAGCGGTGTCCGCTGCGCTTCCTTTGCTCGAAAACGCAGGACGTGTGCGCGTCGTGACCGTCACGAACGAAAAGGCGCTGGATTCCAAACATTCGGGCGAAGAGCTGGCAAAGAACCTCGCTCGTCACGGCATCGAGGTCGTGTGCGACGAGATCGATGCCGAGAGCAAGCCGATCGACGAGGTCCTGACGTCTTACGTGCTATCCCACGGCATCGACGTCCTCGTGATGGGCGCGTACGGAACGCCGAGATGGCGGGAGTTCGTGCTCGGCGGCGCGACCAGGGGCCTGCTGTCCAAGCCGCCGATCCCGATTCTGTTCTCGCATTGACGATTGGTCATGCAGGAGATGGCGCCGCCCGGGTCTACAAGATTGATCAGATCGCTGACGCTCACGCACGCGGTGCTGTACGGGCTCGGCGTGACGATCGGTGCCGGAATCTACGTCCTGGTGGGAGCGGCCGCCGCGCGGAGCGGAATGCATGCACCTCTGGCGTTCCTCGCTGCGGCGGTCGTGATGGGCGTGACGGCCGGGAGCTTTGCCGAACTTGGCACGCGACTGCCGGTTGCGGCGAGCGAGGCCGCCTATGTCCAGGCCGCGTTTCATCGAAAATGGCTCAGCGGTGCCACGGGGCTGCTCGTGGTGGCCGCAGCGACGATCTCCGGCGCGACCATCACCGTTGGCAGCGCCGGCTACATCAGCGTGTTCGTGCCGCTGCCCGCCAGCTGGATCATCGCCGGCGTCGTGCTTGCGATGGGCGCGGTCGCCTGCCTGTCCGCGGTTCAGTCCATCAGCTTCGCCGGCTTGATGACGGTAGTGGAGATCGGAGGATTGGTGCTCATTGTCGGCGCCGGGCTGTTTCAGGGCGACGCCCTGGTGTCCCGGCTGCCCGAACTGTTGGCTCCCCTGAGCGATAAAGCGGCGTGGTCCGGGATCGCACAGACGTCGCTGCTCGCCGTGTTTGCATTCATCGGGTTCGAGCACCTCGTGAACATCTCCGAGGAAATGAAGAATCCGTCCCGGACTCTGCCTTGGGCGCTCTTCATCACCTTGGGCGTGACGGCGTTCCTCTACATGACCGTCGCCTGGGTTGCGGTGGTCGCGGTGCCTCCGGCGGAGCTCGCGCACTCCTCGGCTCCGCTTGCACTGGTCTTTCAGCGGTTGACCGGTCTTCCGCTCTCGGTGTTGAGCGTCATTGCGATCGTTGCGACGGTCAACGGAATCATCGTTCACATGCTGATGATCGGACGCGTGCTGTACGGGCTTGCGGACCAAGGCAGCCTTCCCGCCTTTCTCGCCAGGGTGAACGCCAGAAGCGGCTCCCCGGTGGTTGCAACCCTGTTCGGCGTGGGCGCCATCCTGATCCTCGCCCTCGGCATTCCCTTGACCGGATTGGCCGAATGGACCTCACGTCTGACCCTCGGGGCTTTCGTCCTGGTCAACCTCGCGCTCCTGCGCATCAAGACGAGAGAATCAAAGCCTCCAGCCGGCGTGTTCCTCGTGCCCATCTGGGTGCCGATTGCAGGACTGTTCACAAGCGCCGCATTGCTCCTGATCGACCTCCTCGCATAGTGCGCGCTTGGGTTCGGCGAACGAAGTACGCGACGGCTGAAGCGGGGGTAGGCGTGGCGCTCCTGACCGTGCGTTGGAGCAATGCCTGAAACACTCAAGAAGAACTTAACGCTTGCGGCCTACTTTGGCCCGCCATGACTGATCAGGTCGTCCACAGCGCGGTTCAACCGCTTTCGGCACGTGCAGCGCTCCCTTGGGTCGTGGGGCTCGCCGTCTATGCCATGCTGCTGGTGGCCGGGCCGCGGCTGCTCGGTGACCCCGACAGCTATTCTCACATTGAGCTCGGACGCTGGATCATCGCACACGGCACCCTGCCGACGAGCGACCCGTTTTCGTTTTCCAGGCATGGCGCGCCCTGGATCACGTTCGAATGGCTGTCCGAGGTCGTCTATGCCGGGATATACGCGCTGTCCGGCTGGCCAGGCGTCGTCGCCATCGCGGCGGCGGCGATCGCGCTCGCCTTCGGCCTTCTCACGTTCTTCCTGCTGCGCGAGCTTTCGCCGGCCCTGACGCTGCTCATGGTGATCGCGGCCGTCGTCCTGCTGGCGCCGCACATGCTGGCACGGCCACATGTCCTGGTGCTGCCGCTGATGGTGACCTGGGCGGCTGCGCTGGTCCGCTGCATGGATCGCCGCAGCCCTCCGCCATATTGGGCCCTGCCGCTTCTGGTGCTGTGGAGCAATCTGCACGGCAGCGTGGTGCTGGCGCTTGGCCTGATTGGACCGGCGGTGCTCGAGGCATTGCTGCGCGAAGAGCGCACCCAACGGCCGCGCGTGCTGCTGCGGTGGCTGCCGTTTGTGGCCCTTGCCGTCGCCGCGTCCTGCCTGACGCCGCATGGGCCGGAACCGCTGCTGATGCCGCTGACGACGCTCGGCCTCGGCTCCGCGCTCGCCTGGATCGGAGAATGGCGGCCGCAGGACTTCAGCCACGTCAGTGGCTTCGAATTGCTGCTGCTCGCAGGCATCTTTGCGCTCTCGCGCGGCGTCACGCTGCCGGTCGTGCGGACCTTGGTGGTGATCGGCCTGCTGCATTTCGCGCTGGCGCAAATCCGCAATGCGGATCTGCTGGCCATGCTGGCGCCGCTCTATCTGGCGGCGCCGCTGGGGCGCAGGTTCGGCGGAGCGGCCGAGGATGGTGCAACGGTCGCGCCGCGCGGCCTGAATTGGGTTGGGCTCGGTGTGTTGATCGCAGTCAGCGGGGCGGCCTTGGCGCGCGACGTCCGGCCGGCTCCGGCTATCACCCCCGAGGCCGCCGTCGCCCAGGCCAACCTCGCCGAGGCGGGGCCCGTGCTCAACGATTATTCCTTCGGCGGCTATCTGATCTTTGCCGGCATTCCCACCTTCATCGACGGTCGCGGCGAATTGTACGGGGGGCCGTTCATCAACCGCTACAATCGCGCCCTGGCGCTGATCGACCTCGACGACTTTCTGAAGCTGCTCGACGAGTACAAGATCGGCGCGACGCTGCTCGCGCCGCGTACGCCGGCGGTCGCGCTGCTCGACAGGCTGCCGCAGTGGCAGCGCGTCTACAGCGACGATGTGGCGGTCGTGCACAAGCGGCGCGATACGCCGCAGCGCTAGGTTCAAGCAGTCCCGAAGGCGGCGTATTGGCCCCCGAGCCAGACGCCGCTGAGGGCGTCCTCGAGGCGCCGCGCCGGCTTGCTGTCCCAGGGCAGCAGCAGGAAATGCCGCGCGCCTATCTCGCGCAGGCCGCTGGCCGCCATCAGCTTCCGGGTCGTGCCGGCCCCGAGCAAGACGGCGTCCCGGTCGAACTCACAGCGCGCGACGGCAAGCCGCGTCAGCGGGTTGTACGGATTGTGCTCGATCACGCAGACGAGTCCCCCGGGACGCGTCACGCGGCGCATCTCGGCGATGAATTGCGCCCATTGCGCCGGCACGATGTGGTGCATCACGCAGACGGCCGTGACCAGATCGAAGCTGGCATCGGCAAACGGAAAAGTGCGGCCGTCATACTCCCGGTAGTCGACCCCGCCATTGCGGGCGCGCGCCTGCGCCAGGCTGGCCGAGGAGACGTCGATGCCGCTGAGGCGGCCGACCATGCCGTGCAGCAGCGGGTGAAGGCTGCCGACGCCGCAGCCGACGTCCAGCATGTCGGGCTTCTCGACGTCCAGCCGCTCTGTGATCAGATCGCGCAGCAGGTCGGCCTTTGCGCGCATGAAGAAATCATGCGGCAGACCCGAGAAGTCGATCGAGGACTGGACCACGTCACGGTAATTGTCGTGATAGCCGTCGAAGAGCTCGGTCATGTGCTGGACTACTCGTTGACGGCGTGGATCGCCGGCGTCGCTGCCGTCTCGTCGCGATCGAAGCCGATTCGTGCCTGCACCACATAGAGCGGACGGCGTTTCACCTCGGCATGGATGCGGCCGACATAGAGCCCCACGATGCCCGTCATCAGCATGTTGATGCCGCACAGCAGCGAGACGACGACGATCGTGGAGGACCAGCCGGTCACGAGATGACTGTCCTTGCCCAGCCACAACAGCACAACCCAGCCGCCGTAGAGCAGCGCGAGCCCGGACACCGTCAATCCGCACCAGATGGCAAGCCGCAAGGGCAGATCCGAAAAGCCGAGCGCGGCGTTCACCGCCAGCCGGACCATCTTGAACAGCGGGTATTTGGTTTCGCCCGCGACGCGCTCGAGGCGATGGAAGGCCACCTCGGCCTGTCGGAAGCCGAGCCAGGCGATCATGCCGCGCACGAAGCGATCCTGCTCCGGCATCTGCCGAAGCGCCTCCAGCACCTTGCGATCGATCAGGCGGAAGTCGCCGACATCGGCGGGGATGCCGACGGAGGACATCCTGCCGAGCATCCGGTAGAACAGATGCGCGGTCGCACGCTTGAAGCGGCTTTCGCCCTCGCGCGACAGGCGGCGGGCGTGGACGATGTCGTTGCCCGCCTTCCACTTCGCGATCAATTGCTCGATCACTTCGGGCGGATCCTGCAGATCGGCATCCATGACGATGATCGCGTCGCCTTGCGCGGCGTCCATGCCGGCGGTGATCGCGATCTGATGGCCGAAATTCCTGGACAGGCCGATGTAGCGAAAGCGCGAGTCGCGCGCGGCGAGCGCCCGCAGCACGATCGAGCTGGAATCGCTGCTGCCGTCGTCGACGAAGATCGCTTCTGCCGGCCCGTCGAGCCGGAACATGACCTGGTCGAGCCGGCGCAGCAGGACCGGCAGCACGGCTTCCTCGTTGAACACGGGGATGACGAGGCTGTAGCGGATCGATCTGGAATTGGCCGCCATGCGAGGGATTCCGACTGGGTTGCAGGGGCGGGAGTCTATAAGCCGGTGGTTAAGGTCGCCTTGCCGCAAATGTTAAGGGTCTAGCGCCCTGGACATCGGCGGAGGACGGACCGAGAGCCGGAAGCCGGTTAACCACGCTTGGGGGCGCCGGCTCGGCTCTAGGGTTTGCGGCGGATCCTGTAGAGAGCAAATCGCTGCGAGGTCTCCAGCAACTCCAGCCGCTCCGGCAGCGGATTGGCGGCCGGCGATCCCAGCACATAGAGGTAGTCGAAATCCCGGTACCAGGTGCGGACGAATGGCGGAACGTCCGCAGGTGGCTGACCCGTCGCGATCGCGGCCAGCAGGCCCGCCGGCACCGGCCCTCCATAGGGAATGGAAATCTTGCGCAAAGCCTCGCGCGGCCGCACGGGTTGCTTGCCCACCTCGGTGAACAGGTTGGGCACGAACGCGCCTGCGTAGTGCACGGCCAGCGTCGGCGCATAATACATCGGATACGAGGTGAGGTCGGCGAAGGGCGGGTCTCCATGGTCGTCCGCGCTGCCGACCAGGATGCGCGAGCCGCGATCGATCTTCTGGAACGAGGCGATGATCGCCGCGTAATCGGCGCGGTAAGGCAGCCACACCGACAGAACGACGGCGAGATTGAGCAGGATGATGCCGCTGATCCCGGCGAGCGCAGCCATCCTCCACGCCCGGCTCGGCAGCGACAGCGAGCAGAAGGCGGGCAGGATCAGAGCCGCGGCGGGAATCACGCGAAGATCGACGAACGATGTTCCGAACAGCTTCGAAGGAATGACGAAATAAAGCAGCGCAAAGCCGAACGCGAGCCAGATCCCTGAAGGCTCGAGCCTGAGGACGCCGCGTCTTGCGGCGACAAACACCCCGATTGCCAGCGCCAGCCCGGTCGCTGCCGCCGTCGTCAGATTGTAGCCGTTCATGATGCGGAGCGGCCAGACCGGCTTAAATCCCAGGAACCAGCTCGTGCCCTCGCTTCCAACTGAACCTGCAGCGACGTGCATGATCGCAAGCATCGCCAGCGCGGGGAGCGCCAGCGCGCCAAGCCGCGCGGCCGCGACGGGATAGGCGACCTGCCGTTGGCGGATGCGCGACAGCTCGAAAAGGCCAAGCGTCGCGCCGTAGATGCCGAGCGAAAAGAAATGCGCCACATAGAGCGCAGCGACGAAGATCAAATTGGCGACAAAACGCGCCGGCCATGGGCCTTCCGCCAGCATCAGATAAACGGCGATGCCCCAGAGTGCGAGGCCGAGGCCGAACTCGAAGTTCACGAAGCCCCAGCTGAACGGCAGGCAGTAGAGGAAAGCCAGCGCAGCGAAGCCGGCAAGCTGAACCCGTCCCTTCCGGACCCATTCGAGCAGCAGCGCGCCGGAAACGACCAGCAATTGGCTGAGCAGCAGAAATAGCCGTGTGGCGCTCTCGACGCTGATCAGCCGCGCCATCTGCGGGACCAGCAGATCCATGCCAAGGTTGGGATAGAATGCCCAGGCCACCTCGTAATGCGGATTGGCATCGGCGGTGCCGCTTTGGCTCAGAATGTACATGCGGGCGAGGTGATTGGGATAATCGACCATCGCGGGAATGGGGGTCAGCAGCACTGGAAGAAACGAGACGGCCGCCAGCATGGCAAGCACGGCAATCGCCACCGATCGGTCCGAGCCGGGAGCAGCCGGAATGGTCAAGGCCGGCCTGTCGGATTCGGAGGCGCAGCGGTCGCGGCCTCCGCATGGTCTCGGACATGAATCACGGCAATATCGTCCGCATAGATGCGCTTCCAGCCCTTGAGCTGGTCGAGGATCTGCGGGCCCGGCGCACCGGCGACCAGGAGCGTGGCGTCGATGGTGTACTCGTCGAGCAGGCGCGGCAGCAATTCGGGCTTCTTGCCTTCCGTCGCCTTGAAGAAGTCCACCACGAATTTCTCGCCGTAGAGCTCGGCGCGGCCGTCGACGAAGACCGGAATATCGCGGGAGATCAGATAGCCGCCGAACTGATAGGCATTGAAGATGCGCTGCACCTTGCGTTGCTCGAGCAGGTCGACCGCCGCAACCGGGGTGTGCGTCATCGTGAAGCTGAAGCGGTGGTGCGCCATGTAGAGCGACGTCGAGGTCCAGCTGGCCGCCACGATCATCAGCGCGGCTGTCGCGGTGACATAGCGGGCCGGCCAGCGATCGGCGCCCGCGCCGTCAGCCGCCGTGCGCGGGAACATCTCGCCGAGCGGCTTTGCCAGCACCAGCGGCACCAGGAACGCAAATGCCTCGATGCTCCTGACATGGGTCAGCGCGCTCCAGGTCAGGAACAGGATCAGGAATATCCGGGGCGCCGACAGCACGAGACCGCGATAATAGCCGAACGCGATCAGGCCGAGCAGGGCGCCTTCGAACGGGGTGAAGGTGGCGAAGTTCGCCGGCATCCATTCGAAGATCAGCGACAGCAGCTCGCCGAGGCCGAGGATGCTGGTCGCGCCCTGGAGCGTCCGCCAGCCGTAGGGCGTGCAGCAACTCGCGATCAGCGCGCCGATTCCGAACAGCACCCAGCGCATGAATAGTCGAAGCCGTCGTCCCTTCTCGGCATGCTCGACCGCCTCGAGCGAGATCGGGCCGATCAGCGCCAGGCCCAGCACGAAGCCGCCGTGGAGATTGGCCCAGAGTGCCATCAGCGGCAGCCAGTACCAGGACGGCGCGCTCCTGCGGTCGGCGGCCGCCATCAGCAGGCCGATCCACGCCACCATGACGGGCAGCGCCAGGATATGCGGACGCGCCAGCACGTGGTGGGCCGACAGCAGCAGCGCCAGCATCGCGAACAGCACGGCGCGTGGGGCCTCGATCCGCGTGCCGAGAAGATGGACGAAGATCGCTACCGCGAGCGCGACGCCCAGCGCCGTGAGGATGACGGGGCCTGCCCAGTCCCATTGCGCATAGGAGGAGGCGAACAGCACCTGCGACAGCCACGACGTCGAGATCCACGGCGCGCCCGTTCGCGTGAAGGAATAGAGGTCGATGGTGGGCATGGCGCGGTGATCGAGGATCCATTGCCCGATCTTGATCTGCCAGAACGTGTCGGAATCCTGCAGCCGCGTGTCGCCGAGATAGAGGAAGAGCAGATAGGCGCCGGCACCCGCGCACAGCGGCACCAGAGCCCTCGCGCGGCTCTGCACCGCGATGCCGTCGGCAAAGGAAAGGGACATGCCGCCTCGTCGTCCTGTTGTCCTTGTCGGTCGAGCATGATCCGGACCCGCAGCGCCGCGTTCGCGCAAAGTGTGGTGCGGTTTTCCGAGAGATCACGCCCGAGCAACGACGGTGAAACGCGACGAAGGATTCGGCTCGTCGCGCTTCAGTTCGAGCGGGTGGCATTGGATCACGGCGGTCATAACTTCGGGTAAATCCGCAGCGCCATGCCGGTCTCAGGTCCCGACAATTTAACAGATTGTTTTAGATTTGATTTTACCATCGGCCGACACACGCAATCCGCCCGGTGTTTACGCAGTCGAATTAACTGCGGCGCAATTCTTTGCCTCTACGTTCGGTTTCATGGTCGGCGGCGCTGGGAAGCCGGAAAGACCAGATCAGTTGTAAGCCTCGTGTACTCATTTGGAGCACTCCATGAAGAACCTCGTTGCGCGTTTCGTGAAGGATGAATCCGGCGCCACCGCCATTGAATACGGCCTGATCGCCGCCGGCATCGCGCTGGCGATTATCACCGTCGTCAACAATCTCGGCAGCACGCTGAACACCAAGTTCACCGCGATCTCGACCGGCCTCAAGTAAGCCGGACGACCTCGGAATTTCGGAGAGCCCTGTCCTTGACGGGGCTCCTTCCTTTTTTGGCGGGCTGTCCGTCGGGCCTGCCAGTTGCATGGCCTTCGCACTGTTGCGAGCCCGCTTCATGAGCTCGGTAACGAGTGCAGTTATCGATCTGACAACCCTGCACGGGCCTTTTATCTGTTTGCGGCGGCCGCTTGGGGAACGTCCCACGCGTCTGTTTCGGACTGTCGCGCCAGGCATCACGTCCTGCGAATCCCCGGGAGCCCGCGGGCTGCATCTTGGCTACTTTCGGGAAGCAGGATCCGCAGCGAGGTAGAGCGAGCAAGGCCTGATCAGCCTTCGCCTTCAGGGCTGGCGCTCCAGTCCGCTCGCCATGACGCTCCACGCATTTCCCATCTTGTCATCTCCCCTGAATAGTTGTTCAGTCCTTGCGGGACGATTTGCATCTTTGACGTGACGAAGCGTTCGGCCGCAGGGCGTGCGGCTGGCGTGTGGGACAGGAAGCGCGCCATGGTTTATCGGCGGACGCATCAAGTGGTGAAGCGCCTCGCGGCGCGGCGCAGCGCTATACTGGCGGCGGCGCGGGAGACCGCGGCGGAAGGCGGCATGGCGGCGGTGCAGATCGCGCCGGTCGCGATCCGGGCCAATGTCGCCGCCGGGACGGTCTACCGCTACTTCCCCTCCAAGGCCGAGCTGATCTCTGAACTCATTGCCGAGGTCTCCCGCGACGAGCTCGCGGCGATCCGGCGGGCGGCCGACGCCGCCCCGGGCCCGTCCTCGGCATTGGCCGCGGCCGTGACGACCGTGGCGGTCCATACCCTGTCGCAGCGCAGGCTGGCCTGGGGCATCCTGGCCGAGCCGGTCGATGTCGATGTCAGCGCCTCGCGCCTGGCCAGCCGGCGCGAGATCGCGGGCGAGATGGCCGCCCGCATCGATGCCGCGGTGCGGGCCGGTCACCTGCCGGCGCAGGACACCGCGCTCGCCGCCACCGCTTTGCTCGGCGCGCTGCATGAGGCGCTGGTCGGGCCGCTGGCGCCCGACAATCTCGACGATCCCGCCAAGTTGCGCGATGCGGTGCAGACCGTGACGCTGCTGGCGCTGCGCGCGGTCGGCGTCATGGACGCCCGCGCCCGCGGCCTGGTGGTGCAGCAGACGCTGCTTCCGACGACGAAGGCGCTGGTTGGCGCGTAAAATCGCCGCGTGAGGCAGGCGGCGGCCTGATTCCGCTCAAGCCGCTGACGTGGCAAGTCTTTTCGTGAAACCACAGCAGGTGCGCCGGACGCTCCGGCTACTGTGCATGGGGTTGTTTTTCGATTTTTTGCTTGGCGGGCCCAAGCGGACCTACATGTTCGCGTCGCCCTCGGGGCCGACCGAGGCGATGCGCACCATGTTGGTGGTGCCGGGGATGCCGAGCGGCACGCCGGCGACGATGATCACGCGCTGGCCGGCGCGGACGAAGCCGTCGCGGAACGCGATCTGGCCGGCGCGGGCGACCATGTCGTCCTGATCGCGCGCGTCCTCGGCCACCACGCAGTGCACGCCCCAGACTACAGCGAGCCGGCGGCCGGCGGTGATGTTCGGGGTGATCGCCACGATCGGCGGCTTCGGCCGCTCGCGCGCCACGCGCACCGCGGTCGAGCCCGACGAGGTCCAGCAGATCAAGGCGGGCAGGTCGAGCGTCTCGGCGATCTGCCGCGCGGCATCGGCGATGGCATCGCCCGCGGTGGCTTCCGGCGCCGGGCGCTGGGCCATGATCACCGACCGGTAGGTCGGGTCGCGCTCGACCTCCTCGCCGATGCGGTTCATGGTCGAGACCGCTTCGACCGGGAATTTTCCGGCGGCCGATTCCGCCGACAGCATGATGGCGTCGGCGCCTTCATAGACGGCGGTGGCGACGTCGGAGACTTCGGCGCGGGTCGGGACCGGCGACTGGATCATCGATTCCAGCATCTGGGTCGCGATCACCACCGGCTTGCCGGCGCGGCGCGCCATGCGCGTCATCTGCTTCTGAAGGCTCGGCACGCGCTCCAGCGGCAGCTCGACGCCGAGGTCGCCGCGCGCGACCATCAGCGCATCGGAGGCCTCGATGATGTCGGCGAGGCGGTCGATCGCCTGCGGCTTCTCGATCTTGGCCATCACGGCGGCGCGGCCGCGGATCATCTTCTTGGCTTCGAGCACGTCGTCGGCGCGCTGCACGAAGGACAGCGCGATCCAGTCGACGCCGGTGACGAGCGCCGCCTCGAGGTCGGCGCGGTCCTTCGGCGTCATCGCCGAGACCGGCAGGTCGGTGTCGGGCAGGCTGACGCCCTTGCGGTCGCTCATCTTGCCGCCGACCACGACACGCGTCACCGCGTGCTCCTTCGAGGTCTCCTCCGCGATCAGGCGCACCTTGCCGTCGTCGAGCAGCAGCGCGTGGCCGGGCCTGAGCGCGGCCAGGATCTCGGGATGGGGCAATTGGACGCGCGTGGCATCGCCCGCCGCCTTGTCGGAATCGAGCGTGAAGGTCTGGCCGTTCTGGAGCTGGACCGAGCCTTCGGCGAAGGCACCCAGCCTGAGCTTCGGGCCCTGGAGATCGACCAGGATGCCGATCGGCCGGCCGTAGCTCGACTCGACGTTGCGGATCGTCGCCACCAGCTCGCGCATCTTGTCATGCGGGGTGTGGCTCATGTTGATGCGAAACAGGTCGGCGCCGGCCTCGAACAGGCGGCGGATCATGGCGAGGTCTGACGACGCCGGTCCCAGGGTCGCGAGAATCTTGATACGGCGAAGACGCCTCATGGCTTATTTCCAGACGGGGGTGGCAGGCCGGGCGAGCCGGGGGGCGTAGCACCGGGAGGGCCATTGGGCAAACCGGGAACCCCGCCCGGGCCGACCGGGCCGGGCAGGCCGGGCACGCGCTGTTGCGCCGGCTGTTCGTTAGCGTCGGTCAGCTGCACCGTCCAGGCCCGCTGCTCGCCGGTGTCGACCTCGAAATAGCCGGTCCGGTCGTAGCCGCGCGCGAGGCAATCCTCGGTGCCGCGGATGGTGAACTCCTTGTCGCGCGAGCACATGAAGGCCTGCCCCGACCACTCGCCGCCGCGATCATAGTCGATCGCGTAGATGTAATAGTAACGGGCCACCAGCGTTCCGCGCAGCAGGGTCTCGCAGGAGCGGGAGGAGATGTTCCACCAGCCTTCGGTGGTCCAGCCCTCGGCGTCCTTGTAGCCGAGCGCAATGCCGACCCGGCTCGACGTGTTGTTGCAGAGGCGGAAATCGGCGGCGGCCGGGCTGGCGCAAAGGCACAGCCAGGCGACCATCAGCACCGGGACCAACCGGGCGAGCAGGCGAAGCGGGGGGCGGGGAGATTCGGCAATCATTGTCGCGGTAGCTATACCAGATCATTGACGATTTGGCGTAGGGCCGGGAACGGCCCCAAAGAGCGGCAGGCCAGCTTCGGGCCGGTTTGCGCCGGGATATGGCAAAATCTGTGACAGCGCCCACCTGATCCCGTAAGGGTGACCCCATCGGGGCAGGCCCAAGGGGATACAGCCATGGCAATCGACGACAAAACCAGGACCGAGCTCGAGGCGGCCGCTTTCCGGCGCCTGGTCGATCACCTGAAGACGCGGACCGACGTTCAGAACATCGACCTGATGAATCTGGCGGGCTTCTGCCGCAACTGCCTGTCCAACTGGCTCAAGGAAGCCGCCGACGCCCAAGGCGTCGCCTTGAGCAAGGACGAGAGCCGGGAGGCGGTCTACGGCATGCCCTACGAGACCTGGAAAGCGAAATACCAGGGCACGGCGACGCCGCAGCAGCTCGAGACGATGAAGAAGGTCCATCCGCATGGCCACTGAGTTCGCGAAACACCTGAGTCGCACCACACAACAGCTTTCTGCGCCCCGCAGCAGGAAGGTGTGGGCGCGCTGTGGACGAGCGCGATGCTGCCTTGAACGCAGTCGGCACCGACCCTAAGGGTTCTAGCCAGCACGCGCGGTGAGGATGCCGGCGTCACCTCGTTTTGCCAGTTCCATTGGGAGTACCTAGATGGCCACCTCCGCCGCCGTCCGCGACGACGAGCCCGCGACGAAATTTGCCAAGGACCAGCTCAAGTCCATCATCGAGCGCATCGAGCGGCTGGAGGAAGAGAAGAAGGCGATCTCCGACGACATCCGCGACGTTTATGCCGAGAGCAAGGGCAACGGCTACGACGTCAAGGCGCTGCGCACCATCGTGCGCCTGCGTAAGCAGGACCCCAACGAGCGCGCCGAGGCCGAGACGATCCTCGAGACCTATATGCAGGCGCTCGGCATGATCTGAGGCGTGTCGCCTCGAGCCCTGCTGCCCTAGCCCGGATGGAGCGCAAGCGAAATCAGGGCTTTTGCAGTGCAGGACGCATTCCCCGGGATGACGCTTGCGCTCCATCCGGGCTACAAGGCTGGCGTGTTGCACTTCGTTTGTGAACGGAGACTGCCGTGACTGCGCCACCGCTGCCGCGCGAATTGAACCGTGCCTTCGGCGCTCTTCCGGCGCCGATCGGCAAGCGGCTGCTGCAGGTGCGCGACCTGATCTTCGCGACTGCCGCTGCGGACGAGCATATCGGCCGCCTTACCGAGACCCTGAAATGGGGCGAGCCGGCTTATCTGACCGATGAGACCGGCAGCGGATCGACGATCCGGCTTGGCCGCGTCAAGGACTCTGATGCAGCCGCCATTCTCTTCAACTGCAAGACGACCCTGATCGACACGTTCCGCGAACGCTTTCCCGACCGGTTCGAATATCGGCAGACCAGGGCGCTGTTGCTGCCGGTGTCGGGCAAGCTGCCGAAACGGGAGCTATCGATCTGTCTGTCGTTGGCGCTGACCTATCATCGGGACCGGCGGGGGAAGAAGGCGCGGTAGCACCATCCGTAGCCCGGATGTAGCGCAGAGAAATCCGGACCGTCGTTGCATGCGGCATGATTCCCGGATTGCGCTTCCGGGCTACGAGAGCGAAATTCTGGAAACAGCAGCGGCGCTCAGCGCAGCGCGGCGGTGCGCACGACGAATGAGGTCGTCTGGAGCTTCGCGGTGGCGCTGCCGGAGAACGTATCGCAGGACAGGCCCTGCATCGGATCCTCGGCAAAACCCATCGCGATCACGGCGCGCGGCTTGACGAAATAGGCGCGCAGCGCCGCGGTATCGAGCTCGCCCATCAGCGTCACCGACATCGCATGGCTGGCACTCGGCGACAGCATCACGACCTTGAGCCAGACGCTCTCGCCCTTGGCGGCGGAGAGGCGCGTCGCGGTCGCGACCATACCGTCGATGCTCTTGCCGACCACCGTGTTGATTTCCGTCGCCTGAGCAAGGCTGCGCGATGCGGGGCGGGCCGAACGCGGGATCGGCGCGGAGGCGGCGACGACATTGGCGCGGTCGACCGGGGAGGCGGCCGGCGCGTAAGCCAGTGCCTGAAGAGCTGTGTTGGGCAGGCTCGCGGTTGGTTGCGGATCGGTGGCGGCGGCAAGAGCCTGGCGAGCCTTCAGCGCGGCGACCTGGGCCGGCGTCGCCTGCTGCGGCGTGGCCGGGACATCATCCCAGAAGCCGCGGGCATTGATGATGTCGGCCGGGGTCTCCGGCTTGCCGTCGACGGATTTGGCGGCAGCGGGCTTGTCAGCCACTGGCGCGGGCTTCGGCTTGGGGGGCGCAACGAGCTGCGCATCGGCCGAGGCGAGCTGGATCATGGCCATTTGCGGCTTCGCGCGCGGCGTCGGCACCGGCTCGGCGGGCTTGGCTGCGGCTGCGACGACGGTCGGTGCCGCCGGCTTCGCGGCCGGGGTGGGTGCGCCCTCGTCATCCTCGTCGCTGGCGGCCGGAGCTGCCGACTTGCCCTTGAACAGCGCGGCGAAGAAGCTCGGCTTGCTGCCGGAATCGTCGCCGCTGCCGCGGCGCTCGATCTCGGCCTTGGCGACCTCATAACCCTTCAGCGGCACGCCGTCGGTCGGCAGGTGCACGGTCTTGCCGTCCGGGAAGACGCGGGCGAGCTGGTCATGCGTCATGCGCGGCCAGTGCCGGACGCTGCCGGTGTCCAGATGCACGAAGGGCGAGCCGGAGGTCGGATAGAAGCCGACGCCGCCGCGCTGCAGGCGCAGGCCGGCGAAGCGGATCTGCTCCAGCGGCACGCCTGGGATGTAGAAGTCCATCGCATGTCCCAGCATATGCTGGCTGGAGCGCGCCACGCCGGAGGAGCGGCGGCGGAGCATGGCGTTGGTGGCGGGCGAGCGATAGGAGGAGATGATCTGGATCGGCTGCTTGCCGTCGACGTCGCGATAGACTTCCCAGAGGATGTCGAACAGGCGGCGGTCCATGACCGTCGCCTCCTGGGTGCGCCAGTCGCGCAGGAAGTGGTTGAGCTGCTTCAGCGCGGCTTCGTCGTAGCGCCCGTCACGCTTGAAGGTGACGGTGAGGTCTTCGCCGGAATGGGTGTGGTGGAAGGAGAGCGTCTTGGTCTCGTTCAGCGCGGCGGCGTCATGAACCGAGCCTGCGCCCGCAAGCAGCAATGCGGCAGTGAGGCCGATCCGCGAACCGGCCTTCACTCCCGCATGGGACAACGACAGCACAGCGAATTGGCGTGCGAGACCAGTCAGCACGTATGAGCCCACCCAGTCGACGAGCGTTCAATGGACTCTCCCGCCAACCCCGTTAGCAGTGCGAAAGAGGATGAACGCTTTCTTAAAGCGAGAAGGTTAATTCGAGGTTGACCTTCCCGCCCCCAAACCAAGTCAGAATACGATCCTAACCGGTTGACTGTGGCAAAAAAACGCCCGCTGCCAGGATGCAGGTGGAGAATGGTTAACGTTAAACGGCCCCGTCGCTGGGACGGGGCCGTTGATATCGTTGCAGGATTCGAAAAAGGCCGCCGAAACGGGCTCAGCGGGTGAACACCCGCTGCTGCTGGGGCCGGCGCCCGACCGGCGCCGGCGGCGCGGCCTGGGTCGGCGCCCCGAACAGCCGCTCGAAGAAATTCGGCCCGGACGAGCCGAAGCCCCCGCCATTGTTGGCCACCGCCACGCCTGAGGGCAGCGTCGTCGCCGGCCGCGAATAGCTGGGCTGGGAATGGGCCACGACGGCCTCGAGGTCCTTGCCGCGGTTGTTCTTCAGGACGTTGATCATGGCCGCGTCGCGGCCATAGATGTCCTTGCGGAATTGCAGCTTGCCGGCGTCATCCACGAAGGCGGTCTGATAGGTGATGTTCACCGGGATCGGGGTCGGGAATTTCAGGTCGATCTCGCTCTTGCCGTACATGCTGCGGATGCGCTCGGGCGTGTACTTCTCGTTCGGCATGACGATGTTGAGCAGCACGGAGGCGTACTGATCCGGATTCTGCACCCGCATGCAGCCATGGCTGAAGGCGCGCTCTTCCTTGGCGAACAAATGCTTGTCCGGCGTGTCGTGCTGATAGACCAGGAACTTGTTCGGGAAGTTGAAGCGGACACGGCCGAGCGCATTGGCTTCACCGGGCGGCTGCGAGATGTGCACCGAGCCATCGCGGTTCTGCTCGAGCCTGAGGCCCATGCGCTGAAGCACGGTCGGGTCCTGCTGCAAGGCCGGCAGGTATTCGTTGTAGACGATCGACGGAGGCACGTTCCAGGTCGGATTGACCGTGATGTACTTCATCGTCTCGGTCAGCAGCGGGGTTGCATGCTTGCCCGGCTTGCCGGTGACGACGCGCGTGGTCCAGACTTGCTGGCCGCGCTGCATCACCTTCAGCGTGAAATCGGGAATGTTGAGGATGACATAGGCATCGCCCAGCGCGGGTGCGCCGAGGTCGCGCGGCAGCCAGCGCCAGCGCTCCATGTTCACCAGCACCACGTCGATCTGCTTGTCGCGCTTCGGGGTGTTGAGCGCGCTGACGGTCTTGTCGTCGAGGATGCCGGTCGGCTTCATCTCGGCGCTGCTCTGGAATTTGCGCACCGCGTCGGCGACGGCGGCATCGTAGCGAGTGTCGCTGGCATTCTCGGCGAGGCCAAGCTTGGCGCGCAGCTGCGGCACGCGCGGATCTTCCACGACGATCTCGGCATGCTTCTTGGTGGCCGCCGTGTACTTCAGCGCCGGACCGTCGGCGATCTCGATCACCGGGCCGTTGCCCTGACCGCGAAGCTCCGCGAGCTTGGCCTTCAGCTGCTTGTAGAGCTTGTGCGGCGGGTTGTAGCTGTCGAGCGCTGCGGAAGCGTCCGCCGCGGTCGTGACCTTGGCGAGTACCTCGTTGGGGTCGACCGGATGCTCGGGATAAAGAATGTCGCCGCTGACCTGCGACCAGTGCATGCGGCCGCTCTGGGCATGGCGCGCATAGTCGAACATGCTGGCAGTGAGCTTGAGCTCGGCATCGGCCAGCGCATCGGGCGTGGTGGCGGCCGCAAAATCCGGCGCCGGATAATCGGCGGGATTGAGACCGTCGGAGCCGGCGTCCTTGAGCCGCGCGATCACGCCCTTGGCCGCCGCGGTGAGAGTGCCGCCTTGAGTCCAGACCGGCGCGAAATCGCGTGCGCCGTAGAACTTCTCGACCGCGGCGCGCTCGTTCTTGCGGTCAAAGTGCCGCGAGGTCTTGGCGCCGATGATATCCTTGAGCCTGTCGGCGACCGGCTGGTCGGCGGCGGGAACGTTGCTCGCGGCCTTGACCGGTTCGGCGGCCGGAGCCGCAGCGGCAGCCGGCGTTGCGGTGGCGGGCGAGTTGGCGAGCTCGGAAGGCTTGGTCTCGACCTTGTCCGGCGCGGGGGCGACGTCAGCCTTCACCGGCTCCTTCGGCTCCTTGGCGGAATCCTGAACGGTGGCGGTGGTGTCGAGCTTGATGTCGGCTGCGGTCGGGGGCGGAACGTTGGCCGGCTCGGGCCGCGGGATCGCGGCTTCGATCGCGAGCTCGGCCGCGCTGCTGCGCGCCTGGTCCTGCGCCAGGGCCGAGCTGGCCGACACCGTGAGGAAGGTGGCCGCGACCGTCATCAAGACGCGGTCAAAGCCCGCACGGTGGTTCAAACAGTTCCGCATTGTGTCGCACCCCTCGGGTGAACTGTCCCTCATGGAACAGCTTCGTTATCGCCTATTGAGCTTCGGCTAAATCGCGCCGGCCTCTCGAAAGTTGCACGCCTGCACGCAACGATTCCCACGCAGACGATATACAGGCCCCGGTTTTGCAGCCAGCGCTACCCGGGACAATTCACGCCAAACTGACTTCAAGGCAGCCTCTTGGCAACGGATTGTGCGCTGGCCCCACGCGCTTTTCCCTGTGTCTGTCACTTCCAAGTCACGGTTCAACAAGCAGTCGAATTCTGTCGTCGTGGGAACGGCTTACAGCCGCCCCTCGCATTGCCCAGCGAGGCTCAGTGCGTCTCCTCGCCGCTTTTCCCGCCATGGCCGGGAACCCCGGCTTCGTCGAGTTTGCGGTAGAGGGTGGACCGGCCGATTCTGAGGCGGCGGGCCACCTCGGACATCTGGCCGCGATAATGCGAGATCGCGAAGCGGATGATCTCGTTCTCCATGTCCTCGAGCGGGCGGACCTCGCCGGTCGGGGTCAGCATGGCGAGAGTTCCGGCGGCCGGAAGCGGCGCGATTGGTATTTCATTGCCCGACACGACGGAAGGAGTCGCTGCCGGCTCGAGCATCAGCGGGGCGGTCGGAATCTCCGTGATGGGCTGCGGCTGCGAAGCGAGCAGGGGGAAATCGCTGAGGCCGAGCTGGTCGCCGTCGCTCATCACCACGGCACGGTAGACCGCGTTCTCGAGCTGGCGGATGTTGCCGGGCCAGTCGAGCTGGGCCAGATGCGCCATCGCCTCGCCACTGATGCCGGCGATCTGGCGATTCTCCTCGGCGGCAAAGCGCGCCAGGAAATGCCGGAGCAGATGCGGGATGTCCTCGCGCCGGGCCCGGAGCGAGGGGATCGTCAGCGGCAGCACGTGCAGACGATAGAACAGGTCTTCCCGGAAGTGTCCCTGCTTCACCCGCTCCAGCAGCTTGCGATTGGTGGCCGAGACGATGCGGACGTCGACCTTGACCGGCTTGCGGCCGCCGACCGCCTCGACGGCACCCTCCTGGAGCGCGCGCAAGAGCTTGACCTGAGCGGTCAGCGGCAGCTCGCTGACCTCGTCCAGAAACAGCGTACCGCCATGGGCCTCGACGAACTTGCCCATGTGCCGCTCGGTGGCGCCGGTGAAGGCCCCCTTCTCATGGCCGAACAGGATGGATTCGACGAGGTTGTCGGGAATGGCGCCGCAATTGACGGCGACGAACGGCTTTGCCTTGCGCTCGCCGCTGCCATGGATGGCGCGCGCGAACATTTCCTTGCCGACGCCGGACTCGCCTTCGATCAGAACCGGGATCGAGGAGTTCGCCGCCTTCTGCGCGGCGCGCATGACCGGGGCCATCGCCTCGGCGCGGGTGATGATATCGGAAAAGGTCAGCCGACCCTCGCGGCTGTGCCGGATGCGCTGCAATTCGCCCTTGAGCGCGGAGACGTTGAGAGCGTTGCGCAGCGAAACCTGAAGTCGCTCCAGGCCGACCGGCTTGACCACGAAGTCGGCCGCACCAGCGCGCATCGCCGAGATCACGTTGTCGATGCCGCCATGCGCGGTTTGCACGATGACGGGGACGCTGAGGCCCGCTTCACGCATCTTGGCCAGCACGCCCATGCCGTCGAGGCCGGGCATCACGAGATCGAGGATAACGCCGTCGATGGCCGGAGCATCGGGAGCGGTGAGGGCGGCGATCGCGGCATCGCCGGAATCCACGACGACCGTCTCATAGCCGCATTTCTGCACCATGTTCTCGACCAGCCGGCGGGCTACGGCGTCGTCGTCGGCGATCAAAATACTGGCAGCCATGGTGTTCCCCGCACGCTACTACTATCTGTCTCGAATCGGGGCACTCTGGCCGAAGCCGATTAACGCACTCTTAAACCTTGATGCCCCCCGCCCGCCGCCGCGATTGTTGAACACAGGTTTCCCACACAATGAATTCGCGCTCCAACTCTGCTCTCAAGAAGCCTGCTCTCCGCAAGCCTGCCGCCAAGACGTCTGCCGCCAAGACATCTTCCGTCAAGAAATCCGCCGCCAAGGCAAAGCCCTCCAAGACGTCGCGCGCAAAGCCCGCGAGCAAGACCGGCAAGCTTCCGGAGTGGAACCTGGCGGATCTCTATTCCGGGATCGATGCGCCGGAAGTGACGCGCGATCTCGAAAAGATGGCTGCCGACTGCGTCGCGTTCGAGACCGACTACAAGGGCAAGCTGGCGACAGGGACAGCAAACGAAGATGGCGGAAAGTGGCTCGCGGAGGCCGTGCGACGCTATGAGGCGATCGATGATCTCGCCGGCCGGCTCGGCTCCTATGCCGGTCTCGTCCATGCCGGCGACAGCATGGACCCTGAGATTTCAAAGTTTTACGGCGATGTCTCCGAGCGGCTGACGGCGGCATCGACGCATCTTCTGTTCTTCGCGCTCGAGCTCAATCGCGTCGATGACGATATTTTGAACCGCGCCATGCAGGCTCCCGAGCTCGCGTACTACCGTCCTTGGATCGAGGATCTGCGCAAGGAGAAGCCGTATCAGCTCGACGACAAGCTGGAGCAGCTTTTTCTGGAGAAAGCCCAGACCGGCTATTCCGCCTTCAACCGGCTGTTCGACCAGACCATCTCCGGCCTGCGTTTCAAGGTCGGGTCCAAGGAGCTCGCGATCGAGCCGACGCTGAACCTGCTGCAGGACCGCGATGGCGCAAAGCGCAAGAGCGCGGCGGAAGCGCTGGCGAAGACGTTCAAGGCCAATGAGCGCACCTTTGCGCTGATCACCAACACGCTCGCCAAGGACAAGGACATCTCCGACCGCTGGCGCGGTTTCAAGGACGTCGCGGATTCCCGGCACCTCAACAACCGGGTCGAGCGCGAGGTGGTGGACGCGCTGGTCGCCTCGGTGCGCGCGGCCTATCCGAAGCTGTCGCATCGCTATTATGCGCTGAAGGCGAAGTGGTTCGGCAAGAAGCGGCTGGCCTATTGGGACCGCAATGCGCCGCTGCCGTTCGCCGCGACCGACGTCATCGCCTGGCCGGAGGCCCGAAGCATGGTGCTGACGGCCTATCGCGGCTTCTCGCCAAAAATGGCTGACATCGCCGAGCGCTTCTTCACCGATCGCTGGATCGACGCTCCGGTGCGGCCGGGCAAGGCCCCGGGTGCGTTCTCGCATCCGACCACGCCTTCCGCGCACCCCTACGTGCTCATGAACTACCAGGGCAAGCCGCGCGACGTGATGACGCTCGCCCACGAACTCGGCCACGGCGTGCACCAGGTGCTGGCCGCGAAGAACGGCGCGCTAATGGCGCCGACGCCGCTGACGTTGGCGGAGACCGCGAGCGTGTTCGGCGAGATGCTGACCTTCCGGCGACTGCTGGCGCAGACCAAGAGCGCCAAGCAGCGCCAGGCGCTGCTCGCCGGCAAGGTCGAGGACATGATCAACACCGTGGTGCGGCAGATCGCGTTCTATTCCTTCGAGCGCGCGGTCCACACCGAGCGCAAGAACGGCGAGCTCACCGCGACGCGGCTCGGCGAAATCTGGCTGTCGGTGCAGGGCGAGAGCCTCGGGCCGGCGATCGAGATCAAGGCGGGCTACGAGAACTACTGGATGTACATCCCGCACTTCATCCACTCGCCGTTCTACGTCTACGCCTATGCCTTCGGCGATTGCCTCGTGAACTCGCTCTATGCCGTCTACGAGAACGCGAACGAGGGCTTTGCCGAGCGCTACCTCGACATGCTCGCCGCCGGCGGCACCAAGCATTATTCCGAGCTGCTGCGACCGTTCGGGCTCGATGCCAAGGATCCCAAATTCTGGGATGGCGGCCTCTCGGTCATCGCCGGGATGATCGACGAGCTGGAGGCGATGGGCTGAGGCATTCGCCGTCCTTGGGGTGCGTAAAACATCCGTTGAACCAGCCTTCTTGTGATGTTATACATGTGTATAACATGCTGGAGGTCAGCCATGAAAATCGAGATCAAGAAGATCGGCAACTCGGACGGTTTGCTGCTGCCACGTGAACTGATGCAGCGGCTCGATCTCAAGCGCGGCCAGCAATTGCATGTGGTGGAATTGCCTGGTGGTGGTTTTCAGCTGTTGCCCTACGACCCCGATTTCGAACGGACGATGGAGATAGCCGACGAGATCATGGATAAGTATCGCGACACGCTCGCCGCGCTCGCAAAATAGTTGGCGATACGCATGAGCGATCCTCAGGAGCCGCTCTGGGTTACCTACGAGCAGGCTGTAGCAATTCACGGTCGACAGCTCCGGCGCTTCGGCGGTGCGCCGGGGTTGCGCGACGAAGGCATGCTGCGCTCGGCGCTGGAGCGCCCGATCAACAAATGGCGCTACGAACAGGCGCCGTTGGACGAACTCGCCGCAGCCTACGCATTCGGCCTTGCGAAAAATCATGCATTCGTCGACGGAAACAAGCGCATCGCCTTCATGGCCATGATGGTCTTTCTTCACAAGAATGGCGTAGCTTTCAGCCCCGATCCCGCGGAAGCGACAACGATCATCCTCTCTCTCGCCGCCGGCGAAGTCAGTGAGGAGAGTCTGACGCGCTGGATTCGGGACAATTGGAATTCCAAATGACCCGATTTGCGGGAAAACCCCGCCTCGGTGCCGTTGCCCTGTCCAATTCTTTAAGGTATCCCAGCCCGAGAATTGAACTTTCGACTGGGGACATTCCATGGCTGACCATAGCGAAGTTGCGTACAGCACCGCCGACGGCAACGACTACGTTGCTCACGAGCAGACCTACGAGGGCTTCATCAAGCTGGTGAAGTACGGCACGGCCTCGGTCGCGCTCATCGTGATCCTGATGGCGATCTTCCTGACCTGATCGATCGGCGGCTGCACACGCCAGCGGCAGCAGCTGCCCAGAATATTTGCATTCAAGCCGGTGCCAAAACCGGTATCGAACGCCGCGGGAGTAACGCTCAAGTTTGTGCGCGCGCTGTCCCGCGCCGCCGGAGGACCTATGAAGATCGCCGTTGCCAAGGAAATCGATCCATCGGAGCCGCGTGTCGCCGCTTCGCCTGATACGGTGAAGAAGTTCAAGGCGCTGGGCGCCGAGATCGCCGTCGAGCCGGGCGCCGGCCTCAAGTCGGGCCTGCCGGATTCCGAATTCACCGCCGCAGGTGCCATTGTCAGCGCCGACGCGCTGAAAGATGCCGACATCATCATCAAGGTGAAGCGCCCCGAGGCTTCGGAGCTGTCGCAGTACAAGCGCGGTGCGCTCGTCATCGCCATCATGGATCCCTACGGCAACGAGACCGCGCTGAAGACGATCGCCGATGCCGGCGTCTCCGCCTTCGCAATGGAGCTGATGCCGCGCATCACCCGCGCACAGGTGATGGACGTGTTGTCTTCGCAGGCGAACCTCGCCGGTTATCGCGCCGTGATCGAGGGCGCCGAGGCCTTTGGCCGTGCCTTCCCGATGATGATGACGGCGGCCGGCACCGTGCCCGCGGCCAAGGTGTTCGTGATGGGTGTCGGCGTCGCCGGCCTTCAGGCCATCGCGACCGCGCGCCGCCTGGGTGCCGTCGTGACCGCGACCGACGTGCGTCCCGCCACAAAGGAACAGGTCGAATCGCTCGGCGCAAAATTCCTCGCCGTCGAGGACGAGGAGTTCAAGAACGCGCAGACCGCCGGCGGCTATGCCAAGGAAATGTCCAAGGAATATCAGGCCAAGCAGGCCGCGCTCACCGCCGAGCACATCAAGAAGCAGGACATCGTGATCACCACCGCGCTGATCCCGGGCCGGCCGGCGCCGAAGCTGGTCAGTGCCGAGATGGTGAAGTCGATGAAGCCCGGCTCGGTGCTGGTCGATCTCGCCGTCGAGCGCGGCGGCAATGTCGAGGGCGCGAAGCCGGGCGAGGTTGTCGACCTCGATGGCATCAAGATCGTCGGCTACACCAACGTCGCCGGCCGCGTCGCGGCCTCGGCCTCCAGCCTCTACGCGCGCAATTTGTTCTCCTTCATCGAGACCATGGTCGACAAGAAAGAGAAGAAGCTCGCCGTCAACTGGGACGACGAGCTGGTCAAGGCGACCGCGCTCACGAAAGACGGCGCCGTCATCCACCCGAACTTCCAGCCGAAGGCATAAGGAGAGATCGCCATGGAGCATGTTGCACAGGTCGTCGACCCCTTCGTCTTCCGGCTGTCGATCTTCGTCCTCGCCGTCTTCGTCGGTTATTTCGTGGTGTGGTCGGTGACCCCGGCGCTGCACACCCCGCTGATGAGCGTGACCAACGCGATCTCCTCGGTGATCGTGGTCGGCGCGCTGCTCGCGGTCGGCGTCGGCATGGTTTCGAGCGGTTCGGGCTGGGCGCGCGGCTTCGGCTTCGTCGCGCTCATCTTCGCCTGCGTCAACATCTTTGGCGGCTTCCTTGTCACCCAGCGCATGCTGGCGATGTACAAGAAGAAAGCCAAGTAAGCGGCCACCTCGGGCTGAAGGGATCAATGGGGACCTGAGATGAGCGCCAATCTCTCTGCATTCTTGTATCTCGTGGCGGGGGTGCTGTTCATCCTGTCGCTGCGCGGGCTGTCGAGCCCGGCGACGTCGCGCCAGGGCAATTTGTTCGGCATGATCGGCATGGGCATCGCGGTCGCGACCACGCTCGCCAGTCATCCGCCGGCGGACGGCGTCGCCTGGATCCTGGTGATCCTTGGTATCGCCATTGGTGGCGGCATTGGTGCGGTGATCGCCCGCCGCGTACCGATGACCTCGATGCCGGAACTGGTTGCCGCCTTCCACTCGCTGGTCGGCATGGCCGCGGTGCTGGTTGCCGCCGGCGCGTTCTATGCGCCCGAGGCGTTCGACATCGGCAAGCCCGGCGCCATTCATGCATCGAGCCTGGTCGAGATGTCGCTCGGCGTCGCCATCGGCGCACTGACCTTCACCGGCTCGGTGATCGCGTTCCTGAAGCTGTCCGCGCGCATGAGCGGTGCGCCGATCATTCTGCCCGGCCGCCACATCATCAACATCGCGCTCGCCGTGGCGCTGGTGTTCTTCATCGTCCGTCTCGTCCTCACCGGCGGGGCGTTCGACTTCTGGATGATCACGATTCTGGCGCTGGCGCTCGGCGTGCTCATGATCATCCCGATCGGCGGCGCCGACATGCCGGTCGTGATCTCGATGCTGAACTCCTACTCGGGCTGGGCTGCGGCCGGCATTGGCTTCACGCTGGGCAATTCCGCGCTGATCATCACCGGCGCGCTGGTCGGCTCATCCGGCGCGATCCTGTCCTACATCATGTGCCACGCGATGAACCGGTCCTTCATCTCGGTCATCCTCGGCGGCTTCGGCGGCGAGACCGCCGCGGCCGGCGGCGGGACGGGCGAGCAGAAGCCCGCCAAGCTCGGCTCGGCGGACGATGCCGCCTTCATCATGAAGAACGCGCAGAAGGTCATCATCGTGCCCGGCTACGGCATGGCGGTGGCGCAGGCCCAGCACGCGCTGCGCGAGATGGGCGACATCCTGAAGAAGGAAGGCGTCGAGGTGAAATACGCCATTCATCCGGTGGCAGGCCGTATGCCCGGCCACATGAACGTGCTGCTCGCCGAAGCCAACGTGCCCTATGACGAGGTGTTTGAGCTCGAGGACATCAACTCCGAATTCGCACAGGCCGACATCGCCTTCGTGATCGGCGCCAACGACGTCACCAACCCGGCGGCCGAGGAGGACAAGACCTCGCCGATCTACGGCATGCCGGTGCTGCAGGTCTGGAAGGCCGGCACCGTGATGTTCATCAAGCGCTCGCTGGCCTCCGGCTACGCCGGCATCGACAATCCGCTGTTCTACCGCGATAACACCATGATGCTGCTCGGCGACGCCAAGAAGGTCACCGAGAACATCGTCAAGGCGATGTAGGCGCGCGAAGGAAGCGGACCGTGGCCATCAACAAGGAATGGCACCGGTCCCATCGCATGCCGCCCAAGGCCACGCGCGGGCAGCGCGTCGAGTGGCACGCCTCCCACAAGGCAGCGTGCGGCTGTCGCGACGTACCGTCAAGCCTTCGGCCCGACGTCATGAAATTGCTGCGGAGCCGTCGCAAGCCCTGAGTTCAAACCGGGGCCGGCCGCGCCATGATCGCCATCGCCAAGTGGACTGTCATCCTGCTCGTGACCGTCTATCTCGCCGGTCTCGTCGTGCTGTATGTCCGGCAGCGCGAGATGCTGTTTCCGATCCCGCCGGTCGGTCGCGCTGCACCCGGTGCGGCAGGTCTGCCCGAGGCAGAAGAGCATGTTCTGACCACCCCGGATGGCGAGAATATCATTGTCTGGCACGTGCCGGCGAGGCCCGGTCGGCCCGTGATCCTGTATTTCCCTGGCAACGGCGATTTCCTCGCGGGCCGCACCGATCGCTTCAAGGCCATGATTGCCGACGGCACCGGTCTCGTCGCGCTGTCCTATCGCGGCTATGCCGGCTCGAGCGGCGCGCCGAGCGAGCAGGGCCTGCTGCGCGACGCGGCCACCGCCTACACTTTCACCAGCGCGCGCTATGGGGCGGAACGAATCGTCGCCTGGGGCTTTTCGCTCGGGACGGGCGTGGCGGTCGCGCTGGCCTCCGAACACGCCATCGGAAAGCTGATCCTGGAGGCGCCGTATACCTCGACGGCCGACGTCGCAGCATTGGCCTTCCGGTACGTGCCGGTGCGCCTGCTCATGCGCGACCAGTTTCGCTCCGACGAACGGATCGCGCGCGTCACGGTGCCGCTGCTGGTGATGCATGGCACCAATGATCTTGCCATTTCCATCCTGTTCGGGGAGCGTCTGTTCGCGCTCGCGCATGAACCGAAGCGGTTCGTGCGCTTTGCGGGCGGCGGACATGACAATCTCGACAGTTTCGGTGCGCTCGAAACGGCAAGGCGCTTCATTGGATATTGAACGATCCGTCACGCGGCTCAGGGGCGCATTCCTGCTCGTCATCCTCACCTTGTTGCCGCAGCCGGCCTGGGCCGCAACCGGGCTCGATGGTGCGGCGATGCGCTGGCCCTATGCGCTGCCCTTTGCCGGTCTGTTGCTGTCGATCGCGCTCGGCCCGCTGCTGTATCCGAAGATTTGGCATCATCATTACGGCAAGATCACCGCCGCCTGGTCGCTCCTGGCGCTCGTCTCGCTCGTGATTTTTGCCGGCAGCACGGCGACGCTGGCGGCGCTCGTGCACGCCATGCTCGCCGAATATCTCGGCTTCATCGTGCTGCTGTTCTCTCTCTATGTCGTGGCCGGCGGCATTCTCATCACCGGCGACATCAAGGCCACGCCGGCGATGAATGCCGGCATCCTCGCGCTCGGCACGCTGGGGGCGAGCATCGTCGGCACCACTGGCGCCGCGATGATCCTGATCCGTCCGCTAATCCGAGCCAACCGGCCGCGGCGCCACAACGCTCACGTCATCGTCTTCTTCATCATCCTGGTTGCCAATGTCGGCGGCGCGTTGAGCCCGCTCGGCGATCCGCCGCTGTTCGTCGGTTTCCTGCACGGCGTCGACTTCTTCTGGACCACACGGACCATCTGGCTGCAGACCGCGCTCGTCGCCGGATTGCTGCTCGCGATTTTCGTCGCCATCGACGTCTGGTGGTTCCGCAGCGAGCCTTTGCGCGAGGAGGCCGTTTCCGCCGAGCCGGTCCGCATCCGCGGCCTCGTCAATCTCGTGCTGATAGCTGCCATCGTCGCCTGCCTGCTGATGTCGGCGATGTGGAAGCCCGGCATCGCCTTCGACGTTCTCGGAACGAAGGTCGAGCTGGAGGATCTCGCGCGCAATTCGGCGCTGCTCGCCATTGCGGCGCTGTCGGTGTGGCTGACGCCGGACGAGCACAGGCTGGCCAACGGCTTCACCTGGGAGCCGATCCGCGAGGTCGCAAAGCTGTTCGCGGGCATCTTCGTCGCCATCATTCCGGTCATCGCCATGCTCAACGCCGGCCATCACGGCGCCTTCGCCTGGCTGCTGTCGGCCGTAACGGGGGCGGACGGAGCGCCGCGCGAGGTCGCTTATTTCTGGTTCACCGGCCTGATGTCCGCGTTCCTCGACAATGCGCCGACCTATCTGTTGTTCTTCCAGCTCGCCGGCGGCGACCCGCAGGTGCTGATGAATCAGCTCTCGGGCACGCTCGCCTCGATCTCCATGGGCGCGGTCTACATGGGTGCGCTCACCTATATCGGCAATGCACCGAACTTCATGGTGAGCAGCATCGCCAGCGAGAACGGCATCAAGATGCCGAGCTTCTTCGGCTATTTCTTGCGCGCCGGCGCAGTGTTGATCCCGCTGTTCGTGCTGCTGACGCTGCTGCCGGTCTCGCCGATCCTGCACTAGCATTGAATCTCGCGCCTGATTTGCTACTGCTCATCCGAGCAGATGGAATTGGTGAATGAGCGCGCATAACCCGATGCCCCGGTCGGCCTGGATCTTTCCGGCGCTGGCCGTGCTGTTGTTCGCAGCCGTAAGCGCGACGGACTACGTGTTCACGCTGTCGCTGGGCGGGCTCGTCTTTGCGACCGTGCTGCTCGTCATCCTGTTCGGCACGGTGTTCGCCGCGGTTCATCATGCCGAAGTGATCGCCGAACGGGTCGGCGAGCCCTATGGCACGCTGGTGCTGACGCTCTCGGTGACCATCATCGAGGTGGCGCTGATCACCACGATCATGCTCGGCGACAAGCCCGCGCCGGCGCTGGCGCGCGACACCGTGTTCGCCGTGGTCATGATCGTCTGCAACGGCCTCGTCGGGCTCTGCATCTTTATCGGCGGCCTGCGCTATCGGGAGCAGGGCTTTCAGCTCTCCGGCGCCAACGTCTATCTCAGCGTCCTGTTCGCGCTCGCGACCATCACGCTGATCCTGCCGAACTACACGACCAGCACGCCGGGGCCGGTCTATTCGGCAGCTCAGCTCGGTTTCGTCGACGTCGTCACGCTCGCGCTGTACGGGGTGTTTCTCTACACCCAGATGGTGCTGCACAAGGACTACTTCGTTCATGATCGGGGAGACGGCGGCAGCGGCGAGGCGCATCTGTCGGGCAGGATGCTGGCGCTCAGCGTCGTGCTGCTGCTGGTCGCGCTGCTGGCGGTGGTGCTGCTCGCCAAGAAATTCTCGCTGGTGGTCGACGCCGTCGCAGCCAGGATCGGCGCGCCGCCGGCCTTCACCGGACTTCTGGTCGCGCTGCTGATTCTGATGCCGGAAGGTCTTGCGGCCGTCTCCGCGGCCCGCAAGAATGACCTCCAGAAGAGCATCAACCTCGCGCTGGGCTCCTCGCTCGCCACCATCGGGCTGACCATTCCGGCCGTTGGCATTGCCACCTACGCGCTCGACAAGGAGCTCGAGCTCGGCCTCAGCGCCCAGGGCAGCGTGCTCCTGCTCCTGACCTTCTTCCTGAGCATGCTGACCTTCGGCACGGGCAGAACAAACGTCCTGTTCGGGCTGGTCCATATGGTGGTATTTGCCGTCTACGTCTTCATGGTTTTCGTGCCCTGAACCCATTTTGCGCATCCGCCGCCCTCACGGGCCGGATCGCGTCCCAGGAGAGTCCCGATGCTTGCCGCCAGATCCGAGGTTCAGGTCGATAACGAACAGGTGCGGGTGACCGAATGGCGGCTCGATCCGGGCAGCGCCACCGGGCATCACACCCACGGCATGGATTACGTGATTGTTCCCGTGGTCGCCGGCGAAATGACCATCGTGGCGCCCAACGGCGAGCGGTCCAAGGCGCAGCTTGCGGCCGGGAAATCCTATTTCCGCAAGGCGGGCGTCCAACATGACGTACTTAACGAAACCTCAACTGAGATCGTGTTCCTTGAGATCGAGCTCAAGCCGTAAGTCCGGCCTTAACACTTGCCATCGATCCGTCGCAGTTGATCCCTTACAATGCCCCAAAGTTCCCGCATCAGATCGCGCGGGGAGTGGCCGGAATGCTGAAATACCTCGCTAAAATTTCGATGGATATTTTCCCCTCGGTGCTCGCGACGATCATCGGGGCGTACATCGTTAACCACTACATCAACGCCAAGCCGGCGGCTGATGCCCCTGCGGCCGTGGTGGCCCCTTCCCAGGCCGGCAGCGACGGCAAGCCGACGGACACCGCCAACCTTCCTGCGCCCGGCGTCAAGGCCAGGGGCATCTCGGAGAAGAGCATTTCCGACAAGGGTGCGGCAGACAAGGCTGCGGCGGACAAAGCTGCGGCCGAGAAGCCCGCCGACAAGCATGAGACCAAGGCTGCAGACATCGCGCCTGCCGACGCCCCCTCGCACGGCCGTCCCCCTGTGCGCGAGAAGGCCGCCGCGAAGGCGACCCCGCCAGCCGCTGCCCCGGTCGCGGAGGCCAGTGCCGCGCCGGCCGGAGCGTCCCAGGCTGCGACTCCCGACGCCAACGATCTGGCGCGCGCCGCCATCGAGCGTCTTCGCAAGTCGCCTGAGGGCAAAGCTGCCGAGACCAAGTCTGCCGAGACCAAAGCTGCCGAAGCCAAATCTGCCGAGACCAAGCCGGTCGAGCGGACCCCCGAGCCCGCGGTGCGCGAAGCTACCCGCGTCCCCGAGGCCCCGCGTGTCATCGCGACGGAGCCCTCGGCGGTCAGGCCGCTGCCACCGCCGATCACGGTGTCCACGCCCTCGCCCGAGAGCTATGGCAATGGCGGTTCCTCGCCGTCCTATACGGCCTCGGTCGGCAACGACGACCCGAATCGGATGACGCCGCCGGCGGACATTCCCGTGCCGGTGATCGCGCCGCCGCTCGATCTGCGCGCCGATGCCGGCGCCGCCCTGCCGCGGCCGAAGAAGACGAATGTGGCCGACGAGATGCTGTCGGGCATGAAGTCGATGTTCCACTCCGTTCTGCCGAAGGGCGCCACCCCCGACTGAGACAGCGCCTGCGCTGCGCCCGAGCCGTCAACCGCCGACGCGGGCAAGGCCGCTGCGTGCGGTGTCGTCGCGTGGCCGAAGCGCGACGGCCCTGGTGTAGGAGGCCGCCGCCTTGGCCTTGTCGCCCAGTCGTTCATAGGCCTGTCCGCGCGTGGTCCAGACCTGCGGGTTATGCGGATCCGCCTCGGAGGCCTCATCCAGATCGGCTGCGGCCTCCTTGATCTTGCCGAGGGCGAGATAGCTGGTGGCGCGGCCGAGCAGCGGCTCGGCCTTCTGGGGGTTGAGCCCGCTCGCGGCGCTGAAATCGGCGATCGCGGAGTCGTGCTGATGATTGGCCTGGTAGATCAGGGCACGGCCATAAAGCGCCTGCGCGTTGTAGGGATCGAGACCGACCGCGCGATTGAACTCCTCGAGCGCTGCCGCGGTCTCGCCTGACTTCGCCAGGGATTGGGCTTTTGCGGTATGGGCCTGAGCTTCGGCGACGTTGCCGGGGCTTACCGCGCTCTCAGCGGGTGCGGCCGCCTTCGGCGCCTCCTGCGGCTTATCCTTCTCCGGCATCAACGATCCCAGATCGAAGGAGCAGCCGCACAGCGCAATCCCCATCAAAGCCAGCGCGAACGGCTGCCGCCAGATCAGGCGTCGCCGCGTCAAGCCGCGCTCGGGGCAAGGGGAAGCCATCTACGGTTCGCTCGCGCTCGTGCCGCACTGGTAGTGCCCCGTCCCAGAAAGGCACCGCTCACAAACAATAACGCGGGCCAGGGGCCCGCGTCATCGGAAACTGAAGTCTTGGGAAATTGAAGACTTGCGAAAATTGAAGACTTGGGAAACTGAAGTCTTGCGGGGTCCAGTAGATCAGCGCGGTCCGCGCGGACCTGCACCGGGGCCGCCACGGCCGCCGCGATCACCGCCGGGACCGGCGCCGAACACCGGCTTCGGCTTCATCGGCAGCAGACCTTCGCGCTGCAGCTTCTTGCGGGCCAGCTTGCGCGCGCGGCGCACGGCTTCGGCCTTTTCGCGGGCCTTCTTCTCGGAGGGCTTTTCGTAGTGACCGCGGAGCTTCATCTCGCGGAAAATTCCCTCGCGCTGCATCTTCTTCTTCAGCGCCTTGAGGGCTTGATCGACATTGTTATCGCGAACGAGAACCTGCACGCGGCATCCTCTTGAGTGGATCGGATTTGAATTCTGGTAAGACGAAGGGGATGGCGAAACGCGCAAGCCCTTAACCTTGAGGGCGCGGATGTATCAGACAAAACCCGGGATGTCCACCGGCCAAGCGGGGATTCGGGCCAAGTTCAGCCATTAAATAAGGCAAAATATCTCCTTGCAGCCCTGATTTGGGAGATTTGACGCCAATGATGGGGCCGTTTCCGGGGCTTTGTTCCGGAATCTTGAAAGCAGGGGACTACACATGGATATCAAGAAATACGCTGCAGAAGCCATCGGGACCTTTTGGCTTACATTCGCAGGCTGCGGGAGTGCGGTGATCGCCGCCGGCTTTCCGCAGGTGGGAATCGGACTGGTTGGTGTCTCCCTCGCGTTCGGACTCAGCGTCGTCACCATGGCCTATGCGATCGGCCATATCTCGGGTTGCCATCTCAACCCGGCGGTCACCGTCGGTCTTGCTGCCGGCGGCCGTTTTCCCGCCGGGCAGATCCTGCCCTATGTGATCGCCCAGGTGGCCGGAGCCATCGTGGCTGCATGGCTTCTCTATGTCATCGCGAGCGGGGCTCCCGGATTCGACGTCGGCAAGGGCTTCGCATCCAACGGCTATGACGCGCATTCGCCCGGCCAGTACAGCATGATCGTGTGCTTCCTCACCGAGGTGGTGATGACCATGATGTTCCTGTTCATCATCATGGGCGCCACCCATGGCCGCGCGCCCGCGGGCTTCGCACCGCTCGCGATCGGGCTCGCGCTGGTGATGATCCATCTCGTCAGCATCCCCGTCACCAACACGTCGGTGAACCCGGCGCGCAGCACGGGCCCCGCGCTGTTCGTCGGCGGCTGGGCGACCGCGCAGCTTTGGCTGTTCTGGGTCGCACCGCTGATCGGCGGCGCGCTGGGCGGGGTGATCTATCGCTGGCTGAGCGAGGAGCCCACCGGCGTTGTCGCGGGCGTGAAGACGGCCTGAGCGCGTGGCGGGATCGCAGGTCGGAGCCGCGATCCCGTTACTTGCCTGTGGTGGGGCGCACTTCGGTGACGTGGCCCATCTTGCGGCCGGGGCGCGGCGCGCCCTTGCCATAGATGTGGACGGTCGCGCCGGGCACGGCCAGCCACTTCTCGTAGTCGTTGATCTCGTCGCCGATCAGGTTGGTCATGGTGACGACCTCACCGTGGCGCACCGGCTTGCCGAGCGGCCAGCCGGCGATGGCGCGGATGTGCTGCTCGAACTGCGAGACGGACGCGCCGTCGAGCGTCCAGTGCCCGGAATTATGCACGCGCGGGGCGATCTCGTTGACCAGCACCTTCGGTCCGGTGCCATTGGCCAGCACGAACATCTCGACGGCGAGCACGCCGACATAGTCGAGCGCGCTCGCGATCTTTCCGGCGATGCTGCGCGCTTCCTCGGCGAGCGCGTCGGGGATCGGGGCCGGCGCGCGCGATATCTTCAGGATGTGGTCGCGGTGCTCGTTCTCGGTGACGTCGAAACACTCGACCTCGCCTGTGACCGAGCGTGCGGCGATCACGGAGATCTCGCGCTCGAACGGCACGAAGGCTTCCAGGATCGCCGATTTGGTGGCGAGGCTGGTCCACACCTTGGCGATGTCGTCGCCCTCGCGGATGATGGCCTGGCCCTTGCCGTCATAACCGAAGCGGCGGGTCTTGAGCACGGCCGGAAGGCCGATCCTGGCGATCGCCTCGCGCAACGAGGCGACGGACGTGACGTCGGCGTAGGCTGCGGTGCCGATCCCGAGGCGGGTGACAAAATCCTTCTCCGCGAGCCGGTCCTGCGTGGTCTCGAGGATCTTGCGATTGGGCAGCACCGGGCGGCGCGCATCCAGCACCATCGCAGCGGCCGAGGGGACGTTCTCGAATTCGTAGGTGATGACGTCGACGTCGCCCGCGAACAGTTCGAGCGCTTCGACATCGGCATATTCGGCGCAGGTCGCGTTCAAGACGACGTCGAAAGCCGGCGAGTCCGGATCGGGCGAGAATACCTGGCAGCGCAGGCCGAGCCGCGCCGCAGCCATCGCCAGCATCCGGCCCAATTGTCCGCCGCCGAGGATTCCGATGGTGTCACCGGGCTTCAGCTTCACGTGCCGGGTGTCAGTCACGCCTTGCCCTCCGGGCGCTCAGCAACCGCCTCGGTCTGAGCCTTGCGCCAGGCGGCGAGGCGATCGGACAAGGCCGGGTCGGACAGTGCCAGGACGGATGCTGCCAGCAGCGCGGCGTTGGTCGCGCCGGCCTTGCCGATGGCGAGGGTGCCGACCGGGATGCCGGCGGGCATCTGGACGATCGAATAGAGCGAATCGAGGCCCTTGAGGGTCTTGGATTCGACGGGAACGCCGAATACCGGCAGCTCGGTCAGCGCCGCCGCCATGCCTGGCAGGTGCGCAGCGCCTCCAGCGCCGGCGATGATGACCTTGTACCCCGCGGCCTTGGCGCCCTTGGCGAAAGCAAACAGCCGGTCGGGGGTGCGGTGGGCCGAAACGATGCGGCTGTCGACTGCAACGCCGAGCGCGGCGAGCGTGTCGGCGGCATGCCGCATCGTGTCCCAGTCCGACTGGCTTCCCATGATGATGGCGATCGGCGCGGTCATGGCGTTGATTGTGCCCGAAAAACAGAAGGATAGGCCAGATTATCGGTTCCGGCCGGCGGCTCGCAAGGCGGTGGCAAGGAGAAGGGAATCCACTATCCTGTCTTGGTGAAACCCCGCAAGCCTTCATTGAGCAGGATGCCCATGAAGAAACCGAAAAGGGCGAGTGCTGCGAAGGCCAAGGCGGGCCGGAAGACCAGCGTCGGCCGTTCCAAAGCCGCCCCGAAGCGGCCGACCAAGCGTCCGGCGAAGCCGCCGCGGCGCGGCGCGTTGGGCGATGAAGCCCAGGAAACCGTCAGGGCGACGATCCGGGACTTGCGGGCCAAGCTCAAGCAGGCGCAGCGCCGGGTCGCCGAGCTGGAAGCTGCGGCCGATACCGATTTCCTGCTCGGGATTCCCAACCGGCGCGGTTTCGAGCGCGAGCTTGCGCGCGCCATCGCCTACATGAAGCGCTACCGCGCCAGCGGGGCGCTGATCGTGCTCGACGTCGATCGGCTGAAACCGATCAACGATTCGTTTGGTCACGGCGCCGGCGACGAGGTGCTCAAGTCGATTGTCGCCGCGCTGACGCGGCAGGTCCGTGCCTCCGACGTGGTCGGGCGGCTCGGAGGCGACGAGTTCGCGCTGCTGCTCTGGAACCTGAGCGAGACCGATGCCAAGGCGAAGGCCGCCGCCTTCGAACAGGCGATCGACGAATTGTCTTTCGTCTTTCGCGGCCAGCACGTGACCGCGGGGGCCTCCGCCGGTGTCGCGCTGCTGGGGGCGCAATCCGATGCAGGCCGTGCCCTGGAGGAGGCGGATGCCGCCATGTATGTGCGCAAGGCGCATCGGCGGCACGAGCCGCGGATCAGGCTGGTCAGCAGCTGATTCCTACAGTGTGGCGAGATCTTCCGGCACGTTGCCGAATCTGCGCAGCAGCGTGGCGTCCCCGAACTCGCCGGTCATGGGATCGCCGCTGCGGCTGAACGCGACGGCACCGATGTGGCCGGCGCCGCGCGACAAGGCCTCGGCGCGCCGCAACGCGGCCGTCGAACTCTGGCATTCTTCCGCTGCGCCTGCGACAGGCGAGCCGTCGGCATCGATCAAGAAGGGCATTGCAACGTAATAGGTCACGTCCGACATGGCGTTGCTCCGACGTTGAACTCAGGCGGCGCTGCTCTTGCTCCGCATCTTGCTGCGTGAGGTCTCGGGGATGCAGCCGGCGGAGATTGCCGCCTGCAATTCCTCCAGCTCGGCCTCCAGGTATTCGTTGGCCATGATCAGCGCCTTGATGGTGCTGCGCAGATTGCCGTCGCACATTGCGATGGCCTGGTCGCACGCCTGTTCATAGTGGCTGTTGTCGAGAAGGGCTGCTGTCGACATCTGCGTGTCCTCGGGTGTGTTCTTAGGGGCGTTCGGGGCGTTGCTGCACCTCGAATGTTCTTATTTTGTTCTTTTCGAGTCAAGCGGATTCGATCTCAGGTGAGCTTTGTCGCGCAGCCTGTGGATCAGGCGATGATGTCGGGCGTGATCTGGTCTTCGATGAACGCGATGCGGTCGCGCAACAACAGCTTGCGCTTCTTCAGCCGCTGCAACCGCAACAGGTCGGGGGCGGGCGATTGATGCAGTGCATCGATCGCCGCATCGAGATCTCGGTGTTCCTGCTGCAACCGGGTGAGCTCGGCTTCGAGCTCACGCTCGTCTTCATTGGTCATGTCTGCGGTGGCCGAAAACCGATAGGCGTGAGACTCTGGGCTGTGGATGCCCTGTGGAAATTATCGTCCTTGCGCGGCGTGATCGCAAGCGATCTGCGCCCTCTGCTCGCCGATCTCCCGCAACATATTTCCTGCGGGGGCGTAGCGGCCGTGCAAGCGCATTGATATCACGGATTTTTCCGGCGCGGTTCCTTTACTCACGCTTCGTTACATATGAATTTTCAAAAATGAAGCTGCGACGACGGATACCCATCGACAGAACGAATCGGTGATGTAGACTTCGTTGTCCGGATCGAATCCTGAGGTTCAACCCTACCGAGGAGGTTTCGAATGACAATTCAGGCACATCTCGTTGAATTGGAACGGAAGCACAAACTTCTCGAAAACGAATTGCACGACGCTCTCGTGCACCTTTCAACAGACGACCTGCAAATTGTTGAGTTGAAGCGCCGGAAGTTGATGGTCAAGGACCAGATCGAGCGTCTGAAGCACGGCGACACGCTCCACTAGTAACCCCCATAACAGCGTAGAGTTGATCGCACCCTTCATCATGCAGGGATGAGAGTCTTTGCCCTCGTCCCTGCTGCGGGGTAAGCATCGCGCAGGATGTCTGCGCACTGCTTGGATTTGCCTGCGCTCTAGACCTCTGCGAGCTCGGCGACGTGATCTGCGATCGCGAGCGATGACGTCAGTCCAGGCGACTCGATCCCGAACAAATTCACAAGGCCTGCAACGCCGTGGTCGCGCGGTCCCTGCATCAGGAAGTCCTGCGTGGCCACCGCGGGCGGGACGATCTTCGGCCGGATGCCTGAATAGCTCGGCATCAGCGCGCCGTCGGGCAACGTCGGCCAATATCTGCGGATCGCCGGATAGAAGCGCTCGGCGCGTGACGGATCGACCTCGTAATCGATCGTCTCGATCCATTCGACGTCAGGCCCGAACCGCGCCTGGCCGGCCATGTCCAGCGTCAGGTGCACCCCCAAACCGCCGGGTTCGGGCACCGGGTAGATCAGGCGTGAGAACGGCGCCTTGGCGTTGCAGCTGAAGTAGTTTCCCTTGGCGAGATAGGCCGGCGGAATGCGGTCCAGCGGCATGCCCTCGATGCTGCGCGCTACATTCGTCGCCGACAGCCCGGCGGCGTTGACGAGCAGGCTGCATTGCAGCGTCATCGGCGCCTCGCCGCCAGCCTCGATCTCGATGATGCCACCAGCCGCCTTGGCGCGGATCAGCGGGGTGTGAAACGCGAAGGCGGCGCCGGCGTCCTCGGCTTCGCCGCGCAGCGACAGCATGTAGGCGTGGCTGTCGATGATGCCCGTTGAGGGCGACAGCAGTGCGGCGTCGCAGGCAAGTGCCGGCTCCAGCGCGCGTGCCGCCTCGCCCGCGAGCAACTGCATGTCGAGCACGCCATTGGCCTCGGCATGCGCCTTGATCGATTGCAGCTTCGCGGTCTCCTGCGGGCTGGTCGCGACGATCAGCTTGCCGCAATTCCTGTGCGGGATGCCGCGCTCGGCACAGTAGCGGTAGAGCGCGTGCTTGCCGGCGACGCACATGCGCGCCATCCAGCTCCCGGCGCGGTAGTAGATGCCGGCATGGATCACCTCACTGTTGCGCGAGGAGGTGATGGTGCCGATCGCCTCGGCCTCCTCGAGCACGATGACCTCGCGCCCGGCCTGCGCGAGCCTTCGGGCCACCGCGAGCCCGACCACGCCGGCTCCGATGACGACGCAATCGACCCTATCCATGGTTGTGCAGCATGTCCGTTGGGAGCGCCGGTCGCATCAGACCTGGAAAGGACGGCGCGGGGGCGTTTTCCGTTAAGGAAGAATTTATCATGTCAGGGCAATTGCCGTATTTCACGTCACATTTTTCTGTTGTGCGTACAGGCGTTTACCCGATCCAAACCCGTGAGGCCAGACAATCCGACGTTGAAATCGCGGGTGGCTGATGGCTGAGAAGAACTGGCACGAGGGCAGCACGCTTCCGATTGCTGTGCAGGCCGTTGTGTGCCTCGCCGGCACGGTTGCGCCCGCGCGCGCCTTCGCGCTGACGGACGGCCTCGCCGCGCCGGGCTATTTTGATCAGCTCGATCCCAACGTGGTCTGGGAAGCCCTGATCGCGGGCGTCGTCGTCTGTGCCTTCCTCGTCGCGATCTCGCTGTGGATTCATTCCTCGCTGCGCCGGACCAGACGCTTGCAGCTGCGGCGCAACGCCTTCGTCTCCTCCGCCATGAACAATCTCAATCAGGGCGTGGTGATGACGGATTCGCAGCGTCGCATCATCTTCTGCAACGACCGCTATCTCGAGATCTACGGCCTGACGCGCTCGGATATCTGGGCCAACATGAACGGCTATGAGCTGCTCGAGCTGCGACGCAAGCGCGGAGTGCTCGGCGTCGCCTCCGACGACGAGTTCTATGAGAAGGCGGCCAGTCCCAACGGACTGATCACCGAGCTTCCGGACGGGCGGGCCATCCTGGTGAAATATTTCGTGCTGCCGAACGGCGGTTCGGTGGCGACGCATCTCGACGTCAGCGAGCAGCGCAAGCTGTCGCGGCAACTGGCCTCGACCAAGCAGTTCCTCGAAACGGTGCTGGACAACGTTCCGGCCTGCGTGGCCGCGAAGAACATCGAGGACGGCCGCTATATCTTCGCCAACAGCGCCTATGAACGGTTCTGGGGCTTCTCGCGCGACCACGTCGTCGGCAAGAACGCGCGCGAGCTGTTCGAATCCGCTTCGGCGGACAGCATCGAGGCGACGGACCGGGCCGCGCTGGATTCGCCGGACGGCCAGTTCCGCAACGAATTCGAGGTCGACCGCGGCGGCGAGCGGCGCATGGTCGCCTCGATCCGGATCGTGGTCCGCAACGAGAGCAACAAGCCCGAATTCCTGATGCTCATGTTCGAGGACATCACCGACCGTCGCTCGCTGTCCAAGGAGCTGGAGAGCACCAAGAGGTTCCTCGAACTGGTGGTCGACAACATCCCGGTGGCCCTGATCGTCGAGCAGGTCAAGGATGGCCGCTATCTGCTCGCCAACCGCAGCGCGGAGACGATTCTCAATCGCCGGCGCGAGGAAGCCACGGGCCTGACGGCGTCCGACATCTTCAACCCAAAGGAAGCCAAGCTGATCATCGCGCGCGACGAGGCCGCGATCAAGAAACGCGGGATGATCACCGAGGAGCATCCGATCTCCACCAAGGACGGCCTGCGGCTGTTCCTGACGCGCCGCGCCACCGTGCTCGGCGACACCGGCGAGCCGCAATATCTGATCAAGACCCACGAGGACGTCACCGACCGCCGGCAGACCGAGTCGCGCATGGCCCACATGGCCTATCACGACGGCCTCACCGACTTGCCGAACCGTGCGGCCTTCCTTCAGGCGTTGACCCAGATGATCGAGGCCTGTGAAGGCACCGACGAGGAGTTCGCCGTCCTCTGCGTCGACCTCGACGGCCTCAAGGAGGTCAACGACGTCTTCGGTCACGCACTCGGCGACAAGCTCCTGATCGAGGTGGCCCAGCGGCTTCAGGACTCCGCCCGCGGCGGCGTGGTCGCGCGCCTGTCCGGCGATGAATTCGGCCTCATCATCGACGGCAAGCAGCCGGATTCCGGCCTTGCGCTGGCGCAGCACCTCGGCGAAGCCGTTGCGAAGGAATTCCAGATCGACGGCCGGGCGGTTCGTGCCGGCGCCACCACCGGCATGGCGGTCTTCCCGCGCAATGGCACCGATGGCGCCTCGCTGCTCGCCAATGCCGGTGCGGCGCTGTTCCGCGCCAAGCAGAAGTCCCGCGGCACGATCAGCCTCTACCAGCCGGAGATGGACCAGCAGATCCGCGATCGGCGCGTGCTGCACCAGGACCTGTCGATGGCGATCAAGAACGGCGAGCTCTCGCTTGCCTTCCAGCCGCAGGGGGCCGCGGGCGACAGCGTCGCCGAGAGCGAGATCATCGGCTTCGAGGCACTGGCGCGCTGGCAGCATCCGGTGCGCGGCCAGGTCTCGCCGGCCGAATTCATCCCGATCGCGGAGGAAAGCGGCCTGATCGTCGAAATGGGCGAGTGGATCCTGCGCGAGACTTGCCGCGAGGCGGCGTCCTGGCCGAAACCGCTCCAGGTCGCGGTCAATCTGTCGCCGGCGCAGTTCATGCACGGCGACGTGGTTGGCCTCGTCCATTCGATCCTGCTCGAGACCGGCCTTGCGCCCGGCCGGCTCGAGCTTGAGATCACCGAGGGCGTGCTGATCGAGGATTTCGACCGGGGCCTCGCGCTGCTGCGACGCCTCAAGGCGCTCGGCGTCCGCATCTCCATGGACGATTTCGGCAGCGGATATTCCTCGCTGAGCTACCTCCAGGCGTTCCCGTTCGACAAGATCAAGATCGACCGCGCCTTCATCGTCAATCTCGGCCGCAATCCGCAATCGGCGGCGATCGTCCGTGCGGTGATCGATCTCGGCCACGGCCTCGACATGTCGATCATCGCCGAGGGCGTCGAGACGATCGAGCAGCTCGCCTTCCTCGCCAAGGAGGGCTGCGACGGCGTGCAAGGCTATCTGCTCGGCAAGCCGTTGCCGATCGGCAAATATGCCGGCCTCGTCGGTCGCGCCGAGGTCATGGAGCTTGCGCTCAAGACCGGCTAGAGATGATGGGGCGCTTCGCTCCTTCTCGACGGCCCCATGGCGGATTACGACCTTGCGATCATCGGCGGCGGTCTGAACGGTGTCAGCCTCGCGCGCGATGCGGCCGGCCGCGGTCTGCGGGTCGTCCTGTTCGAGCAGGGCGATCTCGGCGGCGCGGCATCCTCGGCGACACCGCGGCTGATCCACGGCGATCTGTCGGTGCTGGAGCGGCGCGGGTTCTGGCGGGTGCGCCGGGCGCTGGCCGAGCGCCGGATCTGGCTCGCCATCGCGCCGCATCTGGTCCGGCCGATGCGCTTCGTGATCCCCGCGCATTCCGACGAGCGTCCGCCCTGGCTGCTGCGGGCCGGCCTGTATGTTTACGACGTGCTCACGAACCGCGGCGGCCTGCCGCCTTCAGCCACCATCGACATCACGCATCATCCGATCGGCAACGCGCTGAAGCGCCCGTTCGGCACGGCCTTCGAATATTCGGACTGCGTCGTCGACGATTCCCGCCTGGTGGTGCTCACGGCGCTGGATGCGGCCGAACGCGGCGCTGCGATCCGGACCGGCGCTCGCTGCGTGCGGGCCGATAGAACCGATGTCTGGCGGCTCGCGGTGGTCGATCGCGGCCATCGCCGTACGATCACGGCCCGGGCGCTGGCCAACACCACCGGGGCGTGGGCGGAGATTGTCGCGGAGACCGTGCTGCGCCAGCCGCAACCTGCCGCAGTGCCCATGCAGATAAGCCAGATCATCGTGCCCCGGCTGTTCGATTCCGACAACGTCTACGTCTTCCAGAACAGCGACGGACGCCTCATCTTCGCCTCTCCTTTCGAGCGGGCGTTCACGCTGATCGGCACCGTCACGAACGAGTTCACCGGCGATCCCGCCATCGTCACGATGCGAGGGGCCGATGTCAGCTATCTCTGCGAGGCAGCCAGTCGCTATTTCCGCGAGCGCATCGAAACGGCCGACGTGGTCCGGACGGTCTCCGGCGTCAATTTGAAGCCGGCGTCCGCACCGCGACGGCACGACCTTGTTCCACGCGCGCCGGCGCAAGGCGCCGCTGATCACGATGTTCGGCGGCGACGTCACCACCTCGCGCCTGCGCGCCGAGCGGGCGGTGACGAAGCTGACGCCGTTCTATCCGATGTCGCCGCCCTGGACTGCAGGCGCGGCGCTGCCCGGCGGCGATTTCGCCTGGGAGCGTTTCGACAGCGAAGTCGATCTTGCGCGCGAGCGCTGGCGCTTTCTCTCCGAAGCGCAGGCGCAGCGCCTGGTCGCCGCCTATGGTTCGCGCTTGGCCGCCGTGCTGGGGGAGGCCAAGACCCGCGGCGAACTCGGGCCTGCCTTCGGTCCCGAGCTGACCGGGGCCGAGGTGTGCCATCTCATGACCCGCGAATGGGCGCGCTTTCCGGATGATGTGCTGTGGCGCCGCTCCAAGCTCGGCCTGACCATGCCGGCCGCGGATCGTGAGGCGCTGGCCGCATTTATGGCGGGTGTGAATCAACTTGAACCGCGCGTCCCCGGCATCCCGCCGGGATCACGGGCGCCATGACGGACGGCGTGGATGATAATCTCCTCGCTCCCGACCTCGTAGAAGACGAGGAAGGGGTAGGGCGTCGTAGCGAGCCTTCGAATGTCCGGATCATCGGTTCGTAGACCGATCTCAGGATGCACCAGCAATAGACCGATCACGTCATGAATGCGCTTTTGACGCGCGCTGCTCCCTGAGGCGACGCTTCCGCAATGTGGGTCAAGATGGAATCGAGGTCGGCGATCGCCGGAAGCGTGTAGCGGAGTTTCACAGACCGTGCTTGGCCCAAGTTGCGCGGACTTGAGCTTCGGTTGCGAATTCGCCTCGTTTCGCCGCCTCCTTGGATGCGGCAATCGCTGACCTCTCATCATCCGAGAGGATGACGTGAGCAGGCGTCTCCGCGCCGGCGAGTTGCAGGACGATCCGGGCAATATCGTCCCGCGCATCTGCCGGCAGACTTCGTGCGAGCTCCAGGGCCTGATCCAACAACTTGGTCATATGCGTAACTATACGCCTTTTGGCGTCCCACATGAAGGCCAATTTGTGACGACACCGCTCGACCCGGTTGAGCAAACGCCGATCGGCCGCTAGCGTGCGGCGGAATCGGGGTTGGCAGGAAACATGACGGACGAATTGCCGAAAACGCACGCCGCGACAGGTGCTGCCAATGGAGACGCGGCCGCAGCCGGACAGCCGTTGCTGCGCATCGAGGCCGTCGCCAAGACATTTGGGACGTTCCGCGCCGTGGATGGCGTCTCGCTCGATATCAAGGCCGGCGAGTTCTTCGCGCTGCTTGGGCCCAGCGGCTGCGGCAAGACCACGCTGCTGCGCATGCTCGCGGGCTTCGAGGCGCCGGACGAGGGACGCATTTTGCTCGGGGGGCAGGACATCGCGCAGGCGTTGCCGCATGAGCGGCCGATCAACATGATGTTCCAGAACTACGCGCTGTTTCCGCATCTGTCGGTGCGCGACAACATCGCCTTCGGCTTGAAGCGCGCAGGCATGGCGCGTGCGGACATCGCCACCCGTGTGGCCGAGATGGTCGCACTGGTGAAGCTCGAAGGGCTCGAGAAGCGCAAGCCCGACCAGCTCTCCGGCGGCCAGCGCCAGCGCGTCGCGCTCGCCCGCGCGCTGGCACGCCGCCCGCAATTGCTGCTGCTCGACGAGCCGCTCGCGGCGCTCGACAAGAAGCTGCGGGAGAGCACGCAAGCCGAGCTGATGGAGCTGCAGCGCCGGCTCGGCATGACCTTCATCATCGTCACCCACGACCAGGAGGAGGCGATGACGATGGCTGATAGAATCGGCGTGATGAACGCCGGAAACCTGGCTCAGGTCGCGAGCCCGCGCGAGCTCTACGAAGCGCCGCGCTCGCGCTGGATCGCGGAGTTCGTCGGCGACGTCAATCTGTTCGACGGCGAGTCCAAATTGCGCGACGGTCATCGTCTGGTCATCGGCACGCGCGATGCGGGAGCGCTGGTGGTGGCCGAGCCGCGCGAGCCGGTCGGCGTGGGCAAATTGGCGGTGGCGGTCCGCCCCGAGAAGGTCAAGCTGTCGCGGCATGGCCCGGTAAGCGAGGCCGGACGTGAGACGGCGATCAACCGGCTCGACGGCGTGATCGCCGACATCTGCTATCTCGGCGGCACCACCACCTACAAGGTGAAGCTCGACACCGGTGGAACGGTGCAGGCGTCCGTCGCCAACAGTGCGCGCACCGACGTCGATGCCTATAGCCTGAACCAGCATGTCGTCGCCTGGTTCACGCCCGACGATTGCGTGGTGCTGCAATCATGAGCGCCCGCCGCATCTTCGCGAGGCCGGCGCGTTTCGCCGCGATCGCTCCCTATGTCTGGATGGTGCTGTTCTTCCTGGTGCCGTTCGCCTTTGTGCTGAAGATAAGCCTGTCGCAGACGGCGATCGCGCAGCCGCCCTACGAGCCGGTGTTCGACCTCGTGGCCGGATGGGATGCGCTCAGGGCTGCGTTCGCTGCGCTATCGATCGACAACTTCAAGCTGCTCGCCTCCGACGACATCTACCTGCTCGCCTATGTGCGCAGCCTCACCGTTGCGGTGACGGCGACCGCACTGTTGCTCCTGATCGGCTATCCCATCGCCTATGGCATGGCGCGGCTGCCGAAGCGCTGGCAGGCGGTGGCGATGGTGCTGGTGATCGTGCCGTTCTGGACCTCGTTCCTGATCCGCATCTATGCCTGGATCAACATCCTCCAGCATGACGGCCTGCTCAACCAGATCCTGCTGGCGCTGCACCTGGTCAGCCAGCCCGTGGTCTGGCTCTCCACCGACAGCGCGATGTATATCGGCATCGTCTATTCCTATTTGCCGTTCATGATCCTGCCGCTCTACGCCACGCTCGCCAAGATGGAGCCGGCGCTGGAGGAGGCGGCCAGCGATCTCGGCGCGCCGCCATGGCAGGTGTTCTGGCTCGTCACCTTTCCGCTGTCGCTGCCTGGCGTCGGCGCCGGTGTGCTTTTGTGCTTCATTCCCATCGTCGGGGAGTTCGTCATCCCGGACCTTCTGGCCGGCTCCAATTCGCTGATGATCGGCCAAACCCTCTGGCTCGAATTCTTCACCAACAAAGATTGGCCGGTCGCCTCTGCTGCGGCCATCGTGCTGCTGGCCGTGCTGCTGGTGCCGCTGTTGCTGTATGAGCGGCTGCAGAAGCGGCAACTGGAACAAGGGCGCTGAGACGATGCGCAAGGCCTCCCGCCTCTCCCGCTTCAATATCGCCTCGCTCGCGCTGGGGCTCGCGTTCCTTTATCTGCCGATCCTCATCCTCGTCATCTATTCCTTCAACGCCTCGCGCCTGGTGACCGTCTGGGGCGGCTGGTCGCTGCGCTGGTATCACGAGTTCTTCAATGACCGCGCCATGATCGAGGCGGCCTGGATGAGCCTGCGGGTCGCGGTCTCCTGCGCCACCATCGCCACGCTGCTCGGCACGCTCGCCGCGGTCGCATTGTCGCGCGGCGAGCGGTTTCGCGGCCGCACGTTGTTCTCCGGCATGCTCTACGCGCCGCTGGTGATGCCTGAGGTGATCACGGGATTGTCGCTGCTGCTGCTGTTCGTGGCGCTCAACGCCGAGCGCGGCTTCTGGACCGTGACCATCGCCCATACCACGCTGACGATGTGCTTCGTCGCCGTGGTGGTGCAATCCCGCCTCGGCTCGCTCGATCGTTCGCTGGAGGAGGCGGCGATGGACCTCGGCTGCGACCCGGTCCGCGCGTTCGTGGCCGTCACGCTGCCGCTGATCGCACCCGCGATCGTCGCCGGCTGGATGCTCGCCTTCACGCTGTCGCTGGACGATCTCGTCATCGCGAGCTTCACCACCGGTCCCGGCTCGGCGACGCTGCCGATCCGGATCTATTCCGAGGTGCGGCTGGGTGTGAAGCCGGAGATCAACGCCATCTGCACGCTGGTGATCGCCCTGATCGCGGTCGTCATCGTGATCGCCTCGCTCGCCTCGAAAATGTCGAGCTCGCAGGGCGAGAGCGCAGCGCCGCTGTAGCCTCTGCTATCATTGCGAGGAGCTCTTGCGACGATGCAATCCAGTCTGTCTCTGCGGAATAGTCCGGATTGCTTCGCTGCGTTCGCAATGACGAAGGAAAAGTCTACGACTTCACCGCACCCGCCGTCAGCCCGCCCACCATGTAGCGGCGGAAGGCGTAGTAGACCGCGGCCGGCGGCAGCGCGTAGATGAAGCCGGTGGTCATCAGCAGCTCCCATGGCGAATCGTCGGCGGCGAGGAAGTTGCCGAGCGCGACGGGGAGGGTGATCTCGCGGTCGTTGGAGAGCAGCAGGAACGCGTAGAGATATTCGTTCCAGGCCAGCAGCACCGCATAGGTGCCGATCGCGACCAGCGAGGGCATCATCAGCGGCAAATAGACCAGGCGGAAGATCTGCAGCGTCGTCGCGCCGTCCATTACGGCGGCCTCGTCCAGCTCGACCGGCAGCTTGTCCGAGGCCTGCTTCAGCACCCAGATCGCGTAGGGCGAGGCGATCGTCACCATCGCCAGGATCAGCGACCAGTGATTGTTGAGCAGGCCGTAATTGCCCATGGTCCGGTACATCGGCACGGCGAGGAACGCCGCGGGAATGAAATAGGTGAACAGCGCAAGGTTCAGCACGGTGCGTCCGCCCGGCACCTTCAATCGCGAGATCGCGAACGCTGCGGATGTCGCGATGAACAGCGTCAGCACGCCGACGGAGACGGCGATCACGGTCGAATTCCAGAACTGGATGTAGAAGTCGCGCAGGAAGTAATGCTGCTGCTTGAACACGATCTGAAAGTTGTGCAGCGTCGGGTGATCCGGCCACAGCTTGCCCGAGAACGCGTCCTCCTTCGGGGAGATCGCGAACAGGAACATGTGATAGATCGGGATCATCGTCCACAGGAAGACGGGAACGCCGATCAGCAGCAGCCGCGCTTCGGTCGCGACATCACGGAGAGAGGGGAGCTTCATCGCGACAACCGTTTCATCATGAAGTACACGAGCGGCAGGACGAACGGCATCGCGCAGACGATGGATGCCATCGCCAGCGAGAGCTGGTCGAGGCGGAGATAGCGGATGCCGAGCGTCGCCAGCACGTGCGTGAGGTCGGCCGGGCCGCCGCCGGTGAGCAGATAGACGCTGTTGAAGTCGCCGAGCGTCCAGATCATCGAGAGCAGCGTGCAGGTGACGTAGAGCGTCTGCATCGACGGCCATGTGATGTAGCGGAACTTCTGCCACCAGCTCGCACCGTCGACCTCGGCGGCCTCGAACAGATCGTGCGAGATCGCAAGGCGCCCGGTGATCAGGATCAGCGTCCAGAACGGCAGCGACTTCCAGATATGCACGGCGATCGCCATGCTGAGCGCGACGGTCGGATCGTTCAGCCAGTTCGGGCCGTCATCGCCGGTGAGGGAGAAGATGTAGTGGTTGATCATGCCCCATTCGGGATTGAGCATGAAGCGCACCGACAGGATGGTCGGGATCGACGGCACCGCCCACGGCAGGATGAAGATCACCGACAGCCATTTGATCCAGGTGCGTTGCTGCACGAAGAAGCCGGACAGGAACAGCGCGATCAGCATCTTGATGTTGATGCCGATGACCAGGAAAATCAGCGTGTTGATCGCGGCGCGCGCGAAGATCGGGTCGTTGTAGAGCGCGACGTAGTTTTCCGGCGCGCGCGCCAGCCACAGCCCGTAGCAGACGGGATAGACGACGAAAGCGAGGAAAACCAGCAGATAGGGCGCGAGCAGCACGATGCCCCAGACCTGTGCCGGGGTCAGCCGCGACGACAGGGGCGGGCCGGGCATAGCCTGATCGCCAGAGAGGGTGATCGCCATTCTTTAGGACTCATCAAAGAGAAGCCGGCCGCGAAACGCGGCCGGTGTTGTTCTTACACCTCTTCCCGCAACGCGAGGAGAGGTGAGGATGACATCAACCCGCGACCTGCTTGATGCGGGCGATCATCTCGTCGACGGCCTTCTCGACCGGAACCTTCTCGCTGACGACGCGATTCATCGCCTTGGCCCAGATGTTCTCGTTGTTGAGAATCGTGAACTTCCAGTTCTTGGTGAAGTCGAACTGAGAGGTGCCGCCCTTGAACTGCGTATAGACGGCCTTGCGGTGCTTGTCGGCCTGCCAGAACGGGCTTTCCTGGCTTTCCTTGGTCACCGGGAACCAGCGGCCGAGCGCGCCCTCGATGTAGGGACGGACGTTCTCTTCCTGGAGCAGGAAGCTGATGAACTGCTTGGCCTCGGCCTTGTTCTTGGCCGCGGTGAACACCAGCCCGGTCTTGACGTCGGAGCGGTACTTGATGGTCGAACCATCCGGCGCCTTGGGGAAGGACGCCGTGATGATGTCCTGCTCGTAGGCCTTCTTGCCGGCGTCGCGCTGCTCCTGGGTAAGCGCCTGGTTCTGCGAGTCCTCGAACCACTTCGCCGCGATCGAGATCGTGAAGTTGTGGGTCATCACGATGGTCTTGTTATGGAAGGCGACGTTGTTGTCGGGATCCTTCCAGGTCGTGGAGGACGGCGGTGTGCAGCCCTTGATGTAGGTGTCGGTGTAATCCTTCATCGCCTTGATCAGGTTCTCGCGAACCTTGGGATCGTCGACCGTGAGCTTGCCGTCGTCGTCGACCAGCTTGACATGATAGGCGTCCATGAAGGTGTAGAACGACTGGAAGGAATCGGTGGATTCCACGCCCATCGGCTGTCCGACGGCATAGAGGCGCTGACCGGTGGCCTTGCGGATCGCCGGCTGCACCTTGTCGCACCAGAACGTCCAATACCCCGTCCAGTCGTTCGGGATATCGGCCAGCTTGAAGCCGGCCTTCTCCAGCATGTCGTTCCAGATCTGGACGTGCATGCTCTGCTGCTTCAGCGGAAAGCCGTAATAGGCCTTCTTCTTGGCGACGTCGTTGTAGAGGATCGAGGCATCCAGCGTGTTCTGCACGAACCGGCCCTTGATCGGCTCCATGACGTCGGAGAGATCCTCGAGCTTGCCCTCATAGGCCCATTTGCCCTGCGCCTGGACGTCATAGGAATCGGAATAGGCGACATCGGGCACGGTGCCGGCGTCGAGCGCGGCGACCGTCTTCGGAATCATGTCCTGGATCGCGTATTGCGACAGCTCGACCTTGATGCCGGTCTTGGCTTCGAACTTCTTGATCGTCTCGATCAGCGCGTCGTCTTCGGAGCGATAGAAGCCCTTGCCCCACCAGACCGTGATCGTCTTCTGCTGCGCAAATGCGGGTGCAGCGGCTGCAAACAGCCCGGCCGCAGCAACCGCCAGTGATACTGCGCCAATAACCTTGGATTTCACGTTTTTCTCCCTCAAACGGCCGGTGTTTTTAACCGGTCGAAAAAACACTAGCGCAGGATGGTAGCGCAATCAACGCAGCATGTTGTCAGACCTAGGTCGCGGGTGTCGCTCTGGGGCGATGCTTAACGCGCGCATCGATCCAATCGCCGCATCAATTCGCCCCGATCAATTCGCGAAGTCCGGGCAGCGGTGGTGAATCGCGCGATCCTCAGTTGGACTTCGCATTCTCCTTGGCATTCTCCGCCGTCGGCGATCCGTCCTGCGCGGGGCGCTTGCCGCCCCCGGTGATGCGCTGTTTCAACAGATCGAGGAAGGGCGACGCCGCGGGCGACTGCCGGATCAGGCTTTCAGGGTCGGGGAAGATCAGCGGATCGTCCCACGGGCCCTGCACCATGAAGGGCAATTGAAAGCCGGACGCCGTATTGAGGCTCGCCACGCCCTTCATGTCGTATTCGCGCGTCGGCACCGAGGCGGTGCCGGTCAGCGTGATCTTCGCCGCCGGCCCTTCGATGCGGATGTCCTCCGCGGTGGCGATCCCGTCGGAGAATTTCACCGCGATGGTGAGATTGTTGTACGGCGTCGAACCGTTGCGGAAATTGCCGCCGCCCGAGAGCGGCCGCCGCTCCAGCCGCTTCAGGAGCTGCTCGGCGTTGAAGCCCGAGATCGCGCCGTCATGCCCGGTGACGGTGGCACTGCCGTCGAGCGACTGCACGAGGCCGAACGGGCTCGAGCCCGAGGCGAACAGCGACACGTTGATGTTGCCGCGACCGGACAGCTTGTTGAGGCCGAACAATTCGGTGGCGCAGGCCTGGAGATCGACATCGGTGAACTGGAACTGCGCCTTGATGTCGGCGACGGTGTCGGATCGCGCGATGCCGAACGAGCCCTTGGCGATGCCGCCATAGACCTGGGCCTCGCCGACCGAGAGCGCCAGCGTGCCGTTGCGCAGATTGGCACCGATCGCGGTGCGGCCGAGCTTGGTGGGCCCGACCGTCAGCTTGGCCGCCGACAGGCGCATGTCGAGGTCGGTGGTCGACAATCCCTGGAGATCGAACAGCTGCCTGTTCCAGTCGCGCGCCCCGCTCGCGAGCAGGCGGAAGGTCGAGATATAGGGCGTGAAGTCGAGCGCGTCGGCGGCAAGCGTCGCCTGCAGCGTCTGCCGGCCGTTATTGGCGTAGGTCATGACGCCTTCGGCGGCGTTGCCGTCGAGCTCGACATTGACATTGGTGAGCGCGATCGAGGGGCCGACGACGTTGGCGCGCGCCTTCAGCGCGAAACGGCCGAAGCCGCCGCTGGCGGGCTGCGGCTGCCCGGTCCAGCGCAGCGCGTTGCGCAAGGAGGGGCTGTCGATCGTCAGCGTGCCCTCCATCATCGGGCTGGTGCGGTTGGCGACGCTGCCGTCGAATGCGAGCTTGAGCGGCGCGCTGGCGATCCGCGCCTTCAACCCCGAGCGATCGCCGGAGAGGGCGGCGACGAAATCGGAAAAGCTGATCGAGCCGTCGACACGCTCGCCGCGCCAGTCGAACTGTCCCGTCGCGGCGAAGGAGCGCGAGATCGAGGGCCAGGCCAGCGATAGGTCGATGTCGCCGAGCCGCTCGGTGGCGTGGGTGGCTGCGTCCTCGTAGTCGAGCACGCCATCCTGGATCCGGATTTCGGAGAACGAGACCTGATTCTCGGCCCCGGGCTTCATGGTGCGCGCGATCGTCTGGATGAACGGCGTCCAGTTGCTCTCACCGTCCGGCTTCAGGCTGACGTGGATGCGCGGCCGCAACAGCGTCAGGTCGGCGATCTCGAACCGCTGCAGCAGGAGCGGCAGCAGCCGCAGATTGGCGGTGAGCACGTCGACGTGCAGCGCGGAATCGGTGGTGCCGCCGCCCTTGAGGCCGACGTCGTGGAAGGAGATGTAGCTCGCCGGCAGCACCGAGATGTCGATGCTGCCTGCGACGCTGAGCTCGAGCCCGGTGACGTCGCGGATCTGCGCTTCGACCGCCTTGCGCAGCGCGTCGCGGTTGATGAGCCAGGAGGTCGCGATCAGGGCGATTAGCGCCACGCCGAGCAGCGCCGCGATCGGCGTCCCGAGGCGCTTCATTCCTTGGGCCATGGTCAATGGCGTGTCCTGATCGGGTTGGTCGTTGGAGCCGGAAGGGCGGGTCGGAAAACCTGCGTGGCCACGCCCAAGCCCTATGATGTTAAGTCCCGCAACTTGATGGGTTTTCTTGTCGCTTTCAAGGCCGTGGACGGTTCTGCCCACGGCGTGGGCAGCTTCTATCACCCGGGCGCGGTGCGGAGAACCCCGTATCATTGACGGCTTTGGAGGATTTCGCCTAATAATCGCCGCCAATACGGCGCGACGCCTCCAAACTGAAGGTTCAGTCGAAGGTATTTGTATGAACAAGGTCTATCCCGACGCCAAGTCGGCTCTCGACGGCATCTTAAAAGACAACATGATGATCATGTCGGGAGGTTTCGGCCTCTGCGGCATCGCCGAGGAGCTGTCGGATGCGATCCGCGAGTCCGGCGTCAAGGGCCTGACGGTGGTCTCCAACAATGCCGGCGTCGACGGCATCGGGCTCAGCCGCCTGTTGGAAACGCGGCAGATCAAGAAGATGATCTCGTCCTATGTCGGCGAGAACAAGCTGTTCGCCCAGCAATTCCTCGCCGGCGAGCTGGAACTCGAATTCAATCCGCAGGGCACGCTGGCCGAGCGCATCCGCGCCGGCGGCGCCGGCATTCCGGCCTTCTACACCAAGACTGGCGTCGGCACGCTGATCGCCGAAGGCAAGGAAGTGAAGGAATTCGACGGCGAGAAGTATCTGATGGAACGCGGGCTGTTCGCCGACCTCGCCATCGTGCATGCCTGGAAGGGCGACACCGCCGGCAACCTCATCTACCGCAAGACCGCGCGCAACTTTAACCCGATGATGGCGACCGCCGCCAAGATCACGGTGGCCGAGGTCGAGCATCTGGTTCCGGCGGGTGAACTCAACCCCGACCACATCCACACGCCCGGCATCTTCGTGAAGCGCATCGTCGAGGTCGGCACGGCCAAGAAGCGTATCGAGTTCCGCAACACCCGCCCGCGCACCGCCGCCTAGGCGTATCAGGAGACTCACATGGCCTGGACCCGTGAACAGATGGCCGCGCGCGCTGCGAAAGAATTGCGCGACGGTTATTACGTCAATCTCGGCATCGGCATCCCGACGCTGGTCTCGAATTACATCCCCGACGGCATGGACGTCTCCTTGCAGAGCGAGAACGGCATGCTCGGCATGGGTCCATTCCCCTTTGAGGGCGAAGAGGATCCCGATCTCATCAACGCCGGCAAGCAGACCGTCAGCGAGCTGCCCTCGACCTCCTATTTCTCGAGCGCCGATTCCTTCGGCATGATCCGCGGCGGCCACATGGATCTCTCCATCCTTGGCGCCATGCAGGTGGCCCAGAACGGCGATCTCGCCAACTGGATGATCCCCGGCAAGATGGTCAAGGGCATGGGCGGCGCGATGGACCTCGTCGCCGGCGTCAAGCGCGTCATCGTGGTTATGGAGCATTCGGCCAAGGACGGCCCGAAGCTGCTGAAGAAGTGCAATCTGCCGCTGACGGGCGAGCGTGTGGTCGACATGGTCGTGACGGATCTCGCCGTCTTCACCATCGACAAGCATGGCAATGGCGGCATGGCGCTGATCGAGCTCGCCGACGGCGTTTCGCTCGACGAGGTCAAGTCCAAGACCGAAGCCGAATTCCGCGTCGCTTTGAAGAACACCTGAGGTCTTCGAGAATGGGGCGCGCATGACGATACGGTCTGCGCGTCTCGGAGACGCCGAATTCATCGCAAGGACTATCTTGTCCTCGATGCGAGGCCACCGGCCATCCGGCTGGTTCGATATAGCGCTAGGCTGGCCCGAACAGCCATGCGTTGACTTCATCGCGCGCATCGCGACCGCAGATGCGGTGTCGATGTGGCATGTCTCGCAATTTCTCGTCGCCGAAATCGACGGCAAGCCGGCGGCGGCGCTTTGTGCCTTGCCGGCGGAGGGCACCGGGCCTGCGGCCTGGCGCGCCATCGAGGAAGTCGCGGCCGCGACGGAGCTTGCCGCGCCGGAACTGGAAGCGATCCGCAAACGCGGCACCTACACGCGCGCCTGCTGGGTTCAGGGCGGCGAGGGCGACTGGATGATCGAGCATGTCGCGACCGATCCGGTTCATCGCGGTCGTGGGCTTGTGCAGGCGCTGATTGCGCAGGCCCTGGACAAGGGACGGGCGGCTGGGTTTGCCAGGGCGACGATATCATTCCTGGTCGGCAACGAACCCGCCGAGCGCGCCTACGCCAAGGCTGGCTTTGTCTTTGTGGAAGAGAAGCGCGATCCCGCGTTCGAGGCGATCATCGGCGCTCCCGGCTTTCGCATGTTCGCGCGAGCGATTTGATTGTCCCTGATGGCTTGAATGCGCAGACGATGCGCCCGAGCCTTCAAGCGGGGCCGCTCGGCACCTCGGAGAACCGGGTCAGCCAGACCACCGGGCCGATGCTGGCGGCGATGATCAGGAGGGCCGCGAGCGCGCCGTCCTCGAAATTGCCGCGGCTTGCGAACTGGTAGATCGACGTCGACAGCGTTTCGACGTTGAGGGGCCGCAACAGCAGCGTTGCCGGCAGCTCCTTCAGGCAGTCGACGAACATGATGATGACGGCGCCAAGCATCGCGGGCCGGAGCAACGGCAGATAGATCTGCCTCAACATGACCGCCTGGCCCGCGCCGACCGTGCGCGCGCTCTCGTCATAGTCGCGCGGAATGCTGTCGAACCCGGCCTTGATCATGCCGACCGGCACGGCCAGAAAACGAATCGTGTAGGCGATGACGACAGCCGTCCCCGAGCCGACCAGGATCAGCCCGGGCAGCGAAAGTCCCGTCCAGGTCGCGACCGCGCTCAGCGCGCTGTCGACCGCCAGCACGGGGGTCAGCAGGCCGAGGGCAATCACGAGACCCGGCAGCGCGTACCCGGCCTGCGCGGTGCTCATCGCCAGATATCTCAGGGGATCCGGCCGAAAGCGGTGCGCGATCGTCGTGGCGAGCGCAAGCATCAGCGCCATCAGCGTCGCGAGCGCTGCATAGGCAAACGAATGGAAGGTGTGGCGCCACAGCAGCGGGTCGAAATTTGCAAGGAGTCCGCGACCGAGAGCCTGATGCGCCAGATAGAACAGCGGCACGACGAAGCCGATCAGCACCGGCAGCGCGCAGACCGCGAACGCGATCCACGCCCTTGCGCCCGAAAGCGGGGTTCGCTGCCTCACATGCGGGCTTTCGGCCGAGAACTCGGCGTTGGCGTTGCGGCGGCCGTAACGCTCCATCGCGATCAGGCCGGCGACGATCGCAAGCATCAGGCATGCGAGTTGCGCCGCACCGGCAAGGCTGCCGCGGTTGAGCCAGGTGGTGAAGATCGAGACCGTCAGCGTGCGGATGCCGAGATACTCGCTGGCACCGATGTCGTTGAGCGTTTCCAGCGCGACCAGCGCCACGCCGACCGCGAGCGCGGGCCGCGCCATCGGCAGTGAAACGCGCCAGAAAACGGTCCATCGGCCGGCCCCCAGCGTCGTAGCCGCCTCGGCGAATTCGGCAGACTGAACCTGAAACGTCGCGCGCGCCGACAGATAGACGTAAGGATACAGCACGAGCCCGATCACGAAGATGGCGCCCGGCAGCGAGCGCAGGTTGGGCAGATGGCCGAGGGCATCGCGTAGCGGCAGCCAGATCGCCAGGGTGCGATGCACCAGGCCGAGCGGTTCGAACAGGTCGGCATAGACGTAGGCCGCAAGATATGTCGGGATCGCCAGCGGCAGCGGCATCAGCCACAGGAGCATGCCCCGGCCGGGAAAATCGTGGCGCGATATCACCCATGCAGTGCCGGCGCCGACCAGAAGTGTCAGCGCGCCGACCCCGACGAGCAGAAGGGCGGTGTCCAGGAGCGCGGCGGGCAGCACGTAGTTGATCAGGTCGTGCCACACATCGGTCGCCGGCTGCAAAGCCAGCGAAACGATCGAGATCACGGGGGCCGCGACCAGGATCGCGGTTGCGATCGCGATCGCGGTCGCGGCGCGCCCGGCGTGGGCGGCGCGGCCTCTCAAGCGAGGCCGTGCGCCCGAAGGTTCTGCCAGTTCGAGGGACGAGGACCGCCAGAGATCAGTTGTCAAAGCCGACCTTGTCCACCAGCGAGGCCGCAGCCTTGCGGTTGGCGGCGATCTTTGCGATCGGCAACGGATCTGGGGCGAGCTTGCCGTAGCCCGCGATGGTGGAGTCGATGGGGACGCCGCTCCGAACCGGATATTCGTAGTTCTGGTCGGCATACATCTGCTGCGCCTGCTCGCTGACGAGCCACTCGATCAGCTTGATGCCGTTGGCCTTGTTGGGCGCGTGCTTGGCGAGCAGCACGCCGGAGAGGTTGACGTGGGTGCCGCCGCCCTCGAAGGTCGGCAGGATGACGCGGGTCGCCTCCGCCCACGGCTTCTTCTCGGGATCGTTGTTCATCATCAGCGCCCAGTAATAGGTGTTGCCGATGCCAATGTCGCACTTGCCGGCGGCCACGTCACGCGCGGCTTCGCGATCGCCGCCCGACGGCTTCTGCGCGAGATTGGCCTTCACGCCGCGCAGCCATTCCTCGGCCTTGGCCTCGCCGTGCTTGGCCGTGTAGGCCGCGAACAGGGCGTTGTTGTAGATGTGCTGGCCCGAGCGAATGCAGATCTTGCCCTTCCACTTGGGATCGGCGAGCTCCTCATAGGTAATCTTGTCCTGCTTGACGCGATCCTTCGAGGCATAGATCACGCGCGCGCGCATGGAGATGCCGGCCCAGTATCCGTCCGGATCGCGATACTGCGCCGGCACGACCTTGTCGACCACCTCCGACTTGATCGGCTGGGTGACGCCGGCCTGCACGGCCTCGTCGATGCGGCCGATATCCACTGTCAGCAGCACGTCGGCCGGACTGTTGGCGCCTTCCGCCTTCATACGCTGCTCCAGACCTGAGCTTGCGGAGACGACATTGACCTTGATGCCCGTATCCTTGCTGAAGGCGTCGAACAGCGGCTGGATCAGCTTGGTCTCGCGATAGGTATAGACGTTGACCTCGCCATTGGCGGCTGCTTTCGAGGCAAAGGATAGGGTCAGGCTCAACACCGCCGCGGAGGCGGCAAGGACGCGAAGATTGATCATAAGGGCTGCTCCAGGCGGGCGATTGACGCCGGATTGAGTAGCGCAGGCGATGCGGCAAAGTCAGCGACGCGATGTCGCGAAGAGCGTGACTTAGAGCGATTCCAATATTTCTTAATTTAGATCGATTCTAATCAATGGAGACGTTGACGGGAAAACGTAGGTGCGCCGCGACGATCATGATCTTGCCGCCCACACCTTGCTCCAGCGCGCCGACACGCTCGCCACCCACGACGTCTCCTCGCGCACCAGGCGGAAGCCGAGATTGGCGGGCGGCACGCCCTGGGCGCAGCCGCCGGCGCGGGCGTCGCGGATGAAATCGGTGACATAGGCGCGGTGCGCGCCCTCGGCGACGCGCACGCCGCAGTTCACGGTCGGGCGGCCGGCATTGCCTGAAGCGTCGAAGCGCGAGCGCACGAAGCAGGTCGACGTCCACTCCCAGACATTGCCGGCGAGATCTTCGATGCCGTGCTCGTTCGGGCCGAACTTGCCGAACGGATAGGCCTTGGTGTCGGAGAGGTCGCGTTCGGATTCGCGCTCATAGCGGCTGATCCAGCGCTTTGAAGGATCATTCGCATCGACCGCGAGACCGTCGTCCTTGAATCTGGAGCCGGCGGCAAAGGCCCATTCCTCATCGCTCGGCAGCCGGTAATGATGGCCGGTCTTGCGCGACAGCCAGCCCGCATAGGCCTCGGCGTCGTGCCAGCTCACCTGCACCGCAGGGCGATCGGGGGCGATCGCGACATCGCGATCGAGGGCGCGGCAGGCGCCGTCCTGGACGCAAAGCTGATAGTCGGACGACGAGACCTGGTTTCGCATGATGTGCAGCGGCCGGTCGACGCGCATCGTGCGCAGCGGCGCTTCCGCCTGCTGCCCGCCGCGCGTGAAATCGCCGGCCTCGCGATAGGACAGGCTGCCCGGTGCGACCCTGACGATGGCGGGCTCCGTCGCCGTGCCGCGGACCGTCATGGTCGAGACCAGCGGCGCCATCGCGATCGGACCTGCGAGCCCGGCGGCGCAGGCGAGTGCCAGTTTGAGCTTGAATGCGATCAGCATGGTCGTTCCTCGAAAGGAAGAAGGGGCCGGTGATGACCGGCCCCCTTGTCGCGTCTAGTGGGTCTTGGGCGCCGGGATTTCGGCAGGTGCCTTCACCTGGGTCATCAGATCGTCGTTCCACTTGCCTTCGACCTTGAAGTGCGCGGTCGCGCCGAGATTGGCCGCCTCGATCAGATTGTGCGTGACATAGGCGTAAATGCCGGGCTGCTGGAATTTGTACAGCGCAGCTCCTGCCGAGCCGCCGCGGATGAACCAGGTCTCGAGCCCGACCTCCGGTGCATTGCCGAACTTTCCGGTCTCCCAGACATAATCGCCATGCCCGCCGATCAGATGCGGACGGCTGTCGCGATTGGCCTGCGAATGCACGATCAGCACGTTCTCCCCGACCTTGGCGGTGAGCGCGTTCTTGCCGGTGAGCGCGCCGGCCTTGCCGTTGAACACGACATGGGTCGGAATCAGCTTCCTCATCACCTCTTCGGTTTCGGTGTAGGCCTCGCCCGGCGATTCGTAGGACTTGAAATTGCCCTTCTCGTCGCGCGGCACGTACATGTCCTGCTCGCCGATGTAGTAGACCTTGTCGTACTTCAGGGCGTGGCCCTTGCCGTCGTTCAGTCCCTCGCGCGGCAGCACCATCACGGCGCCGTTCATGCCGGAGACGACGTGCCAGGGGATCATCGGGCCTCCCGGTGCGCAATGATAGACGAACACGCCGGTCTTGGTCGCCTTCCAGCGCAGCACGACCTGCTCGCCGGGATTGATCAGCGTCAGCTCGCCGCCACCGAGCGCGCCGGTCGCGGAGTGGAAGTCGATGTTGTGCGGCATGGTGTTGGTCACGGGATTGACCAGCGTCAGCTCGACGTAGTCACCCTCGTGCACGACCATGAGCGGTCCCGGCATCGAGCCGTTGAACGTCATGGCCTGGAAGGTGGTGCCCTTGTCGTCGATGACGACCTTCTTCTCCTCGACGGTCATCGTGAATTCGACGATCTTGGGAGCCTGCGTCGTGGCCTGCTCGTGCGCGTGCACGAAGGGCGGAGCGACCAGCTCCACCTTCTGACGCGGCAGCTTGAGATCGCTGGCGGCGAAAGCCGGGGCCGCCAGCATCAAGGCAGTCGCGGCGGCGCTGATCAATGCGGCTCTGCGGGTGAACATCGGAAGCATCCTTCATGTGAATAGATCTGATAACGAATGCAGTGTGCGCCGATCGCGGCAAGCGTATTTGCGCTGCAACAAGCTTTCGCCGTGATTCACCTCCGCAATGGTACTTAGGCGTCCTCGTGAAGTAGTATCGTCGATACCGCGTTGATCGATTCCGACGTCGTCATGGCGGACGTCGAGGCTCAGCGAACAGACGCCGGACAGCGGTGTCGATACTGTGACACGCGACTGATCGCCGCCGACGCGTCAGGCGTCGCAGTTATCGATGTCGTGCGGTGCGCAGAATTGCTGAGCGTGAGCACCGCGTCTGTGCTCAGCGGCGACTCGTTCGCATCTTCAAGTGGGATAATTATTCAACCGGTGACGTAGCCGTCACCTTTCGCAGGGGCGGCCGATACGACCCGCGACCGTCGCGCTGCGCGGTTCATGCGATCGATCGTCGGATCGCAACTAGATGAGCTGCACGGCAAGCCAGACAGTTGCCCAGACCGCCAACGACAGCACGGCGAAGACAGCGATGATGGCGGCCAGAGCGCGCGCGGTGCCGGCCGGAGCCGGTGCGACCGGGGTCGGCCGGAAGTCGTCGAAGCGCGGGATATGGCCGCGGACGTCGAGCAGGGAAAGGATCAGTTCGAGTGCGAGAAGCCTCATGGCAAACGCTCCGGATGGCCGCGCGAATGTTCTCATCATTGCCGGGAACCGGTCGCCCGGCTTTGCGCGAGCGCAAAGTCGCCTCGGCGCATCCGGGTTAATTGAAGTCATTCCGTGATTTGCCGTGATGTCTGCACACGGCCTAGATTTACGAATGGGTAAGACATGAGATCTGATCTTGCGGCAAGCTACGGCGAAGAGCGATTGCCGCGCTACACGAGCTACCCGACCGCACCCCATTTCTCGACGGCGATCGGCCCGGACACCTATGCCCGGTGGCTGGCGGAGCTGCCGGCGGGTGCCAGCGCGTCGCTCTATCTCCACGTGCCGTTCTGCCGCGAGATGTGCTGGTATTGCGGCTGCCACACCCAGATCGCCCGCCGGGACGAGCTCATCGCCGGCTATCAGCGGACCCTGCGCAACGAGATCGCGCAGATCGCCGAGACCATCGGCCGCCGCATCAAGGTGGAGCACATCCATTTCGGCGGCGGCACGCCGACGATCATGGCGCCGGAGGCTTTCGTCGAGCTGATGGCGACGATGCGCCAGAAGTTCTTCGTGCTGCCCTCGGCCGAGATCGCGGTCGAGATCGATCCCCGCACCTTGACCGCCGATATGGTCGAGGCGATGCGGCTCTCCGGCGTCAACCGCGCGAGCCTCGGCGTGCAGAGCTTCGATCCCGTGGTGCAGCGGGCGATCAATCGCGTGCAGAGCTTCGAGCAGACGGCGTCCGTGGTCGACATGCTCAGGCGCGCCGGCATCGCGGGAATCAATTTCGACCTGATCTACGGGTTGCCGCACCAGACCGTCGCATCGTGCCTGGATACGGTTCGGCGCAGCCTCGCCCTCGCGCCCGACCGCCTCTCCGTGTTCGGCTACGCCCATGTGCCCCAGTTCAAGAAGCACCAGCGCATGATCAACGAAGCCGTGCTGCCTGACGGCCTCGCGCGCCACGACCAGGCTTGCGCGATCGCCAATGCGCTGAAGGAGGCCGGTTACGTGCAGATCGGGCTCGATCATTTCGCCCGGCCCGGCGACGCCATGGCGGTGGCCTTCGAGGAAGGGACGCTGCGGCGCAATTTTCAGGGTTACACCACCGACAAGAGTGAAGTCCTGCTGGGTTTCGGCGCCAGCGCGATCGGCCATTTGCCGCAGGGTTACGTCCAGAACGAGGTGCAGATCGGCGCCTATGCGCAGAGCATCGTCGCCGGCCGTCCCGCGACCGCGAAGGGCTATATGCTCACCGAAGACGACCGGCTGCGCGCCGACATCATCGAACGCATCATGTGCGAGTTCAGTGCCGATCTCGGCGACATCTGCGCGCGCCATGGCGCCGAGGCCGCGACGATGCTGCGCTCCGCGGCGCGTCTGAGCCCGCTGATCTCCGACGGCGTCGTGAGGCTGGAGGGCAATCGCCTCGCAGTCGCAAAAGACTCGCGCTTCCTGGTCCGCAGCGTCGCCGCCGCGTTCGACGCGCATCTCAACCCGGCAAAGCAGCTGCACAGCCGGGCCGTGTAATTGGTCATTCCGGGGCGCGCGCAGCGCGAGCCCGGAAGCCATTTCTGTACGTCATCCGCCGCCCGATCGATTCTCAGATGCGCAATTGCGCATCGAAGTTCGCGCCAAACGGCGCGCCCCGGCATGACGAGCTGCGGGAAACGGCAACTGCTTGCGCTTCCACAAAGAAACTCCGCGCTCCTCCGTTATCGTCGTCTCTGAACGGAGTTGTCCATGTCCTTTGGATCCGACGATCTGGTCGATGACATCATGCGTACGGCGCCGCACACGATCCGCGTGTTTCTAGCCTTCAAATTGGCTTGTGTCGGTTGCCCGATCGCAACCTTCCACACGGTGGATGATGCCTGCCGCGAGCATGGCATAGACCGCGAAAAATTCCTTGCCGCACTGGTCGATTGCGTGCCGGCGTGAAACGGTCTGGAATTCGCGCGGGCGCGCGCGGATTCTCGGGTGAGGGGCGGCTTTCGCCGTAAGCGGAGGCGCCTCACTCCTATCTCACTCTTGGCCGCAGACGCCTTGGTGCGCCGTCACGCCGCCCCGCTGTCTGCGCTCCGCTCCGCCAGCACGACGATCCCGTGCGGATCGCGCAGGATGATGCGCTGACGGCCGCTTTCGACGAGGCCCTGGCTTTCCCAGCCGCTCAGGATGCGGCTGACGGTGTGCAGCGTGGTGCCGGTCATCTGGGCGATGTCCTGACGGCTGATCGGGAAGTCGATCTCGATGCCGCGGTCGAGTTTCTTGCCGGACTGCTTGGCGAGGCGCAGCAGCGCATGCGCGACGCGCTGCTCGACCTGCTGAGTCGACATTTCCAGGATGCGGGTGTGGCTCTCTTGGAGGCGGGTGCCGACGGTCTGAAGCGTGTTGGCGGCAAGCGAGGGAAATCGCTCGATCAGCCGCGGCCAGGCCGAGGTCGGCCAGATCAGCACCACGCTATCGTCGACTGCGGTCGCGGTCGCCGGGTATCGCGAGGCGCCTATCGCCATGGCGAGCCCGAACGTTTCGCCGGGCGCGACATAGCGCACCACGATCTGCTCGCCGGTCGGCGTTGTCTTGGCCGCGCGGACGTGGCCGTGCAGCAGCAGGAAAAACGACTGTGCGTCCGCACCCTGCTCGAAGATGGCACTGTTCTTGGGATATCGCGCCGAACGGGCCTCACGCAGGATCTCGTCCAGAGCTTCTGGCGTGACCCCGGCAAACAGCGGCAAATGCGCAACCAGCGATGTGTCGACCTTGGCCATTCTGCCTCCTTGGCGTCAAGGAGTGTGATGGCACCTGCAATCGTCCGATAGTTTGCGATAGCGCAAAACGGAACGGTCGGCTGGCAGTATTTTTCCAAATAACGGACTGAAATTCATTGGAGTTGACCCCATGGCTGGCGCCCGATCCCGCAATTATCAGGGCTGGCCGCTGTTTGCGAACAGTTTTCGGCCTTTTTTCCTGCTCGCCGCGATCCAGGCCGGATTGTCGATCCTGGCCTGGCTGCCGATGTTCTATGGCGAATTGTCGGTGAGTTCCGCATTCGCGGCGCGCGACTGGCACGTCCATGAGATGCTCTACGGCTTCCTCCCCGCCGTGATCACCGGGTTCCTGTTCACGGCCATTCCGAATTGGACCGGCCGGCTGCCGATCCAGGGCACCTCGCTCGGAGCCCTGGTGACGGTCTGGCTTGCCGGACGCGTCGCGGTAACGCTGTCGGCCGATACCGGCTGGGTGTTCGCGTTGGCCATCGACGCCGCCTTCCTGGCGCTGGTCGTCGCCGCCGCGGCGCGCGAGATCATCGCTGGCAGCAACTGGCGCAACCTGCCGGTGGTGGGGCTGGTGTCCGTTCTGCTCGCCGGCAACGTCGCTTTTCATCTCGAGGCGCATTACCAGGGCGCGGCCGATGTCAGCATCCGCGTGGGCGTCGGCGTGGTCGTGCTGCTGATCGCGCTGATCGGTGGCCGCATCATTCCGAGCTTCACCCGCAACTGGCTGGTCAAGTTCAATCCCGGCCGACTGCCGGTGCCGTTCGGACGTTTCGACGGCGCAGTGATCGGATGCAGCGCGCTCGCGCTCGTCTCGTGGGTCGTGGCGCCGCTGAATGCCGTCACCGGTGTGCTGATGGCGCTTGCCGGCGGGCTGCATCTGGTGCGGCTTGCGCGCTGGGCCGGTGATCGCACCTTGCGCGAGCGGCTGCTCGTGATCCTGCATGTCGGTTACGTGTTCGTGCCGTTCGGGTTCATCCTGCACGCCATTGCGGTGTTCGGAGCGCTGCCGCCGAGCGCCGGCATCCACGCCTGGATGACCGGTGCGGCGGGGACGATGACGCTCGCGGTGATGACCCGCGCCAGCCTCGGTCATACCGGACAGGCCTTGACGGCTTCGCCCGCGATCCAGGGTATCTATGCCGCAATCATCATCGCGGCTCTGGCCCGGATTGCTGCGGTGGTATTTCCCGCGCATGATTATGTGTTGTTGCACCTCGCTGCGTGTGGCTGGCTGGTCGCGTTCCTCGGATTTGCCGTCGCGTTCGGGCCGCTGCTCGCCGGCAGCCGGCGGCGGGCCCTCGCCATCATGGGCGTGCCGGCCCCGGCGCGCTGAACTCAAGCCGCGCTTGCCGAAGGCGCATCGGCCGCCGGTGGTCTCACGCCCTTGCGCCAGTCGGTGATGGTGCAGCCGAAGCGGCCGCGGAACCAGCGCGCCATGGCGCTCTGCGCGGAGAAGCCAAGCTGCAGCGCGATGTCACCCAGCGGCCGCCCGGGGTCGTCGATCAGCTGAGTGACGAGATCGGCGCGTTGCGCATCCAGGATGGCCGAGAAGCTGGTGCCTGCTGCGGCGAGATGGCGGTGGATGGTGCGGCGGGTGCAGGCAAGATGCTCGGCGACGCGCTCGACGGTGCAGTCACCGGTAGCGAGCAGGGTCCGCACGACTTCGTCGACCTTCCCCTCCCAACTTGCCGGCCGGGTCTCGATGGCCTCGATGCGCTTGCGCAGATAAGTCGCGACCAAGGGGTGCGCGCCCGGGATCCGGCGCTCCATGTCGTGCGCCGACAGCAAGATCGCATCGTCCTCGGCGTTGAAAGTCACGCGGCAACCGAAGAAGTCGCGATAGCGCTTGCGGTCCTTAGGCGGCGGATAATGCAGATGCACTTCCTGCGGTCGCCAGTCATGGCCGAATAGCGATTGGATGATGCGGTGGACGCTGCCGAGGGCCATGTCGATCGACTGCCGCGGCGCGCTCGGCTGCCGGCCGCGCAGATGCAGCCTGACGGTCACGCTCTGCCTGCCGCGCGTCACATCCAGCCGCATGCCGTCATGATGGATATGGATGAAGCGCGAGAACGCTTCGATCGCCTCGCCCACGGTCGCCTGCTCGCGCACGATCAGGCCGACGGCGCCGAAATTGGTCAGGCCGCCGCGCTCGGCGAGACGCAAGCCGAAATCTTCGGCGCCGGACGCCGCTGCCGACAATTCGAGCAGACGGCGCAGGCCGGCGACGGCGATGGGAGTGTCGGGCTTGTCGAGACAGGCCAGCGGCAGCCTGGCCTTGCGCATCATCTGTTTGGGATCGAGACCCACCGACCGGGCGATTTCCGGGTAATAGCTCAAGCCTGCGCTGCGAACGAGGTCGGTCATGCGAACCGTTCCTGCCAGCCATTCCCGCAGATGTCCCGAAATGTAAAGTTTCTGTCTCGGTCCGTCAAATCCGGGAACCGGGCGGGACATACATAGGGGAAACCGAGGCACTGGCGTGAATGCCGTGCTCATGACGGCGCGGCGCGGCGATGGGGCCTGCCTTCCGTCTCGGACCATTTGACCAAGACATTGCTGGATCGGGATATGCCGGGAAACACGCTTTCCAAGGGTGAGGTATTCGTCATCGAGACCGATGCGGCCTCCCGCGAACAACTTTCAGCCGCGCTCCAACAGAGCGCCTATGACGTGATCTGCTTCGCTGACAGTGCGTCTCTGTTGTCCGAGGCAAAGGCGCGGATGCCGGCCTGCGTGCTGATGGAGCTGCCGCCCGATCGCTCCGGCCTCGACATGCTCAGGCGGCTGCGCCAGGAAAACTGCATGGCGCCGGTGCTGGTGACCTCGGCGAACGGTAGCATCGCCCTGGCGGTCGACGCCATCAAGAGCGGCGCGGCGGACTTCATCGAAAAGCCGTTCCGCACCCATGACATCGTCGGCCGGATCCACGCCGCCATCGATGAATTCGCACAGCCCCGCACGAGCCGACAGGGCTGGCTGGCAGGCTGCGAGCCGCTGACCGCGCGCGAAGCCGACGTGCTCGAGCACCTTGCCGCCGGCCTGACCAACAAGGAGATCGCCCGCCGCATGCATCTCAGTGCGCGTACGGTCGAAGGTTACCGCGCCGGCATCTTGAAGAAGGCCGGGGCCAAGAACGTGACCGATCTGCTTCGACGCATCTTTGGCCAGGGCTCGCCGACCCAGGCTTAGCACCCGCGGGATCGCCAGCCGTCCGCAGCCTTGGTGCCGCCGCAGCGGTGCCCAACGGAAACCCCAATCGAACCGGTTCCTTCCCTGCCGCGTCCAACCATCTTGGCAAGGCATCTTTTCGCGCGTCCGGGTGGTGACGCGTCGATATCGGCAGGGAGGGAATTTCATGCGCATCACCGCAAAATGTCTGGCAACGAGCCTGGTCCTGGTGACCGCGGCCCTCGCGGTGCCGTCATGGGCCGCCGAATTGGACGCCAAGTCGGCGATCGACGCCGTGACCGTCTATCCCGATGGCGCCACCGTCACCCGCATCATCGCGCTGGACCTCGCCTCCGGTGACTCGACGCTGGTCGCCAGGGATTTTCCGCTCTCGCTCGATCCGTCCTCGCTTCGCGTCGAAGGCGAGGCGGGCGCCAAGCTCACCATCGGCACGATCGATGCCCGGCCGCCGCGGGCCGCGCCGCCCGTCAACCTCTCCGAACTCGACAAGCGCATCGAAGCGCTGAGGGATCAGCGCGCCGACCTGCAAGGTGCGATCGACTCGGCAAACGCAAGGCGCAGCTTTGCCCAGCGCTTTGCCGAAGCCTCGCCCGCAGGCCTCGGCGACAAGGGCGAGGCCCGGCCGATTACCGAATGGCGCGCAGCCTTTGCCGCGGTCGCCGAGGAGACCGCGACCGCCGATACCACGATCCGTGACGCCACGCGAAAGCAGCGCGAGATCGACCGCCAGATCGCACAGCTCGAGGCCGAGCGCTCGGCCAAGCCGCCGAGCAAGCTGGAGGTGCGGATCGATGTCGCCTCCGCCGCTGCGACCAAGGCGACGTTGCGGGTGACCTACGCCGTGCGCAACGCGCGCTGGGTGCCGCTCTACGACGCCAGGCTCGACACCGGCGCCAAGGATCGCAAGCCGCAGCTTGAGCTTGTTCGTCGCGCCGAGATCACGCAGTCGACCGGAGAAGACTGGTCGAATGTCGCGCTCGGTGTCTCCACGGTGCGTATCGGCCGTGGCGGTAGCGCGCCGGAGCTCGGCTCGCTGGTGGCGCAATATCCGCAGCCGCCCAAGCCGCTGGCCCTCGGCACGGCCTCGGACCTGGCGCGGCCTGCACCCATGACGCGCCAGGCACATTCGCCGGCGATGGCCAAGATCGCGGAGGCGTCCGAGTCGCGCGAACGCGCCGATGAGCAGCAGGCTTTGGCCGAGATCGGCGGCTTCCAGGCCACGTTCAAGATTCCCGGCCGCGTCAGCCTCGGCGCCCAGGAGGGAGCCAAGAGTATGCGCATCGCGGCCATGACCGTCCCCGCCGACCTCGCCGTCCGCGCCGCGCCCGTGCTGGACCCGACCGCCTTCCTCGAAGCCAGCTTCAAGCAGACCGACGACACGACCCTGCTGCCTGGCAAGGTTGCGATCTATCGCGACGGCGTCTTTGTCGGTCGCGGCAAGATCTCGGCGTCGGCCAAGGACGACGTCGTTCGGCTCGGCTTCGGCGCGGACGACAAGGTCAGGATCGAGCGCGCCGTGCTCAAGCGCAATGAGGGTTCGGCAGGCCTGCTGGTCACGACGTCCAAGACGGACGAACGTGCGTTCAAGACCACGATCCGCAACGGCCACGACTTCCCGATCAAGATTGCGATCGAGGATCAGTTGCCGGTCAGCGAGAGCGAGGACATCGTCGTCGAGATGCTGCCGTCGAGCACCCCGCCGACCGCGAACAACATCCGCGACAAGCGCGGCGTGCTGGAATGGTCGTTCGAGGCCAAGCCCGGCGAAGTCCGGGACATCAACTTCGCCTGGCGCATCCGCTGGCCGAAGGACAAGAGCATGGTGATCGTTCCGGCGGGGTAGGCTCGGTCGCGCCTCCTTTGCAGAAACAGGATTGGCTAAATTCCGGTCGCAACAGCCCGTATCGACTGCGGCAGCACATAGGGCACGCCGTCTGCCTGATGCACGACCGCGTCGATCTCGAAGATATCCCGGATCCTCTCCCGCGTGACGACATCGGCGCGTGAGCCGTCCGCGACGAGCTTGCCGCCAGCCAGCACGATCAGCCGGTCGGCGAAGCGGATGGCGAGATTGAGGTCGTGCAGAATCGCGATCACCGCCGTGCCGCTGCCGGCGCGGCGGCGCGCCGCCTCGACGAGGTCGATCTGGTGACGCAGATCGAGGCTCGAGGTCGGCTCGTCCAGCAACAGAAGTCCCGGGCCATGCTCGGCCTCGCCGCAGGCGAGCTGCACCAGCACACGGGCGAAATGGGCGCGCTGCTGCTCGCCGCCCGAGAGCGTCGGCAATTGCCGTTCGCGGAAATGCGCAAGCCCGACCTCCTCGAGGGCGGCATCAACCAGCGGGCGCGCGTCACGCCAGCTGCGCTCGCCCGCGCCCATCTGCACGATCTCCTCGACGGTGAAGGGGAAGGAGACGCTGATGTGCTGGGACAGCATGGCGCGGCGCGCAGCGAGCCCGCGCGGCGTGAAGCTGCCGATGTTGCGCTGGTTCAGGCGCACCTCGCCTGCGCTAGGCCGGAGATCGCCGGAGAGCAGCCGCAGCAACGTCGATTTGCCTGCGCCGTTCGGGCCGATCACGGCGACCAGCTCGCCGGCCTTGACCGTCAGGCCGACGCCATCGAGCAGCTGTGCGCGGCCGGCGCGCTTGCTCAAGGCGCGGGCCTCGATCACGGCACTCATAGTGAGGCGAGCCCGCGCTGCCGCAGCAAGATGAAGAGGAAGACCGGCGCGCCGACCGCCGCGGTCAGGATGCCGATCGGCATCTCCGCCGGCGCGACGATCGTGCGCGCCAGCGTATCGGCGCCGACCATCAGGATCGCGCCAAGCAGGACCGAGGCCGGCAGCAACAGCCGATGCGCGGGCCCGATGATGAGGCGGAGCAGATGCGGCACGACGATGCCGACGAAGCCGATGACGCCGCTGATCGATACGGCGACGCCGGTCATGGCGGAGACCATGACGATCGAGATCCGCTTGAGGCGCTCGACATCGACCCCACCGTGAAAGGCGTCGGCCTCGCCGAGCACCAGGAGATCGAGGCCGCGCGCGATGAACGTGCAGGCGCCGAGCCCGACGACGAGGACCGGTGCGAGCACGGCAGCTTTGGCCCAGGTCACGCCGCTCATCGAGCCCAGCATCCAGAACGTGATGTCGCGCAGCTGGCGGTCGTCGGCGATGAACACCAAAAGGCCGATGCCCGCATTGGCGATCGCGGTGATGGCGACGCCGGCAAGCAGGAAGATCGCGATCGAAGTGCGCCCCGAACGGCTCGAGATGCCGTAGAGGAGCGCGGTGGTGGCCAACGATCCCGCGAATGCTGCGAGCGGCAGCAGCTCGGTCTGGAGGAAACGCAGCGTCTCGCCGAAGCGCGAATCAGTGAAGACGATCGCGCTTGCGGCTGCGAGCGCGCCGCCACTGGAGACGCCGACCAGGGCGGGATCGGCCAGCGGGTTACGAAACAATCCTTGCATGATCGCGCCGGCCGCGGCGAGCAGGCCGCCGATCATCGCGGCCGCCGCGATCCTGGGGACGCGGATCGACCACAGCACGAGCTGGTCGCGGGCGGTCATGGCCGTGCTTTCGCCCGACAGTCCGAGTGCGGCAGGCAGGCGGGAGAGGGGGATGCCGGCGGCGCCCAGCGTCAGCGCGACGATCGCGGTGACCGTGAGCACTGCGATCAGGACGACGATCGCCAAGGACGCGGACCGTCGTCCGGCCCTGGCGCGTCGTTCCGGGGTGCGCGCTCCAGTCCCGATCGCAACGCTCATTGCCGGCAGTTCGCCGCCGACAGCGCCGACGTGAATCCGTCGCCCCGCTCGGCCAGTGCCGGATAGAGTCTTGCGGAAAGATCGCGCGCTGCTGCCGCCGTCCGGGGTCCGAAGCCGAGCAAATAGAGCCCGTCCATGGCGATGAAGCTCTTGTTGGCCGCGACCGGCGTCAGCGCAAAGCCGGGATGGGCATAGATCGCCTCGGCCTGGACCTGGTCCTTGCCGCGTTTGATCGACAGCACGACGTCGGGCCTTGCCGCCGCGATCGCCTCGTCGCTGATGATCTTGTAGCCGTCGAAGTCGTCGATGGCATTGGCGGCGCCGGCGAGCTTAATGATCTCCTCGGCCGCGGTCTTGCGGCCCGCCACCAGCGCTCTGCCGTTCTGCAGCGACATCACGAACATCACGCGCACCGGTTTGGTCACCTTGGCACGCAGGGCGCGGAGCTGCGCAAAATCGGCGCTGACCGCCGCGCTCAGGCACGCGGCGCGCGCGTCGACGCCCATGGCGTGACCGACCAGCCTGATCTTCTCGATCAAGCCAGCCTCGGTGAAGGTGTCGGGCACCAGCACCAACGGCACTTTCGCGGTTTCCAGGACGTCCATGGTCTCGCGCGGACCCGAGCCCTGGATCGCCAGGATCAGGGTGGGATTGAGGCCCAGCACGCCTTCGGCGGAGATCTGGCGCATGTAGCCGACATTGGGCTTGTCGTGCAGCGCCGCCGCCGGATAAAGGCTCGTGGTGTCGACGCCGACCAGCCGGTCCTCAAGCCCCAGCGCATAGAGGATCTCGGTGATTGCGCCGCCGATCGAGACCGTGCGCGCGAAATCGGTCACGGCGATCTCGCGATTGCGCGCGTCATGCACGGTGATGCCGGCGGCGTGCGCGGCCGGCGCGAGCGAGATTCCGCTGCAGAGCAGGAGGCTGGCGATGGTGCGACAAAATGCCATTGCGGATTACTTCGTCAGGATCAGCTTGTTCTGCGCTGTCAGGCGAAGCCGATAGCTGTCTTCGCCATGCGCAATGATGATCTCGCGGGCGGCCGCGAACAACTCGCGGCTGTCGATCTGGCTTCCACGCATGGTCAGGGTTCTTGTCGTCGCAGAAGAGCCTTCTGCTGTCCCCGCGGCGTCGCCGTTGTTTCTTGCGGACGTTGCTGACATATGAAGTGTGATGCGCCTTCGAAACCTTGGAGTGCTGCCTGTTTGTACAGGCGGCACTGAGCGCATTCCAACGGCTGCGATTTACAATCGATATAAACTGTAACTTGATGTCATTGACCGCCCGGGTCTTGCCACGTAACCATTTATGACGGGCGGGGGAACCTGTCCGCGACTTGAGCAAGTCAGCCAGCCAGCCGTTCGCGTTGCGAACGCACGCCAGCCAGCCAGAAGATTCAAAATTTTTGAAGTGAAGTGCAGGCTGGGGCTGATATGGCTGACGGGGCTAGGTATTCGCGCGCCCTGATTTTGGGCGCGTCGGTGGTTTCAATCGCGGCAGTGATGACGGAGAGCGGTCTCGCGCAGACTGCATCGTCGCAGGCCGAAAACGCGTCCTCCGAACGAGCGAAGCAGTCGAAGCGCAAGCCGGGGAAGCCGCAGGTCGCAGAGGCAACGCCTGACACCCTCAATGCCCGCGCCCAGGCCGGCGGGACGGCACCCGTTCAGGTGCTCGACACCATCACGGCTGCGGCGACCAAGACGGAAGAGCGAGCCGTCGACGCACTGGCGCCCGTCAGTGTCGTCACGTCCGAGCAGATCCAAACCCGCCAGGCCAGCACCGTCGGCGATCTCATCTATAACTTGCCCGGCGTCTGGGTTCAGAATCGCGGCGATGATCCGGCCACCTCGATCAACATCCGCGGCCTCCAGGATTTCGGCCGTGTTGCCGTCGTGGTCGACGGCGCGCGGCAGAACTACCAGCGCACCGGTCATTTCGCCAATGGCTCGTTCTTCCTCAATCCGGAACTGATCAGCGGCATCGACATCGTGCGCGGCCCGACCGCAAACATCTACGGCTCAGGTGCGATCGGCGGCGTGGCCTCGTTCCGCACCAAGGACATCGAGGACGTGGTCCGCGCGGGAGAGCGCTGGGGCGTCGACGTAAAGACCATCCTTGGCAGCAATTACGGACGTGCACTCGGATCCGCCTTTGGCGGTGTTCGCGTCAACCCCAATGTCGACATATTCGCAGGCGGCACCTATTCGACTCAGGAGAGCTACAAGGACGGCACCGGCTACGAAGTCGCAAACACAGGCAACCGCCTGAGCAGCGGCATCGCCAAGCTGACGGTTCGTCCGGCCGACGGCCACGAAGTCAAGCTCGGGACCATCTTCCAGGAGGATATCTTCAGTGTGGGCCAGCCGCCGCGGCGCGCGGGCGATCCCAATTCCACCAATGCGAACGGCACCAATAACCTGAACGGCACGTCGGTCTACGCTTCCAACGTTAAGAACTACACAACCACGCTGGGATGGAAATATTCCCAGCCCGACGATCAGTGGTTCGACTGGGATGCCAAGATCTACTGGAATCGCACCGAGAACGACCAGATCAAGACCGCGCATACCAGCGCGACGCCGTCGGTCTATTGTGGCGGCGTGCCCGGCAATGCCGTGTCCGGCTGTATCGGCAGCAATCGCGGATATCTGCTCGATACAATCGGTATCGATGTGCACAACACGACGCGGTTCGAAACGGGAAGCTGGCGTCACGCGGTGACTTACGGCCTGGATGCGTTCCAGGACAAGGTGTCGTCTCGTGACAGGACCGGTACATCCGAGGTCACGACGCCCGGCGGTCAGCGCACAGTATCGGGCGGCTTCGTGCAGTGGAAGGCGAACTACACCTCGATGCTCGAGGTGATCGGCGCGCTCCGTTACGACAATTATCAGCTTTCCTCGGCGTCCTCGTCGTCGGGCGGGGATCGCCTCTCGCCGAAGATCACCGTTGCTCTCGTTCCGACCGCGTTCGTGACTCCCTATGCCAGCTATGCGGAAGGTTATCGGGCGCCCTCGATCACGGAGACGCTGGTGAGCGGGCCACATGCCGGCGCGACGGTCAACGACTCGTTCTTCCGCTGTCCGTCGGGCACGTCGGGACCGGGGGCGGATTCGACCTTCTGCTTCGTACCGAACCCGAACCTGCGCCCCGAGGTCGGCAAGAACAAAGAGATCGGCTTCAACATCAAGAAGAACGATCTGTTCACGGCGGGCGACACGCTGCGCGGCAAGATCAACGTGTTCCGTAACGACATCAGCGACTTCATCGATCAGGTCGCTTATGGAAACCCGCTCGTGGTCCCGACCGGGCCGCCGCCCGCACCGTCCATTACGGTGCTTCCGTTCCTGCAATATCAGAACGTGGCCTCCGCGCGCATTCAAGGCTTCGAGGCCGAGGCGATGTATGACGCCAACCTGTGGTTCTTCGGCCTCTCCGGGACCTATCAGACCGGAAAGAATCTCCAGACCGGGTTCGGCCTCTACAGCATTCCGCCGCAGAAGATCACGACGACGGCCGGCGTGCGTCTGCTCGACCGCACCCTCATCCTCTCGATGATGTGGACGTCTGCACTCGCCAACTACGACATCCCCAGGACCTACACGCCGGCGACGTCGTACGATCTCGTCAATCTTTACGCGCAGTATCACCCGACGCCCGATCTCACCCTCAACTTCTCTGTCGAGAACCTCTTCAACCGCTATTACCGGCCGTACGCCATTCCGGTGGGGAGCACGGGTGACACGCAGAACGACGTGAAGTGGGCGAGCGCCGGTGCCGGGCTCGTGATCAAGGGAGGCCTCAAATACCACTTTGGCGCCACCTGAGCTCTGCCGGGATGCCCTAGCCATCTCCGGAGCCACGCTGATGCGTCAGCGTGGCTTCGGTCCGTTCTGAAATATCCGATCGGCGATTGCCGATTCAAAAGACACAGGAGAAAAGTCGAATGTTCATTGCGATGAATCGTTTTCAGGTGAAGCCCGGCTCGGAAGCCGCTTTCGAGACCGTCTGGCGCACCCGGGAGTCCTATCTCGGCAGCATGGCGGGGTTCGTCGAATTCCATCTGCTCAAGGGACCCGTCGCCGAGGACCACACGCTGTACTCCTCGCATACCGTGTGGGTCGACAAGGCGGCTTTCGAGGCCTGGACGCGCTCCGAGGAATTCCGCCGTGCTCATGCGCGCGCCGACAACAAGACCGGCGAAAGCCTCTATCTCGGCCACCCCAAGTTCGAAGGGTTCGAGGTCATCATGACCGAGCGCAAGGCGAGCGCGGCGGCTTGAGGCGGCTGGTTGATGAGGCCGGACATGCTAAGCACAGATCTTGCCGATCTCAGGGCGCATATGGCGGACAATCCCGGCGCGGTGATCGAGGACGTTGCGCGCGAGCGCAGCGTCACGCCGCGCGCGGTGATCGAGGCGCTGCCGCCGTCCATGGTTCGCATGGGGAGTGGCGAGCATTTTGCCGCCGCCATGCAGGACATCGCGGAATGGGGCGAGGTCACCCTGATCGTCCACACCGATGATGCGATCTTCGAGTTCACCGGGTCCGTTCCCAGGGGCGAGATTGGCCGCGGCTATTTCAACCTGATGCAGCCGAAGGGCCTGCACGGCCATCTCCGCCACGAGCGCTGCGCAGGCATCGCCTTTGTCGAACGGCCCTTCATGGGCAAGTCCTCGGCCTTCGTCGCGTTCGTCAACGCCGACGGCGGCATCATGTTCAAGGTCTTCGTCGGCCGCGACGAGACCCGGGCGTTGCGCGCGGATCAGCTGGCGCGGTTCCGGGGACTTGCTGACCGTATCGCGGCGAAGCCTTCGGCGTAACTTCCATCTGTCGGGAGATCAGGATGCAGGGCATTTCCAGGCTTCGGCACGTGATCCTCACAATCGCGCTGACGATCGCGCCGGCACCCGCCTTCGCGATCGACCAAGCGCTGTTGCCGCGCAATCTGTCACCGTGGGGCATGTTCGTCGGCGCCGACATCATCGTGAAGATCGTGATGGTCGGGCTCGCTATCGCCTCGCTGGCGACATGGACGGTATGGCTTGCCAAGACCATCGAGCTCCGCCGCAAGAGCGCTCTTGCCATGCGGCGGACGCGCGCGCTCGAGGGCAACATGACTCTCGCCGAGGCATCCGCACGGGCCGGTGACGCAAGCGACGCCGTCGCCCAGCTGATCCAGTCCTGCGCCAGGGAGGCCGAACTCTCCGGCGGCGTGCTCGACGACGGCCTTCAGGAACGCGTCGCGCTGCGGCTCGAGCGGGTAGAGGCGGCGATGTCCAGGCAGATCGCGCGCGGCACCGGCCTGCTGGCGACCATCGGTGCCATCGCGCCGTTCGTCGGCCTGTTCGGCACGGTCTGGGGTATCATGAACTCTTTCATCGGCATTTCCGAGAGCCACACCACGAGCCTCGCCGTGGTCGCGCCCGGCATCGCCGAGGCGCTGCTCGCCACCGCACTCGGTCTCGTCGCGGCGATCCCGGCGGTCGTGATCTACAACCACCTCGTGCGCGGCATCGCCAATTACCGCGCCCTGCTCGGCGACGCCTCGGCTCAGCTCATGCTGCTGGTCAGCCGCCAACGCGACCACAGAGAGTTCCGATTGGCGCGGGCGGCGGAGTAGAGCCATGGCCGCCAAGCTCGGTACGCACTCCGGATCGCCGCGCAGGCGCGGCGACCTTGACGATCTCGACGTCACTCATGAGATCAACGTCACGCCGTTCATCGACGTGATGCTGGTGCTCCTCATCATCTTCATGGTGGCCGCTCCGCTCGCCACCGTCGACATCGGCGTCGATCTGCCGGCCACCGCGGCCGAGCCGGCGCCACGGCCGGACAAGCCGGTCTTCGTCACCGTCAAGCCGGACCTGACCGTCGCGGTCGGAGAAGATGTCGTCGCCCGCGAGGCGCTCAGCACCTCGCTCGACGCTGCCACCAAAGGCCGCAAGGACGAGCGCATCTATCTGCGCGCCGACAAGGTCGTCTCCTACGGTGACCTGATGGAGGTGATGAACAGCTTGCGCAATGCAGGCTATCTCAAGGTCGCGCTGGTCGGCCTCGACGGACGCAGCTGATGGCCGCGAACGCCTTTGCCCTGCACGAGCCGCTCGACGAGCGTGAAGCGGCGCGCTGGGGTCTCTCGGCGGCGGCAATCGTGACGTTGCATGTGGCTGCCGCGCTGCTTGCGATGAATTGGCAGAGGTCGCAACCGGAGCAGGGCGTCAGCCTGCCGGCGATCATGGTCGATATGGCGCCGCTGACCTCGGCGCCGCAATCGACGCAGGATGACGTCGCACCGGGGCCGGTGATGCAGGAAGCCGACGCCTCGCCGCCGGAGCCAGTGCAGCAGCAGGCCGTCGAGGAGACCATCGCGCCGACACCGCCGCAGGAGAAGCCGGAGGTGACCGCGCCTCCGGAGCAGAAGCTGGAGCCGACCCCAGCAAAGCCTGAACCGGCAAAGATCGTGCCCGTCGAAAAACCAGCACTTGAAAAACCGAAAGTTGTCCGCCGCGAGGCGAAGAAGCCGTCGGAGGCGATGCCTGCACCGCGAACCAGCGCTCCGCCACGCGCCGCGCGTGAGGCGCCGATGGCATCGGCACAGAGCGCCGGCGCGGTGGCCTCAGCCATTGCGTCCTACAATCAGCGGGTCCGCGCCCACTTGATGCGCTTCCACTCATACCCGTCCGCCGGGGGCGGCCAGCGCGGCGTGGCAAGGCTGAGCTTCACCGTCAGCCGCAGCGGACAGGTTACGTCTAGCCGCCTTGCCGGCTCGTCCGGCGTCGCTGCCTTCGACGCCCAGGCCATGTCGATGGTCCGCCAGGCCTCGCCATTTCCGCCGATCCCCGACGAGATCAAGAACGGGTCGATGAGCTTCACGATCCCGGTTCAGTTTACGGTGAGGTAGGGAGCCGTTACCACGAACTCAGTCGTCGTCCCGGACAAGCGCAGCGAAGCAAAGCGCTGATCCGGGACCCATAGCCACAGGGTCAAGTTTGACGAAGACCGTCACCACCATCTCGTGCCACAACTCCTCCCTGTGGTTATAGGTCCCTGCTTTCGCAGGGACGACGGCGGAGCTTGTGGCGGCTGAGAAGGCTAGATGCGCTACTTCGCCTTGAGGAAATCGGCGACTTCGAGCAGCATGAACTCGTTGTCGTCGGCCTTGTTGGGGTCGCGGCTGGACGAGAACGGCAGGTTGTTGTCGTTGCCGACGATGATGTGGGTGTCGTCGACGCGATCGACGTTCTCGATGGTGAAGAACGGGAAGGTGTAGACGCCGTCGTTGAGTGGCTTGCGCGCCTTCTTGTCGGGATCCCTGATTTTCATCAGGTCGATATAGCCGACCTTGCGCACGGGCTTGCCGACATTGGCGTCGGTCAGCTCGATCTTGTAGATGCGCTTGAACTTGGCGAGGTCAGGAAAGCAGCTCTCGCCGCGCTGGCCTTGCGGGCAGGCCTTGTCGGCGGTGCCTTCGCCGTTGTCGCGTTCGATGATCAGGCCCGAGGCCTGATCGATCATGTTGAAGTCACCGATGGCGTTGCCGTTCTGCTCGAACACATATCGCCAATGGCGACCTGTGAATTTCTCGGCGGCGACGTCGAATTCGAGGATGCGGGCGGCTTCCTTGCCGTCGACCTTCTCCCAGTCCTTTTTCTCGGCATCCCACAGCGGTCCTTCGAGCAGGCCATAGAGGAACTTGCCGTCCTTCGACGCGGCAACGCCCTCATAACCCTTGGAGCGGCGGAGGTTGACGTTGGTGTAGGTCGCGCCCGGCGCGGCCGGCGTCCCCACCGCCCAATTGTCCGGCGAGCGCACCGGCTTGCCGTCGGCAAATGTGTCGAACATACCGAGGACCTTGCCCGACTTGTCGGCCTTCAGAATGTAGGGGCCGAACTCGTCGCCGATCCAGAACGTGTCGCCGATGATCTGGAAACCTTCGGTGTCGAAATCGGAGCCGGTGAGATAGCGCTTCTGGCTATCCTCATGCACGATCCGGAAGGGCACCTTCTTGTCGGGATCGTGTAGGAAAATGGTCTCCAGCCGCTCGATCTTGCCGCTAGCCCAATCCATCTTGTAGCGGTTGAGGTACAGCATCGAGTCCGGCGAGTTGGCGCGGGCGCCCATGCCGTTGTCGGTGATGACCCAGAAGCTGCCGTCGGGCATGGTCTTGATGCCCGAATGCCCCTGGAGCGGCTGGCCCTTGAACGGCAGCGACACGCCGGTCGCCCGCTCATAGGATTTGCCCATGACGGAGCCGAGCGCCTCGACGCGCTTGCCGGTGGTGTATTTGCCTGCGGATTTGAGGTCGGCGGGTGCATCAGCCGGCGCGTCGACGAACGATTCGGCCGGCATCACCACGTGGCCGGCGAGCTTGGCCGGGAATTCGCCTTCGCTCTGGGCGAGCGCGGAGCTCGCGGTGAGAATGATCGTTGCGACGGTGCTGAGAAAAGTCGCGCGCATGTGCGTCTCCTGTTGGCGGACGCACGCCTTATGCGGACGGCACGTTGCAGTTTTGTGAAGCCGGGCCAAACGCCGCAGCTTGCTTCGCCTCTCCCCATCAAAATGAGGAGAGGGGACGAGAGATCGAGGCTACTCCTTCACCGCCCCGGTCAGCGACGACACGTAGTAATCCACGAACAACGAGTAAAAGATCGCAACCGGCAACGAGCCGAGCAGCGAGCCCGCCATCAGCGCGCCCCATTGGTAGACGTCGCCGGTGACGAGCTCGGTGAGGATGGCAACCGGCACGGTCTTGTTGGCGCCGCTCTGGATGAAGGCGAGCGCATAGATGAACTCGTTCCATGACAGCGTGAAGGAGAAGATGCCGGCCGAGATCAGCCCGGGCACCGCCAGCGGCAGCGTGATCCGGCGCAGGATCTGCAGCCGCGTCGCGCCGTCGACCAGCGCGCACTCCTCGAGCTCATAGGGGATCGACTTGAAATAGCCGATCAGGAGCCAGGTGCAGAACGGCACCAGGAAGGTCGGATAGACCAGGATCAACGCGAGAGGGCTGTCGAACAGGCCGAATTGCACCACGACGGTGGCCAGCGGAATGAACAGGATCGACGGCGGCACGAGATAGGCAAGGTAGATCCCGAGCCCGACATAGGGGCTGCCGCGGAAGCGCAGGCGCTCGATGGCATAAGCGGCGAGCGTCGATGCGACCAGGGACAGCGTGGTCGAGCCGATCGCGACCAGCATCGTCGTCTTCAACCAGTGCGGATAGGCCGTGTCGAACAGAAGATGCTTGATGTGGGCGAGCGTCGGCGAGGAGATCCAGAACGGATTGTGCGCCTTGTAGTTCATCAGCTCCGCGTTCGGCTTGAACGAGGTGATCGCCATCCAGTAGAACGGGAACAGCAGGATTAGCACGAAGCAGCCGAGCGGCAGATAGATCATCATCAGCCGCCGCAGGCCGGAATCCCAGGCCATGGTGTCGGGCGCGGCTTTGGCGTCGGCGGTGCCGTTTTGCGCGACGGTATCAGTCATTGTCCTCTCCCTGCTGCCATTTGCGGCGCGCCAGGCCGAAATAGGAAAACAGCGTCGCGAACACCAGGAACGGGATCATCGACACCGCGATCGCCGCACCTTCGCCGAGCTCGCCGCCGGCGATGCCGCGCTGGAAGGCCAGCGTCGCCAGCAGATGCGTGGAGTTGCCGGGCCCGCCGCGGGTGATGGCGTAGACCAGCTGGAAGTCGGTGAAGGTGAAGATGATGGAGAAGGTCATGACGATGGCGAGGATCGGCATCATCATCGGGAAGGTGATGTAGCGGAAGCGCTGCCAGGCGCTGGCGCCGTCGAGCATCGCGGCCTCGTAGAGCGAAGGCGAGATGGTCTGCAGGCCCGCCAGCAGCGAGATCGCGACGAAGGGGATGCCGCGCCAGATGTTGGCGGCGATCAGCGAGAAGCGCGCCGGCCAGGGCGAACCGAGGAAGTCGATATTGCTCGACCGCCAGTGCAGTACGTCGACGAGCAGGTAGGAGATGATCGAGAATTGCGGATCGTAGATCCACCAGAACGCCAGCGCCGACAGCACGGTCGGCACGATCCAGGGCAGCAGGATGATCGCACGCAACAGGCTCTTGAACGGAAAATGGTTGTTGAGCAGCAGCGCGAGCCAGAAGCCGAGCGCGAACTTCCCGAACGTCGCGATCCCGGTATAGACCACGCTGTAGAACACGGCATTCCACCACAGCGGATCGGTGAGCAGATACTGGAAGTTTTCGAGGCCGACATAGACGCCGCGTCGGCCGATCGTGGTGTCGGTGAAGGCGAGCCAGATGCCGAGACCGAGCGGATAGGTCAAGAACACCGTGAGCAGCCCGATCGCGGGAGCAAGGCACATCACGATCAGGAACGGCTTGTAGTCGAACAGCCGCACCAGCCAGGAGGGTTGACGATGCGCCAGGGCGGAGGAGGAAAGTGTCGTCACGGACATCGGTGTCGGCGTCCTGTTCTAGGCTGTCGCTAATCGGTCATTGCGAGCGAAGCGAAGCAATCCAGTCTGTCTCGGAGTGATCGTCTGGATTGCTTCGTCGCAAGTGCTCCGCGCAATGACGAGGGCTCGGTCGTCGCGCTACCTCTGCCGCCGGAAGTACCGCTTGCAGCGCTGCTCGGCTTCCGCGGCCGCGGCCTCCGGCGTGGCCGCGCCGGTCGCAACGGCAGAGCACATCTGAATCAGCACGTAGTCGGCACTCACCGCGCCCGTGGCCGTGGAGATCGGCCCCTTGTAGCCGTCGTAATAGGTGCTGTTCATCGTATCCTTGAAGATCGAGACCTTCGGATCGCCCTTCCAGACGGCGGCCTCGGCATAGGCGGCCAGTGGCTGCGACCAATAACCGGAATTGGCATTGAGCCAGGGCTCGTATTGGTCTTTCTCCAGCATGAATTGCAGGAAGGCCTTCGCCGCATTGGGGTACTGGCTGTGCTTGAACAGCATCGCGTTCAGTGTCAGGCCCGCCATCGGCGAGACCTTGGCGAGGCCCTTCGGCAGCAGCTGGTGCTCGCTGTCGTCGGCGATTGCCTTGGTCGCCGGATCGTTCTTCAGCGAGAAATACAGCGAGACGCCGTTCGCGGTCAGGGAAATTTCCTGTGAGGAATAGGCGCGGTTGTTGCTGACGTCGTTCCACGACGTCGTGCCGGCGATGAAGGTCGGGTAGATCTGCTTGACCCAGTTCAGGGCGGCGATCGTCTCCTTGCTGTTGATAATGACGTTGCCCTCCTCGTCGAGCAGGGAGGCATTGTGCGACCACAGCGCCCAGTTCGCAAAGCCGTTGCCGTCGCCCTTGGCATTGCCCAGCGCGAAGCCGGCCGGCTTGCCGGCCTTGTGCAGCTTCTGGCAGAGGTCGAGGATCCCGGCGTGGTCTTCCGGCACCTTGTCGAAGCCGACCGATTGCAGGATCGACTTGCGGTAGATCAGGGGCCCGGCGGTGGCGCCGAACGGCAACCCAATCCAGGCGTCGCTCTTGTTCTTCTTGCCGTAGCGCTGCGCCAGCGGCAGCCAGCCGCCATAGCGCTTGCCGAGGTAGTCGGCGACGTCGGTCAGCTCGACCAGCTTGTCGATGTAGATGTGGGGGGCGTCGGAGAAGCCGATGATGATGTCGGGGCCGGCGCCGGAGTTCGAGGTGACCGCGGTCTGCTGGTTGATGTCCTCCCAGCCGACGAAGTCGACCTTGACCTCGACCCCGGTCTCCTTGGTGAACTTCGCCGCATTGGCGCGGAACACGTCCTCGTCGGCCTGGACGAAGCGCACCGGGCGCAGCATGCGCAGGGTTGCACCCTTCTCGATCTCGCGCTTGGGTGTCGGAACGTCGGCAGCCTTGATAGTGGATGTTTGCGCTGCAGCACCGGTGGCGGCGAAGGTTGCAGCGGATAGGCCCAGCGCCAAGGCATCACGACGGGTGATGTCGTTCCTCATCAGTACCTCCCTATATGTTTCCCTTCCCGGCGTTGACCGCCGGTGAAGGGTCGTTTCGGTCCTTTGGCGCCTTTGCGCCGGCCGCCTAGCTGTTCGGCCCGCGATCCATGCTGACGGGTTGCCAGCGGCGGAGCGTGGTATTCTGCAGCACCGACGGATTGACGCAGCTTACCGGCCACATGCCCTGCAACACCAGTGACAATTCGTAGCCCACCCGGCGCTTGCGCGCCTCGTCAAACCGTGCCGAGGCCGAGGCGACGTGGGCGGTCAGGGTCACGTTCTCCATGCCGAGCAGGGGATTGTTGTGCGACGGCGGTTCCTTCTCCAGCACGTCGAGCGCGGCGTGCGCGATCCAGCCCTCCTGCAGCGCCTTGATCAGGCTCTCCTCGTCCACGGTGGCGCCGCGCCCGGTGTTGATGAAGATCGAGCCCTTCTTCATCTGCCGGAAGTGCTTCTCGGTCAGCATGTGATGCACCTCGGGCCTTGCCGGAGCATGCATCGAGACGAAGTCGGATTGCGACAGCACCTCGTTCAGCGTCGCGGGGATCACGCCATGGTCGTACATCAGCGTTTCCTGGATGAAGGGATCGTAGGCCATCATGCGCAGGCCGAACGGCGCTGCGCGCTTGGCGACGGCACGCGCGACGCGCCCGAACGAGACGAAACCGAGCGTCTGACCCATCAGGCGCGGGACCTTGAGCAGCGCCGGCCGGCCTTCGGCCCAGCGGCCGTCGCGCACCATGCGGTCCTGCTCGACCAGGCGGCGGAAGCCGGCAAGCAGCAGCATCATGGCGTGGTCGGCGACCTCCTCGATGAAGGTGTCGGGAATGTTGGTCACCGGGATTCCGCGGGCGGTGGCGGCCTTGACGTCGACGCTGTCGACGCCGACCGAGCCGAGCGTGATGACCTTGCAAGTGTCCAGGGCGTCGATGATCGACTTGGTGATGGGGATGCCCTTGGCATAGATCGCGTCGGCATTCTTCGCGGCGGCGATGAATCCGGCCTCGTCGGCGGGCGCCTCGACGATCTCGGCATCGATCGGATCGAGCGCCTCGCGCTCGTAGGAATAATCGCTGCCGGCGACCGTGAAGCTGGCGCCCTTCGGCGTCACCACCCTGTATTTCGGCATTTTCTTGCTCCCGATTTGGTTTGTCGGTTCTTGTTGTGACCCGCCTCCGCGGCCGGCCTTTGCGTCTTTTACGCGAAATCGGAGCGTGTGCGTACAATCCCCGGTTGCTGGTTTGGAGATAAGTTGCCGGATTTCGTGGCCGCGTCCGGGCTTCTACGGAGGCACGTAAGTAACTTGCTAAGGGGTGTCCTACTAAAGGTTGATTCAAATCCAAGAGATTTGCGGTGTGTCCGCGCCATCCGAGGGGCCCTATGGTGAAGTTGAGCAATCTGAAGATCGCATCGAAGCTGGGCATCCTCGTCGCCGTGGCCATGCTCGGCCTGTGCGTCGCGGGGGCATTGGCGGGCTATTTGATGCAGCAGCAACTGCTCGAGGCCCGTTTCGAGCAGACCAAGGCCATGGTCGAAATGTCGCGCAACATGGCGCTGGGTCTGCAGAAGCAGGTCGATGCCGGGCAGCTGACCAAGGAAGCCGCCGTCGCGGAGTTCGTTCGCCGCGGCGCCTCGATGACCTATGACAAGGGATCGGGCTACATATTTGCCTATACGATGGATGGCGTCGCCGTCCTGACGCCCGACCCGAAGCAGTTCGGCTCCAACCGGCTCGATATCGAGACCAACGGCCGCAAGCTGACGCGCGAGCTGCGTGACGGCATCGCCGCCAAGGGCGACGTCACGCTGCGCTATGAATATTATCGGCCCGGCGAGAAGCAAGTCACCCGCAAGCTGTCCTACGCTGTGGCGATTCCAGGCTGGAATATGTTTGTCGGCACCGGAGTGTATCTCGACGACCTCGATGCCAAGCTAGCGCCGGTGGCCTGGCTGCTCGGCCTCTCCCTGCTCGGCATCATGGTCGTGGCTGGTGGCGTCGCTTGGCTGATCGGTCGCAGTATCAGCCGTCCGCTGAGCGTCCTCGGCGCCCGCATGAAGGACCTCGCCGACGGCAAGCTCGAAGGCGACATTCCCGGCGTCGGTCGCGGCGACGAGGTCGGCGCAATGGCCGCGACCGTCCAGATCTTCAAGACTAATGCGGAGAAGATTCGCGAGCTCGAGCAGACCGAGGCGGCCGCGCAGCAGCGCGCCGCGGCGGAACGTCGCCATGCGATGGAAGAGCTGGCCGACGACTTCGAACGCAGCGTCAACGGCATCGTCCGCTCGGTCTCCTCGGCCGCGGCCGGCATGCAGACGACGGCGCAGTCGATGACCGCGACCGCCAGCGACGCCTCCTCGCGTGCGGCGACGGTCGGCGCTGCCTCGCAGAAGGCCTCCGGCAATGTCGGCACGGTCGCGGCCGCCGCCGAGGAGCTCTCAAGCTCGGTGGCGGAGATCTCGCGCCAGGTGACGCGCTCGACCGAAGTTGCGAGCCGCGCCGTCAGCGACGCCGAGCGCACCAACGCCACGGTGCAGGAGCTCTCCACCGGCGCCGAGAAAATCGGCGAGGTGGTCAAGCTCATTCACTCGATCGCGGCGCAGACCAACCTGCTCGCGCTCAACGCCACCATCGAGGCGGCACGCGCCGGCGAGTCCGGCCGCGGCTTCGCCGTGGTCGCCTCCGAGGTCAAGGCGCTCGCCAATCAGACCGCCAAGGCCACCGAGGAGATCTCGGCCCAGGTTGCGGCGATGCAGACCTCGACCAGCGATGCGGTGGTCGCGATCGGCGGCATCACGCAGACGATCGCGGAAATGAGCGAGATCACCGCGGGCATCTCCGCCTCGATCGAGCAGCAGGGCGAGGCCACCCGCGAGATCGCCCGCAACATCCAGTCGGTCGCGGCCGGATCGGGCGAGATCAACGCGCATATCGGCAGCGTCACCTCGGCCGCGGAAGCGACCGGCGCGGCGGCAGGCGATGTGCTCACCAACGCCCGCGAGCTGGACACCCAGTCCGGCGCGCTACGCAGCGCGGTGGACGGCTTCCTCGCCAAGGTGCGCGCGGCGTAAATTCTTGCGCTGAATTCGTAGGGTGGGCAAAGACGCGAAGCGTCGTGCCCACCTTTTCTTTTTGAGTTCGGTGCGACTCTCGGTGGGCACGCTTCGCTTTGCCCACCCTACGAGACCGGCCTACTGCTTCTCGATCTTCGCGTTCGTGATCAGCTTGTCCCACAGCACGAGCTGATCCTTCACGAACGAGGCGAGCTGTTCCGGCGTGCCGGAGAAGGCGTCCATGCCGAGCGTGGCGAGCTTGGCCTTGATCTCCGGATTCTCGATGATCTTCCTGATTTCCGCGTTGAGCCGCGTCACGATCTCCTTGGGCAGGCCGGCCGGTCCGAAATAACCCTGCCAGGACGAGATGTCGAAGTCCGGCACGCCGGCCTCCTGCATCGAGGGCAGATGCGGCACCAGCGGCGAACGGTCCTTGGTGGTGACGGCGAGCGCACGCAGCGCGTTGCCGTTGACGTGCGGCAGGCCGGTCAGGATGTCGACGAACATCATCGAGACGCGCCCGCCCATGACGTCGTTGAGCGCCGGCGGCGAGCTCTTGTAGGGCACGTGCAGGAGGTCGAGCCCGGCATTGTGCGCAAAGGTCGCGCCCGAGACGATCGCCGAGGACGATCCCGAGGCGTAGCTCAGCTTGCCCGGGTTGGCCTTGCCATAGGCAACGAGCTCGGCGACCGTCTTGGCCGGCACCTCCGGATTGACCACCAGCATGAAGGGCAGATCGCCGGTGCGCGCGATCGGCGTGAAGTCCTTGACGGGATCGTAGGTGAGGCTCTTGAGCAGATAGGGATTGGCCGAATGCGTGGTGTTGGTGGTCACCAGCAGCGTGTAGCCGTCGGGGGCGGCCTTCGCGACATAGGTCGCCGCGAGCATGCCGTTGGCGCCCGCCTTGTTCTCGATCACGATGCCGACGCCGAGCGCCTGCGACAGATGCTGCGAGATCAGTCGTGTCGTGGTGTCCGTGCCGCTGCCGGCCGCGAACGGCAGCACCAGCGTGATGTTGCGGCTCGGATAATTGTCGGCCTGGGCCGTGGATGCTGTGGCGAAGCACAATGCGGCCGCAGCCACGGCACGCAAGTTTCGAATCAGCCCTGAAATCATCTTGAGACGTTCCCTCTTTTTGGTTGATGGGGAACCTAGCGTGTTCATGCAAAAATCAAAAGACGCGAATTCACTCGGTCGTTCGTCCGCCGTGCGGAATTACTTCACGGCCGACCCTTGCCGTGAGGCGATCACGACGCCGGCGAGCACCAGGGCGTAGCCGATCAGGTGGAACGGCTGCAGTTTTTCGCCGAGCAGCAGGATCGCCATCGCCGAGCCGAATACCGGTACCAGATGGAAGAACGGCGCAGCCCGGTTCGGCCCGATCAGCGCCACGCCGCGGTTGAAGAACAGATAGGCCAGCGCCGAGGGAAAGATCAGGACGTAGCCCAGCGTCGCCAGCGTTATCCCGTCGAGTTGCAGGACGCGGCCGCTTGCCGCCTCCCAGATCGCCGTCGGCAGCAGCATCGTCGCCCCGCAGCAGGTGGTGAAAGACAGGAAGGACAGCTGATGGATCTTTGGCCGCCGCGGGATGAAGGCGGAGTAGATCCCGAACGCCACCAGCGAGGAGGCGAACATGATGTCGCCCCTGTTGAAGCTGATGCCGGCCAGCGCAGCGAGATCGCCGCGCAGGATGATGATCAGTACGCCAACGAGCGAAATCGCGATGCCGGCGAATTGCGCACCCGTCAGCCGCACGCCGAACAGCACCAGCGACCACAGCGCCACGAACAGCGGACCTGCCGACTGGATCAGCAGGGCGTTCAGCGCCTCCGTATATTGCATCGCCCAGTACGAGATCGCGTTGTTGTAGGCAAAGCCCACCAGCGACAGGAACAGCATCAAGGGCAGGCTGCTGCGCAAGGCAGGCCAGTCCCGCTTCAGATGCGGCCAGGCGAACGGCAGCAGGATCAGGAACACGCCGAACCAGCGGATCGTGGTCACCGTCAGCGGAGGCACATGCGCGCCGACATGACGCGCGAGCACGATGTTGCCGGCCCAGAACAGCGAGCTCAGGCTGAGCAGCAGATAAGGCTGGTTGTTGAGCCAACCGGCCGGATTGGAGGCCTTTGGCGCGGGCGAAGCGATCGTCATTGGCGTTGCATAGGAGCTTGCGCCGGATCGGCGTCGTGGCACAAGTCACGGGGTCGCAATGCTACAATGCAGGCATGGTCGGGGAGGTGCCCTTGGCGGTCAACATGTTGAACATCGAAGGCTTGGAGCGGCTCGATCCGCAGGCGCCGGTGGTGATGCTGAACCTGATGCGTTTCCACGCGCGCTCGCGCGACGGCGACGGGTCCGGCTGGGACGCTTATTTGCGCTACAGCGCCATCACGGTGCCGATGATCAAGGCGCGCGGCGGCACGCTGCTCTGGACGGGCGAGGCCAAGGCGATCGCACTCGGTCCGCACGCCGGCAACGGCTGGGATTTCGTCGCACTGGTCTATTATCCGACCGTCGCGGCTTTCCTGGACATGATGACGTCGGAGGCCTACGAGCGCGAGGCCGATCCGCATCGCGTCAACGGCTGCGCCGAGCACGTCATCATCGCGACCAGCGAAGCCTACAGCAAGTTCAAGATGAAATAGTCCGACGCCTACCCCGCCTGTTTCCTTGACGCCACGAACACGCCCGACAGCACCAGCGCAAAGCCGATGAAATGGAATGCCTGCGGGTGCTCGCCGAGGAACGCCATCGCCATGATCGAGCCGAATACCGGCACGACGTGGAAGAACGGTGCGGCGCGGTTGGCGCCGATCAGGCGCACGCCGCGGTTGAAGCAGAGATAGGCGAGCGTCGAGGGGAACACCGCGACGTAGAACAGCGTCAGCAGGTTCGGCCCGTCGAGCTTCATCACGGGCCGTGCGGACAATTCCCAGATCTCCAGCGGAACGAGGCAGGCGGCGCCGACCCCGAAGGTGAAGGCCAGGAACGACAGGCCGTGCATCGGCGGTCGCTTCAGCGTCAGCACCGAATACAGCGCGAAGATGACGAGCGCGACGATGAAGATGAGGTCGCCCTTGTTGAAATCGATGTTCGACAGCGTGGTGAAATCGCCGTGCAGCAGGATCGTGAGCACGCCGCACATCGACAGCAGCACGCCGAACGCCTGCGCCGCGGTGAGGCGGATGCCGAGGATGACCAGCGACCACAGCGCCACGACCAGCGGCGCGGCCGACTGCAGCAGCAGAGTGTTGAGGGCCTGGGTGTGCTCCAGCGCCCAATATTGCAGGGTGTTGAAGGCGCCGATGCCGGTGATCGAGAGCGTGACCATCAGGCCGAGCTTGCCGCGGATCGCCGGCCAGTCCTGGGCCAGGTGCTTCCAGGCGAACGGCAGCACCAGCAGGAAGGCGAAGAACCAGCGCAGGAACGACAGCGTGACCGGCGGGATGTGGCCGGCGGCGAGCCGCCCGACGATGGCATTGCCGGCCCAGCACAAGGCGGTGATGCTGAGCAGCAGGTAAGGCTGGTTGGCGATCCAGCTGTGACCGGACTTTTCCGCGCTCGTGGTCTGACCGGTGGCGGACATTGTGATGGGTATGGCCCCCGAATCATGCACCGGGGCCCGGCCCGGTGGCGGGCCGCTTCGTCGCCCGGCCAGTCTCAAAGACACGGAAATGCCCCGAATATCAATGGGGCTGGTGCATCGCGCCCATGCACTCCATTGCGGGGAACCTGGTCCGCCGGCCCGACGGGGAGCCGAACCCACGCGCGCCCCTAAATTCGGCGTAACCTCTTGACCTAGAACAACCTCGACTTCCGGCGCCCCGCTAGCGTCTCGGTATCGGCCGGATTCTCATGGCCAGCAATCGAAGCGAGACGTCGGTCGCGTGGCTTTCGCGCGAGCCGCATGGCAGTGGTATGGTCGAGCAAACAATCATCCTGCGGCAGCAGAAGGGCCGGCCCTCCATAGCGGCGCTGTGGCCGGGATTCCTCGCTCACAAATGGTTCATCCTCCTCGCGATTGTGCTGCTCGGCCTTGGCGTCTGGCAGAGCGTCCGCATGCTCCTGGGGCCAACGATCGTTGTCGATCAGGTCAGGCAGGGCCGGCTGGTTGAGACGGTGGTGGCGAGCGGCCATGTCGAAACGCCTTACCGGGTCGAGATCGGCAGCCAGATCACCGCCACCGTGCGGGAGGTGCTGGTTCGGGCAGGCGAACGGGTCAGCAAGGGCCAGCCGTTGATCTCGCTGGAGGCGCGCGAATTGAAGGCGGCCGTCGTCCAGTCGGAAGGCGCGGTGGCGCAGGCCGAGGCGCGCATCAGACAACTCGAGGAACTGACGCTGCCCTCCGCCAAGGAGGCATTGGCCCAGGCGCAGGCCACGCTGCTCAATGCCCAGCAGACTTATGACCGCACCGCCCAGCTCGAACGCAACGGCTATGCGACCCGCGCCGCACTCGATGATGCCCAGAAGACGCTGGACGTTGCACGCGCCGCAATGCGTGCCGCGCAATTCCAGGTCTACACCGCGAGCCCGGGCGGCAGCGATTACGTGATGGCGCAGACGCAAGCCAACCAGGCGCGCGCCAATCTCGATACGGCCGAGTCCCGGCTCGGCTATGCAACGATTACCGCACCGCGCGACGGCGTCCTGATCACGCGCAATGTCGAGCGCGGCACGGTGGTGCAGCCCGGCAAGACCCTGCTGGTGCTGGCACCGGACGGGGACGTGCAGCTCGTGCTGCAGATCGATGAGCGCAATCTCGGCAAGATCGCTCTCGGGCAGAACGCGCTCGCCTCGGCCGACGCCTATCCGGACCGGAGGTTTGCCTCCACCATCAGCTATATCAATCCCGGCATCGACATTTCGCGCGCCTCGGTCGAGGTGAAGCTGACCGTCGCCGACCCTCCGGACTATTTGCGCCAGGACATGACGGTCTCGGTCGACATCGAGATTGCCGCCCGGGACGATGCGCTGATCCTGCCCTTGCGTTCGGTGCATGACGCGCTGTCCAGCAAGCCCTGGGTGCTCGGAATCAAGGACGGTCGCGCCAGTCAGCGGGCGGTCAGGCTCGGGCTGCGTGGCAACAGCCATGTCGAGATTACCGCAGGTGTCGCCGCCGGCGATGTCGTGATTCCTCAGAGCTCCGGCGTTCTGGCCGGCCAGCGTCTCCGGCCCGTTCTGCAATGAACCATTGGCTGCCGATCGAATGGACCATGGCGGTCCGGTTCCTGCGCGAGGGCCGGCTCCAGACCATCTTCATCGTTGGCGGCATATCGATCGGCGTCGGCGTCATCGTATTCATGTCGGCGATGCTTGCCGGACTTCAGGCGAATTTCATCAAGCGCGTACTGACCTCACAGCCCCAGATCCAGCTGCTCGCGCCCGATCAGATCGCGCGCCCTCTGCGTAACGGAGCAGGCGAGATCGAGGACGCAGTGGTGCAGCGTCCGAGCCAGCGGGTGCTCTCGATCGATCAATGGCCGAAGATCAGAGCCCAGATGCAGGCGATGCCCGAGGTCGTCACGGCCGCGCCGACCATCCTCGGCTCGGTGCTTGCGGTCCGGGGCGATGCCAGCCGCTCGGTCAGCCTGTCGGGCGTCGAACCAGACTCCTATTTCAAGATCGTCAAGGTGCCGGACTATATCGTCGCCGGCGAGCCGCGACTCACCAGCGAGGACGTCATCATCGGCATCGAGCTCGCAAAGGAGCTGGGCGCCACCGTTGGCGACAAGCTCAACATCCGCGCCGCCTCCGGAGCAACCCGCGTCCTGACGATCTCCGGCCTCGTCGATCTCGGCAACAAGGGCGTCAACCAGCGGGTATGTTACGTCGCCCTGCGGACCGCACAATCGTTGCTGGGGATGATCGGCGGTGTCACCACCATCGATCTGACGGTCAGTGACATCTATGCGGCTGAGCAAATCGCCCAGCGCATCCAGGCGGCCAACGTGGTCGAGGCCGACAGCTGGATCAAGACCAATGCGCAGTTCTTCGCCGCCGTGCAGGCCCAGCAGAACTCCAACACGCTCATTCGCCTCTTCGTCGGTCTCTCCGTCGCATTCGGCATCGCGGCCGTGCTGATCGTGTCGGTGATCCAACGCTCGAAGGATATCGGCATCTTGCGTGCGATGGGCACGACGCGCGGACAGATCTTGCGGGTCTTCCTGGTTCAGGGCGGGCTGCTCGGCTTCGTCGGTTCGCTGCTCGGGGCGGCGATGGGCGCGTTCGCGCTGGTCTATTGGCACTCGGTCGCGCGTCAGGCCGACGGTAGCGAGCTGTTTCCCCTGGTCCTGGAGCGCAGCCTGTTCGTTTATGCGACGCTGCTGGCCACCGCCACCGGTCTTCTCGCCGCAATGGCGCCGGCGGTACGGGCCGCCAAACTCGATCCGGTGGTGGCGATCCGTGGCTGACCAGATCCTCCGTCTCGAGCGCGTGTGCAAGAGCTACAATGTCGGGCTGCCGACCGAAACCGAGGTGCTGCACGACATCGACCTCGAGCTCGATCACGGCGAGTTCCTCGCCCTCATAGGTCCGTCCGGTTCGGGCAAGAGTACGCTGCTCAACATCGTCGGGCTGCTCGACCGGCCGACCTCGGGCCGCCTGCTGATCAAGAGCCAAGACACCGCAGCTCTCGACGATGCCGAGATCACCCGCCTGCGCGGGCGGACGATCGGCTTCGTCTTTCAGTATCATCTGCTGATCTCGGCGTTCACGGCGCGGGAAAACGTCATGATGCCGATGCTGGTGGACCGCGGCTTCCCGTCTGCGGACGTCGAGGCGCGAGCCAACCAGCTGCTGGCTCAGGTCGGGCTGGAGAAGTTGGCCGGCAATCTCGCCAACAACATGTCCGGCGGCCAGCAGCAGCGCGTCGCGGTGGCTCGTGCGCTCGCCATGAACCCCGATCTCGTGCTGGCCGACGAGCCGACCGGAAATCTCGACACGAGCTCGGCCGAAGCCGTGTTCAGGCTGATGCGGCAGGTCAATCGCGACAGCGGTACGAGTTTCCTTCTGGTGACCCACAATATGGACTTGGCGCGGCGCTGCGACCGGATCATCGAAGTGATCGACGGCCGCATTCGGGCCTGAGGTCCCGGCAGGGCGGATTTTTCGGGGATATCAAAGGCTTGGGGCGGGCGTCGGGTCGCGAAAAAGCCTCGTTCTTGCTTGCCTAGAGGAGCTGCTTCCTTTATCCGGTGGGCTGCCTTGCGTGCGGGCGGCTGCGGCCGCCGAGAGGGCTGGGCGCAGGCATGATCCCGGAAGAGTGGGCACCGGTTTTCCGCGAGGATCATGCCTCCTAGAGACAGATTGAACAGGGATTACCCGCGAATGGCCAATGTTGTCGTCGTCGGCGCCCAGTGGGGCGACGAAGGGAAGGGCAAGATCGTCGACTGGTTGTCTGAGCAGGCGGACATCGTCGTCCGCTTCCAGGGCGGCCATAACGCCGGCCACACGCTGGTCATCAACGGCAAGACCTACAAGCTCGCGCTCCTGCCCTCGGGCGTGCTGCGCGAGGGCAAGCTGTCGGTGATCGGCAATGGCGTGGTGTTCGACCCCTCTGCCTTCCTCGACGAGGTCACCAAGCTGCGCTCGCAGGGCGTCGCGGTCTCTCCGGACAACCTGCGGGTGGCCGAGAACGTCACCCTGATCCTGCCGCTGCACCGCGAGCTCGACGCGCATCGCGAATCCGCCAATGCGGCGACCGCGATCGGCACCACCCGCCGCGGCATCGGCCCGGCCTATGAGGACAAGGTCGGCCGTCGCGCCATCCGCCTGATGGACCTCGCCGACCTCGACACGCTCCCGCACAAGATCGACCGGCTGCTGGCCCACCACAATGCGCTCCGCCGCGGCCTCAATCTGCCGGAGTTCGACGGCAAGCAGATCCTGAAGGAATTGAGCGCGCTGGCGCCGCAATTGCTGCCCTACGCCGAGACGGTGTGGCGGCTGCTCGACATCAGGCGCCGCGAAGGCAAGCGCATGCTGTTCGAGGGCGCGCAAGGCGCGCTGCTCGACGTCGACCACGGCACCTACCCTTACGTCACCTCGTCCAACACGGTGGCGGCGCAGGCCGCGACCGGTGCCGGCCTCGGGCCGGGCGCGGTCGGCTACGTGCTCGGCCTGTGCAAGGCCTATACGACCCGCGTCGGCCAGGGCCCGTTCCCGACCGAGCAGGACAACGAGACCGGCCGAAAGATCGGCGAGCGCGGCCGCGAGTTCGGCACCAATACCGGCCGTCCGCGCCGCTGCGGCTGGTTCGACGCCGTGCTGGTCCGCCAGGCGGTCCGGACCTGCGGCATCAACGGCCTCGCGCTGACCAAGCTCGACATCCTCGACGGCTTCGACACCATCGAGGTCTGCACCGGCTACAGACTCGACGGCAAGGAGATCGACCATTTCCCGGCCGGCGAGGGTGCCCAGGCCCGGGTCGAGCCGATCTACGAGACCATCGAAGGCTGGAAGGAGCCGACCGCGAGTGCGCGGTCCTGGGCCGATCTGCCGGCCCAGGCCATCAAATACGTCCGGCGGATCGAGGAATTGGTGGGGTGCCCGGTCGCACTGCTTTCCACCAGCCCCGAACGCGAAGATACTATTCTCGTGCAAAACCCGTTTGAGGCTTAACGATCTCTTACCAGGACGCGCGTATAGTTGAGTAGAAATGGCTGATTACTATCCGCTGATCGCCCGCGCTATTGCCGCCCTGGACCCCAATGCTCCCGGCGAAAGCCGTCGCGCGCTCTATGAGCGGGCGCGCACGGCGCTGATCGCGCAGCTGCGCAGTGTGCAGCCGCCGCTCTCCGAATCCGAGATCACCCGCGAAAGGTTGTCGCTGGAGGAGGCCGTCCGCAAGGTCGAATCGGAGGCGGCCCAGCGCGCCCGCGAGGCTTCGCGCCCCGGTGGCGGCGGGCGCAGCGGCGGCAGTGGGGACGCCTTTCGCCGCGCCAGCACGAGAGCCGCTGAAGGCAACGCGGCTGCGGGCTCGCCCTCTCCGCCGCGGACGCGCCCGGCTCCGCCGCCGCGGGCCGACCGTCCGTCCGCCAATGTCGACGACCAGGGCGATGCCCAGCGCCCGCCGCGCGCTCCGCGTTTCGACGCCTCGCGCCAAGCCGGACCGGCCGCGCCGCCAGCGATGCCGGAGCCGCCGGCGGCTGGACGCGATCGCGCCGGTCCCCGCCGTCCGCCCGATCTCGGAGCGCCGGCGTCGCCGCCGCCCGCCCCGGGCGTGCGCGGATTCCGCGACATCACGGCCGATGCCAATGATCTCGGCGGTGCGGCCGCGCAGGCCAGCCGCGCCGCGCGCCGCACCTACGCCAACGTGCCCTCGCCCTCGCCGGAATTCGACCGGCTCGAGCCGAGCCTGGAAAACCGCGCCGGCGAGCAGGACGCGCCCTATTCCTACGATGAGTCGATCGAGGAGGCCGAGCGCTACGCGCCGCAGCCGCCTTCGCCGCGTCCGCGCATCGCGCCCGAGCGCGACGCCAAGAAGCGCGTCCGCACCGGCTCCGCCTTCCCGTTCAAGAGCGCGATCGCCGTCGGCATCGTGCTGATTCTGGTCGGAGCCGGCATCCTCTGGGGCAAGCCGCTGCTCCAGATCGCGACCAACCTGTTCAAGTCCTCGCCGACCCAGGTGGTGGAGACGCCGAGCACTGCCTCGCAGCCGCAGACCAAGCCGAAGATTCCCGATCGCGTCGGCCAGCCCTCGGCGAGCGACCAGCCGGTCGCGCCGGTGGCGCAGAAGGTCGTGCTCTATGACGAGGATCCGTCCGATCCGAAGGGCAAGCAATATGTCGGCTCGGTGGTGTGGCGGCTGGAGCCGATCAAGGCCTCCGGCAACCAGAAGGCCGACGTCGCCGTGCGCGCCGACATCGAGATCCCCGACCGCAAGTTCAAGATGACGATGTCGTTCCGCCGCAACACCGACTCCTCGCTGCCGGCGAGCCACACGGCCGAGCTGACCTTCATCCTGCCGCCGGACTTTCCGGGCGGCAGCGTCTCCAACGTGCCGGGCATCCTGATGAAGTCGAACGAGCAGGCGCGCGGCACGCCGCTCGCCGGGCTTGCGGTCAAGGTCACCGAAGGCTTCTTCCTGGTCGGCCTGTCCAACGTCGACGCCGACCGCGCCCGCAACGTCCAGCTCCTGAAGGAGCGTTCGTGGTTCGACGTGCCGCTGGTCTACGCCAACCAGCGCCGCGCCATCATCGCCATCGAGAAGGGCGCCCCGGGCGAGCGCGCCTTCAACGACGCCTTCGCCCAGTGGGGCGATTAGGTCGAGCCAATCCCTCTTCCGTCATTCCGGGGCGCGCGCAGCGCGAACCCGGAATCCATTTCCCAGCATGCCGCGCAGCACGATGGATTCCGGGCTCGACGCTGACGCGTCGCCCCGGAATGACGAGTGCAGCTACTGCGCCGCCGCTTCCCGTTTGCGCGAGGCGACCGCCTCGCGGTCCATCACGGCGCGGCAGCCGGAGCTGACCTGCGCCTTGTTCCGCACCATGCAGGCCCTGACCCGCGGGATGTCCGGGATTTCACTGGAGCACAGCCGCATCGCATCGCCCGTGCACAGCTGCTGCGCTTCGGACGAGAAGGCGAGGCTGGGCGAGGTCTGGAGCGCGATGGCGGCGGTTGCGACGGCCAACAGCGAAGCGGTGGTCTTAAACAGCGAAGCGATGGTCTGATTGCGTGTCATGCAGAATGGATCCCCGAATCCTTAGGCTTGAGCCACTTGGTTTTGGGGCGCCGCACGCGACTTGATTTGCCGCATGTCACAGCCTTCACGCCGGGAGCTCGCTCCCGCATGTGGTCGCTCGATTTCTTGATTGCTCGAATCGAAAAGTGCTGCGCCGCCCGAGCGAAGTATGCGCCATTGCCACCAGCCTGCAATGGTCAGCGCAAAGGAATTCGCAATTGTTGCACGCGAGTCACGTCGCGCGCGATCAGATCAGCCGATCGGAGGATGCGCTCGCTTGTTCCACGTCGCTCGCGCCGAGCGCGGCGGCGTGTTCCTCGACGGCGGTGACGCCTTTGGCGGTGAGCTCGAACAGGTCACCGTCCTTCATCACGTAGCCGTCGGCGATCAATTGCCCCATCTTGCCTTGCCGGTCGTCGGCGAAGGCAACGGACTGGCTGATGTCCCGCAGGATTGAGAGTTCTTCGTCGTGCAACATGGCTTCACTCTCCATTCGCTGGGGATGGTGTTCGTCCTCACATGCCGTGGCTCTGAAACACCTTGCTGCACGACTTCGACAGCTTGGCCCGGTTGGCTTGCAGGCAGCCTTGGACCGCCATGTCGTTGCCGAGATCCTTGCGGCAGAAGCGGGAGGCGTCGCGCGAGCAGGCCTTCTGCTCCTGGGGCGTACCCATATGACCTTGAGCGAAAGCGGGCCCGTCGGACAGGTTCAACGCTGCCAGCGCGATCGTCGCCAGGAGAACTTTGCGGGCCATCGGCACTCCAATCTGTCAGGGTCAAATTCAGGTCCTGTCTGAACTCGTCGCCCTGCCACTTGTTCCCCCGATGAGGCCTGCGCCCCGCTGTTCAAGGTTCCCGCGGCACTGCTATAATCGCCCGGGAAGTGTGAGGGTGTTTGATGAAACGCTATCTGGTGTTTGCGCTGGTTGGCCCGTTCGTCGGCGGGTTTCTGCTGCTGCTGACGACGACCTATCAGTCCGGCTATTGGACCCAGACCAGTCTCGGCGAGGTCGGCAAGCTGTTCGCGGTGTTCTTCAAGACCCTGCAATACAGCTATCTGTTCGGCCTGCTGCCCTCGCTGATGATCGGCGCGGTGGACGACATCCTGGTCCACATCAGGCGGATCGGCCCGGTCTTGCGCATGCTGCTGGTCGGCCTGTTCGCCTTCGTGCTGGCCTCGCTGACCTACAGCTCGCGCGGGCCGGATTCCGGCGCGGTGCAGTTCATCCTGTACGGCCTCGTCGGCTTCGTGCCGGCGGCGATTTCGTCCTGGCTCGTGCATAGATACGTCAAGGAGCCGCAGGCTGTGGCGGCGCCGACCTGAGTGCGCGACGTTCGGGCGCGGCGCAGCAACTTCCGCCGCGCCGGCGCGTTCCTTCGAGACCATGACCATGTCCGACGACGATATTCTCGCGCCGCGCAGGCCCCGTTCGGGGAGCGGTCCGCGCGCGCCCTTTTCGGGCCCAGAGGGGCGCGGGCCGATCATCGACCAGGACGGCCGGGAAATCCGCCCCGAAACGCTGGAGCAGGGATTTCGCGAGTTCCGTGTCGAGTTTGGCAAGGATAATCCGTTCTCGGGGAGCCCGTTCGGCAATCTGACGCGCGAGCAGCGGATCGCGCGGCTGGAGGCGATCGCAAAGCTGCTCGACATCGCCTTCATCCTGCCCGGCACCAACATCCGCTACGGCATCGACGGGCTGATCGGTCTGATTCCCGTGGTCGGCGACATCATCACCACTGCGATCTCGCTGTGGCTGGTGCGCGAGGCCCGCGCGTTGGGCGCGCCCTGGCACATCACCGCGCGCATGCTCGGCAATGTCGCGCTCGATGGCGTTGTCGGCCTGGTGCCGTTCGCGGGCGACGCTTTCGACGTCATGTTCCGCGCCAACATGCGCAATGTGCGCCTGCTCCGCCGCTGGCTCGACAAGCAGCCGCGGATGTAAGGCGAACCTTTTCCTTCGCCTCCCCGCAAGCGAGGCAGTGAGGGACAGAGCCCAAAACGCAAAAAGCGCGACGACCTCCAGGTCATCGCGCTTTTCGCGCAGATCGTAAGGCTCAGCGAAAGCTTACGCCGCGTCGGCGTCGGCCTCGGCGGCCGGCGCCGGCTTGGGGCGGCGGGGCAGCGGGAAGGCCTCGCTCTCATAGAGCGAGCGAATGCCGTTCTGGTCGAAGCGCGCTTCCTCGACCTGGAGATAGGCGCCGTTCAGCGAATCCGTCGGCAACTGCTCCATCGCGAACTGCACGGCTTCGGCCGCGGTGCCGAAGCGGCGATAGGTGAAGCCCGCACGCTTCTTCTTGCGGATCGCGGCGGGGAAGAGTTCGGCGGAGGTGTTGAAGTTGAACGGACGCAATGGACGCATGGTCAAAGACCTCGTGATCTTCTCTGGGGCTTTAAGCGCGTGGGGTTTGGGAGGGCAGGGGCCGCAATCGAGCAAGCCCGCCGCACATGCCATTTTCGTCCCCTAATATAAGCCGATCTGACAAAAATGCGACCCCTGCGATAGGAGATGATGAATCCGCGCATGGCAGGTCCGCAGCCGGAATAAAGCTAATAAATACAATGTCTTAAATGGCTTACAGCTTGCCGAGAAGCAGCAGGACGACCAGCACCACCAGCACGACGCCGCCGATCCCCATGCCGGAATGGCCGAGGCCGTAGCCGTAACCGCCCAGGCGGCCGGACAGCCCCCCGAGCAGATAAATGATCACCAGGATGATCAGAACGGTCCCGAGTGACATGGCTTCCTCCCTGGCGGCCGCCAAAATGCGATGATCGGCCGCACCGCCAGAGAAGAAAAGCACATCGTGCGGTCGGGTTCCATGAAGGAACCCGGGCGCGCAGGCCGATTATTTGGGCTCCAGCTTCAGCGCCGCCGAGTTGATGCAATAGCGCAAGCCGGTCGGCCCGGGGCCGTCGGGGAAGACGTGGCCGAGATGGCCGCTGCATTTCGAGCAGAGCACCTCGGTGCGGATCATGCCGTGGCTGACGTCCCGCTCCTCGTCGATATGGCTCTCGACCGCGGGCTGGGTGAAGCTCGGCCAGCCGCAGCCAGAATCGAACTTGGCGTCCGACTCGAACAGCACGTTGCCGCAGCCGGCGCAGACGTAAGTGCCGGCGCGGTGGTCGTGCTCATATTCGCCCGAGAAGGGACGCTCGGTCGCCTTCTCGCGCAGCACCGCATACTGCATCGGCGACAATTCGCGCCGCCACTGCTCTTCGCTCTTGATGACCTTGTCGTCGGTGGTCTTCGTTCTGGTGTCGGGCATGGCTCTCCCGTTCTTGAGACGATGTTGCGATCAGTTGGTGGCCTTGCTGGCACTCACCAGCGTCGGCTTTTCAATGTAGTTATCCGCAAACAGCTTTTTCAGGTTCTCGACCTTGGGCAGGTCGTTATAGGCGATATAGGGCTGGTTGGGGTGCAGGGTCAGATAGTCCTGGTGGTAGGCCTCCGCCGGGTAGAACGCCTCCAGCGCGCCGATCTTGGTCACGATCGGCTTCCTGAACACCTTGGCGCTGTTGAGCTGGGCGATATAGGCCTCCGCCACCTTCTTCTGCTCCTCCGAGGTGGTGAAGATCGCCGAGCGATATTGCGGGCCAACGTCAGGGCCCTGGCGGTTGAGCTGGGTCGGGTCGTGCACCACCGAGAAGAAGATCTGGAGGATCTTGCCGTAGGAGATCTTCTTCGGATCGTACTTGATCTCGACGGACTCGGCGTGGCTGGTCCGGCCGCTCGAGACGGCCTGGTAGTCGGCTGTCGCCTTGGTGCCGCCGGCATAGCCGGAGACCGCGTTGACGACGCCGGCGGTGTGCTGGAAGACGCCCTGGACCCCCCAGAAGCAGCCGCCGGCGACAACGGCGGTCTGGATCCCGCTCGCGGGCGCCGTATCCATGGCGGGGGCCGGGATCACGACCGCATCCTCTGCTGCCCGGGACGGCATGGCAAAGGCCAGCGTCAGGGCGGCAGTTGCGGCGAGCAGGGAAGCGATGGCAGGTCGGCGCATGGCGGCTCCTCTTCGGAAGGTCTGACAGTCTAGGACGATGGGGACCGAACGAACAATTGTCCGGCGGCCTTTCCGCATCATCCGAGGTACGGACACCGCCGCCGATTGTTACGACGGGACGGACACGAGTCCGTGAAATGAGCCGCACGGGAGGGCCGGGCGAGCGCCCGCCTTGGCGGGATCGGGAACTCCGCGCTAAAGCATGTTCCGGAAAAGTGCGCAGCGGTTCTCCCAAAAATCATGCGTAAACGACAACCCAAAGCGCGAGCTGGAGCAGGCCTGACAACATGTGGCGCGTCTTTTCCCTGACCCTCGTCATCCTGGCCGCCGGCGTGTCGAACGCGGCGGCCGATCCGCAAGCCGACGAGCTCGCCATCTGCCGTGACCGCCAGGCCGAGGCCCAGGCCCGCGCGAGCGCCTGCGACAATCTGCTGAAGGCCGACCGGCTCGGCGGCAAGGACAAGGCGATCGCGCTCTCCGTGCGCGGCAACACGCTGATCAACAAGCGCGATTACGACCGCGCGATCGAGACCCTGTCGATCGCGATCGATCTCGATCCCGACTACGTCGTTGCCCTCAACCTGCGCGGCCTCGCCTATGAGCGCAAGGGCCAGGACGACCTCGCTATGGCGGACTACAACCTCGCGCTCCAGAAGCGACCGGCCTATGGCGTGCCTTACAACAACCGGGGCGTCATTCACGCCCGCCGCGGCGCGCTGCAAAGCGCGATCGACGATTTCACCCTGTCGATCAAGTACACGCCGAAATTCCTGCTGGCCTGGACCAATCGCGCCCGCGCGCGCACGCTGCTGAAGGATTTCGACGGCGCGCTCGCCGATTTCGCGGAGGCCGAGAAGATCGACCCGTCCGCGCCGCAGATCGCAAGCAACCGCTGCATCACCTATGGCATGATGGGCAGGTTCAACCAGGCCTTCGCCGACTGCAATGGCCTGATCGAGCGGCAGCCGAAAAACGTGTACGCGATCAACAACCGCGCCGATGTCAGCATGATGAAGGGCGATCTCGATGCCGCGCTGAAGGATTACAACATGGCAATCCAGATCAACCCCAACAATATCCGCGCGCATTCCGGCCGCGGCCAGATCTACGAGCGGAAGAAGGATCTCGCGCAGGCGCGCGCTGATTACCGCGCCGCCGCCTATTCGCTGACGAAGTTCGACGAGCCCGACGTCGCCCGCGCCCGCGCCATCGCGCAGGAGCGGCTCGCCGCGCTGACGCTGCAGGCGCCGGCCGCGGCGACCGGCCGCCGCGTGGCGCTGGTGATCGGCAACGGTGCCTACAAGAACGTCCATGCCTTGCCCAATCCGCCGCGCGATTCCAAGCTGATCGCAAGCGTGCTGCGCGAGGTCGGCTTCCAGACCGTGATCTCGGTCAGCGACCTCACCCGCGACAAGTTCTTCGAGGCGTTGCAGGCCTTCGCCAACGAGGCGGAGAAGGCCGACTGGGCCGTGGTCTATTACGCCGGCCACGGCTTCGAGATCGGCGGGGTGAACTATCTCGTTCCCGTCGACGCCAAGCTGGCCGCCGACAAGGACGCCGAGACGCAGGCGGTCGCCCTCGAGCAGGTGATCGCGGCGGTCGGTGCCGCGCGGAAAATGCGTCTCGTGGTGCTCGATGCCTGCCGCGACAATCCGTTCGCGCCGGCCATGCAGCGCACATTGTCGCTGAAGCTGGTCGACAAGGGCTTTTCCAATATCGAGCCCGGTGCCGGCTTCATGGTGGTTTACGCCGCCAAGCACGGCGAGACCGCGCTGGATGGCGACGGCAGCGCCAACAGCCCGTTTGCGACCGCGCTGGCCCGCGAGATCAAGCAGCCTCGCGTCGAGATCAGGAAACTGTTTGACATTATCCGCGACGATGTCTGGGCCGCGACCAAGCACGGGCAGCAGCCGTTCACCTACGGCTCGCCGCCAGGACGGGAGGATTTTTACTTCGTCGCGGGCAAGTGAGAGCCGGCGTCGCGGCGCCGCTTTCACATCAGCGAATTGAACCAGTCGAATGCGGTCGATTGCCCGTTCAGGACGGTGCCGTCGCCATAGAGACTTGCCAGAAACGTGACGCGATGGCTTGCGCCGGCCACCGGTACGCCGGCCGCGAAACGCCCACCCGCGGCAATCGCGGGCTTGACCAGTCGCGGATGCAGCGCCTCGTCGGCCAATCCGTAATAAAACCGGATCGGGGAATCGTAGTCCCAGAAAGTCGCGCCGTTGCGACCGAGCTGGCGCAGCAACCTGCTGTTGGTGTCATGGGTGAAGCGGTCGAAAAACCCCTCCACCAGGAAATCTGCAGCCGGCGGCACGGCCTTGGCCGTGTCGCCTGCAAGGCTGTAGTCGGCCCAGTATTTCTCCGCGAACGCCTGGTGTTGCGGCTTGATGGCGGTCTTGAACAGATCGCTCAGCCCATAATACTGGCGATAGCTTCCGAGCAGCACCACCAGGCAGGGCGTGATCCAGGCCGGCGGCATCGGGTAGGACGTCTCTGCGGACGGAATATAGGACGTCGGGTTGACCCAGTAGTGGAAGCTCTCGGCGAGATTGTTGAACGGGCTCTGGGTCGCACTTGCCGTCACCTTCATGCCGCGGCGTTGCATCTCCTGCTTGAGCCATTGCGTGTTCAGCGCGCCTTGCGACCAGCCGTTCAGAAACAGCGCGGATTGGCGGAGGCCGAGCCTCTTCAACTCGATGAGGCCGGCATCGAGCACGTCGAGGCAGCATTGCACCGTGGCGCCTTTCACCGCATAGGCCTCGCCGCGGCCGTTGCGAAGAGGGCCTTTGCCGATGTAGTCGGCGGCGATGACGGCATAGCCGTTACCGGCGAAGCGCTGGATGTTGAACAGCGTCTCCAGCGAATCGACGTTGTCGCGAAGCTGGTAGCCTTCGTCGGCAAGTCGCAGCAGGTTCGAAGGAACCTGATCGAACGACAGGATCGTGCCATGTTGCCAGGACAACACGGGCAATGCCCCGTGCACGCCGGCAGGGACCGCAACGAGCGCAGACACCTTCACGCGCTCTCCCGTCTCGGGCACGCGCGTCACGGTGGTGATGCGCCGCAGCTCGACGTCGTAGCGCGCTTCGTGCTTCCCGGAGAAATCCTTGGGCAGGACGTCGTGCTCGTTGAACACGGCATAGAATTGCGCCGCCAGCGCGTTGAGGCGTTGCTTCGAGACTCGCACCGGCCTGTCCTGTCGCGCAGGCACGTCACGCAGCGGAGCGGAATGCGCAAGTCCCGGCGCGGCGATCGATGCGGCGAGCGTGCCGGCCGCAATGCCCGCCGACTTCAGAAACCCGCGACGACTCGCGCTAGAGGTATCATCACGCGTATCGAGGTAATCGGGTCTGCGTTCAGCCATGCGAGTCCTCCTGCCGACGGCAGTCATACATCGCAATGCCTAGCGCTTGGTGAATGCGCCGGAGCGGTCCGGACAACGGCATCACATCATGGCGCTCGGTGCCGTAGGGTGAGAAAGCGAAGCGTGCCCACGAACTCTTGTTGCGGAGAGAGACGGTGGGCACGGCGCTTTGCGCCTTGGCCCACCCTACGGCAGCCTTACACCACGATACTCAATCTTTTCGCCGCCCGCGTGATTCCGGTGTACAGCCACCTGGCGCGGCTCTCCTGAAAAGCAAAGCTCTCGTCGAACAGCACGACGTCGTCCCATTGCGAGCCCTGCGACTTGTGCACGGTGAGCACATAGCCGTAGTCGAACTCGTCATAGGGCTTGCGCTGCTCCCAGGCGATCTGCTCGACGCCGCCCTCGAAGCAATCGGCGCGCACCGAGACCTTCGTCACCTTGTGGCCGAAATCCTCGTCCGGCGACAACCGCATGCTGAGAATGCGGGACTTCGAGCGCGAGGTGTTGCGCGACTTCACCCGCCACAGGCCGCCGTTGAACAGGCCCTTCTTGCGGTTGTTGCGCAAGCATACCAGCTTGTCGCCGGCGACTGGAAAGACGTCCTCGATGTTCTGGCGCTGACGCACTCGCATGTTGTACGCGCGGCGGGTGTTGTTGCGGCCGACCAGCACCTGATCGGCGCCCATGACCCTGTCGGGGTCCAGCTCCTTGCGCGAGACCACCTCGCTCTCGCCATAGCGGCCGATGTCGAGCTCGCGGCCTTCGCGGACGTCCATCGACATCCGCACGATCGGATCGTCCTGGGCCTGGCGGTGCACCTCGGTCAGCATCGCGTCCGGCTCTGAATTGGTGAAAAAGCCGCCGCCCTGGATCGGCGGCAGCTGCGCGGGATCGCCCAGCACCAGCAGCGGGCAATCGAACGACATCAGGTCGCGCCCCAATTCTGCGTCGACCATCGAGCATTCGTCGATCACGATCAGCTTCGCCTTCGAGGCGGGCGCGTCGTCCCACAATTCGAAGCTCGGCTGCTCTTCGCCAGATTCGCGGGCGCGGTAGATCAGCGAGTGGATGGTGGAGGCGTCGTCGCAACCCTTGTTGCGCATGACGAGGGCGGCCTTGCCGGTGAACGCGGCGAATTTCACATCGCCGTCGACGCCGTCGGCGATGTGCCGGGCCAGCGTCGTCTTGCCGGTCCCAGCGAAGCCGAACAGGCGGAATACCTGCGGGGTGCCGCTACGGCCGGGTTTTGCTTTGAGCCAGTCGCCGACGGCTTTGAGCGCGGCATCCTGATGCGGGGTGAAAGTTGGCATTGCTGTCTTGAGAAAGGGCGACGCGCGGCGATTCGCCGCTCTCCAACGTAACCATTCGACCCGCCCTTTCAAGCCGGATGCGGCAACCAGATCGAGGCCGGCAACGACTTCTGGTCGTGCCCTTGCGCGCGCGTCAGCCGGCCTCGTCGGCTCAACCATGAAGGCGGGGTAAACGCCTTGACCGATCGCCGCAATTTCACGCCGCGATGGACGCGCGGGTTAATCGGTCGTTGCGCGTCATGAGGCAGCGGCCTTGATCTAGCGCAATGCGATCTGGACCGCCGGAACCTATGGTCCGCAGCGGTGACAACGGCGTCGACCGAGGTGTGCCCGATGGGGCGCATTCTCCTGGACAATTCCTGAACACGGGTCTGCCCGTAGGGATTCGGACATGCCGAGACCAATGTCACGACGCTCACTATTCTCTGCCGTTCTGCCTTTCGCATCCGGCCGCGACGCGCATGCGCCGCGCCTGGACGAGACGCGTCCCGAACAGGTGGCGACCGTCTCCAGCGTGAACGCCTGCGTCGAACGGCATGGCGTGGTCTGTCGCCGTTGCGTCGAGGCTTGTGAGCATTCCGCCATCCGCATCCTCGGGCGCGAGAAGCTGGGCGCCGTGATCGATGCTGCGGCCTGCACCGGCTGCGGCGATTGCGTCCCGGTCTGCCCGGTCGAAGCCATCGCACTCGCGCCGCGGGATCGCATCTCGCTCGTATCCGAACTTGCAAACCTGGTCGTGCACAATGGCTGAAGCCACCAACATCTGCGGCGTTGCCGTCTATCTGGCACCGGATGCGGAGCGCGACCTGACCGACCGGATCTTGGCTCTGCCCGGCGTCGAGCTGGAAGCCGCCTCCGGCGACAACAGGCTCGCGCTGACCGTCATCGATACGCCGGCCTCGCTGGCGATCGACCAGATCGCCGCCATGCATCGCCTGCCCGGCGTGGTCAGCGCCTCGCTGATCTTTCACGCATTCGACACGCCTGACGACGAGAGCGCCGTCGGGACCGAAGCAGCTTCGTGCTGCGGCGGCGCCTGCCAGAATTCCGGCGCGCATGTGCGCGCTTCCGCAATTTGAGATTCGTTGAGCCGGAGAGACCGACGATGGTTACGAAATTGACGAACGGGAACGAAGCCAGTGCGACGCGCCGCGATGCGCTGAAGGCGGCGGCAGCGGTTGCTGCGGCCTCGACCATCGGCGTGACGCTGCCGCAAACGGCGAGCGCGCAGCCTGGCAAGACCGACGGCATCCGCTGGGACAAGGGCGTGTGCCGCTTCTGCGGCACCGGCTGCGGTGTGATCGTCGGCACCAAGAACGGCAAGGTCGTGGCGACTCAGGGCGATCCCGATGCGCCGGTCAATCGCGGCCTCAACTGCATCAAGGGCTACTTTCTGTCCAAGATCATGTACGGCGAGGACCGGCTGACCCAGCCGATGCTGCGCATGAAAAACGGCAAGTTCGACAAGAACGGCGAGTTCGCGCCGATCTCCTGGGACGATGCCTTCAAGCTCATGGCCGAGAAATGGAAGGCGGCGCTGAAGGCGGGTGGTCCGTCGACCGTCGGCATGTTCGGGTCGGGCCAATGGACCATCTGGGAAGGCTACGCCGCCGCCAAGCTCTACAAGGCCGGCTTCCGCACCAACAATCTCGATCCGAACGCGCGTCACTGCATGGCATCGGCGGTCGCGGGCTTCATGCGCACCTTCGGCATCGACGAGCCGATGGGCTGCTACGACGATATCGAGCAGACCGACGCCTTCGTGCTCTGGGGCTCGAACATGGCGGAGATGCACCCGATCCTGTGGTCGCGCATCACCGATCGCCGGCTGACGCATGAGGGTTGCGAGGTGCACGTGCTTTCGACCTTCGAGCACCGCTCGTTCGAGCTCGCCGACAATCCGCTGGTGTTCACGCCGCAGAGCGACATGGCGATCCTGAACTACATCCAGAACTACATCGTCAATTCCGGGGCGATGAACAAGGATTTCGTCGAGAAGCACGTCGAGTTCGCATCGACCGTGACCGACATCGGCTACGGCCTGCGCCCGACCCACGCGCTCGAGGTGAAGGCGGTCAACGCCTCGCACAAGGCCGGCAAGGACGGCGCGCTCGATCCGGCCGGCTTCAAGGACAAGATCGGCTTCGAGGAATACAAGAAGCTGCTCGAGCCCTACACGCTCGACTATGCCCACAAGGCCTCGGGCGTGCCGAAGGAGAATCTCGAGCGTCTCGCCAAGCTCTATGCCGATCCCAAGAAGAAGATCATCTCCTACTGGACGATGGGCTTCAACCAGCACGCGCGCGGCACGTGGGTCAACAACATGATCTACAACGTGCACCTCTTGACGGGCAAGATCTCCGAGCCGGGCAACGGCCCGTTCTCGCTGACCGGCCAGCCCTCGGCCTGCGGCACCGCCCGCGAGGTCGGCACATTCTCGCACCGCCTGCCGGCCGACATGGTCGTCACCAATCCGAAGCATCGCGAAGCGACCGAGAAGCTGTGGCAGGTGCCGGAAGGCACCATCCCCGCCAACATCGGCTACCACGCCGTGCTGCAGAACCGGATGCTGAAGGACGGCAAGCTGAACGCCTATTGGGTCCAGTGCAACAACAACATGCAGACGGCCCCGAACATGAACGAGGAGGGCTATCCCGGTTATCGCAATCCGGCCGCCTTCGTCGTCGTCTCCGATCCCTATCCGACCGTGACCACCTTGGCCGCGGACCTCATCCTGCCGACGGCGATGTGGATGGAGAAGGAAGGCGCCTATGGCAATGCCGAGCGGCGTACGCAGTTCTGGCGTCAGCAGGTGAAGGCGCCGGGCGAGGCGCGTTCCGATCTCTGGCAGATGATGGAGTTCTCGAAATACTTCAAGATCGAGGAGGTCTGGCCGGAAGACCTGATTGCCAAGAAGCCGGAGGTTCGCGGCAAGACCCTGTTCGACGTGCTCTACGGCAACGGCGAGGTCAACAAGTTCCCGATCACCGAATGTCAGAAGGGCTTTGAGAATTCCGAGAGCGCGGCGTTCGGCTTCTATGTGCAGAAGGGTCTGTTCGAGGAGTATGCCAAGTTCGGTCGCGGCCATGGCCACGATCTGGCGGACTTCGAGCAGTATCACCAGGCGCGCGGCCTGCGCTGGCCGGTCGTCAACAACAAGGAGACGCTCTGGCGCTTCCGCGAGGGCTACGATCCCTACGTCAAGCCGGGCGAAGGCGTGTCGTTCTACGGCAAGCCGGACAAGAAGGCGCGCATCATCTTCTGTCCGTTCGAGCCGGCGGCCGAAACGCCAGACAAGGAGTTCGATCTGTGGCTGTGCACAGGCCGCGTGCTGGAGCACTGGCATTCCGGCTCGATGACGCGCCGCGTGCCGGAGCTGCACCGCGCGGTGCCGGCCGCGACATTGTTCATGCATCCCGATGACGCCGCCGAGCGCAAGCTGCTGCGCGGACAGCCGGTGAAGATCCAGACGCGCCGCGGCGAGGTGGTGACGCGGGTCGAGACCAAGGGCCGCAACAAGCCGCCGCGCGGCCTCGTCTACTTCCCGTTCTTCGACGAAAGCCAGCTCGCCAACCAGCTCACGCTCGATGCGACCTGTCCGATCTCGAAGGAGACCGACTTCAAAAAGTGCGCCTGCCGCGTGACGTCGGCCTAAACCCTCGATGGACGAGCCATGTCGGATTCCAGCTCAGGCATTCCGCGCGATCCGCGCCGCCGCAAGGCGCTGCAGGATATGACGCGTTTCGGCGGCGGCGCAGCCGTCGCCGCGACGATGCTGACGGCGTTCGGGGTGTCCTCGCGGGCCAAGCCCGCACAGGCGCTGCGGCCTCCGGGAGCGTTGCCCGAGAAGGATTTCCTGGCGGCCTGCGTCCGTTGCGGCCTATGCGTCCGCGACTGCCCCTACGACACCCTCAAGCTTGCGGACTGGGCCGACGGCCCCGCCTTGGGCACGCCGTTCTTCCAGGCGCGCAATATTCCTTGCGAAATGTGCGACACCATCCCCTGCGTCAAGGCCTGCCCGACCGGCGCCCTCCAACATGCGCTGACGGACATCGCCAAGGCCAAGATGGGCGTCGCGGTGATCACCAGCCGCGAGACCTGCCTCAATCTGCAGGGGCTGCGTTGCGACGTCTGCTATCGGGTCTGTCCGGTCATCGACAAGGCGATCACGCTCGAAGTCTCGCACAATGCGCGCACGACCAAGCATGCGATCTTCGAGCCCGTCGTCCACGCCGAGCACTGCACCGGTTGCGGCAAGTGCGAGAAGTCCTGCGTGCTGACGGAGTCCGCGATCAAGGTGCTGCCGATCGAGGTCGCAGCGCTGAAGCAGGACGAGCATTACAAGCGCGGCTGGGAAGAGAAGACCAGGGCCGGCGGAGCCCTGGTCGATGCGCCGCTCAAGCTGCCGGTGCGCAGACCCGAGGGAGGCGCGCCATGACGGCCAACACAAGGCCCTATGTCGAAGCGCGGGCGCAGAAGGGGCTGTGGGCCGCCTCGCGGTTTCTGGTGCTGCGCCGGACCAGCCAGCTGCTCTTCCTCGCGCTGTTCCTGTCGGGGCCGCTTCTGGGCGTCTGGATCGCCAAGGGTACGCTGGCTTCGTCCATGATGCTCGGCGTGCTGCCGCTGACCGATCCGTTCGTCCTGCTGCAGTCGCTCGCGGCGCGCCATTGGCCCGAGGGTCTGTCGCTGATCGGCGCGGTCATCGTGCTTGCCGCCTATCTCCTGTTCGGCGGCCGGACCTATTGCTCGTGGGTCTGCCCGATCAATCCGGCGACCGATCTCGCCGCCTGGCTGCGGCGGCGGCTCAACATCACCTTCACCGCCAAGATCCGCCCGGAGCTCAGGCTCTATTTCGTCGGCGCGGTGCTCGCGGCATCAGTGCTGTCGGGCTCGATCGCCTGGGAGCTGATCAACCCGGTGACGGCGCTGCATCGCGCGCTGGTGTTCGGCCTCTGGTTCGGTGCCGGCGGCACCGCGGCGATCTTCGTGTTCGACCTCCTGGTCGCCAGGCACGGCTGGTGCGGTCATCTCTGCCCGGTCGGCGCGTTCTACGGCCAGATCGGCAGGGTCGCGCTGCTGCGCGTCACCGCCGATAACCGCGCCGCCTGCAACGACTGCATGGACTGCTTCGCGGTCTGTCCGGAGCCGCACGTCATCAGCCCCGCGCTCAGGGGCGAGCGGAGCGGCGCCACGCCTGTCATCACCGCGGGCGATTGCACGGTCTGCGGCGCCTGCATCGATGTCTGCTCCAAGCAGGTCTTCCATCTCGGTTTGCGCGGCCGCAATGCGGTGCGTCCTGCCCCCTCCATGACCGCGCCATCGCCAATGGCGCGCGTCGTCTCTTCCCAGCCGGCCGTCCTTGAAAGGGACCTCCCATGACGTTTGTTCGACTGATTCCGTTGATCGCGGCGGCAGCCGTGGCCGTCGCGCTTGTCATTCCGTTCGCGGCGTCGGGGCCGCTCGCGCAGGAGGCCAAGCAGCACAAGGCGCTGCGCGAGGCGCCGTTGACCGAGATGTCGCCACCGCCCGAGGTGACCAAGCAATCGGTGCCGGCAAGCGGCTTCGAGCGCGCCTATCGCCAGCAGCCGCCGCTGATTCCTCACAAGGTCGACGGCTACCAGATCACCACGGAGAACAACGCGTGCATGGGCTGCCACGACTGGCCCGGCAACACGCGAATAAACGCGCCGAAGATCTCCGAGACGCACTACGTCGACCGCCAGGGCGTGCGGCTCGATAAGGTCGCCGGCACGCGCTATTTCTGCCAGCAATGCCACGTGCCGCAGGCCGATGCGAAGCCGCTGGTCGGCAACATCTTCAAGAACGCGACACAGGCGAAGTGAGGGGGACATGCAGGACACCAGCACTTCTGCCGCCATGGCAGCCGAGCGGCCGGGTCGCCTGAAGCGGCTATGGCGATGGTTCTTCTCGCCGACCGCGCGCTATGCCTGGGGACTGATCGTCGTCGTCGGATTCGGCGCCGGCGTGCTGTTCTGGGGCGGCTTCAATTGGGCGATGGAGATGACGAACACCGAGCAGTTCTGCATCTCCTGCCACGAGATGAAGGAGAACGTCTATCTCGAGTACCGCAACACCGTGCACTATTCCAACCGCACCGGTGTCCGCGCCAGCTGTCCGGATTGCCACGTGCCGAAGGAATGGGGACACAAGGTGGTCCGCAAGATCCAGGCCTCGAACGAGGTGCTGCACAAGATCCTCGGCACCATCGACACGCCTGAGAAGTTCAACGCGCACCGTATCGACCTCGCCAAGAACGTCTGGCGCGCCATGAAGACCACCGACTCGCGCGAGTGCCGCAACTGCCACAAGTTCGACCACATGGAATATGCAGTGCAGGAGCCGCGCGCCTCCAAGCTGCACCAGACCGCGTTCGCGCAAGGCAAGACCTGCATCGATTGCCATCAGGGCATCGCGCATAAGCTGCCGCCCAAGGCGCAGGAAGGATATCGCGACATGCTCGACCATATCGACGAGGTCAGCCCCATGCAGCGGATGATCGACTTCCTCCAGGATGCCGACGTCGCCAAGGCGAAGGCGGCGAGGTGATGGACATGCTTCAGCAAACCCGCGATACGGCGGACAGCGCGGCAAGGCCTTCCGCCGCCCTCAGCGTAGCCCTGGTCTATGACTCGGGTCCCGCCGTGAACCGTTGGTTCACAGGTCTCGTCGCCGAGCTTCGCCGCTCTGGCAAGAGCCTGGCCGGGCTGATCCAGGAGGACGTGCCCCGGCCGGGTCGCACACGCTGCGACATGGTTCTGCACGAGCTCGCCACCGGCCGGTCGATCTCGATCTCGGAGGATCTCGGCGCGGGCGCGACCTCCTGCCGCCTCTCCACGCCGCGCCTGCTCGAAGCGGCGCAATTGGTCGAAGCCCAACTCGCCGACGCCGAGATCGTCTTTCTCAACAAGTTCGGCAAGGCCGAGGCGGAAGGCGGCGGCCTGCGCGATCTGATTGCCCATTGCATCGAGTCCGGCAAGAGCCTCGTGATCGGCGTTCCCCGCAGCAACCTCGAGGCCTGGACCGATTTCTGCGGCGAATACTTCAGGACGGTCGCGGCAACGCCGGAGCCGCACCAGGATGCGATCGCGGCGCTTGCGGTCCTGCTTGGCCAGCCCAGGGTCGGCACCGAGCATCTGCACCTGATCTGAGGCCGCGCTCCGGCGCGCGATCCCTGTCCTTCCACGCCGCGGAATTGACGGCCATGGTGGACAGGATCGCCTCGCTCAATACAATGCCCGCAACAACAAGACAGTAGCGGGAGAGCGACGCCATGAAGTTCGGCATCTTCTATGAGCTGCAATTGCCGCGGCCCTGGGTGGCCGGTGATGAGCTCGCCCTCTATCAGAACGCGCTGACGCAGATGGAGCTCGCCGACAGGCTCGGTTACCACCATGCCTGGGTGGTCGAGCATCACTTCCTCGAGGAATATTCGCACTCGCCCTCGCCGGAATCCTTTCTCGCCGCGGCGAGCCAGCGCACCAGGAACATCCGGCTCGGCCACGGCATCCTCCAGCTCACCACCAACCATCCGGCGCGCATCGCCGAGCGCGTTGCCGTGCTCGATCTGCTCTCGAGCGGCCGCTGCGAGTTCGGCATGGGCGAGAGCGCGTCCATCACCGAGCTGACGCCGTTCGGCCGCGACATGGAGACCAAGAAGGAGGTGTTCGAGGAGGCCGTTGCCGCGATCTTTCCGATGTTCAAGGACGCCGGCAGCGAGCACCACGGCAAGTACTTCGACATTCCCTTGCGCAACGTCGTGCCCAAGCCGGTGCAGAAGCCGCACCCGCCGCTGTGGATGGCATGCTCGCAGCTGCCGACCATCGAGCGCGCCGGCCGCCACGGCTTCGGCGCGCTCGGCTTTCAGTTCGTCAGCGCCGATGCCGCGCACGCCTGGGTGCACGCCTATTACAACGCCATGACCAAGCGGCTGCACAAGCTTGCCGACTACGAGATCAACCCGAACATGGCGCTGGTCTCGTTCTTCATGTGTGCCAAGACCGACGAGGAGGCGCGGGCGCGCGCCGACGGCGCCACCTTCTTCCAATTCGCGCTGCGCTTCTACGGCGCCTCGCAGAATCGCCAGCGGCCCGCGCCCTACACCGTCAACATGTGGGACGAGTACAACAAGTGGAAGCGCGACAATCCCGAGGCGCAGGAGGCGGCGCTGCGCGGCGGCCTGATCGGCTCGCCGGAGACGATCCGCAGGAAACTGAGGCGCTTCCAGTCCTCGCACATCGACCAGGTCATCCTGCTCAACCAGGCCGGCAAGAACGGCCATGAGCACATCTGCGAATCGCTCGAGTTGTTCGGCCGCGAGGTGATGCCGGAGTTCCAGAACGATCCGGCGCAGGCCGAATGGAAACGGGGCGTGATGAGCGGCGAGATCGAGCTGGAAGAGATTGACACGCAAGCCTTCACCGACCGCTACGGCAAGCTCGCGATTAACGTCGCTCCGGTGAAGGCGGTGGGGTAGGGAGCTCCGCATCTGACATGGGCCCCGGCTCGGCAGCGCATCACTAGGGTGTTGCGCTGCGTCCGAGGCACGAGACGGCCGATCAACACACCCGCTCTCATGTCCCGGACCAGCAACAACGCGCAAAGCGTTGCTGCGCCGAGCCGGGACCTAGAAGCGCCGCCGGCTTTCGGCGCATCATCGTTGCTGCTATCCTTCCGCAAAACAGCGTCTGACGGAGGAAGCGATGCGGCCCAACGGGAGGCCCGTGAATCAAGCGACTGGCGATGTCACGCCTGCGGTGCTCGCCATCGGTCGCCCGGATTTCCCGGACATTCTGATCGACACGCTACGTTGCCACGCCGGTGTCGGCCATTGCATGGTGTTCGCGCTGAATCGCGCTGGCGCCGCGACCTGCCTGCTCGATGCCGGCAACATCCCGATCGGCGGCGATCTCGGCGCGGCCTATGCCGGTCAATTCCACGAATCCGACCCCAATCGCGATGCGCTGTTCGAAGGCGAGGGCGGCGGGCCGATCATGTTGCCCGCGTTCGCGCCGCGCATGTACGGTACGCGCTACCGCAAGATCTTCTTCCACGATTCCGGCATCGTCGACAAATGCGCCACCGCGATCTGGGCCGGCGACACCTGCTTCTACGTCAATTTCTATCGCATCGCCGCCCAGGGCCGCTTCAACGGTGCGCAGCGCGAACGGCTTGAGGCGATCGCACCGGCGATCAGCGCGAGCGTCGCCCGCCATTTTCAGGAGAAGGCGACGCCCGAGCGGTCTCTCGCCGAACTGTTTGCGACCCGCGCGCCGCTCGCCGGTCTCACGCCGCGCGAGCAGGAGGTCTGCCGGCGCATCCTCGCAGGCTTCAGCTCGGAAGCGATCTCGCAGGCGCTCGGCATCAGCCTGCATTCGACGCTGACCTATCGCAAGCGCGCCTATCAGCGGCTCGGCATCTCCTCGCAGAGCGAGCTGTTTGCGATCGTGCTGCGGCTGCTCACGCGCAGCCTGAACTGAGGCTGCCGTCGAGAACGGGCCGGCCCTCGCGATCATGTCGTGCAGGCCCTCGCCGTGGCGAAGATCCGGCTTGGACTCGGGTCGCCGCTTCGGCGTCATCGGCAGCCAGAACGGCCCACTCCGGTTGCCTGATGCGGGCGCCCTTCGTGAACGGCTGCGTCCATTTCGTAGGCGAGCGCTTGCCCCATCAAACAACGTTAGGTGCAACCGATCGTGCAATCCGTTGTCAGGTTGTTCCGATCCAGATGCGACGATAGTTGCATATGAGGTCGCGCCGGATTGCCGACGTAATCTATGGTAGTGCTCCGTGGCAGCGGCGTGCCGAGATGAGCGCACGTTGGACTATGTCGATGCCGCATTGACGCGGGCGACGGCGCCGCAACCGCTCGCCGCCAACTTCCCTGACGCCGTCACTTCGTCCGCAACTCTGGCCTCGGCTCTGGAGATCCTGTCCGCGAGTCAAGCGCTCTCGATCGACGAACAGTTCCGGCGCGCGATGGATGCCATGGCAGAGCCGGCATCGACGAGCAAGCCGGACGCAACGCGTGATAGAGCAGACGCCGCTGTTCCGTCGTACCCTGGCGTCAACGCGGACACTTGGGTTGGGCGCCTGGCGAGCGGTGAGGGTGCAACGGACCGGCCGCCCACGCTCCTCGCGCTGATGCGACAGGAGATGTCGGCGTTCGGCGCCAACGCCGGTGCGGCCGATTGCGCTTGGCGCAAGGACACGGCAGCGCATCCGGTAGATTTCTTCGCCGGCTGACCCTGCCTGTGCCTGCCGTATCAACAAGCCCGCCGGATTCCTGATCGGCCTGCCGCCCGTTCTCAGACGAGCTCGATGTCGCCGGGATAGCCGGCATCACTCAGCTTCTCAAAGAAGGCTCCGGTCAGGATATGCCGGGGCTCCGGCAATCCCCCTGGTGTTCCCCAGGCGCAGCCGGTGCTCCGACATGCTTTCATGTCGTACACGAAGGCGGCGGCGAGATCGATCAGGATCTCCCGCCAGGTGACGACATAGACGTCGTCGCGAATCTTCCAATAGCTTGCCTCGTCCGTCCCGCAATCGCCCCTGCGCATGCCCTTCAGGCACTGATAGGAGTACCAGCGCGTGTTCAGGTAGATGTGCTCGTAAACCGTGTCCTCGCTGTAGCGGTAGATCGCTCGTGTTCCGATCAGATCGCGCGTCGGCTCGGGGGCAGGGAGTTGCGGGCGCGACGGGGAGCCGCCAAGCCGTCCCTTCGTGAACCGCTGGGTCACGCGGGTCTTTCTCGCGAAGGGCTGCCGATCGTCGGCGAGTTGCGATGCAATGAAGACCGCATGATGAGTGCTCAGGTCCAGGATGATGGCCATCGTCTCACGGGTGCGCGGCGGCAGCATCGCCACGATGAGAAGCACGTCTGGCGCGGCCTCGACCACATCGACAGGACACAGGCCGCTCCGACCCAGCGCAAGGCCGGGTAGCCCGCTCCACCGCAACGCTCCATCGGACAGGAATTCGAGCGCTGCCTTCCCGTCGGCTTCGAGCGATATTTCCAGGGCCTGCCCCACCAGGCGATCCGTGCTTGCCTGGCGATTGACCGAGAGCCCGCTCGCAACAGCATTGGAGGACGGCGGAGCACCGGATGCCGGGCGCCCGCCGGCCGCGGCGTCGACCGGAAAGCTTTCGCCGACGAGACGCTCCGACAAGGCCCAAACGGCCTCGGCGTGGACGTGATCGAGGGCCCACGGCATGATCCCGTTCGGCAGACGCGGATCCGGGTTCACCTCGGAGAACCCGCAATCTTCCAGAAAGCGGCCGCCTTGCCCGTCCAGCTCGGGATGAACCAGCGCCCAGACCATCGTCGCGGCTCCGGCGGCCAGACTTTTGCGCGGAAGGTTGGAAACCTCCGGCTGGCGGGCACGTAGCGGCGCGAAATCGTCCTGGGTCAGATGGTGGTGAAGGTTGGTGTCGGTGATGATCCCAGGCGCCACCGTGAACGCACGAACGCCTTCGTTGCGATGGCGCGCGTCGAAGGCCAAGGCGAACAGAGCATTGGCCGATTTCGATTGACCGTAGGCGTCCCAGCGGTCGTAGGGCTTGTGATGGAAGTTCGGGTCGTCGAGGTCGACATTGTGCAGCCGATGGGCGCCTGAGGTCATGACGACCAGCCGCGATGGAGCCCGCGCCTTGAGCAGCGGCGCCAGTCGATTGACGAGCAGGAAATGCCCGAGATGATTGGCCCCGAATTGCATCTCGAATCCGTCCGAGGTGAGGGCGTGGTCGATCGCCATCACACCTGCATTTGCGACGATCCCGTCGAGTCCGCTGTAGCCAGCTGCCACACCTTCCGTAAACCCCCGCACGCTCGCCAATGAAGCGAGGTCGACTTGGCGGATATCGAGCTTGGCGTCAGGAATGGTCGACTTGATCGCGGCAGCGGCGGCCTCTCCCTTCTCGAGTGAGCGCACCGCCATGATGATGCTTGCGCCGCGTGATGCCAGGACGCGAGCGGTTTCCCGGCCGAGACCCGACGATGCGCCGGTGACGAGATAGACCTTGCCGGACAAGTCGATGTCGGCAAGGACCTCTTCGGCTGTCGTTTCGCGGTTGAAGCCAAAGCTCCTGTTCATTGGCGGGTTCCTCCTGGAGATGTCTCATGTCATGAGCGAACGGCGCGCCAGGGCGTGAGCGCGCGTTCGATGAAGCCGAGCAGGGTATTGTTGATGGCGCCGACGACGCCGAGCAGGATGATCCCGGCATAGAGATCGGTGCTGCGAAATGAGCGCGCGGCCATCATGATGGTCGCGCCGAGCCCCTCCTGTGCCGTGATCATTTCGCCGACTACCGTGATGATCAGGCACGCGGTCAGTGACAGCCGCATTCCCGCGATTGCGTCCGGTAGCGCGTTAGGCAGGCCGAATTTGATGGCGAAGCCGAGCGGTCCAATGCCGAGATTCCGGGCGACCTCGCGCAGGCGCGGATCGATCGCGCTGAAGCCATGAATGGTCGGCAAGAGCACAGGCCAGACCGCACCAAAGGCGATGATGCCGAGCAACATGCCCGGTTGAAGCCCGAACAAGGCGATGCCGACGGGCAGAAGTGTTGAAGCCGGGAGCGGACGCAGCAGTTCGAGCGTCGGCATCAGCCAGTAGCGTGCGCGCGGCGACAAGCCGATCAGGGCGCCGAGCAAGATGCCGCCGAGTGAGGCCAGCATCCAGCCATAGATCATCCGCTCCATTGTGGAGACCGTGAGAGCAAAGAGATCGCCGCGGGTCAGACCCTGCCAGAGATTGGTGAAGGTCGATGAGGGCGAAGGCAGGAAGATCGGTCGCACCAGGCCGCTCGCCGTCGTCAGCTGCCACAGCAGAAAGATCGAGAACGTCACGAGAACCGAGCCGGCTCGCAGAGACCGGTTGCTCATGCAACCTCTCCGTAAGCCGCGCCGAACAGGCGATGATGCAGCGCGATCAGGCCGGCATTGAGCAACCAGCCGAGGATAGCAAGCCAAGTCAGGAACGCGTACATCACCTCGGGACGCAGGCTCAGCCCGGCCGAAATGATCGCATAGCCGAGCCCGAACGGGTTAGCCGCGATCTCCGTTGTCACCGCCACGATCAGGGCAATGCCCAGCGTCAGCCGTACCGCGGTGAATATTCTCGGAAGCGCCGCCGGAAGCGCAATCTTCGTGATCTGTTTGCGATACGGCATGCCGAGCATCCGGGCCACTTCGACCAGGCGCGGCTCGACGCCCAACACCGCGTCGCGGCTCAGCAGCAGCATCGGCCAGAAGCATGCAAAGGCAATGATCGCGGCCTCCATCCGGATGCCGAGGCCGTAAATCAGCATCATCAGGGGAATGACGGCAACCGGCGGGATCGGGCGGAACAACTCGATGGACAATGAAGCGAGCTGTGCCGCTCGGGGGGACAGGCCAAGCCATACGCCGAGTAACAGACCCAGCATTCCCCCGGCGGGAACGCCGATGGCGATCGCGCCGATCGTCTCGGCGGTGCGGACGAAGATCTCGCCGTCGGCAATGGCGGCGACCAGAGCGGCTGCAATCTGCGTCGGCAACGCGAGGCCGTCGCTCTGAATGCCGGAGGCGCGCATCGCGATCTCGATCCCGCCGAGGAGACCGAGCGGCACCAGCCACGCCGGGAGGGCATGCAGCAGGATCTCAATGCGACTTCTGGACATGGTCGAACAGGACGTGACGAAGCCGAAGGAATTCCGGATGCTCGCGCGTCTGCAGCTGATCGCGCGGCCTTGCCAATCCGACGTCGATGACGTCCGCCAGGCGGCCCGGATTGGCTTCGAGCGCAAACACGCGATCGCCCAGATAGATCGCCTCGTCGAGATCATGCGTGACGAAGAGCGCGGTCGCTCCACTGTCGTTGACGAGCCCCGCGATCTCGTCCTGGAGGGCCTGTCGGGTAAGTGCGTCGAGCGCGCCGAACGGCTCATCCATCAGAAGAATGCGCGGCTCCTGAGCCAGGCAGCGCGCGATCTGCACGCGTTGCTGCATGCCGCCGGACAATTGAGCGGGATATTTGTCTCCATGACCGCTGAGGCCGACCTTGTCGAGCAGGGTGGCGATGCGTTCGGCGCGCTCTTGGCGCGGTGTGCCCATGGCTTCCAGGGCAAGTCCTACGTTTCCGGCCGCCGTCCGCCAGGGCAGCAGAGCGCGCCCATAATCCTGAAACACGATCGCAACCTCGCGCGACGGACCGTGCACCGCGTTGCCGAGGCGTCGAACCTCGCCTCGGCTGGGCGACAACAGCCCGGTTACCAGTCGCAGCAACGTTGTCTTGCCGCAGCCGGACGAGCCGACAACGCAGGCGAATTCGCCCTGCGCGACCGTGAACGAGAGCCCTTCGATGATGCACTTGCCGCCGAGATCGAGGCGGATATCGTCGAATGCAATGGCAGGGGCTGCGCGGGTCGCTTTGGCCGGCGCAAGGAGAGGGCCGACGTGATTCATTTCCGAAAGAGCGCGTCAGGTGACTTGAAGTTTCGCAGCATGTCCTGCTTCTCCATCATGTCGGCCCAGAGCTGGACCTGCTGCGGCGTGACATTCGTGTCCAGCTTGTTGATGGTCAGCATCTTCAGCACCTCCGGCGGCATCTTCACGTACTTGCCGAAGATCTCGAGGGTGGCAGGCAAGTCGCCTTGCTCAAAGGCAACCGCCTTGTCCATGGCGAGCTTGAAGCCGGCGGCCGCCTCGCGATGCGCGTCGGCCCAGGCTCTGCTGCTGGCATAGACGAACGGAGGCAGGCGATCCGGCAGATCGGCGGCGATATGGAAGACCTTGCCGCCAATCCCGGGCGCAGCGGCGCGCTGCAGGAAGGGATTTGTCGAGAGCACGGCGTCCACCGTACGCGCCTTCAGCAGATCGGCGAGTTGCGGAAACGTGCTTTCGACGAACGTGATCTTGCGCCAGTCGACGCCCTTCCGGCGAAACCATTCGCGGGCCATGATGTGGAAGAAGGTCCCCAGGCCCGGAGTTCCGATCTTCTTGCCGATGAAATCCTCCGGCTTCTCGATGCCGGAATTTGCACCAGCGACGATCCCGTAATTGGTGTCGTCGACCGAAGCGATCGCGCCTCCCGAAACGACGACGAGATCGAGGCCGCTGTCGGTGACTTGAATCAGGGACGCCGTGCTCAGCGCCGCGATCTGAAGCGAGTCGGACTGAAGCGCCGCCGGCATCGATTGTCCGCCCGGAATGATCCTGATCGTCGCGTCGATGCCATGGTCTTTGAAATAGCCCTTCTCGACCGCGATCATCGGCAGAACGAATTCGGGCACGGGCGGCACGCCGATAGTGATCTTGGTTTGCGCTGCTGCAATACCTGCAAACGCAAGTTGAATGGCCAATGCCGCCAAAGAGGTCCTGGCTAGACTAGAAAGGGCGCTACGTTTCTGCATCTGCTTTTCCCGGAGATGCCGAGAGGATAGCAGGGCGCGGTCGTCCGACCATCTCCCCAAGATTGGGGAGGCGACGCAGCCTCGATAAGTCGAGCAGCTCGAAAAGCGCTATGGAGAAACCGCGAGATCCTCAATGCGTCGTGCGAGGGTGGCGCAATGCCTCCACGGCGTGGAGCAAAGACGCGAGCTGGGTGCGATTGCGAACCCCCAGCTTTGCAAAGGCGTTGTCCAGATGGGTCCTGACCGTGCCAAAACTCACATTGAGACGTTGGGCGATTTGTTTGTCGGCCAGGCCTTTCGCGGCCAGCTCGGCCACGGCCGCCTCGCGCGGCGACAATTTGGCCGGCTCTCTCGCCCGTGTTGCGGGCGTCCCGGAGAGGGTGGTGCGTTTCAAGGCCTGGGTGAACCCGGGTTCGATCAACCTGAGAAGTTCGACCTCCGCATTGCCGAAGTCGGGCCGCCCCTTTCGCCGCCAGATTCTGACATCGCCGATGCTGTCGGCACCATCGAACGCAAACAGATTGATGCCGTAATAGTGCCCGAAGGGGCGAAGGAATTCATTGTAGATTTCCGTCCGCATCAGCTCGCGGTGTGAAATGAGCGCGCTGACGGGATGGACGCCCCGGAGCAGCCAGTGCGGCAGACGCTCCTTGTGGCGGTGCTGAAAATAGCGCTCGTACGTTTGAACACACGCTGCGTCCAGATTGACGGAGACGCCCAACTCGAAGGCCTGTTTTTGCGCGTTCCACGCGTATGATGCGTAGAAATCGGCGTCGAGCAGGTCCAGCAGCAACGGTCCAATGACCGTTCTCAGTTCGCGGCCAGTTTCATGCGTGGCCGAAAGCAGCCCTATGACTCCGGACAAAGTGCGCTGCTTCCTCGTGCTGATCTGCATTTGAGGTCCTCCCCCGCCAAGAATAGGCTCGCACCGACTCGGCTGTCCAGCACTCCCGGATGTCCTCGGCCCGCCTCAGGGGGCGGTCAAACCGGGAGGATCCGGGGGATCTGGGGTGGCGGCTTTGCCGACTTTTCCGCTCGGCTTGCCGTCGAGGGTGTCGCCATTTGCGCTGAGGACGAACAATAGCATCTGGGGCCGAATTGCTTCCCGGTGCCAGCCTCATGCGCGGGGCGAGGGCATACAGGCGGACGCCATCGGCGGTGACCGCGAGTGCGCCCCGTGCACCCGCGAGCCGTCAGCCTTGCTCGTCCATGACGCGCAGCTTCTCCACCCGGCGGCGAAAATCCTCGTCGGTGGAGAATTCGGCGGAGAGGTATGAGGAGACGAGATCGACGGCAAGCCAGGCGCCGATGATCTGCGCGCCGATGCACATGACGTTGACGTCGTCATGCTCGACGCTCTGATGGGCGGAATGGACGTCGTGGCAGACTGCGGCGCGGATGCCCTTCATCTTGTTGGCGGCGATCGAGGCGCCGACGCCGGTGCCGCACACCATGATGCCGCGCGTGGCTTCGCCCGACGTCACCTTCGCCGCCACGGCCCGCGCGATATCGGGAAAATCCACCGGCTTGTCGTCATAGGAGCCGACGTCGATGACCTCGTGGCCGAGCTTGCGGATGTGGTCGATGACCGTCTGCTTGAGCGGCCAGCCGGCGTGGTCGGATCCGATGACGAGACGCATGTAATGTCCTTCTTGATCTTGCATTGATCGTGACAGCCGCGTGCGGCTGTCACGATGTCTTTCCTGTGGTTCAGCTACGCATGTCCGCCGGAAGATCGACCCCGTGGAATTTCTTGTAGATCGCGTTGAGCTTGCCGTTCTTGACGTTCTCGGTGATCCAGGCGTTGAGCTTGTCCATCAGGGGCTGCTCGCCCTTCTTCAGGCCGATGGCGAGATCGAAGGTCGCCAGCGGAATCCTGGATTCGAACACGCGCGAAGGATTCTTCACGCCGATCTGGTTGATGATCGTCGCGGACGAGCCGACGCAGTCGACTTGGCCCGAGACCGCTGCCGTCACCATGGTGGCGTCGTCGTCATAGCGCGCGATCTTCAGGTCCTTATCCTTCATGTTGGACAGGGTGGTGTCCTGCGTGGTGCCGCGTGAGACGCCGATCGATTTGTCCTTCAGGTCGGGCCAGTCCTTCACGGTCGAGGATTTCAGGCAGCCGACATCGGACTGCAGCGTCGCATAGCGCTTGGTGAAGTCGATCACCTTGGCGCGGTCAGGCGTCACCGACAGGGTCGAGATGATGATGTCGGCCTTGCCGGTCAGGACGTTGGGAATGCGGGTTGCACCGGTAGTCTGGATGAATTCGAGCTCGAGCCCCCAGTCCTTGGCGAGCAGCTGGGCCACCTCGACGTCGGAGCCTGTCGGTTTCATGGTGGAGTCCATCATGCCCGAGGGCGGAATGGCGAGGTCCGTCGAGATGCGGATCTTCTTCGCCTTCATGATGTCGTCGAGCAGGTCGGCCGATGCCGGCGTTGCCGCCATCATGATGAGGCCGCACAACGCCGCGGCAGTTCCCAGCACTATCTTGTTGGTCATCCCTGGTTCTCCTCTCCTGTTATGATTTTAGGTTTCCCGTCCCCACGAATTGCGTGAGCTCGGGCGTGGTCGGCGACGTCAGGATCGACGCAGGTCCGGTCTCATGGACCTTGCCGCGATGCATGAACACGATCCGGTCGGCGATGCCCTTGGCGAAACCCATCTCGTGGGTGACCATCACCATGGTCATGCCGTCCGCCGCGAGCTGCTCGATCACCTTCAGCACCTCGCCGGTGAGCTCGGGATCGAGCGCGGAGGTGACCTCGTCGAACAGCATCACCTTGGGCTGCATCGCGAGCGAGCGGGCGATCGCGGCGCGCTGCTGTTGGCCGCCCGAGAGCTGCTCGGGATAGGCGTGCAACTTCTCCTCGAGCCCGACTTGCGCCAGCACCTTTCGTGCGAGGTCCCTGGCCTGGGCTGTCGCCATGCCCTTAACCGCGCAAGGCGCGAGCGTGATGTTCTGCTCGATCGTGAGATGGGGAAACAGGTTGTAGCTCTGGAACACGATGCCGACGTCCTGGCGCAATGCGCGCAAGTTCACGTCGGGGCGGTCGACGCGATGCCCGCAAACGACGATCTCGCCGCCGTCGACCTTCTCGAAGCGGTCGATGCAGCGTAGCGCCGTGCTCTTGCCGGAGCCGGAGCGGCCGATCAGCGCCAGCACTTCGCCGCGCGCGACGGCGAAGGAGACGCCGTCGAGCACACGCAGCGCGCCAAAGCTCTTCTGCACGTCGCGGAGCGACACGATCGGTTCGGAGGAGGGGGCATTCTGCTGCATGTCAGGCCGGTGCGAGGTTGGACCTGCCGCGTCCCATCCGCCGCTCCAGCCTCTGGCTGAGCAGCGACAGCGGATAGCACATGGCGAAATAGGTGACGGCGATGATGGCGTAGATGGCGAACGGCTCGAACAGCGAGTTGTTGACGATCTGACCCGAGCGCATCAGCTCGACGAAGCCGACAACGGAAGCGAGCGAGGTGTTCTTGATGATCTGTACCGTGAAGCCGACGGTCGGCGGCGTCGCGATGCGGATCGCCTGCGGCAGGATCACCTTGATCATGCGCTGGGTCCGGCTCAGCGCCAGCCCCTCGGCAGCCTCCCATTGCGGCTTCGGCACGGACTCGATGCAGCCGCGCCAGATCTCGCCGAGATAGGCGGCCACGTAGAGCGTGAGCGAGGCGCCGGCGGCGACGAGCGGCGAGACCTTGAGGCCGATGGCGGCGAGGCCGAAATAGCCGAGGAACAGGATGACGAGCAGCGGCGTGCCCTGGATGAGCTGGACATAGATGGCGCTGGCGATCCGGACCGATTTGAGCGGGGAGATCCGCGCCAGCGTGATCACGAAACCGACGATGCCGCCGCCGACCAGCGCGATCAGCGACAGGCCAATGGTCCACAGCGCGCCCTGGCCGAGGAACATGAGATGATTGATGTTGAGATGTCCGCCCATGGTCATCTCACAGCGGCGTGCCGAGCCGGCGCCGGCGCGGGAACAGCACGAGGCCGAGGCCCCAGAAGCCGGCGCGCATCACCAACGAGAGGATGACGTAGAGCACGGCAACGATGATGTAGGTCTCGAAGGCGCGATAGGTGTCTGATTGGATGTAGTTGGCGACCGCAGTGAGCTCCTCGGCCGAGATCTGCGAGCAGACCGAGGACGCCAGCATCAAGAGCACGAACTGGCTGGTCAGCGCGGGATAGACCTTCTCGATCGCCGGCAGCAGGATGATGTGCCAGTAGATCTGCAGGCGCGAGAGCGCCAGCCCTTCGGCGGCTTCGATCTGGCCGCGCGGGATCGCCTCGAAGCCGGCGCGCATGATCTCGGCGGTGTAGGCGCCGACATTGATCGTCAGCGCGGCCACGGCCACCGCGAAGGCGGAGAATTTCAGCCCGAGGCTGGCGAGGCCGAAATAGACCAGAAAGATCTGCACCAGGAGCGGCGTGTTGCGGATGGTCTCGACATAGGCCTTGCAGGCGCCTGAAATCAGCGCGTTGCGCGTGCCGCGCCCGATCGCCGCGAGCATGCCAAGCAGGGCGCCCAGCACCGTCGCGAACGCCGCAAGCTCCAGCGTGAGGACGGCGCCGGCGAGAAAGCTCGGCCAACGCTCCAGCACTGCGGGAAAGTCGAGTTGCAGGCTCATCGCCGTGTCTTCAGCCGGTGGTCTGGTTGGTCATGCGGTCATAGACGCGGAACAGCGCCTGGTTGCCGTTGCTGCCTTCGCCGTGGGCGCGCGCGTCGACATATTGGCTGGTGACGAGCGCGGTGCCGGGCAGGGGCACATTCAGCGCCTGGGCTTGCTCCTGCACCAAGCGGAGGTCCTTGAGCTGAAGATCGATCCGGAAGCCGGCGGAGACATCGCCCGCGATCATCGCAGGGCCGAGCTTGTCGAGCATCCAGGAGGCGGCGGAGCCGCCGAGCAGGACACGACGCAGCAGGTTGAGGTCGAGCCCGGAAGCTCGGCCGAGCGCCAGCGCCTCGCAGATCGCCTGGATGTTGATGCCGCAGATCAGCTGATTGCAGAGCTTGACCGTCTGTCCGGCGCCGGATGCGCCGACATGGGTGATGGTCGTGCCCATCGCGCGGAAGAACGGCTCGGCCTTGGCGAACGCATCCGCATCGCCGCCAGCCATGATCGAGAGCGCGGCGTTCTTGGCGCCGACCGGCCCGCCCGAGACCGGTGCGTCGACGAAGCCGACGCCAATCTTCTTTAGGTCGGCATGGATGCGGCGGACCGCCACCGGCGAGATCGTGCTCATATCGACGACCAGCTTGCCGGGCGGTGGCGACTTGAGCAGGCCCTCCTCGCCGTAAACGGTTGCTTCGACATGGGGCGTGTCGGGCAGCATGGTGATGACAAGATCGGCACCTTCAGCAGCATCCGCAGGGCTGCTGGCACGCCTCGCGCCTTCCTTGACGCTGTCGGCCAGGGCAGCCTCGTCGAGATCGAAGGCGCGCACCGTATGCCCGGCTTTCAGCAGGTTGCGCACCATCTCGCGGCCCATCGTGCCGATGCCGATGAAGCCGACGCTTCCCTTGTCGTCCCGTCCCATGTTGTCGATCCGCTTCTTGGTCAGTTTCTTGTTCGTCAGCGATCAGCGTGAGGCGCTGGTCTTGTCGATGTCGCCGACGACGGCGCGCCTGCGGTATTCGTCGCCGATGGCGAAATGCTTGCGCAACGTCGCATCTGCGCGCTCGGGATCACGCGCGATGACGGCTTCGAAGATGCGGCGGTGGTCGTCGATCAGATAATTCTTCATCGACGGGAAGGCCTGCACCAGTTCGCGACGACTGCGATGCGAATGCGTCAAAAGGCCTGCCAATGAACCGTGCAGGACTGTCAGCGTCTCCGAATGGGAGGCGACCACGATGGTGCGATGGAATTCGAAGTCGGCCATGCCTCCGGCGTCGGGTTCGTCGATGGTCTCGCCGATCCTGGCGAGGGCGCGCTGCAGCCGTTCGAAATCGGCGATGTTGGCGCGTTCGCAGGCGAGGCGGATTGCCTGACATTCGATTGCAACGCGCGCCTGCATGACGTCGTCGAGCATGTCCGCCTGCTGGGCGAGGGCGAAGGTGAAGAAGTCGTTCAGCACCGAGACGTCCGGCCGCGTCACCACGGTGCCGATGCGGTCCCGGATCTCGACGATACCGAGCACGGTGAGGGCGCGTAGCGCCTCGCGTACGATCGGGCGGCTGACGCCGAGCAGGGTTGCCAGCTCGCGCTCGGAAATCAGGCGGTCGCCCGGCTTGAGCGAGCCCGCGAGCAGGCGTTCGCGCAGGAAGGCGAACACCTTTTCGAATCCTTTTTCGCCCTCCGTGGGCCGCTTGAGCTCCATCACGGCTCCCGTTTGGTCTTGTTGTGGTCAGACCAGTATGATGACCAGGTGGTCGCGTCAAGCCGTATCCGTCATAACAAAGAGCTGATCGAAATCCCTCGTTGCTGGACCCCCTCTTGGCGAGCTCAGCTACGTGTGCACCGGGAGATCAAATGCGGTACAAACGTGTGCAATTCTGGCTGGTTCGAAGTGCACACGTGTGCACTTTGTTCCGGTTCTAGTCTAATGAAATGACAGGTAAGTAATTGGAATATAGCGACTATCGTTTCTCCGTCGCTCCCATGATGGATTGGACCGACCGGCACTGCCGGGTGTTCCACCGCCATCTGACGCGGCGGGCGCTGCTCTATACCGAGATGCTGACGACCGGCGCCATCATTCATGGCGACCGCGAGCGGCTGCTTGGGTTCGACGCGGTCGAGCATCCGGTCGCGCTTCAGCTTGGCGGGTCGGATCCGCACGAGCTGGCGCAGGCTGCGCGGATCGGCGAGGCGTTCGGCTACGACGAGATCAACCTCAACGTCGGCTGCCCGTCGGACCGCGTGAAGGACGGCCGCTTCGGCGCCTGCCTGATGGCGGAGCCGGAGCTGGTGGCAAGATGCGTCGAGGCGATGAAGCGTGCGGTGGCGATTCCCGTCACGGTGAAATGCCGCATCGGGATCGACGATCAGGATCCCGAAGTGGCGCTCGATGCGCTTGCGCGCGCGGTGGTCGGCTCCGGCTGCGATGCGCTGATCGTGCATGCCCGCAAGGCCTGGCTCAACGGCCTGTCGCCGAAGGAGAATCGCGATATCCCGCCGCTCGATTACGACCGCGTCTATCGGCTCAAGCGTGCGATGCCTGACGTGCCCATCATCATCAACGGCGGCATCCCCGGAATCGAGGAAGCGAAAGCGCATCTCGAGCATGTCGATGGCGCGATGCTCGGCCGCGCCGCCTATCAGGAACCGTGGCGGCTGCTCTCCGTCGACCGGGAGATCTTCGGCGAAGCGGCCCCGCATCAGTCCATGCAGGCCGCGCTCGAGGCGATGATGCCCTATATCGAGCGGCAGCTCGCGCGTGGCACGCGGCTGCATGCGATCACCCGGCATTTCGTCGGCGCATTTCATGCCGTGCCCGGCGCGCGGGCCTTTCGCCGCCATCTCGCCGAGCAGGGCACCCGGCCCGGGGCCGGCTTCGATGTGCTGAGCGATGCGATCGCCAAGGTCGCATTCGGACAGGCTGCCTAACGGATGCGCCCGGTGACGCCGCCCTGTCCCAATCGCTGGGGACAGACGGCGGGGCCTGAACGCGCTAGAAGCTGATCCGGACCCGAAGCGCGGCGTGAGCGCAGAGCGTCGGGGATGCAGCAAGGGAGCGAAGCTTGAGCACGGCGCCACGCATCGACATCGATCCTGCCGCCTTCTGGGCCGATCCCTATCCGATGCTGGCAAGGATGCGCAAGGAGGCGCCGATCGCCTTCGTGCCGCAGCTCGGCTCGACGCTGCTCACCAGCCGCGACGACATCTCGATCTCCGAGAAGCAGATCGACGTGTTCTCCTCGCACCAGCCCGCCGGCCTGATGAACCGGCTGATGGGCCACAACATGATGCGAAAGGACGGCGAAGCGCACCAGGTCGAGCGCCGCGCGATGTTCCCGACGGTGTCGCCGAAGACGGTCAAGGCGCACTGGACCGCGCAGTTCCAGGCCCATGCCGACCGCATCCTCGCTTCGATCGAGCCCGGCCGGGTCGACTTCATGCGCGATTTCGCGTTGCCCTACTCGGGCGAATGCCTGAAGTCGATCACCGGCCTCACCAATATCGGCTTTGAGGATATGGACGCCTGGTCGCAGGGCATGATCGAGGGCATCGCCAATTATGCCGGCGATCCCGCGGTCGAGGCGCGCTGCCATGCCGCGACGTCGGGCATCGACGCTGCGATCGACGACATCCTGCCGGTGATGCGCAAGCATCCCGACCAGAGCATCCTCGGAGTTCTCCTTGCCTCGGGCATGCCGATGGAAAGCGTGCGCGCCAACGTCAAGCTCGCGATCTCGGGCGGGCAGAACGAACCGCGCAAGGCGATCGCGGGCACGATATGGGCGCTTCTGACCCATCCCGAGCAGCTCGATCTGGTTCTGAAGGGCGAGGTGACCTGGCTACAGGCGTTCGAGGAATACGCCCGCTGGATCTCTCCGATCGGCATGTCGCCGCGCCGCATCGCAAAGCCCTGGAGCATCCGCGACGTCGCCTTCGAAACCGACGAGCGCGTGTTCCTGATGTTCGGCTCTGCCAACCGCGACGAGAAACATTTCGACCGCGCCGACGAGTTCGACGTGCGCCGCGACGTGACCAAGAGCGTCGCGTTCGGCGCCGGCCCGCATTTCTGCGCCGGCGCCTTCGCCTCCCGCGCCATGATCGCCGACGTCGCGCTGCCGACGGTTTTCGCGCGGGCAAAGGAGCTGGAGCTCGCCGACGACGAGCCCGTTCGCATCGGCGGCTGGGCATTCCGGGGCTTGCAGAACTTGCCGGTGAGGTGGCTGCATTAAGGCGCGGCCGGCGTCGCTTGATCGCCGCCAGAAGCGGGCGCGCGGGCTGGCCTTTTCCGTCTCATCGCTCTAGAAGCGGCGAGAAGCCATCCCGTTTCGGGCCGGCCATGGAGCGGATCGATGAAGCGCATCGCGACCTTCGCCTTCTACGCCGTCGGCGCGCTCGCGATCGTCTACCTCGCGCTCTACGCCTACGCGATGTTCTCGGGCCAGCCCGTGATCATCCCCGGCGATCCCATCCACATCTTCCGCAAGCCGGATGCACCGAGTTATTCGTGACACCTGCGAGGTCTCGTAGGGTGGGCAAAGGCGCACTTGCGCCGTGCCCACGATCTTTCTCGAAGGCAACAGGTGGTGGGCACGCTACGCTTTGCCCACCCTACAACAGCTGCATTCACTCCTGCAGAATCGCCAGTCTCGTAGGGTGGGCAAAGCGAAGCGTGCCCACGACTTCCATCCAACGCGGGCGGTGGTGGGCACGGCGCAAGTGCGCCTTTGCCCACCCTGTACCCTTCTGGCGTTCGGAGGCCAGTCAGTTGGTGTAGGCTGGTCGGCCGGGCCGATCCGCCGGGAGCCGCCTTGCCCACCTGTGCCTTGAGCACCGACGTAGGACCCGCGCCCCAGCCGCTGTCCAGGATGCCATCGGCACCGGCGTAGCCGGCGCGAAGCGTCCTGGACTGCGGTGAGCACCGCGCTACCCTGGTTCACCAAGGCACGAAAGCTCTTGACCAAGGCTAGGAGGTCCTACGGCACCGTCATTCATCCCCGCAAAATCGCCAGCGCGAGCGCCTGCGCGCGCGGCACGATGCTGTCGACCTCGAGATATTCCTCCGGCGTGTGCGCGAGGCCGCCGACCGGGCCGAGGCCGCAGATGGTCGGCGTGCCGACCGCGGCGGTGAAGCCGGAATCGGCGCAGCCGCCGGAGAACTCGCCCTGCAGCGTGGCGAGGCCGACCTGCCGTGCGGCCGCCTGATAGCTTTCAAACAGCGTCCTGGATTCCGCGCTCTGCACCACCGGCACGAACTCGCCCTTGATCGTCAGCGTTGCGCTGGTGCCCGGCACGTAGGAGGTCGCGACGATCTGCTCGATCGCTGCCATCACCTTCGCACGATCGGCCGGATCGACATAGCGCAGGTCGATCTGACCTTCGGCGTAGGGCGCGGTGGTGTTGACGGACTGCCCGCCCGAGACCAGGCCGACATTCAGCGTGATGCCCTTGTCGAGATCGGTCAGCGCATGGATCTGCACGATCTTGTGCGCGAGCTCGCCGATCGCGCTGATGCCCGCGGCGAAGTTGGCGCCGGAATGCGCAGCCTTGCCGGTGATGCCGAGATGCATGAAGATGCCGCCCTTGCGTCCCGTGACGACGTTACCGGTGGGGCGGCCCGGCTCGGAATTGAACACGGCGCGGGCGGAGCGGCCTTCGCGTTCGATCACGGGCCGCGACGAGGGCGAGCCGATCTCCTCGTCAGAGGTGATCAGCAGCTTGATCGGATGCGGGTTGCCGCCGAACTTGTGGAAGGCGGTTGCGACGAACACGTTCATGACGAGGCCGGATTTCATGTCGGCGACGCCGGGCCCGTAGGCGCGGCCATCCCGGATGGTGAAGGGACGGCGCCCGGCCTCGCCCTTGCCGAACACGGTATCGCGATGCCCCATCAACAGCACCGGCTTCTCGTTGCTGCCGGGCTTTGCCACCTCGGCATGGATCGCATCGCCGAAGGTGGCGTTGGCCTCGCGGCGGCACGGAATGCCGTGCTCGGCAAAATGCCGCTCGAACCGCGCACCGACCGCATCGACGCCGTCCTTGTCATAGGACCCGGAATCGATGTTCACGACATCGCGAAGCAGATCGATCATCGCCTGCTTCTGCGACGCCAGCCAGTCCGTGATTTGAGCTTCAGACATGTGGTCCCTCGCGTGGTTTTTCAGGCGGGTTATAGTGCTTTGCACGAGCCGGACCTAGTCGGGGAACGCGGTGCCGCCATGCCCGCCGCCGTCGTCCCTGCGCACGCAGGGACCCATACCGCGGAATCTATCGGCTAACGGCGGTAGGAGTACCGAACCACTAGTCCGCGCCAAACTCCTCCCTGGGGTTATGGGTCCCTGCGTGCGCAGGGACGACACCGAAGGTGTGGCGCCAATATTGGCCTTGCCGCAGAAACAAATGCCCGGGACCAAGCCCGGGCATCCGCATCCTCGATGTTCGCAGAAAGCCGCCTACGCCCCCATCGCCGGCATCCGCGGATATTCGCCGGGGGTGCCCGCCGGCGGGATCGGGATGCCGCCGTCGGAATATTCGTTGAGCTTGTTGCGCAGCGTGCGGATCGAGATGCCGAGGATGTTGGCGGCATGGGTCCGGTTGCCGAGGCAGTGCTTCAGCGTCTCCAGGATCAGGTCGCGCTCGACATCGGCCACGGTGCGTCCCACCAGCGCGCGCGTCACTTGCTCGGCGGCCATCGTGGCGTGGGCCACGGCGGGGGGCGTCTTGGCGAGGTCGAGGCGGTCGCCGTCCGGCGTGATGATGGCGTCGGCACCGATCTCGTCGCCCTGCGCCATCAGTACCGCGCGGTGCATGGTGTTCTCGAGCTCGCGGACGTTGCCCTGCCAGCGGTTGGCCGAGAGCACGCGGCGGGCTTCCGCCGAGATCGGGCGCAGCGGCACGCCGTTGGCCTCGGCGTATTTCTTCACGAAATGCTGGGCGAGCTCCAGAATGTCGGCGGGGCGCTCGCGCAGCGGCGGGATCTTCAGGTTCACGACGTTGAGGCGGAACAGCAGGTCTTCGCGGAACGTGCCTTCGCGCACCGCTTCCGCGAGGTTGCGGTTCGAGGTCGCGATGATGCGGATGTCGACCGGAACCGGCTTGGTGCCGCCGACGCGGTCGATCACGCGCTCCTGGATGGCGCGCAGCAGCTTGGATTGCAGGCGGACGTCCATCTCGGAGATTTCGTCGAGCAGCAGCGTGCCGCCAGTGGCCTCCTCGAACTTGCCGATGCGGCGGGCGATCGCGCCGGTGAAGGCGCCCTTCTCGTGGCCGAACAGCTCGGATTCCAGGAGATGCTCGGGAATAGCCGCGCAGTTGATCGAGATGAAGGGACGCTTGGCGCGGGCCGAGCGGGTGTGGACGTAGCGGGCCAGCACTTCCTTGCCGGTGCCGGACTCGCCGGTGATCATCACCGAGGCGTCGGAGCCCGCGATCTGCTGCGCCAGCTTGATCACCTTCGCCATCGCCTCGTCGCGATAGACCAGCTCGCGGGAATCGTTGGCGACGGCGGCCAGCACCGCGGCGATCAGCTCGGGGTCGGGCGGCAGCGGGATGTATTCCTTGGCGCCGGCATGGATCGCCGCGACCGCGGCGCGGGCGTCGTTGGTGATGCCGCAGGCGACGATCGGAGCGTGGATGTGCTCGGCTTCGAGCCGCAGCACGAGGTCGCGGATGTCGAGGGCGACGTCGACCAGCAGGAGATCGGCGCCCTTGCCGCCGCGCAGCACCCGCATCGCCTGCTCGTGATCCTCGGCATGGGTCACGGTGGCGCCGTTCTCCATCGCGATCTTGGTGGCGGTGGTGAGCTGGCCCTTCAATGTGCCAACGATGAGAAGCCGCATGTCAGTCTCCTGTCCGTCTGGTCGCGCTGCCGCGCGTCATGTCCTTGCGTGTCGTGTCAGCCGCGTTCGGCCTTGATGATTTCCGTCATGGTGACGCCGAGCTTGTCCTCGACCAGGACGACTTCGCCGCGGGCGACCAGCTTGTTGTTGACGTAGATGTCGATGGCTTCGCCGACGCGGCGGTCGAGCTCGAGCACGGTGCCGGGCCCGAGCTTCAACAGCTCGCTGACGTCCATCTTGGAGCGGCCGAGCACGGCCGAGACCTGTACCGGCACGTCGAACACGGCCTCGAGGTCGGCGGCGGCACGCGCCGCATATTCGTCCTCGTTGTAGCCGACGTCCGTGCCGGTGGGCGGCATCGGGCCGTTGAGATCGGGCAGCGGGACCTGTCCGTCGGTGTCGCTCATGGGTTAACTCCCCCTGCGGGACGCGACATAGCGTCCGACCATTTCGTCGATCTTGGCCGCGATGGCGCCGCGCTCCAGCACGACGCCGCCATCGGCCCATTCGATCCGGCAGTCGCCGGTGGCGATCTCCGGCTCGGCCAGGATCACCAGCCGGCCCTCGAAGCCGCTCTGCTTGGCGAGCCGCTCGATCTTCTCGCGGGCGGCGTCGTAGAGCGCATCGTTGATGCGGACGACGAGATGCGGCGTCGCGACCAGATGCGAGAAGCAGTCCTTGACCAGCGCCACGATCTCGCCGAGCGGCTCGGCGGCGACGAGGTCGGCGCAGAGCTTGCGCGCCACCGCGACCGCGACGTCGACCGCCTCGGTCTCCATCTTGGTTTCGATGTTGCCGATACCGGCCGCGATGCCGCGAATGCCGATGTTGATCTCTTCCATGGCGAGCGCGACGCGGCGGTCGCTCTCGGCCTTGGCTTCGCGCTGGCCGGCGGCGAAGCCTTCCTGATAGGAGCGCGCCTCGGCTTCCGCGACCTTCTGGGCGATCTCGGCCGCGGTCGCAGCCTTCTCGCGCGTCGCGCGCTCGGGCGCCGCGAAGTCGGTATCGAACAGGAATTTCGCCGGAGCCGCCATCAATACACCAGTTCGTCGTCGGCGCGGTTCTTGGTCAGCATGATCTCGCCCTTGGCGGCGAGGTCCTTGGCGAGGTTGACCAGCAGCGCCTGGGCCTCGTCGACGTCGCGCAGGCGGACCGGGCCCATCGCCGCCATGTCGTCCTGGAGCATCTTGGCCGCGCGCGAGGACATGTTGCCGAAGAAGAAGTTGCGGACGTCCTCGTTGGCGCTCTTGAGCGCGACGCCGAGCTTGTCCTTGTCGACGTTGCGCATCAGGGTCTGGGCCGATCCGGAATCGAGCTTGACGAGGTCGTCGAAGGTGAACATCAGCGCCTTGATGCGCTCGGCGGATTCCCGGTTGTCCTCCTCCAGGGAGGTGATGAAGCGGGTTTCGGTCTGGCGATCGAAATTGTTGAAGATTTCAGCCATCACCTCGTGGGCGTCGCGGCGGCGGGTCTGGGACAGGTTGGACATGAATTCGGTGCGCAGCGTCTTCTCCACGCTCTCGATCACCTCCTTCTGAACCGCCTCCATCTTCAGCATGCGGTTGACGACGTCGAGCGCGAGCTCCTCGGGGAAGATGCCGAGCACGCGCGCGGCGTGCTCCGGCTTCAGCTTCGACAGCACCACCGCGATGGTCTGCGGATACTCGTTCTTGAGATAGTTGGCGAGAACCTCTTCCTGCACGTTGGAGAGCTTCTCCCACATGTTGCGCCCGGCGGGGCCGCGGATCTCGTCCATGATGCCGTTGACGCGCTCCGGCGGCAGGTATTGCTGCAGCAGGCGCTCGGTGGCGTCGAAATTGCCCATCAGCGCGCCCGAGGCCGACATGCGCGAGACGAATTCGAGCAGCATGTCCTCGACGGTGTCGACCTCGACGGTGCCGAGCGTCGACATTTCCAGCGAGAGCTGGCGCACCTCGTCGTCGTCGAGCAGGCCCCAGATCTTGCCGCCATATTGCTCGCCGAGCGCGAGCATCAGGATCGCGGCGCGGCGGGGGCCGGTCAGTTGTGCCGCGCCCTTGCCTTCGGCGGCGCGGCTGCCGGCACGCTGGCCGAGCGTGGAGATCACGCTGGTGATGTCGTTGGAGTTGGCGTTCTGCAAACTGGCGGCCATGTCAGATCACTTCTTGATGCACTTGGCGTGGGTTACTTGGTCGGCTCGGTGAGCCACTGGCGGATGATGGCGACGGTTTCGTTGGGGTTGCGCTCGGCGAGCTCGCCGACGCGGTGAACGGACTGGGCGTGGACCTGGCCCTGGATGGTGGCGACGTCGATGGCGCTCGCGGCACCGCTCGGCAGCATCGCCTGGCCGCTGGCCGGTGCCGCCTCTTCCGAAGCCGCGGGACCAGCGAGGACGCCGGAGATGGCGGCGGCGACGTCGTCGGAGGCGAGGATGCGCTTGACCAGCGGGCGGATCACCAGGAACAGCACGACCAGGCCGAGCAGCATCATCACGCCGAGCTCGACGAAGTACATGACGTCGTCCTTGGTGAACTGCAGCATGCCGAGAAGGCCGCCGGGCTCGCCGATCGGAGCGGTGGAGGGCGCATCGGCAAAGCGCAGATTGACGACCTCGACCTGGTCGCCGCGCTTCTGGTCGAAGCCGATGGCCGAGCGCACCAGCGCGGCGATGCGGTCGAGCTGCTCCTTGTTGCGGTCCTGATAGGCCAGCTCGCCCTTGTCGTTCTTGGAATAGATGCCGTCGACCAGCACCGCGACCGAGATGCGGTTGACCCGGCCGGCCTCGGTCACCTCGGTCTTGGTGGTGCGGGAGATCTCGTAATTGTTGGTCTCCTCGGTCTTCTTGCTCTGGTCCTTGGCCGTGGGGCCGCTGTTCTGCTGGTTGCCGGGCAGCTCGTTATTGACGGTGACCTGGCCGTTGTTGTCGGCGGTCATGCTCTGTTCTTCGCGGGTCTGGCTGGAGCGCAGCACCCGACCTTCGGGATCGTACTTGTCCGAGGTCTGGGTGACCTTGTTGAAGTCGAAATCGGCGGAGAGCTGCACGCGGGCGCGGCCCGAGCCGACCACGGAGGAGACGATGTCCTCGACCTGCTTGCGCATCCGCTTCTCGAAGTTGATGCGGCGCTCGTCGCCGACCGCCTGCTCCGGATCGGTCGCCGCGCCGTCGGCGAGCAGCTGGCCGGCCTCGTCGACGATCGAGACCCGCTGCGGCTTCAGGCCGTTGACGGCGGAGGCGACGAGGTGGCGGATGGCGCGGATCTGCTGGGCTTCCAGCGAGCCGCGGACGCGCACCACGATCGAGGCCGACGGCTCCGGCGCCTCGCGTGCGAACAGCGGGCGCTCCGGCAGCACCAGGTGGACGCGGGCGGCCTGGATGCGGTCGATGGCGCGGATGGTGCGGGCGAGCTCGCCTTCCAGCGCGCGAAGGTGGTTGATGTTCTGGACGAAAGAAGTGGTGCCGAGCGCGTCGGACTTGTCGAACACCTCGTAGCCGACGCCGCCGCCCTTGGGCAGGCCGCCTTCGGCGAGCTTCATCCTGAGACGCGTGACCTTGTCCTTGGGCACCATGATGATGGAGCCCTCGTTGCGGATCTCGAACTGGATGCCCTGGCGTTCCAGGTCCTTGATGATGCCGGAGGAATCCTCGACGCTGAGGTCGGTGAACAGCGTCGTCATCTGCGGCGTGGTGACGCGCATGATGACGAACGCGAAGAAGCCGATGAGCGCGGCGGTGACCGCGATCATCGCCCCGAATCGGGCGGCGCCGATACTCTTCAGAAAGTCCGCAAGACCTTGCAAGCAACCGCCCCAACAGATTCGGCCGCTTTCACTGGAAGGGCCGACTGGGCAATTATTGCCTAGGGGATGGTTTCGATATGGTTAACGAAGGTTAAGAGGTCGGACAAAAGTCGCGCCAAAGTGCGATATGAAAAAAATCGGCCTCGCTTTGCGAGGCCGATTTTCGTCAAAAGCCGCAGATTTCCGGGATTGCCTACTGGCGATATTGCTGGATACGGGTGGTGCGCAGACCCGCCAGACCATGCTGGTCGATGGAAAACTGCCAGGAGAGGAATTCGTCGACCGTCAGGGTATAACGGCTGCAGGCCTCCTCGAGCGAGAGAAGTCCACCACGGACAGCGGCGACGACTTCGGCCTTGCGGCGGATGACCCAGCGTTTGGTGCCGGGTGCAGGCAGATCCGCGATCGTCAACGGACTGCCGTCCGGCCCGATGACGTATTTTACCCTCGGGCGATGGGGTTCTGTCATGGCGTACTCACAAACTCTCAACCACTGAACTCACATCCGTAACCCTACGCCCGGCGGCTTAAAAATCCGCTAAGCCTAAGGCTTCAATACAATTCTCGTTGAAAATGCCGGAACGACGCCGTGTCGGCCGGCGGGACGGTGGCATCCGGGCCGGTCGAGGGGGTCTTGTTAATACTTTACTAACGAATGAGCGGGCGCGCAGTGGCGCTAGACTGCCCCTCGATGTCGTCCCTGCGAACGCAGGGACCCATACCGCGTGATTCCTCGATGAGACGCGGGTCGCAGTACCAAGATGATTTCCTAACGACCCATCTTCGCCAAATTTCGTCCTGGGGTTATGGATCCCCGCGTCCGCGGGAATGACAACTTGTGAGGCGGCGAGCGTTCTACGCCATTTAATTGCCAGTCGCGATGATGCTCTTGACCTGGCTGAGCGTGTAGCTGGCGCCGTCGATGGTGAGCAGCGGCGGCGACTGGGTCAGGTCGACCGACGACACCACGCCCTGCACCTGCGCGGCGATGCCGACATTGTTGTTCGCGACATCCTTGCCGGTGGCCGAGATCGTGTACTTGCCGTCGGGCCATTGGGTGCCGTCATTGCCCATGCCGTTCCAGGTGAACGGAATGTCGTTGCCGGCGGCCGCGGTGTACTTGCCGTTGAACACGGTCTGGCCGCTCGAATTGGCGATGGAGATCTCGACCGTGGAGTCGGTCGGCACGTTGAGATGCCAGGTGGCCGTCGAATTCGTCATGCTCGCGGTGGTGCCGTCGACCAGGGCGGTCTTGCCGACGAAGCCCAGCGCCTGGGTTGCCTGCGTGGTCTGCTGCAGGGCGACGAGCTGGGCCAGTGCATCGTTGGTCTTGAGCTGCTGCTCGACGCCGGCGAACTGCACCAGCTGCTGGGTGAACTGGTTGGTGTCGAGCGGATCCAGCGGGTTCTGGTTCTGCAGCTGCGTCGTCAGCAGCGTCAGGAAGGTCTGGAAGTTGCCGGCGAGCGTCGATCCCGTGGTCGAGCTCAGCGTGTTCGACGAGGAGGATTTCGGCAGCTCGGTCGTCCCGGAGACGACGCTGGGGGCCGTGGCGCCAGTCGTGGTGGTCATGTCGAATACTCCTTACACTCTGATATCGACGCCGCTGCTCGGCCCGTACATGCGGCCATAGCTGCGGCCGACGGGCGCGGCGGCGGTGTCGTCCTCGCTGATGATCAGCCGGCGGGCATTGCCGCCATTGTCGTTGTTCTGGCCGGAATTCTGGCCCGACGAATTCTGGTCGCGCAGGCTGAAGGACAGCCCGTTGCTGCCGGTCTTGAGGCCGGCATCGTCGAGCGCGCGCTGCAATTGCGGCGCGTCCTGGCGCAGCATCTGCAGCGTCTCCGGCTTCTCCACGGTGAGATGCGAGGTGACGTTGCCGGCGCGGTCGACATTGATGCGCACGTCGATGCGGCCGAGCTCGGCCGGATCGAGGCTGATGTCGAACCGGGACTTGCCGGAGCGGATCGCGGCTGCGATCTCGACCGGCACGCCGTTGATCGGCACCGCCGCAGAGCTGGCCGCGGTCGCGGTCAGCGTCGCGGTCGATGCGGACGCGGTCGAGGTCGTGTTGGTCAGCGGTGCCTGCATGGCGGAGGCGGCTTGCGCGCTCGCGTCAGTGGTGTTGAAGGCGGCGTGCGCATTGGCATGGGCCTGGGCGGCCGGTGCGGCCGGGATCGCGTCGGCCGGCCGGTCTGCGGCGCCGGGCTTGGCCTCGGTCGCGGCGCCGTCTGCCTGCGGCTTCGAGTCCTGCGGATGCGCGGCGTTGGCGGCCGTCGGGCCCGTTGCCTGCGTCGGGGAGGCGTTGCCGGTGCCCTGGCCGATATTGGAGACGTCGGACTGCCCCTGCGCGGTGACGACGGCCTCGAACGAGGCCTTCGGCGTGCCCGGATGGACGGGGATCAGTCCGCCGTTCGGCTTGGCCTCGGCCGTAACCTCGCCAGTGGCGCCGGTCGCGGCATCGGCCAGCGTCGCCGAGGTGTCGGCATCGACCTGGGCGCCGGCGGTCTTGGCGCTCTTGTCGCCCGGCGTTGCGGTGTCGGTCGTGCTGCCCGCGATCTGCGCCGCGGTTGAGGCACTGGCGGCAAGGCCGGCGGCGGCGATCGTCAGCGGCGAGGAGGTGGCGGCCTGGTTCGCCGCCGCGTTCGGATCGGTTGGGACCACCGGCGCGGCAACCACGATCGCGTTCGGATCCGGCAGGACCGCCTGCGCTGCGTCGGCCGGCGCGGCATCGACGGCGGCCGCGAGCCCATCGGCGGCCTCGGTCTTGTCGCCCTTGGTCTCCTCGGAGGCATCGGCCGATTTGGCGTCGGAGGTCTCGGACTTGTCCTTGATCTTGCCGGCGTCCTTGGTGGAATCGGTGGTGGTATCGCTCGTCTCGTCGGCCTTGGTGGACGCCGGCGCATCGGTGTCGTCGCTCGCCTTGGTTTGCGAGGGATGATCCGTCGATGAGGACTCGCGCGGGCCCTTGTCCGCGGAGGACGATTCGCTTCGCCGCGGCGCGCTGTCCTCGGCCTGCGCGGCCGCGTTGGCGTTGACCGCCTGGGTGTTGCTGTCGACCAGCGAGCCGAAGGAATCGTTCGCGGACGCCTCTTTAGCACTCTGCGACCGGGCAGGCTTTTGCTGCGCGCTCGAAACTTGCACGCTTGCCGCGACATCTGACGTACGACCGACCACAGGCAACCCCTTGGAAACATCTGCGGCATCAGGGGAGCAAGGAGCGGGCCAGTGCCGCTGCGGGAATATTTATATAATGAAATCAATATCTTAAAGATTTGCAGGCGCTGCTGCCGGACCCGCCGCAGCCCCGCCATTTCTGCCTCCCCGGCAAGAATTGCCCTAAGCCGGCCGCCCGCGTGATTGCTTCACCGGAATGCCGCCTATATTAAAGAGGTTACTCTCAGCCGCTTTCGACCGGGCAATCGTGCCTTTCGGGAACTTGAGTTCCCGGGGATCGCCGATGTCCCGCGAGAGGCAAAAAATCGCGGATCGCCGCGCGCTGCCGTCACAACCCCAACAGGCCCATGCTCAACAGTCTGGATCTCGAAGGCCGTCCCGAGGACACCAGGGTCGTCGTCGCCATGTCGGGCGGCGTCGATTCCTCGACGACGGCTGCGCTTCTGAAGGCGGAAGGCTACGACGTCGTCGGCATCACGCTGCAGCTCTACGACCATGGCGCGGCAACCCACCGCAAGGGCGCCTGCTGCGCCGGCCAGGACATCCACGACGCCCGCGACGTCGCCGCCAAGCTCGGCATTCCCCATTACGTGCTCGATTACGAGGACCGCTTCCGCGAATCCGTCATCGACAATTTCGCCGATAGCTACGCGCTCGGCGAGACGCCGGTGCCGTGCATCGAGTGCAACCGCAGCGTCAAGTTCCGCGATCTCCTGAAGACCGCGCGCGAGCTCGGGGCGCAGGCGCTCGCCACCGGCCATTATGTCGCCTCGCGCCGCCGCGAGGACGGCTCGCGCGCGCTGGTCTGCGCGGCCGACGCCGACCGCGACCAGAGCTATTTCCTGTTCGCGACCACGCAGGAACAGCTCGACTTCCTGCGCTTTCCGCTCGGCGACATGACCAAGCCGGAGACGCGCGAACTCGCGCGCCGCTTTGGCCTTAGCGTCGCCGACAAGCACGACAGCCAGGACATCTGCTTCGTGCCGACCGGGCGCTACACCGACATCATCACGCGCCTGCGGCCGAACGCGATGGACCCCGGCGAGATCGTCGATCTCGATGGACACGTGCTCGGCCGCCACAACGGCATCGCCAATTTCACCGTCGGCCAGCGCCGCGGCCTCGGCATCGCCGCATCCGCGCCGCTGTACGTGGTGCGGCTGGAGGCCGCGACCCGCCGCGTCGTCGTCGGCCCGCGCGATGCGCTGAAGATGCACCGCATCGCACTTCGCGACGTCAACTGGATCGGCGACGGCGACATCGACCGCGCCATCGGCGGCGGTCTCGAACTGTTCGTGCGCGTGCGCTCGACCCGCAGCCCCCAGCCGGCCTGGCTGCGCGGCGCAGGCGGCCATTACGAGGTCGAGCTCGTCGCCGGCGAGGAGGGCGTCTCGCCCGGCCAGGCCTGCGTGTTCTACGACGCAGCCAGCGGCCAGGCGCGCGTGCTCGGCGGCGGCTTCATCCAGAGCGCCGCCGCGAAGCAGGGCACCGCGACATCGCGCCCGCTCGCGGAAGCGGTGCGCGGCTGAGCGCAATGAGATCGAGCCCGACTGTCGCCAAGGAAAAGGTGCGCCCCCTCTCCCGCTCTTGTCCGCCGAAGCCTTGGCGAAGGCGGATGCGGGGGAGGGTTGGGGAGGGAGCTCTCTCCACACGCGATATATCGCGAGCGGAAAAAGCCCTCACCCGCCACGCTCTTGCGAGCGTGTCGACCTTTCCCGCAAGCGGGAGAGGCACTAGACCGAGTTCGGGGTTGACTTCGATCTCACCAATGATCGTCCGGTGTAGTTAAGAGTATCAGGCAGGGCAGGGGGCATGGCAGCAGACATCTCGCGGGCCGGGGTCGAGAAGGCCTATGGCCGCTGGGCGCCGGTCTATGATCTCGTGTTCGGCAAGGTGTTCGACGCCGGACGGCAGTCGACCATCGCCGAGGCCGACCGCATCGGCGGCCGCGTCCTCGACGTCGGCGTTGGCACCGGGCTGTCGCTGTCCGATTATTCGCGCACCACCAAGATCTGCGGCGTCGACATTTCCGAGCCGATGCTGCGCAAGGCGCAGGCGCGCGTGCGCACGCTTCGGCTCTCCAACGTCGAGGTGCTCTCGGTGATGGATGCGAAGAACCTCGCCTTCCCATCAGACTTCTTCGACGCGGTGGTGGCGCAATACGTCATCACCGCCGTGCCCGATCCCGAGGGCACGCTCGACGAGTTCGTGCGGGTGCTCAAGCCGGGCGGCGAGCTGATCCTGGTCAACCACATCGGCGCCGAGAGCGGTCCGCGCAAATTGTTCGAGCTCGCCTTCGCGCCGATCGCCCGCCGCCTCGGCTGGCGCCCGGAATTCCCGTGGGCCCGGCTCGAGGGCTGGGCGGCCAGGCACGGCGGCATCACATTGGCCGAGCGCCGCCCCATGCCGCCGATGGGGCACTTTTCGCTGATCCGCTACCGCAAATCGTGATCATGCCGCGGGAACACGCGCCGAGGCCGGCGCGTTCCCTCCCCATGCGCACGACATCAAACATCATCCTGGCCAGCCTGCTGATCGCCGCCTCTGCACCGGCGATCGCGCAGGCTCCGCCCGCCCCGGCGACGCCGCCGCAAGCGACCGCGCCGCCATCCCCGCAACGTGCCGCCGGCTGTGCCCCATCCGACCGGCTCGCCACCACCCCGGACGGCACCACCACCGGCCAGTCCCGGGAACCGCTCGGCGACAAGCTCGCCAAGACCGACGGCGTGCTCTGCCCGCCCTCGGGTGTCGATCCCGACATGCACGCCCCCGCGCCCAGCACCGGGGCCAACACCCCGGTCATCCCGCCTCCGGGCAGCCCGGGCGGCGACCCGAACGTGCGGCCGAAATAGGCCTCGCTGCCATCCCCTAACGACCGTCATGCCCGGGCTTGTCCCGGGCATCCACGTTCTTGGTGACGCAAAGCAAGGCGTGGATGGCCGGGACGAGCCCGGCCGTGACGAACTCATTGAAAAGAGGCCGTATTCACAAGGCGGCTTCCCCCGTCATAGCCTTGCCGAGGGCTGAAAAAGCCGGCCGCTTTGCTTGACTTCCCGCCGCCCCCTTCCTTATATGCCGCGCGTTCGCGAGATCGGCCTCATTCGCCGCCGCGATCCCTGTGGCGGGGTAGCTCAGCTGGTTAGAGCACGGGAATCATAATCCTGGGGTCGGGGGTTCGAGTCCCTCCCCCGCTACCAAGCACAGCCAAGCAGCTGATATTCCTGAGAATCTAGTGCGATCGGCCCCCTGCCGACCGGTTGCATCATGCTCGTCGCATCGCTCTCGTGGCTGCTGGCGACCCGCGCCGCTCGCACTGCATCGATCCGCAATCAGGTGCAGCGTGTTGGAAATGTCCGACCATCTTGAACTCGCAGTGCTTCATCGGAGCGGCGGCGGAAGCCCCGCGAAGAAGGAACGGTACACGTTCGATTTTGTCGTCAACGGGCAATCTCTCTTTGCTGTCACCGGTGCTGCCAGCTTCGATTTGGCCGGTTGTCTTTCGGTCCCTCAACGAGAGCCCGAGCTTTCCCTTCGCTTCAACGACGAACTCGCGCAACGTCTGACGGCCGTTCCGATCGGCGGGAGTTACCGCGTAGCTCTGTATGTTTGTCCGGAATGCGGAGATCTCGCGTGCGGAGCAATCACGGCGCTCGTGTCGCGGAGCGACGGCGTCGTGCATTGGTCCGAGTTTGCGCACGAGAACGGAGATGACAGCGAGGCCAAAATCTCAACGGTCGGCCCCTTCGCGTTCGACTGGACATCGTACGTGGCTGAAATAGAACGAGCTTGCGCTGCACGATAACGGGTAGAACACTTGCGAAACCCATCACGCTTTACGTCGGGTGGTATCGATGGGTTTCGCTTCACTCTACCGCTCATGCGGGGCTGGCCGCTCTCCATCTGTTGATGCGCAAGATCATCCGTGCTGCGGCGGAATGGAGCTCCCGTCGCACAGTCCGCTATTGCTCTCTGCCTTGATGGCCGGCATCCTCGGATCAATCGCGCGGAAAAGCGACCCCGACGAAGGTCCGGCGCGAGGGGAGGTGTGGGCCATGTTGGCGTTGCGGATCGTCGTGCAGCCCAGTGCGCCCGAATTGATGCTCGCTCCCACCGTGGAGGCGTTCGCCCCAAAATGTCCAAGGAAGGAAGCACGCGATGAGGATGATCAAAGGGCCTGCGATATTTCTCGCTCAGTTCGCGGGCGATGCGGCGCCGTTCAATTCGCTCGATGCAATCTGCGGATGGGCGGCCTCGCTGGGCTACAAGGGGATTCAGATTCCGAGCTGGGACGGGCGGCTGTTCGACCTGACCAAGGCCTCGGAGTCCCAGAGCTATGCCGACGAGGTGAAGGGGATTGCGGCGCGACACGGCCTTGCCATCACCGAGCTGTCGACCCATTTGCAAGGCCAGCTCGTCGCCGTTCACCCGGCCTATGATGCGGCCTTCGACGGCTTCGCCGCGCCGGAGGTGCGTGGCAACCCCAAGGCCCGCACCGAATGGGCGGTGGATCAGGTCAGGCGCGCCATCCTGGCGTCGCGGCGGCTCGGGCTCAGCGCCCAGGCGACGTTCTCCGGCGCGCTGGCCTGGCCCTACGTCTATCCCTGGCCGCAGCGTCCCGCCGGCCTGATCGAGACCGCCTTCGACGAGCTCGCCAGGCGCTGGCGGCCGATTCTCGACTATGCCGACGAGCAGGGTGTCGATCTCGCCTACGAGATCCATCCTGGCGAGGACCTTCACGACGGTGTCTCCTACGAAATGTTCCTCGAACGGGTGAACAACCATCCGCGCGCGAACCTGCTCTACGATCCCTCGCACTTCGTGCTGCAACAGCTCGACTATCTCGACTACATCGACATCTACCACCAGCGCATCAAGGCGTTTCACGTCAAGGACGCCGAGTTCAATCCGACCGGCCGCCAGGGCGTCTATGGCGGGTTCCAGAGCTGGGTCGACCGCGCCGGCCGCTTTCGCTCGCTCGGCGACGGCCAGGTCGATTTCGGCGCAATCTTCTCCAAGCTCACGCAATACGATTACGGCAGCTGGGCGGTGCTCGAGTGGGAGTGTGCCCTGAAACACCCCGAGCAAGGCGCGCGCGAGGGCGCCGAGTTCATCCGCAACCACATCATCGAGGTGACGGAGAAGGCCTTCGACGATTTCGCCGGCAGCGGTACCGATGCGGCCGCCAACCGCAAGATGCTCGGCATCTCCTGAACGAAAGGCTGCAACATGGCGATCGAAGCAAGCGGTGAAACCGGCGGCCATCGCCGCATCCGTCTCGGCATGGTCGGCGGCGGCCAGGGCGCGTTCATCGGTGCCGTCCACCGCATTGCCGCGCGCATCGACGACCAGTTCGAGCTGGTGGCCGGCGCGCTGTCGTCGGATCCAATTCGCGCCAAGACCTCCGCGAAGGAGCTCGGCATCGCCGACGGCCGGGCCTATGGCTCGTTCGAGGAGATGGCGCAGGCCGAAGCGGCGAGGGCGGACGGCATCGAGGCGGTCGCGATCGTGACGCCCAATCATATGCATAGCCCGGTCGCGAAAGCTTTCCTGGGAGCCGGCATCCACGTCATCTGCGACAAGCCGCTGACCACGACCGTTGCCGAGGCCGAGGAACTGGTGGCGCTGGTCAGGAAGACGGGCCGGATCTTCGTCGTCACGCACAATTACACCGGCTATCCCATGATCCGGCAGGCCCGCGCCATGGTCGCGAACGGCGATCTCGGCGAGATCCGTCTCGTCCAGGCCGAGTATCTGCAGGATTGGCTGACCGAGCCATTGGAGGCCACCGGCCAGAAGCAGGCGGCATGGCGCACGGACCCGTCCCGGTCCGGCGCCGGCGGGTGCATCGGCGACATCGGCACCCACGCCTACAATCTCGCCTGCTTCGTCACCGGGCTCGAGCTCGACGCGCTGCTCGCCCAATTGTCGACCTTCGTCGAGGGCCGGCGGCTCGACGATGACGTGCAGATCTTCCTCAAGTGGAAGGGCGGCGCCAAGGGCATGCTGTGGGCGAGCCAAATCGCCGTCGGCAACGAGAACGGGCTCAAGCTGCGCGTCTACGGCAGCAAGGGCGGTCTCGAATGGGCGCAGGAGAATCCGAACCAGCTCTGGTTCACGCCTTACGGCAAGCCCAAACAGCTACTGACCCGCGGCGGCGCCGGTGCATCGGGCGCGGCGGCGAGGGTCACTCGCATCCCGTCGGGGCACCCCGAGGGCTACCTCGAGGGCTTCGCGACGATCTATGCCGAGGCGGCGCGCGCCATCCGCGCGGCCGCGGCCGGTGAAGAGCCGCCGCCCGACGTTATCTTTCCGACGGTCGAGGATGGCCTCGCAGGCGTGAAGTTGATCGATGCCGCGGTGAAATCGTCTGCGGGCAACGGCGTCTGGGTTCGGATGACCTAAGGCGGTCGCGATGACTTCGCTTCGTCGAGGACCGCCGAGTGAGGACAAATTGCACGGCATTCGCGTGTCGCGTCATGCGACCTCTCGCGGCGTTCTGGCTCCGCACGAACGATACATCAAATGCGAGCAAATGTGCCGCCCTACAATTCGCATTCTGCCTATGGGCTACTTCACACATCCGAACTTTGCGGTCTCACAAATTGCTGACACGGTGCCAAGCGAGTTCCGTTGCTTTGTCTAACTCAGATTGTATGGTGGCCATAAGAGCATTCGGCCTGATCGACGATGTGCGGCCAATCGGCGCTGTCCGCATCTTTGGTGATCATGATCACAGGAAGAGTGTTCGCCCCTGAGTAGAATGAGGGACAGAGGACAATGACCGAAGGATTAGGACAATGTCGCTGCTCCAGATCAATCTCTTCGGCGGTGTCGAGGTCATGCGTGCCTCCGGCGAGTCGGTGTTGATCCCCAGCCGCAAGGCTGCAACTCTCCTTGGCTATGTGGCGCTCAGTTCCCCTCGGGCCATTTCTCGCGGCAAGCTCGCGACCCTGTTGTGGGACGGTCAGTTCGGCGATCGCGCCCGCGCCAGCCTTCGACAGGCTCTGCTCACATTGCGGCGTGAATTGCCGCAATATTCCGACGTGATCGCGGCCGATCGCGACGACATCCGCATCTGCCCGAACGCCATAAGCACCGATGTCGGGGAATTCGAGCGGCTCCTGTCGGATGGAGATCCCGAACGATTGTCTCGCGCGGCGATGCTGTATCGGGGAGACCTTCTCGAGGGCATCAGTTCGACCTCATGCCAGTTCGAAGCCTGGCTGTCTGCCGAGCGCCAGCGACTGAGGACAAAGGCGATGCAGGCGCTTGCGGGCCTGCTGGACGCGGACGGGCGCGAGCACATGGACATCGCGATCGCGCTCGCGCTGCGTATCGTCGCGATCGACCCGCTTCAGGAGCAGGTTCATCGCATCTTGATGCGCTGCTACGCGCAGCAAGGTCGCCGTACCGACGCGCTACGTCAGTACGATCTTTGCCGCTCCGTGCTGTGGCGGGACGTTCGCGCGGTGCCGGAGCAGGAGACCGAACAGCTGCAGCGCGACATCCGCCGCATGTTCCACGCTGCGCCCCTGAGACCTGCCTCGGTCAAATTACAGCGGGCCAAGAACTTTGACGCAACTTTCACGCTCGGCGTGACGCCTGCATCACGATCCTGGTCGTAGCCTTAGCCGCTCGCACAATCGTGCGTAGTGATCCCGACTCCCTTCAGGGAACGCGTGTCGCTCGCGGGTCAGGCACTTCATCAGGAGACTTTGATCATGACTGGAACACAGCAAGGATATGAGGACTACGGCCAATTGGACCCGCAGGGGATATTCGGCTCCATCCTCGGCGGTGCGGCCGGACGCGTTATCGGCAATCTGCTCGGCGGCAAGAGGGGAAAGAATATCGGCGGCGCCATAGGTAACATCGGCGGAGGTTTCCTGCCGTTTTCCGCCGGTCCGGAAACGCCGCAAGCTTCTGTGCAAAATTCTGTGCAGGTCTCCGACATGGAGCTGCAGAGCTTCTGGAGCGTGCTGAAGAAGATCGGCCAGGGCGTGCAGACCGGCGTGAATATCGGTCACCAGCTCGGCGTGTTCAGCGCCGGCCAGCCCGGCCTGCAGCCGGCCGCGGCGCAAGTCTCCGACATCGAGTTGCAGAGCTTCTGGAGCGTGTTGAAGAAGATCGGGCAGGGCGTGCAGACCGGCCTCGATGTCGGCAAGCAGCTCGGCGTGTTCAACGCCGGCCAGCCTGGCCTGCAACCCGCGACGGAGCAGGTCTCCGACATGGAGCTGCAGAGCTTCTGGAGCGTGCTGAAGAAGATCGGCAAGGGCGCCCAGACCGGCCTCGACATCGGTCGGCAGCTCGGCGTGTTCAACGCCGGCCAGCCCGGATTTCAACCCGCAACGGAGCAGGTCTCCGACATGGAGCTGCAGAGCTTCTGGAGCGTGCTGAAGAAGATCGGCAAGGGCGTGCAGACCGGCCTCGATGTCGGCAAGCAGATCGGCGTGTTCAGCGCCGGCCAGCCCGGCCTTCAACCCGCGCAGGAGCAGGTCTCCGACATGGAGCTGCAGGGCTTCTGGAGCGTGCTGAAGAAGATCGGCAAGGGCGTGCAGACCGGCATCGATGTCGGCAAGCAGATCGGCGTGTTCAGCGCCGGCCAGCCCGGATTTCAACCCGCGCCGGAGCAGGTCTCCGACATGGAGCTGCAGAGCTTCTGGAGCGTGCTGAAGAAGATCGGCCAGGGCGCCCAGACCGGCCTCGACATCGGTCGCCAGCTCGGCGTGTTCAACGCCGGCCAGCCCGGCCTGCAGCCGGCTGCGGCGCAGGTCTCCGACATGGAGCTGCAGAGCTTCTGGAGCGTGCTGAAGAAGATCGGCCAGGGTGCCCAGACCGGCCTCGATATCGGTCGGCAGCTCGGCGTCTTCAACGCCGGCCAGCCCGGTGGCACGATGCACTAGACCCAACGCGCGGAGGGCGGGCGAACGCCCGCCCTCCACGCACAGATGACAAGGGAAACCAGATGGCGGATTCAAACACGTCGCAGCAATTCATCGTGCAGGGAGACCCGGTCCAATCCGGTGAGCTCAACGACCACTTGCAGCGTGAACCCGACGTGAAGCGAGTCGCGCAGGTCGCACCCGACGTCGTCATTCTTGCGATGACGAAGACACAGGCCGACCGCCTGAAATCGAGGTTTGCCACGCTCGTGGTTGAACCGGATTCGGCGCTGAAGCCGTTCGATGCCGACTGATTTCTGTGGGCAAACATTGGACACGCAAAACATCAAGGAGGCCGCAGATGGCCACGAGAGGAAAATCAGGACCTTCCGCACAGGGCGAGCACGGTGCGAACGAAGCGGCGACAAACGGCAACGGCGCGATTCCCGAGCATGGCGACAGCCCGTCACCGGCACGCGGGCAGGGGGCCGCAACGATCGCACCGCGCCCGGCGCAATTCATGATCGCGCCGCAGCAGCAACCCGGGCTTGCGACCTTCAGCATCGATTTTCTGACCCAGCAGCTCACCAGCAGCCCCGACATCGAAGTGGTGAAGACGGTGCCTGCGCCGCGCCTGTTCGGATTTCAGAGCGCAGATCTCGGACAAGTGCCGCTCAGTCCGCTGGTCCTCGCCAAGATGACTCCCGACAAGGCCAGGGTGCTGCAGACCCAGGCGGGAGAGCGTTGCGCGGTGGAGCGTGACGAGCGGCTGACCTACATGCTCGACCCGACGACGCCGCAGCTTCCCAATCCGGGGGTGCTGACGCCGCTGGCCGACGGCTTCACTGTGACCATCGAAGTCCTGGGCCAGGACGGCCCGCTGCCCGGCGCCGAGGTTTATGTGTTCGGCAGCATGTGGCCGGCACAGGCCATCACCGACGCCACGGGCCGCGCCACGGTGACGCTCCAAGGCGAAACTCCCGAGACCATCCGCTCGATCCTGGTCAAGCCGAAGATCGACTACTGGACCTTCTGGCTCGATCGTCCGCAGCTCGTTCCCAACAATGTCAACCGGATCGTGGTGAGGGCGCTCGGCGCAGTCTTGCGAAGCTTCCCCGGCCAGCAATTGACCGGTTGGGGTGAGCGCGCCATGGGCCTCGATCGCGTTCCGCCGTCCTTTGATGGCGCCGGTATCAAGATCGCGGTCATCGATTCCGGCCTGGCGCCGACCCATCGCAACCTGCGCGGCATTACGGAAGGCACCAGCATCGTCGGCAATGACAAGGCGGCCTGGACCGTCGACACGATCGGCCATGGCTCGCATTGCGCTGGGATCATCGCCGGCGGCCCCATCGGCTCCGGCGGCGGAATCCGCGGCTTCGCTCCCGCGGCGGAAATCCATGTCTGCCGCATCTTCCCGGGCGGCCGGTTCAGCGATCTCGTCTCGGCGCTCGATTATTGCATGGAGCATGGCATCGACGTCGCCAATATGAGCCTCGGTGGCGGCGAGCCCTCGCGGATCATCGAGGAACGAATCGTCCGCGCCAAGGAAAGGGGCATGGCCTGTATCATTGCTGCGGGGAATTCCTCGGGGCCGGTGCAGTTTCCGGCTTCGACGCCGCATTGCCTGGCGGTCGCCGCGTTGGGCAAGTGGGGCGAGTTTCCCGAGGATAGCTACCATTCGCAGCAAGCCCTCGACGGTTTCCAGAGCCGCGATGGATATTTTCCGGCCAAGTTCTCCTGCTTCGGGCCGGAGATCGACGTCTGTGCGCCGGGTGTGGCGATCGTCTCATCGCTTCCCGCCGATGGTTTCGGTGCATGGGACGGTACCTCGATGGCGACGCCGCATGTCACCGGCCTGGCCGCGCTTGTGCTGGCGCACCATCCGGACTTCACCAAAGGCAGCTTCCAGAATCGCGATGCACGCCGGGTCGAGCGGCTGTTCCAGATCCTGAAGGAAACCGCCACGCCGCTGCAATTCGGTGACCCGAATCGTGCCGGCGCGGGACTGCCGAACGCGATGCGGGCGCTCGGCCTGGAAACCGGAATCGCTCCGGTTGCCGCCGCTGCGTCTGGAACCGATCCCTCGCTGGCAGCGCTGCGTCGCCTGCTTGGATTGCGGCCGGTCGAAGCGCCGAGCATGATTCCGGCGGGCGCGATGACGCCACAGTCCATTGGTCCCATGCCGAACGGTTCGAGCCACGTCGCGCGCGGTCCGGCCCATGTCGCCAATGGAATCGCCCCCATGATGATGGATCCCGATCCAGCTCAGATCCGGCAGCTCATGCACAAGGTCGGATTGCTGTAACGCGCGTCCTTGTGGCCTTGAACGCGGGGCACGGCACCAGCTGTGCCCCGCGCGTTTTCTGACGCGGAGCGATCATTGCGACAGCTTCACGAAATCTGAAAATTTCAGATTTCGTACCAGCGAGGCTGACATGGCGAGTATGCTTCGTTGGTGCTTTGGGCGACACCAAATGCCCTGTGTCGCCACGCCGTCAACCCCTCGCCGCAAAAATATTCCTCTTTACCGAAATTCGGAAATGGCGTATGTGTCGGCCATCCCGGCTCACCAGGAGGGGCGATCTCGAGGTCGTCTTGATCGCGAGCCGGGCTTGCGGTGGACGCGGCAGCGTCGGCATGAGAGGTGCGGGCAGGGCGGGTAGTCCCTGTGAGCCCGTGGCCGCGTGTAGACGAACGGCGCTGCCAGGCTTCGTCTCGTCTGTAAGTTTCGCAGCTTCGTCGACAGGGCTGGGAATACTGCAGGTGAAATGGCGGGCCGTGCGTACGGCAAAACCGTGTGGTCCTGGCCGTCGTTGCTACGGTCAAGCCGGATCGAAGATGTGCGCGAGCCCAACCGGGCGGACGGCATCGTCAATTCGAACGGCGAGGGAGGCCAGAAGGACATTCGGCTCCCGGGAGAGCGCGGCATAAGCCGTCCGACCATCGCGCAGGGAAGGCCGAGTGATCGGCACCACCTGTATGCTGCTGTGCGGTTCTTCTGCGTGTGCATTTTGCGCAGCAGACCGCGGGTGCGTTGTCAGCACCCGGCCTTCCCTGCGCCCTCTTGGATATAAGGGTGCGAAGATGAAGCAAAGCTCGGGCGAATTCAGCCGCGAGAACGAGAAGGCGTGTCTATGAGTCGAGGTATCTGCCACAAACGCGATCTCGTAGGGTGGGCAAAGCGCAGCGTGCCCACGCGCCTATCGCCGCATCGGACAGATCGTGGGCACGGCGCAAGGGCGCCTTTGCCATCCTACGGCTGTGCGGTTCTTCTGCGTGTGCATTTGCCTCTTGAACGAGAGGGTGAAGTGGTCAAGCAAAGCTCGGGCGAAAATCGTCGCGAGGCTGCGAAGTCGTGCCCCAATCCCTGAACTCCCTACACAGCCATCAGCGTCCGAGAGCCGCGTGATCCAGCACGTCTCCCTGGCCGCTTCGGCTCATGTCTTCAGTTTTGCCGGCATTCTGCTCGGCTTCGTACACGACGCCGATGGTCCGGAGGATGCTGGACGGATTGACGCTGATCGAGTCGATCCCAAGCCCGGCCAGAAACCGTGCGATCTCCGGATAGTTCGCCGGTGCCTCGCCGCAGATGCCGATATGGCGGCGGTTGCGCTTGGCGCCGTCGACGGCGAGTCTCAGCATTTCCAGCATGCCGGGATCGCGCTCGTCGAAGTCGAAGGCGACGATGTCGGAATCCCTGTCGACCCCAAGCGTGAGCTGGGTCAAATCGTTCGAGCCGATCGAGAAGCCGTCGAACAGCTCCGCGAACCGGTCGATCAGGATGACGTTGTTGGGAATCTCGCACATCACGTAGATCTCGAGCCCGTTCTCGCCCTGCTTCAGCCCCTGCTGGGCCATGGTCTGGATGACATTGCGGGCTTCCTCGACGCGCCGGCAGAACGGAATCATGACCTTCAGGTTGGTCAGGCCCATGTCGTTGCGGACCCGCCGCAAGGCGGCGCATTCCAGTGCAAAGCCCGCGGCATAGGCGGGGTGGGCGTAGCGGGCCGCGCCGCGGAAGCCGAGCATCGGGTTCTCCTCCCGCGGCTCGAAATCGGCGCCGGCTGTGAGATTGGCATATTCATTGGTCTTGAAATCGGACAGGCGAACGATGACCGGACGCGGGAAGAACGCGGCCGCGATCGTACCTACGCCCTCCGAGAGGCGCTCGACGAAGAAGTCCGAGGACTTCCTCCAGCGCCGGGTGATCTGCTCGATCAATCGCCGGTCCTTGGCGGATTTCACCTGCTTCGGCTTTGCCAGCGCCATGGGGTGAATGCCGATGTGCTGGTTGATGATGAATTCCATGCGCGCCAGGCCGACGCCGTCGTTCGGCATCATGGCGGTCTTGAAGGCGAGCTCTGGATTGCCGAGATTGACCATGATCTTGGTGCGCGGCTTCCTCAGTGCCGCGGTCGCGACTCGCTCGACGTCGAAGGGCAGGCGGCCGGCATAGACATGGCCGATGTCGCCCTCGGCACAGGATACGGTCACGTTGGTGCCGGTCTTCACCTTCCTGGTGATGCCTTCGATCCCGACCACGGCGGGAACGCCGAGCTCGCGGGCAACGATGGCGGCATGGCAGGTCCGGCCGCCATGCTCGGTGACGATCGCGGCAGCGATCTTCATGACCGGCTCCCAGTCCGGGCTGGTGGCCGGCGCGACCAGGACCTCGCCCGGCTTGAAGGCGCGCAGATCCTGCTTCTTTCTAATCAGCCGGACCTTGCCGGCCGCGATCTTCTCGCCGACGGCGCGGCCTTCGCCGAGCACCGCCGCGGCATTCGGCTTGAGCACATAGTTCTCCAGCGCCTCGGGCGTGCGGCGGGATGCAACCGTCTCGGGCCGGGCCTGGATGATATAGAGCTTGCCGTCGGTGCCGTCCTTGGCCCATTCGACGTCCATCGGTCGCGGATGTCCCGCCTTGTTCGAGTAATGATTCTCGATGACGATCGCGCTCTCGGCAAGGCTGAGGACATCGTCGTCCGAAATGCAAAGACTCTCGCGCTCGCGGCGCGACGTCGGCACGTTGCGCGTGGTGGTGCGACCCCGCGCATAGATCATCTTCTTGTCCTTGGCGCCGATCCGGCGCGACAGCACCGCGCGGAAGCCTGCGTTGAAGGTCGGCTTGTGGACATAGAACTCGTCCGGCTCGACGGCGCCCTGCACGATGTTCTCGCCCAACCCGTAGGCGCCGGTCACGAACACCACGTCGCGAAACCCGGATTCCGTATCGAGCGTGAAGATGACGCCGCTGGACGCGAGGTCCGACCGGACCATCTTCATCACGGCGACTGAAAGCGCGACCTTGAAATGATCGAAGCCGTTGTCGATGCGATAGGAGATCGCGCGGTCCGTGAAGATCGAGGCAAAGCAGCGGCGGCAGGCCTCGAACAGCGCGCGCGCGCCGCGGACGTTGAGAAAGCTGTCGTGCTGTCCGGCGAAGCTCGCGTTCGGCAGGTCCTCGGCGGTGGCCGAGCTGCGGACTGCCACCGCAACGTTCGGCCCGTATTCCTGCTCGAGCTGCCGATAGGCCTCCGCAACCTTCTGCCTGAGGTCGGCGAGGTCCGTCGCGGCGTACACGATGTCCCGCGCCGCGGCACCCCGCCGGGCGAGGTCAGCGATATGCCGCTTGTCGAGACCCGCAAGCAGCTTGCGCAACTCTTCCCAGGCGCCTTGCTGCAGGAGGGCGGCGCGATAGGCGGCAGCCGTCAGCGCAAAGCCGTTCGGCACCGAGATGCCGCGCCGCGACAACATGGAATAGAGCTCGCCGAGCGAGGCGGTCTTGCCGCCGACCATGCCGACATCGTCCAGGCCGAGATCCTCGAACCAGCGAACGTAGGGGTTGCCGCTCATATCTTTGCTCCGCATTGCAGTCGAGGGCGCCGTCGGGACGCGATCCTGACCGGCAATGTGGCGGGAGGCGGGGTGTACGGTGTTGCGAAAGATCAATGGCGGCTTCAGCTAGGTTTCTTCGATCACCACCTGCTCGGCCAGCCGTTCGACATCCGCGGTCCGGCACAGCTCGGTGCCGGGATGGAGCAGGGCAGCGGCGCCCGCTGCCATGGCGTAGCGGAAGGCGGCGCCCAGATCGGTGCCGGAGGCGAGCCGCAGCACCAGCGCGCCGAGAAAACTGTCACCGGCCCCGACGGCGCTCAGCGGCTTGATCGGCAGAGACTTCGCTTGCCATGTGCGGTCCCGGGTCACCAGCGCCGCGCCGAGATGTCCCATGGTCAGCGCGACGATCGACGCTTGCCGCGTCTCGACGATGCGTCGGGCGGCCGCCACCCATTCACCGGCGTCCTGAGGTTCAGTTCCCGTCAATTCACGCATCTCGCGCAAATTTGGCTTGATCAGGTCGACGCCTTCGGCGACTGCCGCGGCAAGCGCCGCGCCTGACGTATCGAGAATGATCTGGGATCCACGCCGCTTGGTGATCGCCGCCAGGCGCGCATAGAAATCGTCGGGCACTCCGCCCGGCAAGCTGCCGCTCGCGACCACAATTCGGGGAAAAGGATCGAGCGAGGCGATCAGCTGCAGGAACTCCGACCATTCGCGGTCAGTGAGTGTCGGCCCCGGAAGGATGAAGCGGTATTGCAAAGCAGTTGACTGCTCGTGGACAAAGAAATCCTCCCGCGTCTCCCCCGCGATCGGGAAAGTCTGGCTGTCAACGCTCTCCGCGTCGAGCAGGCGGCGCAGCAGATCGCCCGTCCCGCCGCCCACCGGATAGATCGCGCGCACGCCGCGGCCGCCGAGCCGCTTGATCACGCGCGCGACATTGATGCCGCCGCCGCCAGGGTCGCGCCGCTGCGAGGTGCCGCGCAACTTCGCGACGGGAACGATCTTTTCGACCGAAGTCGACACATCGACCGCGGGATTGATCGTGACGGTGGCGATGTCCGGCATGAGCTTGTCTGTGTCCACTTGGAGTCAGAATATCGTCCCGCAAGGATGGGCCAGCCTGGAGCGCTCATCTGCCTTCGATTAGCCTCGCAGGATATCCCGGCAGGGCAGCGCCAGTTTAATCTGGATCAAAGCCGATGTTGCGCCGTCGGTCGGTTGAAGAATCGAACCGAGGAGTCTTTGCCGCAAGGCGCGACTAGGAACTCCGGGCGCGCCCGGCGCTTGAATCGGCGGGCCAGAGTCGCCGTCGATTGCTGGCCTGCACGGCCCGCCTCCAAAGCCCCCATGCCCCCCAGGGTGGGCCGTGCGTCACCAGAGGAGACACCATGTCCGATCCGACCGAGCAAGAGATCAGAGAACGCGCGCACCGCCTGTGGGAGCAGGCCGGCAAGCCTGAAGGCCGCGACGACGAGTTTTGGCAGGCCGCCGAGCAGGAGCTGCGCAACGAGGACAAGTCCAATACGTTGCGGACGCCGGACACGTTGTGACCGACAAGATCTGCCCATTCTGCCGGGGTCTGGGATGGGTCTGCGAAAATCATCCGCTTCGGGCCTGGAGCGAACAGCTCGGCGGCTGCCGCTGCGGCGAGGGCATGCCCTGCACCTGCAACACGACCGAAGATCCGGAAATACGCGTGGTGATCGTCGAAGCGGACACGACGTGGCACTGAACAGGGGCGGCCCGTTTCCCGCGCGATGCGAGCCCGCGGCTCGGGGAACAGAGCATCCCGGACGGGCATTCAGTGTCTGAACAGCACGGGCTCCAGAATATTTTCCCACGGCAGTGTCGGCGGTGGACGAGCAGAAGAAACTAGAGCACCAGATCGAACTCGCAACGCGAGCGGCCGCGCTCGTCAGGGACGAAACCACCGGGCAGCGCTTCCGAAGCTTTGCCGAGGAGCTGAAGCGAAAGCTCCGGCGCATGATGCGGCGCGGCAAGGTGCGCGCGCGCGCCTACGAGCTTTGGGAGCAGGCTGGTCGGCCGGCCGGTCGCGAGCTGGAGTTCTGGCTCGAAGCGGAACGGCAGATCGAGGACGAACGCGAAGAACGGAAGGGTTCCGACGCGGCCTCGAAGCGATAGCAGCGAGCCCGATCCGGGCTCGATCACCGGACTCTTGTCCTCAGGCCCGGACTTGACTGGTGTCCGCATTTTCAGTGCTGCGTCCTCGGTGCTGCGTCGCAATAGTGCGGCGCTGCAACGAAGAAAAGGCCGCCGGGCTCCTCGCCCTGGCGGCCTCGAAAAGTCCGTAGCTGTTGATTGCCTCCGCAGCCTTACGCGTACCGCCGTTACCTTGTTTGCGGCCATGCACGATATTTGTAGGCCGCGGCGCATGATTCGCCTGTGACCTGAAGCACACAATGGGAAAAGTATGATGGCCATGGGAAAAGTATGATGGCCGCCAGCGGCGGCAATATGGATTGCTTCGCAATGACAATGTGGGGGCGGCGAGCACTACATTCCGCTCTCGTGCCCCGGACGCAGCGCAGCGTCATTTCGACGGCGCGCTGCTGAGCCGGGGCCCATGTCACCGCGCCGCAACGCCATAAGCGCGTTCACGCGCGTCTTCGCCGCGCTATGCGCGTTGCAGCTTGTCCGGAATAACGGACTACACCCGATACCACGCCGCCAGATTCCACGTCGTGACGTCCCAGCCCGACATGTCGATCATGAGGTTGTTGACGTGGGCGTTGACGACGTTGCGGGAGAGCAGCGGCAGGAACACATGCGCCTCGCAGAAGATCTCGTCGACCTTGATCAGCAGCGCGGCGCGCTTGGCCGGATCGAGCTCGTTCTGCGCGGCCTTGTAGGCCTTGTCGGCTTCGGGATCCGACCAGCGCGAGATGTTGCGGCCGGCCCATTTGTTCTCCTTGGTGGCGATCTCCCAGGAGACGCACTGGCTCAGGAAGCGCTCCGGATCGGGCTGCGGCTGCGTGGTGTTGTACATCTCCATGTCGGCATAGAATTTCGAGTAGGTGTCGGGGTTGCCGACGTCCGAGGAGAAGAACACCGAGGCGGTGACCGCCTTGATCTCGATCTCGATGCCGGCCTTGTCGCAGGCCTGCTTGATGATGGCCTGAGTCTTCTGGCGCGGCGCGTTGGTCGAGGTCTGGAAAACGTATTTGAGCCTCTTGCCGTCCTTCTCACGGATGCCGTCCGCGCCTTTTTTCCAGCCGGCCTCGTCGAGCACCTTGTTGGCCTTGTCGATGCTGAACTCGTATTTCAGCTTGGGCGACTTGAACTGCTTGGGTGCGTTGACGAAGCTCGCGGTGGCGATGCCGCCGCGGCCGTAGATGTATTTCTGGATCGAATCGCGGTCGATCAGCAGGTTGATGGCCCGGCGCACGGCCGGGTCGGACAGCGTCGGATGCTTGGTCTTGGCGTTCGAACGCTCGCCGTCGACCTCGGTCCACGGGTCGGTCGTGTTGAGGATGATGAACTCGACGTTGCCGGACGGCGTGATGTCGAGCTTGCCCTTGCCGCTCGCCTCCATGCGCTTGAGGACCTCCTCCTCCACCTGCATGTTCCAGGCGAAGTCATATTCGCCGGTCTGCAGCACGGCGCGCGCCGCCGACACCGCATCGCCGCCGCCCTTGATCTCGAGCGTGTCGAAATGCGGCTGGTTCTTGATGTGATAGTCGGGATTGCGTTCGGCGCGGATCAGGTCGCCGGGCTTGAACTCGACGAATTTGTAGGGGCCGGTGCCAACCGGTTTCAGATTGGCCGGCGCCTCGCGCGACTTTGCGCCGGCATAGTCGCCGAAATGATGTTTTGGCAGGATCGGGCCGACCGAGCCGACGAACGGGTCGGCCCAGAACGGCGTCGGCGCCTTGAAGGTCACCTTGACCGTATGGTCGTCGATCTTGTCGACCTTGATGTCCTTGTAGGATCCGGTGGTGTAGGCCGCCGTCGCGAGATCGGCGGCATAGACCCAGGTGAAGACGACGTCGTCGGCGGTGAAGGGCTTGCCGTCATGCCATTTGACGCCCTGCTTCAGCTTCCAGATCACGCTCGTGCCGTCGGCGGCAAGGCCGCCGTTCTGCTTGGTCGGGACTTCGGCGGCGAGGCAGGGGACCAAATTGCCCTCCCTGTCCCAGCCGGCGAGCGGTTCGAAGAACACGCGCGAGGCCATCTGGTCCTTGGTGCCGATCGCGAAATGCGGATTGAGCAGGGTCGGGGCCTGCCAGAACAGCAGCTTCAGCGGGCCGCCGCCGCCAGCCTTGGTCGGCTTGTACGGCAGCCTGGCATCCGCCATCGCGACGTCGTGCCAGACCAGGATCTGGCTCGCGATCGGGGCTGCGATTCCGAGCGCGGCCACCTTTTGCATGAACGATCGCCGCGACAGCGTGCCTTGCTGCACCTGTCCGACCAGACTCCGGATTTCGTTCTCGTTCATCAGATGACCCCTCCACCTCGAAGACAAATCGTCGCTGGCAACCATCATGTTGCATCGGGCGCGAGGCGGCAATGCCGGCAGGGCTGCCCTGCGACGAAATGACGACGTGGAGGGCCGGGACCTGGACCGGCACCTGAGAAACCAGGCGACGATCCAGTGCGAACTCATGTGAACCTTGGGAAATCCTAAGGCCGCGCCGCAACCCTAACGCGGTCACTCCCGGCGCGGTGCTGCCGAGCTGGTAGGCGGTCTGCCTTCTATATGCGCCTCGCGGATGAGCCTTACATTTGAGCTTTGCGCAATGTCCGCTTGTCTCGAGCCGCGGCTACCGACATCATCGGGCGCTTGGCCATCCTCGTCCGACAGGGGTCGCATGAAACGCTTTGCAAGCCTGAAACGCCTGGGATTCTTCACGCGGCTGCTCGACGAGGCTCCGCCGGCGGATCGCTATCGCTTCGCGGCCGAGCAGATCGTGCACGCTGAAAAGGCGGGCCTCGATGCCGCGTGGATTGCGCAGCATCATTTCCACGAGCGTGAGGGCGGTCTGCCGTCGCCCTTCACCTTCCTCGGCTACGTCGCGGCGCAGACCTCGCGCATCCGCCTCGGCACCGGCATCGTCACCCTGCCGCTGGAGAATGCGGTGCGGGTGGCGGAGGACGCCGCGGTGCTCGATCTCCTCTGCAACGGCCGCTTCGAGCTCGGCGTCGGCACCGGCGGCAATCCCTCGGCGTTCGCCGCCTTCGGCCTCGACAGCGCCCAGCGCAACGAGATCTTTGCCCGCAATCTCGAGGTCGTCCGCACCGCGCTGGTCGGCAAACCGCTCGCGGGCGGCGACACGATCTATCCGCAGCGGCCGCAACTGGACAAGCGGATCTGGCAGGCGACCTTCTCGGTGGCCGGCGGGGCGCGCGCCGGCAAGGCCGGCGATGGCCTGTTGCTCTCGCGCACCCAGCCGCGAACCAAGGAGGCGCCAAACGCGACCCTCGCCGAGATCCAGAACCCGGTGATCGATGCCTATCTGGACGCGCTGCCCAAGGGGGCCGAGCCGCGCATCATGGCTTCACGCAGCGTCTTCGTCGCCGACGATCATCGAGAGGCAATGCGGCTCGCCGACATTGGTCTGCGCCGCGCGCTGCCGCAATTCCTGCAGGGCGGTCACGCCAAGCCGGGCGAGACACTGGAGGAAATGATCGCGGCCTTCGACACTCATGTCGGCAATGCCGATCACGTCATCGCCTCGCTGCGGGCCGATGCGACGCTGGAGCGGGTGACCGATCTCGTGTTCCAGGTGCATTCGGTCGACGCGCCGCACCCTCACGTCCTGCGCTCGATCGAGCTGGTCGCCGAGAAGGTCGCGCCGGCCCTGGGCTGGACCCGGACGGCGGGCGAAGTGGCGCTTGCGGTCTAGCCGGAATGGATGTGCTCGCGTTGCACCAAACCATCTCGTATCAGGCCGACGCTGCTCGCGCGACCGGCTCGACCGGCAGATCATCGCCGTTGGGGTCACCCGGCGCGGTGGCCCAGGCCAGCTCCACCAGCGTCACGATGCGGCGGCCGCCGCCGTCGAGCTGGACCACGATCAGGCCTTGCTCCTCCATGTAGCCGAGCAGCCGCTGTGCCCGGCGCAGCGAATGCGAGCCGTAGGCCCGCGCGATCGCGGCGTCGCCGGGGCAGGGCCAGCCCTCCTTGGCGGCGCGTGCGATCATCATGAACACGCCCTGCATGTCCTCGGGCAAGATCGACGCGCGCAGCGACACGTCCTGCCAGGCGTCGTCCTCGGTGAGATCGGCGCCGAGCCCGGCGCGTGCATGCGTCAGCATGCGGCGAAACTCGTTGAGGTCGGGCACCGCCGAGCCAAGGCCCTCGATGCGGCAGCGGACCACGAACTCCTGGTAGAGCACGCCGATGGCGCGGAAGCCCGCGTCGGGCGCGGCGAGCACGGCCCGCAGCGTACGGTCCACGCGCGCGCGCCGCTCGGCGAGCTCCTCGGCGCTGACCGGCACCTCGACCACTTCCGGCTGGGTCACCGGGGCGGCGGCCTTCGCGGCACGAAGCTGCTCCAGCAGATCCGGCGCCGGCCGGCGCTGCGGCCGGCTGGCATCGGGCGGCGGCGCGGCCAGGATCACGGCGCGCGCATCCTCCAGCGTCGCTTCCGGCAGCGGCATCAGGCGCGGCGTCGAGTTGCGTGGAGAGGTGTCGGTCGGGCCGATGTTGAGACGCAGCGGACGGCGCGACAGTGCAGGTCCGAGCGCCATGAACTGTCCGCGCTCGAGATCGCGGAAGGCTTCGGCCTGCCGCCGCTCCATGCCGAGCAGGTCGGCGGCGCGCGCCATGTCGATGTCGAGGAAGGTCCGGCCCATCAGGAAATTGGAGGCTTCCGCCGCGACGTTCTTGGCGAGCTTCGCCAAGCGTTGCGTCGCGATGATGCCGGCGAGCCCACGCTTGCGGCCTCGGCACATCAGGTTGGTCATGGCGCCGAGCGAGAGCTTTCGCGCTTCGTCCGAGACTTCGCCCGCTACCGCCGGCGCGAACAGCTGCGCCTCGTCCACGACCACGAGCATCGGATACCAATGGTCGCGGTCGACGTCGAACAGGCCGCCGAGAAACGCGGCGGCGCGCCGCATCTGGTTCTCGGCGTCGAGACCTTCGAGATTGAGCACGGTGGAGACGCGATGCAGCCGCGCGCGTTCGCCCGCAACCTGAAGGCCGCGCTCGGTGTGATCCTCGGCCTCGATCACCAGATGGCCGAAGCGCTCGGCCAGCGTGACGAAATCGCCTTCGGGGTCGATGATGGCCTGCTGCACCCAGGGCGCACTCTGTTCCAACAGCCGCCGCAGCAAATGCGATTTGCCGGAACCGGAATTGCCCTGCACGAGGAGGCGGGTCGCCAAGAGTTCCTCGAGGTCCATGGCGGCCACGGCGCCCGCCGTGGTCTGCCCCATCTCGATCGCAACCGTCATGTCCCCGACTCAAGTCCTCGTCATTCGCGGACAGCGGCTTATCAATCCCATCGCGGCGCGTCGAGCGGCACGGGCTTGATCATTCGCGTTGCCCACGGCGGCGTTCCGATCCGATTCGATGTGCCGTAGAAGTGCGGGACGATAGGGTTCGCGGGCATATCGGCAGCTTGGGGCCGATTCCGGGCTTTTGACGACCGGATTCGATGATGAAGATCAAACCAGCCTGACTGCAAGCCTGGTAGTCAGGCGCATGAGCTTCCTGACCTTCCTCGTAGCGACCTATTTCCTGCTCGCCGTACCGGGGCCGACCAACACCCTGCTCGCGACATCGGGCGCGGGAATCGGCATTGCGCGCTCGCTTCATCTGCTCGTTGCGGAGTTGTGCGGCTATCTGCTCGCGATTGCCCTGTTGCGGCTCGCGCTCGGCCCCATCGTCGGCGACATCCCGGTCGCGGCGCTCGTGCTTCGCGTCGCAGTGACCTGCTATATCCTCTGCCTCGCCTTTATGCTCTGGCGGGTCAACACACGCGAGCTGCGCGATGGCGCACCGGTGACGTTTGGCCAGGTGCTGCTTGCGACTCTGCTGAACCCGAAAGCGCTCGTGTTCGCTTTCCTGCTCCTGCCGCTCGAGGCTGCGCCGCTCGAATTGCTGCCCTGGTTCGGCGCGATCGCGCTTCAGATTGTCACCGCCGGCGCCGCGTGGATCGCCCTCGGCGCGACGCTCGGCCGTGGCGCCCGTCGTCTCGGGCACCCCCATTTGGTCACGCGCATCGGCGCGGTCACGCTGGTTGCCGTGACCGGCCTGATTTGGCTTCAATCCTTGCTGACGGCCTGAAGCGCCACGCCCCGCTCGCGAAGGCGCGCTTACTGCGCGCCGGAGCCGCCCTGCACGATCTTCTCGTTCAGCTTCTGGTCCACGGTGTCGACCGTGCGGTCGATCTCGGCGTTGGGCACGCCGAGTTGATGCGAGATCAGCTTCACCAGGAGGTCGACGCGTTCGATGAAGGGCGCGCCGCTTGCGACCGCCCGTGCGGCCGATGACGGCTTGAGCAGGCTCTCGGCGGCCTTGGCATATTTTGCGAACGGCACCTGGTCCTGCGGATCGGCGCCGAGGCGGCGCGCGATCGCGTCGACATGCTCGTAGATCGTCTGCGAGCGCTTGAGGTCGCCGTGCACGGCGTCACGGATCGACTGCGGCTCGTTCGGCGTGATGCAGCGGTAATTGCCGGTCAGCAGCATCGACCATTTCGCCAGCGGCACGAACAGGGAATCGAATACTTTCAGCTTCACCGGAACGTCGTGGCCGTCGAGCGTCACCGCATCGATGTCGGCTTCGAGTTCGCGCAGCACCTTGTTGTGCTTGTCGTCGGCAAAGACCGACGCCTTGAAGTTGGTGGGCAGGCCGACGTGCAGCACGTTGGCGGCTTCTTCCGGCGGGCGGAATGCCTGCGGGTCGGGCGAGCACAGCGTCACCAGCCCCGGCTCGAACCGCTCCCACACCTGCGCGTTGGTATAGGCCTCTTCCAGATCCATGTCGGCGAGCGCCGGAATCCGCTTCAGATAGGGCAGCGGCGGCATGTTCATGATCGACAGGCACGGCAGCTTGGCCGCGGCGATCTTGACCATGAGGACGCGCACGGTGTGGTTGGTGTATTGCGGCTCCTGCATCGCAAGACCGACCAGATCGTAGCGGGAGAGATCGACGTTCTGCGGGGTCACCGCGTCGAGCTTGCCCGGAAGGTCACGCGAGAAGATTGCCCGGTGCACCGCCTCGTCGCGCAACTTGATGCGCACCTCGGTACCTTCGCGATTGATGAGCTCCGCGGTCTTGGCGCGGCACACCAGGGTCACGTTGTGCCCGGCCATCAGCAGCTTCGTGCCCAGCAGGGAGCCGTAAGAAGCCCCGAGAATCAATATGTTGCGCGCCATGCTCCGTCCCTTTGAGAATTTGTGCGATTTTTCAGCCCCGGCCGTCATCCGCGGGCGAGTTGCCGGCATGTAAAGCGAAGTGCGCGGGGATGGCAACTGGGATAATGCATACAAGGCCGGCTGAGGCCGGCTTCTACTGGCGGTGATGCTCGAAGCTGGTGCAGAGCAGATCGACCTCCGCCTCTGCGATCGGCGAGCGGAACAGGCGGCAGCTGAGCCCGGCCGTCGCCTTGCTGTCCGAGGCGGTGCGGTCCTCCCGAAGAAAGATGCATCGCCTGCAGACGTCGGTGTGGTGCCGCTGCTCGGCCGTGTCCGACTGGTCCAGCAGATGCCGGAACGTGTCGCGGAAACGGATCTTGACCTCGTCGTCGAGCCCGGCAATCGCCTCGATCAGAACGTTGACGGGATCGCGCACCAGGAGTTTCTTGCCCTGCTGCGTCACGCTCAACATCACCGAGCGCTTGTCGGTGGCGGAGCGCTTCCGCTCGAGGTAGCCGAGCCGCTCGAGCTCTCCGATGATGAAGGATGCGGTGCCGCGCGTGGTGCCGACATAAGTTGCGAGCGCCGAAGGCGTCCGGGAGAAGCGGTTGGCGCGGGAGAGGAACCGCAGCGCCATCCACTCGCGGTCGCGCAGGCCGTGCTTGGCGCCTTCGAACCACAGGATGCTTGCGGCCTGCTCCAGCAGTGCAATCGATTCGCGAGCCAAATTCATTTCAATTCCAAGCCGGATAGAGCTCTATTCAATTGAGCCTATTGGAGCGCAATCTGAGTGGACGAGATGAAGTCGCGCTTCGCCGTTCGTCCGTTGCCGGATGCGTAACGCGAGTGGGGAAGAAGCTCGCCATTGGAGCTTCCGGCCGTGGAACTAGGACGTCACAAAGAAAGTTCGAGTAAATCGCACAGCTCAAATTCTTTGAAGATTTCAATCAAATGACGGCGGCTCGCACGTGATTGGGCACACGTGCGGCATTGGCAGCAGCGGGGAATATGTTCGAGCTCTACGGCTTCGTCGCCGGCAGCTTTCTCGCTCTCACTTCGTCATCGCGCCATAGACGATGTCCTGGACTTGCTCGCGATAGTATTTCCGGAGCTCGCCCGGCGCCGCCGTTCCGACCACAACGACGAGACGCTCCTTGGGATCGCAGAAGAACTGCGTTCCGTAGGCTCCGTTCCAGGTGAACTCGCCGGGATTGCCGGGGACCGCTGACAGCCCCTCGCTGGTCCGGACCGCGACCGAAAGGCCGAAGCCGAAGCCGGCGCGATGCGGCTCGACCTTGGCCACGTTGTTCTTGATCTCGGGACCGAGATGGTTGGCCGTCATGTGATGCACGGTCTTCGGGGAAAGGATGCGCTGGCCGTCGAGCTCGCCGCCGTTGAGCAGCATCTGGCCGAAGCGGAGGTAGTCGCCGATCGTGGCGAACGCGCAGGCGCCGCCGCAGTCGAACTTGGTCGGCGTGTCCAGCAGCTTGATGGCTTGCGGCTTGCCGGTCAGCGGATCGTTGGCGAAGGGGCGGGCGAGGCGAGGGCGCTGCGCGTCGGTCGGGTGGAAGGTGGCGTCCTTCATGCCGAGCGGCTGCCAGACATTGGCGGCGAGATAGTCGCCGAGCTTCTGCTCGCTCACCTTCTCGACGACCGCGCCGAGCACGTCGATCGAAAAGCCGTATTCGAACGCGGTCGAGGGCTGTTGCGCCAGCGGCAGCTTGGTGATGCGGTCGATGAAGGCCTGGGTGTCGCCTTCGATCGCCGGAGCAATGCCGTCAGGGTATTGCCGCGCCACCGGGCTCGACGAGTCCGGCCGGCCGCCATACATCAAGCCCGACGTGTGCCGGTAGAGATCGTGGATGAAGATTGGCGAGGCCTGGGGCTCGAGCTTGAGCGAACCGTCGGCTCCGGTCACGCCGACCTTCATGTCGGCAAAGCCGGGATAGTAATTGGACAGCTTGGCCTGGAGCGGCAGCCGTCCCTGCTCCATCAGCGTCAGGCCCGCGACCGCCGCCATCGGCTTGGTCATCGAGGCCAGCGCGAAGATCGCATCGACCGGCATCGGCGTGCCCTTGTCCGGATCGAGCAGGCCGTAGGCCTTGTAGTGCACCAGCTTGCCGTCCCGCGCGACGGCGACGACGGCGCCGGGCACGCGCTTGGCGGCGATCTCGCGCGCGAAGAAATTGTCGAGGCGTGCCAGGCCCGGCTTGGAAAAGCCGACGTCGTCGGGATTGGCTTCGGGCAGTGGCGCGGCGCTGGCCGTGCCGAAGGCGATGACGGCAGCCGCCGTCGCGATCATGGCGATCGTCTTGATCATTGCGTCCTCCCAGGCGAGCTCGTTGTGCGGTGGCCCACGCGAGGCCTAGATCACGTCCGCATCGACGCGAAGTCAAGCACGGGCGGGGCATGACTGGGGCGCCGGGAATGCCGGAACCCTATCGTGCTTCGCCCGCGCGCCACAGCGCATCGAGGCCGTGCCGATAGGTCGGATGGACCAGCGCGACGCCGAGCTCGCGCTTCAATTTCGCGTTGGAGACACGGGCGCTGCTGGCATAGAAGCTGCGGGCCATCGGCGACATCTCGGCCGTCGCGAACGCCTCTTCCGGTGGTGGCGCCACGCCCATCAGCGTCGCGGCATAGGCGACCACGTCCTGCGGCGGCGCAGGCTCGTCGTCGCAGACGTTCCAGATGCCGCCGCTTTCGTGGCGGATGGCGGCCATAATCGCGCTGGCGATATCGTCGACATGGATGCGGTTGAAGACCTGTCCGGGCTTGATGATGCACCGCGCCGTTCCCGCGCGCAGCGTCGCCAGCGCATTGCGGCCGGGACCATAGATGCCGGCAAGCCGCAGGATTGCGGCATTGCCGTGCGCAACGTCCATCCAGGCCTGCTCGGCGGCAAGCCGCAGGCGCGCACGGTCGAGCGCTGACTGCGGGGGAGTGCTCTCGTCGACCCATCCGCCGCCATGGTCGCCATAGACGCCGATCGTCGAGAGATAGACGATCTTGCGGCGGCCCGCCGTCAGCACGTCGCCGAACGCGGCGATGGCGGGATCGCCGGTGCTGCCGGGCGGGATCGACACCAGAAGCACGTCGGCGTCGCACACCTGCTCGACCGTCTCGCGCGACGGAGGGCTGCCGGAAAAGGCGTGGACCTCGATGCCGGCGAGGTCGTTCCGCTGCACCGGATCGCGCACGGTGCCGGCGCGATGCGGGAAGTTGTCGCCGTGCTTGCGGACGAAATGCAAGGCGCTGTAGCCGAGGCCGAGAATGAAGAGGCGCATGGGTCTCCCTGAAAGCTCGAAGTTCCCGTCCGCGCCATCGCGCGCCTTTCGCTCATAAGAGATTTTTGGGTCCGGCAAAAGATATTGCGATTTGTCTCGCATCCTGTCTCGGGCGATGTTCGCCTGTCACAGGGAGGCACCGATCATGCAGGCAGAAGCGCTCGCCTTGGCGCCGGCGAATGCCAGCGAGCTGATCCGGCGCGCGGCCGCGCTGATCTTCGACGTCGACGGCACCCTGGCCGAGACCGAGGAGCTGCATCGGCAGGCCTTCAACCATGCCTTCGCCCGCCACGGTCTCGACTGGCAGTGGGACCGCGCCGTCTACAAGGAGCTGCTGCGGGTGACCGGCGGTAAGGAGCGCATGCGCGCCTACCATGCGCGGCTGCCGACCGCTCCGCCGCTGTCGGATGCGGACATCGCCGCGCTTCACCGCGTCAAGACGGCGCGTTATGCCGAAATGGTCGAGACCGGCTGCTGTCGCTTGAGGCCCGGCGTGATCGAGCTGCTCGCCGCTTCAAAGGCACGCCGCCAGCGGCTCGCGATCGCGACCACCACCTCGCACGGCAACATCGATGCGCTCCTGTCGCAGGCGCTGGGGGCGCGCTGGGCGGCGGAGTTCGATGCGATCGTCGCCGGCGACGACGTCAGGCACAAGAAACCCGCGCCGGACGTCTATCTCGAAACGCTGGCGCGGCTGCAGCTGGGCGCGGCCGACTGCGTCGCCGTTGAGGATTCCGCCAACGGGCTGATCGCGGCGTCGCGGGCGAATATCCCTGTCATCATCACCCGCAGCATGTTCTTTGCGGATGATGATTTTGCCGCGGCGCAGTGCGTGCTGGACGATTTGTCGGAACTGGTCGCCGGGCAAAAAACGGGAACTCGCAAGGGGGATACATCGAGCCACGAGGCAGAAAGCCTGCTCTCGTTCACCACATTTAAACCTTAAGATTCTACGAAGAATACTCAGCCACAGATCCGCAGGAACATGCCGACAGCCTTCGTACAGAAGCCATCCGGGCAATGAAGGCTTCGCAGACCCTTTGCATCGTGGCTGTTATCGCATCCGCGGGACTTTATCTGGCCGCCGGTAACAGACCGGCCGCGATGGCGCCGGACCTCATGCCGGAAGCGGCAGCGAGCATGGCGGCGCCTGCGAACACGGTGACGCCCGCCTTGTACGCAGAGGCATCCGCCAGACTTGCGGCGGCGCTTCGGTCGGAAAGAGCGGCGCCTGGTCCGGAGACGTCAGCAGGTTCCAGCCCGTTGAGCGCCGACGCCGAGCTTGTCGGTGAATCCGCCGCGCCAAAGCTGGCGTCGTTGGGACCGGATGTCGTCCAACCGCTGCCGCCAGAACGCGATGCGTCCTTTGAGACTCCGAAAGCGGCATCGACGCAGGATTTTCGTTATCTGGTCTACTATGTCTGGTCCGAACTGCCGCCCGCCGAAAAGCCGGCGGAGATCGTCTTGCGTGCGTTCAAGGACATTCCGGTCGGAACGCCGGCCGAAGAGATCAAGCGCGCCGCCGACGCGTTCGGGCTCGATTTCAATTTCATGATGGCGGTCGCCAAGATCGAGTCTGGCTTCAACCCCAATCAACGCACCGGGTCCTATATCGGGCTTTTTCAGCTCAGCCACTATGAGTTCGGGAAGTTCGGCTTCGGGCAGATTCGCAGTCCGCGGGATAATGCCGTCGCGGCCGCCTACAAGATCCTGACTGAAGGCGTCCAGTTCGGATGGATCACGCACCGGACGCCCGACATGAGCGATCTTTACCTGATCCATCAGCAGGGCTGGGAAGGTGCCGCTGAGCACATCAGCAAGCCCGCTCGCCTCGCCTGGAAATCCATGTGCGCCAGCAGCGAAGGCAAGGAGAAGGGCGAGCGGTGGTGCAAACGCGCGATCTGGGGCAATGTCCTCCCCGCCTTCAAGCGCAACTGGAAATCGGTCGAGAACGTGACGTCAGAGGCGTTCGTCGGCATGTGGCGCGGCCGGGTCGCCGAATTCTACGGGAAGTACGTGGCGACTGCTGCCGCGGCGCCAAGCCAATAATTCAGTTGTCGGCGGGGTTAGCTGATAAGCCGACCTGGACGCCTGCTGCTGGCAGAAGACTGGACGCGGTGCCGCGCCGACCCGGGCCGCCGCTTGTGACCCCTTAGCGGTCATCGGTCTGCGACGCTTCGAGGTCTACCGTCAAAGGTGAAACGGGACTCGTGCTGGAACTGTGAGCACGCGACTTAGAGCGCGCCCGCCCGCTTTTGCCCGTTCAGTGGACCCGATGGCTCGTCCTATCGTCCTCGGCCTGCTCGACAATCTGCGCGATCGGGCTCGACTGGTGATGCACCAGGCGCCAATCGTCGCCGACGCGGCGGAAATGGTTCGCAGCGGCCAAGGCGGTGCCGTCGACGATCTCGATGCAGAGCACGCGGGCGCTGTCGCCGTCGACGATCGCCTGCGGCTCGGCGCAGACAATCTGCGGCCGCTCTGGATTTTGCAGGATGTCGCGCCAGCTTCCGATCACCGTGGCGCGGCCGACGATGGCGGGCCAGCCGGGATGGATGCAGGAAATGCCGTCGTCATCCGCCCACATCCGTTCCATGCCGGCGAAATCGCCTGCTGAAAACGCGGCGTAGAAGGCCGCGTTGGCGGCGATGATCTTGCTGTCTTTTGCCATCACTCCCGGGTGAGGCAACGACAGACAAAAATCAAGCGCGACTTCCGTTCGACGTGGCGTTCAATTTGGACCGCAGTGCAGCATTGTGCGCTTGTGCTCAAGCCGAGACCAGCGACTCCACCGCCCGCCGCGCGCCGTCCTGGTAGAGACGGCCGAGGGCCGCGGTGACCGCCTCGCGCAGGCGCGGCTCCGCGCCGAGCGGTCCGAACACCTTCTCCACGGCGAGCAGCGCGGGCGCGAGCCGCTCCGCGACGGGCCCCGCCTCGCGCGCCAGCTGTGCGAACTCGGCGGCAAGCGGATCGCGCACGTCGATGGCGCGGCCCTGCTCGTCTGTTGCGCTGACGTAGCGCATCCAGCCGGCCACCGCGAGCGCATGCGTTGCGATCGGCAGGTTCTTGGCGAGGCGGTCACGCATCGTGCCGAGCAGGCGCTGCGGCAGCTTTTGCGAGCCGTCCATCGCGATCTGCCAGGTGCGGTGATGCAGCGCCGGATTGGAGAAGCGCTTCAGCAGTGAGGCGCGATAGGCGGCGAGATCCGTGCCTGATGGCATCGTCAGCGTCGCCGCGGCCTGCTCCATCACCTGCGCGGCCAAACGCGCGAAATGCGGATCCTGCATGGTGTCGGCGATGGTCTCGTAGCCCGCGAGATAGCCGAGATAGGCCAGCGCCGAATGGCTGGCGTTGAGCAGCCGCAGCTTCATCAGCTCGAACGGCTTGACGTCGCTGACGAGCTCGACGCCGGCCGCGGCAAGATCGGGCCGGCCGGCCGTGAAGCGGTCCTCCACCACCCATTGCGTGAAAGGCTCGGTCATGACGGGCCAGGCGTCGCGCAGGCCCAGCGCGGATGACACCGCGTCCCGGTCGGCAGCCGTGGTTTCAGGAACGATACGGTCGACCATGGTCGAGGGGAAGGCGGCATTGTCCGCGATCCACTTGCCGAGATCCTTGGAGCGCAGCGCGGCGAACTGCGTCACGATCCGCTGTGTGGTGTGGCCATTGGCGGCGAGATTGTCGCAGCACAGCACGGTGAAGGGCTTGGCTCCGAGCGCGCGCCGCCGCGCCAGCGCCGCGACGATGAAGCCGGGCGCCGATCGCGGCGCGTCCAAATTGTTCAGGTCATGCACGACGTCAGGGTGCCGCTCGTCGAGATCGCCGGTCTGCGGCGTGTGGCAATAGCCCTTCTCGGTGACGGTGAGCGAGACGATGCGCGTGGCCGGATCGGCCATCCGTTCGACCAGGGCCGCCGGCTTCTCGCGTGCGACGACACTGTCGAGCAGCGCGCCGATGACGCGATGCTCGGTGCCCTCCGCGGCGCGTACGGCAATTGTGTAGAGATGATCCTGCGGGGCGAGGGCGTCGCGCGTGTCCGGGCTGCGCAGGCTCGCCCCGACAATGCCCCAGGACGCGCTGCCCGTGGCAAGGCAATCGTCGATGACGACGGCCTGATGCGCGCGATGAAACGCGCCGAGACCCAGATGCACGATGCCGGGCGTGACGCGCGAGAGGTCGTAGGCCGGGCGGCGGACGGCCGGCGGCAGCCGGTCGAGATTGGCCCTGGCAAGACCCCCGCCAAGACGCGCTGAACCTGGGCGCATGGACGTCTCCCCTTTGCTTTGCCGCTGCTTGAGCTTTGCCGCTGCTTGACATGGCGCCCGGACCGGGTCAATGCTCTGGTCAATTGGTAAGGCCAATTTTCCAAAATTGGCGGGCCGCGGGCGGAAAGTCCCGCGTGACCCCTTTCGGGAGGACCAGCGTGCCGCTGGAAGCTGTGGAGGCGAGACGGCTCTATCGCCAGGTCGCCGATCAATTGCGGAGCCTGATCGACAGCGGCGAGTACGCGGTCGGCAGCCGCTTGCCGACCGAACGCGAGCTCGCCGAGCAGCTCAAGGTGTCCAGGCCCACGGTGCGCGAAGCCCTGATCGCGCTCGAGGTCGAGGGGCGGCTGCGTATTCGCGTCGGCTCCGGCATCTATGTGATCGAGCCCGCCGCAATCGCCGCGCCGCCAGCCGCGTCGGTCATCGAGGGGCCGTTCGAGCTGCTGCGCGCCCGCGAATTCCTGGAAAGCGCGATCGCCGAAGAGGCCGCGCGCGTAGCGACGAAGGACGACATCGCCCGCATCGACGCCTCGCTGCTCGCGATGGAGAAGGTCGAGCATCCCGGCGAAGCCTCCATGGTTCACGACCGCGCATTCCACGTCGCGATCGCCGGCAGCCTTGGCAATGCCGTGCTGGTGCGCGTGGTCGGCGAGCTGTTCGACCAGCGCCTCAATCCCTATTTCGCGCAGCTTGCGCATTATTTCGAGAACCCGGGCACCTGGCGCACCGCGCTCGACGAGCATCGCGCCGTGCGCGAGGCGATCGCGGCGCATGATCCGCCAGCCGCGCGCGAGGCGATGCGCGTCCACCTGGCGAGATCGCAGGAGCGCTTCGCGCAGAATTTCGGTGCCGAGAACGCGGCCGCGCCGTCGTCGGGAGAGAACCGGAGCGCGCGCGCCCCGGCGAAGTCGCCAAAACCAAAACCGAAAAAGCGCGCCACGGGCGGCAGCGCGCGGCGGCGATGAGATTGTGCGGCCCGCATCCATGCCGGGGCGGGCGAACAAGAAGCAGACTTGAACGATGGAGGAAAAGTCGATGTTGAAGAAAATGACGATTGCAGCAATGATTTCCGCCGCTGCGCTGCTGGCTGCGACCAGTGCCAGCATGGCGCAGACCAAGCTCAAATGGGCCCATGTCTACGAGACCTCGGAGCCGTTCCACACCGCCTCGGTCTGGGCCGCGCAGGAGATCGGCAAGCGCACCAAAGGGCGCTACCAGATCGACGTCTACCCGGCCTCCCAGCTCGGCAAGGAGACCGACATCAACCAGGGCCTCTCGCTCGGCTCGGTCGACCTCATCATCTCCGGCTCGAGCTTCGCGGCCAAGAGCTTCGCGCCGATCGGCGTGACCTATTATCCCTACACGTTCCGCGATGCCGATCATCTGCTCGCCTATACCAAGAGCGATATCTTCAAGGAGCTCGTCAAGGGCTACGAGGACAAGAGCGGCCACCACATCGTCGCGGTGACCTATTACGGGGTGCGGCAGACCTCGTCGAACAAGCCGATCAAGACCTGCGCCGACATGAAGGGCCTGAAGATCCGTGTGCCGGACGTGCCCGCCTATCTGGCGATGCCGCGCGCCTGCGGCGCCAACACCGCGCCGATCGCGTTCGCCGAAGTCTATCTCGCGCTCCAGAACGGCACCGTCGAGGCGCAGGAGAATCCCCTGACCACGATCGAGGCCAAGAAGTTCTACGAGGTGCAGAAGCACATCGTGCTGACCGGCCACATCGTCGATCACCTCAACACCGTGGTCGCCGGCGCCCTGTGGAAGAAGCTCAGCGACGAAGACAAGAAGATCTTCACCGACGTGGCGCAGGAAGCCGCCGCCAAGGCCACCGGCGAGATCAAGCAGAACGAGGCCAAGCTGGTCGCCTTCTTCAAGGACAAGGGCCTGACCGTGACCGAGGTCGACAAGAACGAGTTCCGCGACACCGTGCTGAAGAACGTCGCGTTCGAGACCTTCGGCTATCGCAAGGCCGATTGGGAAAAGATCCAGGCGGTGAAATAGCACTGGATGTCATTCCGGGGCGGCGCGCCGGACCGTGCAGAGCACGGTCCGAGCACCGAACCCGGAATCTCGAGGTTCCGGGTTCTCGCTTCGCGAGCCCTGGAACGACGATTGGAGAGAGGTAGCCTAATGTCCACCGCCGAAATCCACCGGCAGATCACCGCGGAGGAGATCGCCCATACTTTCGAGGAGGAGGCGACGCCGAAGGTCGATCTCGGTATCTACGCGTTCGAGGATTGGGTGGCGCTCGCGGTCTTCTGGGTGATGGCGCTCGCCGTCTTCCTCCAGTTCTTCACCCGCTACGTGCTCAACGACAGCTACGCCTGGACCGAGGAGATCGCGACTTATTGCCTGATCGGTGTGGTCTTCATCGGCGCTTCGATGTGCGTGCGGCTGTCCCGGCACATCCAGGTCGACCTTCTCTACCGCTATCTGCCGCCGCGCGTGGGGCGCGCGCTGTCGACGATGATCGACCTGATCCGGATCGCCTTCTTCGGCTACGCCATCAAGCTGGTCTGGGTCTACATCCAGATCATCGGCGACGAGCAGATGACCACGATCAATTTCCCCAAGAACTACGTCTATTACTTCGTCCTGCTCGGCTTCGTGCTGATGTTCCTGCGTTCCGTGCAGGCGGCGCTGCAACATTGGCGGCAGGGTTACTCGGTCCTCGAACGCCCCGGTGCCTACGACGGGTCGGAGATATAACGTCATGCTGCTGTTGCTCGGAGGCTTTCTCCTTCTGATGCTGCTCGGCGTTCCCGTGGCGATCGCCATGGCCGCCTCGTCGCTGCTCTACATCCTGGTCAGCGGCGTGACGCCCGACGTCACGCTGGCGCAGCGCATGATCGCCGGCGTCGAGAGCTTTCCGCTGCTCGCCGTGCCGTTCTTCATCCTCGCCGGCAATCTCATGAACATCGCCGGCGTCACCGGGCGCATCTACAAGTTCGCCGTCGCACTGGTGGGGTGGATGCGCGGCGGCCTCGGCCACGTCAACATCATCGGCTCGGTGATCTTTTCCGGCATGTCCGGGACCGCGATCGCGGACGCCGCCGGCCTCGGCACCATCGAGATCAAGGCGATGAAGGACCACGGCTATTCGACCGAGTTCTCGGTCGGCGTCACCGCGGCCTCGGCGACGCTCGGGCCCATCATCCCGCCGTCGCTGCCTTTCGTGATCTACGGCATGATGGCGAACGTCTCGATCGGCGCGCTGTTTCTCGGTGGCGTCATTCCGGGCGTCGTCCTGACCTTGTTCATGATGATCACCGTCACCTATTTCGCGCACAAGAACAAATGGGGCAGCGACACGCCGTTCTCCTGGCCGCAGCTCGGCTCGGCGGGCCTCGAGATCTTGATCGTGCTGTCGTTCCCGATGGCGATCTGGCTGATGGTGATGGCCGGCCTCTCGATCAACGTGGCGGTCGTCATCGGCCTCGGCACGCTGCTGGCGATCGACTGGTATTTCGACTTCTCGGCGGTGATGGCGCTGATGGCGCCGGTGATCCTGATCGGCGGCATGACGCTGGGCTGGTTCACGCCGACGGAGGCTGCCGTTGCCGCGGTGATCTGGTCGCTGTTCCTTGGCCTCGTCCGCTACCGCACCATGACGCTGCAGACGGTGGCGAAGGCGACGTTCGACACGATCGAGACCACGGCCTCCGTGCTGTTCATCGTCACCGCCGCCTCGATCTTCGCCTGGCTGCTCACGGTGTCGCAGGCCGCGCAGATGCTGTCGGACTGGATGCTCAGCATCACCCAGAACAAATGGGTGTTCCTGGCGCTCGCCAACGTGCTGATCCTGTTCGTCGGCTGCTTCATCGACACCACGGCGGCGATCACCATCCTGGTGCCGATCCTGCTGCCGATCGTGCTCAAGCTCGGCATCGATCCCATTCACTTCGGCCTGATCATGACGCTGAACCTGATGATCGGCCTGCTGCATCCGCCGCTCGGCATGGTGCTGTTCGTGCTCGCCCGTGTCGCAAAACTCTCGGTCGAGCGCACGACGGTGGCGATCCTGCCCTGGCTGGTGCCGCTGATGCTGGGGCTGATCGCGATCACCTTCATTCCCGAACTGACCCTCTGGCTGCCAAAATACATGGGACTCTCCAAATGACCTCGACCGCTCTCGCCGCAACCCTGTTCGGTCCGGAAGATCTGCGCATGATCGAGCATCCGCTCGACAGGCTCACTGAGGGCATGGTGCGCATCCGCTTCGGCGCCGGCGGCATCTGCGGCTCGGACATGCACTATTTCCGTCATGCCCGGACCGGCGATTTCGTGGTGAAGTCGCCGCTGGTGCTCGGCCACGAGATCTCGGGCGAGGTCGTGGAGATCGCAGGCACTGCCGCCAATCTGAAGGTCGGCGACCGCGTCGCCGTCAACCCGTCGCGCTGGTGCGGCCATTGCGTCGCCTGCCGCGAGGGCCGGCCGAACCTGTGCGAGAACATCTACTTCATGGGCTCGGCCTCGAAGACGCCGCACATGCAGGGCGGCTTTGCCAATTATTTCGACGCGATCCCCGCGCAGTGCGTGAAGATCCCGGACCACGTGTCATACCAGGCGGCCGCGCTGGCCGAGCCGCTCGCAGTCTGCCTGCATGCGGTCGCGCGCGCCGGCAAGATCGAGGGCAAGCGCGGTATCATCTTCGGTGCCGGCCCGATCGGGCTTCTGACCATGCTGGCCGCGCGCCGCGCCGGCATGGCCGACATCACGGTGGCCGACATCGCACCGGCGCCGCTGGCGTTTGCAACCCGGCTTGGCGCTTCGCATGTCGAGAATGTCTCGGGCGGGGAAGAGGGCCTGAAGGCGCAGGCGGCCTCGCGCCCATACGACGTCGCCTTCGAGGTGTCGGGCACGGCCGCCGGCCTTGCCAGCGCCATCGGCATCGTCAGGCGCGGCGGCATCGTGGTACAGATCGGCAATCTGCCGGGCGGCCAGATCCCGACGCCGTCGAATGCGGTGATGGCCAAGGAGATCGACCTGCGCGGCTCGTTCCGCTTCGGCTTTGAGTTCATGACCGCAGTGGAGCTGATCTCAAACGGCAGCGTCGACGTGCTGTCGCTGGTCACCGCCGAGCGTCCGCTGGCGACCGCGCCCGATGCGCTGCGGCTGGCGCTCGACCGCTCGCAGAGCGTCAAGGTCGTGCTGACCGCGACCTGATTGGGGGAGACCGATGATGTTGGAGGGATGGCGCTGGTACGGGCCCGATGATCCGGTGTCGCTCGATGACGTCAGGCAGGCCGGGGCGAGCCAGATCGTCTCGGCGCTGCATCAGGTGCCGATCGGGGAGGCCTGGACGCGCAAGGCGGTTGAAGAGCGCAAGAACTTCATCGAGAACGGCCAGCCCGGGCGATCGCAACTGACCTGGTCGGTGGTGGAATCGATTCCGATCCCCGACGACGTCAAGCGGCTCGGGGCCAAGGCGACCAGGTCCATCGAGGCGTGGATCGCGAGCCTCGAGGCCGTCGCGGCGGCCGGCATCAAGATCATCTGCTACAATTTCATGCCTGTCGTGGACTGGTGCCGCACCGATCTCGAATGGGAGCTGCCGAACGGCGCCCGGGCCATGCGCTTCGACCAGGATCGTTTCGCCGCCTTCGAGCTGCATATTCTCAAGCGTCCCGCGGCCGTGCAGGAGTACTCGCCCGAACAGCAGGCGCGCGCGAAGGCGCTGTTCGAGCAGTTGAGCCAGGCCGATATCGACTATCTCGTGATGGTGATCGCCAGCGCGCTGCCGGGCTCGACCACCGAGCCGATGACCATCCCGCAATTCCGTGACCGGCTGGAGAGCTATCGCGACATCACGCCAAGGATCCTGCGGCAGCATCTTGCCGAGTTCCTGGCGCGCGTGACGCCGGTCGCCGAGCAGCTCGGGGTGTCGCTGACCCTGCATCCGGACGATCCGCCGCGGCCGTTGTTCGGCCTGCCGCGCATTGCCTCCTCGGCCGACGATTATCAGGCGTTGTTCGACGCGGTGCCGTCCAGGGCCAACGGCATCTGCCTGTGCACCGGCTCGCTCGGCGTGCGCGCGGAAAACAACCTGCCTGAAATGGCCGAGCGCTTCGGTCCGCGCATCGCCTTTGCCCATCTGCGCGCCACCAAGCGCGAGGCCGACGGGCTGTCGTTCTACGAATCCGATCATCTCGACGGCGACGTCGACATGGTCGCAGTGCTCAAGGCGCTGCTCAAGGAGAACGCGCGGCGGCCGCCGGACAAGAGGATCGTGTTCCGTCCCGATCATGGCCACCGCATGCTCGATGACCTCGCCGCCACCAAGCGCACCAACCCCGGCTACACCGCCATCGGCCGCCTCCGCGGTCTCGCCGAGCTGCGCGGCGCCATCCGCGCGATTGAGCATCGGTAGAGCGGTGCTGCGGGTTCTTCTTTGCCTCTCCCCGCAAGTGGGGCGAGGGGGCACTAATAACACGCCGCCATTGCCCCCAGCTTCGGATAGAGCCGGTCGATCGCGGCGATCTCGCTTGCCATCTGCGCGATGATCCAGTCGCGGATCTCGGCTGCGATCGGACGCATCGGGCGGTTGCGCGGCGGCAGGAATTCGCAGACGCGGCGCGTGGTGGTGAGCCGGTCGGAGGCCGGCATCAGCGCGCCGGTGAGCAGCCAGTGCGAGGCGACCGTCAGCCAGCCGAGCGCGATGCCCTGGCCGAGCAGGGCGGCCTGCACCACGACGGCATAATCGGTGAAGCTCAGCGCCTTGGCCGCGCCGCGGCGCCCGGTGAGCAGCGAGGCGTAATCCGCGGCCCAGTCGCCCGGCGTCTCGGCAAGGCGGATGATGGTGTTGCCCTCGGCGGGATCGGTTTCGCCGAGATAGGAGGGGCTGCACATCGGCAGCATGACTTCCCTCATCACCAGCGTGCCGCCCGACGGCGGCTCGTCGCGATCGCGGAAGCGCATGCCGAGATCGACATTCTCCACCGGCCCGCGCAACGCGCCGGAGATGAGCTGGAAGCGCAGATCGACTTGCGGAAACTGCTTCTGCAGCTTGTCGATGCGCGGCATCAGCCAATGCGTCGTGAAGGCCGACGAGACCGACAGCGTCACCGTCTCGGTGCCCTTGCGGCGCCGCTCGATCTCGACCAGCCCGCTCTCGATGCTGCGAAAGCCGTCGAGCACGCGGCGATAGAGCAGTTCGCCCTCCTCGGTGAGCACCGCGCGTCCCGCCTTGCGATCGAACAGGCGCACGCCGAGATGCTCCTCGAACTGGCCGAGCATCCGGCTCACCGCCGGCTGCGTGACGTTCAATTCGGCGGCCGCGGCCGTGAAGCTGCCATTGCGCGCCGCGGCGTCGAAGACGAACAGGGCGTTGCTCGACGGCAGCATGCGGCGAAGCTCAGGCATAACGCTATGTTATGAGCCGCGTGAGAATTTGGCAATTGCCGAGTTTTGCCAAGTCTGTTGTCATCGCGATCACAGCCTAAAGACAGGGGCTGGCGAGCAAGGATTTGGTGCGGCGCACGCTTCGATCCCGAGTGCTCGGATTCCCTGTCTATAAAGCAGGCTTATGGCGCGCAGTGAGGCACGCCGTTGCAGGGACGGGCGAGGTCGATCGTTGGATAAACGAGCGGAAAGCGTCGAGATCAGAGCCGCGAGCAAGGCCTATGGCCCCGTCCGCGCCCTCGACGACGTCTCCCTCAATGTCGGCGCCGGCGAGTTCGTCTCGCTGCTCGGTCCCTCCGGCTCGGGCAAGACCACGCTGCTTGGAATTCTGGGCGGCTTCATCCTGCCGTCGGCGGGCACGATCCTGTTCGGCGGCCGCGACGTCACCTACATGCCGCCGCACAAGCGCGACATCGGCGTCGTGTTCCAGAACTACGCGCTGTTCCCGCATATGAGCGTCGGCGAGAACGTCGCCTTCCCCTTGCGCGCCCGCCGCCTGCCGAAGGCGTCCTGGCCCGACAAGGTCCGCGCGGCGCTCGGCATGGTCGGGCTCGCCGGCTATGAGGACCGCGGCATCGCGCAGCTCTCCGGCGGCCAGCGCCAGCGCGTGGCGCTGGCGCGCGCCATGATCTTCGAGCCGCGGCTGATCCTGATGGACGAGCCGCTGTCGGCGCTCGACAAGCAGCTGCGCGAATCCATGCAGATCGAGCTGCGCGCGCTGCACCGGCGCATCCAGGCCACCATCATCTATGTCACCCATGACCAGCGCGAAGCTCTGACCATGAGCGACCGCGTCGCGGTCATGAAGGACGGCCGGCTGATCCAGATCGACGTGCCCGAGCGCCTGCACGATCATCCCGCCGATTCCTTCGTCGCGAGCTTCATCGGCGAAGCGACCATGCTCCCGGTTCGCCGCGTCGATGCCTCCAGTGTCGCGCTCGGCGATGCGCTGCTGCGCAGCGCCCGCGTCATTCCCGATGGCGATGCGCTGATGCTAGCCGTGCACAGCGAAAAGCTCCTGATCGACGACGGCGCGCAGGATTCCGCCTGCAACCGGCTGACCGGCACGGTCACCGACATCGTCTATCAGGGCGAGAGCCTGCGCATCTTTCTGGCGCTCGAAAACGGCGTTGCGCTCAGCCTGCGCCAGCCGAGCTATCACCAGGCCTATAGCCGCATTCCGCCGCTTGGCGGCCGCCTCACCGTCACCCTTCACCCCGAGGACACCATCGTCGTGCCGAGAGTGGACTGAAATGGGTGGACTGACCTCAAGCCTTGTACAACCGAAAGAAGAAACTGACATGTCGACCCAAGCCGCGTTCAGCAATTTCAAGGTTCTCACCTTCGACGTCGTCGGCACCTTGATCGATTTCGAGGCCGGCGTGCTCTCCGCGGTGCGCAGGATCTCGGGCAAGACGCCGGCCGAGCTCAGCGACGACCAGATCTTCGAGCCCTACAAGCGCGGCCGCGACAAGCATTATGGGCGCTCCAGCGAGGCGATGTTCCACGTCTATCGTCATCTCGCCACCGAGCTCGGACTGCCCGCCGACGATGCGGCCTGCGACATGTTCCAGCTTGCCGTGCTGCGCTGGGGTCCGTTCGCGGATTCGGTCGAGGCGCTGAAGCGCTTGCGGACGAAATTCCGGCTGGTGGCGATGACCAACGCGGACCGCGTCGCGCTGTCCTGCTATGCCCACGCGCTCGGCGATCCCTTCGACGACACCGTGTGTGCCGACGACACCGGCGTTGCAAAACCCAACCCTGAGTTCTTCGCCTACAACAGGGGGCGCCAGTCCGCGTTCGGCTACAAGCAGTCCGACATCCTGCATGTCGCGCAGAGCCAGTACCACGACATCGGGATCGCGCGGAAGCTCGGCTACAAGGTGTGCTGGATCGAGCGTCGCCAGGGCATCGCCGGCTTCGGCGGCACGCCGGCGGTGGAGATGCTGACCAAGCCGGACTTCCATTTCCCGACGTTGAAGGCGCTCGCCGACGCCGCCGTTGGGCCTGCGGCGTAACATCGTGAGCGCGGGCATGACACGGGACTGGAGCGCGCTGCCGTCGGCCAACTCGCTGTGGGAAGCCACGGCGGCGCCGGCGCGCGATTTTCCCGTGCTGTCGGGCGAGCAGCAGGCCGATGTGGTGATCGTCGGTGCGGGCTACACGGGGCTCTCGGCGGCGCACCACATGGCCAAGAGCGGCCTCGCGCCAATCGTGCTTGAGGCCAACCGCCCCGGCTGGGGCGCAAGCGGCCGCAATGGCGGGGTCATCACCGCAAAGTTCCGCCTGTCGTTTCGCGAGATCGACGCTGCGCATGGCCGCGCCATGGCGAAGCGGATGTACGAGATCGCGCATGAATCGACCGACATGGTCGAGGAGCTGGTGTCGGAGTACGGCATCACCAGGGCGAACCTGACGCGCACCGGCCAGGTCAAGGCCGCGCATAACGAGACGACGCTCCGGGCCGCGATCGACGAAGCCAACTGGATGACGCGCGAGATGGGCTCTGCCGAGGTCCGCATCCTCGACAAGAACGGGGTGCGCGAGGAGACCGGCTCGGACATCTTCGTCGGCGGCGTGCTCAATCCCGGCTCCGGCGGTATCCATCCGCTGAACTACCTGCGCGGCCTCGCCGACGGCGTCGCGCGCCGCGGCGTCTCGGTGTTCCAGGAGTCGCCCGTCGTGAGGCTGCGGCGTGAGAAGGACGGCATCGTCGCCGAGACGCCGCAAGGCGTCGTGCGCGCAAGACAGGCGATCATCGCCACCAACAGCTATTCCGACCTCACCGGCGCCACCGCGCATCTGCAGCGCACGCTGGTCCCGTTCCGCAGCGCCATGGTCGCGACCGCGCAGCTGCCGCGCAATCTTGCGGGAAAGCTGATGCCGTCGGGACGCACCTATACCGAGACCAAGCGCATGATGCGCTGGTTCCGCATGGTCGATCAACGCGTGATTTTCGGCGGCCGCGGCGCCTTCGGCAAGCAGGATTCGCAAGCCGCGTTCGACGCACTTCGCAAGGCGATGGTCGACATCTTCCCCGATCTCGCCGACGTCCCCCTCGACTACCAATGGTCGGGCCTGGTCGCGATGACGCTGGACTCGGTGCCTCATATCGGCTGGCTCGACGATCGCACGCTGGTCTCGCTCGGCTACAACGGCGCCGGCGTTGCGATGTCGAGCCTGATGGGCCGCTATCTCGCCGCTTTCGTGCGCGGCGAAAGCCCCGATGTCGGCCTGCTCGACGTCCGGCGGATGAAGACGATTCCGCTCTACCCGCTGCGCGAACCCGCGGTGCGCATGGTCGCCCGCTGGTACCAGTTTCTCGATGCGATCGGTCGGTGAGATCTCTTTGGAGGAGGCGAGGATGACGATGAAGCAGAGTTTTGGACTGAGCTGCGCGCTGCTGAGCGCAATTGGATTGAGCACGGCCGCCGGTGCGGCCGAGCAGATTACCTTCGTCTCGCAGGGCGGGGCCTATCAGCAGGCGCAGACGGTGGCGATCCTCGATCCCTCCGCCAAGAAGCTCGGCATCACCATCAACCAGGATTCGATTCCCGACGCCTGGCCGGCGATCAAGACGCAGGTCGGCAGCGGCAAGCCGATCTGGGACGTGGTCGACACCCCCACCGGCAACTGCCTGCGCGGCGGCGAGCAGGGGCTGATCGAGAAGCTGGACTTCTCGAAGATTCCGAACGGCGCGGCGATGCCGGAGGCCTATCGCAGTCCGTATTCGGTGTCTTACGAGTTCTATTCCAGCGTGCTGGCCTACAGCCAGAAGACATTTCCGAAGGACACGCCGAACAGCTGGGCCGATTTCTGGGACGTGAAGAAGTTTCCCGGCCGTCGCGCGCTGCGCAACCATCCGTTCGCGACGCTCGAGGCGGCGCTGATGGCCGACGGCGTCGCGCCCGACAAGCTCTATCCGCTCGACGTCGACCGGGCCTTCAAGAAGCTGGAGGAGATCAAGCCGCACATCACGGTGTGGTGGACCTCGGGGGCGCAATCGGCCCAGCTGCTCAACGACGGCGAGGTCGACATGGAGATGGCCTGGAACGGCCGTGTCAGCGCGGTCGCCAAGGAAGGCGCCAAGGTCGCCTTCACCTACAACCAGGGCGTCCTGCAGAGCACCTCGCTCTGCATCCTCAAGGGCGCGCCCAATCTTGCCACCGCGGTGAAATTCCTCAACGAGGCCGTCGATCCCGTGCACCAGGCCAATCTGCCGCTTCATATCGATTACGGCCCGGGCAATCCCAAGGCGTTCGAGGCCGGCGTGATCAAGCCCGATCGCGCCGCGCAATTGCCGAGCGAGCCGGCCAATGCGGCCAAGCAGGCGCTGATGTCCTATGCCTGGTGGTCCTCGCCCGCCGGCGAAGCCGCCGAGAAGCGCTGGGCGTCGTTCATGCAGAAGTGAGGCGAGGCAACGTTGACGACATCAGTCTCAGATCCATCGCAGAAGCATCAGCGCCGCGAGCACGGCCTGATGCTGGCGCTGGTGTCGCCGGCGTTGCTCGTGATCCTGGCTCTGATCGTGCTGCCGGTCGGCTGGCTCGCCTGGCAGTCGATCTACCATGACGGCTTCACGCTGGAGAATTATCGCCGCGTCTTCACCGAGGACATCTACTGGCGCAGCTTTGCGCTGACCTTCGAGATCAGCCTCGCGGTCACGCTGATTGCGCTGCTGCTCGGCTATCCCGTCGCCTATCTCGCTAACGCGCTGCCGAAGGGCTGGAGCATCCTCATTCTGTCGCTGGTCGTGCTGCCGTTCTGGACCAGCGTGCTGGTGCGCGCCTATGCCTGGCTGGTGCTGCTTCAGCGCAGCGGCGTGATCAACCAGTTCCTGCGCCATCTCGAATGGATCTCCGAGCCGCTCGCGCTGGTCCACAACACTTTCGGCACGGTCGTCGCGACGGTGCACATCCTGCTGCCCTTCATGGTGCTGCCGCTCTATGCGACCATGCAAAAGATCCCGAGCGAGCTGATGCAGGCCGGCGCCAGCCTGGGCGCGAGCCCGTCGCTGACCTTCGTCCGCGTCTTCCTGCCGCTGTCGCTGCCGGGCGTGCTCGCGGGCTGCACCATGGTGTTCGTGCTCTGCCTCGGCTTCTACATCACGCCGGAATTGCTGGGCGGCGGCCGCACCGTGATGGTGTCGATGCTGGTGAGCCGCAATGTCGAGCTCTACAACCAGTTCGGTGCCGCCAGCGCTGTTGCGGTGGTGCTGCTCCTCAGCGTGCTCGCGATCTTCGTTCTCGTCAGCCGCTTCATCTCGCTCGATCGCGTGTTGGGGCAGAAATGAACCGTCTCTCGCCCGCACGCATCGTCCTCTACGTGTTCAGCACGCTGGTGCTGGTCTATCTGATCCTCCCCGTCCTGATCATCGTGCCGATCTCGTTCTCCAGCGCGCGCTTTTTGACCTTTCCGCCGCCGTCGTTCTCGCTGCGCTGGTACCAGCAATATTTCGCCAGCTCCGCCTGGATGCAGGCGACGCAGGTGACGCTGACGGTCGCGGCCCTGACCGTCCTGATTGCGACGCCGTTTGGCGTCGCCGCCGCCTACGCCATCAGCCAATCGAAACTGCGCATCATGCGCGTGATCCACATGGCGCTGCTGCTGCCGCTGGTGGTGCCGATCATCATCACCGCGGTCGGAATCTTCTTCGTCTATGCCAAAGTCGGCCTGGTCGCGACCATGCTCGGCCTCGTTCTGGCGAATGTGATGCTGGGATTGCCTTACGTCGTCATCTCGGTGCTGGCAGGTTTGCAGAGCTTCGATCCGGCGCAGGAGATGGTGGCGCGCAGCCTCGGCATGAACCGCCTCCGCAGCTTCTTTGCGGTGACGCTGCCGCAGATCAAGTCCAGCGTGGTTGCAGGCGGCATCTTCGCCTTCATCTCGGCGATGGACGAGACCATCGTCGCGCTGTTCATCTCGGGCGGCCAGTATCAGCCGCTGACCAAGCGCATGTTCACCGCGCTGCGCGACGAGATCGACCCGACCATCGCCGCGATCTCGACGCTGATGACGGCGGCCTCGTTCATGCTGGTGCTGCTGGCGAGCGCGCGCAAGAAGGACGGGTGAGGGGCGGCGTTGCCCTGGCGGCGCGCCGGACGCGGCTGCACGAGGTGTCGCGAGCCCTTGTTCACGATCCGATCGCGAAATCCGCGGCGGTCTCGGCATGAATGGCCGTGGTGTCGAACGTCTCGACCGGCGTGTCATCGGGGCCGACCAGCATCGTGATCTCGGTGCAGCCGAGGATGATGCATTCCGCGCCTGCGGCGACGAGCGCGGCCATCACGTCCTGATAACGACGACGCGAAGCATCGGCGACGATTCCGAGGCACAGCTCGTCGTAGATGATGCGGTTGACGTCGGCGCGCGCCTCGGGGGGAGGAACCAGCACGTCGAGATCGTGCGCGCGCAGCCGGTCGATGTAGAAGTCCTCCTCCATCGTGAACCTGGTGCCGAGCAGCCCGACCCGCCGGTAACCTTTCGCCCGAATCCGCTGCGCCGTGGCATCGCCAAGATGGATGAACGGGATGGTCACGCCGGAGACGATCTCGGGGGCCAGCTTGTGCATCGTGTTGGTGCACAACACGATCGCCCGCGCGCCTGCGCTTTCGAGGCGCCGCGCGACCTCGGCCAGGCTGGCGGCCGCCTCGCTCCAGCGGCCCGCATACTGCATCTGCTTGATCTCTTCGAAATCGTAGGAATACAGCAGCAGCGGGGCGGAATGCAGCTTGCCCATGCGATCGCGGACGCGCTCGTTGATCAGCTTGTAATAGAGCGCCGTGCTCTCCCAGCTCATGCCGCCGATCAGGCCGATGGTCTGCATTCCCGTGTCCTCGACGATGTGTTCGGCCGGATCGTAACCGAAGACGTCGAAGCTCGGTAGCCGTTGCTTGATGGCAGGGCCTGCATGGCCGAAGGTCGTAAACGAGCCGTCGTGCAAACGGCACGGATCGGCATGACGCCTGTGCAGGCGACCAGGGCCTTTCGACCTTGCGCGCGCTCTCGGCCTGTCTTACGCAGTTGCCGAATAATGGCGCATTGCCAGAGCCTTGAGGGAGCCGTCATGACCATCCGCAACACCCGCACCGGCGGGCAGATCCTGATCGATCAGCTCGTCGCGCAAGGCGTCGAGCGCGTCACCTGCGTGCCGGGTGAGAGCTATCTGGCGGCGCTCGATGCGCTGCATGACAGCCCGATCGACGTCGTGATCTGCCGGGCCGAGGGCGGCGCGGCCATGATGGCGGAAGCCTATGGCAAGCTCACGGGTCGGCCCGGAATCTGCTTCGTCACCCGCGGCCCCGGCGCCACCAATGCCAGTCACGGCGTGCACATTGCGATGCAGGATTCGACACCGATGATCCTGTTCGTCGGCCAGGTCGACACCGGCATGCGCGAGCGCGAGGCGTTTCAGGAGCTCGACTACAAGGCGGTATTCGGCTCCATGGCGAAATGGGCGGTCGAGATCGATCGTCCCGACCGCATTCCGGAGCTGGTGGCGCGCGCCTTCCGCGTCGCCATGCAGGGCCGTCCCGGTCCCGTCGTGATCGCGCTGCCGGAGAACATGCTGACCGAGACCGCGGCCGTCGCCGATGCCTTGCGCATCGAGCCGGCGGTGAGCTGGCCCGCGCCGGCCGATCTCGAAAAGCTCGGCGCCATGCTCGCGGGTGCCAAGGCACCGTTGGTGATCCTCGGCGGCTCGCGCTGGACCAATGAAGCGACCAAGAGCATTGCGCGCTTTGCCGAGCGCTTCGACCTGCCGGTCGCGACCTCGTTCCGCCGGGCCTCACTGATCGATGCCGATCATTCGCATTATGCCGGCGATCTCGGCATCGGCCCGAGCCCGGGCCTGAAGGCGCGTGTCGATAACGCCGACGTCGTCCTGCTGATCGGCGGCCGCATGTCGGAAATGCCGTCCTCGTCCTACACGCTATTCGACATTCCATCGCCGAAGCAGAAACTGGTCCATGTGCATCCGGGCTCCGAAGAGCTCGGCCGCGTCTATCAGCCGGCGCTCGCGATCCAGGCAACGCCTGCCGCCTTCGCGGCCGCCGTCGAGACGCTGAAGCCCTCGGGCGCAGTGGCCTGGAAGGGCGAGGCCGCCAAGGCCCATGCCGACTACCTTGCCTGGACCGACAAGGCGCGCGAGCTGCCGGGCACGTTCCAGTACGGCCAGGTCATGACCTGGCTGCGCGACCGGCTGCCGAAGGACGCCATCGTCTGCAACGGCGCCGGCAACTACGCCGGCTGGATCCATCGCCATCACCGCTTCCACAGCTTTGCCGCGCAGCTGGCACCGACCTCGGGCTCGATGGGCTATGGGGTGCCGGCGGGCGTGCTCGCCAAGCGGCAATATCCGGATCGAATCGTCGTCGCCTTTGCCGGTGACGGCTGCTTCCTGATGAACGGCCAGGAGTTCGCGACCGCCGTGCAATATGACGCAGCCCTGATCGTCGTCGTCGTCGACAATTCGCAATACGGCACCATCCGCATGCATCAGGAGCGCGATTATCCCGGCCGCGTCGTCGGCACCCAGCTCAAGAACCCTGACTTCGCGATGTATGCGAAGGCGTTCGGCGGCCATGGCGAACGGGTCGAGCGCACCGAGGAATTCGCGCCGGCGTTCGAGCGTGCGCTCGCCTCCGGCAAGCCGTCGATCCTCCACTGCATCATCGATCCCCGCGCGATCTCGGTCGGCAAGGATTTCACGCCCGCGGTAAAGGCTTAAAGCGATGGCGGCCGGCCGCCACGTCGCGATCATCGGAGCCGGCGCGGTCGGGGTCGTCAGCGCCATCGAGGCGCTGCGCGAGGGGCACCGCGTCACGCTGATCGATCCGGGCGAGCCCGGCGGCGAACAGGCCGCGAGCTATGGCAATGCCGGCTGGCTGTCGTCGCATTCGGTGATTCCGCCGGCGGAGCCTGGCATCTGGAGGAAGGTGCCGGGCTATCTGATGGACCCGCTCGGGCCGCTCGCGATCCGCTGGTCCTATTTGCCGAAGGCGCTGCCCTGGCTGGTCAAATACCTGCTCTCGGGCTGGACCGCGGCGCGGGTCGAGACGACGGCGTTCGCGCTGCGCGATCTCTTGAAGGACGCACCGCTGCTGCACCGGAAACTGGCCGAAGAGGCAGGCGTCCCCGAGCTGATCGAGCGCAACGGCGTGATGCACGTGTTCCCGTCGCGCGGCAATTTCGACAACGATCTCGGCTGGCGCCTGCGCAAGAAAGTCGGCGTCGAATGGCTTGAGCTTTCCGCCGACGAGATGCGCCAGCGCGAGCCGGATTTGCATCCGCGCTACACTTTCGGCGTGGTGGTGGAAGAGGCCGGCCGCTGCCGCGATCCCGGCGCCTATGTCGCCGCGCTCGCCAATCATGCGATCGCCATTGGCGCGAAGCACGCGCGGGCCAAGGCGACCGGCCTGAAGTTGAATGGCGGCAGGCTGGTGGCTGTCGTCACAGAGACCGGCGAGATCGCTTGCGATGCTGCCGTCGTCGCCGCCGGGGCCCGCTCGAAGCAGCTGACGGCATCGATCGGCGATCCACTGCCGCTGGAAACGGAGCGCGGCTATCATGTGATGATCGAGAATCCGGAAGTGGGTCCGCGCAGCTCGATGATGGCGTCCGACGCCAAGATGGTGGTGAACTGGACCAACAAGGGCTTGCGCGCCGCCGGAACGGTGGAGATCGCCGGCCTCGAGGCCGCGCCGAACTGGAAGCGCGCCGAGATCTTGCGCGATCATCTTCTCGGCATGTTCCCGAAACTGCCGAGGGATATACCGGCCTCGCGCATCAAGACCTGGTTCGGCCATCGCCCGAGCATGCCGGATGGGCGACCCTGCATCGGCTACGCGCGCGCCTCGCGTGATATCGTCTACGCTTTCGGTCATGGCCATGTCGGCCTGGTCGGCTCGGCCCGGACCGGCCGCCTCGTCGCGCAGCTCCTCAGCGGCAAGCAACCGGAAATTCCGCTTCGTCCCTTCGCGCCCGAACGTTTCCTCTGAGGTCGCAGCATGACCAACACGGCCCATTCGTCCTCCCGCATCGCCCGTGGCGGCAAGGCCATCTACGGCGCGCCGCTCGGCATTTTAATGCTGGAAGCGCGCTTTCCTCGCATTCCCGGCGACATGGGCAACGGCACCACCTGGCCGTTCCCCGTGCTTTATCGCGTGGTGAGCGGGGCTTCGCCCGAGAAGGTGGTGCTGAAGGGTGCGGCCGGCCTGCTGCCCGACTTCATCGATGCGGCGAAGGACCTGGTGCGGTTAGGGGCCGAAGCCATCACCACCAATTGCGGCTTCCTCTCGCTGTTCCAGAAGGAGATCGCGGCCGCGGTTGGCGTTCCCGTCGCAACCTCCTCGCTGATGCAGGTGCCGTGGGTGCAGGCGACCCTGCCGCCGGGCAAGCGCGTCGGTCTCGTCACCGTGTCGGGCTCGACGCTGACGCCGGCCCATCTCGAAGGCGCCGGCGTGCCGCTCGACACGCCGCTGGTCGGCACCGAGAACGGCAAGGAATTCTTTCGCGTCCTGATCAAGGCCGAGAAGGACGACATGGACATCGCGCAGGCCGAGCGTGACGTGGTCGAGGCCGGCAAGCAGCTCGTCGCCGAGAATCCCGATGTCGGCGCCATCGTGCTCGAATGCACCAACATGCCGCCTTACGCCGCAGCGCTTCAGGCCGAGGTGGGATTGCCGGTCTACGACATCTATTCCATGATCACCTGGTTTCACGCCGGACTGCGCCCGCGCGTCTTTGCGTGACCGCGTCCCGCGAGATCGTCACAAGTCCTGGAGCAGCCCATGAAACTATCCGGCAAGGTCGCCGCCATCACCGGCGCGGCGCGCGGCATCGGCAAGGCCTGCGCGAAGAGATTTCTGGACGACGGCGTCAAGGTCGTGATCTCCGACGTCGATGCCGAAGGCCTCGCCGCGACGGCCGCGGAGCTGGGCCGGCCGGACGCCCTGCGCACCGTGGTCGGCAACGTCGCCAAGCGCACCGATGTGGACCGGCTCGTTGCCACCGCCGTGAAGGAGTTCGGACGGCTCGACATCATGGTCAACAATGCCGGCGTCGCCCGCAATCGGGACATCCTCGACATCACCGAAGAGGAATTCGACGAGATCATTGGCATCAACTTGAAGGGCGCGTTCTTCGGCGTACAGGCCGCGGCGAGGCAAATGATCGCGCAGGGCGGTGGCGGCGTCATCATCAACATGTCCTCGGTGAATGCACTGCTGGCGATCCCGGCGCTGGCGACCTATGCGATGTCCAAGGGCGGCATGAAGCAGCTGACGTCGGTTGCCGCCGTTGCACTCGCCCCGCACAACATCCGCGTCGTCGCGGTCGGACCGGGCACGATTTTGACCGACATGGTGAAGTCGTCGATCTACACGTCAGATGACGCCCGCAAGACCGTGATGTCGCGCACGCCAGCCGGCCGCGGCGGCGAGCCGAGCGAGGTGGCGTCGGTGGTGGCGTTCCTGGCAAGCGACGATGCCTCCTACATCACCGGACAGACGATCTATCCGGATGGCGGAAGACTGGTCCTGAACTACACGGTGCCGGTGAAGGAGAAGTAGGGGAACGAGTCGCCCCACACTCGCTGTCATCGCCCGCGAAGGCGGGCGATCCAGTACTCCGAGACAGCAGTGATAGAACCGATGGGCCGCGGCGTACTGGATGCCCGCCCCTGTGCGCAATTACGCACTAGGCGGGGCATGACACCCGTTGCGAGGCGGCCAGTCGGCCCTTCACTCGGCCGCCACCGTCATCCCGTGCCCCAGCCGCTTTGAGATGCCGCCGGCGCAATCGCGCAGCGCATGCGCGATCGGGCTGTCCCAGCGCGCATCGAACGTGCCTTCGGGGCCCATCGCGGTGATGACCAGGGCGACGTGACCGGAATGGTCGAACACCGGGGCCGAGAAGGCATTGACGCCGGGCAGGGGATCGCCGAGGGCGCGGGCGAAGCCGTGCTTGCGGACCTCCGCGAGCATCTCGGTGAGCTTGGCGCCCTTCACGGCGCGCTTGGGATTGTAGCCGACGCCGTGGCGGTCGAGCCCGCTCTCGAGGGCGGCGGTGATCGTCTGCTCCGGCAGGAACGCCGCGAAGGCTCGGCCGGTCGCGGTCTCCAGCAGCGCCATTACCGAGCCGACCCGCATCACGATGTGCACGGGCTGAGCCGGCTCCTCGAGTTGGACCACGGTCGGGCCGTGCGTGCCCCAGACGGCGAGAGAGACGGCATGTCCGATCTGGCTGGCGAGCGCGGCGATTCTCGGCCTTGCGATGCGGACGCCGGAGAGCCGACGCAGGCTGATCAGGCCGAGCTCCAGCGCCAGCGCGCCGATCTCGTAGCGACCGGTGCTCTCGTCCTGCTCGATCAGGCCAATGCGCGAGAAGCTGGCGAGATAGGGGTGCGCCTTGGCCGGCGCCATGCCGGCCTCGCGCGCGAGATCGCGCAGCATCATCGGCTCGCCGCACCTTGCGAGCGCGCGGAGCAGCTCTCCGCCGACCTCGATGGACTGGATGCCGCGGCTTTCTCTCTTCATGCGCCTCCGGTGCGCCTGGCTTAGGCCGCCTCGCGCTTGGCGGCGCTGTCGGCGAGATGACGGCCGGCAATGTAGCCGAAGGTCAGCGCCGGCCCAAGCGTGATGCCGGCCCCGGGATAATTGCCGCCCATGATGCTCGCCATGTCGTTCCCGGCAGCGTAGAGCCCTGGGATGACCCGGCCTTCGGCGTCGAGCGCGCGCGCGTTCTCGTCGGTGACGATGCCCGCATAGGTGCCGAGATCGCCGATCACCATCTTGATGGCATAGAACGGCCCGTTCTCGATCGGTGCGACGCAGGGATTCGGGCCGTGCAGCGCATCGCCCTGGTAGCGGTTGTAGGCTTTCGAGCCCTTGCCGAAGGCGGCATCGTGGCCGAGCGGGGCGGTGGCGTTGAACTGCCTGACGGTCTCGACGAACGATGTGGCGTCGATGCCGGCCTTGGCCGCCAGCGCCTCCAGCGTGTCGCCGCGCATCAGGTAGCCGGTCTTGAGGTGATGACCCAGCGGCATCGGGAAGGGCGGCACGCAGCCGAGGCCGTATTTGCGCAGCGTCTTGTGATCGCAGACGAGGAAGGCGGCGATCTCCTCGCCGGGCTTGGCGGCCTTGACCATGGCCTGGACGAAGTCGTGATAGGAATTGCCCTCGTTGGCAAAACGCCTGCCGTCGCCCATCACCGCGATCACGCCGGGCTTGGCGCGGTCGATGAAATGCGGCATCACGCCCTTCGAGCCGTCCTTGCGCGTCGTCAGCGATACCGGCACCCACGCTGCTGCGTTCGGCAGGCGGTCCTCGACATGCCCGCCTGCGCGCTCCGCAAGACGTAAGCCGTCGCCGGTGTTGCCGGTGGGCCCCGGCGAAAAATGCTCATTGCCCGTCGGTGCGTGCGGAAACATCTTTCTGCGCCGCTCCACATCGTGCGGGAAGCCGCCGCAGGCGAGCACGACGCCCTGGCGGGCGCGGACGCGGACCTCGCGTCCCTCGCGCGACACGATGGCGCCGGTGACAGTGCCGTTCTCGACCGTCAGCTCGCGCACCGGCGAGGACAGCCACATCGGGATCTTCAGGTCGAGCGCGGATTTGGCGAGGCGCCCGGCGAGCGCATTGCCGTTGGTCAAGGTCATGCCGCGGCCGTAGCGCAGCACGTCCATCAGATGCCGCGACAGTCGCTTGGCGACATAGAGCGCCGAGGTCAGCGACTTCGTTACCCGCATGAAGTGGATGATCTCCTTGCCGCTTCCCAGCATCATGCCGAACACCGTGAGCTCGGGCAGCGGCATGCCCAGCGACTTGATGAGGTCGCCGAGCTCGCGGCCGTCGAACGGACGCGTCACCATGGAGCGCCCGCCCTGCGCGCCGCCCGGCGCCTCGGCGTGATAGTCCGGAAACACCAGCGGCATGTCGAAGCGCAGCGCGGTCTTGGTGGTGAAAAAATCGACCGCCTCGGGGCCGGCCGCCAGAAACGCATCGACGCGTGCCGCATCGAAGTTGTTGCCGGCCTCGTGCCGCAGATAGGTGCGGGCCTGCTCCGGCGTCTCCTCGATGCCGTACGCTTTCGCCAGCGACGTCCCGGGAATCCAGAGCCAGCCGCCGGAGCGGGCGGTGGTGCCGCCGAAGCGCGGCTCCTTCTCGACGATCAACACGTCGAGGCCGCGGGACCGGGCGGTGATCGCGGCCGACATGCCGGAGCAGCCCGATCCGGCCACAAGCACATCGCATTCGTAGGTTTCGCTTGCGTCAGGCTCGTTGCCGGTCATCTGGACCTCACTTCTTCAGCAGCGGACATTTGGACTCCGAGACCGGGCGGAAGGCGTCTTCGCCCTTCACGGTCTTGACGATGTCCAGATAGTCCCACGGCTCCTTCGATTGCTCGGGCGTCTTCACCTTGGCGAGATACATGTCCCGGATGACCCGGCCGTCCTCGCGCAACTTGCCGCCATGGACGAAGATATCCTCGATCGGCAGCTCGCGCATCTTCGCCATCACCTTGGCGGACTCGTCGGTGCCGGCGGCCTTGATGGCCTTCAGATAATGCAGAACCGCGCCATAGACGCCGGTCTGGATCATGGTCGGCATCACCTTGGTGCGATCGTAGAACTTCTTCGACCAGGCGCGCGTGGCCTCGTCCATGGCCCAGTAGGAGGCCGTGGTCATATAGGTGCCCTGCGCGGCCTTCAACCCGATCGCGTGCACGTCGGTGTCGAACATCAAAAGGCCGACCAGCTTCTGGCCGCCCTGAACGAGGCCGAACTCGCCGGACTGCTTGATGGCGTTGTCGGTGTCCTGGCCGGCATTGGCGAAGGCGACGACGTCGGACTTGGAGCTCTGCGCCTGGAGCGCGAAGGAGGAGAAGTCTGCGGTGTTGGTCGGATGCTTGACGCCACCGAGCACCTTGCCGCCCATCTCGTTGATGAACCGCGTGGCGTCCTTCTCGAGCTGCTGGCCGAAGGCATAATCGGCCGTGATGAAGTACCAGGACTTGCCGCCTTCCTTGATCACGGCAGAGGCCGTCACCTTGGACAGCGCATAGGTGTCGTAGGTGAAGTGCACGGTGTTGGGGCTGCACAGCTCGTCGGTGAGCGAGCTTGCGCCGGGACCTGAGAGCAGGGCGACCTTGCCCCGCTCGCGAACCATGTTGTGCACGGCGATCGCGATGCCGGAATTGGGGATGTCGACGACAGCATCGACCTTGCCGTTGTCGAACCAGCCGCGCGCGATCTGCACGCCGACGTCGGTCTTCATCTGGTGGTCGGCGCTGATGATCTCGATCGGCTTGCCAAGCACGGTCGACCCGAATTCCTCCACGGCCATCTTTGCGGCCTCGACCGAACCCGGCCCTGAATTGTCGCGGCCCCAGCTCGACAGATCCGTCAGCACGCCGATCCGCACCACGTCATCGGAGACTTGCGCGGTCGCCGCTGTGGTCATGGCAGCCGAAATCATGGCCGCGAGCATGGCGCAGGCGAGATACCCTCTCATGGTTGTTTCCTCTCTTTTATTGGCCGCATGGCGGCTGATCGTTCTGGAGGTAAATTAGATATGAGCGAATTGGTTTGTCAATAACGAATAATCTTGGAAGGAATGCGGGGGGGGGGCGACGCGTCCCGGGTCGAATTTTTTTCTGATCGGCCCCTTGAAACGGATGTCCGATTTTCTAAGTCGTTTTTCGCCGCGAGAGCGGTGTGCCGGATGCCGGATCGGGTCCGGTGCGGGCGCCGGGCCGGTCTTCGGACCTCGTTCGAAAACCCCGTCCTGCGCTCCTTCGTATCCATCTTGCTCTCAGGAGGACTTGGTTATGAGGACCAGTTTCGACTTCGCGCCCCTGTGGCGCTCCACCATCGGCTTCGATCACCTGGCCGACCTCGTCGACAGCACGCTGCGCCAGGCGACCGAGGACAATTATCCCCCCTACAACATCGAACGCTCCGGTGAGGACCATTACCGGATCAGCCTTGCGGTGGCGGGCTTCGGCGCCAGCGACATTACGGTGACGGCCGAACAGAACGCGCTCACGATCGAGGGCAGGAAGCCCGAGACCGCTGCGCGGGAATATCTGTACCAGGGCATCGCCGCGCGGCCGTTCCGGCGCGTGTTCAATCTCGCCGACTACGTCCAGGTGAAGAAGGCCTCGTTCCAGGACGGGCTGTTGATCATCGACCTCGTCCGCGAGGTTCCGGAAGCGATGAAGCCGCGCCGGATTCCGATCTCGGGCGCCGCGCCTGCGGCCTCGCAGATCGAGCAGAAGAAAGCGGCTTAGGCTCTCGAGCAAGCGAGACGGCGGAGCGCGGCGCGCGATGCGTGGGCCGCGCTTCCCCGATGCATGGAGGAGAGAACCATGGGTTTTCGTGATCTCATTCCCTGGTCAGGCAAACAGGAGCTTGCGCCCGGGCGCGACAATTTCGATCCCTTCCTGACGCTTCATCGCGAGATGAACCGTCTGTTCGACGACGTCTTCCGCGGCTTCGGCGGGACCAGTCTGTCGCCGCTGATGGAGGGCCGCTTCGGCTGGCCGAAGGTCGAGCTCAGCGAGACCGACAAGACGCTGACGGTCTCGGCCGAGCTTCCCGGCCTCACCGAGAAGGACGTCCAGGTCGAGATCGCCAATGGCGTGCTGACGCTGCGCGGCGAGAAGAAGGCGGAGCGCAACGGCGAAGGCAAGTACTTCACCGAGCGCTATTACGGCAGCTTCGAACGTCAGATCCCGCTCGACGGCGTCGAGGAGGACAAGGCCGAGGCGTCGTTCAAGAACGGCGTCCTGACCGTGTCGCTGCCAAAATCAGAGAAGGCGCGCGAAGGCGTCAAGCGCATCGCGATCAACACGCGTTAAGTGAAGGCGGGGCGGCGGCAATCGCCGCCGCTCCATCATCGTCAACAAGCCCGTCCCTTGGAAAGGAGCATGAGGGGAGGTCCAGAAATGACCAACGTCAATACCAATACCGGCACTCTCAATCCGCTGTTTCACCCCGCGGCCCATTACGATTCGCCTGCCGACGTTCTCAATGCGACGGAGCTTTCTCCGCCGGAGAAACGCATCATCCTGTCGTCCTGGGCGTCCGACATGTACGCGGTCGAATCCTGTCCCGCCTTGCGCGAGATTCCCGGGATGAGCCATACGGTCCGGCTCGCCGACATCCTGGCCGCCCTGCGCAAGCTCGACGGCGACAACGACAATGACGATCCGCCGCGCGGCGGCGGCGTGCCGATGCGGCTGCGGCGGCCCTGGGCCGCCGCAGAGGGGGCAAGCCGATGATGCTCACGCAGACCGTTCTGGGCCTCGTGTTGCTCGGTCAGGCCTCGGCGGCCTTCGCCGCTCCGTTGCTGGCCATGCAAGGCTGGATCGCCGCCTCACGCGAGGCGTGAAGCCACTCCACTCTCCGATCTCCATACAAGGCGGCAGGAAAGAACATGAACGCTGTGCGTCCGCTCTTGCTGGCGATGCTGGTGCTGACGCTGACGGCGTCACAGCCTGCCGCCGGCCAGATCCCCGACATGAAAACCGGCGGCCCGGTGCCAACCCTGGCGCCGCTGGTGCGCCGGGTGACACCCGCCGTGGTCAATATTTCCGTGCACGGCCGGGTCCGCGAGGACAACCCGCTCTATCGCGACCCGCTGTTCCGCGAGTTCTTCGACGTTCCCCGGCAGGTCGAAAAGGAGGTCAACGCGACCGGCTCCGGCGTGATCGTCGATGCCGAGCGCGGCTACGTGCTGACCAACAATCACGTGGTCGAGGGCACCTCCGCCGTCCAGATCACGACCAAGGACGGCCGCCAGTTTGCCGCCAAGGTGATCGGGCGCGATCCGCCGACCGACGTTGCCGTGCTCCAGATCCAGAGCCCCGCGGGCCTCAAGGCGCTTCCCTTCGGCGACAGCGACGGGCTCGACGTCGGCGATTTCGTGCTGGCGATCGGCAATCCTTTCGGCCTCGGCCAGACCGTGACATCCGGCCTCGTCAGCGCGCTGGGCCGCACCGGTCTCGGCAAGCAGGGCTATGAGGATTTCATCCAGACCGATGCTGCGATCAACCCAGGCAATTCCGGCGGGGCGCTGGTGAGCCTGCGCGGCGAGCTGGTCGGCATCAACTCGGCGATCATCTCGCCCGCCGGCGGCAATGTCGGCATCGGCTTCGCCATTCCGGTCAACATGGCGCGCAAGGTGATGGAGCAGATCATCGTCAGCGGCCGCGTCGAGCGCGGCCGCATCGGCGTCTCGCTGAAGGATATTCATCCGTCGATGAACAAGGGACTGAATCAAGGCGCCGTCGTCGCCGAGATCGCTGCGGACTCGCCCGCGGAAAGGGCCGGCCTGCGCAAGGGCGATATCGTCACCGCAGCCGACGAGCGCCCGATCCGCACCGCCGCCCAGCTCCGCAACACGATCGGCCTCGCACGAGTCGGGGAGGAGGTGAGGCTCACTCTGCTGCGCAACGGTGCGCCGCTGACCGCCACGGTGCGCGTGGCGCCGGCGAACCAATCAAGCAGTGCGCTTGCAGGCCCCAATCGCCTCGTTCGCTAATGCATGATGGGCTGAGGCTGATGCCGCGATGATGGAGGTGCACTCCCTCGCCCGCTTGCGGGAGAGGGCTGGGGAGAGGGTCTCTCCTCAATGGGACATCCCCAAGCGGAGAAAGCCCTCTTCCGGCGCGTGGGACGATGCTTGCCATCGCCCAGACGCGCCGACCTCTCCCGCAAGCGGCAGGGGTGAACGCCGCCGCGGCCGCTGCCGATTCAGCGCGCCACACCCATCGTCTCGGCCGGCACTCCTGCGGCTCGGAAGCCGACAGGGAATGTCGCCGTGGTCAGCGCATCGAGCGCCGACCTCTCTTCTGCCAGGCGTCTCTCGATGAAATCGCGCTCCAGCTGCGACAGCCTCGTCTTCAGCAGCCGCCGATAGCGGTGAATATTATTGCGGTGCGCACGTATGCGGGCCAGATTCTCATCGAGCATCGTCGTCTCTCCAGACGGTCGCCTTGGATCCTTTGATTTTTCGAGGGTGAGAAAGTGCTTTCTCGCCCGAAAAAATATTCAGCGCGAAACCGCTGTCAAGATGTTCGAAGCTCGCACGCCGCTGCCACAACCTTCGGTTGGCGGCGGTGGCTCTGCGGCGACCGGTTCCGCCGTGCGATTGCCTTCTGTTGGCCGGCAATCGAACCTCGTGCGGCCATATTTGAGCAGGAGTGGTTTCTCGTGAGGAGGCGCTCCGATGACCAAAGCTCTGATCAGTGCTGTCGCAATGCTGGCCTGTGTGCCCGTGAGCGCGGTTGCGCAGGAACGCGCCGGCGATGCGGCCCTCGGCGCGGTATCCGGCGCGGTCGTGCTGGGACCGGTCGGGGCAGTCGCCGGGGCTTTGATCGGTTACACCGCGGGACCGTCGATCGCCCGTTCCTGGGGCATCAGAGGGTCGCACTCGGCAGGACATCGGCCGCCGCCGCGCCGCGCGGCCGCGACCAGGAGCCTGCCGCCCACGCGCCAAGCCATGAATGCCAATGGCCAGATGAGAGCTGCTGCCAATCCGGCCCCGCCGCCGGTTCAAGCCGCGCCAGCAGCGCCAGCGCAGAGCTCGACGCCGCCCGTTCAGGGCTTCGACTGAGACCGTCTTCTCAAGCCGATGCCTTCGGTTGCAGCCGCTTGCACCCCGACCTAGGTGTTTAGTCCCGGAGTGTGGGGGAATCAGTCAATCTGATCCCGTATTCCGGGAGGGATTATGGGACAGGTACTCCACGGCAGCGCCACGACAACGCATGCCATCCGAACTGCGATACAGCGACTTCGCCAAGCGGCTCAAAAGCCTTCGCGGCCTCACACCATTCGAGGCCATCTGTAAAGCATGGGGTGGCGAGCCAAGCCGCTTCAGTCGCGATCCGATCCACTTGACCTCGGGACTGAACACCTAGGGCTGGTCGAGGATCTTCTTCGCGGCGCGAAGATGCGGCCTGTCGATCATCTGGCCGTCGAGCCGCAGCGTGCCGGAATTGGGATTGCCGGCAAACGCCGCGATCACCTTCTCGGCCCAGGTCCGCTCAGCGTCCGTCGGCGCGAACGCCGCATTGACGATGTCGACATGCTTGGGGTGGATCAGCGCCTTCGCCGAAAAACCGTCGCGCCGCGCGGCGCGCGTCTCCTGCTTGAGGCCGGCGAGGTTGTCGATGTCGGTATAGACGGTGTCGATCGGGGCGACCTCGGCCGCGGCCGCCGCCATCAGGCATAGATCCCGCGCGAGGCGATAGGGGCTGTGGAACACGCCGCCCGACGCTTTCTCGGTGGCGCCGAGCGACGCCGAGAGGTCTTCCGCGCCCCACATCAGGCCGGCGAGGCGGGGGGAGCAACCCTTGTAGCTGCCGAGGCCGAAGATCGAGCTTGCTGTCTCCGTCGCGACGCAGACGATCCGCGTCGTGCCGATCGCGGTGCCGGCCGCAGCTTCCAGCGCTTCGAGCCAGGTCGCGACCTGGCGCACGTCGTCGCCTCCTTGCGATTTCGGCAGCACGATGCCGTCGGGCCTGCCCGGCAGCACCGCCGCGAGGTCGGCCAGCGTCATGCCGGTGTCGAGCGCGTTGACGCGGACATAGAGCTGGTGCGGGCCGGGACGGCGCTTCAGCATCGCAAGCGTCAAGGTGCGCGCCTCCGGTTTCTTCTCGGTGACGACGGAATCCTCGAGATCGATGATCAGCGCGTCGGCCCTGCCTTCGCTCGCCTTCTCGAATTTGCGCGGGGAATCGCCCGGCACGAACAGCATCGAACGCATCAGACCGGCCTCTTGTGCATCATCGCCATGCGGCGGCATTTGCCGACGATCTCGTCGTTCTGGTTCAAGGCATGGTGCTCGAACTCGACGATGCCCGCTCTCGGGCGCGATTTGGATTCCCTCAACGCAAGCACCTTCGTCGTCGCCCGCAGGGTGTCGCCATGGAAGACCGGTTTTGGAAACGTGACGTCGGTCATGCCGAGATTGGCGACGGTTGTGCCCATGGTCGTATCATAGACCGTCATGCCGATCATGATGCCGAGGGTGTAAAGGCTGTTGAAAATGCGCTGGCCGAACTCGGTCTTTTCGGCGAAATGCGCGTCGATATGCAGCGGCTGCGGGTTGAGCGTCAGCAGGCTGAACATGGTGTTGTCCATCTCCGTGACGGTTCGCGTCAGCGGATGCCTGAACTCCTGGCCCACGGAAAAGTCTTCGAAATAAAGTCCGGCCATCGCGGTTTCCTCCATGCGAAATAACGGCGCGCTCTTGGCGTCACGCCGCATGAGCCCATGCATGGTTGACACAGTTGATCGACAAATTCACGTATCTGCACCCGGGATTTCGAGCTAAAGAACGCAGGCGAGGGCACGTCGGGGCGCAGCAAGTCGCGATGGCCTTTGCGCAGGGAACGCGAAGAGAGGGGAGATGGCGTGGTCGCGGCTCCCAAGAAGGAGGCCGACACCCATGGATTTCGCGCTTACCGATCAGCAGGAAGCCATTCGCGATGCCATCGCCAGGATCTGCGAAGGCTTCCCGGATGCCTATTGGCTGAAGAAGGACCACGACGGCGGCTTCCCGCACGACTTCCACAAGGCCTTGGCGGACGCCGGCTGGCTCGGTATCTGCGTGCCGGAAGCCTACGGCGGCTCGGGGCTCGGCATCACCGAAGCTGCGATCATGATGCGCACCATTGCGGAATCGGGCGCCGGCATGTCCGGGGCATCCGCCGTGCACATCAACGTGTTCGGGCTCAATCCCGTCGTGGTGTTCGGCACCGAGGAGCAGCGCAAGCGCATGCTGCCCCCGATGGTCGAGGGCCGCGAGAAGGCCTGCTTCGCCGTCACCGAGCCCAACACCGGCCTCAACACCACGCAGCTCAAGACCCGCGCGGTGGCCAAGAACGACCGCTACATCGTCAACGGCCAGAAGGTGTGGATCTCGACCGCGCAGGTCGCACACAAGATCCTGCTGCTGGCACGTACCACGCCGCTGGAGGAGGTGCGCTCGCCGACCCACGGCCTCAGCCTGTTCTACACCGATTTCGACCGCAGCAGGATCAAGGTCCACGAGATCGAGAAGATGGGCCGCAAGGTCGTCGATTCCAACGAGCTGTTCTTCGAGGATTTCGAGATCCCGATGGAAGACCGTATCGGCGAGGAAGGCAAAGGCTTCGAGTACATCCTCGAAGGCATGAACCCGGAGCGTATCCTGATCGCGGCGGAGGCGGTTGGCCTCGGCAAGCTGGCGCTGTCGCGTGCGACCGAGTACGCCAAGACGCGCGTGGTGTTCAATCGCCCGATTGGCAAGAACCAGGGCATCCAGCACCCGCTCGCGGTGAACTGGGTCGAGCTCGAGGCGGCCTGGCTGATGGTGATGTCGGCGGCCTGGCAATACGACAAGGGCATGCCGTGCGGCGCTGCCGCCAACGCCGCAAAGTACCTCGCGGGCGAGGCGGGTTTCTCGGCCTGCGAGCAGGCCGTGATGACCCATGGCGGCTTCGGCTATGCCAAGGAATTCCACGTCGAGCGATATTTGCGAGAAATCCTGATCCCGCGCATCGCGCCGGTCAGCCCGCAGCTCGCGCTCAGCTTCATCGCCGAGAAGGTGCTGGGGCTCGCCAAGTCGTATTGAACGCGCCTTGGCGCAAGCGGCCTATTCGGCGGCGATTCGCTCCATCGCCATGGCGCGCAGCCTGGCGCGCTGGATCTTCACGCCATTGGCGCTGTCGGTGACCGGAAAGGCGTCCACGAGATAGATCCGCGCCGGGACCTTGTAGCCGGCGAGCCGCTCGCGCAGATGCGCGATCAACCTCTCTTGCAGCGGCGACTCCTTTGCCGGAATCACGAACGCGACGCAGCGCGCCTGGCCCTTAAGATCGACCGCAACCACCTGGGCATCACTCACGCCGGCGCAGGATTTCAGCTCATCCTCGATCTCGCCGGGGGCGACCAGGAAGCCGCCGAGCCGCATCGCATCGCCGGCGCGGGTCTCGTAGACGAAGGAGCCGTCGCCGCGCAGCCGGCCGATGTCGCCGGTGCGGAAGAAGCCGTCCGCGGTGATCGCCTCGCGCGTTGCGTCCGGGTTGTGGAAATAGCCAAGGAAGCGTGACGGCGCGCTGATCTCGATCTCGCCGGAAATGCCGCTGGCTGCAAGCTCGCCGGTCTCGGTGTCGCGCACGCGCACGCTTGCGGCGGGTGCCATCGGCCAGCCGCCGCCCTCGATGCGATCGGCGAAGGCATCGCTAGCTTGCGGGATGGCGAACAGGGCCTGGACCTCGCTCGACCCGTAGAGGCCGAACAGCGGCAGGCCACGGGATTCAGCCTCTGCCGCAAGCTCGCGCCAACCTGGCTGGAACGCGGCGAAACCGCAGAGCTCGAGATGCGGGAACGGGCGCGGCGCATCGGTGAGGGCGAGAATACGCCGAAACATCTCGTCGGAGCCGAAGGAATGCGTGATCCTTTGCTCGCGCAGAATCTCGAAGGCCGGCGCCGCCTCGAAGGCGTCGAGCACATGAATGGTTGCACCGGCCGCGACGAAGCCGAGCAGGCTGGTCATGCCGAAGGTGCCGCAGAACGGCAGTATGGCCAGCAGCGCGTGACGCTGTGGATCGAGCCGAAGCGCCTTGGCGACGGAGACGGCGTGGCTCGCCAGCGTCCGCTGCGAATGCGCCACCAGCTTCGGCCCCTTGGTGGTGCCCGATGTGGTGTAGAGCAGAACCGGCAGGTCAATATCGTCCTCGGCCGGCGACGCGGGCGGATAGAAGCTCTCGAAGGCGTCGAAGCGCACGCAGGGCCAGTGCGCCGGGTTCGCGTCCGCGCCGACCACGGCGAGTCGTTGCAGCGCGGGGACTTCGTGTTCGGCGATCCCGGCGAGGATTGCGGCAAAATCGATCGAACGGAATGCAGCCTCCACCACCATCAGCTTGGCGCCGGACAAGCGAAGTAGATGCGCGACTTCCGCACTCCGGTAGCGCGTATTGACGGCGGCGACGATCGCACCGCATCGGGCGGCGGCGAACAGCAGGGCGATCCATTCGATCCGGTTGACCAGCGAGACCGCGACGACGTCCCCCTTGCCGATGCCTTGCGCTGCGAGCCAGGCGGCGGTCTGCTCTACTCTTCTTGCGAAATCCGCGCGCGAGACCGGCGTGCCGTCGAATACGAAGGCGGGATCGGCGGCGGCCTCGGCCCGGATCAGCGATTGCAGCGAAAACGCATTGGCACTCATGGCAACGGGAGTAACGCGATCATGTAGAGCTGTCTACTTGGTGCCGAACATCCGGTCGCCGGCATCGCCGAGGCCCGGGACGATGTAGCCGTGGTCGTTGAGCCGCTCGTCGATCGCGGCGGTCCAGATCGGCACGTCGGGATGCTCGCTCTGGAATTGCGCGATGCCCTCGGGTGCGGCCAGAAGGCACACGAAGCGGATGTCGCGGGCGCCGCGGGCCTTGAGCAGGGAGGCGCCGGCGCAGGCGGAGTTGCCGGTCGCCAGCATCGGGTCCATCAGGATCACGGTGCGGTCGGACAGGTCCTGTGGCGCCTTGAAGTAATATTCCACGGCCTGCAACGTCTCGGGGTCGCGGTAGAGCCCGATATGGGCGATGCGCGCCGAGGGCATCAGCGCCAGCATGCCGTCGAGGAAACCGACGCCGGCGCGCAGGATCGGCGCCAGCGTGAGCTTCTTGCCGGCGATCTTGGGCGCCCGCATCGGCGCGATCGGCGTCTCGATCTCGACCAGCTCCAGCGGCAAATCGCGCGTCACCTCGTAAGCGAGCAGCATCCCGATCTCGTTCAGGATCTCGCGAAAGCTCTTGGTCGAGCGGTCCTTCTCCCGCATCAGGGAGAGCTTGTGCTGGACCAGGGGGTGGACGACGACGTTGACGTTGCTGGTGCTCATGAAAACGCTCTACACGGTTCCGTGAAATTGCGCCAGATCGCTCCACCCGGCCTTTATGAGATTCCTATAATTTCGCCGTCGCGATCGTCTCGAAAAACTATGCCTGCGGTGGCACCTCAGCACGGTCAAGAGCGCGGGCCGGTCGTGGAAGCCCACCCCTCCTTGCGCTCACCGGAGTCCCGGGAAAGCGGTTGCGCCGCACATGAGGCGCAACGAGGAGTATCGCCATGATGGACCTTCTGATGCTGGCGCTTGCCATCGCCTTCTTCGCCCTCGCGATCGGCTACACCTATGCCTGCGAACGGCTGTGAGGGAGCGGACCATGATCTTCGATTACGCGCTCGCTGGCGCCGTCTCGTTCGGCCTCCTGGTCTATCTCACCTACGCGCTGCTGCGGCCCGAGCGGTTCTGAATCGTGCTGCTGCTCGTTCAATTGCTGCTGGCCGACGCTGTGCTCGTCGCGGCGCTGCTCGCGCTGCTCCTGCCACTGTTGCGCCGAACCCAAAGCCTGAAGGTTTAATGCCATGACTGCGATCGGTTGGCTCCAGATCATTCTTTTCTGCGTCATCGTCGTCGCGCTCGCCAAGCCGCTCGGCTGGTACATGACGCGCGTATTCAACGGCGAGCGGACGTTCCTGTCGCCGGTGCTGCGCCCGATCGAGGCCGGCATCTACTGGATTTCCGGTGTCGACGAGAAGCGCGAGCAGCACTGGCTGACCTACACGGTCGCCATGCTGTTGTTTCATGTCGGCGGCTTCCTCATCATCTACGGCCTGATGCGGCTCCAGGCCATGCTGCCGTTCAATCCGGCCGACATGTCGGCGGTCGCGGAAGACCTGTCGTTCAACACCGCGATCTCTTTCATCACCAACACCAACTGGCAGAACTACGGCGGCGAGAGCACGCTGTCCTATCTGACCCAGATGGTCGGCCTCACGCACCAGAATTTCCTGTCGGCGGCGACCGGCATCGTGCTCGCGGTCGCGCTGATCCGTGGCTTTGCCCGGGCCTCGATGCGCACCGTCGGCAATTTCTGGGTCGATGTGACACGTTGCACCCTTTATATCCTGCTGCCGATCTGCGTCGTCTACGCGCTGTTCCTGGTGTCGCAGGGCATGCCGCAGACGCTCGGGGCCTATGTCGAAGCGACCACGCTCGAAGGCGCCAAGCAGACCATCGCGGTCGGCCCGGTCGCCTCGCAGGTCGCGATCAAGATGTTGGGCACCAATGGCGGCGGCTTCTTCAACGCCAACGCCGCGCACCCCTTCGAGAACCCGACCGCGCTGTCGAATTTCGTGCAGATGCTGTCGATCTTCGCGCTCGGCGCCGCGCTCACCAATGTATTCGGACGCATGGTCGGCAACCAGCGCCAGGGCTGGGCGATCCTCGCCGTGATGGGTGTGCTGTTCATTGCCGGCGTCGGCGTCTGTTATTGGGCGGAAGCCAACGGCACCTCGACCATGCACGCGCTGGGCCTGACCGGCGGCAACATGGAGGGCAAGGAGGTCCGCTTCGGCATCGTCGCGTCCTCGCTGTTTGCCGTGATCACCACGGCCGCTTCCTGCGGTGCCGTCAACGCCATGCACGACAGCTTCACCGCGCTGGGCGGCATGATCCCGCTGATCAACATGCAGCTCGGTGAGATCATTGTCGGCGGCGTCGGCGCCGGCATGTACGGCATGCTGCTGTTCGTCGTCCTCGCGATCTTCGTCGCGGGCCTGATGGTCGGCCGCACGCCGGAATATGTCGGCAAGAAGATCGAGGCGCGCGAGGTCAAGATGGCGATGCTCGCCATTCTCGTCCTGCCGCTGATGATCCTCGGTTGGACCGCCGTCGGCGTGGTCTATCCGGCGGCGGTCGCCTCCATGGCGAATGCTGGACCGCACGGCTTCACCGAAGTGCTGTACGCCTTCTCCTCGGGGACGGGCAACAACGGCTCGGCTTTCGCGGGCCTCACCGGCAACACCCTCTTCTACAATCTCACGCTTGCCAGCGCGATGTTCGTCGGCCGCTTCTTCATGATCGTGCCGGCAATGGCGATCGCAGGATCGCTCGCGGCGAAGAAATCGATCCCGCCGTCGATGGGCACGTTCCCGACCACCGGAGGCCTGTTCGTCGGTCTCGTCGTCGGCGTCATCCTGATCATGGGCGGCCTGACGTTCTTCCCGGCGCTCGCCCTCGGCCCCATCGTCGAGCACCTCGCGATGAACGCCGGTAACCTGTTCTGATCCAGCTTTTTCGGAGCAACCTCCATGGAACCCGTCCATAAACCCAACAAGCGCATGCCGGTGTCGGCGATGCTGGATCCCAGGATAGTGATGCCGGCGATCGGCGCGGCTTTCGCCAAGCTCGATCCGCGCGCCATGATCAAGAACCCGGTCATGTTCGTGGTCGAGATCGTTGCTGCACTCACCACCGTGATCTTTCTGCGCGATCTCCTGACCGGGGGGGACAATCTCGGATTCACCTTCCAGATCATCCTCTGGCTGTGGTTCACCGTGCTGTTCGCCAATCTCGCCGAAGCGGTGGCCGAAGGCCGTGGCAAGGCGCAGGCCGAGGCGCTGCGCAAGACCCGCACCGAGAGCCAGGCCAAGCTCCTGAGCGGCGCGGGCCGCGATTACAAGCTCGTATCAGGCACGAGCCTGAAGGTCGGCGATCTCGTGCTGGTCGAGGCGGGCGACACCATCCCCTCGGACGGCGAGGTGATCGAGGGCGTCGCCTCCGTCAACGAGGCCGCCATCACCGGCGAGTCGGCACCCGTGATCCGCGAATCCGGCGGTGACCGTTCGGCGGTGACCGGCGGCACGCAGGTGCTGTCGGACTGGATCCGCGTCCGCATCACGGCCGCCCAGGGCTCGACCTTCATCGACCGCATGATCAAGCTGGTGGAGGGCGCCGAGCGGGCGAAGACGCCGAACGAGATCGCGCTCAACATCCTGCTCGCCGGCCTCACCATCATCTTCGTGTTCGCCACCGTGACGATCCCGAGCTATGCCGCCTATGCCGGCGGCTCGATCTCGGTGATCGTGCTGGTCGCGCTGTTCGTGACGCTGATTCCGACCACGATCGGCGCGCTGCTGTCGGCGATCGGCATCGCCGGCATGGACCGCCTGGTCCGCTTCAACGTGCTGGCGATGTCGGGCCGCGCGGTCGAGGCCGCCGGCGACGTCGACACGCTGCTGCTGGACAAGACCGGCACCATCACGCTCGGCAATCGCCAGGCGACCGCCTTCCGCCCTGTCCGCGGTGTCACCGAGCAGGAGCTGGCCGACGCCGCCCAGCTCGCCTCGCTGGCCGACGAGACGCCGGAAGGCCGCTCCATCGTCGTGCTGGCCAAGGAGAAGTGCGGCATCCGCGGCCGCGACATGGCCGAGTTGGGTGCCACCTTCGTCCCGTTCACGGCGCAGACCCGCATGAGCGGCGTCGATGCCGGCGGCTCGTCGGTGCGCAAGGGCGCGGTCGATGCCATGCTGAACTATGTCGGCGGCGGCGCTCCGACCGCGGTCGCTTCCGGCAACATGGCGCGGGCGATGCAGCCTGCCGCGCTTTCCGAGCTCGGCCGCGAGATCCAGGCCATCGCCGATGACGTGTCGAAGTCCGGCGGCACGCCGCTGGCCGTCGCCAGGGACGGCAGGCTGCTCGGGATCGTCCAGCTCAAGGACATCGTCAAGGGCGGCATTCGCGAGCGCTTCGCCGAGCTGCGCCGCATGGGTATCCGCACCATCATGATCACCGGCGACAATCCAATGACGGCCGCCGCCATCGCCGCGGAAGCCGGCGTCGACGACTTCCTGGCGCAGGCAACTCCCGAGGACAAGCTCAAGCTGATCCGCGACGAGCAGGCCAAGGGCAAGCTGGTCGCGATGTGCGGCGACGGCACCAACGACGCGCCGGCGCTGGCGCAGGCCGACGTCGGCGTCGCCATGAACACCGGCACCCAGGCCGCCCGCGAGGCCGGCAACATGGTCGACCTCGACTCCAACCCGACCAAGCTGATCGAGGTGGTCGAGATCGGCAAGCAGCTGTTGATGACGCGCGGCGCGCTGACCACGTTCTCGATCGCCAACGACGTCGCCAAGTATTTCGCGATCATCCCGGCGATGTTCCTGGCGTTCTACCCGCAGCTTGGCGTGCTCAACGTCATGAACCTGTCGAGCCCGCAGAGCGCCATCCTGTCGGCGATCATCTTCAACGCGTTGATCATCATTGGCTTGATCCCGCTCGCGCTGAAGGGCGTCGCCTATCGCGCGGTCGGCGCCGGTGCGTTGCTCCGGCGCAACCTCTTGATCTACGGGCTTGGCGGCATCGTCATCCCCTTCATCGGTATCAAGGCGATCGACCTCGTCGTGACCGCATTGCACCTGGCTTGAATTCGTCATTGCGAGCGCAGTGAAGCAATCCAGAAGTGCCTCCGCGCTTGACAGCCTGGATTGCTTCGTCGCTTCGCTCCTCGCAATGACGGGAGAAATTGGAGAAAGCACATGTTCAGAGAAATCCGCCCCGCCATCGTCCTCTTGCTGGCGCTCACCGCCATCACCGGCCTGGCCTATCCGCTCGCGATGACCGCCATTGCCGGCACGTTGTTTCCCGTGCAGGCGCAAGGCAGCCTGATCGCGAAGGACGGCAAGGTGATCGGCTCCGCCCTGATCGGGCAGGAGTTCAAGGACGACAAGTATTTCCACGGCCGCCTCTCGGCGACGGTTGCGCCGGACCCGAATGATCCGACCAAGACGGTGTCGGCCCCCTACAATGCCGCCAATTCCGGCGGCTCCAACCTCGGCCCGACCAGCAAGGCGCTGGCCGACAGGTTGAGGGAGGACGTGGACAAGCTCAGGGGCGAGAATCCGAACGCGGCCGTGCCGGTCGACCTGGTGACGACCTCTGCCAGCGGCCTCGACCCTGATATCTCGCCGGAAGCGGCGCAATTTCAGGTGCCGCACGTGGCCAAGGCGCAGAGTATGCCTGAGGATCAGGTCAGGCAGCTCGTGACCGCCAACACCGAAGGCCGTCTGCTCGGCCTGCTCGGCGAACCCAGGGTTAACGTCCTGGCACTGAATCTCGCGCTCGATCGCATGGCCGCGAAGTAGCCGTCTAGGCTCGCGGCGCGCAGATGAATATATTGGTGAAATGGTCAGAGAGCGCCGCGATCCCGAACAACGTCCCTCTCCCGAGGCGCTGCTGGAAGCTGCGCGCCGGGAGGAGGGTGCGGGCGGCAAGCTGAAGATCTTCGTCGGCGCCGCGCCCGGCGTCGGCAAGACCTACGAGATGCTGCAAAGCGCCCACGCCAGGCGCAAGGCCGGCATCGACGTCGTGGTCGGCCTCGTCGAGACTCACGGCCGCGCCGAGACCGAGGCGCTGGTGCGCGGGCTCGAGGTGATCCCGCGCAAGCGGCTCGACTATCGCGGCCAGATCGTCGAGGAGATGGATCTCGATGCGGTGATCGCGCGCCGGCCGCAGATTGCGCTGGTCGACGAACTCGCCCACACCAACGCGCCCCTTTGCCGCCATCCCAAGCGCTATCTCGACGTCGAGGAATTGCTGTCCCATGGCATCGACGTCTATACGGCCGTCAACATCCAGCACATCGAGAGCCTGAACGACGTCGTCGCCCAGATCACCCATGTCCGGGTCCGCGAGACCGTGCCGGACTCGGTCTTCGGCCGCGCCGATGCCATCGAGCTGATCGACCTCACGCCCGACGATCTGATCCAGCGGCTGAAGGAGGGCAAGGTTTACGTCCCCAAGCAGGCCGAGCGCGCACTGGAGCACTATTTCTCGCCGGGCAACCTCACGGCGCTCCGTGAGCTCGCATTGCGGCGCACCGCCGAACGGGTCGACGAGCAGCTGCTCACCCACATGCAGGCGAATGCCATTGCCGGGCCCTGGGCCGCGGGGGAGCGCATCCTGGTCTGCGTCAGCGACGATCCGCGTGCGGCCGGCCTCGTGCGCTACACCAAGCGTCTGGCCGATCGGCTACATGCGCCGTTTACCGCGCTGTCGATCGAGACGCGGCGCTCGCTCCAGCTTTCCGACGAGGAGCGCGACCGGCTTGCCGATACGCTGCGGCTCGCGGAATCGCTCGGCGGGGAGGCTTTGACCATCCCTGGCGTCGGTCGCCGCATCGCCGACGACGTGATCAACTTCGCGCACGGCAACAACGTCACCCAGATCGTGATCGGTAAGTCGACGCGTTCGCGCTGGTTCGAGATGACGCGCGGTTCCGTCGTGCATGATCTCGTGCGGCGTGCCGGCAATATCAGCGTTCACGTCATCCCTGGCGACGAACTCTCCGGAGAGGCGGCGCCCAAGACGGCGGTGCAGACCGCGGCGCGATCCGAGCCGTTCGATCCGCTCCCCTATGTCAAGGCGCTCGGGATCACGGCGGTTGGCCTTGCGGCCGCGATGGGCATCAAGCCGTACGTCGGCGTCGAGAACGTCGACCTGATGTTCCTCACCGCAGTGGTGGCTGTGGCCGTGCGCTATGGGCTGTGGCCCTCACTGCTCGCGAGTGTCGCGGGGTCGCTGGCCTACAATTTCTTCTTCCTGCCGCCGGTCTACACGTTCACCATCACCGATCCGACCAACGTCGCAGCCTTCTTCTTTTTCATGCTGATTGCGTTCGTGGTGTCGAACGTTGCGGGTCGCGTGCGCACGCAGGCCGATGCCGCGATCGGCCGGATCAGGATGACCGAGCAGCTCTATGCCTTCAGCCGCAAGCTCGCGGGCACCGCCACGCTCGACGATGTCTTGTGGGCGAGCGCCTATCAGATCGCGTTGATGCTGAAGGTGCGCGTCGTGCTGCTGCTGCCGGAGGACGGGCTGCTCACGGTGAAATCCGGCTATCCGCCGGAAGACCAGCTCGATCAGGCCGACCTTGCCGCGGCCAACTGGGCATGGAGCAACGACCGACCCGCCGGCCGCGGGTCCGATACGTTGCCGGGTGCAAAGCGGCTGTTCCTGCCGATGCGCACCGGGCGCGGTCCGATCGGCGTCATCGGCATCGACAACGACCGCACCGGCCCGCTCTTGACGCCGGATCAGCGCCGGCTGCTCGATGCGCTGGTCGACCAGGGCGCGCTCGCGATCGAGCGGGTGCTGCTGGTCGAGGACATGGACCGGGTCAAGCGCACCGTCGAATCCGAGCGGCTGCGCTCGGCGCTGTTGACCTCGATCTCGCATGACCTGAAGACGCCGCTCGCCTCCGTTTTGGGGGCGGCCTCCACCATGCGCGATCTCTCCGGTGCCCTCTCCGACACCGAGAAGCGCGACCTGCTGGCCACCGTGATCGACGAATCCGAGCGGCTCAACCGCTTCATCGCAAACCTGCTCGACATGACCAAGCTCGAATCCGGCGCCATCGTGCCCAACGCGGCGCTGCACGACCTCGGCGAGATCGTCGGCAGTGCGCTGCGGCGCGCCGGCAAGATTCTCCACCGCCACAAGATTGAGCTGGCGCTGGCCGCCGATCTGCCGATGCTCCAGCTCGATGCCGTGCTGTTCGAGCAGGTGTTATTCAACCTGCTCGACAACGCCGCCAAATACTCGCCGCCGGAGACTACGATCTCGATCCGCGGCCGGCGTGACGGTGCCCAGGTCGTGCTCGAGATCGTGGACGAGGGGGCCGGGATTCCGCCCGACGAGCTCGAGAGTGTGTTCGACAAGTTCTACCGCGTGCAGAAGGGCGATCATGTCCGCCCCGGCACCGGGCTCGGCCTCGCCATCTCCCGCGGCTTCGTCGAGGCGATGCGCGGCACGATCTCCGCCGCCAACCGCAGCGACCGGCGCGGCGCTGTCCTCACCGTCCGTCTTCCCGTTCCGGCAGAGAGCCGCACATTGGATACCGCTGCATGAACGCTGCGCCGATCAAGGTCCTTGTCATCGACGACGAGCCGCCGATCCGTAAACTGCTGCGGATGGGGCTGACGACGCAAGGTTACGACATCCTGGAGGCGTCGAACGGCAAGGTCGCACTGGAGAAGCTCGAGGAAGCGCCGGCGCTGATCATTCTCGATCTCGGCCTGCCCGACATTCAGGGACACGAACTGCTGCGCACCATCCGCACCCGCAACGAGGCAGTGCCGATCGTGGTGCTGTCGAGCCGGGGCGACGAAGCCGGCAAGGTCCAGGCGCTCGATCTCGGCGCCGACGACTATCTGACCAAGCCGTTCGGCATGGAGGAGCTATTGGCGCGCCTGCGCGCCGCGCTGCGCCACCAGCTCCAGGTCAAGGGCGAACGCCCGGTGTTCCGCACCGGCGATCTCTCCGTCGATCTGGTCCGCCGCATCGTCAAGGTCGGCGAGCGCGAGGTTAAGCTGTCGCCGAAGGAGTATGATCTGTTGCGCGTGCTGGTGCAGCATGCCGGCAAGGTGCTCACGCACAGGTTCCTGCTGAAAGAGCTGTGGGACGAACTGACCGACGCGCAATATCTGCGCGTCTATGTCCGTCAGCTTCGCCAGAAGATCGAAGCCGACCCGGAACGGCCGCAATACGTGCTGACCGAGACGGGGATCGGGTACCGGCTCAAGGCGGGGGATTGATTTTCGCAGTGCCGTAGGGTGGGCAAAGGCGCAAAGCGCCGTGCCCACCATCTTTCGATTTCGACAAAGGTGGTGGGCAGGCTTCGCTTTGCCCACCCTACGATATCGAGCCCTGGGCGAGCGGTTCTCCTCAGCCCGCCTTCCTGTGCCGCGCCGTCGACCGGTGCGTCTTTCTCGCCGCGCGTTGCCGCCCGGTCGCGCGGCGCGCATGAGGTTTCGCTGCGGTCTTCTTCCCGCCGCGTCCCTTCAGGCTCTGCTTCAGCGCGTCCATCAGGCTGACGACGTTGCTCGGCCGCTCCTCGGGCTCGGGCAGTTCAATCTTCTTGCCGCTGGCCTTGCGCTTCACCAGCGCCTTCAGCGCGGTCTCGTAGTCGTCCCTGAACTTGCCGGGATCGAAATGCGCGGCCTTGGTGTGCAGGATGTGGCCGGCGAGCTCGACCATATCCTTGGTGATCTTCGGGCTCTTGATGTCGTCGAAGAACTGGTCCTCGTCGCGCAGCTCGTAGGGAAAGCGCAGCGTGGTGCCGAGCAGGCCCTTGCCGAGCGGCTCGATCGCGATGACGTGTTCGCGGTTGGTGAGCACGATCTTGGCGAGCGCCACGCGGTCCTGGTCCTTCATGGCGTCGCGGATCACCGCGAAGGCGTCGACCGCGGCCTTGCCGTCGGGCGCGATGTAGTAGGGATGATTGAGGTAGCGCTGGTCGATCTCCTCGCTCGGCACGAAGCTCTCGATGTCGATGGTGTGGTTGCTCTCGATCCGGACCGCGTCGAGCTCCTCCGGCTCGATCTCGACATATTTGCCCTTGCGCAGCTCGTAGCCGCGCCCCTTCTGGTCGCTCTCGACGACGTCGCCAGTCTCGGAATCGATCATCTGCTGCTTGAGCCGGTTGCCGGTCTCGCGGTTGATCAGGTGAAACCGCGTCTTCTCCGCCGCCGTGGTCGCGGGATAGAGCACGACCGGGCAGCTGACCAGCGACAGCTTCAACGTTCCCTTCCAATAGGCGCGCGGGGCCATTCCATTCTCCAGCGTTTTCAAGGCGTTTTGGAACCCCAACCCTCCCACAGGGTTTTGGTTCCGGGCGGGACTTTGGCCGTGATAGGCTCGATGCCGAAAGAGAAGCGGGACCGGTCGTGCTGCAAAAACTCTCCACTTACCGACAAAAGCGTGACTTCGAGAAGACGCCCGAGCCGTCGGGCAAGGCCGCGATCGCGCCATCGAAGCAGCGGCGTTTCGTGATTCAGAAGCACGATGCGAGCCGGCTGCACTACGACCTCAGGCTCGAATTCGACGGCGTGTTCAAGTCGTGGGCCGTAACGAAGGGCCCCTCGCTCGATCCGCACGACAAGCGGCTGGCAGTCGAGGTGGAGGATCATCCGCTCGACTACGGCGATTTCGAAGGTACGATTCCGGAAGGCCAGTACGGCGGCGGCACGGTGATGCTGTGGGATCGCGGCACTTGGGAGGCCGAGGATCCGGACGCCGGATTTAGGAAGGGCGATCTGAAGTTCACCCTGCATGGCGACAAGCTGCACGGCAGCTGGGTGCTGGTGCGCATGCGCAACCGCGGGGGCGAGAAGCGCACCAACTGGCTTCTGATCAAGCATCGCGACGAATATGTTCGCGAGGGCAAGGACAACGACATTCTCGACGAGGACAGGTCGGTCGCGTCCGGCCGCGCGATGGAGCAGATCGCCGAAGGCAAGGGTCGCGCGCCAAAGCCGTTCATGCTGGCGAAGGGCGCCAAGGGCAAGGCCGACGCCGTCTGGCAGTCCAACCGTGCCGAGGATGCGAAGGGCCGCACCGTCAAGCCGGCACCGCGCACGGCGTTGAAGGCCGGCAAGCCCCCCAAGCCCCCCAAGACCAGGACGGCGAAGAAGAAAGCCACCACAGCGAGCAGCGCGAAGAAGGTCGCTGAGATGCCGGACTTCGTGGCGCCGCAACTCTGCACGCTGGTCGAGCGGCCGCCGGCCGGAGAGGGCTGGTGCCACGAGATCAAGTTCGATGGCTATCGCGTGCAGCTCCGGGTCGAGGACAGTGAGGCGACGCTGAAGACGCGCAAGGGCCTCGACTGGACCGGCAAGTTCGGCGCCATCGCCAAGGAGGCGGCCGCGTTGCCGGACGTGATGATCGATGGCGAGATCGTCGCGCTCGACCACAACGGCGCACCGAATTTCTCCTCGCTGCAGGCTGCGCTGTCCGATGGCAAGACCGAAGAGCTGATCTTCTTTGCCTTCGACCTGCTGTTCGCCGAGGGACAGGACTACCGGCGGCTGCCGCTCGGCGAGCGCAAGGCGCGGCTGAAGCAGCTGCTGGAGGCCCGCAAGCGGAAATCGAACCAGATCCGCTATGTCGAGCATTTCGAGAGCGGCGGCGATGCGGTGCTGCAATCGGCTTGCAAGCTCGAGCTCGAAGGCGTGGTGTCGAAGAAGCTGGATGCGCCGTATCGTTCGGGGCGCACCGAGAGCTGGGTCAAGTCGAAATGTCGCGCCGGCCACGAAGTGGTGATCGGCGGCTACAAGACCACGAACGGCAAATTCCGTTCGCTGATGGCAGGCGTGCAGCGCGGCGATCATCTTGCCTTCGTCGGCATGGTCGGCACCGGCTTCGGCGCCGACAAGGTCAAGCGCATCATGCCGTCGTTGAAGGCGATGGCGGCCAAGGAAAGCCCCTTCGGCGGCAAGAATGCCCCCAAGAAGACGCGCGAGGTGCACTGGCTGAAGCCGGAGCTGGTCGCCGAGATCGAGTTCGCAGGCTTCACCGCGGACGGCAATATCCGCCAGGCCGCTTTCAAGGGCCTGCGGCAGGACAAGCCGGCCGAGGAGGTGGAGGCGGAGAGGCCCGTCGATACGGAGCTTGCCGAACCTGCACCCGGCAAGCGAGCCGCAAAGACGGCCAAGCGCTCCAAGGATGCCGGCACAGCGGAGGTGATGGGCGTCATCATCTCCAAGCCGGACAAGGAGCTCTGGCCTGACGACGGCGAGGGTGCTCCCGTCACCAAGCTCGATCTCGCGCGCTATCTCGAAGCCGTCGGCGCGTGGATGATCGTGCATCTCAAAGGCCGGCCCTGCTCGCTGATCCGCGCCCCCGACGGCATCAAGGGCGAATGCTTCTTCCAGCGCCACGCCATGCAGGGCACGTCCAACCTTCTGGAGCTCGCGCGCGTCTCGGGCGACCGCAAGCCATATCTGCAGATCGACCGGATCGAGGGACTCGCGGCCGTTGCGCAGATCGGCGGCGTCGAGCTGCATCCCTGGAATTGCGCGCCCTATGCCTATGACACGCCGGGCCGGCTCGTGTTCGATCTCGATCCGGCACCGGACGTCGAATTCGCCGACGTGGTTGAGGCGGCCAAGGAGATGCGGCAGCGGCTCGCCGATCTCGGCATGGAGAGCTTCTGCAAGACCACCGGCGGCAAGGGCCTGCACGTGGTGGTGCCGCTGCTTCACGGCGCACGCGACAAGGTAAGCTGGAAGGAAGCGAAGGCCTTTGCGCAGGGCGTCTGCCAATGGATGGCCGACGACAACCCCGAGCGCTATCTGCTCAACATGTCGAAGAAGCTGCGCGAGGGAAAGATCTTCCTCGACTATCTCCGCAACGACCGCATGTCGACGGCGGTGGCCCCGCTATCGCCGCGGGCGCGCGCTGGTGCCACGGTCTCGATGCCGCTGACCTGGGCGCAGGTGAAGAGCGATCTCGACCCGAAGCGCTATACGCTGCGGACCGTGCCGGGCCTGCTGTCGCGGTCGAAGGCGTGGGAGGGCTACGAAGATGCGGCCGTGTCGATCAAGGCCGCGATCAAGAAGTTGGCTGGGAAGAAGTAGGGTGGGCAATGCGAAGCGTGCCCACGATCGTTTTCGCTACGACGATGAGGTGGGCACGGCGCCATGCGCCTTTGCCCACCCTACGACATCGTGGATGCCGCTAGATTCTGCCCATCAACAGCAGGATCAGCAGGATGACGATGACGAGCCCGAGGCCGCCGCCCCCGTAATAGCCGGTGCCGTAGAACGGGCCGCCGCCGATGCCGCTGAAGCCGCCGAGCAGGGCGATGATGAGAATGATCAGAATGATCGTGCCGATAGACATGCGAATTTCCTCCAGCCCTTCCTTGAAGGGTCCTTTGCAACCTGTCCCGTTGTGCGAAGGCAACTTGCCGCAGGTTGTAAAGTTCCCGCATTGAAACACGGCGGGCGAATCAACTTGCATGGAACCTTTGTGCAGGCCGTCGGCATGACTATGTGAGTTCAGTCAATTCGGGGGAGGGCCATGTCAGCACCGCTTGTCGTTTCAATTCCGCACCGTCTCGGCCGCGAGGAGGCGGTGCGCCGGCTCAAGACCGGGCTCGGCCGCGCCGCAGCCAGCATTCCCGTGATGCAGGTCGAGGAGGAGCGCTGGGCCGGCGACAGCATGGCGTTCCGCATTCGCGCGCTCGGCCAGATTGCGACGGGACAGGTCGACGTGGGCGACGACCAAGTCCGGGTCGAGGTGGTGCTGCCCTGGCTGTTGCAGCGCTTTGCCGAGATGGCGCAGGCCACGATCAAGAAGCGTGGTCAGTTGCTGTTGACCAAGGATGGGGGAAAGTAATTTCAGGCGCGTCCGCGCGGTCGCGCCGGCCTGACGGCGCTTGCCGTGCGGGCTTCGACGACGAACGCGGGAAAGTCCTGGAACGCCTGCGCCAGCGGCAATTCACTACCGGCGAGGCCGGGCGCGGTGTAGCCGGTCAGGTCGATGGTGGCGTCAAAGCTCGCCGACGCTGGCAAGTCCCGGCCCGCTTCTGTGAGCGGCGCGAAGTGACGTCCGACCACGACGATCGCCGCGCTGCGGCCGTGACGACGGGCGAAGGCGACGACATGGTCCGCATGCGTGCCGTGCACCGCCAGCGGCTGGTAATCGCCTTGAGCAAAGACGTCGGCGAGCGCATTGCGCAGCTTGAGAAGACGCCGTGTCCAGGCCAGCTTGATCAGGCCGTCCGGCCAGCGCGCCATGAGGGCGTTCCAATCCGGCTCGTCCAGCGCGTTCAGCGCCGCGTGCCGCGCGCCAAAGTCGACCGGGCGGCGGTTGTCGGGGTCGACCAGTGACAAGTCCCAGAACTCGGTACCCTGATAGAAGTCTGGCACGCCGGGCAGCGTCGCCTTGAGGGTGAGCTGGCTCAGCGAATTCAACATGCCGAGCAGTGCGACCCGGCGGGCCAGCGTTTGCAGCGCCTCCAGGAATTCGCCTGACAATGCGGGGTCGAGGATCTTGTCGATGAAGCTCTTGATGCCGTTCTCATAGGCTTCATGCGGGTTGAGCCAGCTGGTCTCTTCCTTGCCCTCGCGCGCGGCCTTCAGCGCGTAGGCCTGGATGCGCTCGACGAAGCCGGCGTCGATCGTCTCTTCGAGTGGGCAGGCACCGAGCAGTGTCTGGTAGAGCATGTACTCGAATGTCGCCGAAGGCGCGCGGAAGTTGCCCTCGAGCGTGAGGTGCGGCGCGTTCAACACCTTCCAGCGCGAAACCGCACCGGTCCATTCGCCCGGAATTTCGCTGAGCGCCGCGATCCGCGTGCGGGCATCCTCGCCGCGCTTGGTGTCGTGCGTGGCGGTGGCCGTCATTCCCAGCGGCCATTCCCTGGCGCGGGCCTGCATGGTCTGGTGGAAAGCGGAAATCGCAAGACCGTTGCTGGCGGGATCGCCACCGACCTCGTTGAGCGCGAGCAGCCGGTGGAATTGATAGAACGCGGTGTCCTCCAGCGATTTCGCCATCATCGGACCGGTGAATTGCTGCACCTTCAGCGCGAAGCGGCGCACGCGCGGGGCGCTGTGCGGAGGGCGCCCGGGCTTGAGCAGGTCCATGGTCAGGGCGTCGCGCAGGAAATCGAAGATGCCTTCGTCCGCGGCGAACCATTCCGCGCGGGCGCGGGCGATGGTGTCGTCGATCAGCTTGCGGTCGGGCGCGGTCGGGCCGCTGTTGGTTAGATAGGTGCGGTACACCGGGAAATGCAGCACATAGAGCTCCAGCGCCTGCCGCAGGCTGTCGGCGGAGAAATCGCGGGTGGAGTAGTGCCCGTTGGCGATACGTGCGAGCAGGCGCGTCAGCACGGTGAATTCACTGGTGAGCAGCGTCTCCAGCACGCGCCGCTTGGCGTCCTTCACATAAGGCGCAAGCCGTGGTGAACGGTTGCTGATCTGCCGCCAGGTCTCATCCAGCGCCGCCATGCCCTTGGTGTCGACCAGGACCTGGGAAATCACGTTCATCCATTCATAGCCGGTGGTGCCCTGAACGCCGGCGAAGTGCGGCAGGCGTTCGTGCTCGCACAGGATTTTTTCGATCACCGTGTAGAACGGTTTGGTGTTGCCCTGCGCGTCGCGCACCAGGCGGCGCAGCCGCTGGCAATATTGCGCGGGGTCGCGCAGGCCGTCGATGTGGTCGAGCCGGATGCCCTGCAGCTTGCCCTCGGCGATCAGCTGCTTCACCAGCCGGTGCGTGGCGGCAAATGTGCTCGCGTCCTCGACGCGCAGGCCGGCGAGTCCGTTGACGTCGAAGAAGCGGCGATAATTGATGTCGCTGGAGGCGAGCCGCCAGTGCCCGAGCTTGTAGTGCTGGCGCTCCAGCAGGTGATGCAGCGCCAGCGTCTGCGCGGGGCGATCCTTGGCGGCACGATAAGCGGCAAGACCGCGCGCGATGATCTCGGCGGCGCCCGCGATCCCCTTGAGCTCGGCTTTGAAGGCAGGCGCTTCCTTGCGGTTGGGGCGGCGCAGCCCGGTGTAGCGCGCCGTGAGCGAGAGCAGGCGTTTGCCGGCCTCCGTCTCCGCGGCATCTGCGTCCTTGACGATCATACGCAGCATCTCGCCATAGCGCTCGGGCGCGATCGGCAAGCGATGCTCGAAATACCAGGCGGAGAAGCCGCCCTGATCCGGATCGTAGCGCAGCTCGATCTCTCCGCTTTCCAGCGCTTCGCCGTAGGACTTGCCGAGGATCGGCAGCAGCACGCCGCCGCGGGCGCGGTAGGGCAGCAGGTCCCAGTCGATGTCGAAGGACACCGCGTGGGGCGAGGCCTGGCCCCATTCCAGCACGTCGAGCCACCACGGATTATCGGCGAAATGCACGCCGACATGGTTCGGCACGAAGTCGATGATGAGTCCGAGGTCGTGCGTCCTGAGTGCCTCGCTCAGTCGCACGAATCCGGCCTCACCGCCGAGCTCCGGATTGAACTGGCCGTGATCGACAGTGTCGTAGCCGTGGGTCGAGCCCTTGCGCGCCTTCATCACCGGCGAGGCGTAGAGATGGGTGATCCCCAGTGCCTTGAGGTAAGGCACGATGGCGGCGGCCTTGTCGAAGCCGAAATCCGCGGTGAGCTGGAGCCGGTAGGTCGCAAGGGGAATGGCAGGAGGCATGCTAACCTCCGAGATGCCAGATCACCGACCAGGGAGGTAGCCGGTCGCCCGCTGCCTCTCCCCAGATCGGCGTGCCCGTGGCAGCTTCAGGACGCGCGATATCCTTGTCCGAGAGATTGGCGAGGAGCCGCAGCGTCGTGCCGGCGCCCATGCGCCAATGCGCAGTGAGCAGGCCGTTGTCCGCCGCCTCGGCCGCGCCGAAGCTCGCCCCCTTTAGCCGCGGCATGATCTGCTTGCGGCGCAGGGCGAGCAGCTCGCGGACCAGCGCCAGCCGCGCGTCCTGCTGCGGCGTGCGGTCGGTCCAGTCGAGCACCGCCGATTGCAGCGTCGCCGGATCGAGCGGGTCGGGCACTTCGTCGCCGAATGTCTCGTAGGCCCACGCATATTCCCGCTTGCGCCCCTGGCGGACGGCGTCGGCGAGCCCGCCCTGGAAATCGCAGAAGAACGGGAAGGGCACCGTCGAGCCCCATTCCTCGCCCTGAAACAGCATCGGCACCATCGGCGCCAGCAGGGTCACCGCGAGCGCGGCTTCGATCTGCTGCGGCGATGCCAGGCTTTCGAGCCGGTCGCCGAGCGGGCGGTTGCCGATCTGGTCGTGGTTTTGCAGGAAGTTGACGAAGGTCGCCGGCGGCAGCTCACCGCTCGGCTCGCCGCGCGGCTTCTTGCCCCAGAACTCGGAGACCTCGCCCTGGTAGACGAAGCCGGACGCCAGCGCGCGCGCCAGATCGAGGCGCGGCGTCTGATAGTCCGCGTAATATCCGGCGAGCTCGCCGGTCAGCATCACGTGCCAGACGTGGTGATAATCGTCGTTCCACTGCGCGCGATATTTGCCGTTCGGCGGCTCCTGTGCGGCGTCGAGCAGGCTGGCGCGATTGTCGCCGTTCTCCAGCACGAGATGGATGTGGCGTCCCGTCGCCTTGGCGAGCTCGCCGGCGGCGACGCTGAGATCCTGCAGCATCGACTGCTCGCCGGGCATCGCCATGATGTGATTGGCCGCATCCAGCCTCAGGCCGTCGAAACGGTAGTCGCTGAGCCAGCACAGCGCATTCTCGACCGCGAAGGCGCGCACCTGCGGCACGCGATAATCGATCGCGCTGCCCCACGGCGTGTGCGCATCGGTGAAGAAGGCCGGCGCATAGCGGCCGAGGTAATTCCCCTCGGGACCGAAATGATTGTAGACGACGTCGAGGAACACCATCAGGCCGCGCAGATGCGCCTCGTCGATCAGCGTCTTCAGGTCTTCGGGGCGGCCATAGGCGCTGTCGGGCGCATACCACAGCACGCCGTCATAGCCCCAGCCGCGGCGTCCGGCGAAATCCGCCAGCGGCATCAATTCCAGCGCGGTGATGCCGGTTGCGGCGAGGTGGTCGAGCTTGTCGATCATGGCGCGGTAGGTGCCTTCGGAGGTGAAGGTGCCGACATGGGTCTCGATCAGCACCGTCTCTTCCCAGGGACGGCCGCGCCAATCGCGCGCACGCCAGGAGAAGGCGTCGTGGTCGATCACCTCGCTCGGGCCGAACACGTCTTCGGGCTGGAAAGCCGACGCCGGATCGGGCACGTCGACCGCGTCGTCGATCCTGAAGTTGTAGGGGGTGCCGGCGGTGAGGCCGGTAATGTCGGCCACGTACCAGCCCTCCTGGCGGCGCTGCATCGCGTGTCGTCGATCGAGCAGGAGATCGACGCGGCGCGCGGCAGGCGCCCACAGGCGGAACGACACGCCGTCCTTCGTCGGCTTCGCCCCGAAGGATGGCCTCATAGCGCCCCCGCGAAGGCGAGCACGGAACGCGGCGGCGCCTTGCTGTCGCTTCCGGGCGGGAAGTCGATCGTATTCAGCTTGGCATCGGTCGTGTTCAGGATCTGCTGCCAGCTCTTGTATTCGGTCATTTTTGGCAATTTGAATGCGATCTCTTCGGGGGCAGCGTTCAGTACGATAAAGATCGCGGCTCCACCCGGTTCCATCGGGCCCATGACGTAGGACAGGAATCTTCCCTCCGGGAATTTCCAGTCGCTCTCCGTCATCTCGTCGCCGGCAGGCGTCAGCCACAACGCGCCGTAGGATACGCCGTCCGCGGGGCGGCCGTCGAGCCAGCGGTGGCTGCGAAGCTGCGAGAACCGGCGGCGGATCTCGGCGAGATGGGCGACGAAATCGACCATGTCGTCATCCTCCTTGCCGAGATTGTCCCATCCAACCCAGCCGATCTCGTTGTCCTGGCAATAGGCGTTGTTGTTGCCCGATTGCGAATTGCCGACCTCGTCGCCGGCGAGGATCAGCGGAACGCCCTGCGCCAGCATCAGGCAGGCCAGCACGTTCTTGCGAAGCTGGCGGCGCAGGCCGAGAATCTGAGGATCGTCGGTCGGCCCCTCGACACCGCAATTGTTGCTGTGGTTGTCGTTGGAGCCGTCGCGGTTGTCCTCGCCGTTGGCCTCGTTGTGCTTCTCGTTGTAGCTGAAGAGGTCGGCGAGGGTGAAGCCGTCGTGCACGGTGATGTGGTTGATGCTGGCGCGCGGCCGCCGTCCGTCATGGTTGAACAGGTCGGACGAGGCCGTCATCCGGCTCGAGATGTCGCCGATCAGGCTGCCTTCACCGCTCCAGTAGCGGCGCATGGCGCTGCGATAGCGATCATTCCATTCCGACCATTGTGACGGGAATGCGCCGACCTGGTAGCCGCCGAGGCCGAGGTCCCAGGGCTCGGCGACGAGCTTGACGGTCGCCAGCACCGGATCCTGGCGAATTGCGGTCAAGAACGAAATGCCGCGATCGAAGCCGTTGGGCCCGCGCGCCAGGGTGGTGGCGAGGTCGAAGCGGAAACCGTCGACATGGCAGACTTCGACCCAGTAGCGCAGCGAATCCATCACCATCTGCAGCACGCGCGGGTGGGTCAGGTTCACCGACGAGCCGCAGCCGGTGAAGTCGTCGTAATAGCGCGGGTTCTCGCGGTTCAGCCAGTAATAGGAGGCGTTGTCGATGCCGCGATAGCACAGCGTCGGGCCGAGGTGATTGCCCTCGGCGGTGTGATTGTAGACCACGTCGAGCATCACCTCGATGCCGGCATCGTGCAGGCGCGCCACGGTGGTGCGGAAGGAATCGAGTGCATTGTCCTGGGCGTAGCGCGGCTCGGGCGCGAAGAAGGACAGCGTGTTGTAGCCCCAGTAATTGGCGAGCTTCTTCTCCACCAGGATGCGGTCGTCGACGAAGCTGTGCACCGGCAGCAGCTCGACCGTGGTGACGCCGAGCTTCTTCAGATGCTCGATCATCGCCGGCGAGGACAGGCCGCCATAGGTGCCGCGCAAATTCGGCGGCACGTCGTCGCGCTTCTGCGTCAGCCCCTTGACGTGGGCCTCGTAGATGATCGTGTCTTCCCAGGGGATGTTGGGACGGATCTCGCGGCGGCCCCAGTTGAAGGTCTCGTCGACCACCACGGCCTTGGGCATGCCGCGCGCATTGTCGCGCCGGTCGAAGGAGAGGTCCTCGCGCGGGCTTCCGGTGCGGTAGGCAAAATGCGCATCGCTCCAGACCAGGCGTCCGGCGAGCCGCTTGGCATAGGGATCGAGCAGCAGCTTGTTGGCATTGAAGCGATGGCCGTGTTCGGGCTCGTAGGGGCCGTGCACGCGATAGCCGTAGAGCTGGCCGGGCGAGACGTCGTTGAGATAGCCGTGCCAGACGTCCTCGGTCTTCTCGGGCAGTTCGATGCGCTCGAGCTCGCGGCGGCCTTGCGTGTCGAACAGGCAGAGCTCGACCTTCTGCGCGTTCGCGGAGAACAGCGCGAAATTGGTGCCGCGTCCGTCCCAGCTTGCGCCGAGGCGTGCGGGCGATCCGGCAGTCAGGCGCATGTGTCAGCTTTCCGGAACAAGGAAGATCGCGGCGAGCGGCGGAATGGTGAGGCGGAGCTCGCCGCCCTCGGCATGGACTTCGCCGATATTGCCGACATTGCTGCCGCCATAATGGGCCGAATCCGAGTTGAGCACTTCCTTCCACTTTCCGGCAAACGGCACGCGAACGCGATAGTTCTGATAGACGTTCGGCGAGAAGTTGACGATCACGAGACAGCGCGCGTGCTCGTCAAACCCCTTGCGCAGCCAGGCGAACACGTTGCGGTTCGCGTCATCCGTGATCAGCCATTCGAAGCCGGCCTGGTCGCAATCCATCTGGTGTAGCGCCGGCACCGCGCGATAGAGGCGGTTGAGGTCGCGGATCAGCGCCTGGGTGCCGGAATGGTACTTGTATTCGAGCAGGTGCCAGTCGAGCGACTGGTCGTGATTCCATTCGCGGCTCTGCGCGATCTCCGCGCCCATGAACAGGAGCTTCTTGCCGGGATGGCCGAACATGAAGCTGTAATAGGCGCGCAGATTCGCAAAGCGCTGCCACTCGTCGCCGGGCATGCGGCCGAGGATCGATCGCTTGCCGTGCACGACCTCGTCATGTGAGAGCGGCAGGATGAAGTTCTCCGAGAAGGCGTAGTGCAGGCCGAACAGGATCTCGTCGTGATGGTATTTGCGGTGGATCGGATCCTTGCTGATGTAGTTCAGCGTGTCGTGCATCCAGCCCATGTTCCACTTGTAGCCGAAGCCGAGCCCGCCGAATTCGACCGGACGCGAGACCTGCGGCCAGGCGGTGGATTCCTCCGCAGCCGTGGTCGCCTGCGGGAAGCGGGCGAAGACCTCGGTGTTGAAGCGGCGCAGGAAGTTGATCGCCTCGATATTTTCGCGGCCGCCATACTGGTTCGGGATCCACGCGCCGGGGGGCCGGCTGTAGTCGAGATAGAGCATGGACGCGACGGCATCGACACGCAGCCCGTCGATGGCATAGCGCTCCATCCAGAACAGCGCGTTCGACACCAGGAAGTTGGTCACTTCGGTGCGGCCGTAATTGTAGATCAGCGTGCCCCAGTCGAGGTGGCGGCCCTGGAGCGGGTTGGCGTGCTCGTACAGCGCGGTGCCGTCGAAACTGCCGAGCCCGTGCGGATCGTCGGGGAAGTGACCCGGCACCCAGTCGAGCAGCACGCCGACGCCCTCGCGGTGGCAGGCATCGACCAGGGCGGCGAAATCCTCAGGGCTCCCGAAGCGGCTGGTCGGCGCATAGAGGCCGGTCGGCTGATAACCCCACGAGCCGTCGAACGGATGCTCGCTCACGGGCAGGAATTCGAGATGGGTGAAGCCCATGTCGCGGGCGTAGGCCGGCAGCTGTTCGGCCAGCTCGCGATAGGTCAGCCATTCATCGCCGTTCTTGCGCCGCCACGAGCCGAGATGGACCTCGTAGATCGACATCGGCGCCGACAGCGCGTTGATGCCGTCCGGTGCCGGCCGCGGCCGCGGCAGATGGGCTTCGTCGAACACGATGGAGGCCGTCTTCGGACGGACTTCGCTGGCAAACGCCATCGGATCGGATTTCAGCGGCAGCAGGTGGCCATGCGGCCCGATGATCTCGAACTTGTAGTGATCGCCAGCCTTGGCGTGCGGGATGAACAATTCCCAATAGCCGGCGCCGCGCACCCGCATCGGATGGCGCCGCCCGTCCCAGAAATTGAAATCGCCGACCACGGAAACGCGCCGTGCATTCGGCGCCAGCACCACGAAGCCGATGCCGTCGATGCCCTCGAGCCGCATCGGATGGGCGCCGAGCTTGTCATAGAGCCGCTGGTGGGTGCCCTCGCCGAGCAGATAGAGGTCGAAATCGGTCAGGATCGGAGGAAAGCGGTAGGCATCCTCGAATTCGACGACGCTGTTGCCGAATTTCGCGCGCAACTGGTAGTGCTTCGAGCCGTTGGGAAGGGCGCCGATGAACAGCCCGGCATCGTGCACGCGGTCGAGCGGCGCGATCTCGCCATGGTCGCCGACCGCCTCGACGTTGGAAGCCTCGGGCAGAAACGCGCGCACCACGCTTTTGCCACCCTCTGGATGCAGCCCGAGATAGTGGAAGGGGTCGGAATGGCGGCCCTCGATGATGGCATAGGCCTCGGCAGGAAGTTTAGGCATGGGCTTCGCTCTCGGTCTTGGACAGAATGCGAAGCAGTCCGGTCAGCGGCGCATGCAGCCCCTCAGGCCGGTGGGACAGCTCGTACTCTACGTCATTGAAGGCTTGATCAAGCAGGAAGAACCGCAGCAGTCCCTCGCTGGATTGCGCATCTGCCGGCCACAGCCGCTGATCGCTCATGGCTTCGCGGTAGGCGGACAGGAAGGTTGCAGTGGCACGCTCGCGCCATTCGTCGAGCGCGGCCGCGAGCCGGTCGTGCTCCTCGGAGGCACCGGTCGGTGCGTGATTGAGGGCGGCATTGACCGAAACATGAATCGAATGGATCAGGCCAGCGACATCGCGGGCGGCAGGCGCCTTGCGCCGCTTGGCAGCCAGGGGCACGCGCGGATCGCCGTCGAAGTCGATGATGAAGATATCGTCCTTCACGATCAGAGTTTGCCCGAGCCGGAAGTCGCCATGATGACGGATGTTCAACCCACCGATCTCGGATGGCAAGAGCCCGCTCAGATGGTCGGAGAGGAGCGTACGCGCCTCCGTAAGCCGATCAACCAGCGGCCGGTCCGCCTCCCGCAGGCCCTCGCGGCTTTCGGCCAGCCTGTCGAAGACCCGCTCGGCGCGCGCCTTGAGGTCGGATACGAGCCGCTTGACGTAAGCGGAGTCGATCGGCTCCGGAGCGAGATCGACCGGCTCTGCTGCGGCCAGGGCGACATGCAGTTCGCCGAGCCGCCGGCCGATCTGCGCGACGAAGTGCAGATAAAGCGCCTGCTCCTGGGTCTCGCGCAGCGCCTCGCCTATCGGGACGACGCGTTGATCGTCGATATAGCGATCGAGATAGCCCGTGGTCACAGTCCAGCCGTCGCCCTGGTTCTCGACATAGGCATGCAGCACGCCGAGCGCGCTGCGCTGGTCACCTTCGACCAGCTCGACGCTTCCGAGCAGCGCCGGCGTGTTGGCGAAGCGCGCGACCTCGGTGAGATAATGCCCGATCTCGATCTCGGGGCTGACGCCGCCCTCGAGCCGGCGGTAGATCTTGGCGACGTATTGGTTGTCGACCAGCGCGGTGCTGTTCGACTGCTCGATCGCGCGGATGCGCTCGGGCTCCTTGATGGTATAGTCGGCGAACCGGCTGGTCGCCTTGAACTCGAGCCGCAGATTGTTCTCCTCCACGACCAGATTCTGCGACAGATTGCGCAGGAACAGGCCGATGAAGATCTGGTCGGTCGCGACGTCCAGCAGCGTGCCTTCGCGCGCGCCCTGGCGCACGGCGGCCAGCGCCTTCGGGTTGAAGCGCTCGCGGTCGAAGCGCACCCATTCGATCTGCATCGGCAGCACGTAGCGCGAGCCGGCGTCCTGGTCCGTCCTCTCGAAGAACGCGATCCAGGGCCTGTTGTCGCCGATATCGCAGAACGGCACGGCCGAGGTCAGCGTGGTCTTGATCTTCTTGGGATTGTGCTCGGGATACCACCTCGTGCGCGACAGGAATCCGGGCAGCACGTCGCGCTCGAACACCCCGCGCTCGCGGGCCAGCGACACCCAGTTCGAATTCACCGGCACCACCAGCGTCTCGAATTCCGGCACCGCGCGCGGCGTCACCGGCTCGGACTTGTCGCGCTCCTGAAGCTGGAACCAGTAGAAGCCGTAGGGTCCCAGCGTGATCATGTAGGGGAGCTCCCCGATCGCCGGGAAGCGGGTGCGGCCGAGCATCTCCTGCGGGATGCGGTCCTTCCACGGCGACAGGTCGAGCTCGGTGGCTTGCGCGGCGCGCGACAAATTGGCGACGCAGAGGATCACCTCGTCGCGATATTGCCGGACATAGGCCAGCACGGCGCGGTTGGCCGGGCGGATGAAGGTCATGGTGCCGCGGCCGAAGGCGAGCGTCGACTTGCGGACCGAGATCAGCCGCTTGGTGGCGCTGAGCAGCGACGACAGGCTGCGCGACTGCGCTTCCACGTTGACGGACTCATAGCCGTAGACGGGATCCATGATCAGCGGCGCGTAGAGGCGTGCCGGGTCGCAGCGCGAGAAGCCGCCATTGCGGTCCGGGCTCCACTGCATCGGCGTGCGCACGCCGTTGCGGTCGCCGAGATAGATGTTGTCGCCCATCCCGATCTCGTCGCCGTAATAGATGATCGGCGTGCCGGGGAAGGACAGCAGCAGCGAGTTCATAAGTTCGATCTTGCGGCGGTCGTTGTCCATCAGCGGCGCGAGGCGCCGGCGGATGCCGACATTGATGCGGGCGCGGGGATCGTTGGCGTAGGTGGTCCAGAGATAGTCGCGCTCGACGTCGGTCACCATCTCCAGCGTCAGCTCGTCATGATTGCGCAGGAACAGCGCCCATTGGCAGCTCGCCGGAATGTCCGGCGTCTGGCGCAGGATGTCGGTGATCGGGAAACGGTCCTCCTGCGCGATCGCCATGTAGATGCGCGGCATCAGCGGGAAGTGATAGGCCATGTGGCATTCGTCGCCGCGGCCGAAATATTCCTGCACGTCCTCCGGCCATTGATTGGCCTCGGCCAGCAGCAGCTTGCCCTTGGAGTAGGAATCGAGCTCCTGGCGCAGGCGCTTGATGATGGCGTGCGTCTCGGGGAGGTTCTCGTTGTTGGTGCCGTCGCGTTCGCAGAGGTAGGGAATAGCATCCAACCGGAAGCCGTCGACGCCGGCATCCAGCCAGCGCTTCATCACCTGGATGAGCGCGCTGACCACGCGCGGATTGTCGAAATTGAGGTCGGGCTGGTGCGAGAAGAAGCGGTGCCAGTAGAACGCGCCGGCCTCGTGGTCCCAGGTCCAGTTCGACTTCTCGGTGTCGGTGAAGATGATGCGCGTGCCCTGGTATTTCTGGTCGGTGTCGCTCCAGACATACCAGTTGCGGGCGCTCGAGCCGGGATGGCTGCGGCGCGCGCGCTTGAACCATTTGTGCTGGTCCGAGGTGTGGTTGACCACGAGCTCGGTGATGACGCGCAAGCCGCGCTTCTGCGCCTCCTGGATGAAGCGCTTGAAGTCCTTCATGGTCCCGAAATCGGGATTGACCGAGCCGTAATCGGCGATGTCGTAGCCGTCGTCGCGGCCGGGCGAGGGATAGAACGGCAACAGCCACAGCGCGGTGACGCCGAGCTCCTGCAGATAGGGCAGCTTCTCGGTCAGTCCGGCGAAGTCGCCGATGCCGTCATTGTTGCTGTCGGCGAACGCCTTGACGTGCAGCTGATAGATGATGGCGTCCTTGTACCAGAGCTCGTCCACGATCTCGGCAGCCTCGGCTTTCTTGGTGTCGACGGAAGACAGAACATTCATGGCGTGCCCCTTACGCCAGGCAGCGGAACAAGAGCGCCGGATCGCGGTCAGGATCGATACGCAACCTGATCCCGCCCCATTCGATGCGGGACCGTTCGCCGCTGAGGAGGTTTTCGAGTGTCGTCACATGGTGACGCTGCCCGCCGGCGTCAACCGTGACGTCGCCGAGCGGCAGCCAGCATTCCCGCGACCGGCCGGAGAGTGCGATCACGATCACGACGGTGTTGGCGGGCTCGGCCGCCTCCTTGACGAAGGCGATGGCCTCGCCGTCGTCGACGCCCAGAAAACGCAGATTCGCCGTTTGCTGGAGCGCGGAATTGTCGTTGCGGACGCGGTTGAGGTCGGCAAGGTAGGACTTGATGTTGCCGGGCTGATCCCAGTCGCGCTGCTTGATCTGGTACTTCTCGGAATCCAGATATTCCTCACGGCCGGGAATCGCTTCGTGCTCGAGCAGCTCGAACCCGCTGTAAACGCCGTAGCTGCCCGACAACGTGGCCGCCAGCGCAACGCGCGACTTGAACGCCCAGGCTTCTCCGCTCTGGAGATGATAGGGCAGCAGGTCGGGCGTGTTGACGAACAGGTTCGGACGATAGAAGTCGCGCTCGGGATGGCGCGTCAGCTCGCCGAGATATTGCTCCAGCTCCCACCGCGAGGTGCGCCAGGGGAAATAGGTGAAGGATTGCGCAAAGCCGAGCTTGGCGAGTCCCTTCATCAGCTTGGGCCGCGCAAACGTCTTGGAGAACAGGATGACCTCGGGATGCCGACGGCGGATGTCACCGATCAGCCAGTCCCAGAACGCAAGCGGCGCGGTGTCGTGATTGTCGATGGCGAAGATGGTGACGCCGTGGTCGATCCAGAACAGCATGGCATCGCGAAAGGCGTTCCACAGGCCGACGCGGTCGACCGAGGCGAAATCGGGAATCACGATGTCCGAATAGGAGCCCTCCGCCGTCCGCACCGAGCGGTCCGGCCGCCATTTGAACCATTCCGGATGCTGCGTCAGCCAGGGATGGTCCGGCGAGCATTGCACGGCGAAGTCGAGCGCCAGCTCGAGGCCGTATTCGAGACAGGTCGCGACCAGCGCGCGGAAGTCCTCGATGGTGCCGAGCTCGGGATGCAGCGCGTCGTGGCCGCCCTCGGCGGCGCCGATCGCATAGGGCGAGCCGGGGTCGCCTTCACGCGCCACCGGCGCATTGTTGCGGCCTTTGCGGCGGCTGCGGCCGATCGGGTGGATCGGCGTGAAATAGAGCACGTCGAATCCCATCGCCGCGATATCGGGCACGCGGGCAATGCAGTCGCGGAGCGTGCCGTGCCGGCCGGGAATCCGGCTCTGGCTGCGCGGCATCATCTGATACCAGGCGCCGAACCGCGCTCTGTCGCGGTCGACGACGAGCGGGAAGGATTGTGAGCGGGTCAGGTCGGGCCGGGACTGGCTCTCGGCCATGGCATCGCCGAGCTCGCTCGCCAGCAGCGAGGTGACATCGCCGGTCTGAAGATAATCCTCGCATTGTCGTATGATGATTGCCGCCGCGGCCTGCGGCGCGCCGTGGGCCTTGGTCAGCAGGCTGGCACCCTCGAGCGCGTCGAGATTGACATCGGCGCCCGTTCGCTGCTTGCGCGCGATCCCGTGGGACCAGGTGGCGAACTCGTCGGTCCAGGCCTCGATCGCATAGAAATATCGGCCGGGCTCCACCGGTGTGAAAGCGCCGGACCAGCGGTCATTGCCGTGCTGGATCATCGGCTCGCGCCGCCAATCCCGGTCTTGCTCGGGGCGCCAGAGCAGCGCGGCCCCGATCACGGCGTCGCCGTCGCGGTAGACATCGGCCCACACCTCGACGCGATCGCCCGCGATCCGCTTCACGGCGAAGCGGCCGCCATCGATCGCGGGATAGACGTCTTCGATGAGGAAAGCGCTGCCGGCTGCGGCACTCTCGACAGTTTGAATTGTCTTGTTCACGGTGATGCCATTGACAAGAAAGCAGGTGACAAGAGAGCAGGGGCCCGTTTCCCTTGTCGGGAACCTACGCTTGATACCCTATATAGAAAGCCGCTTGTGTGTCATTAGTTCCCCCTGGGAACGGCAGGCATGGTTTGTGAGTTGACCCAGACTAACGTCTTCCGCTGCCTCGTTAAAATCGATGCCCCCGGCCGAAGAATGGCCTGCAAGCTGCGTGCCGTATGGATCTTTTAGCTCAAGCCCGGATCAAGGGCGTTCAATCCGAATTCATTGATGCGCTTGGGAAGCTGCGGGTCACCGACCCCGTGGCCCTGAAGTCCATCCTCGACGCCCTGCCGGAAAAGCGGGTTTACCGCTTCGTCAACGGGCCGGTCGTGGTCCGCGCGCTCGGACATCCGCGCACGGAATTGGCCGCCATCGGCGCACCGCCGCTGCAATGGAAATTGGCCGCAAACGGCAAATCGACGGCCCAAGGCGAGACACGCGAGCCCGTGATCGCCTGGCCCGCCGGGCTGCCGCTGGGCTATCACCGGTTGACGCTGACCGATGCCGAAGGCGTGACCGAAGAGGTGCCGATGATCGTGGCGCCCGAGCGGGCCTTCGGCGGCGATTTCGACCGCGGCTGGCTGCTCGCCGTGCAGCTCTACAGCGTCCGTTCGGACCGCAATTGGGGCATCGGCGACTTCACCGACCTCGGCGATCTGGTCCGGCTCGCCCAGCAGCTCGGCGCCGACGGCGTCGGGCTCAATCCGCTGCACGTTCTGTTCGACGACCAGCCGTCCGACTGCAGTCCGTATTCGCCGAACAGCCGGCTGTTCCTCAATCCGCTCTATATCGACGTCGAGGCCATTCCCGAATTCTCGCCGGACCTCGTGCCCGACGCGGCGGCGACCGCTGCTCGTCTGCGCCAAGGCGATCGCGTGCCTTACGCCGACATGGCGGCGTTGAAATGGCTCGCCCTGCGCGCCGCGTTCAACAGCTTTGTCGCGAGCGCGAGCCAAGCGCGCCGCAAGGCGTTCGACGCCTTCCGCGCCGCCCGCGCGCCGTTGCTGTCCCGCTTCGCCTGCTTCGAGGTGTTGCGCCATCGCTTCGCCGCTCCGTGGTGGGAATGGCCGGCGGAATGGCGGCAACCGGACGAGGCCAAGTGCGCCGAACTGCGCGATGGACCCGACAAGCGCGAGGTCGAATTCGTCGAATTCGTGCAATGGACCGCGGACAGCCAGCTGCATGCCGCCAAGGAGCTCGCCAGCCAGCTCGGCATGCGCGTCGGGCTCTATCTCGACGTCGCGGTCGGCGTGCAGTCCAACGGCTTCGATGCCTGGAACGAGCAGATGGCGATCTCCCGCCATCTCGCCGTCGGCGCCCCGCCCGACGTGCTCAACACCATCGGCCAGGACTGGGGCCTTGCGGGCTTCAACGCCGGCGGCCTGGAGGCGCAATCCTTCGTGCCGTTCGCCGACATGCTGGCGGCCTCGATGCGCCATGCCGGCGCGATCAGGCTCGATCACGTGCTCGGCCTGAAGCGGCTCTATCTCGTGCCGCGCGGCTTCAAGCCAGACAACGGCGCCTATGTGCAGATGCCGTTCGAGGCGCTGCTCGGCGTCGTGGCCAGTGAGAGCGCGGCCCACAAATGCATCGTGATCGGCGAGGATCTCGGCACCGTGCCGGAAGGTTTCCGCGAGATGATGCAGGATTTCGGAATCTGGTCCTACCTCGTCATGATGTTCGAGCGCGACGAGACCGGCCGCTTCCGCAACGTCGAGCATTACCGGCCCAATGCGCTCGTCACGCTGAACACGCATGACCTGTCGACCTATGCCGGCTGGCGCTCCTTCGGCGACCTCAAGATGAAGCGCTCGCTCGGGCTCGATCCCGGCGAGAACGACCAGGCGCGCTGGGATGCGCTTGGCAGGCTCGACGAGATCCTGCGCCAGAACGGCATCAAGGCCAACGACCTCTATTCGGTGCTCGCCTTCCTGTCGCGCACGCCGTCGCGGCTGCTCGCGGTGTCGATGGAGGATTTGCTCGGCGTGATCGACCAGCCCAACATTCCCGGCACGATCGACGAGCACCCGAACTGGCGACAGCGCCTTCCCGTCGCACTCGACAAGATCGCCTCGAAGGTCGACCTCACGGCCTTGCGAGCGGCAACGCGGGAACGTTCGTTGAACGGCGGGAGTTGATCGGCCGGGGCGTCTCAGGCTCGCACGACATTGTCTCAGAGGATCGAGGACTACGCGCTGATCGGCGATTGCGAAACCGCGGCGCTGGTCGGGCGCAACGGCTCGATCGATTGGCTGTGCTGGCCCGCCTTCGATTCCGACGCCTGCTTTGCCGCCATCCTCGGCACTCACAAGAACGGCCGCTGGCTGATCGCACCGAGCGGCGACGTCATCAGGACATCGCGACGCTATCTCGGCGATACTCTCATCCTCGAAACGTGTTTCGAGACGAAGAGCGGCACCATTGCGCTGGTCGACTTCATGCCGCCGCGCGGCAAGGCGTCCGACGTCGTGCGGCTGGTGCGCGGCATCAAGGGCACGGTGAAGATGCGGATGGAGCTCGTCATCCGTTTCGGCTTCGGCGCCGATATTCCCTGGGTGCGGCGGATCGACCATTCCCTGATGGCCATCGCCGGCCAGGACATGACGGTGCTGCGCACGCCGGTCGAGACCCGCGGCGAGGATTTGACCACGGTCTCCGACTTCGAGGTGAGCGCGGGCGCGACCGTACCCTTCGTGCTGACCTATGGCCCCTCGCATCTGCCGCCGCCCGCGCCGATCGATCCGGAAATTGCGCTCCAGGAGACCGAGACGTTCTGGCGGGATTGGTGCAGCCATTGCACCCGCGACGGCGAGTATCGCGATCTCATCATGCGCTCGCTGATCACGCTCAAGGCGCTGACCTTCGCCCCGACCGGCGGCATCGTCGCGGCGCCGACCACGTCGTTGCCGGAGAAGCTTGGCGGCACCAGGAACTGGGATTACCGCTTCTGCTGGCTGCGCGATGCCACCTTCACCCTGCTGGCGCTGATGAACTCGGGCTACACCGAGGAAGCCCTGGCCTGGCACAATTGGCTGTTGCGCGCCGCCGCCGGCTCGCCGGCGAACATGCAGATCATGTACGGCATCTGGGGCCAGCGTCGGCTCCTGGAATGGGAGGCCGGCTGGCTCGACGGCTACGAGGGCGCAAAGCCGGTGCGCGTCGGCAACGCCGCGCATGCGCAGCTCCAGCTCGACGTCTACGGCGAGTTGATCGACGCCTTCCACCAGTCCCGCATGGCCAAGCTCAAGCTCGACGATGAAACGACATGGGCGCTGGAATGCGCCGTGCTCAACCATCTCGCCAAGGTCTGGGACCGGCCGGATCACGGCATCTGGGAGCGTCGCGGCGAGCCCAAGCACTATGTCTTCTCCAAGGTGATGACCTGGGTCGCCTTCGATCGCGGCATCAAGAGCGCCGAGACCTTCGGCTTCAAGGCGCCGCTGCTGCACTGGCGCACCTTGCGCGAGGCGATTCATCGCGACGTCTGCAGCAGGGGATTTGACGCGGAGGAGAACGCCTTCGTCGAATCTTATGGCTCGAAACTGCTCGATGCGAGCGTGCTGCTGCTGCCGTGTGTCGGTTTTCTGCCGGCGGAAGATCCGCGCATCCGCGGCACCATTGCGGCGGTCGAGAAACGCCTGATGCGCGACGGCTTCGTGCTGCGGCACGATCCGCGCGAGCTGCCTGCGGGGCAGCCGCTGCTGGAAGGCGCATTCCTGGCCTGCACATTGTGGCTGGCCGATGCCCATGTGCTGGCGGGCGATCTCGACAAGGCGCAAAGCTTGCTCGACCGCGTAGCCGGCATCGCCAACGACGTCGGCCTCTTGGCCGAAGAATACGATTCAGACGCCCGGCGCCAGACCGGAAATTTCCCGCAGGCGCTGACCCACATCGCGCTGATCAACACCGCGCAAAATCTGTCGGCGGCAAGGCAGAAGAGCGAGAAGCCGGCGATGCAGCGGTCGAAGTAGCGACTTGGACGACCGCGTGACAGGAGTGGGTCGGATTGCCTCCACGACGAAGGTGCGCTCCCTCTCCCGCTTGCGGGGGAGAGCTGGGGTGGGGGTGTCTCCGCTGGGCGAGAACCCCCAAGAGGAGAGAGCCCTCACCCGCCGCTCCGCGGCGACCTCTCCCGCAAGCGGGAGAGGTTACAGCGAGCCCGCGGCTGGACCAATCGGCCCTCTCCCAATCGTTGGCTCAGGCTCAGCCCACCCCGTTCCGCTTCAGGATCATCTCCATGGCCTCCGCAAAGCCGTCCTGCTCGTTGGTCGAGGTGACGTGCGTGGCCTGGTCCTTGACGTTGTCAGCGGCGTTGCCCATCGCGATCGAGGTGCCGCTGACGGCGAACATCGCAAGATCGTTCTGCATGTCGCCGATGGTGGCGACGGCAGCGGTCGCGATGCCGAGGCGCCTGGCCATCGCCGCGACGAACGTGCCCTTGTCGAAGCCGGGCGGGGTGACGTCGAGATAATAGGTCTGTGAACGCACCGCGTTGGCTTCGCTGCCGAGCGCCTGCTGCATCGCCTTCTCGCAAGATTCGAGGCGGGCAGCATCGGCGCTGGCGCCGACGATCTTGCAGGCGCTTGCGAGGTAGGGCGAAAAATCCGTCACGATGGTCGGGTCCGAGCGGATCGTGTGCCGCTCATGCGCAACGTATTGTCCGCTCGGGTTGTCGATCAGCCATTCGTCGGTGGTGAACAGCCAGATGTCGGCGCCGAACTCGCGAAGGATCTGCAAGGCGCGCTCGGCGGCGCCGGCCGGGATCAGATGCTGCTCGACCGGCCGCATCTCGGGATCGACGATCGAGGAGCCGTTGAATGGGCCGACCGGAAGCCAGAGCGCCAGCGGCTCGATCAGGAAGCGCATGCCGATCGCGGGACGGCTAGAGGTGATGGTGAAGCCGATGCCGGCTCTGTGCAACCGCTGCACCGCGCTCCTCGCGCGGTCCGTCAGCGTCTTGTCCTTGGTCAGCAGCGTGCCGTCGACGTCGGACACCACGAGTGAGATTTGCGTCATGACAGGACCTAACGTTGCTCGCGCCTCAGCGGTTCGTGCCGCCCAGTTTCAGTTGCCGGACGATGCCGTCCACGATCGCCTCGACGGTTTCGTCGATCGAAACGGTGATGACGTGCTCGCTCGCCTCCGGCGGCTCCAGCGTCTCGAATTGGCTCGTCAGCAGCCCGGGTGGCATGAAGTGGCCTTTGCGGTGCGCGAGCCGTGCGGCGATCAGCTCCCTGGTGCCTTTCAGGAAGACGAAGCGGACATCGTCGCGCCCGCGCAGCAGCACGTCACGGTAGGCGTGCTTCAGCGCCGAGCAAGCGATGATGATGTGCTCGCCGCGTCCGCAGACCCGCCCGATCTCGTCGGCGATGGCATTGAGCCAGGGCCAGCGGTCCTCGTCGGTGAGCGGGTGGCCGGCCCGCATCTTCTCGACATTGCTGGCGGGATGGAAGCTGTCGCCGTCCTCGAAGCGCCAGCCGAGCCGCTGGCCGAGCGCTTCGGCGATCGTGCTCTTGCCCGACCCCGACACGCCCATCACGATCAACGCACAAGGTGCTTCAACGCGGCCCACGAATGCCCTCCGGAAGCGCGGCCCTGTCGACCAGCCAGACGGTCTCGCCAGCCGAGCGCGCGCGCAAGGCCGGCAAGGTCTCGCCATTGAGGAGGCGCGTCAAGATCGGTTGCTTGTCGTGCCCGGCAATCTCGAACAACATTTCGCGGCAGGACGCCAAAGCGGGCAGGGTGAGCGAGACCCGCGGCACGAAAGGCGCGACATTGGCCCTGGGCACCCCAACGACCCAGCGCTCGGTCTCCTCGATTTCGGGGAAGCCGGGAAACAGCGAAGCGGTGTGGCCGTCCGGTCCCGCGCCCATCAGGACCAAATCGAACAGCGGGCGCGAGGGATCGAGGCGGTCGGAGCCGTAGAAGGCTTGCAGCTCGCGCGCATAGGCCTCGGCGCTCTGCTCAGGAGTCTCGGTCGCGGTCGGAATCGGGTGAATGTGGCTCGAGGCTGCATTGCGATCGAGGAACGTCGCGCGCGCGACCGCCATGTTGTTGAGGGGATCGCTCGCGGGGACGAAGCGCTCGTCACCGATGAACCAGTGCACGCGCTGCCACGGGATCTTGCCGCGCCAGGCCTCGCTGCCGAGCAATTGATAGAGCTTCTTCGGGCTGGAGCCGCCGGTCAGGCAGATCGCGATGCGGCCGGGATTGGCCGCGATCCGTGCCATCACCCGCTCGGCCGCGGCGCGGGCGAGGGCCTCGGCGTCCGCCTCCACGATCAGCTTCGGCAGGGCCGCCGCCGCCATCACGAAAACTTCCGCCAGCTTCGCCCGTCGCGCCGCAGCAGCTCGTCGGCGCATTTCGGCCCGTCGCTGCCGGCTTCATAGGTCTCGATGCCGTTGGTGCCCGCGCTTTTCCAGGCGTCCAGGAACGGCTGCACGGCCTGCCATCCGGCCTCGATGCCATCGGCGCGCTGGAACAGGATGTTGTCGCCGATCATGCAGTCGTAGATCAGCGTCTCATAGCCGGTCGAGGGATCGGCCCGGAAATAGTCGCCATAGCGAAACTTCATCTCGACACCGTCGATGGTGACGCTCGGCCCCGGAATCTTGGCGTTGAACTGCAGCTCGATGGTCTCGGTCGGCGCGATGCCGATGGTGAGGAAATTCTGCGACAGGCGGTCGATCGCCGTCCCCGAGAACATCGACAGCGGCGCCTGCTTGAACTTGATCGCAACTTCCGTGCGCTTGTGCGCCAGCGCCTTGCCGGTGCGCAGATAGAAGGGCACGCCGGCCCAGCGCCAATTGTCGATCATCAGCTTCAGCGCGACATAGGTCTCGGTGGTGCTGCCGGGCTTGACCTCTTCGGTCTTGCGATAGTCCGGAATCTCCTCGTCGCCGATCTGCCCTGCGAGGTATTGCGCACGCACCGAATTCCTCAAGGCTTCTTCCCGGCTCGGCTGCTGAATCGAGGTGAGCACCTCGGCCTTCTCGGAGCGCACGGAATGCGCATCGAAACGCGCCGGCGGCTCCATCGCGACCAGCGACATCAGCTGGAAAAGATGGTTCGGCACCATGTCGCGGAGCGCGCCGGTCGAATCGTAGAAGCCGCCGCGATGGCCGACGCCGAGCTTCTCCTCCACCGTGATCTGGATGTGGTCGATGTGGTTGCGATTCCAGATCGGCTCGAACATGCCGTTGGCAAAGCGCAGCACCAGGATGTTCTGCACCGTCTCCTTGCCGAGATAATGATCGATCCGGTAGATCTGGTGCTCCTCCATGATCTTCAGGAGCTCGGCGTTGAGCGCGCGCGCCGAAGCGAGGTCGGTGCCAAACGGCTTCTCGATCACCAGCCGCCGCCAGGCGCCGTTCTCCTTCGTCAGACCGGTGCGACCGAGCTCGCGCGCGGTCGGCGCGAACGCGGCCGGCGGGGTGGCAAGGTAGAACAGGCGGTTGCCGCCGGTGCCTTGCGAGCACTCCAGCGAGTCCAGATGCTCGCGCAGGCGGTCGAACGACGGCGGGTCCTTCGGATCGGCCTCGACGAAGGTGACGCATTGCAGCAACTGTGTCGCGACGTCGTCGTCGACCGGTCGCGTCGCGAATTCGCGCAAGCCCTTCATCAGGCTGTGGCGCAGCTCGTCATCGGACTGATTCTTGCGGCCGACGCCGACGACGCAGAACTTTTCCGGCAACAGGTTCTCGGCGGCGAGATTGTAGAGCGACGGCATCACCAGCCGGTGGGTGAGGTCGCCGGTCACGCCAAAGATGACGAAGGCGCAATTTTCCGGCTTGCGCTTGGGCTGCGGGTCTTTTGTCACGAATGATGAGCCTTCGCTTGTTACGTCTTATTTCGGCTTGGTGCCCGGTTGCTTCGGCTCCTTGTGGCCGCCGAACCCCGCGCGCATCGCGGAGAGAATTTTCTCGGCGAAGGTGTGTTCCCGGCGGGAACGGAAACGTGTGTAAAGCGCCGCGGTCAGGACTTCGGCCGGCACCGCCTCGTCGATTGCGGCATTCACGGTCCAGCGGCCTTCGCCGGAATCCTCGACGTAGCCGGAATATTCCGAGAGCTGCGGGCTGTCGGCGAGTGCCGTGGCGGTGAGATCGAGCAGCCAGGACGGAATCACGCTGCCGCGCCGCCACACTTCCGCGATGTCGGCCAGATCGAAATCGTAGCGGTGATCCGCCGGCAGGGCCTCGATGTTGGCGTTCTTGAGGATGTCGAAGCCTTCGGCATAGGCCTGCATCAGGCCGTATTCGATGCCGTTGTGGATCATCTTGACGAAATGGCCGGCGCCGACGGGGCCGGCATGGATATAGCCCTGCTCGATGCGGGGATCGCGGCCCTCGCGCCCTTCGGTGCGCGGAATGTCACCCGCGCCGGGCGCGAGCGCAGCGAAGATCGGATCGAGCCGGTCGACCACGGTCTTCTCGCCGCCGATCATCATGCAATAGCCGCGGTCGAGGCCCCAGACGCCGCCCGAGGTGCCGACATCGACATAGTGGATGCCGCGCTCCTTCAGCGCCTTGCCGCGGCGGACGTCGTCCTGCCAGAAGGTGTTGCCGCCGTCGATGATGACGTCGCCTGCCTGCATCACGCCTGCGATCGTCTCGATCGTCGTCTCGGTGATGTGCCCCGCAGGCAGCATCACCCAGGCCGTCCGCGGCCGCTCCAGTTTCGAAACGAACTCTTCGAGCGTTGCCGAGCCGACCGCGCCGTCGGCGGCGAGACCCGCGACCGCCTTGGCGTCCTTGTCGTAGACCACGGTCGAATGTCCCTGGCGCATCAGGCGGCGAACGATGTTGCCGCCCATTCGGCCGAGGCCGATCATGCCGAGTTGCATTGGCAATATTCCTTAGTTCAGCGCGTCGTTGAGCGCCGCATTGAGCGCGGCGAGGCCCTTCGTGAGTCCGCCCTTCAGGTGCACGCGCAGCGCGCGCCGGCCGCGTTCGGTCAGCACGTCGAAATCGCCGCGCGCCTGGGCCGCCTTGATCACGCCGAAGCTTGCCTTCTGGCCGGGCACCTTGAGATCCTTGGCATCATCGGCCGTGATCTGGAGGAACACGCCGCTGTCGGGTCCGCCCTTGTAGGCCTGTCCGGTCGAGTGCAGGAAGCGCGGCCCGAATTCGGCGCAGGTCGCAACATGCCGCTTCTCGCGCACCTCTAGCCGCATCGCCTGCAGCGCGTCGATCGTCGCCTTGTCGCGCGCGATGTAGCCGAGCAGCGCGACATAGTCGCCGTCGCTGGATCGTGACAGATGCGCCTTCAGCCAGGAGGTGAGGTCGCCGTTGGCGCCGGCGGCGCGCAGCGCCGTGGCGTTGGCCTCGTCGGTGTAGAGATCGGCCTCATCGGTGCTGATCACCGGCTGCTCTTCCGGCAGCGCGCCGGTCTTCTCGAACGCAGCGGTGAGCTCACGGGTCTTGATCTTGGCCGCTTCCACGTCGGGCTGGTCGAACGGGTTGATGCCGAGGATCGAGCCCGCCACAGCCGTTGCCATCTCGAAGCGGAAGAACTCCTGGCCGAGATGGTCGATCGACTTCATGACGATGCGCACCACGGGATGGCCGGCCGCTTCGATGGCGGCGAGCTTGGAATCGTGTGCGGCGTCCGCTTCGCCCTCGACGCGGATGTCGATGAAGAAGCGGTCGTTGCCGTAGACGCTGGGATCGCCCAGCGGCTCGCCCTCGATCGGGATCAGGCCCTTGCCTTCCTTGCCGGTCGATTCCGCGATCAGCTGCTCCGCCCAGGCGCCGAAATCGGCGATCTTCTTCGAGGCCAGGATCGTCACCTTGTCGCGACCCTCGAGGCCGGCCAGGCCCATGGCAAGGCCGAGCTGCACGCCCGGGTTTTCGCTCGGCGGCACGTCCGGCCCGCAGGAGCGGGCCATCGAGAGCGCATGCTTGACGAAGGTCTTGACGTCGATACCGGCGGTTGCCGCCGGCACCAGGCCGAACGGCGACAGCACCGAATAGCGGCCGCCGATCGACGGCTCGCCGTGAAAGATGCGGGCATAGTTCAGCTTCTTCGCCGCCTTCTCCAGCGACGAGCCGGGATCGGTCACCGCGATGAAGCGATGGCCGGTCTTCACCTTCGCACCCACCGCCTTGGCAACCTGCTGATGGAAATAATCCTTCATCGCGTTCGGCTCGGTGGTGCCGCCGGACTTGCTCGAGACGATGAACACGGTGTTGGCGATGTCGATCTTCGCCTCCATGGCGCGCACCTCGGCCGGATCGGTGGAGTCAAGCACATGCAGCTTCGGGAAGCCGGGCTTCTTGCCGAAGGTCTCGGCCAGCACCTCGGGGCCGAGGCTCGATCCGCCCATGCCGAGCACGACGGCGTCGGAGAATTTCTGCCCCTTCACGCGGCCCGCATAATCCTCGTAATCGGCGACGTCGGCCTTGGCAGGGCTGTCGAGCCAGCCGAGCCATTTGTCCTCATCAGTGCCGGTCCAGACCGACTTGTCGCGCTGCCACAGCCGGCGGATCTTGGCGGAGGCGCGCCATTCTTCCATGCTCTTGGCCACGGCCTTGCCGAGGCCATCGCCGAGCGAGAGAAGCTGCCGATCGAGCGCGGGGGCGAGCACGGTGGCGCGCTTGTGGGCGACCGCGCCGTAGAGCTTGTCGGCGGCGTCCGCGAACAGCTTGACGCCGTCCTTGACCAGCTCCTCGGTGATGGCGTCGAGCGAGATGCCGGAGCGCTCCAGCTCTTCCAGCACGCGCCTGGCGTCATCGACGTTCTCTTCCAGGCTGTCGCGCGGCTTGCCGTGGTCGCGGAATGCGTCCAGCGTCGCCGGGGGCACCGTGTTGATAGTGTCCGGGCCGATCAGCTCCTCGACATAGAGGACGTCGCTGTAATCCTTGTTCTTGGTGCCGGTCGAGGCCCACAGCATGCGCTGCGGCTTGGCGCCCTTGGCGGCGAGCTTGTCCCAGCGGGGACCTGCGAACAGGCGCTTGTAGTCCTGGTAGGCGACCTTGGCATTGGCGATCGCGACCTTGCCCTTCAGCACTGCGAGCCGCTCCTTCTCGGACGGGTCGTTGGCGCGGGCGATCTTGTCGTCGAGCTGCTTGTCGACCACGGAATCGATGCGGCTGACGAAAAAGCTCGCCACGCTCGCGACATGCGCAGGGTCGCCGCCGCCGGCGACGTATTTTTCGAGGCCGGCGATGTAGGCTTCGGCCACCTGAAGATAGACCGCCCTGGAGAACAGCAGCGTGATGTTGATGCTGATGCCGTCGCCGATCAGCGTCTCGATCGCCGGCAAGCCCTCGGGCGTCGCCGGCACCTTCACCATCAGGTTCTTGCGGCCGACGTCCTTCCACAGCCGCCGCGCTTCGGCGACCGTGCCCGATGTGTCCATGGCGAGATAGGGCGAGACCTCGAGGCTGACATAGCCGTCGCCTCCCTTGAGGCGGTCATAGACCGGGCGGAGCACGTCGGCGGCGTTCTGGATGTCCTCGACCGCCACAGTCTCGAACAAATCGGCCACGGTCCGGTCGCCGCGCTTCAGCGCCTTGCCGATCGGGGCATCGTATTCGTCCGAGCTGCCGATCGCCTTCTCGAAGATCGAGGGATTGGAGGTGACGCCCTTGACGCCGTCGGTGTCGATCAGCCGCTTCAGGTCGCCCTTGGCGATGAAGCCACGGGCCAGGAAGTCCAGCCAGACCGCTTGTCCGTGCTTTTCCAGTTCTTTGACGGGATTCATGATGCTTATTTATCTCCAAGCCTGCGGGCGAGGGGTTTCCGCGCCAGTCCTGCCGCGCTATCCTCTAGCTTACATGCTCCCGGGAGGGAACCAATCAAGGGTACAGGCGTCCTACCCTCCGGTGTAACTCCGCCGCGATCATGGCGATCCCGGCGGCAGTAGCCCTGTTGCGTAAAAAGTCGTCGGCCGAAAGCTCGGCCGAGGCCAGTCGAGCAACGTCGGTTCGCCCTGAATTCGCTTGCCGAAGTTTCTGCTGAACGGCGCCGCGGGCACCAGATGATCGCGCTGACGCCGACGCTCGACTTGAAGCGGCCATCCCGCCGTATCCTCAACTTGATCCGCGCAGAACGATCGGAGCGTCCATCCGGTTGGACGACTTGGCAGTCGACTTGATACAGTGCTGCGTGGCGACGCGCACGCTGTGCACCGCATTGCAGCAGGAGATGAACGCGGCTCTCAAAGCTGCGCTCAAGGCTTCGCCCTACGAGCGTCATAAGATCGCCGCTGGCGGCTCGCCATGCTGCAACGCCGGATGAACGGATCCCCGGTAAGGCCCGGATGTTGCGACCGAGTGACATTTTCTGGAAATGAGCCAATATAGACGGAGATTCGCACAAAATACGGGCAGGTGCCTGTTCGTAACTCAACGAGTGCCTACGTTGTGCGTTGCGTCGTGTCGGCACCCGGGTGTCCAATGATCGTCATGTGCTCACGCTGATTCGAAACGGCCTGAGGAACGGTCCGGTAACTGCTTTCGTTTCAGCTTGTAGCGGAACTCACGCGGAGAGGGATCATGTACAACGATTCTCTATTCAACGCTTTCGCTCGGTCGTTCGAGGCGAGAAGCCAGCACGACATGTCGATGGCGGAATATCTGGAATCGTGTCGAAGCGATCCCATGAAATACGCGAACGCGGCCGAACGATTGCTAGCGGCGATCGGTGAACCTCAAACGATTGACACGGCCAAGGACCCACGCCTTGGCCGTATTTTTTTGAACCGCACAATCCGGACCTATCCGGCCTTCGCCGGCTTCTACGGCATGGAAGAAACCATCGAGCGCATCGTTGGTTTCTTCCGCCATGCGGCGCAGGGCCTGGAGGAACGCAAGCAGATCCTCTATTTGCTCGGGCCGGTCGGCGGCGGCAAGTCTTCGCTCGCCGAGCGGCTGAAGTCGCTGATGGAAGTGCATCCGATCTACGTGCTCAAGGCCGGCGATGAACTCTCGCCGGTGTTCGAGAGCCCGCTCAGCCTGTTCGATCCCGATCAGCTCGGCCCGATGCTGGAAGAGAAATACGGCATTCCGCGCCGGCGTCTCACCGGGTTGATGAGCCCGTGGTGCTACAAGCGGCTGGAAGCGTTCGGCGGCGACATCTCCCAGTTCCGGGTCGCCAAGATCCAGCCGTCGCGGCTGCGCCAGATCGCGATCGCCAAGACCGAGCCCGGCGACGAGAACAACCAGGACATCTCCTCGCTGGTCGGCAAGGTCGACATCCGAAAGCTCGAGACCTACGCCCAGAACGATCCCGACGCCTACAGCTATTCCGGCGGCCTCAACCGCGCCAACCAGGGCGTGCTCGAGTTCGTCGAGATGTTCAAGGCGCCGATCAAGATGCTGCACCCGCTGCTCACCGCGACGCAGGAAGGCAATTACATCGGCACCGAGAATATCGGCGCGATCCCGTTCACCGGCGTGATCCTGGCGCACTCCAACGAAGCTGAATGGGCGAGCTTCAAGGCGAACAAGAACAACGAGGCCTTCATCGACCGCATCTGCGTCATCAAGGTGCCGTACTGCCTGCGCGTCACCGAAGAGCAGAAGATCTACGAGAAGCTGATCCAGGGCTCCGAGCTCGCCGCGGCGCCTTGCGCACCCTCGACGCTGGAGACGCTGGCGCGGTTCTCGGTGATGTCGCGCCTGCGCAAGCACGAGAATTCCACCCTGTTCGGCAAGATGCGGGTCTACGACGGCGAGAGCCTGAAGGAATCCGACCCGAAGGCGCGCAGCGTTCAGGAATATCGCGACGCCGCCGGCGTCGACGAGGGCATGGACGGCGTTTCCACCCGCTTCGCCTTCAAGATCCTCGCTGCGACCTTCAACCACGACCCGCAGGAGGTTGCAGCCGACGCCGTGCATCTGATGTACGCGCTGGAGCAGGCGATCCGCAGGGAGCAACTGCCGGAGGAGGTCGAGAAGCGCTATCTCGAATTCATCAAGGCGGATCTGGCGCCGCGCTATGCCGAGTTCATCGGCAACGAGATCCAGAAGGCCTATCTGGAATCCTACTCGGATTACGGTCAGAACCTGTTCGATCGCTACGTCGACTATGCCGACGCCTGGATCGAGGACCAGGACTTCAAGGATCCCGACACCGGCCAGCTGCTCGATCGCGAGCTTTTGAACCAGGAGCTGACGAAAATCGAGAAGCCGGCGGGCATCGCCAACCCCAAGGACTTCCGCAACGAGGTCGTCAAATTCTCGTTACGGTCGCGGGCCCAGAACGGCGGCAAGAATCCGACCTGGACCTCCTACGAGAAGATTCGCGACGTGATCGAAAAGAGGATATTCTCCCAAGTCGAGGACCTGCTTCCGGTCATCTCCTTCGGGTCGAAGAAGGACGGCGAGACGGAGAAGAAGCATGGCGAATTCGTCGCACGCATGGTGGAGCGTGGCTACACCGAGCGTCAGGTTCGCCGGCTCGTCGAATGGTACATGCGCGTGAAGCAGGCCGGTTGAGGCGGATGGGAGGCGAATGGTAAAGTGCCCATTCACATTATTGACAGGCGCCTGAATCCAGGCGGCAAGAGTCTTGAGAACCGCCAGCGGTTCTTGCGTCGGGCCAAATCGCTGGTGCAGGGCGCCGTCAAGAAGACCTCGCAGGAGCGCGACATCAAGGACGTCCTGGAGGGGGGCGAGGTCACGATCCCCCTCGACGGCATGCACGAGCCGCGCTTCCGCCGCGAGGGCGGCACGCGCGACATGGTGCTGCCCGGCAACAAGAAGTTCATCGAGGGCGACTATCTCCAGCGCTCCGGCCAGGGCCGCGCCAAGGATTCCGGCCCGGGCGAGGACGACAGCGAGGACGCGTTCCGCTTCGTGCTGTCCCGTGACGAATTCGTCGATCTGTTCCTGGACGATCTCGAGCTGCCGGATCTTGCCAAGCGCAAGATCGCACAGACCGAGAGCGAGGGCATCCAGCGTGCCGGCTACACCACGTCGGGCTCGCCCGCCAACATCTCGGTGAGCCGGACGGTGAAGCTCGCGCTGGCGCGCCGCATCGCGCTCAAGCGTCCGCGCAAGGACGAGATCGAAGAGCTGGAAGCTGCGATCGCGGCCTGCACCGACGAGGACGAGCGTGAGGTGCTGCTCGCGCAGCTCGAAAAGCTCAAGGCGAAATCCAAGCGCATTCCCTTCATCGACCCGCTCGACATCCGCTACCGCCGCTTCGAGACGGTGCCGCGGCCGGTGGCCCAGGCGGTGATGTTCTGCCTGATGGACGTCTCGGGCTCGATGTCCGAGCACATGAAGGATCTCGCCAAGCGCTTCTACATGCTGCTCTACGTGTTCCTGAAGCGCCGCTACAAGCACGTCGAGATCGTCTTCATTCGTCACACCGACCGCGCCGAGGAGGTCGACGAGCAGACCTTCTTCTACGGCCCGGCCTCCGGCGGCACGCTGGTCTCCAGCGCCCTGCAGGCCATGCACGAGATCGTGCGCGAGCGCTTCAACCCGTCGGACTGGAATATCTACGCCGCGCAGGCTTCCGACGGCGACAATTCCTATTCCGACGGCGAGCTCACCGGCATGCTGCTGACCGACAAGATCCTGCCGGTCTGCCAGTTCTTTGCCTATCTCGAGGTCGGGGAGTCCGGCGGCAGCGCCTTCGATCTCTCCGACTCCTCGCTCTGGAGCCTCTATGAGCGCCTGCGCAACAGCGGCGCGCCGCTTTCGATGCGCAAGGTCTCGGAGCGCAGCGAGATCTTTCCGGTGTTCCACGATCTGTTCCAGCGCCGCGAAACGTCCCGGGAGAAGGCCGCTCCATGACGGAACGATTGTTCGAAGGCGCCGATTGGGACTTCCACACCTTGCAGCGCATCACCGATGCCTGCGAGGAGGTGGCGCTGAAGGATCTCGGGCTCGACGTCTATCCGAACCAGATCGAGGTCATCACCGCCGAGCAGATGCTGGACGCCTATTCGTCGGTCGGCATGCCCCTGTTCTACAAGCACTGGTCGTTCGGCAAGCATTTCGCCTTCCACGAGGCGTCCTACCGCAAGGGTCTGATGGGCCTCGCCTACGAGATCGTGATCAACTCCTCGCCCTGTATCTCCTATCTGATGGAGGAGAACACGGCGACGATGCAGACCCTGGTGATCGCGCACGCCGCCTTCGGCCACAACCACTTCTTCAAGAACAATTATCTGTTCAAGCAGTGGACCGACGCCGACGGCATCCTGGACTATCTCGACTTCGCCAAGAACTACGTCATGCAGTGCGAAGAGCGTTACGGCCGTATCGAGGTCGAACGCACCCTGGACGCCGCGCACGCGCTGATGTCGCACGGCATCGACCGCTATCCCGGCAAGAAGAAGCTCGATCTGCGCGCCGAGGAGAAGCGGGCCGGGCGCCGCCGTCAGCACGAGGAAGAGGTCTTCAACGACCTCTGGCGCACCGTGCCGGCCGGCAAGAGCAAGACCCGCTCTGCGCTCAGCATCGAGCGCCGCCGCAAGCTGCTCGGTTTGCCGCAGGAGAATTTGCTCTACTTCCTGGAGAAGAGCGCGCCGCGGCTGGCGCCGTGGCAGCGCGAGCTGCTGCGCATCGTCCGCCACATCGCGCAATATTTTTATCCGCAGAGCCAGACCAAGGTGATGAACGAGGGGACGGCGACTTACGTCCACTATCGCATCATGACCCAGCTGCACCAGCAGGGCCGCATCACCGACGGCAATTTCCTCGAATTCCTGGGCTCGCACACCAATGTGGTGTTCCAGCCCGAGTTCGACGATCCGCGCTTCTCCGGCTTCAACCCTTACGCGCTGGGCTTCGCCGTGATGCAGGACATCGAGCGTATCGTCACCAGGCCGGAGGACGAGGACCGCGAATGGTTCCCCGACATCGCCGGCAAGAACGACGTGATGGGCGTGCTGCGCGACGTCTGGGCCAACTATCGCGACGAAAGCTTCATCGCTCAGTTCCTGAGCCCCAAATTGATGCGGCACTTCCGCATGTTCCACCTGCACGACGATCCCGAGGAGCGTGCCGGCATCAGGGTCGACGCCATCCACGACGAGCGCGGCTTCCGCCGTGTCCGCCGCGAGCTGGCACGGCAGCATGATGTCGGCTACATCGACGCCAATATCGAGGTGGTCGACGTCGATCTCTCCGGCGACCGCCGCCTGATCCTGCATCACCACGTCATCAAGGGCGCGCAGCTCAACGAGACCGATGCCAAGCGCGTGCTGCAGCACCTCGCCGATCTCTGGACCTACGACGTCGCGCTGATCGAGGTCGATTCCAACGACAAGGTCCTGCGCGAATACGTCGTGAGCCCGCGCCCGATCCCCGCCGCTGTGGCGTGACGGCGGCTTCGCTGTTGCCAAGCGCTCACTTGGGTTGAGCGTCAGCTCGCGCGCCGATGACGGTGCGCCCCCTCCCCCGCGTGCGGGGGAGGGCTGGGGAGAGGGTATTTCCGCAGTGGGACTCCCCCAGAGGAGAGAACCCTCTCCCGGCGCTACGCGCCGACCTCTCCCGCAAGCGGGAGAGGTTGAGCCCGCGGCGGCTCAGGAGCTCACGCCGATACATCGCACCTAGGTAGACATTTTCCCCGGCTTCTTCTTCGCTGCATTCAGCTCCACCGCCGCGCGGATCAGCGCCTTCAGCGCCTTCTCGTTGATTGTCTCGCCGTCGCGAATGTCGATCGCGCGCCGCACGTTGCCGTCGAGGCTGGAATTGAACAGGCCTGAGGGGTCGTCGAGTGCCGCGCCCTTGGCAAAGGTCAGCTTCACCACTTGCTTGTAAGTCTCGCCGGTGCAGATGATGCCGTCGTGCTCCCACACGGGAACGCCGCGCCATTTCCACGCTTCCACCACGTCAGGGTCGGCTTCCTTGATCAGGGCACGGATCCGCTTCAGCATGTCCCCGCGCCAGTCGCCCAGCTCCTTGATCCTGCCGTCGATCAGCTTGGCGGGCGAAAGCCCGTTCGCTTCCGTCGCGCCGGTCTTCTTAGCAGTCACGGACTTCTTCATCCTCCCGCCTCACGCGTTGCTGCGGCCGAGATAGGGCAGCGCGAACAGATACAGCCCGGTCGCGAGCAACGGAATCAGCGGCACGAGTGCCAGGATCCCGATCCACACGGCCTGGAGCTGCATGACCATCGCGACGATGTTGACGACGACGGCCAGCGTGAAAGCCATCGACAGCCAACGATGAATTTGCCGAATCCACATCTGCGTGCTCATCGGATCCTCCCTTGCGAATGTTTGGAAATGGACACGGCGGACGAGCTAGTCCCCGCGCGCCAGCACCTCGTCCAGCTTGGCCAAAAACTGCTTCCAGCCGGCATGCGCGCCGCCGAAGGCCTGCTTCTGCGTCGGGCTGAATCCCGCCTGCTCGACGCGCAGATGCGTGCCCGCGCTGGTCGGCGTCAGCGTGAAGGTCACGACGCTCTTGAGGTCAAAGGCGGCGTCCTCATGCGAGAAATTCCAGGTATAGGCGAGGGTCTTCTGCGGCTCGATGGTGAGCACCTCGCAGTCCAGCACGCCGCCCCATTCGCCGCGCAGGTTGAAGCGATGGCCGACATCAGGCTTGAAGTCGTTCTTCATCAGCCATTCCTCGATCAGGTGCGGCTGCGTCAGCGCGCGCCAGAGCCGCTCGGCGGGATAGGCAAATTCGCGCTCGACCACCACTGAGCGCGTCTGGCGTGAGGCTTCGGTCATTGGTCCATCCTCTTCAGGAGATCGTCGAGCGCGTCGAGCCGCCGCTGCCAGAAGGACGACATCTGGCTGGTCCAGTCGATCAGCGGATTGAGCGCGCCGGGCTGCGCGCTGTAGTGGGTCTGGCGTCCCTCATGGCGGTCGCGCACGAGGCCAGCCTGCTTCAGCGCGCCGAGATGCTTCGATACCGCCGGCTGCGACACCCCGGATCGCACCGTCAGCGCCCCGACCGTCTGCTCGCCCTCGCGGCACAGACGCTCGAAGATCGCCCGCCTCGTAGGGTCGGCGAGCGTCCTGAACAGGATATCGGGGGCGGGGGACATGGCGATCCATAACTGGGAGGTTATGGATTGATCTATAACTGGTGAGTTATGGGTAGTCAAGTACGATGGGAGGCTGCGGCGATGGCTGGCGCAGCCCTCTCCGCGTCATTGCGAGGAGCCCTTGCGACGAAGCAATCCAGTCTGTCTCCGCGGAGAAAAATCTGGATTGCTTCCGCCTTCGCCAAGTCTTCGGCGGACAAGTCGCTGCGTTCGCAATGCGGGGAACTTCAGTCCCGCGCGCACTCCTAAGGCCGCAGATACAAATAGCCCTGCGATTGCAGCTCGGCGATGCGAACCACGCCGCCCTTCTCCAGGTTGACGAAGCCGGGCAACAAATCCGCCAGCGTGACGTTCTGCGCCTTCATCGTGTTGCCGCAGGCGGCGAGCTCGACGCCGTCCTTGGAGAAATCACTGACGCGCCTGCTGATGTCGGGATTGGCTTGCGCCGAATGAAACGCCTTCAGCGCCGGTCCGTGGATCACCAGTGCGATCGTGACATGTTCGGGGCCGCCGACGCCGTCGATATGGTTCTGGATGTTGCCCAGCACGAAATTCACCTTCTCGGCGTCGCTGAGGTGATAGACCACCTTGAGCTTGTTGCCCGGGCCGGCATCGGTGGCCGCTTGCGCACGTGAGGCGCCGAACGCGGCGCCAAGTGCCGAGACGGCGCTCCACAAGATGTTGCGGCGATTCATGGCGGCCTCCCCGAAAGCGACGATGCCGGACAGTATCACTTGTGGCGCAGCGCGGCGAGCTCCTTGCGGTCGGTCACCAGCGAAGCGCATTCGCTTGTCTCGGTGCGATCGAGCCGGAAGATCCTGTCGTCGGCGCCGCCGACCAGCGCATGTTCGGCCTCATCGTCCGGCTTGTTGTTTTGCCAGACGCGTACCCGCTCGAGCCGCACGATCGCCGCCTTGTCGTCCTTGGAGAGCGCAACGCCGATGCCGCCGCCGTCGCAATCGACGCCGCAGCCGAGGCGCACCTCGCTGCCATTCCTGGTGAACACGGCGTGGTTACACGAGCCGCTGGAGTCGAAATTGCCGCTGCGGTGACGGTACCCGAAGCCGAGGCGGAAGGAATGGTGCAGTTCCTTGTCCTCCTTGTCCAGTTCCGCCGAGATCAGCAGCTTCATCGCGGCGACCTTCTGCTTGGGATGCCGCGCCAGATGGTCGGTGTCGTAGCGGCGGACGAAGCAGGCATAGGCCTTGTCGCCCGGCTTGCCCGCATACATGCGCGCATTGAAGCCCTCGGATTCAGCCTTGCTGGCCTCGCGGATGTCGTCGCCTTCCTCGGCCTGGGCGGCGCCGATGAATGCGGCAAGGGCAAGCGGAAGGATAAGAGCAAGCTTCATGATCGCACCGGGCGCCTGGCGGCTATGGCCCGCCGCGGCAGGGCGGCGCAGGCCTGCCATTAGTCGCGGCGCCAGCGCACGGCGTTCAAGCCTTCGGCACGGTCACCCCTGCGACTATCCCCGCACGAACTCGGGGCCGTCGTCTCACGCCGGGCCTTAGTCATTGATGGGATTAAGAAGGTTCAACTGGTGCGCTCCTTGATTTCTCCGGAACTCGATGTCGGCGATGGCGGCGACATTGTCTCGGTTCGTCAATGTGGTAGCCTTCACAGACGACCGCCTTTGGCGGTCGTAAGCTGGGGCTGCCTTGTAAGCTTGTGGAGTCCCCCGCATGGGCGAAATTCGCAACTTCAGATCCGGCAATCAGGATGAGCCGCCGCCACACGGCTCCATGCCTCGCCGTCTCGCCGCGATCATTGTCGGTGACATCGCTTCCTACAGCCGCATCATGCAAGCGGACGAGGAGGGGACGCATGTCCGCGTCAAGCGGATCGAGCGCGATATCATCCAGCCCAGCATCATCGAGCACCATGGAAGTCTGGTGAAGACGACGGGCGATGGCTTCATCGCGATTTTCGATAGCCCTGTTGAGGCCGTTCGCTGCAGCATCGTGATCCAGCAGAACCTCATCGGCCGCAATGCCTCGCTTCCAAAGCATTCGCGCCTCGAATACCGGATCGGCGTCAATCTCGGCGACGTGATCGTAGAGCCGGACGATATCTACGGCGACGGCGTCAATATTGCCAGCCGTATCGAAGGCATTGCGCAGCCCGGTCAGGTCTATATCTCAGGCGCGATCTACGAGCAGATCAAGCACAAGGTGGTGTGCGGCTATGAGTCGCTCGGAGACCGCAAAGTCAAGAACATCACCGACCCGGTGCGTGTCTATCGCGTGCTGCCGGATGCAGATGCGGTCGGCAGCACGCGCGGCCGGCGCGAAAATACCCTTATTTTCCTTTTGGCCATCACGCTGCTGATTATCGCGACCGGCGTGCTCTGGTATTTGCTGGCGCAGCCCGGCAGGATCAACGAGCAGGCCGCCACGCCCACCGTTGCCCCGGCCGCGTCGCCGCAAGAGGCAGCGACGCAGACGCCACAACCCTCCCCATCATTGGCTTCTGCCCCTCCCTCGCCGTCGCCGGCGCCCAGCCCATCGGCGACGCCGCCTCGCGAACCCGAGATGATCGCCATTCGCGGCGGAAGCTTCGCGATGGGGAGCAATGACGACCCGACCGAACGGCCTGTCCACCAGGTCGCGATCAAGCCGTTCTCGATCGGGAAATATCCGGTGACGGTGCAGGAGTGGAACGAATGCGCCGCCGCCAGGGCGTGCGGATTCACGGCGCCCGGCAAGGACGATGCTCCCGTCAGCAATGTGAGCTGGGCCGACGCGCAACAATATGCCGCCTGGCTCGCGCAGACGACGAAGAAGCCTTACCGCCTTCCGAGCGAAGCCGAATGGGAATATGCGGCGCGCGGCGGAACGCAGACGAGATACTGGTGGGGCGACAAGCTCCAGCCGGGCATGGCCGGGTGCAAGGATTGCGGTGATCTTGCGGCCGAGCAGCCGGCCAAGGTCGGCAGCTTCAAACCCAATCCATTCGGGCTCTATGACATGGGCGGCGGCATCGATCAGTGGGTCGAGGACTGCTGGCATAAGACCTATCAGGGCGCGCCGGGTGACGGCTCGGCATGGAGCAGCGGCGACTGCAGCTCTCATGTTCTCCGCTCGGGTTCCTGGAAGAACGATTCGAGATATGTGCGGCCGTCAAACCGCGATGGTTACGACACCAATGTCCGTTACCCCACACATGGATTCCGTGTCGCACTCAGTCCGTAAGTGCTGGAGTAAGTTTGATGAAGATCATTGCCTGTGTCGCGCTGGTAGTCGCGATCGCGTTGCTACCGGGCTCGGCCTGTTCGCAAGGCAAGGCTGCGCCCAAGGACGCCAAGCTCTATTTCATCACGCCGCATGACGGGCAGAAGGTTCGCGGTGGCTTCTGGGTCCGGTTCGGCTTGCGTAACATGGGCGTGACGCATGCTGGCGACGACTACCAGAACGCCGGCCATCATCATCTGCTGGTCGACGTCAAAAACCCTATCGATCCGAATGAGCCGATCCCGCAAGACAAGTCGCACCTGCATTTCGGCGCAGGGCAGACCGAAACCATGCTTGAGCTTGCGCCGGGCACGCACACGCTCCAGCTGGTGCTCGGCGATGCCAAGCACTATCCGTTTGCACCGCCGATCGTGTCGGAGAAGATTACGATCCGCGTCAGGCCGTCGGCTTCAGCGCGGAGCAAATGATCACCGCAGGCTGGCGTTGATCTTGTCCAGCACCGCTGAGCCCGGGCACAGCGTGTCCGCTTCCAGCGCGTTGAGCGGGGTCTCGACCGTGTTGAGGTGCTCGTGCAGGTCTTCCGCCTCGGGGTCGACATACAGAAGCCCGGTGACGATCTGTCCCTTGGCGGCGTGCCGCGCGAGGAAGGTCTGGGCGCCCAGCCGGTCATGCGGATCGTAGTCCGCGTCGATCTTGCGCAGGGCGATCTTGCTGCCGTCGTGCTGCTCGACCACCTGCACCGTCCCGGGCGCGTAGTCGACCGCGATCGGGTCGCGGCCGACCAGCACGTCGAGCCGGTTCACCGCGTCGTTGTGCTCGCGGACATAGTCGAAACTCTTGGTCGAGCCGGCGTGGTTGTTGAAGGCGATGCAGGGGCTGATGACGTCGATGAAGGAGGCGCCCTTGTGGCGGATCGCGGCCGCGATCAGCGGCACCAGCTGGGTCTTGTCGCCGGAGAAGGAACGCGCGACGAAGGTAGCCCCTAACTGCAGCGCGATGGCGACGAGGTCGATGGCGTTGTCGGTGTTGGTGACGCCCTTCTTGCTCTTCGAGCCGCGATCGGCGGTCGCGGAGAACTGGCCCTTGGTCAGGCCGTAGACGCCGTTGTTCTCGACGATATAGGTCATGTTGACGCCGCGCCGGATCGAATGCGCGAATTGGCCGAAGCCGATCGAGGCGGAATCGCCGTCGCCGGAAACGCCGAGATAGATCAAATCGCGGTTGGCGAGGTTGGCGCCTGTGAGCACCGAGGGCATGCGGCCGTGCACGGAGTTGAAGCCGTGCGAATTGCCGAGGAAATAATCCGGCGTCTTCGAGGAGCAGCCGATGCCGGAGATTTTCGCCACCCGGTGCGGCTCGATCGACAGCTCGTAGCAGGCCTCGATGATCGAAGCCGTGATCGAGTCATGGCCGCAGCCGGCGCACAGCGTCGAGATCTTGCCCTCGTAATCGCGGCGCGTGTAGCCGAGCTCGTTCGGCTTCAGCCCCGGATGATGGAATTTCGGTTTGGCGATGTAGGTCATGACACGGCCTTGCGGAGCGGGGTCACCTTGAGGTGATCCTGGTGGTCGCCGATGGCTTTGGCGATGAAGCGGGCGGTGATCGGGGTGCCGTCGTAATGCACGATCGGCACGAGGCGAACGGGATCGATGCCGTTCTCGTTGACGATGAGCTGGCGCAGCTGGCTGTCGCGGTTCTGCTCGACCACGTAGACGAAGTCGTGCTCGGCGAGGAAGCTCGCGACGCTCGAGTGGAACGGGAAGGCGCGGATGCGCAGCCGGTCGAGCTGATGTCCGCGTGCTTCCAGCAGGCCGATCGCCTCGTCCATGGCCGGCGAGGTCGAGCCGAAATAGATCACGCCATATTTGGTCGGCCGTTCCGCATTGGCCTGCAGCGGCCGCGGCACCAGGTCCTGCGCGGTCTCGAACTTGCGCATCAGGCGCTGCATGTTGTCGGCGTAGACCGAGCCCTCCTCGGAATAGCGCGCATAGCGGTCGCGCGAGGTGCCGCGGGTGAAATAAGAGCCCTTGGTCGGGTGCGTGCCGGGATAGGTGCGATAGGGAATGCCGTCGCCGTCGACGTCGAGATAGCGGCCGAAGTCGCGGCCCTCATCCAGCATCTCCGCGGTCATCACCTTGCCGCGGTCATACTGCTTGGCATCGTCCCACTTCAGCGGGCGAGAGAGCCGGTGGTTCATGCCGATGTCGAGGTCGAGCATCAGGAAGATCGTGGTCTGCAGCCGCTCGGCGAGATCGAAGGCGGCGGCTGCGAACTCGAACGCTTCGGCGGGGTCTTCCGGGAACAGCAGCACGTGCTTGGTGTCACCGTGCGAAGCATAGGCGCAGGCGATGATGTCGCATTGCTGGGTGCGGGTCGGCATGCCTGTCGAGGGGCCGGCGCGCTGGATGTTCATGATCACGGCCGGGATCTCGGCAAAATACGACAGGCCGATGAACTCGGTCATCAGCGAGATGCCGGGACCTGAGGTCGCGGTGAAGGCACGGGCGCCGTTCCAGGACGCGCCGATCACGATGCCGATCGAGGCCAGCTCGTCCTCGCCCTGCACGATCGCGTATTTCGCCTTGCCCGTTTCAGGGTCGTGGCGGTACTTCTTGCAATGGGCGGTAAAGGCCTCGGCCACCGACGAGGACGGCGTGATCGGATACCAGGCGCACACGGTGGCGCCGCCATAGACCGCGCCGAGCGCGGCGGCGCTGTTGCCTTCGATGAAGATGCGGTCGCCGACCTTGTCGGATTTCTTGACGCGAAGCCCGATCGGGCATTTCAGGTTCTGCAGCGCCCAGTCGCGACCGAGATGCAGTGCGTGGACGTTGGAGGAGAGCAGCTTCTCCTTGCCCTTGTACTGCTCGCCGATCAACTGCTCGATCAGCTTCGGATCCATGTCGAGCAGGGCCGAGAGCGCGCCCAGATAGATGATGTTCTTGAACAGCTGGCGCTGGCGCGGATCGGTGTAGGTCGAGTTGGTGATCGCGGTGAGCGGCACGCCGATCACGGTGATATCGTCGCGGAACTTGGTCGACGGCATCGGCTTGGTGGAATCGTAGAACAGGTAGCCGCCGGGCTCGATGCCCGCGACGTCCTTGTCCCAGGTCTGCGGGTTCATCGCCACCATCATGTCGACGCCGCCGCGGGCGCCGAGATGGCCGTCTTCGGTCACCCGCACCTCGTACCAAGTCGGCAGGCCCTGGATGTTGGAGGGGAAGATGTTGCGGGGCGAGACCGGAACGCCGTGGCGCAGGATCGCGCGCGCGAACATCTCGTTGGCGCTGGCCGAGCCCGAGCCGTTGACGTTGGCGAAGCGGACGACGAAGTCGTTTACGCTGCTGATCGGCTTTTTGTCGGACATGTCGAACCTGCGTGGGTCATCTCGATGAAATATTTCTGCATGTCCCAGGCTCCGGTGGGACAGCGCTCGGCGCACAGCCCGCAATGCAGGCAGACGTCCTCGTCCTTGACCATCACCCGCCCGGTCTTGAGGTCGCTGGAGACGTAGAGATCCTGGTCGGGATGGAGTGATGGCGCCTTCAGGCGCTGGCGCAGGTCGCTTTCCTCGCCGTTACCCGTGAAGGTGATGCAATCCATCGGGCAGATGTCGACGCAGGCGTCGCACTCGATGCAGAGCGAGGTGGAGAACACCGTCTGCACGTCGCAGTTCAGGCAGCGATGCGCTTCGCCGAGCGCGAGCTTGACGTCGTAGCCGAGCTCGACCTCGGCGCGGATGTCCTTCAGCGCGATCACCTTATCGCGATGCGGCACCTTGTAGCGCTTGTCGACCGAGATGTCGTTGTCATAGCTCCATTCGTGGATGCCCATCTTCTGCGACGAGACCTGCACGTCGGGCAGCGGACGCTCGGTGATGTCCTCGCCCGAGAGCATCTTGTGGATCGACAGCGCGGCGTCATGGCCGTGCGCGACCGCCCAGATGATGTTCTTCGGCCCGAACGCGGCGTCGCCGCCGAAGAACACTCTTGGATTGGTCGAGACGAAGGTCTTCGGGTCGACCTTGGGCATGTGCCATTTGTCGAACTCGATGCCGCAATCCTGCTCGATCCAGGGGAAGGCGTTCTCCTGGCCGACGGCGACCAGTACGTCGTCGCACGCGATGGTCTGGTCCGGCTCGCCCGAGGGGACGAGGTTGCGGCGGCCCTTGGCATCGTACTCGGCCTTCACCTTCTGGAAGGTGATGCCGGTGAGCTTGCCGTTGTCATGGATGAAGGCGACGGGGACCATGAAATTGAGGATCGGAATGTCCTCGTGGAGCGCATCCTCCTTCTCCCAGGGCGAGGCCTTCATTTCCTCGAATCCGGAGCGGACGATCACCTTGACGTCCTCGCCGCCAAGCCGGCGCGCGGTGCGGCAGCAATCCATCGCGGTGTTACCGCCGCCGAGCACGACCACGCGCTTGCCGATCTTGTCGGTATGGCCGAACGAGACCGAGGCCAGCCATTCGATGCCGATATGGATGTTGCTGGCTGCTTCCTTCCGGCCGGGGATGTCGAGCTCGCGGCCGCGCGGCGCCCCGGAGCCGACGAAGATCGCGTCGTACTTCTCCGCGAGCAGCGCCTTCATGCTCTCGATGCGGCGACCGCCTTTGAACTCGACGCCGAGGCCCAGGATGTAGCCGGTCTCCTCGTCGATCACGGAATTGGGCAGGCGGAATTTCGGGATCTGCGTGCGCATCATGCCGCCGGCTTCCGGATCGGCATCGAACACGGTGCAGTGATAGCCGAGCGGCGCCAGATCGCGCGCCACCGTCAGCGACGCGGGCCCGCCGCCGACCAGCGCGACGCGCTTGCCGTTCTTCGGCGATGGCCGCGGCAGGCGCTGCCTGATGTCGTCCTTGAAGTCGGCGGCGACGCGCTTGAGGCGGCAGATCGCGACCGGATTTTCCTCGACGCGCCCGCGCCGGCACGCCGGTTCGCATGGACGATCGCAGGTGCGTCCCAGGATTCCGGGAAACACGTTCGATTTCCAATTGATCATGTAGGCGTCGCTGTAACGGCCCTGGGCGATCAGTCGGATATATTCGGGAACCGGGGTGTGCGCAGGACAGGCCCATTGGCAATCGACCACTTTGTGAAAGTAGTCGGGGGCCGCAATATCGGTCGGTTTCATTCCTACCCTGTCCGCGCAGGCTCAAAGACCCCGCGGCCTTTTTTGAGCTTGGCGAACGCTTAACGCGCGTCGATCTGGTTTCTGAATGACGTCATTAGGTTAGCTTATTAGAACCGTTCCGAAGTACAACGGCAAATTTGCGCGCGCCCACGCTTTCATGGGAGCTGCGCGCGCACAGCATTGACGGCGCGTGCAACATGCGTGCGATGCAACATGTTGCGGTGCGTGCGAGCGCGTCAGCCGCGCGTAATGTCGCTCTTCGCGAGATCCCACATCAGGCAGTAGGTGCCGACCGAAACGGGAAGCGGGAAGGGCGCCGCCGCCGGGCCGGTAAAGCGCTCGGCGATCACGGCGGAGACCGCGCCGATTTGCGTGCCGTCGATCAGCACGAACCAGTCGCGCGCGCCCTCGTTATTTGTCGCCGGAATTCCTGCTTTTGCACCCGACAGTTCGGGCTCGCTTTCGAGCAGATGCATCGAGATGATGCCGTCGCGCTTGTCCGGCGTCAGTTTATCTTGCAGCGCATCACGCCATGCCGCGGCATTGTCCGGCGTCGGTCGCAGCCGCACCAGGCCGAGCGACGCGCCGCGGCCGGTACCCTTGCTGATCGTGATGCGGGCGACCACGCGCAGCATGTCCTTGAAGTGCGCCATGGACCGCCGCGACCATTCGGTCTGGTCGGCGAGCCGCGCCCGGTAGGCGGGGCTGTCGAGCACGCCGACCGTTTCGGTCGAGTACAGCGAGAGATATTTGCGGTTGGCGGCATGCGCGACATAGCGCCGCGCTTCCAGGAAACCCTCGATCGCGACGCGCTCTTCCAGATGCTCGCGATCGTACCAGCGGTTGAAATCGGCCTCGTCCGCAGCGTCGATGTTCATCGACGTCAGCAGCATGCCCTTTCCGGCGAGCGGCATTCTTCTTGTCCTCTCATCGCCCGATCTTCGATGCGAGGTCCGCGATCGACTTCATGACCGCATCCCTCACGCCGCCATCATAGAGCGAATGTCCGGCTTCTTCCACGATGCGAAGCTCGGAACCGGGCCATACTTTCGCAAGGGCCTGTGAGGTCTGCGGCGGACAGAGCAGATCGTAGCGGCCCTGCACGATCATGCCGGGAATGCCGGTGAGCCGATGCGCGTTCCGCAACAGCTGGTCTTCGCTCATGAAGGAATTGTTGACGAAATAATGCGCCTCCATGAACGGCGTTGCCGGCAGCGTGCGCCAGACGTTCAGCGAGGCGAGGTCGAGCCGCGTTTTGGCTGCCTTGTGCTCGGACAGCGCGCGCTCGGTGTCGTGCCAGGCCCGCGCCGCAGGGCCGTGCACGGCCGGATCGGCATCGAGGATGCGGCGCCAATAGGCGTCCACCGGTTGCTCGCGCTCGTCAGGCGGCAGAACGCTCAGGAAATCCTCGTAGAGCGCAGGATAAAACTGGGACAGGCGCAAGGTGAAGGCCGTCTCGACCTCGGCCCGCGTGCCGAGGAACGTCGCGCGCAGGGCAATGCCGGAGACGCGCTCGGGATGCGCCTCTGCATAAGCCAGCGCCAGCGTGGCGCCCCAGGAGCCGCCGACGACCATCCAGCGCGCGATGCCGAATTTCTCGCGGATCCTCTCCATGTCCGCGATCAGGTGCGCCGTGGTGTTGTGCGCGCGCGATCCCTTCGGCCTGCTGCGGCCGCAGCCGCGCTGGTCGAACAGCACGGCGCAGAAACGATCAGGGTCGAACAGCCGGCGATGGTCCGGCTGGCAGCCGCTGCCGGGTCCGCCGTGCAGGTAGATCGCTGGGATTCCGTCGGCGCGGCCGACGCTCTCGACGTAGAGCTCATGGCCGTCGCCGACGTCGAGCATTTCGGAAGTCAGCGGCGCAAAGGGATCGGCGCGTCGCGCCGCCGTGCCTGCGTCGGCGTCAGGTCCCATTCTCGGATTCCAGGGTGCCGCCGGCGAAGTTGCGATAGAGGAAGCGGCTGGTCTCGCCCTCGGCCTCGGCTTCCGCCTGCTTGAAGATGGTCTCGTGCAGGGGCGACAGCGCGCAGGCGGGATCGGTGTTGGCGGCGTCCCCGGTCAGCGCAAAGGCCTGGCAGCGGCAGCCGCCGAAATCGATCTCGCGGAACTCGCAGGACTTGCACGGCTCCTTCATCCAGCCGGTGCCGCGATAGCGGTTGAAGGCCTCGGAATTCTGCCAGATCCAGGCGATCGAATGATTGGAGCGCACCGACTCGAACTCGAGCCCGGTGATGCTCTCGGCGGCGTGGCAGGGCAGCACCTTGCCGGCGGGCGAGATGTTGAAGAACTGCCGGCCCCAACCGCCCATGCATTTCTTCGGCCGCAGCGCGTAGTAATCGGGAACGACATAGTCGATCGTCAGCCGACCCTTCAGCCGCTCGCGCGCCGCCTCGACGATTTCAGTGCATTCGTCCAGCTGCGCCACGGTCGGCATCAAGGCGGCGCGGTTCTTCAGCGCCCAGCCGTAATATTGCACATTGGCGACCTCCAGCCGGTCGGCGTCGAGATCGAGCGACATCTGGATGATGTCAGGCAGCTGGTGCAAATTCTGCCGGTGCATCACCGCGTTGACGGTGAGCGGCAAATCGAGCTCGCGCGTCCATTTTGCGACCTCGAGCTTCTTGCGATGGCCGCCCTTGTAGCCGGCGACGCGGTCGGCGAGGCCTTCCTCGATGCCCTGGAAGGAGATCTGCACATGGCAGAGCCCGGCATCGGCAAGCTCGCTCAGACGCTCGCGCGTCAGCAGCACGGCCGAGGTGATCAGATTGGTGTAGAGCCCGACCTCGCTGGCGTGCTTCACCAGCTCGACGAGATCCTTCCGCGCGGTCGGCTCGCCGCCGGAGAAGTGCACCTGGAGCACGCCGATCTCGGCGAGCTCGCTCAAGACCTTCTTCCATTCCTCGGTGGTCAGCTCCTTGCCCGAGCGGTCCAGCTCGACCGGATTGGAGCAATAGGGACATTGCAGCGGGCAGCGATGCGTGATCTCGAGCAGCACCGCGAGCGGGATGCCGAAGGTCTCCGCCGTCGAGCGCTGCTTCTCCAGCACCGCCAGGCTGTCGCTGGATGGGATGGTCACGTCGCTCATGACGTCTTCTCCCTGATCTCGGTGAGAAAGCCCTTGTCGGCGAGATCCTGCAGCATGACGATGACGTCGGCCAGGATCGCCTCGCGGGGAGCTGCGTATTTCGCCGCCAGCTGGTCGGAGACGTCGCCGACGCTGCGCTTGCCGTCGCAGAGCTGCAGCACCTCGACCGCGATCTCGTCCGGCGCCAGCACGCGTTCCGGGGCCAGGATCACCCAGACCTTTCGGGTCTCGTCATATTTCAGCTTGGCATGCCGCGGCAGCACGGGGCGGCTTGCCTCGCTGACGCTGATGTGACGCGGCCCGGCCATCAATCTTCGTCTCAGCCCGCTTTGGGCACGAACGCGCCCGGCGGAATGTGGCCCTCGACATAGGCGTGCTGGAGCGCGTCCAGCTGCACCCACAGCACGTTGGTCTTGAAGATCAGCGCGTTGCACACCTGTGCGCGCTGCTCCGGCGTCGTGGCGTGCCTCTTGACGTAGTCGAGCGCGAAATTGGCATCGCGCGGCGCCTGCGTCAGGCGGCGCTTGAAGTAGCTCATGGTGTCGGGATTGACGAAATCGTAGTGCTGCAGCATGCCGGCGATGCGCTCTTCGTGGATGCTCGGCGCGAACAGCTCGGTCAGCGAGGAGGCGATCGCCTCCAGCGGGCTCTTCTCGCGGCAATAATGCACGTAGGCCTCGACCGCGAAGCGCGTCGCCGGCAAGATGCCTTCGGTGGATTCCACGTAGGCGGTGTCGAGGCCGAGACCCTCGGTCAGCTTGATCCAGCGCTCGATGCCGCCTTCGGCGCCGACATCGCCATCATGGTCCTCGATGCGGTGGCGCCATTCCAGGCGGGTGGCGCGGTCGCGGAAGCGCGAGATCACCACCGCGTCCTTGATCGGGATCGTGCTCTGGTAATAATAGCGGTTGAGCGCCCAGGCCTGCACCTGGCCCTTGTTCAGCTTGCCGCCGTGCAGCAGCTTATGGAACGGATGCAGGCTGTGATAGCGGGTCGCGCCGATGTGGCGCAACGTCGCCTCGAGCTCCTCGGCCGAGTTGAGCCTGATATCCCTGCCGATCGAGAGCGCAGTCATTCCAGTCATTGATGCCGTAGTCACAGCACGATCTCCGTTCCATCCGCCGGTATCTGCCAGCCCGCCGCTTCAGCTTGCTTGCGCTCGGGCGAGGCAGGCAGCAGCGCCGGGTTCGAGTTATTGATATGCAGAAATATCTTCCTGTCGATATCGAGATCGGCCAGGCGCGCGATCGCGCCGTCGTCGCCGGACATGGCGACATGTCCCATGCTCTTGCCGGTCTTGTGGCCGAGGCCGGCCCTGATCATCTCGTCGTCCCGCCAGACCGTGCCGTCGAAGAACACCAGTGAGGCGCCGTCGATCTCGGCCTTGAGCGCGTCGGTCACGTCGGCACAGGCTGCGATGAAGTAGAAATATTTCCCGGTCGCCTTGTCGGTGATTTTCAGGCCCAGCGTATCGCCGTCGCCGCTGCTCCCGCCGGGATGCGCCTTGCCTTCCAGGTACCAGGCCGACTTGCCCGAGACCGCGAAGGGCAGCACTTCCAGTCCGGAACGTGCGCCGTCCGTGAGGCGCGGCTCGAACGGCTCGCGGATGGAAATCGGCTGGCGCCGCACGTGCTTCTCGTTCAGCACGTTGAAGATGCTGTTGCTGGCGAGGATCGCCAGCACTTTGTCATGCGCATAGATGGTGAACGGCGAGCTCTCGCGCATCGAGAGCAGGCCCGCCACCGCATCCACTTCGCTGTTGGTCAGGATCACGCCCGCAATCGGGCTGTGGCGTAGCGCTCCGGCCTTGGGGTGCAGTTGCGGCGTGGCATTCAATTGCTGGCGCAGGTCGGGGGAGGCGTTGATCAGGAACCAGTTCTCGCCGTCGCCGCTGAAGGCGACCGAGGCCTGCGTCCGGTGCAGCTCAGGCCCGCCTTTGCGAGCCGCCCGGCAGCCTTCGCAGCCGCAATTCCACTGGGGAACTCCGCCGCCGGCTGCGGCGCCCAGGACGACGACGCGAAGCATGATCCGTCTCCTGGAAGGGAACACGCGCGGTGGATCTCAGGCCGACGCAAGCGCCGACACAAGATCCACCGCCGCAGAACGCGAGTTCGCCAACCGGCTTACTTGCGGGTGGCGCTCACATACATGTTGATTTCCATGCCACAGGGCACTTCGACGATCTTCGGGGCTTTCCATGCCATTTTGGCTCTCCATTTCTGCGAATTCGGACGTATCCGCCCACTGGCTAAGTTAATGCGGGCGGAGAAGTTCGCTAGTGAAATTTTCCCGGACCTAGGTAGTAGGCCTGCCGAATTGCTGCACTGCAAAGCGAGCGCATTGCCGCCGTAAAGATCCGCAATGGACATTCGCAAAAACCGCCGATAGGTCGTGATCCCTGTCGGGATAAACGAGTTGTGAGTAAGAACGGCTTCCAATCATCTGCAGGCGACCCCATTGGATCAGGCATGCCCAGATATTTCTTCAACACCCGTATCGGCGACGAATTGATCGTGGATCCTGACGGCGAGGATCTGCGCAACCCCGACCGCGCCTGGGAGGTCGCCCGCCAGATGATCCTGGAGGTGGTGAAGTCGGAAGGCACCCAGCGGGCCCTGCTCGAGGCGGTGATCGAGGTGACCGACACCGACGGCGAGGTCGTGCTGGAGTTTCCCTTCACCGAGGCGCTGCTGGACCTGCCGGATCCGTCCGCGACGCGGCATTAGCCCCTCTCTCTCCCCGTCATTGCGAGGAGCCCCTGCGACGAAGCAATCCAGACTGCCTCCGCGGAGGGATTCTGGATTGCTTCGCTTCGCTCGCAATGACGACGGATGCAGCAATCCAAGCCTCGCCGCCCTCTACCCCTGCGAAATCCGCATGGCTTTGCTGCGTTCCCGGCGCTAAAAGACGCCGGATACACGGAGCAAGCCATGCAAGATCTCTGGCGCCTGTCGGCCGCCGACCTCGCCACCCTCGTCAAATCCAGGAAAGTCTCCGCCAGGGAGGCGGCCACGGCCGGTCTTGCCCGGCTCGACGCCGTCAATCCCCAGCTCAACGCGGTGATCGACCACCGGCCGGACGACGTGCTCAAGCAGGCCGACGCCGTCGATGCCGCCATCGCGCGAGGCGAGGACGTCGGCGTGCTCGCCGGCGTGCCCGTCACCATCAAGGCCAATGTCGATCAGGAAGGCTTTGCCACCACCAACGGCCTGAAGCTGCAGCGCGATGTGATCGCGCGCGAGGACAATCCCGTCGTCGCCAATTTCCGCAAGGCCGGCGCCATTCTGCTCGGCCGCACCAATTGCCCGGCCTTCTCCTATCGCTGGTTCACCACCAATCTGATTCATGGCGACACCAAGAACCCGCGCGATGCATCGCTGACGCCGGGCGGCTCCTCCGGCGGCGCCGGTTCCGCGGTCGCGGCCGGCATCGGCCACATCGCCCACGGCACCGACATTGCGGGCTCGATCCGCTATCCCGCCTATGCCTGCGGCGTGCACGGCCTGCGTCCGACCCTCGGCCGCATCCCCGCCTTCAACCCCGCGCTGCCGGAGCGCCCGATCGGGCCGCAGATCATGGCGGTGTCGGGTCCGCTGGCGCGCACCGTCAACGACCTCAGGATTTCGCTCGAAGCCATGGCTGCCCGCGACATCCGCGATCCCTGGTTCGTGCCGGTGCCGCTGCAAGGCCCCGCGCGGGACAAGCGCGCCGCGCTTTGCCTCAATCCCGGCGGCCTTGCCACCACGGCGGAGGTGAAGGCGGCGGTGAGCGATGCCGGCAAGCGGCTGGAGCGCGCCGGTTGGACCGTCGACGTGATCGAGGATACGCCGCCGATGCGCGAGGCGGTGGAGTGGCAGATCAAGCTCTGGCTCGGCGACGGCTACGAGGCGCAGCTCGAGATGGCCGAGCGCGAGGGCGACCCCGGCGCGCTGGCGTGCCTGCGCGGCAACCGCGCCAGGGTGACGCCGATGGACCAAGCCAATTACGCCAAGGCGCTGACGCGCCGCGCCACCCTGACGCGCGAGTGGATGCTGTTCTTCGAAAAGTATGCCGTGCTGCTGACGCCGGTCTCGGGCGAGCTGCCGTTCCCGGATCACCTCGACCGCAAGGACGACGAATCCTTTAAGCGGGTCTGGGAAGCGCAGCTGCCGCAGATCGCCATCCCCTTCATGGGCTTGCCGGGCCTCGTGGTCTCCACGGGCCTGGTCGGCAAGGCGCCGGTCGGCGTGCACGTCGTGTCCGGCCGCTATCGCGAGGATCTCTGTCTGCTCGCCGGCGAAGCGATCGAGGCCGGCGGCGTGCCGCCGTCGCCGATCGACCCCGTGGGCTAGCGATGTCCGCCATCTACGACTTCAAGGCCAACTCCCTTGCCGGCGAGGAGGTGCCCATGAGGCGTTTCGCGGGACAGGTGCTGCTGATCGTCAACACCGCGAGCAAATGCGGCTTCACGCCGCAATATCGCGGCCTGGAGGATCTGCACCGCGATCTCTCGCCGCGCGGCTTCTCCGTGCTCGGCTTTCCCTGCAACCAGTTCGGTGCGCAGGAGCCGGGCCAGGCGAGCGAGATCCAGGCGTTCTGCTTGGCCAATTACGCCGTCACCTTCCCGCTGTTCGAGAAGGTCGACGTCAACGGCGCAAATGCGCACCCTCTGTATGCGTACCTGAAACGTCAGCAATCGGGCCTGTTGGGGGCATCCATCAAATGGAATTTCACCAAATTCCTGGTGGACCGTGACGGCCGCGTGGTCGCGCGCTACGCGCCGACCGCCCGGCCCGAAGCATTGCGCAGCCAAATCGAAACACTGTTGTGAGCGAGACAATCATGAGCGACGAATTTCCGGACCGCCTGTCGGTCGATCCGAACAGCCCCTATTACAACGCGGACATCCTGTCGCGCGACGTCGGCATCCGCTTCAAGGGCATCGAGAAGACCAATGTCGAGGAGTACTGCATCAGCGAAGGCTGGGTCCGCGTCACCGCCGGCAACGCCAAGGACCGCCACGGCAACCCGCTGACCATCAAGGTGCACGGGCCGGTGGAGCCGTATTTCAGGGATAAGAAGTAGTTTCGGAGCGCGCGCCGCGCTCTCTCCACGTCATTGCGAGCGAAGCGAAGCAATCCAGGATCTCGCCGTTGAGGCAGTCTGGATTGCTTCGTCGCTTCGCTCCTCGCAATGACGAAAGTGAAAGGCCATCCCATGTCCGTCCGCATCGTCGACGTCCGCGAGATCACCAAGCCGATCTCGTCCCCGATCCGCAACGCCTATATCGACTTCACCAAGATGACGACGAGCCTCGTTGCCGTCGTCACCGATGTGGTGCGCGACGGCAAGCGCGTCGTCGGCTACGGCTTCAACTCCAATGGCCGCTACGGCCAGGGCGGCCTGATCCGCGAGCGCTTTGCGCCGCGCATCCTGGAGGCCGATCCCAGATCGTTGCTCGATGAAGCCGGCGGCAATCTCGACCCCGACAGGGTCTGGGCCGCGATGATGACCAACGAGAAGCCGGGCGGCCATGGCGAGCGCTCGGTCGCGGTCGGCACCATCGACATGGCGGTGTGGGACGCGGTGGCGAAGATCGCGGGCAAGCCGCTGTTCCGCCTGCTCGCCGAACGCCACGGCCTCACTGCCAATCCGCGCGTCTTCGTCTACGCCGCCGGCGGCTATTACTATCCGGGCAAGGGCCTATCGATGCTGCGCGGCGAGATGCGCGGCTATCTCGATCGCGGCTACAACGTCGTGAAGATGAAGATCGGCGGTGCCGATATCGGCGAGGACCGCAAGCGCATCGAGGCCGTGCTGGAAGAGATCGGCAAGGACGCGCAGCTCGCCGTCGACGCCAACGGCCGCTTCAACCTGGAGACCGGCATCGCCTACGCCAAGATGCTGCGCGACTATCCGCTGTTCTGGTACGAGGAAGCAGGCGATCCCCTCGACTATGCGCTGCAGGCCGCGCTGGCCGAATTCTATCCCGGCCCGATGGCGACGGGCGAGAATCTCTTCAGCCACCAGGACGCCCGCAACCTGATCCGCTACGGCGGCATGCGTCCGGACCGCGACTGGTTGCAATTCGACTGCGCGCTGTCCTATGGCCTGTGCGAATACCAGCGCACGCTGGAAGTCCTGAACACCCACGGTTGGTCGCCCAGCCGCTGCATCCCCCACGGCGGCCACCAGATGTCGCTCAACATCGCCGCAGGCTTGGGCCTCGGCGGCAACGAGAGCTATCCCGACCTGTTCCAGCCCTATGGCGGCTTCCCGGACGGCGTCCGCGTCGAGAACGGCCACATCACCATGCCGGATTTGCCGGGCATCGGCTTCGAAGGCAAATCCGATCTCTACAAGGAGATGAAGGCGCTGGCGGAGTAGGGGGCGGCGCTGCGGCGCTTGGGAATGAAGCTCGCACCAATCACTCAGTGTCGTCCCCGCGAACGCGGGGACCCATAACCCCAGGGAGGAGTTATGCCGCGAGCTGGTCACTCCGAGTCCCCGTAACCACATCTCCCTGTGGCTATGGGTCCCGGATCTGCGCTATGCTTGTCCGGGACGACGACCGGATGTGATGCCACAACCCCGCCAAGCCCTCAGCTGTCATGCCCCGCGAAGGCGGGGCATCCAGTACGCCGCGGCGGATGTGGCGCAAGCGAGCTCTTCGATTTAGGTCTCTGGAATACTGGATCGTCCGCCTTCGCGGACGATGACAGCGGGTATGCGGCCCTACGACAACCGCATGTCCAGCAGCCTTCGCCCTTCGCTCTTCAGCAGCTTCTTCACCGCGCTCGACGCCACCACCTCGCCGTCATTGGCGTAGGCTTCGTGGTTCTTCTCGATGTCGTCGAGGCGGTAGAGGTAGTTGACCATCACGCCGGCGGATTCGCGCAGCCCCTTCGGTGAGAGGTCGCCCAGCCAGTTGATGCGTTCGAGCCGGGCGCCGTTGCCGAGATGGAAGCGGGCGACGGAATCGATCAGCTTGCCCTTCGGCGTGCGCGCCTTGAGGAAATAATGCGCGGCCAGCGGCTCGATCACGGCGCGGAGCAGCGACGTCGTCTCGGGGTTCTCGAACCATTTGGGATCGCCGAGGCGCTTCAGCACCTCGCGGTCCTCGTCCGACAGCGGCAGGTCCTTGTCCTGCTTCACCCATGCCATGAAGCCGGGCACCGGCGACAGCGTCACGAAGGTGTCGAGCTTCGGCGTCTCGCGCCGCAGCTCCTCCACCACCTGCTTGATCAGGAAGCTGCCGAAGGAGATGCCGCCGAGGCCGCGCTGGGTATTGGAGATCGAATAGAACACGGCGGTGCGCGCGCGCTCGATCGGCAGATGCTGGCGGTCGACCGCAAGCAGCGGCGCGATCGCGCCCGGCATCGTCTCGGTCAGCGCCACCTCGACGAAGATCAGGGGCTCGTCCACCATCGCGGGGTGGAAGAAGGCGTAGCAGCGGCGGTCGACCGGATCGATGCGCCGGCGCAGATCGTCCCAGTCCGAGATCTCGTGCACGGCTTCGTAACGGATGATCTTTTCGAGGATGTTGGCCGGCGTCGACCAGTCGATCCTGCGCAGCACGAGAAACCCCCTGTTGAACCACGAAGAAAGAAGATGCGAGACGTCGCGGTCGAGCGCGGCGAGATCGGTGTGCCCGTTCATCATGTCGAGCAGATCGGCGCGCATGGCGACGAGGTCGCCGGTGCCGCCGGGCGCGCGGTTGAGCCTTCGGATCAGCTCCTGCCGCCGCGGCTCCGAGGCGAAATGCAGCGAGCTCGCGTCTTCGTCGCTCGGCGCGGCGCGCCATGTCTCGATCGCCCTGGACAGGCGCTCCCGGTCCGGGCCGAAATCGCGCACCAGGCCTTCGAAGAAGGCGCGCCGTCCCGCCGCATCGAGCTCGCGGTAGATGTCGAGCACCTCGCGCGCGATGGCGATACCCGACGCTTCGCCCCGGCCCGACAGCAGCGCATCGCACAGCTCGAGCAACCCGTCGGCATCCCGTCCGGTGTCGGCGGATTCGCCGCGACGAAGCAGCGTGCGGCCGCGCTCGGAGATGGTGGCGAGCAGGTCGGAGAAGAAGGCATTGGCCATAGGGGCTTTCGTATCAGGTTTTTGCGTTGCGGAAGCTTACACGGGATTTGGGTGGAAGCCGATCACAATCAAGCGGAGGAATGCGGCAACTTTAGTCGGGCCGTGCGTTTGGAGAATGCCGGCATGAAGTGAATGCGGACAATGTCACTCGAGACGCTGCCGTAGGGTGGGCAAAGCGAAGCGTGCCCACGTCTTTCGCTATTGCCGAGGGAGGTGGTGGGCACGGCGCAAGGGCGCCTTTGCCCACCCTACGAGTCTCGTTGTGTGGCCACCTCACGCCTTCCCCGCAAACTCCGTCGGCGTCCGTCCCGTCACCTGCCGGAACGCGGCCGAGAATGCCGGCACGCTGGCATAGCCGAGCTGGGTCGCGAGCTGCTTCACCGACACGCTGGCATCGGTCGACAGCCGCTGGATTGCCGCGGCGATCCGCGCGCGCTGGCACCAGCTCTTGAAGCTGAGCTGCGTCTCCGTCGAGAACAGCCGCGACAGCGTCCGCGCCGAGGTTCCGACCGCCCGCGCCAGCGTGTCGATGTCGTGCAGGGCGGTGGGATCGTCGAGCACGATCAGCGCGGCGCGCCGGCAGCGCACTTCGCGCGGCAGCGGCACGAACGTCGTGGAATCCTCGGCCTGGTGCAATTCCAGCATCACCAGGCGCACCAGCAGCTCGGTACGTTCCTCGGTATTGCGCGCGTCGAACAGCGCCAGGATGGCCTGGTTGAGCAGCGGCGACACCCGCACCACGAATTCCCTGGTAAGGCCGTCGTAGCGCTCCTCGCGCTTCAGCCAGGCGAGGTCGAAATACAGCGTGCGCATCTCGATGTCGGCGAGCAGGTCGATGGCGTGCTCGAGCCCGGCCGGGACCCACACCGCCCGGTCCGGCGGCACCAGCCAGCGCCCCCCGGGCGTCGTCACCTGCATGGTGCCCCTGGCCGCATAGATCAGCTGCGCCTCGCGGTGCAAATGCGGATCGATCCGCATGCCCCTGGGATAGTCGCGCGCGACCAGGTGCACGCCCGCGGGGGACCGATGATTGCTGCGGACCTCCCGCAGGACTGGCGTTTCCAAAATTGGCGTTTCAAAGACAGTCATTGGCGGCATCCCGTCATGGGGAGGACATATAACTCATTTCGGAGCAGGAGAGGATTCGGGAATGAACAGCCCCAGTCGGGTCATCAGTTTCGTCAACGCAGGCCATTTCATCGACCATTATTCGATGCTGATCTTCGCCGCCGCCGTCATCATCATGGGCCCGGCGCTCGGCATGGCCTATTCGGAACTTTTGCCCTACGCGACACCTGGCTTTGTGGCGTTCGGCGCGGGCTCGCTGCTCACCGGCTGGCTCGGCGACCGCTGGAGCCGCCGCCACATGATGCTGATCTTCTTCGTCGGCATCGGGGCGTCCATGGTCGCAGTCGGCTTCGTGCAGACCCCGGCGCAGCTCGGCGCCGCGCTGCTGGCGATCGGCATCTTTGCCTCGATCTATCATCCCGTCGGCACCGCCATGATCGTGTCCTATGCCGATCGGCTCGGCCGCGAGATGGGCATCAACGGCGTCTGGGGCAATCTCGGCGTGGCGTCCTCGGCGCTCGTCACCGGCGTGATCGGCCAATATCTCGGCTGGCGCTTCGCTTTCATCATTCCCGGCACGGTCACGATCCTGATCGGCATCGCCTTTGCGATCATGGTCGTGCACGAGGACCGCAAGGGCTCGAAACAGGCGGCGGCGCAGGCCCGCGTCGCCAGGCAGGACATGTGGCGCGTGATCCTGTCGCTGCTGATCGTGGTGATCGCGATCTCCACGACGTTCAACGCCGTCACCGTGGCGCTGCCAAAATTGTTCGCCGAGCGCCTCGCGGACTTGACCAAGAGCCCGGCGCTGCTCGGGGCCATCGCCGCCTGCGTCTACGTGTTCGGCGCCATGACGCAGTACACGATCGGCCGGCTGCTCGACCGCTATTCGCTGAAGACGGTGGCATTGCCGCTGTCCTTCATGCTGGCGCCGTTCCTGTATCTGGCCGCGAGCCTGGAGAACCTGCCGCTGATCCTGGTCTCGATCGGCATCGTCATGGGGGCGTTCGGGCAGGTCACGGTCAACGACGCCATGGTCGGCAAATACACCAGCGAGGAATGGCGCTCGCGCGCCTATGCCGTGCGTTACTTCATCGGCTTCACCGCGGCCGGCGCCTCGGTCGGCCTCGTCGCCTGGCTCTACGAGCAGGGCGGCTTCGTCACCATGCTGCACGCCTTCGCCGGCCTCTGCCTGCTCGCGATCGCAGCCGCCATCATCCTGCCGCGCGAGATCCGGACCCCGCAGGCGGTGTGAGGTCTTTGTGAGGCGGGCAACTGTCTCCACATCGTCATTCCGGGGCGCGCGTTAGCGCGAACCCGGAATCCATCGGGCGGCACCGACTGCGGAGAAATGGATTCCGGGCTCGTCGCTGCGCGACGCCCCGGAATGACAGGGAACGGAGCAGCCCGTCACTCACGCCGCCGATCATGTAACTCTGCCTCTGTTTTGCCCGACGGCGCAAACCGCTTCGGCAAGGCCGAAATTTTCCCGAGCCTTTTCAACCCCATCCCTACTGTGCATGGGGTTGTTTTCGAACATTTTGCCCTCGCCGGCCGCCTCACGCCTCTGGAACCGGCTCCACCTGCTGCGGGTTCTATCTCCATGGCCCCGACGCCGGGGGTGAAGGGGGAAATCATCTGCATGCTCTCGCGCCTGCTCCGATCGGCCGGCCTTGTCCCGGCGGCGCTCGTCCTCACCACCATTGCGGCCGGCGCTGAAGCGGGCAAAGCGGCCGGCCCGTCCGAATTCCTGCTGGTGGCGCAGATCGTGCTGCTGATCGCGGTCGGCCGCGGCCTCGGCGAGATCATGCAGCGGATCGGCCAGCCCTCGGTGATCGGCGAACTGCTCGCCGGCATCATTCTCGGGCCGTCGCTGTTCGGCTGGATCTGGCCGGAGGCGCAAGCCGCGCTCTTCCCCAAGTCGCCCGAGCAGAAGGCGATGCTCGACGGCATCGCGCAAGTGGGCATCCTGCTGCTTTTGCTGCTCACCGGCATGGAGACCGACCTCAAGCTGGTCCGGAAGGTCGGAAGGGCGGCGGTCGCGATCTCGATCGCCGGCATCGTCGTGCCCTTTGCCTGCGGCTTCGCGCTCGGCGAGTTCCTGCCCGATGCGCTGCTGCCCAATCCGGAACAGCGCCTGGTGGCCTCGCTGTTCATGGGCACGGCGCTGTCGATCTCCTCGGTCAAGATCGTCGCCGTGGTCGTGCGCGAGATGAACTTCATGCGCCGCAATGTCGGCCAGATCATCGTCGCGACTGCCGTCATCGACGACACCATCGGCTGGATCATCATCGCCGTCATCTTCAGCCTGGCTTCGCACGGCACGCTGGACATCGCCTCGGTGGCGAAGGCGGTGCTGGGGACGCTGCTGTTCCTCGCGGTCAGCTTCACGATCGGCCGCCGCCTGGTGTTTCAGCTGATCCGCTGGGCCAACGACAACCTCGTCAGCGCCGCGGCGGTCATCTCGGTGATCCTGCTGCTGATGTGCGTGATGGCGATGATCACGCATGCCATCGGCGTCCACACCGTGCTGGGTGCCTTCGTCGCCGGCATCCTGGTCGGGGAATCCCCGATCCTGACGCGGCAGATCGACGAGCGCCTGCGCGGCCTGATCTCCAGCTTCTTCATGCCGGTGTTCTTCGGCCTCGCCGGCCTCGCCGCCGATCTCTCGGTGCTGCGCGATCCCGGTCTGCTGATGCTCACCGGCCTCCTGGTCCTGATCGCCAGCGTCGGCAAGTTCGGCGGCGCCTTTGTCGGCGGCGCATTGGGCGGCCTCAGCAAGCGGGAATCGCTGGCGCTGGCGAGCGGCATGAACGCGCGCGGCTCGACCGAGGTGATCATCGCCACCATCGGCCTGTCGATCGGCGTGCTCAGCCAGAACCTGTTCACGATGATCGTGACCATGGCGATCGTGACCACGATGGCGATGCCCCCGATGCTGCGCGCAGCGCTGGCGAGGCTGCCGATGAACAAGGAGGAGAAGGAACGGCTGGAGCGGGAGGAGTTCGAGAAGCGCGGCTTCCTCGCCAATCTCGAGCGGCCCCTGCTGGCGGTGGACGAAAGCATCAACGCCACCTTTGCCGCCCACCTCGCGGGCCTGATCGCCGGCATGCGCGGCCTGCCGATCACCGTGCTGCATATCGGCCGAAGCGCCAAGGAGCAGGAGAAGGGCCGCGAGGAGGAGAAGAGCCACGAAGCCGTGGTGAAGAAGGCGGCCGTATCCGCCAGCAGCGAGAACGAGGCCGGCAGCATCGATGTCGTCACCCGCGCAAGGCGTGCCGAGCTCGGCGAGACCATCACCGAGGAGGCGCGCAAGGGCTTTGATCTGCTCGTCGTCGGCATAGACAAGGTCGCCGCGACCAAGGATCGCTTCGACCGCAAGATCGAGGACATCGCCGCGACGTTCGAGGGACCGCTCGCGATCGCCGCGGCCAAGGGCAAGCACCTGAAGCAGCCGAATCCCGACGGGCTCAACATCCTCATTCCGGTCTCGGGCAGCGCCATCTCCAAGCGCGGCGCCGAGGTCGCGGTCGCGCTGGCGCAAGGAGGATCGGGCTCGCTCCGGGTGATCTACGTCGCGACCACGCGCGACAAGGGCGCGCAGCGCGGCACCTCCCGCGGCCTCGGCCAGGAGGCCGGCATCCTCAAGGAGGCCAGCGATCTCGCCGCACGCTACGACGTCGACTTCACCACCACGCTGCGGGTGAACCGTGCGCCAGAAGTCGCGATCCTGCGCGAGATCGACACCACCGACGTCGATCTCGTCGTCATGGGCGTCGACCGCATCCAGACCGACCACCTCTCCTTCGGCGGCGTCGCCGATGCCGTGCTGCGGCAGTCGAAGGTCTCCGTGCTGCTGGTGTCGAGCGGCGAGGCCCGGCGCGCTCCGGTGGAGAAGGCGTAACGGATGGTCGGTGCGCTCCCTCTCCCGCTTGCGGGCGAGGGCAGGGGAGAGGGCTGTCTCCGCATCGGGACACTCCCCCAGAGGAGAAAACCCTCATCCGGCGCGCGGGACGATGCTTCGCATCGCCCGGATGCGCCGACCTCTCCCGCAGGCGGGAGAGGTTACACCGAGCTCGCGGCGCCGCTCATCTAACCAACCTCTACGGCTTCGCTTCCACCACTTTCGGCGTCTTCCTGCTCGCCCGCCAGTTCTCGAAGCGCTGCACCACGACGAAGAAGGCCGGCACGAACAGCACGGCGAGACAGGTCGATGCCAGCATGCCCGAGAACACGGTGATGCCGATCGACTTGCGCGCGCTGGCGCCGGCGCCGGTGGCGAGCACCAGCGGCACCACGCCGAGGATGAAGGCGAACGACGTCATCAGAATCGGACGGAAGCGGGCGCGGGCCGCTTCGATCGCGGCTTCCAGCACCGGCTTGCCGTCGCGGCCGTGCAGCTCGAGCCCGACCTCGACGATCAGGATCGCGTTCTTGGCCGACAGCGCGATCAGCAGGATCAGGCCGATCTGGCAATAGAGATTGTTGTCGATCTTCAGGGCGCTGAGGATCAGCATCGGCCCGAGCAGCGACAGCGGCACCGCGAGGATCACCGAGATCGGCGCGTACCAGCTCTCGTACTGGCCGGCGAGCACCAGATAAACCAGCAGCATGGCAAGGCCAAACACCCAGTAGATCTGGTTGCTGACCGCCTTCTCCTGATACGACATCGCGGTCCATTCGTAGCCGGTGCCGGGCGGCAGCGTCTTGTCCGCGATCTCCTCCATCAGCTTCAGCGATTGGCCGGAGGAGTAGCCCTGTGCCGGCAGGCCGATCACGGTCGAGGAGGGATAGAGGTTGTAGAGGCTGATCAGCGACGGGCCGGTGGCCGGCGTGATCTTGGCGACGGTGCCGATCGGGATCATGTCGCCGTTGGAGTTGCGCACCATCATGTTGGCGATGTCGCGCTCGGTGACGCGGAAGGCGGGATCAGCCTGGGTGTAGACCTGGAACACGCGGCCGAACTTGTTGAACTGGTTGACATAGGACGAGCCGAGATAGGTCGACAGCGCCGCGAACACCTGATCGGTGGTGACATGGAGCGTCTGGGTCTTGACCCGGTCGATCTCGACATTGAACTGCGGCACCGAGGAGCGGAACGAGGACTGCACGCGCTGCAGTGCGCTTTGGCTCTGGCCGTTGCTGACCATCGCGGCGGTGATCGCCTGAAGCTTGGCGAAGTCGCTGTTGCCGTCGCGCAGCTCGACCTGCATCGAGAAGCCGGCGGCGTTGCCGATGCCCTGGATCGGGGGCGGCGGCAGCACGATGGTGCGGGCTTCCATGATGGTCGCGAGCTTATCGTTGAGGCCGTAGACCAGCGAGCGCAGATCCTCGCCGGGCCCTTTGCGGGCGTCCCAATCCTTCAGGATGATGTAGGCGACCCCGGCATTGGCGAGGCTGGCGCTGTTGTCGAGCGCCGAGATGCCGGCGATGGTGATGACCTGCGCCACGCCGGGCGTATCCTTGATGATCTCGCTGGCGCGATCGAGCACGTTCTGCGTCCGCTCCAGCGCGGCGCCGTCGGGTAGCTGGACGGCGGCGATCAGATAGCCCTGGTCTTCGATCGGCAGGAAGCCGGTCGGCACCCGCGACAGACCGTAGCCGCTGGCGCCGATGACCAGCAGCGCGACCGCGACCGAGATTGTGGCGTGCTTGACGAGGAAGGTGATCAGCCTGGTATAGCCGCGCTCGACCCGGTCATAGACCGCGTTGAAGCCGCGGTAGAAGAAATTGCGCCGCTCCGGCGGCACCGCCGGCCGCAGCCACAGCGCGCATTGCGTCGGCTTCAAGGTCGCCGCGTTGATGGCGGACAGCAGCGCGGTCGCCGCGATCACCAGCGCGAATTGCGAATAGATCCGTCCGGTGAGGCCGGCAAGGAAAGAGGCCGGCAGGAACACCGAGATCAGCACCAGGGTGATACCGACGATCGGCGCGAACAGCTGGTCCATCGCCTTGATCGCGGCGTCGTGGCCGTTCATGCCCTGCTCGATGTTGTGCGCGGCGCCTTCGACCACGACGATGGCGTCGTCGACCACGATGCCGATCGCCAGCACGATCGCAAACAGCGTCGACATGTTGATGGTGAAGCCGAGCGCCGCCATCGCGGCGAAGGCGCCGATGATGGTGACAGGCACGGTGGTGGCCGGCACCAGCATCGCGCGCCAGTCCTGCAGGAACACCAGAATCACGACCAGCACCAGCAGGCCGGCCTCGATCAGGGTCATGTAGACCTCGTGCACCGAGGCCTCGACGAACTTGGTGGTGTCGAACGGCGTGTCGTATTTGATGCCTTCCGGAAACCGTTTGGCGAGCTCGGCCATCTTCCTCTCGACGGCCTTCTCGACCTGCAGCGCGTTGGCGCCGGGCGACTGAAACACGCCGATGCCGACGGCCGGCTGCTTGTTGAGCGAGAAGATCTGGCTGTAGGTCTGCGCCCCCAACTCGACCCAGCCGACATCGCGCACGCGCGTGACGTCGCCGCTTGAGCCTGATTTGACGATGATGTTCTCGAACTGGCTGGTGTCGTCGAGTCGTCCGTTGACGTTGAGCGTGTACTGGAACGCCTGTCCCGGCGGTGTCGGCGGCGCGCCGACCTGGCCGGCGGCGACCTGCTGGCTCTGCTGCTGGATCGCCTGGATGACATCCTGCGGCACGAGGCCACGGACCTGCAGCTTGTTGGGATCGAGCCAGACCCGCATCGAATACTGGCCGGCGCCGAACACGGTGACGTTGCCGACGCCGGGCAGGCGGGAGAGCTCGTCGCGGATGTTGATGGTGGCGTAGTTGCTCAAGTAGAGGCTGTCGTAGCGCGAATCCGGCGAGGTCAGCGTCACGAACAGAAGGATCGAGGTCGACCGCTTCTGCACGGTGACGCCCTGGTTCTGCACCGCTTGCGGCAATTGCGACAGCGCGCTGGAGACGCGGTTCTGCACCAGCACCTGCGCGAAGTTGAGGTCGGTGCCGATCTTGAAGGTCACCGTCAGCGTGTAGGTGCCGTCGGAGCCGCTGTAGGACTGCATATAGAGCATGTCCTCGACACCGTTGACCTGCTGCTCGATCGGCAGCGCCACGGTGTCGATCACGGTCTTGGCGCTGGCGCCGGGATAGCGCGTGGTGACCTGCACGGTCGGCGGCACCACGTCGGGATATTGCGCGACGGCGAGGTTGAACAGCGCGACGCCGCCGATCAGGATCATCAACAGCGCGATGACGTTCGAGAGGACCGGCCGCTCGATGAAGAATTTTGAGATCATGGCTGGCCCCTTACTTGCTCGAGGCCTGCGGCTGCTCGATCTTCGTCACCTGCGGATCGATCTTCTGGCCCGGGATCACCCGCAGCAATCCCGCGATCACCACGCGATCGTCCGGCTTCAGGCCGCTTTCGATCACGCGCAGTCCGTTGTCGACCGGCCCGATCTGCACCTTGCGCTGCTCGACGACATTGTCGCCGTTGACCACCAGCAGATAGCGGCCGCCCTGGTCGCTGCCCAGCGCGGCGTCGGGGACGAGCAGAGAGCTCTTCTCCTGCTCGAATGGCACGCGGACGCGGACGAAATAGCCGGGCAGCAGCAAGCGCTTGTCGTTGGCGATGAGGCCGCGCACCGCCAGCGTGCCGGTGGATTGATTGAGGGTCGGCGAGACGTAGTCGAGATGACCTTCGTGGGGATAGCCGCTCTCGGTCTGGAGGCCGATCTGGATCGGAAATTGCTTGAGGTTGGCGGGGGTATATCCCCGGCGGGCCGCTTCTGCGCGGATGCGCAGCACGTCCTGCTCGTTGATGGTGAAGTTCACATAGATCGGGTCCATCGCGACGATGGTCGCGAGCTGGGTCGGCGAGGAGACGCCGACGAGCTCACCGACCGAGACCATGTGGGCGCTGACGATGCCGTCGAACGGCGCCGTCACCTTGGTGTAGCCGTAGTTGACCTGGGCCAGCCTGGTGTTGACCTGCGCCTGCTGCAGATTGGCCTGGGCGTTGTCGCGCGCGGACGTGGAGTTGTCGAGCGTGGCTTGCGAGACCGCCTGGCGCTGCACCAGCTCGGCCTGTCGCTTGTAGTCGGCGTCGGTCTGCCGCACCGAAGCCTGCGCGCCGATCTCCGCCGCTTGCGCCTGTTCGAGCTTGAGCTTGTAGGTTTCCGGCTCGATCGTGAACAGCTGGGTACCCTGTTTCACGAAAGTGCCGTCCTGGTAGTCGATCGATTGCAAGAAGCCCTGCACCCGCGCCACCAGATCGACGCTCTTGATCGGCGCGGTGTTGCCGGTGGCCTCGATGTAGCGCGTCACCGGACGCTGCACGGGCGTTGCGACGTCCACCTTGGGCGGCGGCGGGGCGACATACGCGTTCTTGTCCTCGCAGCCGGCGAGCACGGCCATGGACGCCGCAGCGGAAAGGACCCGCCCGATATGCCTCCACGCTTCATTGCGGCGCGCGGGAGTGGCGGGATTCGGCGCGGTCATTCGGTAGCCCCCGATTGCTGTCTGTCGGTGCGGCAGGCTAGCAATAAACGATTGGCCGTGGAACACCATAGCCATGGCAGTCACCGGCCTTGCCCTGCAACGAGCGATGTGGCCTTTGAGAAGTTTATCACGACAAACCGCTCTTCATCGGCGGCGTGATCGACCGGAATTGTATCAAAGGCCGTGCGAGCCAAACGGAGCGGTCGGAGGGAAGAAAGAGTGAGGAGACCATGAACATGCCCGCGCTAGCAGACGGCTTGAAGGACGAGATCGCGCCGACCGGCAAGCTGCGGGTGGCGATCGCCATCAGCCCCGCAGGCGGCGCGTTCTGGTCGACCAGGACCGAAGCCGGCTATGCCGGCGTCCCGGTCGATCTCGGCAAGGCGATGGCCGCGCAGCTCGGCGTCCACGTCGAATATGTCGTGCACCAGAATTCCGGGCAGATCACCGACGCTGCGTCGACAGGGACGTGGGACGTCACCTGGCTGCCCAAAGATCCCGAGCGCGAGACCAGGATGCTGTTCGGCCCGGTCTACGAGGTCGCGGACGCCACCTACATCATCAAGCCCGGCTCGGCGGTCACCAATTTCGCCACGCTGGACCGACCCGGCACCAAGGTCGCCGCCGTCAACGCCACCACGACCATGCGCGGCGCGATCGCGCATCTGAAGCATGCCAAGGTCACGGGCTATCAGACCTATGACGAGATTTTCGGCCTGCTCAGGAGCGGCGAGATCGACGCCTTCGCATTGTCGCGCGACCAGCTCAACAAGATGGCGCAGAAGATTCCGGGCACGCGCGTGCTGGACGAGACGTTCAAGAAGACCGTGACCGCCGTCGCCGTGCCGCTCGGCCACAACCGGGCGCTGGCGTTCGTCACGACGTTCATGACGGACGCGACGAGCAACGGCACGCTGCGCAGGGCCTATGATGATAACGGCCTGAAGGATTCGCCGATCAGGACGGAGTAGCGTCCGTCAGCCTGTTTTCCACGATTGGGCTAAGTCCCGGTCGCAGCTGCCTCGCGCGCGTGCCACGCTGAGAGCACCGCGCGTTCTTCATCGGCGGTAAGCCCGACAACCGGGCCGTCGCTGTCGCGAAGCCAATGGAGCGTATCGCGTGCGGTGTCTCCCGGCGGTCGCGAGATCAGGCCGGCCTCGCGGGCCGGCGTGGTGTCGCGCGTCATGAAGCCGGCGAAGTCGGGCAGGGGCAGCCACAGCGGCAATGATCGCGGGCCCGCCCAGCGTCGCACGTCGTGGGCCTCGAGAAACGCACGGTCGATCCAAGTGAAGGTGCAGGACGCGTTCAGCGCCGCCCCGCAATCGGCCAGCAGTTCGCCGCGCGTGCGAATTGGCCCGATCCCGTCATAGATGCCGGTGAGGTGAATTTCCGCGGCATGCACGATCCATCGCGCGAGATCGCGCACGTCGATGAACTGGACGGCATCGTCAGGCGATCCCGGCGCCAGCACCTCGCCGCCGCGCGCAAGCCGTGCGGACCAATAGGCAAAGCGGCCCGTCGGATCCTCCGGCCCGGCGATCAGGCCGGCGCGGCAGATGAAGGCATCGTTGCCGATCGCCTGTTCGCAGGCGACCTTGGCGGCGCCGTAAATGGCATCCGTGCTGTGCTCCGGATCCCCTGCCGCAGGCTCGCGCAGCGGCGCCGTATCCGCGCGTTGTCCTGGTATCCGGTTGTCCGCATACACGCTGATTGTGGAGATGAAGCTCCAATGCACGCCCGGCCGCTTCAGCGCCGCGACCGCGCGGCGGACCTGGCCGGGATGACGCGCGACATCAACCACTGCGTCGAAGGTCTCGCCCGCGAGCGGCGCGAGACCGTCGGCCACATCGCGGTCGACCCGGATCAAGCGCGCGCCCGCCGCGATGGGCCCCGCAACGCCGCGGGCGGCGCAGGTCACCTCGTGACCGGCAGCGCAAGCATGGCTTGCGATCGCCCGGCCGAGAAACTGGCTGCCACCGAGGATGAGGATGTGCATGGTCCGTGCCGCTAGTGAGCGCGAGAGACTACAATTTACGGTAGCAGTTGCAACCGCCTTTCGGCGGTTCGATCTCGGCGTCGAAATAGGCCGGCGGAGTGAGACGCTTGATCTCGGTCGACTTGCCTTTTACTGCTATCCGCAGGATCGCTTCGCTCGGGCGCGAATTCTCCTGGGCTCGGATTGGATGTGATCCAAGACCGACTTCCTCTCGTTAGTGTCACCGAGGAAGCTGTCCATGAACCAAACGCTTGCGAAGATCTGTCAGGAAATGGCCGGCCGGGTGCTCGAACTTCAGCGCGGCCTCAACACGCCTGAGCGGCGGTTGGAATTGGCCGGTGAACTTCAGGCCACGATTGAAAAGTACCTCGCGTTCGAAAAGCGAAAGAACCGTTTTTCCGTGCGGAAAGACAGGTAGCACCGCTTTAATCAGGTTGAGTTCCGCAATGTTCGCACGTCGGCGCCGTGCTTTCATTGATTTCTTTGGGCTTTTCGTCTTGAACGTTCGGAAGCGGGAGGAACTCTCCTGGCTGAACGTCCAGCATACCCGTGTTTTCACGGTTACAGCGAAGCACCGCTCAATGGTGTCTAGTTGTTACGGCATTTCAGCCCAAGGGGACTACAGATGAAAAAAACAATGTTAGCCGGTGTCGCAGTGGCGGCACTGGCGTTGAGTACCCATGCGCAGGCCGCTGATATGGCGGCAAGGCCGTACGTCAAAGCGCCGCCGCCCGCTGTGGCGTCGGTTTACGATTGGAGCGGCTTCTACATCGGCGGCAACGGCGGATGGGGCACCACCCGCAACTGCTGGGACTTTGTGAGCTTCGCAGGCGCAGCCTTTACGGCGGGCCAGGGATGTCACAACGCAGACGGTGCCGTCGCTGGCGGTCAGATCGGATATCGCTGGCAGTCGGCGTCCTGGGTGTTCGGACTGGAGGCGCAAGGGGATTGGGCCGACTTGAACGGATCGCGGGTGTCATCGCCTGCCTTCGTGTTCGTGCCGGGTGACCTCACCATCAATTCTCAGGTGCGCGCCTTCGGTCTTTTCACCGGCCAGGTCGGGTGGGCCTGGAACAACGTGCTGCTCTATGCGAAGGGCGGTGCGGCCGTGGTGGATAATCGCTACACCCACACTTTCACGGCGACCAGTGCGTTGATCAACAGCAGCAGCGATACGCGTTGGGGAGCTACCGTCGGCGCAGGCGTGGAGTTCGGCTTCGCTCCCAATTGGTCGGTCGGCGTGGAGTACGATCACATTTTCCTCGATCGTCGGACGCTGAGCTTTGCGGCTGCGCCTGGAGGTGTTGCCACGACCAACAGCATCGGTCAGGACGTGGATATCGTGACTGCGCGCATCAACTATCGCTTCGGCGGACCGGGCTTGACGCGCTACTGAGGACCCCCGGGTACGGCCGCGGATTGTCACCATTGATTCCGCGATTTGAAGGATGAAGAAAAGGGCGACCGGTGACCCGGTCGCCCTTTTCACGCGAGAATGATCGTCTGGTTCGAGTTCGCACGCACCCCAATAAGAAGCGCTACCGCTCGCGCGCGACCTACCGCCCCTTGATCTCCGCATACTTCGCCATCGCCTTCTCGAACTTGCGGTTGAACAGCCACATCGCGGCGAAGATCTCGCGATAACTTGCCGAAGTTCGCGCCCGGTCGGCCTGTCCGAACGCGAAAATGCTGTTGTTGCGCAGGTACCTCATGATCCTGGGGCTGGACACCCGGTAGTTCAGGAGATCGCCCGATCTCAGCGCGGACCGCGTCGGGGTGGGAACGATCTGGATCAGTTGAAACAGCTTCATCTGGTCGATCGGGTCGGGCAGCGTCTTCGCGATGCTCGGGATTTCCCGGAACAGGTCGGCGTGCGCGTTCATCAGGCCGTTGCGCACGTTGGTCCAGTGGTTGAAGCGGTGGTCGGTGCCGCGAGCGCGGGCCTCCTCCCTGTCGTCGCGCGCGCTCAAGCCCGGGTCGATCGCAGCGACGTCGCCCTTGATCTTCTCCCATTTCCGCCGGCCGTTGCAGTCTTCGGAGGGGCCGGTCTGGAAGCTGCCCATGTAGGTGTTTGAGCGCGCATTGCGGACATTCTGCTTGCCGTTGGTCTCGGCAAAGAACAGCCCGAGGCTGATGCGTCCCGCGGCGTCGGCGTGCTCGGGCGCGAGCCCCTTGGCGCGCGCGATCGCAACGGCGAGGTCGACGACGTCCTTGAATGGCGTCGCCGAGTTCTGCGCGCCCGCAGGCGGCGCCTCCATGGTGTCGAACAATTTCGAATATTCGTCGATCAGCGGCTCGATATCGGCATCGAAATAGGCCGGGGGAATCTCGAACTTGTTGGGCCGGCCGATCCGCGACGGCACGGCGTCAGTGAGATCCTTGTAGGTGCTGATCACGGCGACGCGCGCCAGATACAGCGCCTGTCCCGGCAGGTTCGGCAGCGGCTCCTTGGCGTCGATCTGGCGCCGCCGCTCGGCAAGGATCGATTTGAACTCGCCGAGCGCCCGGTCATAGGCGGCGACCGCCTCCGATTGCTGTGGCGTGAGCGCGACCTTCTGCGCGAGGGCAGGGCCCATGATGAAGAAGGCAACAGCCGCAAAGACTGCGAGACGTCTCAATCCCATGGCCGGTTCCCGTCGATTCGCTGGCCAGGGAGATCGTAAGCAACAGAGGTGAGGGCTGGCGAGACGCAAATCCCGCTCAGCCGGATTTCTTATGCAGCCCGATAATCCGGCGCCGTCGCCAGGAATTTGGCATAGGCGTCCGCGTCCGGCGGCTGGAAGCGGCCGGCAAGTCCGCCGCGCTTCTGGTTCTTCGTGCCGATGTCGGCCATCAGCTCGTCGAAATGGCGGTAGTGATAGGGCGCGACGCACAGGCCGCCATAGACGCCGGCGGCCGGCCGCTCGACGCGCTTGAAGTGCAGCATCATCTCGATGTTGTCGCGCATCGCTTGCGCCGTCGGCTGGTTGGCGAGCTGGCCGTCGGCATAGCGCACCAGCCAGTTGGCGGCGAGGTCGGCGCAGAGCACGGTGCAGAACGAGGAGTTGAAGCCGACGAAGCCGAGCTCGGGCAGGTCGGGGTTGGCGATCAGGCGGTAGAGCCGGTACTGCCCGTCGGCATCGACCAGCTTCTGCCTGTAGGCCTCGGGCAGGAACGGCACGCCGAGCTTGTAGCCGATCGCGAGCACCGCGACGTCGGCGCCCACCCGCTCGCCGCCGCTCATCACGATGCTGTCGCCGTCGTAATGGTCGAAGGTGCCGAACACCGCCTTGATGCGGCCGTCGGCGACCATCGGATAGAAGCCAGGTGTTGCGATCGGCACCGAGCAATTGACGCCATCCTCGATCCGCTCCTTCGGCACCATGTTGCAGCGGCCGAGCTTGAGCTGCGCCTTCAACAGGCTTTCCAGCCCGCGCCAGTTGGCCCAGACCAGCGGCGCGGCGATGCGATGCGCAAGCCGCCCCATCGCGCTCATGCCCCAGCCCGGAAACATCTCCTCCTGCGCGCGGATGTAGAGGATGCGCTTGAAGTTCACGAGCCCGCCGATGAAATAGGGGATACGCCAGACCGGCTCGCGCATCACGATGGTGACCTCGCGGGCGCCCGACTTCACCGCGTTGACCGCGATGTCGGTCGCCGATTTCGAGCCGCCGAGCACGACGATGCGGCGGCCCTTCGCCAGCGAGGGATCTCCGTATTTCGAGGAATGCAGGATCTGGCCGCCCTGTGCGAGGAACGCGTCCTCGCCGGGGCAGTGCAGCTCACGCGGCTCGTTGAATTGTCCGGTGCAGACCGCGACGAAGTCGAAATCTTCGCTCGTCGTCGCGCCATCCTTGCTCTTCAGCGCGAGCGTCCAGCCCGGTCTGCCGTCGGCACGCCGCGCCATGCCGGCGACCTCGGTGTCGAGGCGCAGCATGCGATCGAGGCCGAAGCTGCTGGCGTAGTCGGCGAGGTAGGCATGGACCTGCGGCCCTGTCGGCCATTCCGGATAGCCTTCCGGCATGGCGCGGTCGGTGTAGCGATAGAGTTCCTTCGGGCTCTGCGTCTGCACGTCAGGATAGGAGCGCGCCGGCTCCCAGACGCCGCCGAGATCCGAGCTGCGCTCGACGATGGCGACGCGGTGGCCGCGGGCAGAGAACGCCTTGGCGGCGGCAAGGCCGGAGACGCCGGCGCCGATCACGCAGACATGCTTGGGACTGACCATGGATTTGCTCGCATGTGTTTGGGCGCAAGCGGCCACGTTCGGCCGCAAGGCGCGGCCGGCGGACCAGCAAGCGGATGCAGTGGCGGAGGAACCTAGTCGTTGGCCTCGGGCGGCAGGAAATCGACCTCGTGCAGCGCCGAGATGCGCACGACTTCTGCGGGGTCGGTCAGATTGTGCAGCTGGTTGAACAACGCCTCCAGCTTCTGCATCGGCGAGACCCAGAACAGCGCGCGGCAGGGCTTGTCGGACTTGTTGAAATAGCCATGCGGGATGCCGCGCGGCATGCGCACCAGATCGCCGGCATGGGCCTTGACCCATTGTCCGTCGAGCTTGAGGTCGAGCGTGCCCTCCTGCACCAGGATGAACTCGTCCTGGGTCGGATGGATGTGCACCGGCACGAACTGGCCGGGATCGCTGTTGGTTTCGAACGCGAAGGTGGAATCGGTGACGGCCTTGGGGAAATAAACCTGGCCCAGAATGTTCCAGCTCTTGCCGCCGTAGCCTGTGCCGTTGGCGGTAATGCCCTTTTCGAGTGCAGTCATGGTGCGCTCCCATTGGATTCCGGCGGGGATGGAGCATCAGTCAACACGGAGCGGCCTGTCTATCCGCTAAACGAATCCGGATGAACCTATTGTCATGCAGCACGACGAATTTGCGAGCTACGGCCCTTTTCGCCCCTGCGGAACTATTATAGGCTTAAAGGAATTCCGGGCGCGAAGCATGGTCGACGATGTCCGCAGCCGAGCTGGAAACGAGCGCAACAGCCTCTGCAGCCGAACGGCTTGCGGATTTCGCCCGCGTCACCACCGATGACGTCGACGAGGCGGCCGAACAGATCGGACGCATCTTCTGCCCGCACGACCTCAAGCCGGCACGGGCGCGCGCGGCCGGCTTCTCGGCCCGGCACAATTGCGCGGCCTTCGACGGTTTCTCCATCAATTACGTCGCCTATGGCGGATCGGTCTGCATCGATCCCGGTTGCCTCGATCGCTTCTTCCTGGTGCAGATTCCGCTCGCGGGCACGGCCCAGATCCGCGCTGGCATCACCGAGCTCGAGGCCGCGCCGGAGCGGACCGCGTCGCTGCTCTCGCCGACGATCCCGACCCGGATGATGTGGCGCGACTGCGCGCAGGCTATCCTGCTGCTCGACCGCCGCATCGTCGAGCAGCGCGCGGCGGCGCTGTCGGGCAGGGCATCGGGCGCCGTCGAGTTCGATCCGGTGATCGACCTGGAGACGCCGGCCGGACGGGTGCTGCGAACCCGTCTTGCCGAGCTGATGACGCTCGCCGAGCGTCTAGGTCCGTCCGGCAGGCTGTCGGCGATCGCCATGGCCGATTGGCGCGAAATGCTGCTCGATCATCTCCTCAATGGCCAGCCGCATGGCCTCTCGGATGCGATCACGACATTCTCCGGCCGCGCTGAGCGGCTGCCGCGCACGCTCCGCGCGGCGCGGGACCATCTTGCGGACAATGCCGGCGAGCCGCTCGACCTCGCACAGCTCGCCTGCGCCTCCGGCATCGGCATCCGCGCGCTCCAGCTCGGCTTCCGCCGCCATTTCGGCCAGTCGATCTCGCAGATGCTGCTCGACATGCGCCTCGCCGCTCTGCACGCCCGGCTCGCGCAAGGATCGCCCGATGCCTCCGTCACCGACATCGCGTTCGAGCTCGGCTTCACCCATCTCAGCCGCATGGCCGGGGCCTACCGCGAAAAATTCGGCGAGACCCCGTCGGCCACGCTGCGGCGGCGGCTGAGCTGAAGGATCGTCAAGCAGTCGCGGGATTTTCGCGCAGCGTCGTCACCCAGATCACGCGCGCTGCCTGCTGGGTCGGATTGTCGAACATGTGCGGCACGGTGCTCGGAAAGCGGAAGCTGTCGCCGGCCTCCAGCACATGGGCCTGGTTGTCGAGCCACAGCCGCAGGCTGCCGGACAGGATGTAGCCGGCCTTCTCGCCGGTGTGCTGCAGGAAGTCGGTGCCGGAGGAGGCGCCGGGATTGAGCGTGAGCTCGTAGAGCTCGAGCTGGCCCTTGCCTTCGGGCGTGAGGGCTTCCTTGACGACGCCGCTGGCGGTGAGGCGCAGCAGCCGGCGGTTGTTCTTGCGCACGATGTAGCGCGGCACCTCGGCGGGATCGCTGGTCTCGAAGAAATAGGAGATGGGCACGTCGAGCGCGATGCTGAGCAGGCGCAGCGTCCGGATCGACGGCATCGCGCGCGCGCGTTCGAGCTGGCTGATCATGCCGGTGGAGAGACCCGTCTTGTTGGCGACGTCCTGGATCGAGAAACCGGCGCGCTGACGCAGCAGCCGCACGGTTTCGCCGAGCCGCTGGTCGACCGCATCGTCCGCCTCGCTGGTCGGGGCGTCCTTCGGACTGTTGGTGTCGCCGCGACCATCCATGTCGCTCTCCCATGCATCATCATGAGCCTCGGCCGCATCGGTGCGAGGCATCAGTTGGAGTGAAAAGGTCGCGCATACTAGCAATGCGATTGACAGCTGTATTTAGTCGTGATGAAATTTTGGTTCAAGAATTTAGAAGCACTAAAGCCCACTCCTGTCCCCTGCCGGGGTCTCGGGGGCGCGGGAGACGGTGCCGCGTGCGGGAACGGAGACTGGTCATGGCAGACAGCACCGGCAGGTTCGGCGTTGGCGGAGTCCACTTCGGCAGTCCAAGCCGCCGGCAATTGTTCCAGCTCGGTGCGGGCGCCGCGGCGGGTTTGACGCTTCCAGGCCACGCTTTTGCGCAGAGCGAACGTCCCTCCAATCCGCCGGAGAAGCCGCGCGGACAGGTGATCGCGGCGCTGTCGCAGGAGCCGACCGTCTTTCATCCCTTGATGCCCGGCATCGAGGTCGATCAGGGCGTCTGGTGGCAAGTGTTCTCGCTGCTCTGGTACATCGATCCCGCCGGCAATTTCGTTCCCGATCTCGCCCGCGAAATCCCGACCATCGAGAATGGCGGCCTGTCGGCCGACGGCCTGACCTGGAAGATCAAGCTGCGCAGCGACGTGAAGTGGCATGACGGCACGCCGTTCACGGCCGACGACGTCAAGTTCTCGCTCGAGCTGATCAACGATTCCAATTTCCGCGCGCGCAGCCGCGTCGGCCACAGCCTGGTCAAGGACATCAAGGTCGTCGCGGCGGATGAGATTCACTGGCGCATGGAAGCGCCTTATTCGCCCTACATGTCGATCCTGGGGTCGCTGACCTTCATCGTGCCCAAGCACATCCTGGAGAAGGTGTCCGACCCGAACGCCTCGCCGTTCCACAATGCGCCCGTCGGCACCGGGCCTTTCCGCTGGGGCGAACGCGTGCCCGGCGACCACATCCTGCTCAATGCCCACACCGGCTATCACGGCAAAGGGCCTTACGTCGAACGCGTGGTCTTCAAGTACATTCCCGATCTGACCGTGCTCTACACCCAGTTCCGCACGGGACAGGTCGACTACACCGGCCTGCAAGGCATCCTGCCGAACTTCGTGCAGGAGGCGAAGACGCTGAAGGGCCGCAAGATCGTCGTCTCCTCGACGTCCTCGGTGGAGCATATCGCGCCCAACCTGGAGTTCGGTCCCTTCGCCGACCGCGCCGTGCGCGAGGCGCTGTACCTGGCCATCAACAAGCAGGCGATCATCGACGCGCTCTATTACGGCCTGCCGACGCAGACCGAGAGTTTTGTGCCGCAACAGGCCTGGTCGTCCCAGCAGGGATTGCCGCAGCACAAATACGATCCTGCCAAGGCCAATGCGCTGCTCGATGCGGCGGGATGGGTGCGCGGCGCCGGCGGCGTGCGCGAGAAGGGCGGCGTCAAGCTCGAATTCACCAACTCGACCACGTCGGGCAATGCGGCGCGCGAGCAGACCCAGCAGCTCCTGATCCAGGATTGGCGCGCGATCGGCGCCGCGATGCGCGTCAACAACATGCCGGCGGCCGTGATCTGGGGCGAGTTCTGGCAGCAATCCAAGTTCAATTCGGTGATCGTCGGCGTGAACTTCATGCTCGGCAGCGACCCCGACGTGACGCCGCGCTTCGGCTCCGGCGCCATTCCCGCCAAGGGCGGCCGCGGCTACAACACTTATCAATATCAGAGCGCGGAGGCCGATCGGCTGCTGGCCCAAGGCGCCAAGCAATTCGATCTGGCGCAGCGCAAGACCACCTATGGCGAGCTGCAGAAGCTGATCCGCAACGACCTTGCGATCCTGCCGCTGTTCCAGGGCTTCATCGCCGAGGGCGTGAAGGAGGGGCTGCAAGGATTCCGGCCCAACATCAACACCTCGATCAATTGCTGGAACATCCGCGAATGGTACTGGGCCTGACGGATCAGGTGCGCAGGGCAGCCTGAGATGGCCCGTTACGTCGTCAACCGCCTCGCACAGGCGATCATGCTGCTGGTGATCGTCTCGGCGATCGGCTTTGCCATCCTGCATCTGGCGCCCGGTGGCCCGTTGTCGCAATTTGCCGTCTCCGGGCAGATGACGCAGGAAGATCTCGATCGCGTCACCAAGCAGCTCGGGCTCGATCGGCCGCTGCCGGTGCAGTATCTCGACTGGTTCGGTCGCATGCTCAAAGGCGATTGGGGCCGCTCCTATCGCGACGGCGAGGCGGTGCTGTCGGTGATCTCCTCGCATCTCGGCGCCACGCTGGAGCTGATGGCGACGGCGACCATCATCGCGGTGCTGCTCGGCTGCTGGATCGGCATCCTCGGCGCACTGCGCCGCTATTCGCTGTTCGATACGCTCGCCACCGTCGGGGCCATGATCGCGCTGTCGATCCCGACCTTCTGGTTCGGCCTCGTCACCATCTACGTCTTCTCGGTCAAGCTCGGCTGGCTGCCGGCCGGCAACCGGCACACCATTGGCGACGGCTCCTTCCTCGATCTGCTGCATCATTTGATCGCGCCGGCGATGGTGCTGGCGCTGGTGGAGACCGCGATGTGGGGCCGCTTCATGCGCTCCTCCATGCTCGAGGTGATCAACCAGGATTATATCCGCACCGCGCGTGCCAAGGGCATGCCGGAATGGCGCATTCTCACGGTGCACGCGCTTCGCAACGCGCTGCTGCCGATGATCACGGTGGCGGGCCTGCAGTTTCCCACCCTGCTCGGCGGCGCGCTGGTGGCCGAGACCGTTTTCACCTGGCCCGGCATGGGCCGCCTGTTCCTGGATTCCATCGGCTACCGCGACTATCCCGTGGTGATGGGCATCCTGATGTTCTCGGCGACCATGGTGCTGATCGGCTCGCTGCTGGCCGACATCCTCTATGCCGTCGTCGATCCCCGCATCCGGGTGGGCTGAAGCGATGGCGACCGCAGCGCTCTCCACCGTCCAGCTCGCGCCCGGCCAGGCGGCGTGGCGGCGCTTCCGCCGGCACCGGCTCGCGCTCGCCGGCGCCGTCATCATCCTGGTGCTCGTGCTCGGCTCGGCGTTCGGCCCGTATCTGCTGCCGTTCGACGATACCTATATCGACATCATGAAGCGGTTCGCGCCGCCGCTGTCCGGGGCGCATATCCTCGGCACCGACGAGCTCGGCCGCGACGTGCTGGCGCGGCTGATGATGGGCGGCCGCGTCTCGCTTTCGATCGGCATCGTCGCGATGGTGATCGCGATGGCGGTCGGCATTGCCGTCGGCGCTTTCGCCGGCTTCTATGGCGGCGCGGTCGGTGCGGTCCTGATGCGGCTGGTCGATGCCGTCCTGTGCTTTCCGACCATCTTCCTCCTGCTGGCGCTGGCCGCGCTCACCGAGCCCGGCCTCGTCACCACCACCGTGCTGATTGCGGCGACCGCCTGGATGGCCGTCGCCCGCGTGGTCGAGGCCCAGGTGCGGTCGCTGCGCGAGCGCGAGTTTGCGGTCGCCGCGCTCGCCTTTGGCTCGTCGAACCTGCGCATCATGTTCCGCGAGCTCGTGCCCAATGCGATCGCGCCGATCGTGGTGGCCGCGACGTTGAACGTTGCGAAGGCGATCCTGCTGGAATCCTATGTCAGCTATCTCGGCTACGGCATCCAGCCGCCGGCGGCGAGCTGGGGCAACATGCTCAACAATGCGCAGATCTATCTCACCAGCGCGCCGTGGCTCGCGATTGCGCCGGGCGTTGCCATCACGCTGGCGGTGACCAGCTTCAACTTCCTCGGTGACGGGCTGCGCGACGCGCTCGACCCGCGCATGAACATCCCTTGACGAACCAGATCTCGATCGAACCGATTCCAGGAGTACCCCATGTCCCCGCCGCTCAATCGTATCAACAGCGATGAACGCCTGCCGGCGCAGGTGGACGTCGTCGTCATCGGCGGCGGCGTGATCGGCGTCTCCGCGGCCTACCATCTGGCGAAGAAGGGGCATTCGGTCGCGCTGGTCGAAAAGGGCCATGTCGGTGGCGAGCAGTCGAGCCGCAATTGGGGTTGGTGCCGGCAGCAGGGCCGCGCGCGCGAGGAGATTCCGCTGGCGCGCGAGGCGCTGCGGCTCTGGGAGGACATGCAGAACGACGCCGGCGTCGATGCCGGCTTTCGCCGCACCGGCGTACTGTTCCTGACCAAGAGCAAGGACGAGCTCGCGAGCTGGGAGCGCTGGGCCGCGGTCGCGCGCGAGATGCAAGTTCACTCCACCGTCCTGACGCCGGCCGAAATTGCCGAGCGCATGCCTGGGAATACCGACACATGGGTCGGCGGCCTGCATACGCCGAGCGACGGCCGCGCCGAGCCGTCGATGGCCGTGCCGGCGCTCGCGGCCGCCGCGCGAAAACACGGCGTCACCATCCACCAGGGCTGCGCCGCGCGCGGGCTGGAGACGACCGGCGGGCGCGTCAGCGCCGTCGTCACCGAGAAGGGCACCATCCGGACGCAAGCCGTGCTGCTGTCAGGCGGCGCCTGGTCGTCGCTGTTCTGCCGGCGTCACGGCATCGAGCTGCCGATCGGCCTCGTCAACGCCACCGCTTGCCGGACCACGCCGGGACCGGAGATCACCTCCGGCGCGCTCGGCACGGATTTCTATTGCATTCGTCGCCGCCTCGACGGCGGTTTCACGCTGGCGCTGCGCAACCGCGGCACGGTCGAGCTGTCGCCCGACCTGTTCCGCTACGCCCGCACGTTCTGGCCGACCTATTTGCATCGCAAGAACGGGCTGAAGCTCTCGATCGGCACGTCCTTCTTCGAGCAGATCGTGCGCGGCACCAGCTGGAGCTTCGACAAGCCGTCGCCATTCGAGACCGAGCGCGTGCGCGATCCCGCGCCCGACATGTCGCTGGTCAATGCCGCGCTGGCCTCGTTGATCAAGGCAAATCCGGAGTTGAAGGACATCGAGATCGCGGAAGCCTGGGGCGGCACCATCGACTGCACGCCGGACACGATCCCCGTGATCTCGCCGGTCGATGCGCTGCCCGGCTTCTTCCTCGCCACCGGCTTCTCCGGCCACGGCTTTGGCATCGGCCCTGCGGCCGGCAAGCTCGCCGCCGACATCGTCACCGGTGCGACGCCGCTGGTCGATCCCGCCGCCTACAGCCACAAGCGCATGATCGACGGCCGGCGCCTGGCGCCGGTCAGTCCGTTCTGAGGACCGCATGACGGTTCTCTACAAGGCCAACATGGAGCGCGGCGCCGAATGGGCGCGCTTCTTCGCTGAGCGCGCGCCTGACGTGCCGTTCCGGCTCTGGCCCGACATCGGCGATCCCGGCGCGGTGCGTTATCTCGTGGCCTGGGTGCCGCCGGACGATCTCGCGACGGCCTTTCCGAACCTGGAGCTCGTCTTCTCGGTCGGTGCCGGCGTCGACCAGTTCGATGCCACGAAAATTCCGGCTCACATTCCGTTGGTCCGCATGCTGGAGCCCGGCATTGCCGAGACCATGGTCGAATATGTCACCATGGCCGTGCTGGCCCTGCATCGCGACCTCCTGCATTTCATCGGCCAGCAGAAGGAGCAGGTTTGGCGTGAGATTCGGATCACGCCGGCGAGGCGCCGGCGCGTCGGCGTGATGGGGCTCGGCCAGCTCGGCCAGGCCGTGCTCGAACGCCTCAAGGCATTCGGCTTTCCGCTATCGGGCTGGAACCGCTCGCCGCGCGAGATCGAAGGCGTCACCTGCTACGCCGGCGCGGATGTGCTGCCAAATTTCCTTGCGCAGGCCGACATTCTCATCTGCCTGTTGCCTCTGACCGACGAGACCCGCGGCATCCTGAACGCAGACCTGTTCGCGCGCTTGCCGCGCGGTGCGGGGCTCGTCAATGTCGGCCGTGGCCCGCATCTGGTCGAGGCTGATTTTCTCGCGGCGCTCGACAGCGGCGCCTTGTCGGCTGCGGTGCTCGACGTCGCCGATCCCGAGCCGCTGCCCCCAGGCCATCCGTTCTGGAGCCACCCCCGCATTCTGCTGACGCCGCACAATGCCAGCATGACGATGCCCGATACGGCGGTCGATTTCGTGCTCGACGTGATTGCGCGCCACCGCCGCGGCGAAGAGCTGCCGGGGCTGGTTGATCGTAGCCGCGGTTACTGAGGGTGCGATGATGGTGAAAACGTTGGCTCCTCTTACCTCCCCCGCGCTTGTCCGCCGAAGCCTTGGCGAAGGCGGATGCGGGAGAGGTCGGCGCGTAGCGCCGGGAGGGGGGTGTCCCCTCTTGGAGGTTCTCGCCTGCGGAGACACCCTCTCCCCAACCCTCCCCCGCAGGCGGGGGAGGGAGCGCACCTTGTCTGCGGCAGGCTTCGAGGCCCAAGTATGAGCATCGGCGCGAGTGCACCCGAGCAGGTCGTTGCCGAAGCGCCCGTGCTGTCGGTCGCCGGCCTCACCACCTCCTTCATGCTCGAGCGACGATGGATTCCCGTCGTCCGCAACGTCTCGTTCGACGTGGCGCCGCGCGAGACCGTGGCGATCGTCGGCGAGTCCGGCTCGGGCAAGAGCGTCACCGCGCTGTCGATCATGCGGCTGATCCCGCAGGAGATCGGCCGCGTCGAGGGGCGTGTCACGCTGGCCGGCCGCGAGCTGCTGCCGCTGCCGCAAGCGCGCATGAAGGACATCCGCGGCAACGACGTCGCCATGATCTTCCAGGAGCCGATGACGAGCCTCAATCCGGTGCTCACCATCGGCTTCCAGATCGCGGAGGCGCTGATCCAGCATCGCGGCCTGTCGCGCGCGGCGGCGGAAGCCGAGACCGTGCGCCTGCTCGATCGCGTCCGCATTCCTGCCGCGAGGTCGCGATTCCACGAGCATCCGCATCGCTTCTCCGGCGGCATGCGCCAGCGCGTGATGATCGCGATGGCGCTGGCCTGCAAGCCAAAGCTCCTGATCGCGGACGAGCCCACCACCGCGCTCGACGTCACGATCCAGGCCCAGATCCTCGAGCTCCTGAAGCAGCTCCAGCAGGAGGAGGGGATGTCGATCCTCTTCATCACCCACGACATGGGCGTGGTCGCCGAGATCGCAGACCGGACCGTGGTGATGTATGGCGGCCAGGCGGTGGAGACCGATACGACGACGCGCATCTTCGAGACGCCCTCGCACCCCTACACCCGCGCGCTGCTCGCCGCGGTGCCGCGGCTCGGCTCGATGGACGGCCGCGCGCGGCCGATGCGGTTTCCGATCGTCGACAAGGTGACGGGGACCTCGGACGAGCCGGCGGAGACGCCCGACACCGTCTCGACGGCGCAGCGGCCGCTGCTCGAGGTCGCTGGCCTCACCACGCGCTTTCCGATCCGTTCCGGATTGTTCGGTAAGGTCTCCGGCCGCGTCCATGCGGTCGAGAACGTCTCCTTCACCTTGCGGGCCGGCGAGACGCTGGCGCTGGTCGGCGAATCCGGCTGCGGCAAGTCGACCACGGGACGCTCCATCCTCAAGCTGACCGAGCCGGACGGCGGCACCGTGCTGATCGACGGCGAGGACGTCCTCGCCATGAAGGGCCGCGCCTTGCGCGACGTTCGAAAGCACATGCAGATCGTCTTTCAGGATCCGTTCGCGAGCCTCAATCCGCGCATGTCGGTGGGGACGGCGATTGCCGCGCCCTTGCTCGCCAACGGCCTCGCCACCGCATCTCAGGCGCGCGACAAGGCCGCCGACCTCCTCGAGCGCGTGGGTCTTTCCGCCGACATGGCCGCGCGGTTTCCGCACGAATTCTCCGGCGGCCAGCGCCAGCGCATCTGCATCGCGCGCGCGCTCGCGCTCGGGCCCAAGCTGATCGTCGCCGATGAGGCGGTCTCCGCGCTCGACGTCTCGGTCAAGGCGCAGGTCGTCAATCTGATGCTCGACCTGCAGGCCAGCATGGGCCTTGCCTATCTCTTCATTTCCCACGACATCGCGGTGGTCGAGCGCATGAGCCACCGCGTCGCGGTGATGTATCTCGGCGAGATCGTCGAGATCGGCCCGCGCGCCGCATTGTTCGGCAATCCGCAGCATCCCTACACGAAGAAGCTGATGGCCGCCGTGCCGGTGCCCGATCCCTCCCGTCGCGGCACCCGGCGTGACGTCTCGAACGACGAGATCAGAAGCCCCGTGCGCGCGCCGGACTACCAGCCCCCGGTGCGGCACTATCGCGAAGTCTCGCCCGGCCACGTCGTCCAGGCCTGGAACGAGGAATGGTCGGGCTGACTGCGAGCTGCACAAGTCCTCCGGAAATCGTGAGCGGATGGAGCGACAGGGAGCAGCGGTATGTGAACCGCTTCATACTGCATCAGTCTCTTTCTGAACTACCACTCCCGCAAGAAATTGCAGCACCCGGACCTAATTGACGAACGCGGGTGAGATGCAATGCCTGCGCAGCCGCGTGCTCGCAGCTTGGATTGGCTCCTCGTCTTGCTCACGAGCAAGCCAGCTCCATCACTCAGCACAGATTTTTCAGAAATTGGAATCAAGGGCATCGAGAAACGCTTTCTGGCAGCTTCTATTCGGGTCGGCCCGTAGGCTGCTACTTACTCAGAAGGAGCCCCCCAATGAAGATAAGCGGCGCATTTTCAAACGCATTTTCCCTCACAAGGCATCTCGGCAGTCTTCGGATCCCCCGGTCCAGTCTGATCAAGTCGGCCCACATCCTTGAAAGAATTGGACTGGCAGCCGTTGGAGCCTCTTGCGGCCTCTATGTGGGTGCGACCCTGTTGCGTCAGAACGTCGGACTGTTCGAAAGCGGCTGGATCGTGCTGATAACAATGCTCTACGGAGCTCTCAGTTATTATGTCGGCATCGACTTGGCCCGCAATGTCGCGCGGAAACCGACATCGAGCATCTCGGAAGAATGGAACGGTTCCGAGCCGGCCGAGATCATGAGTGCAGCCGGAACGTTCAGCGCAGCGATCGCCGCAACTCTGTCCGTCAGCATCCTTGTCCTTGATCAAAGTCTGCCTGACGGGCTGATAGCCTTTGTAGCCGGCTGTTGGGTGGTTGGTTCTTCGCTTCAGGTTGCGGCGGGCACGATGGCTCGCAACTCCGAAGCGCCCATCAAAGAGCAATGAAGGACCTGGCTCACGGAAAAACCTCCGCTTGACATCGTACGTCGGCACAAGCCGCAGTGTTGGTTCGGCTTCAGGTCTGGAGTGATCAACGACGACTCATCGCAACCTCTGCTGTCCAACGCTGCGCGCCAGCGATGTTTGGTAGCGCAGCCGTTCGCATCGAGCAGTGTCCCGATCGAAACCGTACCGGTACTGAGTAACCTAAATTCTCGCACAACAAACAAGACGTGCCATCATGGCGGCGTTGGGATATTCTCCCCGCGCGGCCGTGGTCCAAAGTTCTGCTAACTGCCAGTCACAAGATCGGTGGAGCCATGCAGATTGCGGAGTGGCTCGAGAAGCTGGGGCTTGGGCAATACGCGGAGCGTTTTGCCCAGAATGGCATCGACGTGGGCATCCTCCCCGAACTGATGGACGAGGATTTCGACAAGCTCGGAGTCCTGCTCGGTCATCGCCGCAAGATGCTGCGTGCCATTGCCGAGCTCGATCCAGCCGCGTTGATCGCGTCGCCGTCCCCTCCTCACGACGCCGAGCGGCGCCACCTCACCGTTATGTTTTGCGATCTGGTCGGATCGACTGCACTCTCATCGCGTCTCGATCCCGAGGATCTATGGGAAGTGATCCGGGCCTACCGCGTCGCATGCGGGCGCGTCATCGCCGCTTATGACGGCAGGATAGCCAGGTTCGTCGGCGACGGAATCCTCGTCTACTTCGGCTATCCGCGCGCACACGAAGATGATGCGGAGCGCGCAGTGCGAGCGGGCCTCGATATCATTGCTGCGATTGATCAGCTCAAGACAGGCGCCGGCGAACGTGTTGAACTTCGGATCGCAATTGCGACCGGGCTCGTGGTGGTCGGCGACCTCATCAGCGGAGACGCGTCAGAGGAACACGCAACCATCGGCGATACGCCGAACCTCGCTGCCCGGCTGCAGAGCCTGGCGGAGCCGGGGGCGGTCGTCGTTGCTTCCTCGACGCGCCGGCTGCTTGGCGACCTTTTCACCTTTCGCAATCTCGGCCGTCGCGAAGTCAAGGGGATAAGCGAGCCCATTGCGGTCTGGGCGGTGGAAGGAGCGAGCCCATCGGAGAGCCGCTTCGAGGCGGTCCGCGCCGCGCGCTCGATCGGCTTTGTCGGCCGCAAGGACGAGATCGAATTCATTCTCTCGCGCCAGCGGGAGGCATGGCAGGGCTTGGGCCAGATCGTATTGATTTCGGGCGAAGCAGGCATCGGCAAGTCGCGCATCGTGGCAACATTGTCCGAAAGCCCCTCGCTGGGGACACACCGTCGGGTGCGGTATCAGTGTTCGCCATATCACACCAACAGCGCACTTCATCCCTTTGTCGCGCAGCTCGATCGCGCCGCCGGAATCTGCTTGCATGACACGCCGGAACAAAAGCTCGACAAGCTCGAGGCCATGCTGGCACTGGGAACCCAGCAGGTCGCCCGAGTAACCCCGCTGATCGCGGCTCTGCTTTCGATTCCCATTGGCGACCGTTACCCGCCCCTCGGCTTGAGCCCGGCGCAGCAGCGGAGACAGACGTTTGCCGCCCTTCTCGATCAGCTGGAGGGATCGGCGCGAGGCCAGCCTCTGCTGCTCATCTGCGAGGATATGCATTGGGCAGATGCCACGACGCTCGAACTGTTCGATCTCGCGGTCGATCGGATCAGGGCCCTTCCGATACTTGTGCTCATGACATCCCGGCCGGAGTTCGAGCCCTCCTGGTCGGGCCTTGCCAACGTCAGTCTGTTGCGGCTCGACCGGCTCGACCGGCAGGACACGCGCGCGCTGGTGGAGCAGGTGGTCGTCGGCCGCCAGCTACCACGCGAGATGATGAAGCAGATCATTGACAAGACCGATGGCATCCCGCTGTTCGTCGAGGAATTGACCAAGATGGTGCTGGAGTCCGGCTTGCTCGTCGAAGATGCCGGACGCTACCGCCTGAACAGTCCGCTGCCGCCGCTTGCCATCCCCGCGACGCTGCAGGATTCGCTGATGGCGCGGCTCGACCGGCTCGCTCCGGTCAAGGAAGTGGCGCAGATAGGCGCTGCCATCGGCCGAGACTTCTCATATGCGCTGCTGAAATACGTGGCGGGACGCGATGATCTGACCCTGAGCGCTGCCTTGGCACAACTTGAAGAGGCCGAATTGCTGATGCGCCGTGGGGCGCCGCCCGAAGCAGATTATAGTTTCAAGCACGCCCTCGTTCAGGAGGCGGCCTACGAGAGCCTGCTCAAGAGCAAACGGCAGGTGCTTCACACGCGAATTGGCGAGGTCCTGCGCGAGAACTTTCCAGCCGTCGCCGAGACCGAGCCGGAAATCCTGGCACACCACTTCACTGAGGCGGGGCTGAGCGAGGCGGCCCTCGAATGGTGGCGCAAGGCGGGCCATCAGGCGCTGAAACGCTCGGCCTATTCCGAGGCGATCGCGCATCTCGGCAAGGCCATCGCGATCACCGATCAGTTATCTGACGAGCCGCGCGGGATGATGAGCAGGCTGCATCTTCAAATCGCATATGGCCGTGCACTCAGGGGCAGCCTCGGCCATAGTGCTCCCGAAACGGTCGCGGCATGGACGCGGGCGCGCCAGTTCGCAGCCGACATCGATGATCCCGTTGAGCTGGCGCCGGTGCATTCGGGACTCTTCAATGCCTGCCTGACGCACGGCGAGCTCGCTCCGATGCGGGAGTTGGCGGACGCCATCAGGAGCGCGGCCGACCGACGACCGGACTCGCCGGTGGCCGCCGTCGTTGCCCATTGGACGGGCGGCGTCACCTGCTGGTTCGCGGGCGATTACCTCAATGCGAGAACGCATCTCGAGCGGGCGCTGGCGATCTATGGTGCCGAGCCGGATCCCGCGATCTTCAGGGCTTCGGCGCTGGATTTGCCGTTCGTGATCATGAGATTTCTTGCCCTGGTGCTCTGGCCGCTCGGCAGCACCGCTCGTGCGCGCAAGCTTGCTGCGGAAGCGGTGGGTGCTCCGGCAGAAAAACGAGCGCTGTCCCAGGCCAATGCGCTGGTTCATCGCGCAGTGTTCGATGGGGTCTGCGGGGGCATGTTGCAGCAAACAGAGACGATCCTCGCGCTCGGTCTCGCGCGCGAGCACACGATGCCGCTATACGTGGCCGCGGGCACCTACCTGAATGGCCTGGCCAAGTGGCGTGCCGGCGACCGAATGGCCGGACTGGCGGACATGCGTCACGGCTGGACCTCGCTGCGCGAGAACGATTGCTGCCTCTGCGAACCGTTTTGGGGGATGCATGTCGCCATGGCGAATGCGGACCTGGGCGAAGTCGAGACCGGGCTGGCCATCCTGGACGAATTGATCGCCGGGACGGCACAGTCCGGCCAGCATTGGCTCGATGCCGAGCTGCATCGTGTCCGCGGTAAACTCTTGTCGCGCCATGACGGATCCAGTGCCGAAGATGCCCTGAAGCGAGCGCTGGAAATTGCGCGACTCCAGCAGACCCGGACCTTCGAGCTGCGCAGCGCGCTTGAACTTGCCCGGCTGCACGAGACAAATGGCCGAGGGAATGAGATATCCGAGGTGCTTGCTCCCGTGCTCGCTGAATTCGAGGCGGAGCAAAACCTTCCGGAGTTCGTTGAAGCCAGGGAGCTGCTCGCGCAAGCGCATGAGGCACGTTACGTTTCCCCTGGCCGGGCGTTTGGAGGCAGGGGATGACGGTCACGAATTGACGTGCACGAAATCCCGTAGCAACGGATAGATCTCGTTGTTCCAGCGCTTGCCTGAGAACACGCCGTAATGGCCGACGCCGGCCTGCATGTGGTGGACGCGCCGATAGGCGCGCACGCCGGTGCAGAGGTCCTGCGCCGCCAGCGTCTGGCCGATCGAGCAGATGTCGTCCTTCTCGCCCTCGACCGTCATCAGCCCCATGCGGCTGACGGCCTTGGTGTTCACGGGGCGGCCGCGATGCATCAACTTGCCCTGCGGCAGGAGGTGCTCCTGGAACACGTCGCGCACGGTCTCGATGTAGAACTCGGCCGGCAGGTCCATCACCGCGAAATATTCGTCGTAGAAGGTCTTGATGGTCGCGGCCTTGTCCTTCTCGCCCTTGGCGATGTGGTTGGCGAGGTCGAGATGCTGCTTGATGTGACGCTCGAGATTCATCGAGACGAACGCGGTGAGCTGCACGAAGCCGGGATAGACCTTGCGCAGCGCGCCGCGGCATTGCACCGGCACGTAGTTGATCAGGTTCTGCTCGAACCATTCGATCGGCTTGCTCTTGGCGAACTCGTTGACCCGGGTCGGCTGAATACGGGTGTCGATGGGACCTGCCATCAGCGTCAGCGTCGCCGGGCGCGAGGGGTGGTTGTCCTCGCACATGATCGCGGCGGCCGCGAGCGCCGAGACGGAGGGCTGGCAGATCGCGACCATGTGCGGGCGCGGCCCGAGCTGGCCCAGGAAGTCGATCAGGTGCTCGGTGTAGTCGTCGAGCCCGAAGCGGCCTTCGCTGCGCGGAATGTCGCGCGGATTGTGCCAGTCGGTGATGTAGACGTCGTGGTCCTGCAGCAGCGTCTGCACGGTGCCGCGCAACAGCGTCGCGAAATGGCCGGACATCGGCGCCACCAGCAGCATGCGCGGCTGCTCGCCGACCCCGTCTTTCTTGAAGTGCAGCAGCGAGCCGAACGGCGTCGCGTAGGCGATCTCCTCGGTGACGGCCACTTCGCGATTTCCCACCGTCACGCGCTCGATGCCGTAGGCGGGGCGGTGATAGGTCAGGGTCGAGCGTGAGATCAGCTCCAGCGCGGCCGCGAGCCGGCCAATGAGCTGATCCGACATGCCCTGCGGCACCAGATTGAGAAACTTGAGCGCGGACGAAGCCCCCGCGCGCCACGGCGCCGTCAGGTCCATGTGGTTCTGAAAGGCCTGATAATTCATCGACATCATAACTGGAACGCCCACCCGTCCCGCATTGCTATGCAATAACGACGCCAAACCGGGCGGCCGGACCGCCCGCAAAATTGGCACGTCGCTTGCTGCTCACGTCACGGCAGGCACGGGCACATCCGCGAGCCGGCGGAGAGGCGGGATCAGGGAAGGGCCATATGGCGAAGGCGACACTGACCATCAGCAGCAAGAATTATTCGTCCTGGTCGCTGCGCGGCTGGCTGCTGGCGAAATTCTCCGGGCTCGATTTCGAGGAGATCGTCACCGCGCCGGACGATCCGTCGGCGCGCGCGGAGATCCTGTTGCTGTCCTCGTCGATCCTGGTGCCGTGCCTGCGGCACGAGGGCGCCGTGGTCTGGGATACGCTGGCGATCGCCGAATATCTCAACGAGGTGATGCCGGCGGCCGGCCTGTTGCCCGATGACCGCATCCAGCGCGCCCATTGCCGCTCGATCTGCGGCGAAATCCATTCCGGCTTCACCACGCTGCGCGCCTCGCTGCCGGTGAATCTGAAGGGACGTTTTCCCGGCTTCAAGGTCTGGTCGCGGGCCCAGGCCGATATCGACCGCGTCTGGTCGATCTGGCGCGACTGTCTGGAGCGGTCGGGCGGCCCCTTCCTGTTCGGCGCCCAGCGCACCATGGCGGATGCGATGTACGCGCCGGTGGTGACGCGCTTCGTCACCTACGACGTCAAGCTGGAGCCGCAGCTGCAGGCCTATGCCGACACCATCATGGCGATGCCCGAGATGGCCGAATGGATCGCAGCGGCGCGGGAGGAGCCCGCCGAGATCGAGGAGCTCGAGGTCGAATATTAGGCAGCGCTGGTGCGGCCTTGCCTGTTTCGGGGGCGGCGCCGACCGCGGCGGCCTGAGCGGTCTATATCCTTGCCAGCATTAACCTTTGGCGCTTCCGCGCGGCCGAGGCCGCGCGCTGCGCCGTACAGATATTGTACGCACTGCCCTCACCGCATCGACATCTAGCCGTGAACAGGTGCGTACACGGCCTTTCGGCTGATTCGGGCGCGATTCGTTCGGGCCGCGTTCCGTTCGTTAAAGCGAAGCGTGGCGCCGTTGCATTTTGGAACAGATATGGGGCTTCAGGCGGCCCCGCGATGCTTCACGCGCGGCAGGCGCCAGCCGATCACGGTGGCTTCGACCGCGATGCCGGCTTCGTGGTTCTGCCAGCGTCCCTCGACATAGCGGCAGGCGAACGGCAATTGATACGTTCCGCTGTGGTCCTCGCACAGCACTTCAAGCGCCAGGCCCGGCGGCGGTTCTCCGGCGCCGTCGAATTCCGCCAGTCGTCTATCGCGCGTTGCCATTCCGAAAATCTCCCCTAAACAAAGCCGCGGAACGAGCGCCCACTTCCTCCGCGTGCGGATCATCGTTCCCCGTCCGAGGGAACGGCGCAAGCTCAACGCGAGAATGCGGTACGAGTGTGGTAGCCTTTCCCGGCTTTGCGCAAACAGCGCACATTGCCGTGATCGATCGGACGAGGAACCCTTCATGCTGCTTCGAAGCGCTGGCTTTTGTTTCGCGATATTTCTGCTCGCAACGCTGGCGCATGCGCCGGTGCACGCGCAGGACGTGCCCGGCATCGAGATCTGTACGGTCGAGAAGACCATGGAGCGGCGCACCTCCTGCCTGCAGAGCAATGTCGACTTCCTGCAGAAGACGATCACCAAGCTCAATCTCGATCATCAGCAGAAGCTCGATGCCGCCAACCGCCAGATCGACGCGCTGAAGACAGGCATCGCCGGCCTGCAGAAGACGCTTCTCGACCTCCAGGCCGCCCAGGCGAAGACGGCCGAGGACCTGAAGAAGAAGCAGGACGCGCCGCCGGCCAAGGACGCGAAATAGCGCGCCGTTCACGCTACGCGGTAGCGCTCCATCACGCCGCGATCGGGCTCGTAGCCGAGCCCGGGGCCGGAAGGCACTGCGACATGGCCGGTGGCATCGGCATCGATGCGGCCGCCCCAGAGGCAGGCCTCGCGCTTGAGATGAAACATCTCGACCAGCCCGTCGTCGCGCGTCGCCAGCAGATGCAGCGTCGCGAGCAGGCCGGGGCCGAAATAAGGCGAGTGCGGCACGATCTTCACCCCGAGCCGATCGGCGAGCGCGGCGACCTTCACGAATTCCGTGATGCCGCCGACCTTGGTCACCGACGGCTGGGCGTGACTCACCGCGCCCGCCTCCATCATCTGGCGGAATTGATACTCCGTGCAGGCATTCTCGCCGGCGGCGATGTCGAGCCCGCCTTTGCGGCGGACCTCGGCCAGCGCGGCAAAATCCTCCGGCGGCCAGACCGGCTCCTCCAGGAACATCGGCTGCGCGTCCCGGCAGTCTTTCGCGAAGCCGATCGCCTGCGCGGTCGTGAGCGGGCAGTTCATGTCGACCATCAGCGGAATGCCGGGCCCGATCGCCTCGCGGGCGGCGAACACCGCAGGCGCCGTGGTCTCGTGCAGCTTGATCGCGCCATAGCCGAGCGCGAGCGCCTTGCGGCATTCGGCGGCGATGTTGTCGGGCGTACCGATCCGCAGCAGGCTCGCGTAAGCCGGAATCGCCGTGCGCCTGGTCTCGCCGAGCAGGCGATGCAGCGGGACGCCCTCGATCTTGGCCGCAAGGTCCCACAGCGCGATGTCGAGGCCGGAGATCGCGAACATGGTGATGCCGTAGCGGCCGAACAGATGCAGATTGCGCTGGATCTGCTCCATGACGGCGGGGATGCCGGCGGCATCGGGCACCTTCAGCCCGCGGGCCTGCGGTGCGATCATCTCCTCGACCGAGCTGCGCGTGGTGCGGGGACAGACATAGGCGAAGGCGTCGCCCCAGCCGGTCAGCCCGGCATCGGTCGAGACCTCGACCAGCACCATGTCGAGGGCGGTGATCGCCGAGGCGCCCTGGCGGAAGCTCGCGACACCCGCGTCATAGGGAATGCGGATATGGTGTGCCCGCACATCGGTGATGTCCATGACGCGGTTCCTCCGTGCTTTCTGCTGAGCGGTTCTTTCGGCAATGTAGCCGTGAACCGCCGGGCGTTGCCAGTGGCCATTCCCGGTCTATCCTCATGCCGGGACAGCAACGCCGATCAAGCGAAGCGGCCGATGGCCTGCGCATCATCGCCGCGCTTCGAACGAGGGTTAGCCGCCATGAATCCAGCGCAGCGCGCGCTCTGGTATATCGAGAGCCATCTGGCCGAGCCGATGACGCTGGATGACATCGCTGCGGTCTCGGGCGTGTCGCGGTTCCACATCGTGCGTGCGTTTGCCGCAGCGACGGGTCTTCCGGTGATCCGCTACGTGCGCGCCCGCCGGTTGACGGAGGCCGCACGCAGCCTTGCGAACGGCGCACTTGACATCCTGTCGCTGGCGCTGGAGGCGGATTACGGCTCGCACGAAGCATTCACCCGCGCGTTCCGCGACCAGTTCGGCGTCACGCCCGAAGCGGTGAGGGCGGCGACGTGCGTCAGCCACCTCAAGCTTCAGGAGCCGATCCTGATGGATTCCACCATGCTCGACCATCTCGCCCCGCCGCGTTTCGAAACCGCAAAGGCCTTCCTCGTCGCCGGTCCCGCCGAGCGCATCTCCTGCGACAACGGCGCCATGATCCCGGGCCTGTGGCGGCGCTTCCATCAGGAGGTCGCCGACATTCCCGCACGTGTCGGCCAAGGGAGAGATCAAGGGAGAGATCAAGTCGCCTACGGCGTCTGCTGCAATGGCGACGATGCCGGTAATTTCGACTACATCGCCGGCGTCGAGGTCGCCGATTTCTCCGACCTGCCGCGCCGCTTCGCCCGCATCCGCATTCCCGGGCAGCGTTATGCGGTGTTCACCCATGCCGATCATATCGCCTCGGTCCGCCGCACCGTCAACACGATCTGGAATCAGTGGCTGCCGGCATCGGGTCTCGAGGCCGCCGATGCGCCGAATTTCGAGCGCTACGGCGCGGCCTTCGATCCCGTAACCGGCAATGGCGGCTTCGAGATCTGGGTGCCGGTGAGGGAATAGAGCTTCCGCAACGCTGGCATACCCTTCCGGTTGCTTGGCAAGCCGCGGCGACTTTGTCATAACCGCAGGCAAAGCTTGCGTGTGGAGCCGTGCCCGTGCAAGTCATAACAAGCCGGGAGGGTCTCACAATGCCTGACGTCCGCGTTCTCGCCACCGACCTCGAATTTCCCGAAGGGCCGGTCGTGATGCCGGACGGCTCGGTGGTGCTGGTGGAAATCCGCGGCCAGCGCCTGACCCGCGTGTACCCCGACGGCCGTAAGGAGATCGTCGCGAAGATTCCCGGCGGCCCGAACGGCGCCGCGCTCGGTCCTGACGGCAAGATCTACATCTGCAACAATGGCGGTTTCTCCTGGATCCCGACCCGCAACATGATCATGCCGGGCCCGCAGCCGGACGACTATCTCGGCGGCTCGATCCAGCGGGTCGATTTGCACACGGGCAAGATCGAGACCGTCGTGACCAAATGCGGCGCGCACGATCTGCGCGGGCCGAACGATCTGGTGTTCGACAAGCAGGGCGGCCTGTGGTTCTCCGATCTCGGCAAGCGCCGCGCGCGCGACATGGACGTCGGCGGCATGTATTATCTCAAGCCCGGCATGACCGAGCTCGTCGAGATCGTGCACGGCATCCTGCCGGCGAACGGCATCGGGCTGTCGCCGGATGAGAATACCGTCTATATCGCGGAGACGCCGACCGGCCGTCTCTGGGCCTACGAGCTCTCCGCGCCCGGCACGCTGAAGCCGCGCGACGTGATCTATCGCGGCGAGCGCGGCAAGCCGATCTGCGGCCTCGGCGGCTACCAGATGTTCGACTCGCTCGCGGTGGAGGCCGGCGGCAATGTCTGCGTCGCCACTCTCGTGTCCGGCTGCATCTCGGTGATCGCGCCCGACGGCACGCTGGTGGAGCAGGTCCCGACCGGCGACCGCGTCACCACCAACATCGCCTTCGGCGGCCCCGAGCTGAAGACCGCCTACATCACCCTGTCAGGCAAGGGCGAGCTGATCGCCATGGACTGGCCGCGCGGTGGTTTGCCGTTGAATTTCTTGAACAAGTGAATGTATCTGGACGAAATGTGCCAATACATAGGTCGTCGTTCCGGGATGCGTGCGTGAGCACGTAGGCCCGGAATCCATAACCCCGAATCGTGGTTATGGATTCTCAGATGCGCAATTGCGCATCATAGCTCGCGACTTCGTCGCGCCCCGGAAAGACCGCAGTCATTGTGGAGTGAGAAATGCCCTGGCCCGATCCCGTCACCCTGCGCGGACAGCACGCCCGTCTGGAGCCGCTGTCGCATCAGCATCGCGAGGGTCTGGTCGAGGCCGTCAAGGACGGCGAGCTCTCGAAGCTCTGGTACACGGCGATCCCGACGCCCGAGGGCATGGCGAAGGAGATCGACCGCCGCCTGGGCTTGCAGGCCGCGGGCTCGATGCTGCCCTTCACGGTGTTCGATGCCGCCGGCAACATCGTCGGCATGACCACCTACATGAACATCGATGCCGCCAACCGCCGCGTCGAGATCGGCTCGACCTGGTACGGCAAGAGCGCGCAGCGCGGCCCGCTCAACACGCAATGCAAATTGCTGCTGCTGCGGCACGCCTTCGAGGCGCTGAACTGCATCGCGGTCGAGTTCCGCACGCATTTCTTCAACCACCAGAGCCGCCGCGCCATCGAGCGTCTCGGCGCCAAGCAGGACGGCATTTTGCGCAGCCACCAGATCGCGCCGAACGGCACGCTGCGCGACACCGTGGTCTACAGCATCACCGCCGCCGAATGGCCGACGGTGCAGGCGCATCTGGAATTTCAACTCAACGACAAGCCGCGCTAGCAATGAGCGTGATCGGTTTGGTGCATCTGCGGTCGCGCTGCGCTCCCTCCCCCGCAAGCGGGAGAGGTTGGAGCGAGCTCGTGGCCGGCACCATTTATTCAGGACTCATTGCGCGCTAAGGACGCCACCATGGACAGATTTGATTATGTGATCATCGGCGCGGGCTCCGCCGGTTGCGTGCTCACCAATAGGCTCAGCGAAGACCCGAACGTCAGCGTCTGCGTGCTCGAGGCAGGTCCGTCCGACTGGCATCCCTACATCCATCTGCCGGCCGGCTTCATCAAGACCTTCCATATGAAGAGCATCAACTGGGCCTACCAGCAGGAGCCGGGGCCCTGGACCGGCGGGCGCAGCATCTATGCGCCGCGCGGCAAGACGCTCGGCGGCTCGTCCTCGATCAACGGCCATATCTACAATCGCGGCCAGCGCATGGATTTCGACACCTGGGCGCAGATGGGCAATCGCGGCTGGGGCTATGCCGACGTGCTGCCCTACTTCCGTCGGCTGGAGAAGCGCGTCGGCGAGGGCGAGGACACCTATCGCGGCCGCGAGGGCAGCCTCACCGTCACCACCATGGACTGGCGCGATCCGCTCTGCGAAGCCTTCATGGAAGGCGCGGTGTCGCTCGGCATTCCCCGCAATCCCGATTACAACGGCAAGAGCCAGGAAGGCGTCTCCTACTGCCAGCGCACCATCGAGAGGGGCCTGCGCGTCTCCGGCGCGACCGCGTTCCTGAAGCCGGCGATGAAGCGGCCGAACGTGCATGTGCACACCCATGCGCATGCGACGGAGATCATCTTCGAGGGCAAGCGCGCCGTCGGCGTCCGCTACATGAAGGGCGGTCGCGGCGGCACGCCGGTGGAGGTGCGCGCCAACAAGGAGGTGATCCTGTCCGGCGGCACCTATAATTCGCCGCAGCTGTTGCAACTTTCCGGCATCGGCTCGCCCGACCTGCTGCAGCAGCACGGCATCGCCGTGCGTCACGCGCTGCCGGTCGGCGAGGGCCTGCAGGACCATTACGCGCCGCGCACGGTGGCGCGCGTCAAGGACATCAAGACCATCAACGAGCTCCGCCGCGGCCTCTCGCTCTGGATCGAGGCGCTGAAATGGGCGACCGCGCGCCGCGGCCTGCTCTCGCTGTCGCCGACCATGGTCTATTGCTTCTGGCACTCTGGCGAGAGCGCGGAGAGCTCGGATCTTCAGCTCACCTTCACGCCGGCGTCCTACAAGGAAGGCGTGCAGGGCCAGCTCGAGGACGAGCCCGGCATGACCGTGGCCTCCTGGCAGCAGCGCCCGGAGAGCCGCGGCTATGTCCGCATTCGCTCCTCCGATCCGTTCGCACCGCCGATCATCCAGACCAATTATCTCGACGCCGAGCTCGACCGCCGCGTCATCGTCGGCGGCATGAAGCTCGCGCGCCGCCTTTTGAAGTCCGCGCCGCTGTCGCCCTATTACGCCTACGAGGATTTCCCCGGCCCCAACGTCAACACCGACGACGAATTCCTGCACGCCGCCACTGAGCGCGGCACCACCACCTTCCACCCCGGCTGCACCTGCCGCATGGGCCCGGCGGATTCCACCTGGGCGGTGGTCGACGACCAGCTCCGCGTTCACGGCCTCGAAGGCCTCCGCGTCATCGACGCCTCGGTCATGCCGCGCATGATCTCGGCGAACTTGAATGCGTCGACCATGATGATCGCCGACCGCGCCTCGGACCTGATCCGCGGCAAGCAGCCGATGGAAGCCGCACGCATCCCGGACGCAGCGGTGGCGTAGGAGGTTGCCGTGCCCCGGACGCAGCGCAGCGCCTCTTCGGCGATGCGCTGCAGAGCCGGGGCCCATCTATCCACGATCTCCACGTGACGTCTGGGTCCCGGCTCTGCGCAGCAGCGTTGCACGCTGCAGCGCGTCCGGGACACGCGCTCGCTCGCAAGTCTTGCGAGTAATGTAGGGTGGGCAAAGCGAAGCGTGCCCACGTTTCTGTTGCGATGTTGTCGAGGTGGTTGGCACGGCGCAAGTGCGCCTTTGCCCACCCTGCAGGCTTGCTGTGTCGCTCGGCAGTCAAGTCCTTCCTGCAAAAATATTCCACTTTACCGAAATTCGGAATTGCGGCATAGATCGAAACAGCCCGGCCCGACGAAGAGGGGCGGTTCGCGAGTCGTTCGAAACGCGGGCCGGGTTGCGGTGGACGCGGCAGCGTCGGCACGAGAGGTGCGGGCAGGGCGGGGTAGTCCCCTGTGAGCCCGCGGCCGCGTGAGACGAACGGCGCCGAAGTCCGGCGAAGCCTCTTGGCGAAGCCGGATGAGCTGCGTACGGCAAAACCGTGTGGTCCTGGCCGTCGTTGCTACGGTCAAGCTCTTGCGAAGGTGCGAGCGAGCCCAACCGGGCAGACTGCATCATCCAATTCGCGGGGCGAGGGAGGCCAGAGGGAAAGTTCGGCTCCCGGGAGATCACGGCATAAGCCGTCCGACCACCGCGCAGGGAAGGCCGAGTGATCGGCACCACCTGTATGCTGCTGTGCGGTTTTTCTGCGCGTGCGTTTCGCGCAGCAGACCGCGGGTGCGTTGTCAGCACCCGGCCTTCCCTGCGCCCTCTTCATTTTGGGGCGAGGAATGAGAGCAAAGCTCGGGCGAATTAAGCCGCGAGGCCGCGAAGCCGTGTCTGTATCTACACAATCGCTGTCATCGCCCGCGAAGGCGGGCGATCCAGTATTCCAGAGGCCGTTGTGATTGAGCCGACAGGCTGCGGCGTACTGGATTCCCCGCCTTCGCGGGGAATGACAGTGCTGATTGGAGTGACAGCGGAGCGCTATCGCAAGCGAACGCGCGCTACACTTCCCGTCGGCTCAAAAACGCCAGCCGCTCGAACAGGTGCACGTCCTGCTCGTTCTTCAGCAGTGCGCCGTGCAGCGGCGGGATCAGCTTGCGCGGATCGCGCTCGCGCAGCTGCTCGACGCTCATGTCCTCGTTGAGCAGCAGCTTGAGCCAGTCCAGCAACTCCGAGGTCGACGGCTTCTTCTTCAGGCCGGGCACCTCGCGCACCTCGAAGAAGATGCGCAGCGCCTCTTCCACCAGGCGCTTCTTGATGCCGGGGAAGTGGACGTCGACGATGCGGCCCATCGTGTCGGCGTCGGGGAACTTGATGTAGTGGAAGAAGCAGCGGCGCAGGAAGGCGTCCGGCAGCTCCTTCTCGTTGTTGGAGGTGATCATCATGATCGGGCGCTGCTTGGCCTTGATCGTCTCGCCGGTCTCGTAGACATGGAATTCCATGCGGTCGAGCTCGAGCAGCAAATCGTTCGGGAATTCGATGTCGGCCTTGTCGATCTCGTCGATCAGGAGCACCGGGCGCTGCTCGGCGCTGAACGCCTCCCACAGCTTGCCGCGCTTGATGTAGTTCCTGATGTCGGACACGCGCGCATCGCCGAGCTGGCTGTCGCGCAGACGCGACACCGCGTCGTATTCGTAGAGGCCCTGCTGCGCCTTGGTGGTGGACTTGATGTGCCAGGTCAGCAGCGGCGCGTTCAGCGCTTTCGCCACTTCCTCCGCCAGCACCGTCTTGCCGGTGCCGGGCTCGCCCTTGATGAGGAGCGGGCGCTCCAGCACGATCGAGGCATTGACGGCGACCTTGAGATCGTCGGTCGCAACATAGTCCTTGGTGCCGGTAAATTTCATCGCGCGTCCTTGTTGGTCGTCGTCGTGAGGCAATGCCCATGTCGCTGCCTTGGTCACGACACGCGAACGGCCGCACATGGCGGCCGTTCCTGGTTCGGTCAGGCTTTCAGACCCGTTTTATCAGCGAAAGGATGACGAGCACAATCACCGCGCCGATGGTGGCGTCCACGATCGCGCCGACCGTGCCGGTCGCGAGCTGGATGTGCAGCTGGGGCAGCACCCAGCTCGCAACCAGCGCGCCGATGATGCCGACGACGATGTTGCCGATCAGCCCAAATCCCGCCCCGTGGACAATCTTGCCCGCGAGCCAGCCTGCGATCGCGCCGATGATGAGCGCTGCGAGAATTCCCATTGCATACGTCCCCAAGACACCCCGTGAGGGCGCCAATTCTAGAGCAAAAAGCATCCGGGTCCAGCGCCCAGCGGCAGCCTCCGCCCCTTGACGTTCGCCCCCCGACGGGCAATCTGTCACCCATGTTCCTGCAATTCTTCACCTCTCTGCGCGACGCGCAGGTCCCTGTGACGCTGCGCGAATACCTCACGCTGGTGGAGGCGCTCGACGCCGACCTTGCGGACTATTCGGTCGAGAACTTCTATTACCTGTCGCGCGCCTCGCTGGTGAAGGACGAGCGCAATCTCGACAAGTTCGACCGCGTCTTCGGCACGGTGTTCAAGGGGCTGGAAAACCTCCTCGACGCCATGGAGAAGGCCGAGATCCCCGAGGAATGGCTGAAGAAGCTCGCCGAGAAATACCTGACGGAAGAAGAGAAGAAGCAGATCGAGGCCATGGGCTGGGACAAGCTCATGGAGACCTTGAAGAAGCGGCTCGAGGAGCAGAAGGGCCGGCATCAGGGCGGCTCGAAATGGATCGGCACCGCCGGCACCTCGCCGTTCGGCGCCCATGGCTACAATCCCGAAGGCGTGCGCATCGGCCAGGAGAAGAACCGCAACAACCGCGCCGTGAAGGTGTGGGACAAGCGCGAGTTCAAGGATCTGGACGGCAATGTCGAGCTCGGCATCCGCAACATCAAGGTGGCGCTGCGCCGCCTGCGCAAATTCGCCCGCACCGGCGCGCCGGACGAGCTCGATCTTGACACCACGATCCGCGAGACCGCCAATCACGGCTATCTCGACGTCCACATGCGCCCCGAGCGGCGCAATGCGGTGAAGCTGCTGGTGTTCTTCGACATCGGCGGCTCCATGGACATGCATATTGAGCAGGTCGAGGAGCTGTTCTCGGCGGCGAAGAGCGAGTTCAAGCACATGGAATATTTCTACTTCCACAACTGCCTCTATGAAGGCGTGTGGAAGCAGAACAAGCGCCGTTTCACCGACCGCACGCCGACCTGGGACGTGCTGCACAAATACCCGCACGACTACAAGATCGTGTTCGTCGGCGACGCCTCGATGAGCCCTTACGAGATCATGGTGCCCGGCGGCTCGGTCGAGCACGTCAACGAGGAGCCCGGCTCGGTCTGGCTCGACCGCATCATCCGCACCTATCCGCATGCGGTGTGGCTGAACCCGGTGCAGCAGAAGCACTGGGATTATTCGGAATCCACCACCATCATCAAGCGCATCTTCGCGGGTCGGATGTATCCGATCACGATCGAGGGGCTGGAAGCCGCGATGAAGGAATTGACGCACTGATGGTTGCTGTCATTCCGGGGCGCGACGAAGTCGCGAACCCGGAATCCATCGGGCCGCAGCGCATGTAGAGGAATGGATTCCGGGCTCGCGCTGCGCGCGCCCCGGAATGACAACAAGAGGGAGACATATATGCCCCAGACCATCACCCGCGGCATCAAGACGCTGATCGACGAGGCCAATGCCGAGATCGAGACGCTCTCCGCGAAAGACGCCATCGAGATCTCCAGGAACGGGGACGTCGTCATCGTCGACATCCGCGATCCCCGCGAGATCGAGCGCGACGGCCGCATCCCCGGCGCCTTCGCCTGCACCCGCGGCATGCTGGAATTCTGGATCGATCCGCAGAGCCCCTACGCCAAGCCGGTCTTCCAGGAGGACAAGAAGTTCGTGTTCCACTGCGCCGGCGGCCTGCGCTCCGCGCTCGCCGCCAAGACCGCGCAGGACATGGGCCTCAAGCCCGTCGCCCACATCGCCGGCGGCTACGCCGCCTGGCGCGATGCCGGCGGCCCGACGGAGAAGTGGGAGCCGAAGAAGAAGGGGTGAGGGTGATGTTGCCGTCGCTCCAACCTCCGGTGTCATTCCCCGCGAAAGCGGGGAATCCAGTACGCCGCGGCCTCTCGGCTCAATCACAATCGCCTCGGAGTACTGGATCGCCCGGTCAAGCCGGGCGATGACAGCGGAGCGCGATCTCGCGCCCGCGCTGCTCGCTGCGGAATGACAAGGAAGAAATTGCATGACCGCCACCGACCCCCTCGTCTCCACCGAATGGCTTACCGCCCATATCGGCGATGCCAACGTCAAGGTCCTCGACGCCAGCTTCAAGCTGCCGGGCGTGCTGCCGCTGCCGAAGGACGATTATCTCGCCGCGCATCTGCCGGGCGCTGCGTTCTTCGACGTCGATGCAGTGTCGGACCATTCCAACCCGCTGCCGCACATGTATCCGAGCGCCGACCAGTTCGGCCGCGACGTCGGCAATCTCGGCATCTCCAACGCCGACACCGTCGTGCTCTACGATTCCGGCGGCTGGGTCGCCGCGCCGCGCGCGTGGTGGATGTTCCTGGCATTCGGCCACGACAAGGTGCGCATTCTCAACGGCGGCCTGAAGAAGTGGCGCGCCGAGGGCCGGCCCGTGGAGACCGGCGAGGTGAAGCCGAAGCCCGCGACGTTCAAGGCGAGCTTTGACGGCAAGCGCGTGCGCAGCATGCAGCAGCTGGTCGCCAATGTCGAAAGCCGTGCCGAGCAGGTGATCGACGCCCGCGCCGCCGACCGTTTCGAGGGCCGCGCGCCCGAGCCGCGTCCGGGCATCCGCTCCGGCCACATCCCCGGCGCCCGCAACGTGCCGTACAACCTGTTGTTCGACGCCGCCACCGGCACGATGAAGCCGCTCGAGGATCTGCGCGCCGCCTTCACCAATGCCGGCGTCAGGCTCGATGCGCCGATCGTCACCAGCTGCGGCTCCGGCGTCTCCGCCGGCGTGCTGACGCTCGCGCTCTACCGCCTCGGGATCACCGACACCGCGCTCTATGACGGCTCCTGGTCGGAATGGGGCCAGGAGGGCGGCCCGGCCATCGCGACCGGTCCGGCGTAGCGCCGCGATGACGGTGCGCTCCCTCGCCCCGCTTGCGGGGAGAGGCGAAGCAAGAGCGTCACCGCGTGCGCGCGGTCGTCGTCGCGAAGGCCGGCTGCTGCTGCTGGCCGAACGGATCGAGCTGCTGCTGCAATTGCTGAGGTGGCGGGCGCCGCACCACGCGCTGCCGCTTCTTCGCCTTCGCCTTGCGCTTGGTCGCCTTGTCGTCGGCCTTGCTCTCGGGCTTGCTTTCGGCCTTGGCCTTCGCCGGCGCATCCTTCACGGTCGTCGTCGCCGGGTCGTTCAGTGCGGCCAGCTTCCCGGAAGCGACGTCGGGCGCCGAGGCGGCGGGGGCGGCATGGGCATCGACCGGTGCCGGCTCGCGCGAGGTCGCGACAGCGGCAGGCTGGACGTCAGGCTTGGCGTCCAGCTTGGCGTCGGGAATCGACGCCGTGGCGTCCGCTGGAGTGAGCGTGTCGGCGGGAGCCGGCGCAGCGGCTTCCGTCGTCGTCTCGGACTCGGCCGGCTCGATGGCCGCAGCTTCCGCCTCGGGCGCAGCGACCTGGGCCGGGACGTCAGCCTCGGTCAGCGCGGCGATCCGCTCCGGCTCGGGCTCGGTTGCCGGCAGCCCAATGGTCGGCACCCGGTCGCGCAACGACGGCTCGGCGGCGGCCGCGACCTCCGGCTCGGCGCGGAGGATCGCGAGCACCGGCTGGGCGGGCTCGGAAGCCCGCGCGAACATCTGCTCCTGCGGGCCGTTCCGCCAGGAGGGGTTGCTGACATACTGCTCGTGGCTCGCGCGCAGCAGCGCGGCCGCGCCCAGGCCGAACACCAGGATGGAGGTTGACAGCAGGATCGCGGCAAACAGGAAGCGAAAGCCGGGAAGCATCGAAGGATTGCGGATTTCCGCCCCGGCAGCGTGGGGTGCCAGGGCCCAAGAGCCATCTGAACGCGGTGACGGTACTGTTTGCCGCGTTCGCCGCGCGGAAATCGGAGCTCAAATCGGCGGCGAATCAGGCTGATTCGAACATACCGTAACGATTCCGAGCCGTTCCGTTAAATTCGGAGCCGACGTGACGGGCAATCCGCGGCGCGATGCGATTTCCGACCCGTGATGCAACGGGGCAACGGTAGTCTTGCGGATCACAAAACGGCAAATCCGGCTCAAATAAGCCTGATATGTCTTGAATGTGCCGCTATCTTCCGTCATCTGGCCGTTAACGGTCCGATCGGGCTTGGGGACTATACAAGAGCGATGATGATCAAACATTTTCTGACGATATGCGCTGCCGCAACGGTCGCTGCGGCCGGAACCTCGCTCGCGCAGGCTCAGAGCTATCCGGTCCAGCAGGTGCCGGCCTACGGCGCACCGTCGGAGTATCGCCCCGGCGATCGCACGCCGAATTTCGATGCGCTGGACGATGACGACGACGGGCTGCCGCACGCCTCGTTGCCGCCGCCCGGCCCCGCTGACGATCCGCGCTATGGCCGCCCCCTTGGCTCGCCCCCGGTCTACTCGGCCGCTCCGCCGCAGGGCCCGGTGATGTCGCCGGACGATCCGCGTTATGGCCGCCCGGCGGGCGCTCCGGTCTATTCGGCCGCCCCGCCGCAAGGGCCGGTGATGTCGCCCGACGATCCCCGCTACGGCCGCCCCGCTGGCCCGCCCGCGGTGATCTACGCCGATCGTCCTCCCCAGCAGGCTCCTGCCAATGATGGCCTCCGTCCGCCGGAAGCTGTCGGCGGTCCCGCCGCGACCGGAACGGTTCAGGCAGGGCAGCCGCCCGTCGGCACCGATGGCCGCCCCGTGACCTTGGCTGCGCTGCCGCCCGAGGAGCAGCCCGATGCTGCGCCGGTGCAGCTGCCGCCGAACCTGCGCCGCCAGGAGGTTTCGTTCCAGACCAAGGAGCCGGCCGGCACGCTCGTGGTCGATACGCCCAACACCTATCTCTATTACGTGCTCGGCAATGGCCGCGCGATCCGCTACGGGGTGCGCGTCGGCCGCGACGGCTTCACCTGGACCGGCGTGCAGAAGATCACCCGCAAGGCCGAATGGCCGGATTGGCATCCGCCGACCGAGATGATCGAGCGACAGCCCTATCTGCCGCGCTTCATGGCCGGCGGCCCCGGCAATCCGCTCGGCGCCCGCGCGATGTATCTCGGCTCGACCGTGTACCGCATCCACGGCACCAACCAGCCCTCGACCATCGGCAAGTTCGTCTCGTCGGGCTGTATCGGCATGCTGAACGAGGACGTCTCCGACCTGTTCGATCGCGTCAAGGTCGGCACCCGCGTGGTTGTGATGCCGGGCGGCCCGCCGCCGGGAACGGCGACCGCGTCCGCTGCACCGACGCAGGGCGCCGCCGGTCCGGCTCCGATGTCCGCCCAGGCCGGTCCGGTCCCGGGCACGCAGCCGACGGTGGTGCCGCCGCTGCCCGCGCCGGTGACCGTGCGCTAAGCGCTGCGCGAAATCTGATAGAGCGAAGGGCGTGCCATCGGCACGCCCTTCATCGTTTCAGGCCAGCCTGCGCGGCAGCTCGCTGCCTTTGGTGAAGGCATCGACCGCCTCGACCATCTGGCCGTAATGGATGCCAAGACCATCCTTGGTGGCGTAGCCGAGGTGCGGCGTCAGCACGAGGTTGTCGAGCTTGCGGAAGGGATGCTCGACCGGCAGCGGCTCGACCGAGAACACGTCGAGGCCGGCGCCTGCGATCCTCCGCTGCTGCAACGCTTCGAGCAGCGCCTGCTCGTCCACGATCGGCCCGCGCGCGGTGTTGACGAGGAACGCCGTCGGCTTCATGCGGGCCAGGTCCTCGCGGCCGACGAGACCGCGCGAGCGCTCGCTCAGCACGACATGGATGGTGACGATGTCGGCCCTGGCGAACAGCTCCTCCTTGGTGGCGTAGCCGACGCCGGCGCCCGCGCATTTCTCCGGCGTCAGGTTCGGGCTCCAGGCGATCACGTTCATCCCGAACGCCTTGGCGATCCCGGCCATCTTGCTGCCGAGCTTGCCGAGCCCGACGATGCCGAGCGTCATGCCCTCGATCTCGACGCCGGCAAAGGTCTGCCAGGGCTCGCCGGCATGCATGCGCGCATTCTCGCGGCCAATGCCGCGGGTCAGCTCCAGGATCAGCCCCATGGCCAGCGGCGCGGTGGGATCGCGGGAATATTGCGTGCCGCCGACGGCGACGCCGCGCGCCTTGGCAGCCTCCATGTCGATCGCGGCGTTGCGCATGCCGGAGGTCAAGAGCAGCTTCAGCTTCGGCAGGCTCTCGAACAGGCTCTTGGGGAAAGCGGTGCGCTCGCGCATCGCGCAGATGATCTCGAAGTCGGCCAGCGCGCTGGCCGCCGCCTGCTCCGAAGCGAAGGGGTGGCTGAACACGGTGACGTCGATGCGGTCGGACAGTCTCTGCCAGTCGGCGACGTCGAGCGCGAGGTTGAAATAATCGTCGAGAATTGCACAGCGCAGCCGGCTCATCAGCGTTCATCCATGGCGAGGGGTGAGGGCGCTGGACGAGCGCCATCGTCGGACCGGGCCATGGTTGCGCGCAATCGCAGCAACGCGCAAGCCGCCTGCGTCTTCAAGAATCCGACAGCAGAGCGGGCTTTAGAGGTCGCGGGGCTTCAGGCGGAACGGCGCATCCATGCCGTGCTTGGCGCGCCAGGCGGGTCCAGGGCCGCGCATGTAGTGCAGCTCGGGCCGGTAGGGATTGAAGGCGGTGGCGAAGAAGCGCTTCCAGAATCCCTTGATCTCCGAGGCGAAGTCGGAGACGTGGCCGGCTTCTGCCGGAACAGGAAGAGAATGGGTCTCGATCAGAGCCATGATGCGGCCTCGCTGTGCTCCCGTTCGTTCTGAGCGGTGGCGCTGTTTCCGCGCGCGAAACCGAGCTTTCGGCCTGATTTATTAAAAGATGGTTTCAATTGTCCGGATCGGTGGCCGGATGGTGTCCGGTCCGTAATCACCCGTGGTGAACGGACGGAAAACGTTGCCCTTTTGGGACGGGGTCGCTACATCGCTGGCAAAGCAAATTTCCTCAAATCGAAGGTTTTCGGGACCGATGGCGCGCCAGTTCATCTACTTCATGCAGGGCCTGACCAAGAGCTACCCGACCCGCAAGGTGCTCGATAACATCCATCTGTCGTTCTACCCGGACGCCAAGATCGGCGTGCTCGGCGTCAACGGCTCGGGCAAGTCGACCCTGCTCAGGATCATGGCGGGCCTCGACAAGGAATATACCGGCGAGGCCTGGGTCGCCGAGGGCGCCCGCGTCGGCTATCTCGAGCAGGAGCCGCAGCTCGACCCTGCGCTCTCGGTGCGCGAGAACGTCATGCTGGGCGTCGCCAAGAAGAAGGCGATCCTCGACCGCTACAACGAGCTCGCGGTCAACTACTCGGAGGAGACCGCCGACGAGATGACCAAGCTGCAGGACGAGATCGAGGCCCAGGGCCTCTGGGATCTCGACAGCAAGGTCGACCAGGCCATGGACGCGCTGCGCTGCCCGCCCGACGATGCCGACGTCACCAAGCTCTCGGGCGGTGAGCGCCGCCGCGTCGCGCTGTGCCGGCTGCTGCTCGACCAGCCCGAGCTCCTGTTGCTGGACGAGCCCACCAACCATCTCGACGCCGAGTCGGTGTCGTGGCTGGAAGGGCATCTGCGCAACTATCCCGGCGCGATCCTGATCGTCACCCACGACCGCTACTTCCTCGACAACGTCACGGGCTGGATCCTCGAGCTCGACCGCGGCCGCGGCATTCCCTATGAGGGCAATTACTCGTCCTGGCTGGTGCAGAAGCAGAAGCGCCTGGAGCAGGAGGGACGCGAGGACGTAGCGCACCAGAAGACGCTGGCCCGCGAGCAGGAATGGGTCGCGTCCTCGCCGAAAGCGCGCCAAGCCAAGTCCAAGGCGCGCTACCAGCGCTATGAGGAACTGCTCAAGAAGGCGAGCGAGAAGCAGACCCAGACCGCGCAGATTATCATTCCCGTTGCCGAGCGGCTCGGCGCCAACGTGGTCGATTTCGATGGGCTCAGCAAAGGCTTCGGCGATCGGCTCCTGATCGACAATCTCACCTTCAAGCTGCCGCCCGGCGGCATCGTCGGCGTGATCGGTCCGAACGGCGCCGGCAAGACCACGTTGTTCAGGATGATCACGGGTCAGGAGAAGCCGGACGCTGGGACCATCACGGTCGGCGAGACCGTGCATCTCGGCTATGTCGACCAGTCGCGCGATGCGCTCGACGGCAAGAAGACCGTGTGGGAGGAAATCTCCGGCGGCAACGAGCTGATCCTGCTCGGCAAGAAGGAAGTGAATTCGCGCGGCTATTGCTCGTCGTTCAACTTCAAGGGCGCGGACCAGCAGAAGAAGGTCGGTGCGCTCTCCGGCGGTGAACGCAACCGCGTGCATCTGGCCAAGATGCTGAAGTCCGGCGCCAACGTGCTGCTGCTAGACGAACCGACCAACGACCTCGACGTCGACACGCTGCGCGCGCTCGAAGAAGCGCTCGAGGATTTTGCCGGCTGCGCCGTCATCATCAGCCATGATCGCTGGTTCCTCGACCGCATCGCGACCCACATCCTGGCCTTCGAAGGCGACAGCCACGTCGAATGGTTCGAGGGCAACTTCCAGGATTACGAGAAGGACAAGATGCGCCGGCTCGGCCAGGACAGCATCATCCCGCACCGCATGAAGTACAAGAAGCTGACGCGGTGACGGCGGCATGATGCGGCGGGCGCTCATCGCTGCGGTGATCGCGGTCACCTGCGGCTGGTCGACCGCCCGCGCCGCCGACGCAGCCTTCACCCAGTTCATCGCTTCGCTCTGGCCGGAGGCGCAGGCCGAAGGCGTCTCGCGCAAGACATTCGACGAGCAGACGCGCGGGCTCGAGCCGGACTACAAGCTGCCCGACCTGATCCTGCCCGGGCGCCCCGCGACGGGCGCGCCGTCGCAAGCCGAGTTCGTGCAGGTGCCGGCGGATTATGTCAGGGAATCCTCGATCGCGCGGCTGGCCGGCGAGGGGCAGCGGTTGCTGCAAAAACATCGCGCCGTGCTCAGCGAGATCGAAAACAAGTCCGGCGTGCCGGCCACCGTGATGCTCGCGATCTGGGGCCGCGAGACCGATTATGGCCGCTACACGCTGCCCTACGATCTGGTCCGCGTGCTGGCGACCCAGGCCTATGTGGGGCGGCGCAAGGATCAATACCGCACCGAGTTCATCCTGGCGCTGAAGCTGCTCGGCGAGGGCGTGGTGACGCGCAAGGACATGCGCTCGTCCTGGGCGGGCGCCACCGGGCTCACGCAGTTCCTGCCGTCCGAATATTACAAGCACGGCGTCGATTTCGACGGCGACGGCCGCATCGACATCTGGCACTCGGTGCCGGATGCGCTGGCCTCGGCCGCGCAGCAGCTCGCCAACAAGGGCTGGCAGAGCGGCGTGCGCTGGGCCTATGAAGTGCAGGCGCCCGCGAAGGTCGATTGCACCGCTGGCGTACCCGAGGTGACGAAGCCGATCGGCCAGTGGCTGCGCGAAGGCTTCGTGCCGGTGCGTGGCCAGCGCCTGAGCGCGGCGGAGCAGGCCCAGCCGGCCTCACTGCTGCAGCCCGAGGGCATCTACGGCCCGTCATTCCTGACCACCAAGAACTACTTCGTCATCAAGGAATACAATTTCTCCGACCTCTATGTGCTGTTCGTCGGCCATCTCAGCGACCGCATGACCAGCCCGCTGCCGTTCGCAACGCCCTGGTCCGCCTCGAAGCAGTTGCGCACCAAGGACGTCGAGACCATGCAGCGCGGGCTGACGCGGATCGGGCTCTACAAGGACAAGATCGACGGCAAGGCCGGCATGCAGACGCGCGCCGCGCTGGGCGCCTATCAGAAGTCGGCAGGCCTCAAGGTCGATTGCTGGCCGAGCGAGGAGGTCCTCCGCTCGATCCAGGCGGCGCGCTAGCGAAGCGGCAAAAGAAAAAGCCCGGCCGATGCGCTCGGCCGGGCTTCCCGATTGCGGCGCGCATGCGCCGGCAATCAGATCAGTAGCAGACGCGAACCGGACGGCTGACCCAGCCGTAACCATCCCAATAGCGCTCACGACGCCAGTAGCAGGGCGCGGGCGGCGGCGGCTCGGCGACGTAGACGGGACCGCCATAGGCGGGGCGGCTCGAGGCGATGGCGCCGCCGACGATGGCGCCGCCGATCAGGCCGGCCGCGATGCCGGCGCCGACACCGTCATGGGCCTTCGCGGCCGGCGTGGCGGTCACCAGCGAACCGGCGACCGTCGCGACCGTGAGGGCGGCAACAAAAGTCTTCTTCATGCTCAGGGCTCTCCTGGGAGATGGGTTCCTCTGGTTAGAGGCACCCGGGTTTCAAAGGTTCACGCACACGCTGATGGAATTGGCCGTCGGGCTAGGAAGCGCGCAAATGGTCAATCCACGGTAAACGCACACGGAGCTGTGACGAGAAAAAGCGGTGTTTTTCAGGCCCCGAGATGAACAGCGCATCCGTAGTGAACCGGTGCAGCCGAAGCCGTCGCAGTGAGCCAGTCCGAGGCGGCTCAGCCACAGACCCTGACGCGGCGGATGCGCCAGGCATAGCCGTCCCAGAAACGCTGCTTCTGCCAGACGCAGCCGCCGCCATAATATCCGCGGCCATAATAACCGTCGGAGACATAGCCGGGACCCGGCGCATAATAGCGGGGCGGATAGTAGCCGGGTTCGTAATAGCCCGGACCGGGTCCGTAATAATACGGAGAGGCCAGCGCGCCGCCGACGATGGCGCCGCCGATGATGCCCGCGGCTACGCCCGCGGCGACACCGCGCTGGGCGTGCGCCGGAGTTCCGGCCGCCACGGCCAGGGTCGCGACGGCTGCGACCGCCAGGAGCAATTTCTTCATGGGCTTGACCTTTCGTACAAACACGCTGGAACCTTTGGGGCAGAGTTCCATACTTCGCTTGAATGATCAATGAACGGCCCCTTTGCCGGGCGCGACCAATTCATGGGAACCGGGTCTGCCAGGAAGCGACGATGAACACGATGATGAATGCACTGATCGCAGCGGGGGTGGTCTCTGCGATCGGCTACGGCTGGCTGGTCCATCTCCAGAATCGCCGCCGACGCTCGCGTGCCGGGGCCGGTGGCGACGGCGGGAGCAGCAGCGAGACCTCCTACAGCGGGACAAATGACGGCTTCTCACTGGGAAGCTGGTTTTCCGGCGACAGCACGGGGAGTTCGACCGCTAGCGGCAGTTGTTCCAGCAGCGACAGCGGCGGTGGTGGCGGGGATTGTGGGGATTGTGGAGGTGGCGGCGACGGCGGTGGGGGCGGCGGCGACTAGATCCGCTCTAATCTTGATCCACCGCAACGCCGGGTTTCGAAGCCCATCTAGGCTGTCCGTGGGCCAGTTTGGAATAGCTTAAAATACCGGTTTTTCCTTTTGCATCCGGCCGGCCCGTTAAATATCGATGATGACGCATCACCGAAGGGCCTGCCGCTTCCATGATCGTTTGTTCCTGTAACGTGCTGAGCGATGACGATATCCGCGCCGCCGTCGCCGAGTCCGACGACGCCGTGCGCCATGCCAAGCAGGTCTATGGGTGCCTCGGCTGCAGCGCCGAATGCGGCCGCTGCGCGCGGACCATCAAGACCATCATCGACGAAGCCCTTGGCCCCTGCGCCCAGTCCTGCTGTGCCGGCTGCCCGCACAGCCACACGGTGGCCGCCAACGACGAGACGGCCGCGCCCGCCCAGTTCGCCCTCGCGGCTTGCTGACGTCTCCCGCCGGATCCGCAGAGCTTTTCCCCGGCTGCGTCTCGGTAGCCAGTTGCCCTCATCCGCAAATTGACTTAGAAACGTTCTAAATTCGGTTTAGGGCCGATTTGGAATGCAAGAGCTGGAGTGAACCATGCAGGGCGACGCAAAAGTCATCGACTATCTCAACAAGGCGCTGCGTCACGAACTGACTGCGATCAACCAGTACTGGCTGCACTACCGCTTCCTCGACAATTGGGGCCTGCTCGACATGGCCAAGGTCTGGCGCAAGGAGTCCATCGAGGAGATGGAGCATGCCGACAAGCTCACCGCGCGCATTCTGTTCCTCGACGGTTTCCCGAACATGCAGGTGCTCGATCCGCTGCGCATCGGCCAGAACGTCAAGGAGATCATCGAGTGCGACCTCGCCGCCGAAATGAGCGCGCGGGCACTCTACCAGGAAGCGGCGACCTACTGCCACGGCGCCAAGGACTACGTCACGCGCGACCTGTTCGAGAAGTTGATGAGCGACGAGGAACACCACATCGACTTCCTCGAAACCCAGCTCGACCTGATCGGCCGCATCGGCCTCGAACTCTACACCCAGAAGCACGTCGGCGGGCTCGAGGGCGAGGGGCATTAGGCCCTGGCTCCGGCCCATCCATTCGTCATGGCCGGGCTTGACCCGGCCATCCACGTGTTGCCGCGCGACGCAGACGTGGATGCCCGGGACAAGCCCGGGCATGACGGTTCGTTTGTGGAACCACGCCCAACTACAACTGCGTCTTGTAGAGCTCTTCCACGCTCTCCTGGCTGGCCGGTTCGCCGAGGCCGGTCTGGTCGTGAATGACCGTGACGATGCTCGGCATCACCGAGCGCTGCACCTTGTCCGACGACCATAGCTTCGAGCGCATCAGCGCCTTGCCGCAGTGGAAATAGACTTCGCTGACGGCGACGTTCAGCACCGCGCGCGGCGGCTTGCCGAACTCGATCATGGATGCGAGCAGGTCCGGATCGGCCGAGAGCGTGCCGCGTCCACCGACGCGCAGCGTCTCGTCGATGCCGGGAACGAAGAACAACAGCTGCACGAAGCCCGAGCCCTCGACGACGTTGCGAAAACTGTCGATCCGGTTGTTGCCGGAGCGGTCGGGCATCAACAGCTGGTTGGGACCGGCGACGTGGACGAAGCCGATCCCGCCGCCGCGCGGCGAGGCATCGACGCTGCCGTCCGCTCCCGATGTCGCGAGCACGCAGAACGGCGACATCTCGATGAACTTCTTCGCATGCGCGTCGATCGCGGGACGCGCTTTCGCAATCACGCGCGGGCTCGGCTTGGCATAGATGGTGGCGAGGTCTTTGGCGCAAAGATCGGTCAACCGCGTGCCTCCGCATCGGATTGGCGGCAACTTACCCGATCGGGCCGTTGCCAGCCAATGGAATCCATCAAGGCGCGCTAAACCGCATCCGCCGGCACGAAGCAGCTGATGATGATGGCGCCGCGGTGGTGGACGTACCACACGACGGCTTGGCCGACCGGATTGCCCTGGTCGCGGATCACCGCGCGCCCGGGCACCTCCATCCATTGTCCTTCGATCGGCACCCAATAGGCGCCGCCGCGCACGTCGTACTCGGTACGATGGCCGTCGGAGATGTCGCAGCAGGGCACGCCGTTCGGCGCGATGACGCTCTTGAACCAGGCGCGGATGTCGGGCGGAACATGGTCGTATTGACCATTGTCGCGCGCGAACGCGGCGCTCGTCAGCGCCGTCATCGCGGCCAGCCAAACGCACAATGCGAGGCTGCGCATGCGGTCCTCCTCGTCGCGTGTCGTGCGATCGGCGCGCAATGGTCTCGCGCGTCGATTCGCATCGTTGGCGCGATTAAGCCCGAGCTCTCAGCGCATTGCATGCTCAAATAATATGCGGCGCCGACGCCTCGCACATGATGCGTTGCAAAATCAGCGGCGCGCCGATTCCATGGTTTGCTGGGGCGTGCTCTCCAGCCATTGCCTGATCTGCTCGCTGTAGAACTTCGCATTGCCGGTGGTGCCGTGGCCGCGAGTCTCGGCGCTGGCGGGGATCAGGTACAGCTTGCCGTTCTTGACCCGCTTCATCGCCGCGTCGGTGATGCCGGTCTCGGGCGGATTGCGCTCGTCGTCGGCGGAATTGATCAGGAGCAGCGACGCTTCGATGGCCTCCAGCTTCTCGCCCGCATTGTAGTCGTGTGAGGACTCCCACTGGTAGACGAAGTCGTTGGCGTCCGCCGTGATCGGCGTCGCGAGCCGGTCATCGACCATCTTGTCGGCCTTGGCCGCGGTCGGCGCCTGCGCTTGATAGGCGAGCGTGCCGCCGATGCTGGCGATGCCGTAGGCCGTGACGGCGTACTTCATCATGCGCGGCTGGCTGGTGTAGTTGCCGCCATTGTAGTCCGGATCATTGCGGATGGTGTCGAGCATGATCCGCCGCATCATCCAGTTGCGCGAGGCCATCTCGGTCGGCTGCGAGGCCATCGGAATCAGCGCGTCCATCGCCTTCGGATATTTCTCGCCCCACAGCCAGGTGTGCATGCCGCCCATCGAATTGCCGATGACGAGCCGCAAATGCTTGACGCCGAGGCCCTCCGTCACCAGCCGGTACTGCGCCTCGACCATGTCGTCGTAATTGTATTTCGGAAAGCTCGTCTTCATGCCGTCGGACGGCTTCGACGATTTGCCGTGGCCGATGTTGTCGGGAAGGATGATGTAGTACTTGGCGGCGTCGAGCGGTTGCCCAGGGCCGAACAGCTCGCCGCCGAAGGAGGGTCCCAGCATGCCGGTGCCCGAGCCGCCCGTGCCATGCAGCACCAGCACCGGCTGGCCCGAGGGCTCGCCGACCGTGGTGTAATGCAGCTTCAGCTCAGGCATGACCTCGCCGGTGTGGAACTTGAAATCCTTGGCGATCCAGTCGCCCTGCCTGGGGGCGGGATAGTCGGCGGCCGTCGCCGACATCGAAAAGGACAACAGGACGGTCGATAGCGCGGCGCAAAGCGCCTTCATGTCTCTCATGTCTCTCTCCCCGTTGCGGCTCGTCGTCAGCGGCCGCGTTGCGATGGAACTTAGCAGAAATGCGGGGAAGGATGTAGGATTTCGGCTGCGCCGATCGTCTTCATGGAAACATCCGGAGAGAGGCCTGCATGTGCCGCAACATCAAGACGCTGTTCAACTTCGAGCCGCCGGCGACGGAGGACGAGATCCATGCCAGCGCGCTGCAATTCGTGCGAAAATTGTCCGGCTTCAACAAGCCGTCGCAGGCCAATGAGGCGGCGTTCGACCGTGCGGTGGCGGAAGTCTCGGAGGCCGCGCGAAGATTGCTGAGCTCGCTGCACACCCATGCGCCGGCGCGCGACCGCGAGGTCGAGGCGGAGCGGGCCAGGGAGCGCTCGCGGCTGCGGTTCGGCTAAAGGAAGATCATGCGCAAACGACACTCTCAAGCGATGACAATTCGTCCAAGTCTCATCGCGCTTTAGCAGCGCCGACCACTCCTTCCGTGATCTGGCTCACGGTATGGGCGGCCCGGCCTTGCCATGATGTCCGCCGGGGTTTTTGACAGCCCGGGAGCACGATCATGAGCCGCCCCCTTCTTCCTCTGAAAGCAGGTGCCATCGTTCTCACGCTGCTATGGACGGCGTGGATGATGTGGTGGAGCGGCTCGTTCTCGAGCGCCCAGGTGATCATCCTTGCCCTGTGCGGCGCGGCGGTCGGCTATCTCTGGTATCGCGCCATGCGCTGGCAGTTCGAGCGCATGGGCTTGCTGCCGCACAAGGACGATGCGTCCGGCGCGTCCTGATCTTTCTCGTGTCCCGGACGCGGTGCGGCGCGAAGTGCCGCTCTGCAGAGCCGGGACCCATTCATCGTCGGCGCAGATCTCGGTGATATGGGCCCCGGCTCAGCAGCGCAGCATTGCATGCCGCGCTACGTCCGGGGCACCGCCATGCTGCTAGTCCTCGTCGACGTGCTTTTTCTTTTTCTTCTTTTTCTTGTGCCCGCCGCCGTCGTCGCTCTCGTCAACAATGGCTTCATCGGGCTCCTGAACGGCGGCCGCCAGCGCTTCGCGCTCGGCGGCCTCGCGCTCGCGCTGGCGGCGGCGTTCGTCCCAGGCATCGAACAGCTGATCGAGCCACGGCAGCACCTGCTCGATCGAGGGCAATTGGCCGGGCGGACCAGGTTCGCCGCGCGGGCCTTGCGGCCCCGTCGGCCCCTGCGGTCCGGCAGGTCCCTGCGCGCCGACTGGCCCGCGCGGGCCGGCTTCGCCCTGCTTGCCTTGCGGACCGGGCTTGCCAGGCGGGCCGGCCCTTCCGATCGGCCCCGGCTTGCCCTGCGGCCCCGGCTTGCCGCGCGCACCGTCGGGCCCACGCCGTCCCGGATGACCCTGCGGCCCAGGCCGTCCCGGCTCGCCCTGCCGTCCGCGCGGGCCCTGAGGTCCCGGCCGTCGTCCTTGATCGTCTGCCACGCCACTGCTCCCTTAACCCGAAGCAAGCTACTTAGCGGCGTTTGACGACAGCAGCAATTCCGCGCCCGCGCCTCGCGCGACGCGGGTCAACGTCGATGCGCGCGGCCCGCGCGCTAGTCCTGATACGCAGGCACCTCGATGCCGGATGCGGCATAGAGCTTGATCTTGTTGCGCAGCGTGCGCACCGACAGGCCGAGCACGCGCGAGGCGCGGGTGCGGTTGCCGTCGCAGCGCGCCAGCGTCTGCAGCACGAGCTCGCGTTCGACCTCGTCGACGGTGGCGCCGATCAGAAGTGGAACGATCTGGTTAGGGGCAAGAAATTGGGCGCCCGGCTCGGACGCAGCGACGTGAACAGTGGTCATCGATACACTCCCCGATCAACGCCCGCTTCCATCGTTGGAAGCGGATCGAGAACAAACGACCCCCAAGCCGTAGATCTACGGTGATCCGGTTTGGTTAATGAAAGGTTAATTGCGGGGCGCCGCACCAGATGACCTCAGGAATGCCGCGAAGCCGCCGCGATTGGCGGCGGCTTCGTGATGAATCCGGTCATACCGTCCGATAGCCGCCGTCCACCATCACGATCGTTCCGGTGACATAGGCTGACAGGTCCGAGGCGAGGAAGAGCGCGGGCCCGACGATATCCTCGGGCTTGCCGGTGCGCGCCAGCGGGGTGTGGTCGACGAAGGCCTGCACCAGCGCCGGATTGGTCGCGCGCACGTTGGCGTTGATGTTGGTCTCGATGAAGCCCGGCCCGATCGCGTTGACGCGCACCCCCTCCTTGCCGAGCTCGACCGCGAGCGCCTTGGTGAAGCCGAGCACGCCGTGCTTCGAGGTGGTGTAGGCCGCCGAGCTCGGCGTGCGCAGATGCACGAAGGACTGGATCGAGCCGATGTTGACGATGCGGCCCTTGCTGGCGCGCAAGGGAGCGAGGAAGGCCTGCGTCATGTTGAAGACGCCGTTGAGGTTGAGCGAGATGATGTCGTTCCAGTCCTTCGCCACCGTCTCGGTCTCGGCGGTGAAGGCGTTGCGGCGGGTGATGCCGGCATTGTTGACGAGGATCGAGACCTGCCCGACCTTGTCGGCGACCTGGCTAGCCAGCGCGAAGCAATCCTCGCGCCGGGTGACATCAAGCGCAAAGCTCTCGGCCTTGCCGCCCGAATTTCGGATCTCCTGCGCGGCCTCCGCGACGGTGTCGGAATTGACGTCGAGCAGCACCACCTGCGCGCCCTCGCGCGCATAGCCGGCGGCGATGGCGCGACCGATGCCGGAACCGGCGCCCGTGACGACGGCGATGTGGTTTGCGAGCAAGGCCATGACATTTTCCTCCCGATTTCGTTTCGAAGTTTCACGAAACGCTAACTCGAAATTAAGGGGCCGGAAACGGCAGCCTTGGCATACTGATCGTGATTGCTAAACGTTGCGCGCATGATGGAACGGCTGGACTCTTGGAAACTCGCCCTCGAACGGCTGCGGTCGGCGCCATCCGCCGACTTCGCCGAGGCGGGCCGGCTCGTGGCCGAGATCGCGCGGTCGAGCGTCGATGTCACGCTGCGCCAGGCGGCGGAGCAGGCGCTTCCGGTGCTGCGCCAGGCAGCAGGCAACGACGATCACGGCGTGACGCTGGCGGCGCAGCGCCGCCTCGGCGTGGTGCTCGAGGTCGTCCATGATCTGACCGCGCCGCGCTTCGGCCGCCGCAACGCCATGCCGAAGAAGCTCTCCCGCGAGGATCACGCCCGCCAGATGCTCGGCCTGCCGCTCGCGGTGCAGCTGACCTGCGAGGACATCAACCAGGCCTATCGCCGCGCGGCCAAGGGCATGCATCCCGACCATGGCGGCAGCGCGCAAGCCTTCATCGACCTCGCCGCCGCACGCGACGTCCTGATCCATCCCGGCGCGCACAAGGACGCGTGAGCGTCTCGGGTCTTCGAAAAGCAAACCGGGCAAGGACGCCCGCGTCCTTGCCCGGTTCTTCGTCCGCCGATCGATTACCTTACCACTTGCAGCTGCCGCTCTTGAGCGCGGCGTCCTTCACCGCGAGTGCGTCGATGAAGGTCGCGACGCTCGGGCTGGCGCGGTGATAGCCGGCCGGCCACGGCGTGGTCGGGATGCTCTCGTCCCAGATCTGGCAGAAGCCGCTGTCCTGCCAGCGGATCAGGTGGTAGCCGGCCTCGGCGGGGCTCGCCGCGACGAAGGCGGTGACGGCAAGGCCGGTGGCGGCGCACAGCAGGGAAATACGACGCATGATCTGCTCCTCAAATGAATGATGTGATGCGCCTCCCGGCAATGACGGGGAGGGCGGGTGCCGGACGCTCTTGGTCGATGCGCCCCGGACAAGATGTGAGTAGTTCCGCCTGCCGGTCAGGTTCAACGAACGCGCGCGGGAGATGGCCGATCGGGGACGGAAAAATACGCGGTCCTGCCAAAGATAAGGGGCGGACCGCCTGCGCGATCCGCCCCTGAAATCCGCGTCTGTTGCGGTGCTTCTAAAGCGTGCAGCGGCGCTCGCCGCGCATCTTGATCTGGAGATCGGAGGCCTGCTGGAAGGTCGGGAACGGCTTGCTGACGACCTTGTAGGTCGAGGTCCCGATCTGGAGCGGCTTCATCTGCAGGTCCTCGTTCCAGACCTGGCAGATGCCGGTGTTGTCCCAGCGGATCACGTAATAGCCGACCTTCGCGGAGGCGGGCACGGCGAACACGGAACTGGCGATGCCGGCAACGGCACTGAGCGCGAGAAGGCGACGCATGAAATAACTCCTGTGGGATATGGACCGGAAAAACTCGTGCGGTAAAAGCAGGTCCTTTGCAAGCGAGTGAGCCGCCACTCACGGACATGTCAGCCCTGCCTTGCGCATTCGGTTCGGCCGCGTGCCCTGCGGGCCACAGCCAGCTGACGTGAGCCTGACATGGCCCTTATTTGAAGCTCACTTCGCCAGCGAGGCCACCGCCTCGATCTCGATCAGCATCTCCGGTCTCGGCAGCGCCTGCACCACGCAGGTCGTCCGCGCCGGGTAGGGCGGCGGGCCGAAGGCGCCGGCATAGAGCGCATTCATGGCGGCGACGTCGGAGGCGCGGGTCAGGAGCACGTTGACCTTGGCGAGGTCGCGGATGCCGGCGCCGGCCTCGTCCAGCACGCGCTTGATGTTGACGACGACATTGGCGAACTGCGCCTCGAAGCCATCAGGCAGCGCGCCGTTGGCATCGAAGCCCGGAATGCCCGAGACGAAAAGGAGATCGCCGACCCGCGTCGCAAAGGACAGCGGCGGCGCCTTGACGTGCGGCGGGGCAGCGAAATGCTGGATCGGCATGGGATCACCTCGAAGGATAGTCGCTGATGCCACAAGCGTAGCGGCAGGCGAGGGGGCCTCAAACCAAAAAATGCAAAAAACAACCCCATGCACAGTAGGAGTCCAGCGGAAATCATCGGCTTTTTTGGAATGCTGAAATGTCGAAATTAGCATTGCTCCGTCGGGCAAAACAGGAGCAGGATGGCATGGTGGACTGGGCTCGGCCCCAAGCTCCGCTGTCATGTCCCGATTGACGCCGTCCCCCATCATGTTGCCGCCCCGATCGATCAGATACATTCGCGCGTCTGATTCGAATCCCCCTCAGAAACAGCCCCGGAGACCCCCATGAAGCTCGCATCCACCGTCCGCGCCGCGCTGGTCGCCATCGCCGCATTTGCCGGCCTCTCGACCGCGGCGCAGGCCGACAGCGGTTTCGTGACGCTGACGATCTACAAGGCGGGCTGGATCATCGGCGGCTCCGGCGGGAGCGGCGTGCTCAACTTCCGCGGCCGCACCTATGGGCTCTCCACCGGCGGCCTCGACTACGGCCTCGTCTTCGGCGGCTCCAAGACAGTGCTGCGCGGCCGCGTCAGCAACATCAACCGTCCCTCCGACGTCGCCGGCGTCTACGGCGCCGCCGGTGCCGGCCTTGCCGTCGGCCGCGGCGCCCGCGCCATCGTGCTGACCAACCAGAAGGGCGCGGTGCTGGAGCTGACCGGTCACCAGGTCGGCCTGATGGCGAACGCCGATCTCAGCGGCCTCGCGATCACGATGCGGTAGGGCGCAGGTCGCGTAGGGTGGGCAAAGGCGCAAAGCGCCGTGCCCACGATCTCTTCACGATCGCGACAAGTGGTGGGCACGCCTTCGCTCTTCGAGCTCCGGCGGACAAGCCGCTTGGCTAGCGCCGTTGCAGATTGTCGATTGCCGAATAGGATGGCCGCAACACGGTTCGCGAGGAGGTCGATATGGCCATCAACACGGACAAGATCGACGACGCGGCGCTCGCTCTGCTCTATCTGACCCTGCACGACGGCTATCGGGCGTGGAAGGGTTTTGATTGGGGCGTGCTCGGCCGCCTGCATGACAAGGGCATATCGACGATCCCGTCGGCAAGGTGAAGTCGGTGGTGTTCACGGACGAAGGCCTCGAACGCGCGAAGACGCTGTTCAAGGAATTGTTCGAGGAATGATGCGTTGCGTAGGGTGGGTTAGCCGCTCACGAGCGCGGTCCGTCAACACGGAACGGCGCAAGGCGTAACCCACCACTTGCGGCGACCGAAGCGGTGGGTTACGCCGCGCGACCGCGCTTCGCGCCGCCGCGCAGCTAACCCACCCTACGAAGAAATCCACGCCGAAAGCTCGCGCCAGGGCCTGATGGTCCAACTCCCCGACGCCGCGCCCGACGGCGACGGCAGCACAAAAATCTCCGGCAGGCTCGCCTCGCGCACCTGCCGCCCCAGCGCGATCCCGCGCGACGGCCGTCCGTAAAACAAGCTCGCCGCCTTCTTGCTCGTGAACGCAATCGTCCGCGGCCGATACTTGTCCATCTTCGCCCGAAAGCCCGCCACGTCGATCGCCTCCGCCGCGATCTGGTGATCCATCCCGGCGCCCGTCTTGCAGAGATCGGTGAAGCCGATCCCGAGCACGATCAGCGATGCGAATTCGCTCGGCTGATAGCGCCGCGGCGTGATCCCGGCCTCATGGATCGCGCGCCAGAAACGGTTGCCGGGATGGGCGTAGTAGTGCCCGAGCTCGGCCGAGCGCGTCGAGGCGGCGGTGCCGACGAAAACGAGGCGGAGGTTGGGGCGGAGGAGGTCGGGGAGGTGGGGGAAGGCAGCCTTAGGCAAATAGCGGTCCGTGGGATCATTAGAGCGCAGTATGCTCGTCGTCATTTCGTGGTTGATCCTAAGAGTTGACCGAGCATGTGGATAGCTTCCGTTGAGAGCTTTCCAATCACAATTGTTCCTGTTACGTTCTCCGATCGATCTTCTACCTCTGTCGTTCTCTCGATCTCATTGCGCTTTGAGGAGTGCACCGTTCGATGCTGGATCAGGCACCTGAAGAAGAGGTTGGGGTATATGGGGATCGGTATTGCGCGTTCGTCGATATCCTTGGCTTCCGGCAACTGATCGACCGCCTAAGCACTGAGTCAAGTCAGTTCGAAGCGCTGCGAACGCTGCTCGCAAGAGTGCATGGAGCTAAGTCCGGCGGTGCAAGCGAGCAACAGTCCGACTTTCGCGCGCAGAGCATCTCCGATGCTGTTGCGATCTCGACTTTGCCTACGCCTAGCGGCCTAGCTGATATCTTCAATGCTCTGGAATTGTTGGCCGTTGATCTGCTAGTAGAAGGATATTTTATTCGTGGTGCAGTTGTACGGGCGCCGCTTTATCACGACGACAAGATGGTATTCGGCAGGGCGCTTGTACAAGCCTACAGCCTCGAATCAGAAGTCGTTAAATTTCCTCGCATCATGGTCGCGCGAAATGTCCGCGACGATATCATTCGTTTCTCAGCCGATTCCAAGCTTCGCGTGAATTCTCCTGACGCGAAGTGCTTGCTGCAGTCTTTAGATGGTCCAATGTACCTCGATATCTTGGGACCAGTTGTCTCCCTGCTGAAGAAGAACGAGCATCCATTCCAGAAGCTTACTCCGGAAGAGAAGGTGAGGCATCGCAAGTATCTTGGTATCCGTGAACGAATTCAGCAGCGCTATGAGGAGTCGATGGACTCTCCCCGGCATTTTGAGAAGGTTCGATGGTTCGCTCAATACTGGAATAAGGCAATTCCGAACGAGCTCAACCTTCGGATACGGGACGCGGATCGAACGTTTTAGAGTCCAAGGTTCGGCGCCGACTGAGTTTTTTCCTAACGAGCTCTGGCAATTGGACGAAGTATCCCATATCTAGTCAAAGTTTAGGGCATGAATAATGTAAACCATTGGAGGAACACGTGAAAGTGCCTGAAGTAGCTAGTCGACTGCGTGCTATCGCCACTAAATTGAAGCTCTCGCGCCCAAGTGAAGCCAACGAACTAGTTGAGTTAGCCGATGAATTGCGGCGTAGGTCGTCAATCGGTACTCGAGCGGCGGCAACCAGTACGCCGATGACGCCCGAACTCGCGCAGGATATTCGGGACTACGCGAAGGCTAACCCCGGGCTGTCACAGCAAGCAATTGCAGAGGCATTCAACGTCAATCATGGTCGCGTCAGCGAGGCCATTCGAGGTAAACGAGCCTAACGCTGCTCGGTCAAAACGGCCAATAAAACCCAATAAAACAAAGCCTTTGGCTTGTGGTCGTTGTTCTCAAAGTCGAGAATGATGAAAGCATCATTCTCGATTCTTGGTGATTCATGCAAAACACGTCGCACGCCGTCATGTCTCAGCGGACGGAGTCCAAAACTAGTGCCGACGATTTTCCTACTCCGCCTTGGGCAACCCGGGCGTTGATCGAGCACGTCTTGCGGGAGAAGACCGCGTTGAAACGCCTGACATGCTGGGAGCCCGCCTGTGGAGCAGGTCACATGTCTAAGGTCCTAGTAGATTATTTCGGAGTGGTTCGTTCCTCAGATGCGTACCAGTACGGATACGGAAGCACCTTTGATTTTGTGAAAATGCGACCTCAGGACCACACTTGTGACTGGGTCATAACCAACCCACCATTTAAGCATGCCCAAGCGTTTGTGTTGAACGCCCTAGAAGTCGCCAAGAGTGGCGTGGCGATTTTGGCTCGTAGCGTATTTCTTGAAAGTGTTGGGAGATACCGCTCGGTATTCCGAGACAGGCCGCCTAGTGCTTTTGCGCAATTCGTCGAGCGTGTCCCAATGGTCAAGGGCCGGTTAGACCAGAAGGCGTCCACCGCAACGGGCTACGCCTGGTTCGTCTGGCGAAGGGAAGACGTCATGGGCGCACCTAGGCTGATTTGGATACCTCCTTGCAGAAAGGAGTTAGAGCGGACGGGGGACTATGATCCGTCACCCTCTACTGCAGTCAAAGGTGCAAGCGGTTACGCCGCAAATTTGGAAGTGTGAACTCTATTTCAACACCCGAGTGCTCCACTTCTCGCTGCTTCCAATATCGTAACCTGGGCTATGTTTGGGTATCATTTCTTCGGAAGCGACCATACTGCATGGACGCGATGGAGTTCAGCTACCCAGCACTTTTCGATGTTCTTGGTGTCTCTCCCGAGCAGTTTTGCAAGTTCGAAAAAGCCTGGTCCGGGTTGCATGTCACCGAGCTTGTGGACGACAACCACAGTAAGCATCCCTCGTCCCGCTGCGTCCTCTTCGGATGATACCTCACCCAAGAGATGAAAAAGACGGGGATCGTGCGGTTCGAGGCGGATGCTTTGAATCTGCCTCACGAGATCCGAGTATGCGATCATTCCCCGTAGCTTTGCTCGCTCGACCATGATCGAGCGAGCTTCCTGCTTCGCTGATTCCCAGTCCTTTCCTGAGAATCCATGCTTCATCTCTTTGCGGAGCATTGCGCCCTCTCACAACACCCGATTGCTCTCCTTCACCTTCTCCGCATCCAGATACAAGCTCTCGCCCATCTCCTTGAACTTCGCGCTCATCTGCTTCATGCCGTCCTCGGCGGTGCCGGCCATCGACATCCCCACGCTGTTCGGATCGTTCAGCGTCGCCGCGTAATCCCGCACGTCCTGCGTGATCTTCATCGAGCAGAATTTCGGGCCGCACATCGAGCAGAAATGGGCGACCTTGTGAGCTTCCTTCGGCAGGGTCTCGTCGTGGAAGTTTTTGGCGGTCTCGGGGTCGAGGCCGAGGTTGAACTGGTCGGTCCAGCGGAATTCGAACCGGGCGCGGGAGAGGGCGTCGTCGCGCAGCTGCGCGGCGGGGTGGCCCTTGGCGAGGTCGGCGGCGTGGGCGGCGATCTTGTAGGTGATGACGCCGGTCTTGACGTCGTTGCGGTCGGGTAGGCCGAGATGCTCCTTCGGCGTGACGTAGCAGAGCATGGCGCAGCCGAACCAGCCGATCATGGCCGCGCCGATGCCCGAGGTGATGTGGTCATAGCCCGGCGCGATGTCGGTGGTCAGCGGCCCCAGCGTGTAGAACGGCGCCTCGCCGCATTCCTTGAGCTGCTTGTCCATGTTGATCTTGATCTTGTGCATCGGCACGTGGCCGGGGCCTTCGATCATGACCTGGCAACCCCGGTCCCACGCGATCTTGGTGAGCTCGCCGAGCGTCTCCAGCTCGGCGAACTGCGCGCGGTCGTTGGCGTCGGCGATCGAGCCCGGGCGCAGGCCGTCGCCGAGCGAGAACGAGACGTCGTACTTGCGCATGAGGTCGCAGATCTCGTCGAAATGCGTGTAGAGGAAGCTCTCCTTGTGGTGCGCCAGGCACCACTTCGCCATGATCGAGCCGCCGCGGCTGACGATGCCCGTGACGCGGCTGGCGGTGAGGTGGATGTATTGCAGGCGCACGCCGGCGTGGATGGTGAAATAGTCGACGCCCTGCTCGCACTGCTCGATCAGCGTGTCCTTGTAAAGCTCCCAGGTCAGCTTGACCGGATCGCCGTTGCACTTCTCCAGGGCCTGATAGATCGGCACGGTGCCGATCGGCACCGGCGAGTTGCGCAAAATCCATTCGCGCGTGGTGTGGATGTTGCGGCCCGTCGAGAGGTCCATCACGGTGTCGGCGCCCCAGCGGATCGCCCACACCATCTTCTCGACCTCCTCCTCGACCGACGAGGTCACGGCGGAGTTGCCGATATTGGCGTTGATCTTGGTCAGGAAGTTGCGGCCGATGATCATCGGCTCGAGCTCGGAGTGGTTGATGTTGCAGGGGATGATCGCGCGGCCGCGCGCGATCTCGTCGCGCACGAACTCCGGCGTGATGAAGGCGGGCACCGAGGCGCCGAAGCTTTCGCCGTCGGCGAGGGCGGCTTCCGCGCGCTCGAGCTGCTGCTTGCGGCCGAGGTTCTCGCGCGCGGCGACGTAGATCATCTCCTTGGTGACGATGCCGGCGCGGGCGAATTCGAGCTGGGTGATCTTGTGGCCGTCGAGGCCGCGCAGCGGCTTGTGATAGGCCGAGAAGGCGCGCGCGGCCTTGTCGGTGGAGACGCTGCCGTTGTCCTCCGGCTTGACCTGGCGGCCCTCATATTCCTCGACGCCGCCGCGCTCCAGCACCCATTGCTTGCGGTTGCGCGCGAGGCCAGCGTTGACGTCGATGGTGACGGAGGGATCGGTGTAGGGGCCCGAGGTGTCGTACACCGGCAGGTTCGGCTCGCCGGCGCCTTCGGACAGGATGATCTCGCGCAGCGGCACGCGCAGATCGGGCGCGGCGTCGGGGCTCGCGAAGATCTTGCGCGAGGAGGGAAGGGGACCGGTGGTGACGGCGGGCACGGTTTTCTCGGGATTGGAGCGGATGTTCATGGGATCCTCCGGTTTAATTCGTTGAGGTCGCGGCGCGAGAGGCAAATTTCGGTGTCATCCCCGCGAAGGCGGGGATCCAGTACTCCGCGGCAGTGCGCCTAAAACCGAGAAGCCGCGGCGTACTGGATCGCCCGGTCAAGCCGGGCGATGACAGTGGAGTGTAGGGTGAGAGCGTGCGCATCACGCCGGCTCCTTGGATAAGCCAAGCCATTGCCGTACCCGCGCGTCGGGGTCGGGGTTCTGCGTGACGTCGCTGACGACAGCGATGGAATCCGCGCCTGCCGCAAAAATCTCCGCGGCGTGCTCGAACTTGATGCCGCCGATCGCGACCAGCGGGATATCGCCGATGCGCTTCTTCCACTCGGTGATTTTCGGAATGCCCTGCGGCTCGAAGCGCATCGATTTCAGCGTGGTGAAGAAGATCGGGCCGAGCGCGACATAGTCGGGCTTTGCCTCGAGCGCGGTTTCGAGCTCGGCATCGTCATGGGTGGAGATACCGAGTGACAGGCCCGCCTCGCGGATCGCCTTGAGGTCGGCCTCGGCGAGATCTTCCTGGCCGAGATGCAGATATTTTGCGTCGGCGACGATCGCGGCGCGCCAATAATCGTTCACGACCAGCCTGGCCTGCGTGCCTTTCGTGATCGCCAGCGCGTCGGTGACCATCTGCAAGGCCTGGCCGTCGTCGAGCTCCTTGGCGCGCAGCTGGATGGTGCCGACGCCGAGCTTGGTCAGGCGCTCGACCCACGCCAGGCTGTCGACGACGGGATAGAAGCGATCAGGATACGCGTGGCGATCAGGATACGGCATGCCAGAACGGGGTCCCAACGACAGGAGTGGAGGGGGAAGCGAAGTCGCGGGCGTTCATCAGCCCGGCCTCGAAGGCGGTGCGGCCGGCCTCGATACCGAGGCGGAAGGCGTTCGCCATGGCGACGGGGTCGGCGGCCTTGGCGATGGCGGTGTTGAGCAGCACGGCATCATAGCCGAGCTCGAGCGCCTGCGCCGCATGGCTCGGCGCGCCGAGGCCGGCATCGACCACCAGCGTGATGTCGGGCAGCCGCTCGCGCAAGAGCTTCAGCGCATCGCGATTGGTGATGCCCTTGGCGCTGCCGATCGGTGCGGCCCACGGCATCACCACCTTGCAGCCGGCATCGACCAGGCGATTGGCGACCGAGAGATCCTCGGTGCAATAGGGGAACACTTCAAAGCCGTCCTTGATCAGGATGCCGGCGGCTTCGACCAGGCCAACGACGTCGGGCTGCAGCGTGTCGTTGTCGGCGATGACCTCGAGCTTGATCCAATTGGTGCCGAACAGCTCGCGCGCGAGCTTGGCCGTGGTCACCGCCTCGCGCACGGTGCGGCATCCCGCGGTGTTCGGCAGCACGGTGACGTCGAGCTCGCGGATCAGCTTCCAGAACGCATCGCCAGTCTTGCCGCCGGCGGATTCGCGGCGCAGCGACACCGTGACGATGCCGGCGCCGGAGGCCCGGATCGCCTCCTGCATGATCGCCGGCGAAGGATAGAGCGCGCTGCCGATGAGCAGGCGCGAGGCGAAGGTCTTGCCGTAGAAGGTCACCATGTGGAAGGTGTCTCCTCAAGTTCAACTGTCGTCCCCGCGAAGGCGGGGACCCATACCGCGTGATTTCTCTTTGGGCACGCGGGGAGAGACCCACTGCCATAACCGCTCCCTGGGGTTATGGGTCCCCGCGTTCGCGGGGACGACGTGAGGATAGAGCGTGCCATCACCTCACCCTCCCTGCCGCGGCGTGATGATCTCGATCTCGTCGCCGGCCTTCAGGCTCGTCTCGGCCCAGCGGCTTTTCGGCACGACGTCGTAGTTGAGCGCGATCGCGAAATGGGTGCCCTCGTAGTCGAGCTCGGACAGCAGCGCATCGACGCTGGCCGCGTTCACCTCGCGCTGCTCGCCGTTGACGATCAAACGCATGGCACGATCACCCGCATTGCATCACCTCGTTGTCGATCTGGCCGCGCTCGACATAGGCGAGCGTCAGCTCGGCGAGCGCGGGCGCGATCAGGAAGCCGTGGCGGTAGAGGCCGTTGACGGAGATCGTCCTGCCGCGAATGCCGATGCGCGGCAGATTGTCGGGGTAGGCGGGACGAAGCCCCGAGCCGAACTCGACGATGCGGGCTTCGCCGAAAGCCGGGTGCACGGTATAGGCGGCGCCCAGCAGCTCCAGCGCGGAGCGGACGCTGACGCCGGTGTCCTCGGCCTCGATCGAGGTCGCGCCCAGCATGAACAGATTGTTCTCGCGCGGGATCACGTAGAGCGGCCAGCGCGGATGCATCAGCCGCACCGGGCGCGCCAGCTGCACCTCGGCCGTCTCGATCAGGATCATCTCGCCCTTGACGCCGCGAAGCTCGCTGTGCTCGTCGCGGGCACCGAGGCCGCGGCAGTCGATCACGATGCCGGCGGGGTCCTTGGCGAGATCGCTTGCGGTCACGTCGCTTTCGAACTTGATGGTGCCGCCGGCGGCGCGGATGCGCTCGTGCAGCTGCGGCAGCACGCGGCGCGGCTCGACATGGCCCTCGGCCGGGAAGAACAGCGCGTCGCGGAAGCGGCCCTCCAGCGACGGCTCGAGCGCGGCGAGGCCGGCGGCGTCGAGCCGGCGGTGGTCCTCGGTCATGCGGGCAAAGCGCTCGAAATCGTTGCGCTCGCGCGGATGGGCGACGACGAGCGAGCCGTTGAACGGCGTGTCCGGCAGCTCGCGCCGCCAGATATCGAGCGAGCGCAGCCCCAGGCGGCTGATGATGGGCTCGGCGACTTCCGCCTCGCAATAGGGCGCGAGCATGCCGCCGGCCCAATGGCTGGTGGCGTCCGTCATCGCCTCGTCACCGCGCTCGTGCAAGGTCACGGCATGGCCGGCCTGTGCGAACAGCAGGGCCTGCCAGGCGCCCGCAATGCCTGCGCCGATGATGGATACCGGTGAATCCGGTCGCTTGGTCTTCTGCAACATCCCTGTCCCTTCGCCGGCATGACCCGGATCAGGTTCAAAGGGTCACCGCGGTCCGGGCAAGCCGGTCGATCGGCATTGCCCATTTAGCGGTATCTCAGCTCCTCCTCGGAGCACCCCTCGGAACGGTGCTAATGTAGGACAGTGGGACGGGGCGGTCAACGCGTCAGGTGGAAACCCTGCCCCGGACGCAGCGCATTACGCAGTGGTGCGCTGCTGAGCCGGGGCCCATGCTCATGCGGGATGCTGGGTGCCGGCTCTGCGCAGCAGCGTTGCACGCTGCTGCTTGTCCGGGACACGGGGTGTTACCGCGAGGCCTGCGCCCGCGCGTTGCGGACGCGCTGGGCCAGCTTCCGGTGCGGAGCGGCGGCGAACATCGGCTGCGGGTTGCCGTTCGGCTCGAGCCAAAGTTGACCCATACCCCCCTGGCCCATGCTGCTGTCGCTCATGGTGGCGAGCTGCACGGCGTCCTGGCGCTGGCGCTTGGCGACGTAATAATAGCCGCCGGCGAAATAACGCACGGCTCGCGCGTGGTCGCCATTGGCGGCGCGATAGGCGCCGGCAAGGTATTTCACCGCATAGGTGAGGTTGGTGTTGGGATCGCGCAGGCCGGCGGCATCACCGGTGTAGCCGACGCCGCGGGCGGTCGCGAGCTTGATCTGCATCAGGCCGATGGTGCCGCCGCGGCCGACCAGGTGCGGCTGATAACGGCTCTCGCGCATGATCACGCGATGCACCAGCGCTTCCGGCACGCCGTTGGCGCGGGCATGGGCCGCGACCATCTCGGCATAATCGGCTTGGCCGGCGAACGCGGCTTGCGGCAATGTCAGTCCAGCCGCGAGCAGCGCGGCAATGCGTAAAATCTTCATCAGATATTCCTTAGGCCCTTGGGCCCTTGGTGTGACCTGCGCCCGGCCGCCGTTAGGCCTTCCGAACGCGGCGATGATGTGACCAAACGCCGCCAATGGCGATTTTGCGGCGCCGAGCCGCTTTGACGACTCAATGCCGGGCTACGGGTTCCCTCAGGTGATGCCCGCTCGCGGCAGCAAGGCTGTCTATTCGCGCGGTCGCGCGAAAGCGAGTAAGAAGCGGCTAGCAAATCGGGAGAGGTGCCATGCCGAAAGCAATCCTCAGCGACACCCCCAGGCAGAACCCCTGTGCCCAGTGCGGCACGCCGATCCCGCGGCCCGACTGGATCGAGCCGGGCGAGGGACGCGTCTCGTATCTCTGGACCTGCCACGCCTGCAACTACCGCTTCGAGGCGGTGGCCATCTACGACGAGACGGCCGTCGAGCACCCGCCGCTCGCGGCGTAAGGCCTTCCGCCAAGCAGCGCGAGGTCTACGCCGCCAGGCGCGGCTGCTGCCAGACGTCCTCGACATCGATGGCGAGCGTGCTGTCCGCGACGTCGAGGTCGATCGACACCTCGCAATATGTTCCTGAGTGACTCAGGAACAGTGCGCCTGCGCGCATCGCGACGAAATTGCGGCGTGCACGGAACTGCGTGTGGTCAACGCTGTTTTCTCCTTACGAGTTTCGTTGAAGGAGAGGACAACATGATGAAGTCGATCGTCGCCGGTCTTGCCGGCACTGCACTGCTCACGACCGTTGCGTTCGCGCAAGCACCGACCGCCACCACCGACAAGGCGGCGCCGTCCGCTACCACGACTACGTCCACGGCCACGACCGCCTCGACCACGGCGTCCGGCCAGTGGCGTACGTCCAAGATGGACGGCCTGAAGGTCTATAACGAAGCCAACGAGAACATCGGCACCATCAACGACCTGCTGATGGACAAGAACGGCGACATCAAGATCGCCGTGATCGGCGTCGGCGGCTTCCTCGGCATGGGCGAGCATCTGGTCGCCGTGCCCTACGAGAAGCTGAAGTTCGTCAACGAGGCCGTGGCCTATACCGGTACCGGCGCGAAGCCTGCCACGACCACCACGACCGGCGCTGCGACCGGCACCGCGGACACCAAGCCCGCTGCGACCACGACGTCGTCCACCTCAAAATGGTATCCGGACCATGCCGTGTTCAACGCCAGCAAGGACGAGCTGAAGAACATGCCGGAGTTCAAGTATACGGAGTAATCCCGCTCTGAGCGAGCAGACGAGGCGCGCCCGGTTTTCACCGGGCGCGTTGTCGTGTCGTTTTTTGTCTCGCGAGTTGCGCCCGTCCTTCAGCCGCCGGCCTTGAGTTGCTCGTTGCGGCGGCGCAGGGCCTCCATGGTGGCAAGGAGGATGACCGACACACTGGTCAGGATCAACGCCGCGGCCGTGATGGTCGGGCTGATGTTCTCGCGGATGCCGCTGAACATCTCGCGCGGCAGGGTGCGCTGCTCGGGGCCGGCCATGAACAGCACGATCACCACCTCGTCGAAGCTGGTCGCGAAGGCGAACAGCGCGCCCGATGCGAGCCCGGGCAGGATCAGCGGCAGGATCACGCGGCGGAACGCCTGAAGCGGCGAGGCGCCGAGCGAGGCGGCGGCGCGTGCCAGATTGGTGTCGAAGCTTTGCAGCGTCGCACCGACCGTGATCACCACGAAGGGCGTCGCCAGCGCGGTATGGGCCAGGATCAGGCCGAGATAGCTGCCGGTCAGTCCGATCGGCGCGAAGAAGAAATAGAGACCGACCGCGGTGATGACGCCGGGCACGACGACCGGCGACAGCACGAAGGCCAGCACGAGCGGCTTGAACCGGCTCTTCCACTGCGCCAGCCCCAGCGCGGCCAGCGTGCCAAGCCCCATCGACAATGCGGTCGAGGCGACGCCGATGATCACGCTGTTCTTCAACGCATTCATCCAGCGCGGCGAGGTGACGAAGTCGTCGTACCAGCGCAAGGACAGTCCGGGCAGCGGATAGGTGAGGTACGAGCCCGAGCTGAAGGACAGCGGCATGATCGCGAGGATCGGTGCGATCAGGAAGACGAACACCAGCGTGGAGACGACGATGGTCGCGGTCCACGCGATGCGTTGGCTGGGCGTGCGCAGGGCGGAATTGTCGCTCAATTCTTCATGCCTCCCGTGACCTGCTGGCCCTGCACCAGCTTGCCGTAGACGAGCGCCAGCAGAATGGTGGCGAGCAGCAGCACCGCGCCGAGCGCCGAAGCGAGGCCCCAATTGGCGGTGTCGGTGGTGTAGAGCGCGATGAAATAGCTGATCATCTGGTCGGCGGCGCCGCCGACGAGCGCCGGCGTGATGTAATAGCCGAGCGCCAGGATGAAGACGAGCAGGCTTCCCGCGGCGATGCCGGGCAGGGTCTGAGGCAGGTAGATGCGCAGGAAGGCGGTGACCGGCGGCGCGCCGAGCGAGGCGGCGGCGCGCAAGTAAGCCGGCGAAATCGCCTTCATGCTGCTGTATAGCGGCAGGATCATGAACGGCAGGAGAACGTGGGTCATGGCCACGCAGACGCCGAAGCGGTTGTAGATCAGGCGCAACGGCTCGTCGATGATGCCGAGCCAGTGCAGGCTGTCGTTGACGACGCCTTTGCTCTGCAGCAGCACGATCCAGGCGCAGGTGCGGACCAGAAGCGACGTCCAGAACGGCAGCAGCACGAAGATCATCAGGAGGTTCGACTTACCTGGGGGCAGCGTCGCCAGGAGGTAAGCGACCGGGAAGCCGAGGATCAGGCAGAGGACGGTGACGCTGAGGCTGATGACGAAGGTGCGGACGAATAGGCTGCGGTAGATGGCCTGGTCCGGCGGGGCCGCGACGATCGCGCCGTCCACGTTCCGCACGAGGTCGAGCGCCGCCAGGAGGTAGAAGCCCGTGATGGGGCCGCTGGCGTCCTTGATCGTCGTCCAGGTGGCGCGTTCGCGCCAGGCCGGATTGATCCTGCCCAGCGTCTCCTTGGCGGTGCCGGGCTCGGGCGCGGCCTTCAGATTGCGGGCGGTGCTGGTCAGGATGGTGCGAAAACCGTTCAGCGCGTAGTTCAACCGCTTCGCCGCGATGGCGATGGTGCCGGCGGCGCGCGCCGCCAGCACGTCGCTAGCCAGTGCTGAATAGGCTTTCTCGTCCGGCAGGTCCTTGCCGTCCCAATCGGCGAGAGCAGCGATGGTTTGCGGCAGAACCTGACGCACCTCCCTGTCGTCGACCGCGCGCCACAACATGCCGGCGATCGGCCCGGCGAAGGTGAAGAGCAGGAAGACGAGAAGCGGGGCGACCAGCGCCAATGCCTTGAGCTGACGTGCCCGCTCCGCACGCCTCAATCGGCGCTTGAGCGGCACCTCGGTCGACGCATCGGCGCCGGTCAGGGACGCTGCTGTCATGGAGAGAGCCCGTCGGAATGGCCTGAGCAAGCGCCTCGTCCTTCGAGACGACCGCGGAGCCTGTCATCGGGCCGCGCTTCGCGCGGACCCGGTGGCGGACTCCTCAGGATGAGGCTCCACGGCATCGCTGCTTGCAAAGTTGCTGCCACAGACTCAGATCTCATCCTGAGGGCCCGCCGCAGGCGGGCGTCTCGAAGGATGCGCCACGGGCGACTTGCCCGCCACGCATCCTTACCTATTCAAAAAGGCGCTATTTCGCGGCCCATTTGTTGAAGCGCTCGGTCAGGCGGTCGATGTTCTCGAGCCAGAAGGCGACGTTGATCTCGACCGCGTTCTTGATGTTGTCAGGGGCCGTCGGCAGGTCCTTCAGGACGGCAGGCGAAAGCTTGCCGGCCGCGTCCTTGTTCGAGGTGCCGTAGGCGATGTTCTCCGACAGTTTCGACTGGTTCTCCGCCTTGCCGACGAAGTCGAGGAACTTGTAGGCGGCGTCCTTGTTCGGGCTGCCCTTGAGGATGACCCAGCTGTCGAGCGTGAACAGCGCGCCGTCCCACACCATGCCGAAGTTCTTCTTCTCGTTCTTGTTCGCGGTGTCGATGCGGCCGTTGTAGACCGAGGTCATCGCCACCTCGCCGGAGGCGAGCAGTTGCGGCGGCTGGGCGCCGGCCTTCCACCAGACGATGTCGCCCTTGATGCTGTCGAGCTTCTTGAAGGCGCGCTCGACGCCTTCGTCGGTCGCCAGCACCTTGTAGACGTCTTTCGGTGCGACGCCGTCGGCCATCAGCGCGATTTCCAGCGTGGTCTTCGGGCCCTGACGCAGGGCGCGCTTGCCCGGAATCTTCTTGATGTCGAAGAAGTCGGCCCAGCCCTTCGGAGCTTCCTTCAGCTTGTCCTTGTCGTAGCCGAGCACGAAGTCGTAGAGGATGGCGCCGACGCCGCACGGATTGACCGATGGCGGGATATAGGCGGCCTCGCCGCCGATCTTGGTATAGTCCAGCTTCTCGAACAGGCCTTCCTCGCAGCCGACCGCGAGCTCGTCGCTCTCGACCTGGACGACGTCCCAGGTGGCGGCGCCGCCCTGCACCTTGGCGCGCAGCACGCCGACGCCGCCGTCCCAGGACTCGTCGTTCATGGCAATTCCGGCCGCCTTCTTGAACGGCTCGAAATAGACCTTCTTCTGGGCCTCCTGATAGGCGCCGCCCCACGACACGACGGTGAGGTCCCGCGCCTGGGCGACCGTCGCCAGCGCAGCGCTGGCACCGAGCGCGGCGGCGAAACCCAGAGCAATCCTGCCAATCTTGCGCTTCAACATGGTCCTGGTTCCTTCTTGGTGCGAGTTGCGTTGAGGTTGAGCATTTCAGGTCTGCTTGCGTTGGATCAGACCGGATCGAGGGCGAGGCAATCCTCCGGACGGAAAGTGATGAAGATGCTTTCGCCGTGTCTCAGGCTGCCATGTGCGCCCGGCTGAAGCTTGACCATGAATTCGGCGTTGCCGGCGACGTCGAGCACGGCCAGCGCGTGGTCGCCGAGATAGATGGTGTTCTGCACCTTCGCCGGCAGGCGGTTCGGTTCGTCGCCGGAGCTGCCGTCCGCGATGATGGCGATCCGCTCCGGCCGTACCGAGAGCGAGGTGGAGGTGCCCGCGCCCGAAACGTTGACCGCCCGGGCGGTGACGGTGCCGCCACCGGTCAGCGCGACGCGGCAATAATCCTTGTCGACCGTCTCGACGGTGCCGGCCAGCACGTTGTTCTCGCCGATGAAATGGGCGACGAAGCTGTTCACCGGATGCTCGTACAGCGCGTCGGGCTTGTCGATCTGCTGCACGACGCCGTCGTTGAACACGGCGATGCGGTCGGACATGGTGAGCGCTTCGCTCTGATCGTGGGTGACGTAGACGATCGTGATGCCCATCGTTTCGTGCAGCTGCTTGATCTCAAGCTGCATCTGTTCGCGCAGGCGCTTGTCGAGGGCGCCGAGCGGCTCGTCCATCAGCACGAGCTGCGGGTTGAAGACCAGCGCACGGGCCAGCGCCACGCGCTGCTGCTGGCCGCCGGACAACTGGCCGGGCCGCCGGTGCGCCAGGTTTTCCATCTTGATCATGCGCAGCGCCGCGGCTACGCGCTCCTCCACGTCTGCCTTGCTCGTCTTGCGAACGGAGAGCGGGAAGGCGATGTTCTCGGCGATCGTCAGGTGCGGAAACAGGGCATAGTTCTGGAACACCATGCCGATGTCGCGCTTGTGCGGCGGCATGTTCTTGATCGGCCGGTCGCTGAGATAGATGTCGCCATGGGTCGGCACCTCGAAGCCGGCCAGCATCATCAGCGTCGTCGTCTTGCCCGAGCCCGACGGGCCGAGCAGGGTGATGAACTCGCCCTTCCTGATGTCGAGATCGAGGTTCTTCACCACGAGGTGCTCGCCATCATAGGTCTTCTGAATGCCGGAAAAGCGCACCAATGCCGGCGGGGGCGTGACCATGCCGGCTTCCATGTTGACCTCGGCTTGCCGCTACAATGCTCGTCAGCACCTCGTTCGAGGTGGCCAGGGGCAGCTTAGCATCCTCGAATGAGATTGCCAGCGGGGCGGCCGATGAAGAAGCGTGCGAGTACAGGCTATCGGATGCGACTCGCGGCGGTAGCATGCGCGCACGCCTCGTCCTTCGAGACGCCCGCTTCGCGGGCTCCTCAGGATGAGGCTAGGCGGCATTGGATGCACGTTGAAATGGCTGCCGCACACTCCAGCCTCATCCTGAGGGCCCGCCGGAGGCGGGCGTCTCGAAGGATGGCCGCGGGGGACCGATCTCAATGCGATAGCCTTCTGAGAGTGAAAGCGCTACATCCCCGACAGCTTGCTCACATACACGTTCAGCGAGCCGCCGGCTTCCGCGACCACGCGCAAGGTCTTGGAATCGAAGGCGATGTCGGCCAGCGTCAGGCTGTCGATCATGGCCTCGACCTTGAGGCCGTCCTCGCTCTTCTGGTAATCGGCGATTGCCGCGGCAATCTTCTCGCGGGCGTTGGCGGCGATCGGCTTCAGGTCGAGCGTCGCCTTCTGCAGCAGCGCCTGCTGCATCTGCGGCACCACGGCGCGCGCCGCGGCGCCCAGCAGGCCGAACGCCGCCTCGGATTCCACCGCGAGCTCGATGTCGGTGAGCCGCAGCGTCTGTTGCGCCTGGTCGAGCACCGGCCGCCCCCAGATGTGCACAGTCGCCTCGGCGCCGAGGCCGAGCCAGCTCTTCTTCTCCTTGGCGCGCACCAGCAGCGAGATCAGCAGCCGGTCGCCCGACGGGGTCACGTTGGCGCTCTTCACGGTGACGTCGACCGGGCCGGAGCCGTCCTCGGGATAGGTGCGGCCGACCATCTGCGCGGCGATCAGCTTGTTGATCTCGGTGAAGGGCACGTCGATCGGCACGCCGATGTTCACGCCGGTGCCGGTCGGCGGCACGATCGAGATCTTGTCGGGGAACGGACAGTTCGGCTTGGTCGGCGTCGAGGTGACGCGCGTCTCCGCTTCCAGGCCGAGCAGCAGCGTCACGGCCTGCGCATCGACGCGCGGCTGCGCGGCGATGGCGCGGATCGGTTTCATCTCCAGCCAGAGCGGCGGCAGCGCGGCCGAGGCGCCCGAGCCCTGCAGCGGGATCGAGCGGCACGCCTTGGCCCATTGCAGCTTCGCGTTCTCGCGCAGGGAGGGATCGTTGCGGATGCGCTCGGAGACGATGTTGATCTGCTCGCCGACATTCTTGTCGATCAGCGGCTTCACCTGCGCCGGCACGTTGACCTTGGCGCCGGAGACATTGAGGTTGGTGTCGCCGAGATTGACCTGGGCGCCGAGATTGGGCTCGAGATGCCAATTGGCCCCGAGCTTCGGGCGCGAGGTGACGACCACGTTGCCCTTGATCTCCGCGCTGGCGTTCAGATTCTTGATGTTGACGGCGCCGATCCGCTTGGCTGCGTCACCGCCGAGCACGCTGCCGAGCGCGTCGCCGAGCGCGCCGGTGGCCTTCGCCGACAGCGAGCCCGTCACGTTCAGCTTGCCCGAGAGCGGCGTCGAGATCGTCAGCACGTCCTTGTCGCCGGCCGCTGCCATCGGCCCGCGCACGGCGGACCAGCCGATGTCGGCGTTCTCCAGGATCTGCGAGATCGGGTTGTCGGCCTTCCCCGAGAAATTGCGCGGCGCGGCCTTCTCGGCCTGCTCGCGGATCGCCGAGATCGCGATGGCGACCGGCGCGATCACGATCGAGCTCTTCGCGGCCGGCGGCAGCGGCGGCAATTGCGCGACCGGCGGCGCCGAATTCGTCGCGCGCGGCGCCAGCCAATCCATCGCCTTCAAGCTGATGAAGAAGGACGCCGCGAGCACGGCGATTCCGACCAGGATGGTCTTCAGATTCAACGTCAGTCGCATCAATCCCCCAAGCCGCCCCGGCGGGGATTTTACAGGGCGGGCGAGCAGGGCGCTAGAGCGCACCGGTGGGGTGGAATTGCGGCGAACAGGTTAACGGATGCGCCCCGCATTTGCCGGGCATTCAGCCGCGCCGGGGGCGGCGGACCGCTCTTACATTGCCATTGGTGCCGCCGCCGCAAAAGAAGCGGTCACCGCCATCGGATTCCAGCCCGGACACGCCGGTCCCGGCGGGCAGGTCGAGCTGCTCGAGCACCTTGCCGGTCGCGGGGTCGATCCGCCTGATGTCGCTCTCCTCGTTCTCCCAGGTGCCGTGCCAGAGCTCGCCGTCGACCCAGGTCACCCCGGTCACGAAGCGCTTGCTCTCGATGGTGCGGAGAACCTTGCCGCTTTCCGGATCGACCTGATGGATCCTTCGCTCGCGATATTCCCCGACCCACAGCGAGCCTTCGGCCCAGGCGAGGCCTGAATCGCCGCCGCCACCCGGCGCCGGAATGGTGCTGAGCACCTTGCCCGATGCCGCATCGATCTTCTGGATGCGATCCTCGGCGATCTGGAACAGGTGCCTTCCGTCGAATGCCGTTCCCGCATGTGCGGCGACATCGATGGAGCGCGCGACCTTGCCGCTGTCAGGATCGACCGCATTCAATTTGTCGCCGGAGGCGAACCAGACATGGCTGCCGTCATAGGTGACGCCATGCACGGCCTCGACGCCCTCAAACGGCCCGTACTCCCTGATGATCTCGGCGGCTGAACGCTTCATCTGCTTGCTCCCTGTGATGTGGCCTCAACGTTACGTCTTCAGGAGCGGCGTGGGGAGTAACAAGCCTGTCGGGAAACCCGGGACGGGCGGCGTCATCCAGCGCCGGGCCCGCCCATGCCCGAAACATTGCACCTTGTTCGAGCGCGCCAGTTCGTCGAGGGCCCGCTGCACCGTGCGCGGGCTCGTTCCCAGCGCCAGCGCGAGCGCCGAGCTCGACCAGGGCTCGCCGTCGGAGAGGAGAGCGAGAACATTGGCGTGCTTCTCGTCGACCGGCCGCGCCAGCACGAGGATGTCGCGCGTCCTGCGCGGCGCCAGCGCAAATCCTTGCTTCGTCGCGTTCACGTCGGCGAGCGGTTTGAGCTTGGTGCGGAGCCGACCGATCTCGACGCGCAACCGCGCGCGATGCGATTCATCGAGATGCCTGGCGTGAAACGCGCCCGCGATCAGCGTCTGACGCGACACATCCGCAGGCCATGCCTGCGCCAGGATGCGGACGAGGGCAAACAGCACCGGCCGGGTGCCGAGCGGCACGACGGTGCCGCGCCTGCGCACCGAATGATGGAACGTGTCCACGACGAGCACTTCGGATGTCGCGAGCTGCTCGACCTCCGCAAGCAGCAATGGCCGCTCCTCGCCGCGCGTGATCAGGCGCGCTGTCGGCGTATCGAGCACGCGGCTCGCGCCTTCGACTTCGGCGGCGAGCGCGGGGATGCCGGCCTGCCGTGCGGCGCGGGCCGCCCGCGCCAGCGCCGCGCGTGCATCCTCCGATCGGAGCCGCCGTATGGCGATGCCGGCGAGCACCAGCTCGCGAACGACTTGTGAGGCAGGCGGGAGCGGGAAGCGGCCGGGACCGGCGAGCATACTCTCCGCCTCCTCGATATGTCCGAGCAGGAGAAGACGCCGCGCGGCGATGTGGCGGGCATGCGCCGCGTTGGCGAGATCGCCGTGCTTTTCGAGGGTCGTGCGCGCGGCGGCGAGTGTCCTGTCCGGCCAGCTCAAGTCGCGCGAGACCAGCGCGATCTCGGCTTGGGCCACCACGCATCTTGCCCGCGCCACCGCCTCGCGCGGACCGAAGGCGCGCGCAGCATTTCGCAGCAGCGACTTGGCCTTGGCGAGGTCGCCGAGCTGCGCCATCGCGATGCCGCGCAGCGCCAGCGACGGTGCGTCGTTGCGCAGCGCGACGCGGTTCAGGGCGCCGAGCGGATCGCCCGCCTCGAGCGCGCGCGCGGCGGCCGTGATCAGCGACTCCATTCAAATCCCGCCACACTTGTTACTCCCACCGCGCAACCGCGCGGTGCCAGAAATCGTTGTCGACCGACCATGTGCGGCGCGGGGCGGAATGGACTTGAGCGAGAGATTTGGAGAGTCATGATGACATTAGCCCAAAACGAACCGAATAACGGACAGTCCGTCATGCAGACACCTCCGGTGGTGTCGCCGCAGGACTGGGAGGCCGCCCGTCAGCAACTGCTCGTGAAGGAGAAGGCGCATACCCGTGCCCGTGACGCTCTGGCCGCCGAGCGCCGGCGCATGCCGTGGATGGAAGTTTCCAAAACCTATGCGTTCGAGGGGCCCGGCGGCAAGCTCAGTCTCGTCGACCTGTTCCAGGGCCGGCGGCAGTTGATCGTCTACCGCGCGTTCTTCGAGCCCGGCGTGTTCGGCTGGCCCGATCACGCCTGCCGCGGCTGCTCCATGGTGGCCGACCAGGTCGCCCACGTCGCGCATTTGAACGCCCGCGACACCACGCTCGTGTTCGCCTCGCGCGCGCCGCAAGCCGATATCATCAGACTGAAGCAGCGGATGGGCTGGACCATGCCGTGGGTCACCATCACCGACAGCTTCGACGCCGATTTCGGCGTCGACGAATGGCACGGCACGAACGTGTTCTACCGCGACGGGACGCGGATCTTCCGCACCTATTTCGTCAAGAGCCGCGGCGACGAGCAGATGGGCGGCACCTGGAATTACCTCGACATCACGCCGCTCGGTCGCCAGGAGGTCTGGGAGGATTCGCCGAAGGGCTATCCGCAGACGCCGACCTACAAATGGTGGAACTGGCACGACAGTTACACGGAGGGCGCAGCGCCCGACAAGAAGTGGGTCGAGATCTCAGACGCCGGCGAGAAGGCGTTCCGCCGGGAGGCTGTGGAAGGCCGTGACTAGCCCCGTCGGCACAATGGCCGGCGCCGGCCGCAATGGCGTGGTGGCGGCGCGCCACCTTGCCAGCTGGCTGTCGCTGGCAGCGACACCCACCTTCGCGATCATGGCCGTGCTGACGGCCATGGGCGGGCCGGCCGACATGCTGTGCGCCGCGGGGCAGGGGTCGCCGCTCGGCGGCATGGTGCCGATGTATCTCCTGATGAGCGCGTTTCATTCGGCGGCGTGGCTGCGGTTGCTCGGGGAGCGGCGGGGTAGGTAACGCAATCTCGTGCCCGCCTCGTCCTTCGAGACGCGCGCAAGCGCGCTCCTCAGGATGAGGCTCAACCAACATCCGTGCCCGTTGAAAGTGCTGCCACGCATTCCGTCCTCATCCTGAGGAGCCCGCCGGAGGCGGGCGTCTCGAAGGATGATGCGATGCGCGCTTTGACAATTCATGAAGCTCGGCAAAATCGCCGCGCATGAAGGCCTCCTTCTTCGCGCGGCTCCATTTCTTCAGCTTTCGCTCGCACTCGATTGCATCGGTGATGCGATCGAACCATTGTGAGAACATCAGCGCCACAGGCCGGCGTGACTTCGTGTAGGCTTCGAAGGTGCCGGCGTTGTGCTGGGCGACCCTGATTTCGAGCTCGGTACGCGTCGTGCCAATGTAGTAGCTGCCGTCGGCGCATCTGAGAATGTAGAGCCACGCGCCTTCCGTCATCGTGAACGCCTCGTCCTTCGAGACGCGCGCAAGGGCGCGCTCCTCAGGATGAGGCTAACTGGCATTTGGCGATTGGTGCAAGTACTGCGAAGAGACTGCGACCGCACATTCCGCCCTCATCCTGAGGGCCCGCCGCAGGCGGGCGTCTCGAAGGATGCGCCGCGAGCTCGGATACAAGTCTAAACCGCCCGGCGCGAGCGCGGCTATTGCCCGCCCGCCGCCTGCAGATACGCAACGACCTTCGCCGCTTCCTCCGTCGAGATGCCGCCATAGGGCTGCATCTTGTTGCCCGACACCACCTCGTCCGGCTTGACCATGAAGCGTGTCAGCTTGTCCTGATCCCAGACGATGCCGGCGTCCTTCATCGATGACGAGTAATTGTAGTCCGGCAGCGCGCCGGCCTTGCGCCCGACGATCTTGTTGAGGTTGGGGCCGAGGCGGTTGTCGCCTTCCTTCATGGAGTGGCAGGTGCGGCAGGAATTGTTGAAGGCCTGCTTGCCTGCCTCATCGCCGGCCGGCTGCTGCGCGAGCGAGGCGGGCGCGGAGACGAGCAGCGCCAGTGCGGTGGCGCCGGTGATCGCGTGCAGCCACGGATAGAGCGAGGATTGCAGGCGTGATTGCATTTGCGCCTCCATCGGGGACCGCGCCGCAGCAGGCGCGCGTCGACATGTCGAGGGCAAACAAAAGCGGCCCCGGCAGGTTCCGGGGCCGTTTGCGTCACGATGTCCTGACGGCTCAGCGCGTCGCGGTTCCGAGTTCCGCGCGGCGCTCCGTCATCGGCAGCACCACGACCTTGGTGCCGACGTTGACGCGGGAATAGAGGTCGGTGACGTCCTCGTTGGTCATCCGGATGCAGCCGGACGAGACGCGCTTGCCGATGGTCTCGGGGGCGTTGGTGCCGTGGATGCGGTAGATGGTGCCGCCGAGATACATGGCGCGCGCGCCGAGCGGATTGCCGGGGCCGCCGGCCATGTGGCGCGGCAGATAGGGCTGGCGGGCGATCATCTCCGGCGGCGGCGTCCAGGCCGGCCACTCGGCCTTGCGGGTCACCGACTGGATGCCGGACCAGGTGAAGCCGTCGCGGCCGACGCCTATGCCGTAGCGGAGCGCCTGGCCGTTGCCGAGCACGTAATAGAGATAGGTGTTGGGCGTATCGATGATGATCGTGCCCGGCGCTTCACGCGTCGCGTAAGCGACGGTCTGGCGGCGGAAGCGGGCCGGCATCTCCACAGCGTCCTGATCGTCGGACGGTTCGGTCTGGTAGGTCGGCGCCTGATACGGCTGATAGGGCTGGAACGGCTGCGGCGCGACCATCGGCGGCAGCGGCTGGAAGAACGGGAAGATCTGCACCGGCGCCGCCTTGGCTGCGCCTGCGAATGCGATCGCGGAGGCCGCGACTGCGCCAAAAGCAACGGCGCGCGAAAACGTCTTGAACGTGTCCAGATTGAACATGTGATCGCCCCTGTTGGCTCGGTGGTCTCGGCCACCGCGGCACCGCTGCGGTGCTCTGTTGCCTGGATCACTAACGGCAAAACGTTTCGGGACATTTGCGCGGAAAACCGAAAACGGTTTCACCGCGGCAAGAATTGTTTCATGACAGTTTCGTGGCCGCAGGCGTCCGTTACGCACAAAACGACGGGCCGACACTTCTATGACGTCACACGCCTGAAATATCCTTCGTTGATGGTCGGAAACCGAGAATCATCAAACTCTCGGGATTTTCCCATGCGGGTATTAATCGCGACGGACGCCTGGCATCCGCAGGTCAACGGTGTGGTCCGGACGCTGACCTCGCTGGCGAATGCGGCCAAGGCGCTGGACATCGAGATCGGCTTCCTGACCCCGGACGGCTTTCCGTCCTGGCCGCTGCCGACCTATCCGGGCCTGCGCTTCGCGTTGCCGGGCAGCAAGGAGATCGCGCGGCGCATCGAGACCGCGGCGCCGGACGCGCTGCACATCGCGACCGAAGGCCCGATCGGCTGGGCGGCGCGGGCCTATTGCCGCCGCAACCGGCTCGCCTTCACCACCTCCTACACGACGCGCTTTCCCGAATACGTCGCGGTGCGGACCGGCATCCCCGCAAGCGTCGGCTATGCCGTGCTGCGCCATTTCCACGATGCCGCCGCCATGACCATGGTGGCGACGCCGTCGCTGCGGCAGGAGCTGTCCGAGCGTGGCTTCAAGCGGCTCGGCTTCTGGACCCGCGGCGTCGACACCGAGCTGTTTCATCCCGGTGCGCCGGCGAGGCTCGATCTGCCGCGTCCGATCTTCATGACCATGGGCCGCGTCGCGGTGGAGAAGAATCTCGACGCGTTCCTGGCTCTCGACCTGCCCGGCACCAAGGTGATCGTCGGCGACGGCCCGCAGAGGGCGGCGCTGGAGCGGAAATATTCCGATGCGGTGTTCCTCGGCGAGAAGAAGGGGGCCGATCTCACCGCGCATCTTGCGGCCGCAGACGTGTTCGTGTTTCCGAGCCTGACCGATACGTTCGGCGTGGTGCAGCTGGAGGCGCTGGCCTGCGGCACGCCGGTTGCCGCGTTTCCTGTCACGGGTCCGAAAGACGTCATCGCCGATCATCCGATCGGCGCGATCGATCACAATCTGCGCGCCGCCTGCCTGCGCGCGCTCACCATGTCGCGCGAGACCTGCCGCCACTTCGCGTTGGAGCGCTCCTGGGAGAACAGCGCGCGCCAGTTCGTCGGCAACCTGACCTCACTCCAACCCAGCCGCGCCTTGCGCGCCTCGCCTCGCATGGCGCGGCGGCCGGTGCGCGGTTGAACTTTCCTTAGACCCACAGCGAGAACCTCATCGATGGCCAAGATCATGAACCTTGACGGCACCCAGCAGCTCGACCTCACCCGCGGCACGGTCGAGCAGGCCTATGACCGCTGGGCCCCGGTCTATGACCTCGTGTTCGGCGGCGTGTTCGCCAAGGGCCGGCAGGCCGCGATCGCGGCCACCAACAAGATCGGCGGCCGCGTGCTCGAGGTCGGCGTCGGCACCGGCATCTCGCTGCCGATGTACGCGCCGCATCTGCGCATCTTCGGCACCGACATTTCGGAGGCGATGCTCGAAAAGGCGCGCCAGCGCGTCGCCGAGTGCAGGCTGAAGAATGTCGAGGGCCTCGCGGTGATGGACGCCGAGAAGCTCGAATTCCCGGACAATTCCTTCGACGTGGTGATGGCGCAATATGTCGTCACCGCGGTGCCGAATCCGGAGAAAGCGCTGGACGAATTCGCCCGCGTGCTGCGTCCGGACGGCGAGCTGATCGTTCTCACCCGTGTCAGCGCGGATGCCGGCATGCGCCGCTTCATCGAGCAGAAGCTGCAGCCGGTGGTGCGTCCGCTCGGCTTCCGCACCGCCGAGTTCGCCTGGTCGCGTTATACGAAATGGCTGGCCGGCGCCAAAGGCATCGAGCTCGCCGAGCGCCGCCTGATTCCGCCGCTCGGTCATTTCTCGCTGGTGCGCTTCCGCAAGGTCGATGTCGCCAAGGCGGCTTGACCTCGAGCGCAGGCGTCGTGCGTCATCGCGCCGGCGCGTGCCACCACATGACAAGATGATGTTGTCACACGGCGTACATCGAATCCCTTTAACCCCGTAGCCGAAAGCATTTGGGGAAGAGCATGATCAAGAATTATCTCGAGCAGCTGCGGATCCAGCGCTGGGACGACCATCGCTACTATCATCACAGCCGCATCAATCAGAGCCTGCACTTCATCAGCGCGCTGAGCTTCCTGTTCGCCTATGTCTGGCTGTTCATCGATCCCGTCGTGTCCGCGCTGGTCGGCTGGCTGGTGTCGATGACCTCGCGTCAGGCCGGTCATTTCTTCTTCGAGCCGCACACCTACGATCACGTCAACCAGGCGACGCACGAATACAAGGAAGAAATCAAGGTCGGCTACAACCTGCAGCGCAAGGTGGTGCTGATGGCGATCTGGGCGCTCTCGCCGCTGGTACTGGTGATCGATCCCACGTTGTTCGGCCTGTTCACGCCCTGGCAAGGCGCGACCGATTTCATGCGGCAGGTCGCCAAGATCTGGCTCGTGGTCGGCGGCGGCGGCCTGTTGTTCCGCACCGTGCACCTGTTCTTCATCCGCGATGTCGAGACTGGCCTGGTCTGGATGACCAAGATCCTGACCGACCCGTTCCACGACCTGATGCTCTATCGCAGCGCTCCGCTCGCCCTGATGCGCGGCGAGCTGATGGACCCCGGCCTGCACCTCAATCCCGAGCACACGCTGGGCCTGATCGGCGAGCCCACGCTCGAAGAGCAGCACGCCTGAGCGCGCTGGTCCGACCGAACTCTCCGATGTCTGATGGGTACGTCATGCCCGGCCTCGCGCCGGGCATCCACGTCTTGGGGGCATTTTCTTCGCCTCTCCCCGCGTGCGGGGAGAGGCCGGATTTGCGCGTAGCGCAAAGCCGGGTGAGGGGGGCTCTCCGCGGGGGCGCTGCTTCCGTATCGCGCACCAACTCTCACCAGACAAGCGGAGAGTCCCCCTCACCCCAACCCTCTCCCCGCAGGCGGGGAGAGGGGGAGGAGAGATCTCACCCCGGAATGACGATGACTGTGTGGGAGGAGAAGCCGACCTCAGCGCCCGAAGCGCTTGGCCAGCATCTCTTTCAGGATCTGCCGCTTGATCTGCTTGTTGGTGAGCACGCCATCGTGCCACCAGAAGCCGTCGGCCTTCATCTTCGCGGCCGCACGGACGAAGCGTTCGGCGACTTCGGCGAAGTCGGCGTCGGTGTAGTTGAGGCTGAAGATCAGCCGGCCGGTGCCGACCCAGCTCAGCGCCAGACCTTCGGCGCGCAGGTAATATTGCAGCATCCAATTGTAGCGGGACGGGGTGGTGTATTTCACCGTCCAGATCGAGGAGAAATTGGCGAACCGCACCGGCAGATCGGCGCGCTCCATCATCTGATTGAGCTTCCCGCAGCGCCCGTTCCAGGTCTCCTCCAGCCCGTCATAGACCGCGCGAAAGTTCGGGCTGGCCAGGCGGCTCAAGAACTCGTCCATCGCCGTCATGACATAGGGATGCGAGTTGAAGGTGCCGCGGGCGAAGCAGATGTCGGCGGGACGATCGTCGCGGAAGCGGCGCATCAGCTCGCGCGTGCCGCAGACGACGCCGACCGGCAGTCCGCCGGCGAGGCTCTTGCCGTAGGTCACCATGTCGGCCTTGACGCCGAAATAGTCCTGGGCGCCGCCCGCGGCGAGACGGAAGCCGACGAAGACTTCGTCGAAGATCAGCACGATGCCGCGCTGGTCGCAGACCTCGCGCAGCTTCTTCAGCCATTCGGTATAAGCGGCGCGCTCGAAACGGCCGCCGCGCGACGAGTCGACCAGCGCGGAATCGCCGGGCGCGTTGGCGTTGGGATGCAGGCCCTGCAGCGGATTGACCAGCACGCAGGCGATGTCCTTGCGTGTGCGCAGCACATGCAGCGTCTTCTCCGACATCTCGGCGAGGGTGTAGGTCTCGTGCGCAGGGATAGGGTTGCCGACGCCGGGCTGCACGTCGCCCCACCAGCCGTGATAGGCGCCGGCGAAACGGACGAGATGCGTGCGCTTGGTATGATAGCGCGCCAGCCGCACCGCTTGCATCACGGCCTCGGTGCCGGACATGTGGAACGAGACCTCGTCGAGGCCGGAGATCTGGCAGAGCCGCTGCACGTTCTCCAGGATGACGGGATGGTAGGGGCCGAGCACCGGGCCGAGCGCGTGCGCGCGCTTCTCGGCGCCCTCGATGCACTCCTTGTAGAAGTCGTTGCCGAAGATGTTGACGCCGTAGGACCCGGTGAGATCGTACGACGTGTTGCCGTCGGCGTCGGTGACGGTGACGCCGCTGGAGGACGCCACGAAGGTCGAGGTGCCCAGGTGCTCGCGGACCAAGCGCGAGAACTGGAACGGCACGCGGTAGCTCTCGGTGAAGTTCAGGTCGGAGATTTTCTCCGCCGCTTCCTTTGTCATCGCGCGCCCCTTCGGGTAGCGCTCGGCGTAGAGAGCGGCGAGACGGAAGAAGCCGTCCTTGCGCTGCGCGGCGATGTTGGCCGGCGCGCCGTCGCACGAGAAGTAGTCGTTCTCTCCGAACTCGTAGAACGGGAGCAGCTTGGCCACCCGTCGCGACATCTTGGAGTGTCCGGCGAGCGAGCGGTGCTTGGCGCGGGACAACTCGATCCGCGCCTTCAGCTTCGGGAGGACGGCGGCAGCGGACGCTGCGGCGGCCACGGACATCGAGAGAATCGGGAGTGTCGTTTCCATGACAACAAGCGCTAAACCTGCGAGCTGACAGATTCATGACAGTCAAAGCCCTCATCGCCTCTTTCACCCAGCAGGAAGATCTCAACTTCCTGTTGACCAACCGCATCCCCCGCGCGGCCCTGACCCGCTTCATGGGATGGTTCTCCAAGATCGAGAATCCCCTGGTTCGGGACTTCTCGATCGCGCTGTGGAAGCTGTTCTCCGATCTCGATCTGTCCGAGGCGCGCAAGGATCATTTCACGAGCCTGCATGATTGCTTCACCCGGGAGCTGAAGCCGGGCCTGCGGCCGTTCGATCCGGACCCCTCGATCGTCGCCAGCCCCTCGGACGGCATCGTCGGCGCTCACGGCAGGATCGCGGATACCGAGCTGTTCCAGGTCAAGGGTGCGCCGTATTCGCTGCTCGATCTCGTCGGCGATTCCGCGCTGGTTGATCAGCACCGCAACGGCTCGTTCGTCACGCTGCGGCTGACGTCGAGCATGTATCACCGCTTCCATGCGCCTTATGATGCGCAGATCGAGGGCGTGACGCTGATCCACGGCGACGTCTGGAACGTCAACCCGATCGCCCTGAAGCGGGTCGAGCGGCTGTTCTGCAAGAACGAGCGCGCGGTGATCCGCACGCATCTTTCGACCGGCGAGGCCGTGACGCTGGTGCCGGTCGCCGCGATCCTGGTCGCGAGCATCCGGTTGCATTTCCTCGATCTGGTGCTGAACGCGCAGACCCGCGGTCCCGTCAATTTCCCCTGCGACGTCAACGTGGCCAAGGGCGAGGAGCTCGGCTGGTTCGAGCACGGCTCGACCATCATCATCCTGGCGCCCGGCGACTTCACCTTCTGCGATGGCATCGCCGAGGGCACGCGCATCCGAGCCGGCCAGGGGCTGCTCAGAAGAAAGTAGCCTTCAATCCGCCGTTCCCGGCGCCTATATCGTCGGTGGGGACGATTCGACGACGGATTTGGTGATGGCGCGGGCGCCGGTGATGGCGGCGGGTGGTATCGTGCTGCGGCGTGGTTCGACGCCGCTGATCGCGGTCGTGCGCCAGCGCAAGCGCAACGAATGGGTCTTGCCGAAGGGCAAGCTCGACGACGGCGAGACGCCGAAAGAAGCCGCGCATCGCGAGGTGCTGGAGGAGACCGGCCACGACGTCGCCGTGCACGAATTTCTCGGCACGCTCGCCTACCAGTCCGGCGGGCGCTCGAAGGTCGTGCATTTCTGGCGCATGGAGGCCGAGGGCGGGCCGGTCCGCAAGCTGATGAACGACGTCAAGGCGGTCGACTGGCTGACGCTGGACGACGCGATCGCGCGGCTGTCGCGCGAATACGAACGCGCGTTCCTGACCCAGACCGGCCCGATCGCGCTTGCCGCAGCAGGGCTGGTGCCGGAGCCGGTGCAATCGGCCGATGACATCGATTCAGCCTCGCAGACGCTGACGCAAGCCGAGGCCGCCTCCGCCGAGGAGTTGCGGCACGGCCTGTTGCACAAGATGAAGGCCTGGCTGCGCGGCGAGGCGTGAGGTCCAGAGCACACTGCTTGCGGTCTGAAGACATCCGCGAGCGGATGGGCCTGCGAGAGCCTGAGCTCCTTCCACATCGTCATTGCGAGCGCAGCGAAGCAATCCGGAATCTTTCCCCGGAGGGTCGCTGGATTGCTTCGCTGCGCTCGCAATGACGGAGGAAAGAGCGGCGTGCTGGCACCAGGAATGTGTCTGCCCGGGACAAGCCCGGGCATGACGAAGATGGTGCATGTGTCGGGGCTGATGCGCTCGGCGTGTCAGCTCACGCGCTTCCAGGTCTGGCCGCCGCAGAACATGCCGCCGAAGGCGCAGCCTTGCACGCGCATCGCATTCGGGCCCTTCATCGCGATGGTCGAGTCGTAGTTGCGGCCGGAATTGGGATCGCGGATGCGGCCGCTCCACTTCGAGCCCTCGGGCTTCATGTTGATCAGGATGCGCTCGTTGGTCTTCTCGGCGTAGCCGCACAGATTGGCGCCGCACTGCTCGACCCGGACATTGCCCTTCCCCTCTTCGGTCGCCCAGATACCGATCGGCGAGTTCGCTACGGCCACGGGCGCGGCAGCCACCGGGGCCGGAGCGGGAGCGGCCGCCACCGCAGCGGGCGCAGCAACGGGAGCGGGCGCCGCGGCCGGCGCGGGCTGCGTCGTCGTGTCGACGGACGGCGCGGCGGCAACGGTCGACGCGGGCGCGGCGGGGGCGACACTTGGAGCGGCCGGGGCGGTCGCCTGAACCGGCGCCTGCTGCACGGGCTGCTGCTGCACCGGTGCCGGCGCGGGCTGCGCGGCCGTGGCCGGAGCCGGCGCGGTGTCGGCGTCATCATCCTTGGAGCCGCCGAAGCCCTTGAGGTTGATGTTGTTCAGCTTGATCGGTTTGTCCGACAGGCCCGGCGCGACGATGGTCACGCAGTTGAGCGAGGCGCAGTTGCGCGGCGTCTCGATGCGGATGTGCTGGCCCTCGATCTGGAACGAGATCGTATTGCCGCCGGCATGGGCTGCGGTCGAGGCAAGGAAGAGCGCGGTGGCGGCGACGGTGAGCTTGTTCATGACAACCTCCAAAATGGCGCGGTCCCGATATGGACCGAAGTCGCTGGTGGATGAAGCGTGGCTCGACCCTATGCCGGGCTGGCCCGGTGTTCTGTGATGGGGGTCACAACGGCGGCGGGCGGCTGGGTGAGGCAGCGCACATTCAGCCGCAATTCCTCTGCGTAAGCTCGTCGCGACATTGAGGGAGAGGGCGATGCAACGGCTTGCGACTTGGCTTGGCACATTGATCGCGCTGATGGCGATCGCGCCGGCGGCCGAGGCCGGTTCCTATTCCGTCTCGATTGGCCGCCACCGCTTCCATGTCGAGGCGCCCAAAACGTGCCGATCCACATCCTGCGTGTCGATCTCGTCCCATCGCAGCTTTCAGCGGGTGGATGACGCCGCGACGAGACCGGTCCCGACGCCGATTGCCCCGAGCTCGCCGGTCGATCCGGCCATCCCACCTCGCCCGCCGCAAGCGAGCGTGGTCGCGACTCCGCCGGCTGCTCCAGCCCCGACGCTGGCCGCGACGACATCGCAGCCCGTCGTGCCGCCGCAGACACCAAGACCAGAGCCACCGAGACCAGAGCAGCCAAGAGCTGAGGCGCCGCGCCTGGAGCCGCCGCCGGTCCCGAGCCCCGAGATCAAGCAGACCGTGGCGGTCGCACGGCGCAGCGACGACGAGCAGGCCTATACGCCGCTCGGCGAATGGGAGAGCCGAGGTGCCAAGGGCACGGTCCGCATCGAGCGCTGCGGCCCTGCGCTTTGCGGTTATGCGTTGACCGAGACCTCGCGCCGGGGCGAGAGCGTGCTCGTCAACATGAAGTCGAAATCGCACGACGTCTGGACCGGCAGCATATACAGCCGCGCCAGCGGCAACACCTATTACGCGACGATGACCCTGAAGAGCTCCGCAAGGCTGCACGTCGAGGCCTGTGCGCTTTGGCGTTTCTGGTGCTCGGGCAATGATTGGACACGGATCGAAGCGCCGCGCGAGCAACTGATCACGACCTCGCGGCAATGGAGTGCGCGGTCGTAGCGTCGCGCAAAATGCCCGCGCCGCTTGCGGGAGAGGGCATGTCCGCGAACGCCGGCGCGCGCGGATAGAACCCCTCATCCGGCGCTTCGCGCCACCTTCTGCCACAAGGGGAGAAGGGAACAAGCCGGCTTCGATGCGCTCGATGAGCCGCTAGATCATGCCGAGCACGATGGCGCCGACGAAGGCCATGGCGAGGTAGGCGGTGACTACGCTCAGTTTCCCGGCGAACGTCATGAGTCGCTCCCTCCACGCGCGCTGCTTTGCGCGCGAGCATCATAGTTAACAGAGAGTCTCGTCTCGATAAAGTCAGCCCTGCTGTCGCTCGGTTTGCCCGGGGGTTCGGCGCGCGCCGGTCGTCATGGTTAAAGAACACTGAAATCAACGTGTTGAAGAGTCTTTAAGTAAATTCACCGAACGTGCGTACATGACGCGCGGAGTTCGTTTGTATCTCGTCGGCTCCATCGTCCTTGTTTCGCTAGCGGGTTGCGGACGCGGCTTCTTCCAGGCCGAACGCGAACCGTGGCGGGCCGAGGCGGAAGCCGCATGCCTGAAATCGGGCGCGGTGAAGGAGGGGCCGGATCTCGTCCGCATCGACCCGATTTCCGGACCCGGCCAGTGTGGCGCCGAATTTCCACTCAAGGTGGCCGCTATCGGCGAGGCCTCCAGCACCTACGGCTTCGCCGACGAGCCGTTGCGGCCGCCGGGGAGCATCGGCAACCAGCCGCGCTGGCCCGTGAGGCAGCCGCAATCGAACTATCCGCAGGGCCAGAACTACCCGGCCTCCGCCTATCCGCCGCAGTCGAACTATCCTGAGAGCGCGGTGCGCCAGCCGTCCGGCTACGGCGCCTCGTCCGGGCCGGTGTCGCTGAACGCACCGGGTGTGGCGGCGCAGGAGGACGAGATCGACCTGCCGCCCGATGGCACCGATGCCGCAGGTGCGGCGCGCTACATGAATTCGCCGAGCTATCCGGCACGGCCGGCGCCTTACTCGCAGGCGCCCGCGCAGCAACCGCTGCCGCGCCTCGGCCCTGCGCAAGGCAATTCCGTCGCCGCCGTCGGGCCCGTCGCGATCAAGCCGACGGCGACGCTGGCCTGTCCGATCGTGTCCGAGCTCGACCGCTGGCTCGCCGACACCGTCCAGCCCTCGGCGATGCGCTGGTTCGGCGTCCGCGTCGCCGAGATCAAGCAGATCTCCGCCTATTCCTGCCGCGGCATGAACGGCAACTCGCGGGCCCATATCTCCGAGCACGCTTTCGGCAATGCGCTCGACATCTCCGCCTTCGTGCTCGCCGACGGCCGCCGCGTCACCATCAAGGACGGTTGGCGCGGCATGCCGGAGGAGCAGGGCTTCCTGCGCGACGTGCAAGCGGGAGCGTGTGCGCATTTCACCACCGTTCTCGCGCCGGGCTCGAACGTCTTTCATTACGATCACATCCACGTCGACCTGATGCGCCGCGCCAGCCGCCGCCTGATCTGCCAGCCGGCCGCCGTGTCCGGCGAGGAGGTCGCCGCGCGCTCGCAGTCGCGCAGCCCCTATGCCAATGCGCGCGATCCCTCCGTCACCGGCTCGCTCGGTGCGCGCAAGAGCACGGCGCGCAAGCGCGAGGATGACGATTACATCGACGAATAGGCGCGTCCGCCAGAGCTGAGGCGGCCGTCCGCCCGCTGCGGCTGGTCTGTTCAGCCAGCGCTGTGCCTTCGGCAAAGCACAGCTGACGCGCAAAAATTTGCGCGGTGTCGATTTTCGACCAAATCATTGAACTGCAATCGCTATTCGTGTCCGAACGGGCGTGGCCGGCAATTGGCACAGTCGGTGCAATGAAGGGCCTGCAACGACGCAGCGCAGCCGGCGCTGTGAGCCAGCGGAACCCGTCATGCAGATGTCTGTCACCCCGCCTTACTCCGATCTCGAGCGGCGCGTGCTGGCGCGCATCACCGAGGAACGCTGGCTTGACCTTGCATCCGAACTGATCCGCACCGGTCAGCCGCGCTCCGGCAATCCGCTCGATCCCGACCTGCCGCCCGCCGAGGAGGAGGCGATCTCCATGTTGGTCGCCGGCAAGCTCGAAGCCCTCGGCATGGAGGTTACCAAGCACAGTGCGCAGCCGCACCGGCCCAATGTGCTCGGCGTGCTCAAAGGGCGCGAGGGCGCGCCATCGTTGATTCTCAACGATCATCTCGACACCTATCCGGTGGTCGAGCCCGAGAAATGGCACATGACGGATTACGATCCGTTCAAGGCGACGCGCCATGGCGATCTGCTCTACGCGCGCGGGACCTCCGACACGCGCGGCAATCTCGCCGCCTCACTGCTCGCGGTGCAGGCCCTGATCGAGGAGGGCGTGAAGTTCGATGGCACCTTGATGTGCTGCTACACCGTCGACGAGGAGCGCAACGGCACCGAGGGCTCGATCTACATGCTCGACAAGGTCGGCCTTGCTGCCGACTACGAGATCACGGCCGAGCCGACCGCCTGGGGAGACGTCAGTAAAGACTGGGGCATGAACCTCTCGGTGGCCAATTCCGGCCATTGCCTGATCGAGGTCACGGTCCAGGGGATCAAGTCGCATATCTGGCGGCCCGACATCAGCGTCAATGCCATCATGGAGGCGGCGAAACTGCTGCCAGGACTCGCGGAGATGACGTTCACCCACGTGCCGAGCAAGTTCATGGGGCATACGCCGCCCTGCTGCTCGGTGGTGCGTATCCGCGGCGGCCTCCCCGGCGAGATGCAGTTCTCACCGGATGCCTGCACCATCACGCTTGCAGTGGTCGGCATCGTGCCCGGCATGACGCTTGCCAGCGTGATCTCCGACATCGAGCGGCTCGGGCAGCAAACATTTGCCGGGATCAACGACGTCAAGGTCGGGGTGCGCCAGGTGCCCGGCTCGCTGTTCGTCAACGCGACCGAGCCCGTGCCGGTTGAGGAAGAGCCCTGCCGCTCGCTTCGCGCGGTCTATCGGCGCCTGATGGGCAGCGAGCCCGGCGTCAATCGCAAGAACGCCTTCAACGACACCATCCGCTTCCGCGAAGCCGGCATCAACGCGGTGACGTTCGGTCCGGGCGAGGACGGCTGGGCCGTCGACAACGAGAACATCTCCATCACCAAGTCGGTGATGGCGACGCGGATCTACGCGCTGACCATCATGCAGATCCTGGGAGTGCGCACATGAGCGTCGAGGCAAGCCCCATGGCGCTTCCGATCTCCGCCGATCGTACGCGGCGGGGCAGTTTGCGGCTGCCAACGGTCTCCCGGTCGGTGTTGCTCTCCACGCTTACCGTCGCCGCGCTGCTGGCCGCATGGACCATCGTCACGGAGATGGGCTGGGCCAACGAGCTGTTCCTGCCGAAGCCACAGGCGGTGTGGGGTGCGTTCGTCAAGACCATGACGAAGGGCTATCAGGGCGCCACGCTGCTTCAGCATCTCGGCGCCAGCCTCTACCGCATCCTCGTGGCGTTCGCGTTGGCGTGCCTCGTCGGCATTCCACTCGGCGTTCTCATGGGCGTATCGCGCAATGCGCGTGCGCTGCTGAATCCGCTGATCGAGTTCTATCGCCCGTTGCCGCCGCTCGGGCTCTATACGCTGCTGGTGATGTGGCTCGGCATCGGCGAGAGCTCCAAACTGTCGTTGCTGTTTCTTGCGGGCCTGCCGGGCATCGTGATCTCGACGATCCAGGCCGTCACCAGTGTCGATCCCGTCTATGTGCGCGCGGCGCAATCCCTCGGCGCGAGCCGGCGGCATCTGCTGTTTCACGTCTATTTGCCCGCGGCGGGACCATTGATCCTCGCAGGTATGCGTATCTCGCTCGGCTTCACCTACACCGTCCTCGTCGCCGCCGAGATCGTCGCGGCCTCGGCCGGCATCGGCTGGATGATCTGGGATGCCGCGAAATTCCTGCTGTCCGACGTCGTCATCATGGGCCTGATCGTGCTTGGCCTGACCGGGGTCGTGCTCGACCTGATGATGCGCGGAATTGCCAGACTATTGATGCCGTGGGCCCGAACGTAATCCTGATCGAGGAGAGATCGACATGATGAAGAGACTTGTTGCCGCGCTCGCACTTGCCACGTTGGCGCTCACGGCCGCCGCGCGGGCCGAGGACAAGCCGGCCAAGGTGACCGTCGGCTATCTGAATTTGGTGAACGCGCAGCTTGTCACCAAGCATCTCGGCCTGCTCGCCAAGGAGATGCCGGGTGTCGACATCAAATACGTCAAGGTCGGCGGCGGCGGCGACATGCTGCGCGCGATCGCCGGCAACGACGTCGATTTCGGCGGTCTCGGCAATCCCCCGACGGCGATCGGGGCGACCCGGGCCCTGCCGATCAAGGGCATCCTTGTGATCAATCTGCTCGACTATGTCGAGGCGATGGTGGTGCGGGCCGACAAGAACATCACGTCGCTCAAGGACCTCAAGGGCAGGACGGTCGCCGCGCCGTTCGGATCCACCACGCACTACCTGCTGTTGCAGGCATTGAAGGACGAGGGCGTCGATCCCGCCTCGATCAAGATCATCGATCTCGCGCCTTCGGACATCGCGGCCGCCTGGCTTCGCGGCGATATCGATGCCGCCTGGTTCTGGGAGCCGAACCTCGACAAAGCCGTCAAGAACGGTGGCAAGATCCTGATCACCTCGGGGGAGATGACCAAGCGTGGCTATCCGACCTGGGACATCGGCGTCGTCATGAATGCGTTCGCGGAGAAATATCCGTCCTACGTCGACAAGTTCATCAAGGCCGAATGCGAGGGAATCGATTTCTGGCTGAAGAACCCGGAGAAGACGGCCGAGATCATTGCGGAGGAGCTGTCGCTGCCGCTGCCCGACGCGACACGGATGATGAAGGGCACCGGCATGGTGCCTTGCAACAAGCAGCTCACCGAGGAATATCTCGGCACAACCGCGAAGAAGGGCAGGTTTGTCGACACGCTGATTTCCACCGCCGACTTTCTGGTGAAGCAGGAGCGACTGCCGAAACTGCTGCCGCGCGCCGACTTCGAAGCCTTCATCCAGCCGGTCTATCTCGAGAAGGTGATCGGCCGCTGACGCGCCGGGCCGGCGGGCTCGTCTCGCCGGCACTTCCGATTCCCGTGAGCATGTGACCGACATGGATATTTCGCCTCGCCGTCTTCGCGCCGCCTATCGCAGCGGAACGCTCAAGCCGTCGACCGTCGCCGCGCACGTGCTGTCGCGCCTGGCGGACGCCGACCAGAGCGGCGTCTGGATATCGACGGCGGGGCCCGAGAACGTCATGGCCGCGGCGCGCGCGCTCGATGCGCGCATCGGCGAGATCGACGGCCTGCCCCTCTACGGGCTCGTCTTTTCGGTCAAGGACTGCATCGACGTCGCGGGCGAGCAGACTACGTCGGCCTGTCCGGAATTTGCCTATGTCGCGAAGGATACGAGCCCGGTGGTCGCCGATGCCATTGCAGCCGGCGGGATCTATATCGGCAAGACCAACATGGACCAGTTCGCGACCGGGCTCGTCGGTGTTCGCTCGCCCTACGGCATCGCGCGCAATCCGCACAATCCTGACTACATTCCCGGCGGCTCCAGCTCGGGCGCGGCGGTGTCGGTCGCAACCGGAACGTCGTCCTTCGCGTTCGGCACCGACACCGGAGGATCGGGCAGGGTGCCTGCGTCCTATTGCGGCGTGACCGGCTTCAAGCCGGCGCCGGGCGCATTCAGCCAGCGCGGCATGGTGTATGCGTGCCGGAGCTTCGACACCATCTCGCTCTACACGCGCGATCCCGATGACGGCTACGACGTCTATCGCGTGCTGGCACGGCGTGATCCCGCGGACTGTTTTGCGCCGGTCGATTTCGCCGGATGGACGGAGCAGCCGTGCCCCGCGCGGCCGCTGAAGCTCGCAGCGCCCCGGGTCGATCAGCTCAAGTTCTTCGGCAATCCGGAGACGGAGAGGCTGTTCGGCGCCGCAATGCACCGGCTGCGGCAACTCGACCTGCCGATCACGCCGGTCGATTTCTCGCCGTTCACCTCGATCAACGACTTGATGTTCTTCGGTCCGTTCCTTGCCGAGCGCGACGTCTCGGTCGGTGCGTTCCTCGACGCCCATCCCGATGCGGGCGTCAAGATCGTCCGCGACCTCGTCCTCGGCAGCCGGAAGTTCTCCGCCGCCGATGCATACCGTGCGTTCTACGAGGTCAAGGAGGTCCAGCGTCGGCTTCGCGGTTTCTGGGATGCTCACGACGTGCTGGTGGTGCCGACGGTCGGCACCATCCTCAGCATTGATGATGTGGCGCGCGATCCGCTGACGGCCAACTTCAACAACGGTTACTACACCAACTACGCCAATCCGCTCGGGCTCGCCGCGATTGCAGTTCCCAATGCGATGACCACGGCGGGTGTGCCTTACGGGGTCACGTTCTTGGCGCCGGCGGGGCGGGAGCGCCTGCTCGCTGACCTCGCCTGCGCATTTACAGCTACGGCGGCCGTGCATTGAGCGTTCGCGCCGCGTTGCAATCCGACCTGATACCTCCTAGCCTTCGAGCCGTCACTCGAAGGGAGACTGATCGTGGGGCGCGGTCATGCGCATGAGGTCGCCGATCCGGGTGAGCCGTGCGCGGAGGCGCGAGGCGCCGGCACCGGGCGCTATGTGCTGAAGTCGTTGGACAAGTCCGATCTGGATCTGGTGATGCGGACCGGCAGGTTGGCGACCTACCAGAACCGCGAACATCTGCTGCGCGAAGGCGAGCCCGCGAACGGCATCCACATCATTTTGAGCGGGATCGTCGAAAGCACCCACGCCGGTACGCAGGGGCGAGAACTGATGCTGGCGACCTGGGAGGCCGGCGACTTCGTCGGCGCCCCCTACATTCTCGGCGATCATCGGCATAGCTGGTCGGCGCGCGCGCTCGGCCGGGTCGAGGCGCTGCATCTCGACCAGGATGCGATCCGCCGGCTCATCGCGGAGTCGCCTTCGTTCGCAGTCGCGCTGATCGAGTGTCTCGGCTTCAAGGGCGAGACCTATTCGATGCTGGCGCAGACGCTGGCCGGGCAGAAGGCTGCGGAACGACTGGTGCTGCTGCTGGTGAAACTGTGCGAGAACGCGGCGCAGGACGAGAATGGTCCGATCTCACTCGGCCGAATCACGCAGGCCAATCTCGCGCGCATGATCGGCGCGACACGGCAGTCGATCAGCCTGATCCTCAACCGACTCCAGGACGAGGGCATCATCTCGACCGGCCCGACCAAGATGGTCGTCAATGATCTCGCCGCGTTGAGAAAGCAGGTGACAGACTAGGTCGAGCTGCTGTCGTCATCTCGAGCCTGTTGTCAACGGTGCCAGCCCCATGCAGCGCTGCACCTCGCCCGGGACGTTGTAGGTGCGCATGATGTGGCGGCTGTCGCGCAGGCCCGTCGCCTCGCGCTGGACCACGAACATCCAGAGCGCCTGGCCGGCTTCCAGCACCAGCTTGCGCCTGGCCGGCTGCATCGAGGCTGCAGTTTCCGCGGCGGCGTGGGCGGCGTCAAACTCGCGCAAGCGCGCCAGCGCCTGTTCGAGGGCGCGGCCCATTCGTCCGAGTGCCGAGGCCTGTTCCTGGACCATCTCGTAGTGGAGGATGTCGACCGGCGGGCGAAGATCACGAGACATGGCCGCAATATAATGCCGCCCCGCCCGCAGGTGCAACGCGCTGCTACTTCGTCTTGTACGCCGCCAGAAACATCCGCGTAGCGCTGTCGACCACCTCGGCCATGCGCTGTTCCGACGGTGCCGGCGCGGCCTGGAACACGAAGGGCAGGAAGAGCGAAGCCTTGGCCAGTTCCATGAACTGCGAGGCGGCAAGATCGCAATCCTCGATATCGAGATCGCGCGCGACCACACGCGCCTTGAGATAACCGGAGAGGCGGCTGATACTCTTGTCCAGCACCCGCGCGTAATAGCGGCGGCCGACATCAGGCATGCGTTCAGCGATCGCCATCACGGTCCGGATCGCCGATCCGCCACCGGGCCGGCAGATCAGGTGAAGGTAGGCGAGGCCAAATTCCCTCAGCGTGGCCTCGGCATCGCGGGCAGGATCGAAGTTGAACACGACCTGGCCGTGCTGGAGGGCCTCTTCCTCGATGATGGCTTCGAACAGCGCAGACTTGTCGGCGAAGTAGACGTAGAGCGTGCCCTTGGAGACCTGCGCGGCGCGCGCGATCTCGCCCATACTGGCGCCGTCGAAACCCAGATCCATGAACACCTTGCGGGCACCGTCCAGGATCTGGCGACGCTTGGTGCCGTCCTCCTCCTGGGCGGCGTGCAGATGGTCTCGGTCGGCTACAACCATTGGTTTAGGGTCACGGAAGATTTTCTGATCAGCTGAACGGTGAAACGCAAATATTAAGGGATTCGGCCCAGTAGGGTGCCGCTTAGAGCCATTTATGTATATTGACCGAACCGTTCGGTCAATGATATTTGAGATCAGCGACAGGGAAAGCGGCCTCCGGCCGGCCGTCCTCGATCGCCTTTTGAGGAGGCCTTGATGGCGGCATCGAGAGACCAGGCTGCGCGAGTCCTTCGCCAGGAAGCGGCGGAGCAAGCCGGCGGTAACGCTGCGATCGAGAACTCTGCTCCCGTTACCGAGCACTTGCGCGGTGAAAGGGTCGAGGAGGCCAAGCGCCGCCCCGCTGAGGCGCTGGAGAAGCCCGCGACTGACGACCCGGCCGCAGCAGCGCCGGATGCACCCGCAGGCGGTGCTCCCAAATCCGGCAAGCGCAAATTCGTCCTGATGGGCTTCGGTCTGCTGCTCGCGCTCGCCGTCGCGAGCTATGCCGGCTATTACACGCTGGTCGGCCGCTTCTACGTCTCCACCGACGACGCCTACGTCCGCGCCAACAACACCATGCTGGGCGCGCGGGTGTCCGGACACGTCGCCTCGATCCTCGCCGGCGACAACAGCCCGGTGCGCGCCAGCGACGTCGTCCTGCGCATCGACGACGGCGACTACAAGATCGCGGTCGAGGCCGCCGCCACGAAGATCGCGACCCAGCAGGCCGCCATCGATCGCATCGGCCGCCAGGTCGCCGCGCTCGACAGCCAGGTGGCGCAGGCCAAGGCTCAGCTCGTCTCGGCCCAAGCGGGCCTGAAGCGCGCCGATCTCGATTACGAGCGCCAGCAGGCGCTGAGCACCAAGGGGTTCGCCTCGCGTGCCGTGTTCGAGAGCTCGGAAGCCGGACGCGACCAGGGCGCCGCCGCGGTCAAGGCCGCGCAGGCCGCCTACGACGTTGCCGTCAGCAATGTCGAGGTCGCCAAGGCGCAGCAGGCCGAAGCGCAGGCCCAGCTCGCCGAGCTCAAGACCACGCTCGCCAAGGCCGAGCGCGACCTCAGCTTCACGGCGGTGCGTGCGCCGGTCAACGGCACGTTCTCCAATCGCCTCGTCAACACCGGCGACTTCGTCGCGGTCGGTCAGCGCCTCGGCAACATCGTGCCGCTGGACGACGTCTACATCGACGCCAATTTCAAGGAGACGCAGCTCAAGCGCATCCGTCCCGGCCAGCCGGTGACGATCAAGGTCGACGCCTACGGCATGCGCAAGTTCTCCGGCGTGGTCGACAGCATCGCGGCGGGCGCGGGCTCGGTGTTCACGCTGCTGCCGCCCGATAACGCCACCGGCAATTTCACCAAGATCGTGCAGCGCGTGCCGGTCCGCATCCGCGTGCCGAAGTCGGTGGCGAAGCAGAACCTGCTCCGGGCCGGCATGTCGGTCTATGCCACCGTCGACACCAACAAGGGCGCGGCCGACGCCGACAGCGAGGTCGACCTCGACGATCCCGCGGTCCATCCGCAGTAGGATGCGGTGAGATGAATCGCGCTGTAGCCGCAAGTGCAGGTGCGCTCCCTCTCCCGCTTGCGGGAGAGGGCTGGGGAGAGGGTGCCTCCGCAATGAGACAGTCCCCAAGCAGAGAGAGCCCTCACCCGGCGCTGCGCGCCGACCTCTCCCGCAGGCGGGAGAGGTGCACCGACCCCGCGGCTGGCGCGATCCCGAGCTGACCCATGGCAACCGCCACCACCGCTTCACCTGCCATGATGGCGGACCCGGCGTCGGAGCGCATCGCGCCGAAGCGGCTGTTCGCCTTCATCATCATGGTGTTCGGGATGTTCATGTCGATCCTGGACATCCAGATCGTCTCGGCATCCCTCAGCGAGATCCAGGCCGGCCTGTCGGCAAGCTCCAGCGAAGTCTCATGGGTCCAGACCGCCTATCTGATCGCCGAGGTCATCGCGATTCCGTTGTCGGGGTTCCTGTCGCGCGCCTTCGGCACGCGGCTGTTGTTCGCGATCTCGGCGGCCGGCTTCACCGCCGCGAGCCTGCTCTGCGGCTTTGCCACCACCATCGAGGAGATGATCCTTTGGCGCGCGCTGCAGGGATTCCTGGGCGCCGGCATGATCCCGACGGTGTTCGCCTCGGCCTATACCGTCTTCCCGCGAACGAAATTTCACATCGTCGGCCCCATCATCGGGCTGGTCGCGACCCTTGCTCCCACCATCGGGCCGACGGTCGGCGGCTACATCACCGACCTGATGTCGTGGAATTGGCTGTTCTTCATCAACGTCGTGCCCGGCATCGGCATCACCGTCGGCGTGCTGGCGCTGGTCGATTTCGACGAGCCGCATTTCGAGCTGCTCGACCGCTTCGACTGGTGGGGCCTGCTGTTCATGGCGAGCTTCCTCGGCACGCTGGAATATGTGCTGGAGGAGGGCCCGCAATATCAATGGATGCAGGACACGTCGGTCGCGATTTGCGCCTGGATCTGCGGTCTTTCGGCCATCGCCTTCTTCTGGCGCGTGTTCACGGCGGCCGAGCCGATCGTCAATTTGCGCACCTTCTCGGACCGCAATTTCGCCGTCGGCTGCACGCTGCAGTTCTGCATCGGCATCGGGCTCTATGGCCTGACCTACATCTATCCGCGCTATCTCGCCGAGGTGCGCGGCTACAGCGCGCTGATGATCGGCGACACCATGTTCGTCTCCGGCATCACCATGTTCCTGGTCGCGCCGCTGGTCGGCCGGCTCATGGCGAAGGTCGACATGCGCTACATGATCGCGTTCGGCCTCGTCGTGTTCGCGCTCGGCTCCTACCAGATGACCTGGATGACGCGGGATTATGATTTCTATGAATTGCTGGTGCCGCAAATCCTGCGTGGCGTCGGCATGATGTTCGCGATGGTCCCGACCAACAACGTCGCACTCGGCACGCTGCCGCCCGACAAGGTGAAGAATGCGAGCGGCGTGTTCAACCTGATGCGCAATCTCGGCGGCGCGCTCGGCCTCGCCGTCATCAACACCGTGCTCAACGACCGCACCGATCTTCACATCAGCCGCCTGCAGGAGCGCGTGACCTGGGGCAACGCCACCGCGACCGAAACCCTGAACATGTTCATGCAGAAATTTCAGGGACTTGGCGATTCCGCGCTGATGGCCATGAAGCAGCTTTCCCAGCTGGTTCATCGCCAGGCCGTGGTGATGAGCTTCGGCGATGCCTTCTTCATCCTGACACTGTTCTATCTCGCCCTCAGCTTCCTGGTGCTGCTGCTGAACAGGCCGCCGTCGCCGTTCGGCGCCGGGGGCGATGCGCACTAATTTGCAACACTCGTCAGTGATCTCGCACGGGCCCCGTTGCAAAGCGCGAACCACACATCTATAAAGCGCATCTCATTCAATCGAACCGGGAGGATTTGCATGATTTCGTCGCATTCGCAGATCGTACGCCCGCGCTCGATGATGGTCTGGCTCGGTATGTACGCGGCCTGTTAGAGGCCTCTTCCGCCAGCTTCGATTGGGCCAAGGTTTCGACCAAGCGTCCCGATCGCTCCGCTTCCCAAGTCAAAGTCAGTTTTGAGTGACGCCGTTCGGCCCTCGTGGCCGGCCTGTGTCCGTCGATGGAGCCGGCCCGCGTGTGCGGCCGGATGATGTCATGACCGCTCTGTCCAAGAGACCCGCCGCCATTCGCGTGGTGCTGCCCTTCGTATTCCGGCACTGGCTGAAGCAGCCGGGGCGCGGTCTGATCGTGGCCGGCGGCCTCCTAGGTGCGACCATCGCCGATCTGTTCATGCCGGTGTTCTCGGGGCACCTGGTCGATGCGCTGACGCGTGGTCCGTCGGACCCCGAGGCGCGCCACGCCGCGCTGGTGGCATTCGGCGCCATCGTGGCGCTGGGCGCGGCCTCGATGGTGCTGCGGCTTATCGGACTGCAGGCGATCGTGCCGTTCACGCTGAAGATCATGTCCGACGTCGCGCAGGACGCGTTCACGCGCGTGCAGCGCTTCTCGACCGACTGGCACGCGAACTCCTTTGCCGGCTCCACGGTGCGCAAGATCACCCGTGGCATGTGGGCGCTCGACCTGCTCAACGATACCATCCTGATGGCGCTGGCGCCTTCGCTGCTGGTGCTGGTCGGCTCGATGATCCTGATCGGCGTGCACTGGACCTCGCTCGGTCTCGTGATCGCGATCGGGGCGATCCTCTACGTCACCACCACGGTGGTGTTCTCGACGCGCTACATCGCGCCGGCCGCACGCGTCTCCAATGCCTGGGACACCAAGGTCGGCGGCACGCTGGCGGACGCCCTGACCTGCAACGCGGTGGTGAAATCCTTCGGCGCCGAAATGCGCGAGGACGCGCGGCTGGCCCGCGTCATCAACCGGTGGCGCGTGCGCGTGCGGCGAACCTGGTTTCGCTACAACTATACCGCCATGGCGCAGTTGTCGCTGCTGCTGGCCTTGCGCGCCTCCGTGATCGGCGGCTCGGTGCTGCTGTGGATGTCCGGACATGCCTCGCCCGGCGACGTCACTTATGTGCTGACGAGCTATTACGTCATCCATGCGTACTTGCGAGACGTGGGCATGCACATCAACAACCTCCAGCGCTCGGTCAACGACATGGACGAATTGGTGGCGATCCATGACGAGCCGATCGGGATTGTAGATGCGTCCGATGCGCGGCCGATCGCGATCGAGGGCGGCGAGATCGTGTTCGACGACGTCACGTTCCACTATGGCGGCCATCGCGCGCCGCTCTACGACGGGCTGTCGGTGACGATCCGGGCCGGCGAACGCGTGGGCCTGGTCGGACGCTCGGGCTCCGGCAAGACCACCTTCGTCAAGCTGGTGCAGCGGCTCTACGACGTCAGCGGCGGCCGCGTGCTGATCGACGCGCAGGATATCGCGCTCGCCACCCAGCAATCGCTGCGCAGTCAGATCGCGATCGTGCAGCAGGAGCCGATCCTGTTTCACCGCACCCTTGCGGAGAACATTGCCTATGGCCGGCCGGGTGCCAGCCTGGAGGCGATCGAGCAGGCGGCGCGGCTGGCGAATGCGCACGACTTCATCCTGCGCCTGCCGAAGGGCTACGGCACGCTGGTCGGCGAGCGCGGCGTGAAGCTGTCGGGCGGCGAGCGGCAGCGCGTGGCGCTGGCGCGTGCGTTCCTGGCGGATGCGCCGGTGCTGATTCTGGACGAGGCGACCTCGAGCCTCGATTCGGAATCGGAGGCGCTGATCCAGCAGGCGATGGAGCGGCTGATGAAGGGCCGCACCTCGATCGTGATTGCGCACCGGCTGTCGACGGTAAGGAGCCTCGACCGCATCCTGGTGTTCGACCGCGGCGAGATCGTCGAGCAGGGCACCCACGCCGTGCTCGCGAGCAAGCCCGGCGGCATCTATCGCGGCCTGTTCGAGCGCCAGGTGGTGGAGCTCGGACATATCGCGGCGGCGGAATGAACGGCGCGGGGCGGCGGGCGCCCCGCTGTCACGCCGCCGAGGAATGCGTCAAGGATGGAACGACATGAAAGACCTGACGAACGGCTCCATCGTGAGACACATCCTGGCCATGGCCCCTCCAATCATGGTCGGCATGGTCACGATCATGATCTGCCAGCTGGTCGACCTCTACTTCGTGTCGGGCCTCGGCGATGCCGCGGTCGCGGGCGTTGCCGCGGCCGGCAATGCCGGCTTCCTCGTCAACGGGCTGATGCAGGTGCTGGGCGTCGGCGCGGTGGCGCTGATCGCGCATGCCGTGGGACGGAAGGACCGGGCGGATGCGAACCTGATCTTCAACCAGGCGATGCTGCTGTCGGTGCTGTTCGGAGCGTTGACCTTGGTCGCAGGTGCCGCGCTGTCGCGCCCCTACATGCATTCGATCGCCGCGGACCAGGCCACGATCGAGGCCGGGACCACTTACCTGCTGTGGTTTGTGCCGGCGCTCGCGCTGCAGTTCGCGACCCAGGTGATGGGATCGGCGCTGCGCGCCACCGGGATCGTTCGTCCCGTCATGCTGGTGCAGACGCTTGCCGTGGTCATCAATATCGCTCTGGCGCCGGTTCTGATCTCGGGATGGGGCACCGGCCATGCGTTCGGGGTGGCCGGCGCGGGTCTGGCGAGCTCAATCGCGGTCGCCGTCGGCGCGCTGATGCTGCTGGTCTATTTCTGCAAGGTCGAGCGCTATGTCGCCTTCAGCGCGGCGCAGTGGCGGCCGCAGCTGCGCCATCTCATGCGCATTCTCGACGTCGGCCTGCCGGCCGGCGGCGAGTTCGCGATGATGTTCATCTTCATGGCGGTGGTCTATTACGTGCTGCGCGATTTCGGCGCGGCGGCGCAAGCGGGATTCGGCATCGGGCAGCGCGTGCTCGGCCTGATCAACATGCCTGCGCTCGCGGTCGGGCTGGCGGCCGGGCCGATCGCCGGACAGAATTTCGGCGCAGCCAACGCGGCGCGCGTGCGGGAAACTTTCATCAAGACCGCTTTGATCGTCACGCTCGTGATGGCCGGCTTCATGATCCTTGCGCAGGTGAGGCCGGAGTTGCTGCTCGGTGGATTCTCGAACGACCGCGAAACCATGGAGATCGCCTATCTGTTCCTGCGGATCATCTCGCTCAATATGATCGCGCAAGGGCTGATCTTCACCTGCTCGAGCATGTTCCAGGCCCTCGGCAACACCAAGCCGGTGCTCTTGACCTCGGCGACACGCGTGTTCACCTACTCCCTGCCGGCGATCTGGCTCTCGACGCTGCCGGGCTTCCGCATGGAGCACGTCTGGTATCTCTCGGTCGCGACGACCACGTTGCAGGCCGGCTTGAGCCTGTGGCTGCTGCATCGCGAGTTCAACAAGCGCCTGACGTTGGTGCCGAAGGAGAAGACCCCGGAGCAAGAGAGCCTCGAACCCGTCGCGCCTCTCGCCCGCGAGCCGGTGTGACGGCAGCTTGTTCCTTGTGTTGCGTTCGTTGGAAGGACGGAAGAGCTAGAGCATGATCCGGAAAAGTGCGCAGCGGTCTTTCGGAAAGATCATGCGCAAACAACAATCTAAAGCGCGATGACGATTCATCCAAATCTCATCGCGCTTTAGAGCGCGCCGAGGCTGTTCCAGACCAGGGTCAGGCCTGACAGGAACAGCAGGCCGAGCACGACATCGCCAAAATGCTTGTCGTTGAGGGCATGATAGACGCGTGCGCCGGCCCAGGCGCCGATCAAGGTACCTGGAAAGGCGACCAGTGCGAGCCAGACCACTGTGAGCTCGACGAGACCCGATGCGGTCTGCAGCACCAGCGCCGTGGCCAGCACCGTGAAATTGAAGAGCTGGAAGATGCCGCGCCGCTCGTGCTTGTTCCAGCCGCGGATGTTGGCCCACAGGATCGGCAGTGGACCCGACAATCCGGCGAGGCCGCCCAGGATGCCGCCGGCAAAGCCGATCGCGCCGTCGGCGATGCGGCCGCCGAACGTGATCGCGAGCGGCCTCTTGTTCAGATACATCGCGCTCGAAAAGATCAGAATTAAGATGCCGACGCTCAGCTTGAACACTTTGGGATCGGCCGAGGCGATCATCATGGTCCCCAGCGGCACGCCGGCCAGCCCTCCGATCAGGAACGGCCAGACCAGCGAGAGGTCAAAGCTCTTCCACATCGACGGCAACGTCGAGGTCTGCGCGATCACCGAGCAGATCAGCACCAGGGGCACCGCGAGCGAGGGCGGCAGCACGTAGAGCCAGATGCCGAGTGCCATCAGCGCCGTGCCGAACCCTGCCAGCCCCGAGACGAAGCCGCCGGCCAACGCGCCGAGGAGCAGCAGGACGTAGGTGAGCGTTTCCAACGGATTGTCCTTCGCCGCGGCGATCCCGAATGGTCGATCGCCGCCGCCCGCATAGCACGCTTGCTGCCGTGCAAGTCAATCCATCCCGCATGCAAGCGTGATCTGCGGCGCGTCGGGCTTTCGCGAAGGGCTGCAAGGATCGTGCGCTGCGGCCATCGCCTCGTCGTCGATGGTCTAGACGATCTGCCTGGTGTCGGCGGGCTTCTGCAGCGCGCCGACCAGGATGCGCAGCGCTTCCGTCAATTCAGATCTGTTCCGGGCCGCCCCCAGCGAGACGCGGGCCGCGTGCGGCGGCATCCCGCCGACCGTGAAAGCATCGGCGGCGACGACCGCAAGGCCGTTCCGCAGCAGATCTGCGGCGACATCGGGCCGGCGCTCGGGCAGCCGCAGCCATAGATGATGCGCTGCCGGCCTCGCCAGGAATTGGAAGCCCTTCAGCGTGCGTTGCGCGAGCTGCTGCCGGCCGATTGCTTCGTTGCGAATGGCGGTGATGATGCGATCGGCAACGCCGGTCTCGATCCAATGCGTCACCAGTGCGACCATCAGCGGCGCCGGCATCTGCACGGTCGCCTGCAGGGACGTGCGCATCTGTCGCTGCGCGCCGCCGTCGGGCGTCACCAGATAGGCGACGCGCAACGCCGGTGCGATGCATTTCGACAGCGTGGTCGCAAGATACGTCCGCTCGGGAATGAGATTGGCGATCGGCGATGCCGAACGGTCGAGCAGGCCGTAGGCGTCGTCCTCGATCAGGATCGTGTCGGCGTCGCGGATGATCTTTGCGAGGGCACCGCGCCGCTGGGCAGAAAGCGTCGCGGTGGTCGGATTGTGCAGCGTCGGAATCAGATAGACGGCCTTAGGCTTGTGCACGCGGCAGGCCTTGGCCAGCGCATCGGGCAGGATGCCACCATCATCCATGGCGATTCCGACGAGCCTGATGCCGAGCTGCACGGCCGCGGCCCTGATGCCGGGAAATGTCAGCGCCTCCGTCAGCACGATATCCCCGGGCTTCGCGAGGTGCGCGAGCAGGTTGAACAGGATCGTCTGCGCGCCGGGAAAGACCACGAGCCTGTCGGCATGCGCGTGCGGCACCCGCCCGCGCATCCAGCGCGCCGCGACCTCGCGCTCATGCGCGCTGCCGCCGGGCGGCTGGTAGTTGAGATACGCCGTCAGGCCCGATTGCGCGCGGATGGATTCCAGCCCGGCGATGATGCGTTCGTCGAGCTGCGCCTCCAGCGGATGCGGCGGCACGTTCATCGACAGATCGATCGCGACGGGATGCGGCAGGTCGACGGCGCGGCGCGCGCTGGTCTCAGACACGAACGACCCCTGTCCGACCCGCGCCTCCAGGATGCCTCGGCGCCGCGCCTCGGTGTAGGCGCGCGTCACCGTGGTGAGATCGATGCCGAGGGCTTTCGCCAGCGCGCGCTGCGTCGGCAGCTGTTGGCCGCGCACCAGCCGGCCGGCGGCGATGTCCGCCTCCATGGCCTCGACGATGCGCTGGTAGCGCGGGCCTGACAGCTCCGAGATTGTCGGGATCCAATCCATGCAATTCCGGCCCTTATCCTTTGAATGTATGGATACAGCCTATTATTGTATGGGTCGTCGAAAAGGAAGAGGTGTGGTCATGGCGGCCGGTTCAGTCTCTCTGGGGAAGGCGATGTGGCGCGGCTTTCGCGGCAAGTGCCCGAATTGCGGCGAAGGGCATCTGTTCGGCCGTTTCCTGAAAGTCGCCGATCGTTGCGATCATTGCGGCGAGGAGCTGTTTCACCAGCGCGCAGACGACTTTCCGGCCTACCTCGTGATGGTCGTGGTCGGCCATCTCGTGGTGCCGGCGATCCTCGCGGTCGAGACCGCCTATGCGCCGCCGGAATGGTTGCAGCTCGCCGTGTGGCTTCCGGTGACGCTGTTCGCCTCGCTCGCATTGCTGCAGCCGACCAAGGGCGCCATCGTGGGGCTGCAATGGCAGCTCGGCATGCACGGATTCGAGGCGGGAAAGCTGCGGCGGGAGGCGGGCGAGCTCGCGCCCGTGCTGGTGAAGGCCGACGCCCGCGCCGCCTGAGGCGGCGTTTACATCACGCGGCCGGTCGCTACACTTCATCGTCGAAAGAAATAAAAACGATGGAGACGCCGATGGCCGCACGCGCGAAGACCTTCCTGCTCTGTCACGGCGCATGGTCCGGCGGATGGGCCTGGAAGAAGATGCATCCGCTGATGGCCGGGGCCGGTCATCGCCTGGTGACTCCGACCTATACGGGCCTCGGCGAACGCGCGCATCTCGCCAGCCCGGCGATCGATCTCGACACGCACATTCAGGACATCCTCAACGTCATCAGATTCGAGGATCTCGACGACATCGTGCTGCTCGGCCACAGCTATGGCGGCATGGTCGCGACCGGTGTCGCCGACCGCGTCCGCGAGCGCGTGAGGCAGCTGATCTATCTCGATGCTTTCGTGCCGCGCGACGGCCAGTCGCTGTTCGACCTCAACGAGGGCGGGCGGGAGCCGATGCGAAGGGCGGCAGCTGCTGGCGACGGTTTTCGCATTCCGCCGAACCCGCCGCCGCCGGATACGCCGCAGGCCGATCTCGACTGGCTGAACGCGCGCCGGGTGCCGATGCCCATCAAGTGCTTCGAGACGAAGCTGAGGCTCGAACATGGCGAGCCGACGATCCCGTGCAGCTACATCTATTGCACCCGCATCCCGCCGGGCGACGTGTTCGGGCAATTCGCGACGCGTGCCAAGAACGAGGACGGATGGCGCTCTTTCGAGCTCGACGCCAGTCATGCCCCGAATGTCACTGCGCCGGAAGCGCTGATGCGGATGTTGGACGAGATCGTCGCATAGTTTCCGCCGTCATTCCGGGGCGCGCGTAGCGAGAACCCGGAATCCATTCTTCCACTAACTCTGCTGCGCGATGGATTCCGGGCTCGCGCTGCGCGCGCCCCGGAATGACACCGGACGCGCTTGGCTAAAATGGTGAGGGGCCCGGCGCGTTGGCGCCGAACCCCTCGTTGCAAGATATCAGCCGGCCTGTAAGCCGGGTTCTGTAGGGCACCGCCCGCTTGCGCGGACGATACGTGACGGCCATTCCTCTGGGACCGTGTTTGCACACGGCCTCGAGCAACCTACCCGGACGGCGGGCCTGACATCGCCCCGCGGCGTTATCGCTTTCGCGAACAGCCCGCTACGCCGTCCCTATTCGGTTTTGCTCCCGGTGGGGTTTGCCATGCCGGCTCCGTTGCCGCAGCCGCGGTGCGCTCTTACCGCACCTTTTCACCCTTACCCCGCGAAGCCCGAAGGCGAAGCGGGGCGGTTCGTTCTCTGTGGCACTTTCCCTGGGGTCACCCCCGCCGGACGTTATCCGGCACCGCATGTCAAGGGAGCCCGGACTTTCCTCCCCGGCGGCCTTTCGGCACCTGCCGGAGCGGCCGTCCGGCCGACTGACCGGTAACGCATGGGGCATTTGTGACCGTCCCGTCAAGCCGATATCGCCGAGCGCACGGCCTGCAATAGTTCATCCTGAAGATGTGTGCCCAGTGCGTCCGGGACACGGGACGCGGCGATGGCGCGTCCGGCTCTCGTCGTCACTTCGATGCGACGGTCGTCCCTTCCGGCGGCAGGCTGGCCAGCAGCGCCTGCAATGTCGACAGCGTCGAGTGGTCCGCGACGCCATCGAGCCGCGCCGGGCGGAAATGACGCTGGAAGGCCGTGACGACCTCCATGGTCGCGGCGTCGTATTTGCCTGATAGCGGCACGCCGTAGCCGTATCTGGCGAGCGCCTGCTGCAGGCTCAGCACCTCGTCGCTGATGGTGCCGAGCATCAGGGTCTCGCCGCGCACGACAGGGGCGGGCGTGACCCAGTGACCGACGCCGGAATTGGCGAGCGAGTGCCACGGAAACTTCTCGCCGGGGTCCTTCTTGCGCGCGGGCGCGACGTCGGAATGGCCGAGCACCCGGTGGGACGGCACCTTGCGGCGGAGCATAATGCCGCGGCACAGCGCGATCACGGCGGCGATCTGGCGCAACGGAAACTCCGGATAGCCCCAGTCATGGCCGCGATTGACGATCTCGATCCCGATCGAGCAGGAGTTGATGTCGTCCTCGCCGGCCCAGGACGATACGCCGGCGTGCCAGGCGCGCTTGGTCTCGGGCACGCATTGCACGATGCGGCCGTCCTCCAGCACGACATAATGCGCCGAGACCTCGGTGCCGGCCGTGCACAACCGCGCCAGCGCGCCCTCGACATCGGGCATGCCGGTGTAGTGCAGCACGATCATATCGGGCTGCCGTCCCTTGTTGCGCTCGCCGTAATTCGGCGAAGGGATGATGTCGGAGACGATCGAGGAGTCCGGCTCGAACGTCCGCATGTTCGCCGCGGCCTTGGGAACCGGGAGGACGCGGTGGCGCTTCGAATCAGTTCCAGATGGTGTGGACGAACCGGACGGCGGCATGGACAACTCAGGTCGGACGCGAATGGGCCAAGCCCTTCTCTTTACTATTCCTTTACCGTCAACCGTACGCAATCGCGCGGCGCGGTTAACGCATGCATTTTGCGGATGTGTGTGGAAGAGGCATCACCGCCGCTTCACCTTTGCGACTTGTAACGAGTCGATCAACGCTTTCTTAACGCTAAGGGCCGTTACTGAGAGATGAAGAGCCGACCCGCGTCCGGAGGCGGCCAAAGCGTATTTTGGCTCGAAATCCCATGGCTGCCCGACAAATTCCGCTGGGAACACTCGGTCTGCGGCCCGGGACGACCGGGCTCGGTAACCATGCCGGACTGGGGCTTTGTCGTGGAACCGCCGCGACGCGGAATGATTCGAGGCGTTATGGGCTTGTTCGTCCCCGATCTCGCTTGGACGTCAGGCAGGGCCTTCGGCGGGCGTGGCGCATGAGCCCGGCCCCGCACATTCCCGTTCTTGGCCGCGAGGCCATCGCCCATCTCGCTCCGCGCGATGGCGGCCTTTATGTCGACGCCACGTTTGGTGCCGGCGGCTATAGCCGTGCGATCCTGGAAGTGCCGGGAACCCGGCTCATCGCCATTGATCGCGACCGCACGGCGATCGCGAGCGGTGCCGAGCTGGTCGAACGCTCCGCCGGCCGGCTGACCCTGGTCGAGGACCGCTTTTCCAATCTCGCCGATGTCTGCGCGGCACAGGGATTCGACACCGTGGACGGCGTCGTGATGGATGTCGGCGTCTCCTCGATGCAGCTCGACCAGGCCGGCCGCGGCTTCTCGTTCCGCCTCGACGGTCCGCTCGACATGCGGATGGGACAGTCAGGGCCGACCGCAGCCGAGGTCGTCGCGCGTGCCTCCGAAGGCGATCTCGCCGACATCATCTACCAGCTCGGCGAGGAGCGGCATTCGCGCCGCATCGCCCGCGCCATCGTGGCCGACCGGCAGGAGACGCCGTTCACGACCACGCGCGCGCTCGCCGATCTCGTCGGCAGGGTGGTGCGATCGAAGCCGGGCGACATTCACCCGGCGACGCGGACCTTTCAGGCCTTGCGCATCTTCGTCAACGAGGAGCTCGATGAGCTGCAGATCGCGCTGGCCGCGGCCGAGCGCGTGCTCAAGCCCGGCGGCCGCCTCGTCGTGGTCTCGTTCCATTCGCTCGAAGACCGCATCGTCAAGAATTTCCTCGCCGAGCGCTCCAAGACCGGCGGCGGCTCGCGGCACCTGCCGGAGGTCGCGCAAGTTGCGCCGAGCTTCCAGCTGCTGACGCGGCGGCCCATCGTCGCCGGAGACGACGAAGTTGCGCACAATCCGCGGGCGCGTTCCGCGAAATTGCGCGCGGCCGAACGCACCTCGGCGCCGGCGCATCAGGATGGCGAGCAATCGTCCTGGCCGAAACTCTCCGACGTGATCAGGGGAGGGTAGCGCATGCGCATCATCCACCTCATCGTCATCGGCGCGCTGATCTTCGCGGCGGCCTATGTCTACCGGATCAAGATGGACTCCACCGCGCGCACCGAGAAGGTGCTGCGGTTGCATGCGGAGATCCGCGAGCAGCGCGACGCGATCGCGGCGCTGCGGTCCGAGTGGGCCAAGCTCGATGCGCCGCATCGGCTGCAAGGGCTGTCCGACCGGCATCTGCAGCTCAGGCCGGTCAACGGCACGCAATATGATTCGCTGAAGAACCTGCCGGAGCGTCCGCCGCGGATGTTCAGGCCGGGCGAGCCCGATCCGATCGGCGCCATGCTCAACACCATCGAAGCCGCCAGCGATCCCGACAATGTGACGGGCTCCGTGCCTCAGCCCGAGGACAAGCAATGAGCGCTGTGACTCCGGCCAAGCCTGCAGAACCCTGGCGGCAGCGTCTGATCCGCAGCCTGCTGTACGGGCGCAACGTCGACCGCGCCGTAAAGGCGCGCGCACGTGTCGGTCTCGCCATGCTCGCCTTCGCCTTGGTCTACGCCCTGATCGGCGGCCGGCTCGTGATGTTCGCGATCGGCGCCGACGCCCACAGTGCGCGTCGCGCGGCCTCGCAGGAGGTGGTTGCGACCGCGCGGCCCGACATCGTCGACCGCAACGGCGCGATCCTCGCGACCGACGTCAAGACGGCAAGCCTGTTCGGCGAGCCGCGCCGCATCATCGACAAGGACGAGGCGATCGAGCTTCTCACCGCGACCGTGCCCGACCTCGACGAGGCCGAGGTGCGCGAACGCCTGAGGACGCGCAAGGGCTTCGTCTGGCTCAAGCGCGAGGTCACGGCGCAGCAGCAGCAGGCGATTCACAAGCTCGGCATTCCCGGCATCGGCTTCCTGCGCGAGAACAAGCGCGTCTATCCGACCGGCAACGAGGTCGCCCACCTCATCGGCCTCGTCAACATCGACAACCAGGGCATCGCCGGCATGGAGAAGTGGCTCGACAATCAGGGCCTTGCCGATCTCCATCGCGCCGGATTCGCCACCGACCGGCTGCAGAAGCCGATCGAACTCTCGGTCGATCTGCGCGTCGAGCACGCGCTGCGCGACGAGCTGCTGAAGGCCAAGGACAAGTTCCACGCCAAGGCCGCTTCCGGCCTCGTCTCCAACGTCAAGACCGGCGAGATCGTCGCGATGGTGTCGCTGCCGGATTTCGATCCCAACAATCCGAAGGAAGCGCACGATCCCGACCGCATCAACCGCCTGACCACCGGCGTCTACGAGATGGGCTCGACCTTCAAGGCGTTCACGCTGGCGATGGGGCTGGATTCCGGTAAGATCAATCTGAACTCGATGTGGGACGCGCGCGGCAACCTGCACTACGGCAAGTTCACCATCCACGACAGCCATCCGCTCGGGCGCTTCATCAACACCAAGGAAGTGTTCACCTATTCCTCCAACATCGGCGCGGCACGGATTGCGCTCAACCAGGGCGTCGAGGCGCACAAGGCCTTCCTCACCAAGCTGGGACAGACGACCCGGCTGCGCACCGAGCTGCCGGAAAGCGCGGCGCCGCTGGTGCCGCGACGCTGGGGGGAACTGAACACCGTCACCATCGCGTTCGGCCAGGGCATGTCGGTGGCGCCGCTCCAGGCGGTGATGGGCATCAACGCGCTGGTGAACGGCGGCCATTTGATTCCGCCGACCTTCATGAAGCGCAGCGAATCCGAAGCCGCGGCGCTGGCCAAGCGCGTGATCAAGCAGGACACCAGCGACAAGATGCGGTTCCTGATGCGGCTCAATGCCGAAGTCGGCTCGGCAAGAAAGGCGGACGTCAAGGGCTATTATGTCGGCGGCAAGACCGGCACGTCCGAGAAGGTCATCAACGGCCGCTACGCCAAGAAGCGCGTGCTCAACTCGTTCACCGCCATCCTGCCCTGCGACGATCCCAAATATCACGTCCTGATCATGCTGGACGAGCCGCAGGCGTTGCCCGAGACGCATGGTTTCATCACTTCGGGATGGAACGCGGTGCCGACCGGCGGCAAGGTGATCGAGCGGATCGCGCCGCTTCTGGGCGTCGAGCCGCGGTTCGACCTGCCGCCTGCGGAGCGCCTTATTCTTGCAGCATCCAGGACAACCCAGTAATCAACGGGTAGGCTTTTCGCCGCGGCTGAGTCGGGATTTTTCCAGGATTCGGCTTTCCGGCAGGGCATGTCGACTGGAAGACCATGAAGCTGCGCGACCTCCTGGGTCAGGATATTTTGGGCAATGACGCCGCCATCGAGCCCGCTGCCGCCGCGCTCGAGGTGACCGGCCTTGCGCTCGACAGCCGCGCGGTCAAACCGGGTGATGTCTTCTTCGCGCTGGCGGGCAGCAAGACCGACGGTGCACGCTTCATCGATGCTGCGGTTGCCGCGGGCGCCGTGGCTGTGGTCGGTGACCATGCGCCGGTCGCGGGCAGGGTGCCGTTCGTCACCGTGGCCAATCCGCGCCGCGCGCTGGCGCTGGCCGCTGCCAACTTCTTCCCCGCCCAGCCGGCGACCATCGCGGCGGTGACCGGCACCAGCGGCAAGACCTCGGTCGCAGCCTTCACGCGCCAGATCTGGGAGCGGCTGGGGCATGCCGCCGCCAGCATCGGCACCATCGGCCTCGTCTCGCCCAAGCGCACCATCTACGGCTCGCTGACGACGCCGGATCCGATCGCGCTGCACCGGCAGATCGACGAGATCGCGCGCGAGGGCGTCACGCATCTCGCCTTCGAGGCGTCGTCGCACGGGCTTGATCAGTACCGGCTCGACGGCGTGCGCGTCTCCGCCGCTGGCTTCACCAATCTGTCGCGCGACCACATGGATTACCATCCGACCGTCGCGCATTATCTCGCGGCGAAGCTCCGCCTGTTCCGCGAGCTGGTGCCGCCCGGCGGCGCGGCGGTGGTCTCTGCCGATCATGATTGCTCGGCAGAGGCGATCGATGCAGCGAAGGCGCGCGGCCTGCGCGTGATGGCGGTCGGCCGCAACGGCGACGGGGCGGGCGAGGGCATCCGTCTCACTGAAGCCGTGGTCGAAGGCTTCTCGCAACGGCTGACGCTCGAACATCGCGGCAAGCGCCATGGGATCCGGCTGCCGCTGGTCGGCGAATTCCAGATCGAGAACGCCCTGGTGTCGGCCGGTTTTGCGATCGGCACCGGCAGCGATGCAGCCGACGTGTTCGCAAGCCTGGAGCATCTCGAAGGCGCCAAGGGCCGGCTCGAACGCGTCGGCGAGCGCAACGGCGCGCCGATCTTCGTCGACTATGCGCACAAGCCCGATGCGCTGGCGAAGGCGCTGCAGGCGCTGCGGCCCTATGCCAAGCGCCGGCTGGTCGTCGTGTTCGGCGCGGGCGGCGACCGCGATGCCGGCAAGCGTCCGATCATGGGCGAGATCGCGGCCGAGAATGCCGACGGCATCATCGTCACCGACGACAATCCGCGCAGCGAGAAGCCGGAGGCGATCCGCGCCGCGATCCTCGCCACCGCCAAGGGCGCCCGCGAGATCGGCGACCGCGCTGCCGCGATCGGCGCCGCGATCGAGGAATTGCAGGAGGGCGATGCGCTGCTCATCGCCGGCAAGGGCCACGAGACCGGGCAGATCGTCGGCGGAGAGGTCTTGCCCTTCAGTGATCACGAGGCGGTCGCCGCCGCATTAGCGTCGAGGATTGCATGAGCGCGCCGATATGGACGATTGCCGAAGTGGCGCGCGCGCTGGGCGCGGACGGATCGTTCCCGGACACCCCGATCGATTTCGTCACCCAGGACAGCCGCCTGGTGAAACCGGGCAGCCTGTTCGTGGCGCTGAGCGGCACGCCGAGCGGCGGTTTCGTCTCGGCCTTCGCCAGCGCGCGTGACGGCTGGGAATTCGCCGACAAGGCGGAGGCTTCAGGCGCGGTCGCCATGATCGTGCCGCACCAGATCGCGGGCATCAGCATTCCCCAGATCGTCGTCAAGGACACGCTGATCGACGGCCTCTGGGCTCTCGCACGCGCTGGGCGCGCGCGTTTCAAGGGGCCGGTGATCGGGCTCACCGGCAGCGCGGGCAAGACCAGCACCAAGGAGTTTCTGGCGGCCTATCCGAACGCCTATGCCAGCCCTTCGAGCTTCAACAATTTCTGGGGCGTGCCGCTGACGCTGTGCAACGCGCGGCCCAACGCCAGCCTCTGGGTCGTCGAGATGGGCATGAACCAGAAAGGCGAGATCGCGCGGCTGAGCGAATTGACGCGGCCGACGGTGGCGCTGGTCGTCAACGTCCAGCCCGTGCATCTGGAAAAGCTCGGCTCGCTCGAAGCTATCAGGCACGAGAAAGTCTCGATCGCGCTCGGTCTGCCCGAGGACGGCGTGCTGGTGCTGCCTGCGGGACTCAAGGCCTCCGAATGGAAAGGCAAGGTCGTGCGCTTCGGCGAGCACGCCGAGGTGCATGAGGTCGCGCACGCGCCGCATGGCGAGAGCTGGCAGGTCGTGGCCATGATCGGCAAGAAGGAGATCGCCTTCAGCCTGACGCCGGGCGCGCCGCATCGCGTGCAGAATGCGCTGGCCGCGCTCGCCGCGATCCGCGCGGCCCATCTCGATCCGGCGACGCTCGCGATCAAGCTCGACCGTGTCGGCATCATGACCGGCCGCGGCGTCGAGCAGGCGGTCGGCGGCATCACCGTGATCGACGACAGCTTCAACGGCAATCCGGCCAGCGTTGCTGCCGCGCTGCAGAGCCTGCAGGCCCGCCACATGAGCGGCGGCCGCCGCATTGCGGTCCTTGGCGACATGCTGGAGCTCGGCGAAGACGCGCCAGGCTACCACACCGCCCTTGCCAAGCACCTCGACGGGATCGACGGGGTCTACTGCGTCGGCCCCCTGATGCGCCACCTCTACGATGTGCTGCCGTCAGGCAAGCGCCTCGGCTGGCACGATGATCCCGCCACGCTGAAGCCGGGCGAGGTCGCAAATCTGCTGCAGGCAGGCGATGTCGTGGTTGTCAAGGGCAGCAAGAAGATGTTCTGGGTCAACAAGTTTGTGCCCGGCCTGGTGGCCGCCTTGCAGGCGAAGGCGTAAACTGCTTGGAAGGCGCCGTTCCCGAATCCCACCCTTTGCGGCGCGAAGCGATCCGGTTTCCCTGGGGGCGCGCGACCCATGATGAAGACAGCGAATGCGCGTGAGGCACGTTCAAGCCAATACCCAGGCCAAGACCGCGTGCATTGGCGCCATAGGACCGACTGAATGTTTTACTGGCTGATCGAGCTCTCCAACACATTTCCGGGCTTCGGTGCCGTCCGCACCTTCCTGAACGTCTTCCGCTACATCACCTTCCGCACTGGCGGTGCGGTGGTCACCGGCGCGCTGTTCGTGTTCCTGTTCGGGCCCTGGATCATCGACCATCTGCGCATCCGCCAGGGCAAGGGTCAGCCGATCCGGACCGACGGTCCGCAATCGCATCTCGCCAAGAAGGGCACGCCGACGATGGGCGGGCTGATGATCCTGTCCGGCCTCACGGTCGGCACCGTGCTGTGGGCCAATCCGCTCAACCCCTATGTCTGGATCGTGCTGGCGGTGACGCTCGGCTTCGGCTTCGTCGGCTTCTATGACGATTACCTCAAGGTGACCAAGCAGACCACGACCGGGTTCGGCAGCAAGCTGCGCCTCCTGATCGAGGCGGCGATCGCGCTGGTGGCCTGCTACGCGCTGGTGCGGCTGAACCGCGACCCCGCCTCGACCGCGCTGACGATTCCTTTCCTGAAGGACACCGTGCTGCATTTCGGCTGGTTCTTCGTCATCTTCGGCGCCTTCGTCATCGTCGGTTCCGGCAACGCGGTGAACCTCACCGACGGTCTCGATGGCCTCGCCATCGTGCCGGTGATGATCGCGACCGCGAGCTTTGCGATGATCGCCTATCTCGCCGGCAACGCGGTGTTCGCCGAATATCTCCAGATCAAATATGTCGCCGGCACCGGCGAGCTCGCGGTGCTCTGCGGCGCGCTATTGGGTGCCGGCCTCGGTTTTCTCTGGTTCAATGCTCCACCAGCTTCGATCTTCATGGGCGACACCGGCTCGCTCGCGCTCGGCGGCATGCTCGGCGCCATCGCGGTCGCGGTGAAGCACGAAATCGTGCTCGCGGTGATCGGCGGATTGTTCGTGCTGGAGGCGGTCTCGGTCATCGTGCAGGTGGTGTCTTTCAAGCTTACTGGCAAGCGCATCTTCAAGATGGCGCCGATCCACCACCATTTCGAGCAGCTCGGCTGGACCGAGCCGCAGATCGTGATCCGGTTCTGGATCATCTCGGTGATGCTGGCGCTCGCCGGGCTGTCGACGCTGAAGCTGCGGTGATCGATCGATGATCCCCGTCACCTCCTTTGCCGGCAAGACCGTCGCGGTGTTTGGCCTCGGCGGGTCGGGGCTTGCCTCCTGCCACGCGCTGAAGGCGGGAGGCGCCGAGGTGATCGCGGCCGACGACAATGCCGAGAACGTCGCCAAGGCCGCGCAGGCCGGCTTCATCACTGCCGATCTGCGCAGCGTGTTCTGGGCGAATTTCGCGGCCCTCGTGCTCGCGCCCGGGGTGCCGCTGACCCATCCGGTGCCGCATTGGAGCGTGTTGAAGGCGCGCGAGGCCGGCTGTGAGGTGATCGGCGACATCGAGCTGTTCTGCCGTGAGCGGCGGCGACACGCGCCGGATGCGCCGTTCGTCGCCATCACCGGCACCAACGGCAAGTCGACCACGACGGCGCTGATCGCGCATCTCACCAAGGTCGCCGGTTACGACACCCAGATGGGCGGCAATATCGGCACCGCGATCCTGTCGCTGGAGCCGCCGCGCATGGGCCGCGTCCACGTCATCGAGATGTCGTCCTACCAGATCGACCTCACGCCCTCGCTCGATCCCTCCGTCGGCATCCTGCTCAATGTCAGCGAGGACCATATCGATCGTCACGGCACCATCGAACATTATGCCGCCGTGAAGGAACGCCTCGTTGCCGGCGTGCAGGACGGCGGCACCGCGATCGTCGGCGTCGACGACGGCTTCTGCCGCGACATCGCCGACCGGCTCGACCGCGTCGGCAAGAACGTGGTGCGTATCTCCGTCAAGAACCCGCTGGCGAGCGGCATCTATGTCGAGCATGGCGACATCGTGCGTTCTTCGGGCGGTGCCCGCAGCGAAGTGGCCGCGCTGGGCGGCATCGGCTCGCTGCGCGGCCAGCACAACGCGCAGAACGCGGCCTGTGCCGCCGCCGCCGCGCTCGCGATGGACATCAGCCTGGAGGTGCTGCAGAACGGCCTGCGCAGCTTTCCCGGCCTTGCGCACCGCATGGAGCAGGTCGGCCGCCGCGGCAACGTGCTGTTCGTCAACGATTCCAAGGGCACCAATGCGGACGCAACCGCGCATGCGCTGTCGTCGTTTTCGGAGATCTTCTGGATCGCCGGCGGCAAGCCCAAGGCCGGCGGGATCACTGGCCTGACCGGTTTCTTCCCGCGTATCCGAAAAGCCTATCTGATCGGCGAGGCCGCGCAGGAGTTCTCGGGAACGCTGGGCACGCAGGTGTCGCACGAGATCAGCCAGACGCTCGACGTCGCCGTCGAGCATGCCGCGCGCGATGCGGATGCCGCAGGCCTCACCGACGCCGTCGTGCTGCTGTCCCCCGCCTGCGCCTCCTTCGACCAGTACCGCAACTTCGAGATCCGCGGCACCAAGTTCCGCGAGCTGGTGCAGGCGCTGCCGGGGGTGAAGCCGGTGGTGTGAGGCGGTCTCGTGTCCCGGACGCGGCGCGGCATGAAGTGACGCTCCGCAGAGCCGGGACCAGAAAGCTCGCTGGGCCCCGGCTCTGCAGCGCACCGCAAAAGGCGCTGCGCTGCGTCCGGGGCACGAGACTCTTCAAAACTTGAACAAGCTATTAACCCTTCGGTAACCAACCTCGGCGACCAATGGACGGACCTCCGTCCGAAAGCGGCCGCCCATGCTCTCCCGTGAAGAACGCACCCCCTTTTCCGAGTGGTGGTGGACCGTCGACAAGCCGCTGATGGGCGCGATCCTGGCTTTGATGCTGACCGGGGTGATCCTATCGCTGGCGGCGAGCCCGCCGGTTGCGACCCGCATCGGGCTCGAGCCCTTCCACTTCTTCAGCCGCCACGTGCTGTTCCTGCTGCCGTCCTGCATCGTCCTGCTCGGAGTGTCCTTCCTGTCGCCGCGCTCGATCCGCCGCAGCGCGCTGATCATCTTCGCGATCAGCATCGTCCTGATCGTGCTGACGCTCGCCATCGGCCCGGAGGTGAAGGGCTCGCGGCGCTGGATCACGCTGCTCGGCGTCAACATCCAGGCTTCCGAAATCGCAAAGCCGTCGTTCGTCGTGATCGCGGCATGGCTGTTCGCGGAATCGACCAGGCGCCCGGAGATGCCGGCGACCACGATGGCACTGGTGCTGCTCTTGATGCTGGTCGCGCTCCTGGTGATGGAGCCCGACTTCGGCCAGACCATGCTGGTCCTGATGGTGTGGGGCTCGCTGTTCTTCATCGCGGGCATGCGCATGATCTGGGTGTTCGGTCTCGCAGGCCTTGGCGCCGCCGGCCTGTTCAGCGCCTATCTGTTCGTTCCGCACGTGGCGGGGCGCATCAGGCGCTTCATGAATCCGGCCTCCGGCGACACCTTCCAGGTCGATACCGCCATGGAAGCCTTCTACAACGGCGGCTGGTTCGGCCTCGGGCCGGGCGAGGGCATCGCCAAGCGTAGCCTGCCGGACAGCCACACCGACTTCGTATTCGCCGTCGCTGCCGAGGAGTTCGGCATCATCCTGTGCCTGGCCATGCTGGCGCTGTTCGCCTTCGTCGTCCTCCGCACGCTGTCGCGCGCTTATGCCAATGAAGACATGTTCTCGCGCTTCGCCGCCTCGGGTCTCGCGATCCTGTTCGGCGTGCAGGCGGCGATCAACATGTCGGTCAACCTCCAGCTCATCCCGGCCAAGGGCATGACGCTGCCGTTCATCTCCTATGGCGGCTCCTCGATCGTGTCGCTCGCCTATGGCGTCGGCATGATGCTGGCGCTGACGCGGCTGCGCCCGCGCACCGAGGTCGAGGCCAGCGGCCACGCCGAGGCGATGCGCAGTTACGCTTAGCTCGTCAATGCGAGGAGCGCAGCGACCAAGCAATCCAGGCTGTCTCTGCGGAGGGATTCTGGATTGCTTCGCTGCGCTCGCAATGACGGCTGAGACACTGTAAAACCCCTCCATCATGGACACGTCCCCCCTGATTCTTCTTGCCGCGGGCGGCACCGGCGGCCATCTGTTTCCGGCCGAGGCGCTCGGCGTCGAATTGATCCGGCGCAGCTATCGCGTCCGCCTCGTCACCGACGAGCGCGCGCTGCGCTATAGCGGGCTGTTCAGCAAGGACATGATCGACGTCGTGGCAAGCGAGACCGCGCGCGGCCGCAATCCGCTGCAACTCGCCTATGCCGGCTTCACGCTCGCCGCCGGCACGCTCTCCGCGTATCGCCTGATCAAGCGCTTGAAGCCCGTTGCCGTCGTCGGCTTCGGCGGCTATCCGACGCTGCCGCCGCTGGTCGCGGCGAAATTCGCCGGCGTGCCCGGCATCATCCACGACGCCAACGCCGTACTCGGCCGCGCCAACCGGTTCCTGTCCGCCCACGTCCGCGCCATCGCGACGTCCTTGCCCGGGGTGCTCGACCGCGATCCCGCGCTCTCCGGCAAGACCACGACGGTCGGCACGCCGATGCGTCCGGCAGTGCTCGCCGCCGCCGCTGTGCCTTATGCCGCGCCGGAGGTGAACGGCCCGCTGCGCCTGCTCGTCGTCGGCGGCAGCCAGGGTGCGCGCATCATGGCCGACATCGTGCCCGGTGCGATCGAGCGGCTCGAGCCGGCGTTATGGAATCGCCTCATCCTCACCCAACAGGTGCGCGAGGAAGACATGAGCCGCGTGCGCGCGGTCTATGACAAGCTCAAGATCAAGGCCGAGCTCGCGCCGTTCTTCACCGATCTGCCGGCACGGCTCGCTTCAAACCATCTCGTGGTATCGCGCTCCGGCGCCGGCACGGTGGCCGAGCTCGCGGCGATCGGCAGGCCCTCGATCCTGGTGCCGTTGCCCGGTTCGATCGACCAGGACCAGTTCGCCAATGCCGGCGTGCTGGCCAAGGTCGATGGCGCGATCCGCATCCCGCAGACCGAGTTCAGCTCCGATCGTCTCGCCGCCGAAATCTCCGGTCTGGCCGCCGAACCCGCGCGCCTCACCGCGATGGCTGCGGCCGCGAAGGGGGCAGGGCGGCTCGATGCGGCCGAGCGGTTGGCGGATCTCGTGGTCAAGGTCGCGGGAATCTGACGCCTGTTCCGGCCCGAATGGCCAAAAAGCCACTTGTCATGCCCCGCGAAAGCGGGGCATCCAGTATCCGACGCAGTTGATTTGAATCTCTGGCGTCGCGGAGTACTGGATCGTCCGCCTTCGCGGACGATGACCCCAAGGAAACCACATGAGACTGCCGCGCGAGATCGGACCCATCCACTTCGTCGGGATCGGCGGCATCGGCATGAGCGGGATCGCCGAGGTGCTGGTCAATCTCGGCTATGCCGTGCAGGGCTCGGATGCCTCCGACAATTACAATCTCGACCGGCTGCGCAAGAAGGGCGCGAAGGTCTCGGTCGGCCACAAGGCGGAGAATGTCGACGGCGCCGAGGTGGTCGTGGTCTCCACGGCGATCAAGCGCGACAATCCGGAACTGATGGCGGCGCGCGAACGTCGCATTCCCGTGGTGCGCCGTGCCGAGATGCTGGCCGAGCTGATGCGGCTGAAGAGCTGCGTCGCCATTGCCGGCACGCACGGCAAGACCACGACGACGACGATGGTCGCGACGCTGCTCGACGCCGGCGGGCTCGATCCCACCGTGATCAACGGCGGCATCATCAATGCCTATGGCTCCAACGCGCGGCTGGGGGCCGGCGACTGGATGGTGGTCGAGGCCGACGAGAGCGACGGCACGTTCCTGAAGCTGCCGACCGATGTCGCCATCGTCACCAATGTCGACCCCGAGCATCTCGATCACTTCAAGACCTTCGAGGCCGTGCAGGACGCCTTCCGTCATTTCGTCGAGAACCTGCCGTTCTACGGCTTTGCCGTGATGTGCATCGATCATCCCGTGGTGCAGAGCCTCGTCGGCAAGATCGAGGACCGCCGCATCATCACTTACGGCGAGAATCCGCAGGCCGATGCGCGGCTGGTCGACCTCACCGCAGGCGGCGGCGGCTCGAAGTTCAAGGTCGTGATCCGCGACCGCAAGGCCGGCACCCTGCACGAGATCGCCGACCTCGCGCTGCCGATGCCGGGCCGGCACAACGCCTCGAACGCGACGGCGGCGATTGCGGTCGCGCATGCGCTCGGCGTGTCGGACGAGGCGATCCGCAAGGCGATGGCCGGCTTTGGCGGCGTCAAGCGCCGCTTCACCAAGACCGGCGAGTGGAACGGCGTCACCGTCATCGACGATTACGGCCATCACCCCGTGGAGATCGCAGCCGTGCTGAAAGCGGCGCGCGATTCCTACACCGGCAAGGTGATCGCCGTGGTGCAGCCGCATCGTTACACCCGCCTGCAATCGCTGTTCGAGGAATTCTGCACCTGCTTCAACGACGCCGACGCGGTGATCGTTGCCGACGTCTATGCCGCCGGCGAACCGCCGATCGAGGGCATCGACCGCGATCATTTCGTCGCGGGCTTGCGCGCCCACGGCCATCGCGAGGTGATCCCGCTGCCGGCGGCATCAGAGCTCGCGGGCATCGTCAAGGGGCTCGCGAAGCCGGGCGATCTCGTCGTGTGCCTTGGCGCCGGCAACATCACGCAATGGGCGTATGCATTGCCCGGCGAATTGAAGGCGCTGGGGTAGGGCGGTGAGCTTCCCCGACATCACGCCCACTCTCAAAGCCGCGATGCCGGAGCTGCGCGGCCGACTGCTCGCCAACCAGTCGCTCGCCGAGCTCACCTGGTTTCGCGTCGGCGGTCCGGCGCAGGTGCTGTTCACGCCGGCGGACGAGGACGATCTGGCTTACTTCCTCGCGCACCTTGCTGCCGACATTCCGGTTTACGTCGTCGGCGTCGGCTCCAACCTCATCGTGCGCGACGGCGGCATCGCGGGCGTGGTGATTCGCCTTTCGCAGCGCGCCTTCGGCGAGGCCGCCGCGAGCGGCGATGTCGTCACCGCCGGCGCGGCCGCGCTCGACAAGCGGGTGGCGGAAGTAGCGGCCTCTGCCAATATCGGCGGGCTCGAATTCTACTTCGGCATTCCCGGCACGATCGGCGGCGCGCTGCGCATGAATGCGGGCGCCAACGGCGGCGAGACCAAGGACGTGCTGATCGAGGCGCGGGGCGTCGGGCGCGACGGCACCAAGCACGTGTTCTCCAATGCCGACATGAAGTTCGTCTACCGGAGCAGCGGCGTCGATCCTTCCATCATCTTCACCTCCGCGCGCTTTCGTGGTGAGATCAGGGACGCGGATGCGATCCGCGCGCGCATGGCGGAGGTGCAAAACCATCGCGAAACCGCGCAGCCGATCCGCGAGAAGACCGGCGGCTCCACCTTCAAGAATCCGCCGGGCCATTCCGCCTGGAAGCTGGTCGACGCTGCTGGCTGCCGCGGCTTGCGCGTCGGTGGCGCACAGGTCTCGGAGATGCACTGCAATTTCCTGATCAACACCGGCGATGCCACCGCGCACGACATCGAGACGCTGGGCGAGACCGTGCGCGAACGGGTGAAGGCAAATTCCGGGATCGAGTTACACTGGGAAATCAAGCGGATCGGGATTTCCGCGTGAATGTCGTTCCGGGGCTCGCGAAGCGAGAACCCGGAATCCATTGGGCCGCAGAGACGATGGAAAAATGGATTCCGGGCTGGCGACTTCGTCGCGCCCCGGAATGACGAATGGAGAGATTTCGGGCTATGACCATGCGCATCACCATCCTCTTCGGCGGCTCCAACCGGGAACGTCTGGTCTCGGTCGCCTCGGCGCAGGCGCTGCATCAGGCGCTGCCCGAGGCTGATCTCTGGTGGTGGGACATCGAGGACAAGGTGCATGTCGTGCAGTCCAGGCAGCTGCTCGAACATGCTCGCCCCTTCGAGGACGAGTTCAAGCCGGGCACGCGTGGCATTCCCTTGGAGCAGGCACTCGACCAGGCCAAGGCCGAGGGGCGCGTACTGGTGCTCGGTCTGCACGGCGGGCGTGCCGAGAACGGCGAATTGCAGGTGATGTGCGAGGCGCGCGGCGTGCCCTTCACCGGCTCGGGCTCGGCCTCCTCGCATCTTGCTTTCGACAAGGTCGCGGCCAAGCGGTTTGCCGCCCTCGGCGGCGTGACGCCGCCGGCAAACGTTGCGCTCGACAACATCGACGAGGCTCTTGCCGAATACGGCAGGCTGATCGCAAAGCCGGCGCGCGACGGCTCGAGCTACGGCCTGATCTTCGTCAACGCCAAGCAGGATCTCGTCGCCGTCCGTAACGCGGCCAAGCACGAAGAGTATGTCATCGAGCCCTACATCGCCGGCGTCGAGGCGACCTGCGGTGTGCTGGAGCGCACCGATGGCTCGATCATCGCGCTGCCGCCGATCGAGATCATTCCGGGCGAGGGCAGTTTCGACTACGCCGCGAAATATCTCCTGAAATCGACCCAGGAGATCTGCCCCGGCCGTTTCGCGCCCGAGATCACCGCCGCGCTGAAGGCGCAGGCGATGCTGGCGCACCGCGCGATGTCATGCACCGGCTATTCCCGGTCGGATTTCATCGTCTCGGACAAGGGCCTCGTCTATCTCGAGACCAACACGCTGCCCGGGCTGACCAAGTCCTCGCTCTACCCCAAGGCGCTGAAAGCCGAGGGCATCGCATTCGTCGACTTTCTGCGCGACCTGGTGGAGCTCGCGCAGCGGGGCGTGCGGAAATAATTAGGACTGGTTAACGGCCGGATCGACGAAACGGGCCGGTTTGGCGTCCAAAACCGGTAAAATGCCGGACATCGCGGCATAAATGCCTCACATAACGGGGCAAAATGCGCGGGACGTTAACGAATTTTACCTTTTGTTTACCAGGACGTCCGAAGGTTAACGCTGGCGGCGCATATGGCGCTTTGGCTGCCGGCGCGTGAGCTGTCGCGGGTGATGTCACCTCCAGCGAACGCTTTGAAGGGGAGAGGTTTTCTTCTGCTGAAGACCAGCACCCGGCCCGGCACGTCCAGGACGTCATGTTCGCCAGGATCCGCGCGATGTCGCGGGCAAACTGTTGACGAGCTCGTGCAATGGATGGAGCAGGAAGCCTCACCCGGTCTCTTTTCAGATCGCTGAGGCCCCAAGCCGACCTGAAGGCGGCCGCTGTCGGAGCGGTCGTGCTTCTGCGCGAGTGGGTGCAGGACAAGCGCCAGGAAAGACTTGAGGCGGCGCGCGCCGCCGCCAAGGACAAGATCAAGGCCAGGGCCAAGGCCGTCGTCGAGCGAGAGCCGCCGCCGCGCGTGGTCGCGCTGGTCGAGCGCTATTTGCCGCGCCGGGTCGGAATCAGCATGACCGTGCTGCTGCTGATCGGCAGCTGCGGCTTCGGCATCGTCAAGGGCGGCCATCTCCAGGATTTCATCACCGCGGTCAGCGACGCCCGCAACGCGCTGGCCAATTCCGCCGGATTCCGCATCACCTCCGTCGTGATCAACGGCCGTAAGCAGCTGACCCAGGACGAGATCCTGGCGATCGGCGGCGTCAGCGGCCGCTCCTCGCTGCTGTTTCTCGACGCCGACGCGGTGCGCGACAAGCTCAAGGCCAATCCCTGGATCGCGGATGCGACCGTGCTGAAGCTCTATCCGGGTCAGCTCATGATCGAGCTCACCGAGCGCAAGGCGTTCGCGCTGTGGCAGGAGGCCGGCCGGCTCTCGGTCATTGCCGATGACGGCGCCGTGCTCGAGCCCTACGTCTCGCGCCGCTTCCTGACGCTGCCGCTCGTGGTCGGCAAGGGCGCCGAGACCCAGGCGCGCGATTTCCTGGCGCTGCTGGCGCGCTATCCGCAGGTCAATGCGGTGACGAAAGCCGCGATCTACGTCGGCGAGCGGCGCTGGAATCTGAGGCTGAAGGACGGCCTCGACATCCGTCTGCCCGAGCAGGACGTCGGCAACGCGCTCGCGATGCTGTCCAGGCTCGACAAGGAGGATAGGCTGTTCTCCCGCGACATCGTCGCCGTCGACATGCGCCTGCCCGATCGGCTGGTGGTGCAGCTGTCCGAGGACGCCGCCAAGGCGCGCGAGGATCTGTTCAAGGACAAGAAGAAAAAGAAGGCCGGGGATTCCGCATGACCGGTCTCGATCGCACCCAGACGCCGAAGACGCGCCCGATGCCGCACAAGCGGGGCGGCCTCGTCGCCTGCCTCGACATCGGCACCAGCAAGATCGCTTGCATGATCGCGCGGCTGAAGCCGTCGCCGCCGAGCGAAGCGCTGCGCGGCCGCACCCATGCGGTGGAATTGATCGGATACAGCCAGATCCAGTCGCGCGGCATGAAGGCCGGCGCGGTGATCGATCTCGGCGAATGCGAGCAGGCGGTGCGCCAGGCCGTCGCGCTTGCGGAGAAGATGGCCAAGGTGCGGGTCGAGTCCGTGCTGCTCTCGGTCTCCGGCGGCCGGCTGTCCGGCCAGCTGGTCGAAGCCGCCGCCGACATCCGGGGTGGTGCGGTGACGCAGGCCGACGTCAGCCGCGTCACCTCCACCGGCATGCGTCACGCCACCGGCGACGGCCGCACCGTGCTGCACGCGCTGCCGGTCGGCTACACGCTCGATGGCGTCAAGGGCATCCGCGACCCTCGCGGCATGGTTGCCCATCAGTTCGGCGTCGACATGAACGTCGTCACCTGCGACGCCACCGTGGCGCGGAACCTGATGCTGGCGGTCGAACGCTGCCACATCAATGTCGAAGCCATGGCGGCGAGCCCTTATGTGGCCGGCCTGTCGGTGCTGACCGACGACGAGGCCGATCTCGGTGCTGCCGTCGTCGAGATGGGCGCCGGCACCACCACGATTGCCGTTTATTCAGGCGGCCGTTTCGTGCATGCGGCGGGTTTTGCGGTCGGCGGGCAACACATCACGATGGATCTCGCGCGCGGACTCTCCGCGACCATTGCCGACGCCGAGCGAATCAAGACGTTATACGGCACCGTCATCACCGGCGGATCGGACTCGCGTGAGCTGATGTCTGTGCCGACAGCCGGTGACGAGCAGGATCTGCCGCAGATCGTCTCCCGCGCCACCATCGCCAACATCGTCAAGCACCGTGCCGAGGAAGTCTTCGAAATGGTTCGGGACAAGCTGAAGGATTCGCCCTTCGCCTCAGAGCCCAACGGCCGCGTCGTGCTCTCGGGCGGAGCCTCGCAGCTCACCGGCCTGGTCGAGCTCGGTACCCAGATTCTCGGCCGGCCCGTGCGGGTCGGACGTCCGCTCGGCTTCGGCCGGCTGCCCAACGAGGCGAAGAACGCCGCGTTCGCGGTGCCGGCCGGACTCCTCGTCTACCCGCAATATGTTCACCTCGAACATGTCGAACCGCGGCATACGCGGCACCAGGTCAAGACAGGGACCGGCGGTTATTTCGGAAAGGTCGGACGATGGCTACGCGAGGGCTTCTGATGATTCATTTCCGCAATTCCCGACTTTCACCAACACCCGCGGCCGCCGGCCGGGGCGAACCCACGCGCGCGTGATCGAGAGGCAACCATGACCATCAGCATCAATGTTCCTGATATTCACGAACTGAAGCCCCGGATCACCGTGTTCGGCGTCGGCGGCGCCGGTGGCAACGCCGTCAACAACATGATCACGGCCGGCCTTCAGGGCGTCGACTTCGTGGTCGCCAACACCGACGCGCAGGCGCTGACGATGTCGAAGGCGCAGCGCATCGTGCAGATGGGCACCGCGGTCACGCAAGGGTTGGGCGCCGGCTCGCAGCCGAACGTCGGCGCCGCGGCGGCGGAAGAGGTGATCGACGAACTGCGCGACCATCTCTCGGGCGCCAACATGGTGTTCGTCACCGCCGGCATGGGCGGCGGCACCGGCACCGGTGCAGCTCCCGTGATCGCCAAGACCGCGCGCGACATGGGCATCCTCACCGTCGGCGTCGTGACCAAGCCGTTCCACTTCGAGGGCGGCCGCCGCATGCGCACCGCCGAAGCCGGCATCGCCGAGCTGCACAAGGTCGTGGACACGCTGCTGATCATTCCGAACCAGAACCTGTTCCGGGTCGCCAACGAGAAGACCACCTTCGCCGACGCCTTCGCGATGGCCGACCAGGTGCTTTATTCGGGCGTCGCCTGCATCACCGACCTGATGGTCAAGGAAGGCCTGATCAATCTCGACTTCGCCGACGTCCGCGCCGTCATGCGCGAAATGGGCAAGGCGATGATGGGCACCGGCGAAGCCTCCGGCGACAAGCGCGCGCTGACCGCCGCGGAAGCGGCGATCGCCAACCCGCTGATCGACGATAGCTCGATGAAGGGCGCCAAGGGCCTCCTGATCTCGATCACGGGCGGCAAGGACCTCACTCTGTTCGAGGTCGACGAAGCCGCGACCCGCATCCGCGAGGAAGTCGACCAGGACGCCAACATCATCGTCGGCGCGACCTTCGACGAAGCGCTCGACGGCCTGATCCGCGTCTCGGTCGTCGCCACCGGCATCGAGCAGGCCGCGATCGCCCGCAACAGCCAGGCCACTTCCGCCCCCGTCGCAAACCCGGCCCCGCAGGCGCAGCAGGCGCCCGCCGCTCCGGCCGCGGCCGCCGAGAGCCGTCTCGCCGACCTGACCGCGCGGCTCCGCGCCGACAACCAGCGCATGGCCGAGCGCGCCCAGAAGCTGGAAGCGCAGATCCCGGCCGCAAGCCAGGCTCCGGTTGCTGCCGCGCCGATGGCGCCTCGTCCGAACGTCGAGCGCGCCGCGCTCGCCGCCATCGCGGCTGCCGTTGCCGATGTTCCGCAGGCCCCGGCGCCGATGCAGACCTACGGCGACGTCACCGTGCGTCCGATCGCGCAGAAGCCAACCCTGTTTCCGGAGCCCGAGCAGGCTCCGGCCGTGATGCAGGAGCCGATGACGCCCGAAACCTTCATCCCGCCTCAGGCCGAACGCCCGGTCCGTACGCCCAGGATGCCGCGCATCGACGAGCTGCCGATGCCGGCCCAGGCCGAGCTTCGCCAGGCGCGCGGTGAGGTCGAGGAGGAGGCGCCGCAGAAGAGCCGCCTGTCGTTGCTGCAGCGCCTCGCCAATGTCGGCCTCGGCCGTCGCGACGAGGAAAGCGAGGCGCCGGTCGCGGCCCGCACCACCGGCCCCGCGATGCCGCCGCTGCCCGAGCGCCGGCCGCAGAAGACCGTGGCCCAGCAGATCGCATCGAACGAACCGGTATCCGAGTACGCTCGCCGCCCGGCCCCGCAGGGCTTGGACATGCATGGTCGACCCGCCCCTGTTGCGCCGGCGCCACAGGGCGACGACCATCTTGATATCCCGGCCTTCCTGCGGCGGCAGGCGACCTGAGGATTGTTACAATAAGACGGACGAAAACAGGTCCCGGCAACCAGCTTGCCGGGACCTTTCCTTTGCTCCCGTGCATGTCCGGATTGTGCAATCAAGCAGCTGATTTTAAATGATTAATTACGCGTTTGGGTGTTCGGTAGAATTGCCGGCAGCGGCCCAAAAGCTCGGCGCAATTTGGTTAAGCCTTGGCGCGAATACGGCGGGTTTGGGGTAACAATCGGTAAAAAACCGTGAGTTGGCGCTGTTTAGGGCAGTGATTATGGTTTGCCGTGACTTGGGGATACGGATTCGCGGCGCCGGCACTGGCCGGGCAAGTTGGTCTCGTATAAGTCGCAATGGGTCGTAGTGGGGCGGGTTCCTGATGAAATTTAGCCGGCAAACAACGCTTGGTGCGCAAGCCTCCGTGGCAGGCGTGGGCGTTCATTCCGGTCTTCCCGTCACTCTCACGCTTGGGCCCGCGCCTGTCGACGCGGGTTTTGTTTTTATCCGGACAGGCCTCGAGGGAAGTGATCGCGAAGTTCAGGCGACGGCCGATCAGGTGATCGCGACCGACTTCGCCACCGTCCTCGGCGATCGCAGCGGTCCGCTGGTGTCCACCGCCGAGCATGTTCTTGCTGCACTGCGGGGCATGGGTGTCGACAACGCCACCATCGAAATCGATGGTCCGGAAGTGCCGATCATGGACGGCAGCGCCGCGGCCTTCATTGCGGCGATCGACCAGGCCGGCATCGTGACCCAGCCGGCGCAGCGCCGCTTCATTCAGGTCTTGAAGCCGATCTCGGTCAAGATCGGCGATTCCTTCGGCGAAATCAGGCCCTACGCCAACGGGTTCTGTGTCGAGGTCGAGATCGACTTCACCAATCCCGTCATCGGCCAGCAGGCTTATACTTTCGACCTCAACCCGGAACGTTTCCGCCGCGAAGTCGGCCGGGCCCGGACCTTTGGTCTGATGTCCGATGTCGCGCGGCTCTGGAGCGCGGGTTATGCCCTCGGCGCTTCCTTCGACAACACCGTCGTGTTCGACGACGAGCGGCTGCTCAACACCGAGGGTCTGCGCTACGCCGATGAATGCGCCCGTCACAAGGTGCTGGACGTGATCGGCGATCTCTCGCTGGCCGGCCTGCCGCTGTTGGGTGCCTACCGCTCGGTGCGTGGCGGCCACAAGCTCAACCACGCCGTCCTGACTGCGTTGCTGGCCGACCGGACCGCCTGGCGGGTGGTCGAGGGCGAGGCGATCCGCCGCACCACGCGTCCCGTGGGCGAAGTCGGCCGCGGGATCGTCGGTGGCCGGGTTGCGGCGGCCTACGGGCCGGACGTGTCCTGAACAGAGCAGTTCCGCGGGCCTCCGGCCGCGGCGCACCCCCCCGGGAAACTCCTGGTAACCATGATCGGCTAGCATTGCGGCAAGTTCGCCTTAATCCGGGCGAATTGCCTGCCTATCCGGTTGGTTAAAGATCGCTTTTCGGATCCATCGGCGTGGTCGCATGACAGGCACCACGGCACCATTTCGCGCCCGTGACGGGGTCATGGGCTGGCGGGCACCGCATCACAGGGCGTCAGGGCTTAAACTCATGTCGGCACAGCGTATGACGCGCGGATATTTCTCGATCTCCTTGCGAGCTCGTGGGCTGCTTCAGGCCGTCACCTTCATCCTGCTCGCGCTGCCGCTGGCCGGCTGCGGCACCGGCTCGCTCTGGGACAAGTTCACCGCCAAGGATGACACCTTCGTCGAGGAGCCCGCCGACAAGATCTACAATGAGGGCCTGTACCTCATGAACGAGAAGAAGGACATGAAGGCGGCGAACAAGAAGTTCGAAGAGGTCGACCGCCAGCATCCTTATTCCGACTGGGCCCGCAAATCGCTGCTGATGTCCGCTTATGCGTCCTATCAGGGCGGCGACTATGACGGCTGCATCGGCGCGGCCACCCGCTACGTCACGCTGCATCCCGGCAGCCCGGATGCGGCCTATGCGCAATATCTGATCGCGGCCTCCCATTACGACCAGATCCCGGACATCAGCCGCGACCAGACCCGTACCGAGAAGGCGATCGCGGCGCTGGAAGAGGTGGTGCGCAAATATCCGAACTCGGAATACGCGACGTCCGCCAAGGCCAAGATCGAAGGTGCGCGCGATCAGCTCGCCGGCAAGGAAATGAACGTCGGCCGCTACTATGCGCAGAAGCGCGACTACACGGCGGCGATCAACCGTTACAAGACCGTCGTCACCCAGTACCAGACCACCCGCCATGTCGAGGAGGCGCTGTACCGGCTGACCGAAGCCTATATGGCGATCGGCATCGTCGGCGAGGCGCAGACCGCGGCGGCCGTGCTTGGCCACAATTTTCCTGACAGCCGCTGGTACAAGGACGCCTATAATCTTGTAAAATCCGGCGGTCTCGAGCCGAGCGAGAATCAGGGGTCCTGGATCAGCAAGACCTTCAAGAAGATGGGCCTCGGCTAGGAAATTTGGTTCCATGCTGGCGCGTCTATCGATCCGCGACATCGTCCTGATCGAACGGCTCGATATCGAATTCGCAACGGGCCTTGCGGTTTTGACCGGCGAGACCGGTGCGGGCAAATCCATCCTGCTCGATGCCTTTGCGCTGGCGCTCGGCGGCCGCGGCGACGCCGGCCTCGTGCGCCACGGCGCGGAGCAGGGGCAGGTCACCGCCGTGTTCGACGTCCCCAAGAATCACCCTGCGGCGAAGATCCTCGCCGAGAACGGCCTCGACGACACCAGCGTTGAAGAATCCTGCGAGATGATCCTGCGCCGTGTGCAGCTCGCCGACGGCCGCACCCGCGCCTTCATCAACGACCAGTCGATCAGCGTGCAGACGCTGAAGGCGGTCGGCGCCGCCCTGGTCGAGATTCACGGCCAGCACGACGAGCGCGCCCTGGTGGACGCCGCCACCCATCGCCGCCTGCTCGACGCCTTCGCCGGCCTGGAGAAGGACGTCGCCGCGGTCGAAGCGCTCTGGGACGCACGCCGGACCGCCACCACCGCGCTGGAGGAGCATCGCGCCGGCATGGAGCGCGCCGCGCGCGAGGCCGATTATCTGCGCCACGCCTCCGCCGAGCTGAAACAGCTCGCGCCCAAGGACGGCGAGGAGACCTCGCTTGCCCATCGCCGGAGCACCATGATGCAGGGCGAGAAGATCGCTTCCGACCTGCGCGAGGCGCAGGAGGCGGTCGGCGGCAATCATTCGCCGGTCGCCGCCCTCTCGGCCGCGGTACGCCGGCTGGAGCGCCGCGGCGTCAATTCGCCGGCCCTGGTCGAGCCGGCCGTGAAGGCGATCGACGCCGCCATCAACGCGCTGGAGGAGGCCGACCAGCATCTCCAAGCCGCCTTGGCCGCAACCGATTTCGATCCGGCCGAGCTCGAGCGTATCGAGGAACGGCTGTTCGCGTTGCGCGCCGCCTCGCGCAAATATTCGACGCCGGTCGACGGGCTCGCCGCGCTCGCCGCCAAATATGCCGCCGACGTCGTGCTGATCGACGCCGGCGCCTCGCAATTGAAGAAGCTGGAGCAAGCCGCGATCGAGGCGGATGGCCGCTATGCCGCCGCCGCCAAGAAGCTGTCGGCGGCGCGGCAGAAATCGGCCGAGAAGCTCAACAAGGCCGTCAACGCCGAGCTCGCGCCGCTCAAGCTCGAGCGCGCCAGGTTCATGACCCAGGTCGAGACCGACGAGGCCGCGCCGGGGCCGCAAGGCTTCGACCGTGTCGAGTTCTGGGTGCAGACCAATCCGGGCACCAAGCCGGGGCCGCTGATGAAGGTCGCCTCGGGCGGCGAGCTGTCGCGCTTCCTGCTCGCGCTCAAGGTCGTGCTGTCGGACCGCGGTTCGGCGCCGACGCTGGTGTTCGACGAGATCGACACCGGCGTCGGCGGTGCGGTCGCCGACGCCATCGGCGGGCGCCTCGCGCGCCTTGCCGGCAAGGTCCAGGTGATGGCCGTGACCCATGCCCCGCAGGTCGCCGCCCGCGCCGACCAGCATCTGCTGATCTCCAAGGACGCCCTCGACAAGGGCAAGCGCGTCGCCACCCGCGTCAATGCGCTCGCCGCCGACCACCGCCGCGAGGAAATCGCCCGCATGCTGGCCGGCGCCGAGATCACAGCGGAGGCGAGGGCGGCTGCGGAGCGGTTGCTGAAGGCGGCGAGTTAGGCTTCGTGTCCCGGACGCGCGTAGCGCGAGCCGGGACCAGAATGCCGCCCCGTGGGCCCCGCCTCTGCAGCGCACCGCTGAAGAAGCGCTGCGCTGCGTCCGGGGCGCGAGAGCTCTTCCGACTTTACCCTCCCGCCCGCTCCGTCGTATCCAAGCACCCATGGCCAGAGCAGCAAAATCGAAACCGCTTCGCGACGTCGCCGATCTCACCAAGGCCCAGGCCAAGGTCGAGCATATGCGGTTGTCGCTCGAGATCGAGGGGCACAACGAGCGCTATTATCAAGAGGACGCGCCCACCGTCACCGATGCCGAATACGATGCGTTGCGCCAGCGCCTCAACGCCATCGAGAAGCGTTTCCCGGAGCTCGTCAGCGCGGATTCGCCCTCGCAGAAGGTCGGCGCCGCGCCGTCGGGGCGCTTCAGGAAGGTGCGGCATTCCGTTCCGATGCTGTCGCTCGACAATGCCTTTGCCGAAGAGGACGTGCGCGACTTCGTCGGCCGCATCGTTCGCTTCCTCAAGCTCGACGACGGCAAGGTCGATTTCTCCGCCGAGCCGAAGATCGACGGCCTCTCGATGTCGCTACGCTACGAAGGCGGCGAGCTCGTCACTGCGGCGACGCGTGGCGATGGCGCGGTGGGCGAGGACGTCACCGCCAACATCCGCACGCTCGAAGACGTGCCGCAGAAGCTGAAAGGCCGCAACGTCCCGGAGATCTGCGAGGTGCGCGGCGAGGTCTACATGACCAAGAAGGCGTTCCTCGCGCTCAACGAACGGCAGAAGGCCGAAGGCGGCATCATCTTCGCCAATCCGCGCAACTCGGCCGCGGGCTCGCTCCGGCAGAAGGATCCGACCATCACCGCCTCGCGCCCCCTCGGCTTCTTCGCCTATGCCTGGGGCGAGATGAGCGCTATGCCGGAGGAAACGCAGAGCGGCATGATCGGCTGGTTCGAGCGCTGCGGCTTCAAGACCAACCCGCTCACCAAGCTATGCCATTCCATCGAGGGACTGCTCGCCTTCCATCATGCGATCGAGGAGCAGCGCGCAAGGCTCGACTATGACATCGACGGCGTCGTCTACAAGGTCGACCGCATCGACTGGCAGGAGCGGCTCGGCTTCGTTTCGCGCACGCCGCGCTGGGGCATCGCGCACAAATTCCCGGCCGAGCGCGCCATGACGGTGCTGCGCGACATCGAGATCCAGGTCGGACGCACCGGCTCGTTCACGCCGGTCGGCAAGCTCGAGCCGGTCGGTGTCGGCGGCGTGATCGTGCAGAACGTCACGCTGCACAACGAGGACTACATCAAGGGCATCGGCAACAAGGGCGAGGTGCTGCGCGAGGGGCGCGACATCAGGATCGGCGACACCGTCGTGATCCAGCGCGCCGGCGACGTCATCCCGCAGGTGGTCGACGTCGTGCTCGACAAGCGGCCGAAGTCTGCCCGGGAATTCCACTTCCCGAAGAAGTGCCCATGTCCGCTCCACACCGACGTGGTGCGCGAGGAGACGGCGGCGGGCGAGGAGGGCTCGCGCGCCCGCTGCACTGGCGAGTTCGCCTGCCCCTATCAGAAGATCGAGCACCTCAAGCTGTTCGTCTCGCGCCGCGCCTTCGACATCGACGGTCTCGGCGAGAAGCAGCTCCAGTATTTCTTCGACGAGGGATGGGTCAAGGAGCCCACCGACATCTTCACGCTGGAGAAGCGCAATTCCAAGCTCAAGCTCGAGGAGATCGAGGGCTATGGCGAGACCTCGGTGCGCAATCTGTTCGGCGCCATCGAGAGCCGGCGCAGGATCGCGTTGGAGCGCTTCGTCTATGCGCTCGGCATGCGCCATGTCGGCGAGACCACGGCGCTGGCGCTGGCGCGCGGCTACGGCTCCTGGGATGCCTTCCACGATGCCTGCCTCAAGGTCGCCAAGGGCGACGAGGAGGCGATCGCGGACATGGACGCGCTCGACCAGATCGGTGACACCGTGATCAAGAGCATCGCCGATTATTTCGGCGAGAGCCACAATCGCGGCATCGTCGAGCGGCTGACCAAGGAGGTCGAGATCGTCGACGCCGAGAAGCCGAAGAGCAATTCGGCCGTCGCCGGCAAGACGGTGGTGTTCACCGGATCGCTGGAGAAGATGACGCGCGACGAGGCCAAGGCCACGGCAGAGCGCTTGGGGGCGAAGGTCTCGGGCTCGGTGTCGAAGAAGACCGATCTGGTCGTCGCCGGTCCCGGTGCGGGCTCGAAGCTGGCGGAGGCCAACAAGCACGGCGTCAAGGTGCTGACCGAGGACGAGTGGCTGAAGCTGATCGAGTGAGGAGGCGCGCCAGCGCGTCACGTTCCGCCGTCATTCCCCGCGAAGGCGGGGAATCCAGTATTCCAGAGACAGGACGAGGATGCGGAGAAGCCGCGGTGTACTGGATCCCCCGCCTTCGCGGGGGATGACACCAAGAGCAAAGCAGCAGCCGTTGCTCACCCGCGTGCCGCCCCCTCACATCATCCCGCTCTCTTCCTCCTCCGCCTGCTCGATCAGCTTCTCGCTCACCACGAGCTCACGGCGGGGAACGACGAAAATCATCATGCAGGCGCAGAGCAGCGAGACCGCGAGAACCGCGGAGGTGAGCGGCAACGTGGTCGAGGAATGGCCGCCGAGATAGGCGCCGAATTGCGACATCAGCGCGCCGATGCCCTGTTGCAGAAAGCCCATGGCGCCCGAGGCGGCACCGGCGGCTTCGGGACGGATGCTGATCGCGCCGGCAGCGGAATTCGCCATCACGAAGGCATTGCCGACCATGACGATCATCTGCGTGCCGAACAGCCAGCTTGGGGCCTCGTTCCACCCCGTGAAGCTCCACAGCAGGTTCAGCAGGCTTCCGCAGATCTGGAGCGCGAGCCCGAACCAGATCAGCCTCTCCAGCGAATGCCTGGGCGCAAAGCGCACGCAGAGCAGGTTGCCGACGAGAAATGCAAATCCCGTTGTCGCGAACCAGGCGCCGTATTCGGCGCTGGTCCGGCCCATCTGCGTCACCACGATGTACGGGCCGCCGCCCGCGAAGGTGAAGATGATCTGCGAGGCCAGCACCTGGCACATCACATAGCCGACGAAGGCGCGGCTCTTGATCAGGACGGCGACGTCGCCGCGGAAGCCGCCGCCGGCGGTGCGGCTGCGACGCGTTTCCGGCAGCGCCACCGCGATGCCGACGGCGACGATGATTGCAGCGATGGTGATGGCGTAGAAGATCGCGCGCCAGCCGAACGCCGTCTCGATCAGGCCGCCGGTGAGCGGAGAAACCATCTGTCCGATCATCAGCGCCGCGACCACCAGGCTGATCATCGAGGCGACGCGGTCGCGCTCGTAGATGTCGCGGATGATGGCGCGGCTCACCACCATGCCGGCGGCGCCGCCCAGGGCTTGAAAGAAGCGGGCCGCGATCAGCTGCGGCAGGGTTTCGGCGAAGATGCAGGCGATGCTGGCCGCCACCATCAGCGCCAACCCTCCGAGCAGCACCGGGCGCCGTCCGAACCGGTCGGACAGCGGGCCCATGATCAGCTGCGACAACGCGATGCCGACCATGTAGAGCGACACCGTCATCTGCGCGATCGAGATGTCGCTGTCGAAATTCGTCGCCAGCACCGGCAGCGCCGGAACAAGGATGTAGAGCGAGATCGGCGCGATCCCGGTCATCACGACCAGCAGCAGCAGCACCCCGCGCGAGGTCGCGAGGTTGCGCGTCCCTTCCGGCGGCTTGCTGATGATGCCGTGCATGCGTGTCCATCTTCTGCGTTCGAATCGACTGTAGCGCGCCGGCGCAAGACGGATATCGGCGTTTCGGAATGCGGCTATACGGATTTCGGGAGGGTGATGATGGAAGCACGATGTTGGCGTCAGCCTCTGCTGTCATTCCCCGCGCAGGCGGGGAATCCAGTACGCCGCGGCGTCTCAATCTAAGTTTGCTGCCTCTGGAATACTGGATGCCCCGCTTTCGCGGAGCATGGCAGTTGTGTTGGGGAAGAGCTTTGCGCAGGGGGCGTGGCGCCATGCGCTGCGGCAGTGAGGCCCTACGCCTTCAGCTCCGCCGTCGCCCGATCGAGCCAGGCCCGGGTCGCCTCGTCGAGCGCCGGCCCGACCTCGGATCGCACGCGCGCGTGGTAGGCGTTGAGCCAGTCGAGCTCATCCTTGCTCAGCATCGCGGCATCGATCAGCCGGCGGTCGATCGGTGCGAGCGTCAGCGTCTCGAACGCGTTCATCGGCTTCTCGGCGCCCTCGATGCTGGCTTCGACCACCAGCTCGAGGTTCTCGATGCGGATGCCGAAACCGTCGGTCTTGTAATAGCCGGGCTCGTTGGAGAGGATCATGCCGCGCTTCAGCGGCGTGGTGCCGAGCTTCGAAATCCGCGCCGGCCCTTCGTGCACCGAGAGATAGCTGCCGACGCCGTGGCCGGTGCCGTGCTCGAAATCGACGCCGGCGGCCCAGAGATATTGCCGTGCCAGCGTGTCGAGCTGCGCGCCGGTGGTGCCGTCGGGGAAGACCGCGCGCGCGATCGCGATATGGCCGCGCAGCACGCGCGTGAAGCGGTCGCGCATCTCGGCGGTCGGCTCGCCCACGGCCATGGTCCGGGTGACGTCGGTGGTGCCGTCTTCGTACTGCGCGCCGGAATCGATCAGCAGGAGGTCGCCGGGCGCGATGCGCCGGTTGCTCTTGCGCGTGACACGGTAGTGCACGATGGCGCCGTTGGGGCCGGTGCCGGAGATGGTCGGAAACGAGACGTCCTTCAGCGCGCCGGTGTCGCGGCGAAACGTCTCCAACGCCTCGACCGCGTCGATCTCGGTCAGCTTGCCGCTTGGTGCCTCGCGGTCGATCCACGCCAAGAAGCGCGCCAGCGCCAGCGCGTCGCGCCGATGCGCGGTCTGCGTCCCCTTGATCTCGGTCGCGTTCTTGACCGCCTTGAGCAGTGCAATCGGATCGCTGCCGCGCACCGGCTTGCCGCCGGCGCTCGCGATCAGCCGGCTGAGCGCGTCGGCTGCGGTGGCACCGTCCAGTGCGATCGATCCGCCGCCCTTGGCCAGCGCCATCAGCGTCGGCGCCATCGCGTCGGGCTCGCGCACATCGGCGGACTGCTCGAGATGGTCGCGCGTCAGATTGGAGAGCTTGCGGTGATCGATGAAAATGGTGGGACGTCCGTCTTTCGGCACCAGCGCATAGGACAGCGGCAGCGGCGTATGGGCGACGTCGGCGCCGCGGATGTTGAAGGTCCAGGCGACTGCGTGGCTGTCGGACAGCACCAGCGCGTCGACGCCGAGCTTGCCGATCTCGCCTCTGATCTGCGCCAGCTTCTCGGCTTCGGTGACGCCGGCATGCTGGAGCCCGTGCACCGCGACGGGGGCGAGCGGCGGCTGCGGACGGTCCTGCCAGATCGCGTCGATCGGATTGCTGTCGACGGCAACCAGCTCGGCGCCGGCCTTGGCGCAGGCGGCGGACAGGCGCTCGGCTGCCGCAAAAGTGTGCAGCCATGGATCGAATCCGAGGCGGTCACCGGCTTTCAGATGCGCCGACACCCAGCTCTCCGGCGGCGGGTCGATCAGCGATTCCACCACCCAGGCCTTTGCATCGACCTGCTTGGCGGCCTGAAGCGTATAGCGGCCGTCGACGAACAATGCGGCCTCCTGCGCCAGAACCACCGCGAATCCCGCCGAGCCCGTGAAGCCGGTCAGCCAGGCCAGCCGTTCTTCCGACGGCGGCACATATTCGTTCTGCTGCTGATCGGCGCGCGGAACGACGAAGCCGGCGAGCTTGCGACGGGCGAGTTCTTCGCGAAACGCGGCCAGCCGTGCCGTCAATGCGACGCCAGCCTCCGGCTCCTCGAATGTCTGGAAGTGTGCTTCGAACATGGTGGATCACTTTAGGATCATGGGGACGAGTCCGCAATCTGGACGCAATTTGCGTCGCATCTGGCATGGACTGTGCTTGAATGGTTCCACTTGAATTGAGTGGAGTAAAGGATGCGGCAGCCGCGCTTCGTCCGGATGACAGCGATATTCGAGCAGGTGGTTCATCTCAACGGCGAGGGGACACACGATGCCAGCATTCTCGTTTGAGAAGATTTCCCCGCCGGCGCGCCGGGCCCCGACTGCGGCGGCACCGCAGAAGCCGCGCAGCGTGATCAGCCAGATGATCGATCGCATCGCCGAGCGTCGCGCCAAGCGCACCTTGCAGGTCGAGCGGGCAATTCGCCAAGACGAAAAGCCGGCGGAGTAGCGGCTTTGATGATGCCGTAGGACCTCCTAGCCTTGGTCAAGAGCTTTCGTGCCTTGGTGAACCAGGGTAGCGCGGTGCTCACCGCAGTCCAGGACGCTTCGCGCCGGCTACGCCGGTGCCGATGGCATCCTGGACAGCGGCTGGGGCGCGGGTCCTACGTCGGTGCTCAAGGCACAGGTGGGCAAGGCGGCTCCCGGCGGATCGGCCCGGCCGACCAGCCTACACCAACTGACTGGCCTCCGAACGCCAGAAGGGTACAGGGTGGGCAAAGGCGCGAAGCGCCGTGCCCACCATCTTCGCTTTTTTCGGGGGCGGAATGGTGGGCACGCTTCGCTTTGCCCACCTTACGAGAGCGGAGTCTTAAACGACCTCCTTCGCCCTCAACGCCGCGATCTCCGCCGCAGCGAATCCGAGCTCGCCCAGCACCGCGTCCGTATCCGCGCCGAGCTCCGGCGCCATCCGGTCCAGCCGGCCGCCGCCGTGGGCGAGCTTGAAGCCGCTGCCGGCAAAGCGCAGCCGGCCGTAGGGCGTGTCCAGCTCCTGGATCGCGCCGCGCGCCTTGATTTGCGGATGGTCGATCACGTCCTCGACCTTCCAGATGCTGGCGCAGGGCGCGCCGGCGTCCTCCAGAATGCTCTCCCATTCGCGCGCCGGCTTTGCCGCCAGCGCCGTCTCGATGATGGCGCGCAGCGCCGCTTCGTTCTCGTTGCGCGCAAACCAATCGGCGAAGCGCGGATCAGACAGCGTGTCCTCGCGGCCGAGCGCAGCCATCAGCGCGCGATACTGCTTCTCGTTGTTGACGGCGAGCAGGATGTGGCCGTCGCCGCACTTGAACAGGTTGGCCGTGGTCCTGCGGCTCACCGCCTGGTTGCCGGAGAGTGTCTGGCGATGGCCGGCGACCGACCAGTCCGCGATCTGGCCCGACAGGAACGCCAGCGTCGCCTCCAGCATGGAGACGTCGATCAGCTGCCCCTTGCCGGTGCGGTCGCGCTGGTACAGCGCGCTCGAGACGCCAAACGCAGCCGTGGCGCCCGACAGCACGTCGCAGACCGCAAAGCCCGCGCGGGTCGGCCCGGTCTCGGGATGGCCTGATATCGCCATGATGCCCGAGAGCGCCTGCATCTTGCCGTCATAGCCGGGCCGCAGCCGATCCGGGCCGGTCTGGCCGAAGCCCGACACCGCGCAATAGATCAGTTTGGGATTGACGGCTGACAGCGCTTCATAGCCGATGCCGAGCTTGTCCATCACGCCGGGGCGGAAATTCTCCATGACGACGTCGACGCTCGCGGCGAGCTTCTTCACGATCGCGATCGCCTCCGGCTTCTGCAGATCGAGCGTCAGGCTGCGCTTGTTGCCGTTGACGGCCTGGAACGCCGGCGCCAGCCCGCGCTCGGCCCATTCCCGGGAGAGTGGCGTGCGGCGCATGTCCTCGCCCTCGCGCCGCTCGACCTTGATGATGTCGGCGCCGAGCAGCGCGAGCTGGTAGCTGGCATAGGGGCCGGCCAGCACTTGCGTGAAATCCAGGATCTTCACGCCCTCGAACGGTCGCGTCACGTCGCTCTCCCATCTTATTGTTATCGGACGACGTCAGGCATGATCCGGAAAAGTGCGAAGCGGTTTTCCGGAAAGATCATGCGCAAAGACAATCTAAAGTGCGATGACGATCCAACCGAATCTCATCGCGCTTTAGGCGGCGCGGTTGCCGCGCGCGATCTCCTTCTGCTTGTCGAATTCGGCGCGGCGGCGCGCCAGCTCCTCCGGCGAAAGCTGGGCGACGTTGTTGTAGTCGAGCTTCCAGGAGGCGTCCTCGCTCCAGCGCAGCGGCGACTGCATCGTCGTCTGCGGGCCGCTCGCGGTCTCCAGCAGCTTGAGCGCAAGCTCCAGCGTCTGCGCCTGCGAGGCCACGTCGTGCGGCTTGCCGGCGGAATTGCCGAGCGGGAAATCCGAGAACAAAAAGCGCGGCACCGCCGCGTGCTCGATGATGTCCTTGGCGCAGCCCATGATCACGGTCGGAATGCCGGCTGCTTCGAGATGCCGCGCCACCAGCGCCGTGGTCTGGTGGCAGACCGGGCAGTTCGGCACCAGCACCGCGACGTCCACCTCGTCGGCAAGGCAGCGCGCCAAAATCTCCGGCGCGTCGGTGTCGAGCGTGACGCGGTGGCTGCGATTGGTCGGCGCGCCGAAGAAGCGCTGGCTCACCTCGCCGATGCGGCCCGCAGCACTCGCCTTCAACAGCTGCGGCAGCGGAAACCAGGTGCCGTTGTCGGTCGCCGAGGTGTGCTTGCGGTCGTAGCCGATGTGCGAGATGCGCAAATCGTGCTGTTTCGAGGTGTCGCCGTCATAGACCTGGTAGAATTTCGCAGCTCCGTTATACGCCGCGCCCGGTCCCTGGTCGCCCTTGGCGGGATCGTAGGGCGCGGCGGTCGTGACGATGGTCACGCGCGACTTCGCCAGCGGCTTCTTCAGCGGCTGGAACGGCGCTGCGGTGTAATGCGCCCAGCGATACGGAGTGGTGTAGCCGATCGCCGCGTAATAGTCCCGCGTGCGCTGCATGTAGGGGACGGGAGCATCATAATCGGGCGCAAAGCCGAATTCGTCGTCGCGCGGAGCGGACATGGGCGCGTCTCCTGGTTCTTGTTGGCGACAGACTAGAGGGAGTTTTGCGGTTGCTCAACGGGGGGAGGGAGGATGCAGGACAGGATTGCAGATGAAGATGGTGCGGCGTCGGTGCTGCTATCCCTCTCCCCTTGTGGGAGAGGGTGGCTCGCCGCATGGCGGCGAGACGGGTGAGGGGTATCTCTCCACGAGTCCGCGCACTTTTGAATTCGCGGGGGCAGACCCCTCATCCGGCGCTTCGCGCCACCTTCTCCCACAAGGGGAGAAGGAAGAAAGCACACCTACCTGAAAACATGCAGCGCCGCATATTGCAGCAGCATGATCGCCTTGGCGTCGATGATGCGGCCATCGGTGATCATCGCCAGCGCCTCGTCGATGGAAAGCTCCAGCACCTCGATGTCCTCGCCCTCGTGCTCGAGGCCGCCGCCGTCGCTCACCCGCATCTCGGGCTCGTACTCGGCGACGAAGAAATGCAGCTTCTCGGTGATGGCGCCCGGGCTCATGAAGGCCTCGAACACCTTGTGGACGTGGTGCAGCCGATAGCCGGTTTCCTCCTCGGCCTCGGCGCGGATGCGCTCCTCGGGCTCGGCATTGTCCAGCACGCCGGCGGCCGCCTCGATCAGGAGGTCGTCGTAGCCGCGGATGAAGGCGGGCAGGCGGAATTGCTTCACCAGGATCACCGTCCGCCGCGCGCGATTGTACGGCAGCACGGCGGCGGCGTTGTCGCGCTCATAGGTCTCGCGATGCTGCGTCTGCCATTCGCCACTGGCGCGCCGGTACTCGAACGTGGTGGTCTTCAGCGTGGTCCAGCCGTCCGAGAGCACGCGGACGTCCTTGATGCGGACGCGGTCGGAAATGGTCATGGCGGGATCTCAGGTGATTGAGGTCGTGGCGCGGCCGTCGAGCCACTTCTGGAACATCACGGAGGTCGAGAGCTCGAAGCCCAGCGAGCCATAGAACGCATGAGCCCTGTCATTCTCGCGCCGGACCAGGAGCTGCAGCTTCGAAATGCCGGCCGCGCGCAGCCAGTCCTCGGCCGCCGCCATGATGAGGCGGCCGAAGCCGCGCTTCTGGCTATCGGGGTCGACCGCGACGTAATAGACCCAGCCGCGATGGCCGTCATGGCCGACCATGATTGTCGCCGCGATTGCGCCATCGTCGCGGCCGATCAGCACGGTGGAATTGTCGCGCCGCCGCGCCAGCGCGATGTCGGCATGGGGATCGTTCCAGGGCCGCGTCAGGTCGCAGCGCCGCCACAGCGCGACGACCTCCTCGACATCGGCATCGGTGATGGCGTCGATCGCGAGCGCGCTCACAGCACCTTGCCCGGGTTCATGATGCCGTGCGGGTCGAGCATCGCCTTGATCGCGCGCATCAGCTCGATCGCGGTCTTGTCCTTGACGTCGGGGAGCTCGTCGCGCTTGAGCACGCCGATGCCGTGCTCGGCGGAGATCGAGCCGCCCATGCGCAGCACGATCTCGAACACCACCGCGTTCACCTCGTGCCAGCGCGCGAGGTAATCGGCCGTGTCGGCGCCGATCGGCTGGCTGACATTGTAGTGCAGATTGCCGTCGCCGAGATGGCCGAACGGCACCGGCCGCGCACCTGGGATCAGCTTCACCACCGCGGCGTCGGCCTCGGCGATGAAGTCGGGCACGGCCGCGACGGGAACGGAGATGTCGTGCTTGATCGAGCCGCCCTCCGGCTTCTGCGCCGCCGACATCTCCTCGCGCAGCTTCCAGAAATTGTTGCGCTGGGCGAGGCTCGACGCGATCACGGCGTCGTCGACGATCTCCTCCTCCATGGCGCGGCCAAGGATCGTCTCCAGCGGCGTGCGGGCGTCGTCGCCGGGAGACGACAATTCCATCAGCACGTACCAGGGATGCTTTTCTGCGAGCGGATCGCGCACGTCGATGCCGTGACGGACCGAGAAGTCCACCGCCATCTCCGAGAGCAATTCGAAACTCGTCAGCGCATTGGCGGCTTCGCCTTGCGCGATCGTCAGCAGCTTCAAGGCCGCGTCCGGCGATTTCAGGCCGACATAGGCGGTCTCGACCGCCCGCGGCTTCGGAAACAGCTTCAGGGTCGCCGCCGTGATGATGCCGAGCGTGCCTTCGGCGCCGATGAAGAGGTTGTGCAGGTTGTAGCCGGTGTTGTCCTTCTTCAGCTTCGACAGCGTGTTGAGCACACGTCCGTCGGCGAGCACGACCTCGAGCCCCAGCGCCATCTCGCGCGCGACGCCATAGGCGAGCGCGGCGGTGCCGCCGGCATTGGTGGAGAGGTTGCCGCCGATGGTGCAGCTGCCTTCGGCGCCCAGTGACAGCGGAAACAGCCGGTCGACGTCGGATGCCTTCTGCTGCGCCACTTGCAGCACCACGCCGGCCTCGACCGTCATGGTGTTGGAGGCGGTGTCGACCTCGCGGATCTTGTCCAGCCGCCGCAGCGACACCACGACCTCGCCGTTGTGCGGCGTCTGGCCGCCGACGAGCCCGGTGTTGCCGCCCTGCGGCACCAGCGCGATTTTGTGCGCGGAGGCGAGCTTGCAGATCGCCGAGACCTCCGCCGTCGAGCCCGGGCGCAGCACCAGCGGCGAGCGGCCGTGGAACAGATTGCGCTCCTCGGTGACGTAAGGCTGGATGTCGTTGGCATCGGTAATGGCGTGGCGCTCGCCGACGATGTTGCGGAATTGCTCGATCAGCTCGGGCGCAAGCGGCGGGACGGCGGGTGTATTGACGTTCATTCTCGTGTCTCTTCTTCCACTTTTATCCCTTGCGCATGATCTTATCGGAAAACCGCTGCACACTTTGCGCTAACGCGGCCCTTCGGGTCCGGATCATGCGCTATCGCGCCACCGCCGCCCGGCGCAGCCGGTCGTTGATCGCCTCGCCAAGGTCCTCTTCGGGAATTGTCATCACCGCGATCGCCCGGGGGCCCTTCGCATCGAGCTCGCGAAGATAGCCGAACAAATTGGCGGCGGCCTCATCGAGATCACCGCTGGGCGACAAATTCATGACGGCCGACGCGGTATCGACGCCAGGCAGGCGTGCGGAGCCGAACGCCAGCAGCGCTTCGCCCGGTGCCACCTCGCGTGCATCGAGCCGCACGGACGCGCGCGGCGCGTAATGCGAGGCCAACATGCCAGGCGCCAGCGGCTGGCTGTCGTCGCTGCCCGTCTCCGCAGGCGGCCGCGCTAGGGTCTCTCCGAGCACCGCCTCGATCCGCTCGCGCGATAGGCCGCCGGGCCGCAGCAGCATGGGCGTCTCGAAGCAGCCGACGATGGTCGATTCCACGCCGACCGCAACCGGCCCGCCGTCGATGATCAGGTCGATCCGCCCCGAAAGGTCGCTCTCGACATGGGCGGCCAGCGTCGGCGAGACGTGGCCGGAGATGTTGGCCGACGGCGCCACCACGGCCCCGCCGAAGGCGCGCAGGATCGCCTGCGCGACGGGATGGGCGGGAATGCGGATCGCGACGGTGTCGAGCCCGGCAGTGGCGAGATCCGCCACCGGGCAGCCCTCGGCCTTCGGCACCACCAGCGTCAGCGGCCCCGGCCAGAACGCTTCCGCCAGCTCTAGCGCGCGCGCGTCGAACCGCCCGATCCGCCGCGCCGCCGGGATATCGGCGACATGCGCGATCAGCGGATTGAACGCCGGCCGCCCCTTGGCGGCGTAGAGATGGGCGATCGCGCCTGCGTTGGCGGCGTCCGCCCCGAGCCCGTAGACCGTCTCGGTCGGAAACGCGACCAGCCCGCCGGCGGCCAAGGTCCTGGCGGCCGCCTCCGCGCCGGCCGCACCGGCCGGTAAAATCAGCGTTTCAAGGCCCGTTTTCACAGGGACAAAATTCCTCATCTCGGCCGCTTGCGGTGCGTCAAACCCGACGCTATAAGCCGCCTTCTTGTCGGAGTGTGGCTCAGCCCGGTAGAGCACTGCGTTCGGGACGCAGGGGTCGCAGGTTCGAATCCTGCCACTCCGACCATTCTTCCAAAAGTCGACGTTTTCCAGAGGCTTGGCAGACCGGCCGCCGGCGCCTCGGAACGCCTTTCTGCAACGATTTCGGGATCGGGTCCACGGCGGATTTGCCGGGGCAGGGCAGCTTGTTCCGGTGGCCGACCATCGGCTCTGCCCTTGATCAGGATCTTCGCTCCAAACGCCGCCTGATCGGCCGTTTGCTGCCCGTCAAAACCGTTCCGGCCGCACCACCTGCACGTCGCTGACGGAGACCAGGCCCACCTGCCGGGCGACGATGGCGAAGACGGCTTGCAACAGCTCGTCCAGGCGAGCCGCGTCCACGATGCACCATAGGGCGAACATTCCGGCGGCGTCCCCGATCTGGCCGTCCGCTTCCCACCGCCCGGCTTGGCCACGTCCGCCGGCGAGGGGAGCGAAGGAGTATCCGCTCACGCCCGTGCGCTCGAGTTCCTCGGTCAGCCGCTTCAGCAGCGCTCGTTCGATCAGGATTTCGATCCGCTTCTTGGCAAACATCTGCATGCTGTCCTCACCGTGCGATCATCTGGGCGGCGGCGATATAGAGCGGGATGCCGACAATCAGGTTGAATGGAAAGGTCAGGCCGAGCGAAAGCGTCAAAGCGATCGCAGGGTTTGCCGCGGGCAGAGCCAACCGCATCGCGGCGGGGACGGCGATGTAGGAGGCGGATGCACCCAGCGTCATCAGGATCGCGGTGCTGCCTGGCGACAATCCGATGAGCCAGGCGCAGGCGGCAGCGAAGGCGGCGCCGATCAGCGGCATCACCCAGGCAAAGCCTGCGATCGCGGCAGACAGCGATTTCCAGCCCTCCCGCAGGCCGCGTCCGGCGATCAGGCCCATATCCAGCAGGAAGACGCAGAGGAAGCCGGGAAATGCATCAAGCAGGAAGGGCTTGAGCGAGGTCATGCCGCGTTCGCCGGTGATGCAGCCGACCGCAAAAGCGCCGAGCAAGGCGACGATCGAGCCGTTGAGCGCAATCTCGCGCAGGAAGTCCGGTGAAGACTCGCCTTTGGTTCGTCCTCGCCCGCTGCGCGCGATCAGCAGCGCCGAGAAGATGGCCGGCGTCTCCATCGCGGCCGCAACCGCAATCATGTAGCCGTCATAGGGTAGCGCGAGTTGGGCAAGCGCGCCCGTCACGGCAACGAACGTCACCGCGGAGATCGAGCCGTAGTGGCCGGCGACGGACGCAGCATTGATGTGGTCGAGGCCGGCACCGTAGCGCAGCAAGGCGTAGGCGATGAAGGGCAAGCCGGCCGACAACACGATGCCCGCCATGATTGTTAGCGCGAGCGTCAGTGACAGGCCCTGATGGGCAACCTCGGCGCCGCCGCGGAAGCCGATCGAGATCAGGAGATAGAGCGAAAGGAAACGTGCAATGGCCTCCGGGACGGAGAGATCGGAGCGGCCAAGCGAGGCGCCGAGGCCCATGCCGAAGAACAGCACCGAGGGTGAGACGAGATTCTGGACGGCGAGCGCGAGCAAGGGACCTCCTGCGGATTGGGGCGAATGGAGGGCTGCATAACTTTTCGTTGGTGTTTGCCAAAATTGATTGTATCAAGGATCATCATTGCAAAAGGCAATGGTGATGCCCCGCTCGCGCCAAAATCTCGACATCGACCTCATCAGGTCGTTCGTCACCATCGTTTCGCTCGGCAACTTCACGCGCGCCGCGCAAACGCTTGGCTTGCAACAGTCGACGATCTCGCTGCAGATCCGCCGGCTCGAGCAAATGGTCGGCCACAAATTGCTCGAGCGATCACCGCAAGCGGTCGCATTGACCCCGGAAGGCGAGACCTTCTTTGACTATGCCCGGCGCATGCTCGACCTGAACGACGAAATGGTGGCGCGCATTCAGGAGCCCGCGGTGCGCGGACTGGTCCGGTTGGGGGCGCCCGAGGACTTCGCGACCCGCCATCTGCCTGACGTGCTCGCCCGGTTCGCCCACGCCTATCCCCAGGTCGATCTCGAAGTGACCTGCGACCTGACCATGAACCTGATCGAGCGCTTCCGCAAAGGCGCTTTTGATCTCGCGCTGATCAAGCGCGAGCGCTCGATCGAAATCCCCGGCACAAGGGTGTGGCGCGAGCCGCTGGTCTGGGTGACCGGCGGCGTCGATCTCAGGCAAGGCGTGCTTCCGCTCGCGGTCTCGCCAAAACCCTGTGTCTATCGGAAACGCGCAACCGAAGCGCTTGATCGCGCCAAGCGATCGTGGCGGGTTGCCTATACATGCGGCTCTCTGGCCGGGACGCTTGCGGCCGTCCGCGCGCGGCTCGGTGTGACGGTACTTCCCAAGGACATGGTCCCGCCCGATCTCCACGTGGTGGACGGAAAGCCAATGCCTGATCTCAAGGACACGGAGATCGCGATCCTTGAACGCGACCGTCTTCCGCTGCCGGCGCAGCGGCTCAAGGATTTCGTGATCAAGACTCTGAACTGAATGTATGGTGGTAAGACTCTGCTGCGGCGTCTCGTCGCTGTTCGTGGATTTCAGAAGGAGCGGTGATCCAGCCGTCGCGACGTTTCGTTTCCTACGGGTCGATCGCAACTGATCGGACGATGGATGTGCGGCATCGCGCGCATTCATTGCTTCGTCACGGCCTCACTCACATCTGGAAAATTTGATGACGCCCGCAATTCGTTCGTTCGTGGCCGGAGCGGCCTTGGTCGCTGGCCTGCTTGGTCCATCCGTGGCGCGTGCCGCCGACATCGTGGACACCGCGGTATCCGCCGGTTCGTTCACCACATTGGTGACGGCCGTCAAAGCGGCCGGCCTCGTGAAGACGCTCAAGAGCAAGGGCCCCTTCACCGTGTTCGCGCCCAGTGACGCGGCGTTCGCCAAGCTGCCGCCCGGCACGGTCGAATCGCTGTTGAAGAACAAGGCCAAGCTGGCGGCCATCCTGAAGTATCATGTCGTTCCGGGCCGCGTGAAGGCCGCCGACATCGCCGGTAAATCGCTGCAAGTCGCCACCGTTCAGGGCCAGCCCGTCAGCGTCGATGGACGTTTCGGTGTCCGCGTCAATGACGCGCACGTCATCCAGCCCGATATCGAAGCGTCGAACGGCGTCATTCACGTCATCGACACGGTGCTCATGCCGCCCGCGCGCGCAAAGAAGATGCATCACTGAGCTTGACCGTCACCGGCCTGGCCGCTGCGGCGGCCAGGAATGGTGGTCTTGATGGTGGTCTTGGGGAGCGGTCGCGGTCGGCGCGAGAGCCTTATCGCCGCGCCACCAGCACCCCCAGCAGAAACGCCACCGTCAGCGCCGGCAGCGGGGCCTCGCGCACCATGCCGCGCACGACCTCCGGCCAGTGCTGCTCGGGGACCAGCCGCGGCGACCGCACGTTCGGCGCCGGTTCGATGCCCCAGTGCGATGCGAGCTCGGCGACTTCGCTTTCCGCCAGTCGCACGCCGTCGCGGACGCGGAAGATCGCGGCCTCCGCGCGCTCGCGCGGTGCGAGCTGCATCAGCGTCGCGACAGCCGTGCGCAACGTCATCTCGCCAAAGCCTTGCAGCCGCACCTGCTCCTCGGGCTCGGACGTCATGCGAAATCCCTCACGGCGCTAAACCTCAAAAAAGTGGCGCGCGCGGCGAACGCCGCCGTCGCGCGCAGGACCAGCATGGACACCGCGCCGGCCACCTCGCGCGAGATGGGCTCACGTCAGGTGCCTGGCCTTGACCGTGCTCCATGCTCTCATGGAAATGGCGGCGGTGGAGCTAGGTTCCCTTGAAGGGCGCGAATCGCGAAAGCCTGATTACTTCCGCAGCAATTCGCTCAAGGCCGCCGTCGCCTCGGCGCAGCGGATGTCGTCGATCTCGCGCGACAGGCTGAGCGCGCTCGCCTTCAGCTCCTCGATCTTCCAGCTGTCCGGATGCTGGCTTTCAAGCTGGCCCAGCCGCTTGTTCAGATCATCCAGTCTGGATTGGAGGTGCCCGATGCTGGCATCCCCATTCACTTTCCAAACGCGTTGTGCACGCATCGTCGTTCCCCTGATCGTCTCACGGCCTTGTGAGAGCGGTTCGTGGCCGGAATGGGAGTTTGTTTTGTCCGGCTTCAGATCGCGGGGAACCGTTGCATATCCGCAACGAAGTTCCGGATTTTTGGGGAATGATCGGGCGGCCCGCACGATGATACCCGCAGGGCATGGAATTTGATTGTGTCCCGTCACGACAATCGGGCGCTCCGACCTGTCCGCGCGGTGCGCCGCTCGATAGGCTCGGGGCTTAAGGGCACTCCGGACAACGAAGGAATGAGGCGTGGCGAGATTTGTGACTGTTGCGGCCGGCCAGCTTGGTCCGATTGCCCGGACCGAGAGCAGGACCGAAGTCGTAGCCCGGCTGATGGCCTTGATGCGCGAGGCGAAGGCGTGCGGATGCGACCTGATCGTCTATCCCGAGCTCGCGCTGACGACGTTCTTCCCGCGCTGGTATTTCGAGGATCAGGCCGAGATCGACCAATTCTTCGAGCGCGAGATGCCCGGCCCGGAGACGCGAGGCCTGTTCGATCTCGGCCGCGAACTCGGCATCGGCTTCGCCCTCGGCTATGCCGAGCTGACGGTCGAGGCCGGCGTCGTCAGGCGCTACAACACGTCCATTCTCGTCGACAAGAGCGGCGCGATCGTCTCGAAATACCGCAAGGTCCATCTGCCCGGTCATGCCGAGCACGAGCCGTGGCGGAAATTTCAGCATCTGGAGAAGCGCTATTTCGAGCCGGGCCGCGGCTTCGGCGTCGCCAGCGCCTTCGGCGGCGTGATGGGCATGGCGATCTGCAACGACCGCCGCTGGAGCGAGACCTATCGGGTGATGGGCCTGCAGGGCGTCGAGATGGTGATGATCGGCTACAACACGCCGGTGCACAACCCGCCCGCGCCCGAGCATGACGATCTCTCGCTGTTCCACAATCATCTGGTGATGCAGGCCGGCGCCTATCAGAACGGCACCTTCGTGGTCGGCGTCGCCAAGGCCGGCATCGAGGAGGGCGTCGACCATATCGGCGGCAGCTGCATCATCGCGCCCTCCGGCGAGATCATCGCGCGATGCACGACCAAGGGCGACGAGCTGGCGCTGGCGCGCTGCGATCTCGATCTCTGCAATTCCTACAAGCGCACCACCTTCAATTTCGACATCCACCGCCAGCCGCACGCCTATGGGATGATCGTCGAGCGCAAGGGCGTCACGACCATGGCGGATGGCGCGCCGGTGCAGGCGAAGTGACGCGCGCCCTCTTGTAGCCCGGATGGAGCGAAGCGTAATCCGGGGCCGCTCGCCCGGCATCTCGCATCGTCCCGGATTACGCTTGCGCTCCATCCGGGCTACGGCACCATGCCTGTGTCGCCCTCTGTCAATCCCGCTCGTCAAAAATATTCCACTTTACCGAAATTCGGTTTTGACGTATGTGTCGCCCATCCCGGCTCATCCAGGAGGGGCGATCTCGAGGTCGTCTTGATCGCGAGCCGGGCTTGCGGTGGACGCGGCAGCGTCGGCACGAGAGGTGCGGGCAGGGCGGGTAGTCCCTGTGAGTCCGTGGCCGCGTGCGGACGAACGGCGCTGCTAGGTCTCGTCTCGCCTGTAAGTTTCCGGCTTCGTCGACGAGGCCCGGGAATACTGCGGCGAAAGGGCGGGCCGTGCGTACGGCAAAACCGTGTGGTCCTGGCCGTCGTTGCTACGGTCAAGCTTCCGCGGAGGTGCGAGCGAGCCCAACCGGGCAGACTGCATCATCCAATTCGCGGGGCGAGGGAGGCCAGAAGGAAAGTTCGGCTCCCGGGAGAGCACGGCATAAGCCGTCCGACCACCGCGCAGGGAAGGCCGAGTGATCGGCACCACCTGTATGCTGCTGTGCGGTTCTTCCTGCGTGTGCATTTTGCGCAGCAGACCGCGGGTGCGTTGTCAGCACCCGGCCTTCCCTGCGCCCTCTTGGATTTGAGGGTGGAGACGCAAGCAAAGCTCGGGTGAATTGCGCCGCGAGAATGCGAAGGCATGTCCGTCGCCACACACGCGATGTCATCGCCCGCGAAAGCGGGCGATCCAGTATTCCAGAGACGCCAGAGATCAATCCGAGAAGCCGCGGCGTACTGGATTCCCCGCCTTCGCGGGGAATGACAGTGGTGATTGGAGAAGCAGCTCTCGCCTCATACTCCGCAACGACGGGGAGAGAGCATGTGCGCCACTCCGCGCTCGTGCCCCGGACGCAGCGCAGCGTCCCCGGCGATGCGAAGCATCGTCCGGTACGGTGCGCTGCAGAGCCGGGGCCCATGTCGCGGCATTGGACCGTGTCGCCCTGGGTCCCGGCTCTGCGCCGCAACGCTTGCGCGTTGCAGCTTGTCCGGCACACGCACCTCAGCCGGCAAGCCTCCAGAGCGGTGCTTTGCGGCTCGTTGACCGGTCCCGCCGCGCTGTCATTTCCATCTCGCGGTCTGCCTGCGGCTGTGGTATTTTCGTTTCAACCAAGCCGGTTAACGGGCGGCAGGGGGAGGCTGATGAGGCGCGCGGGGCTGCTTGGCGTACCCTGGGTGCGGCCGTGGTCGTGGCAGGCGTTGCTGCTCGCCTGCATCGTGATCGCGATGTCGGCTGTGCTTCAGGCCATCTGCGTCGCGCTCGGCGCGCAATACTATTTTGCAGCGTTCCTGCCCAGCCTGTTCGTGCTCGGCCTCGTCGCGGGCGCGCCGGCGGCGGGGTTCGCTGCCTTGTTCACCATTCCGCTGGTGTGGTGGGCGTTCATTCCGCCCGCCTTCGAGTTCAACGCGCTATCCAGCGCGAATGCCGATTCCATCAACCTGTTCTGCCTGCTGGCCGTGCTGCTGATCGGCCTTGCCGATCTCTGCCGCGAGACGATGAAGATCGTCAGCCGCAGCGGGCTGAAGCCCCCGGGCGAGAGCGCGGCAACGAATCCGCAATAAATCGCTCTCGACATCGTCCCGGCACCCCGTTGGGCGTTGCGTGCGCGCAACATTCCGGCAACCATCCGCGCGCTTGCCGTGCGCCGCTAACTTTTCGAAAAAGATTTGGCCGCAATTTCTCCCCCGGGAACGACGAGGAAGCTTTCGGACATGAACGGTCACGCCATCCTGGAGAACGTGCGGCGCTATCGCGGCATCGCATCGCTCTATCGCCAGACCGCGGCATTCCGCCCGGGCCAGAGCTGGTCGCTGCTGGAGCAGGCCAGGGAGTGGGAGGCGCGGGCGCTGTCGGAGCTGGAAGCCTATTTCGCGGCGCGCCTGGACCACGCCGCGCCGCGCGCGGCCTGATCGCCAGCGGCCGGCGCGGCCATGCACCGGTCCGCCGCAGGCGCGATCGCCCTCGTGGCCATTACGGTGTTGTGTCGCCGCCCGCCTGTGCTAGCAACGGGCCGCTCGAAATCTCCTCCACGCCGGCCGGGGCAAGCAATGACCACCTTCAACCGCATCTTCACGACGCAGCGCCTGCTCCAGATCATCGCGATCCTGGCGGCCACCGTTGCCATGAAGCTGATGAGCTGAGCGCCGGCGGCTCAGCGCTCGCCGAGCTCGGGCAGGTCCGGCAGGTAGTTCGACCCTTCCGAGCCGAGAAAATCGAACATCGCCTGCGCCGGCGGCAGCAGCACCTTGTCGCTGCGGCGGATCACGTACCATTGCCGCACGATCGGCAGGCCCGCGACGTCGAGCACGACCAGCCGGCCCTCGGCGAGCTCATGCGCCACGGTGTGGGCCGAGATGAAGGCGATGCCGAGCCCGGCGATCACCGCCTGCTTGATGGTCTCGTTGCTGCTCATCTCCATGCCGATGATCGGCTCGAGGTCGGACTTCTGGAACATGCCCTCCATCAGCGTCCGCGTGCCCGAGCCGGGCTCGCGGGTGAGGAAGGTCTCGTGCACGAGATCGGTCAGGCTGAGGCCGGAATCCCGCTCGAGCCAGTGCCCCTTGCGCGCGACGATGATGTGCGGATTGCGCCCGAGCTGGCGGACATCGACCGAGACGTCGGCCGGTGGCCGACCCATCACCGCGAAATCGAGCTCGTAGCCGTGCATGGCCTCGCGGATCTCCTTGCGATTGCCGATGGTCAGCTTGATCTCGATCTTGGGATAGCGCTTGGAGAACGCCGCGATCGCGTGCGGCACGAAATATTTCGCGGTCGAGACGGCGCCGAGATGCACGGTGCCGCCTGTCCGCCCCGCCAGCAGGTCGAGCGCGCCCTGGCAGTCCGTGATGGCGGCCTCGACCCGCTCGGCCAGCGTCAGCACCTCCTTGCCCGCCTCCGTCAGCAGCATGCCGTCGCCGGTCCGCTGCACCAGCGGCAGGCCGGCGAGGTCCTGAAGCTGCCGGAGCTGCTGGGTCACGGCTGGCTGGGTCAGCCCGAGATGGCCGGACGCCGCCGTCACGCTGCCCTTGGCCGAGAGCGCCGCAAGCGAGCGCAGCTGCCGGATCGTCAGATGCCGGAGCTGAGCCGCCGCATGGCTGGGGCCATTATAAGAAAATTCTTTGAGGCTCATTATGAATAGAAATTTTCCTTATTAAGCCGCCCCTGTCAATCTCCTGATGCCGAGACTGACCGCACGACCTCCACCGGGGAGGCAATCGGAGGCGGCGCCGGCACAGGGGATGGACGCAGATGACCGGGCAAATCAGGCTGGACGATCACCTTCAACGGTATTCCGAGACCGCGCCGCACGCGTTGGCCGTGGCAGCCGCGGTCGATGCCATCGCGGCGGCGGCCATCGAGATCGCCGACCTCATCGCGTCCGGCGATCTCGCCGACGCCTCGGGCCTGACCACCGGCCGCAACAGCGACGGCGACCTCCAGCGCAATCTCGACGTCCAGGCGGATGCGATCCTGCGCCGCTGTCTCGGCCGGCTTCCGATCGCAGCGCTCGCCTCGGAAGAGATGCGCGAGGCTCAGATCGGCGACCGGCAGGGGCGCATCTGCATCGCGATCGATCCCCTCGACGGCTCCTCCAACATCGACATCAACATGACCGTCGGCACGATCTTCTCGATCCTGCCGGCGCCCGATGATCTCTCGCTCGCCTTCCATCAGCGCGGCTCGGCGCAGCTCGCGGCGGGCTTCGTCACCTACGGTCCGCAGACCTCCCTGGTGCTGACGCTCGGCGAGGGCGTCGACATCTTCACGCTCGACCGCAAGGCCGGCTGCTTCCGCCTCGCGCGCGCCGGCGCGCAGATCGCCGAGGCCGGCGAGGAGTTCGCGATCAACGCCTCGAACCGCCGGCATTGGGATCCGCCGGTGCGCGCCTTCATCGACGAATGCCTCGCCGGCGTCGAAGGGCAAGCCAACCACGATTTCAACATGCGCTGGGTCGGCTCGCTGGTCGCCGAGGCCTATCGCATCCTCACCCGCGGCGGCGTCTTCCTCTACCCGTCCGACGCGCGTCCCGGTTACGGCGACGGTCGCCTGCGCCTGGTTTACGAGGCGCACCCGATGGCCATGATCGTCGAGCAGGCCGGCGGCTCCGCCACGACGGGACGCGAGCGCATCCTCGACCTCTCGGCGCAGAGCCTGCATCAGCGCGTGCCGCTGATCATGGGCTCGAGCAACGAGGTGCGCCGCGTCGAGGAGCTGCATTGCGATCCGCTGCTGGTCGCCAGCGTCTCCGCACCGCTGTTCGCGCGGCGCGGTTTCTTCCGGCTCTGAGCGAGGCGCCCCATGTCCAGGAAGCATCCGATTATCTCCATCACCGGCTCCTCCGGCGCCGGCACCACCTCGGTGAAGAAGACGTTCGAGCAGATATTCTTCCGCGAGAAGGTCAACGCCGCCTATATCGAAGGCGACGCGTTTCATCGCTACGACCGCGCCGAGATGCGCGCGCAGATGGCGAAGGAGGCCGATCGCGGCAACAAGCATTTCAGTCATTTCAGCCCCGAGACCAACCTGTTCGAGGAGCTGGAGCGCGCCTTCCGCGACTACGGCGAGACCGGCACGGCGGTGACGCGGCACTACGTCCACGACGCCGAGGAATCGGCGCTGCACGGCGCGGCGCCCGGCACCTTCACCGATTGGGAGAAGCTGCCGGAGAACTCCGACCTGTTGTTCTACGAGGGCCTGCACGGCGCCGTGGTCACCGACAAGGTTAATGTCGCGCGCTATGCCGACCTCAAGATCGGGGTCGTGCCCGTCATCAATCTCGAATGGATCCAGAAGCTGCACCGCGATCGCAGCGCGCGCGGCTACTCCACCGAGGCGGTCACCGACACCATCCTGCGGCGGATGCCCGACTACATCCACTACATCTGCCCGCAATTCACCGAGACCGACATCAACTTCCAGCGCGTGCCGACGGTGGACACCTCCAATCCGTTCGTCGCGCGCTGGATCCCGACGCCGGACGAATCGATGGTGGTGATCCGCTTCAAGAACCCGCGCGGCATCGACTTCCCCTATCTGCTGTCGATGCTGCCGCAGAGCTGGATGTCGCGCGCCAATTCCATCGTCTGCCCCGGCGCGAAGCTCGACCTTGCGATGCAGCTGATCCTGACGCCGCTGATCATGCAGCTCATCGAGCGCAAGCGGAACCTGAAGTGACCTAAACCAACGATAATGGGAGGATCCGATGAACATCTCGGTTCATGCCGAAGCCGACCTCAATGCGGTCTCGCACAATGATCTCGCCAACGCCGTCCGCTTCCTCGCGGTCGATGCCATCGAGACGTCGCAGTCGGGTCATCCCGGCCTGCCGATGGGCATGGCCGACGTCGCAACCGTGCTGTTCTCGCGCTTCCTGAAATTCGACTCGGCGCATCCCAACTGGCCGGACCGCGATCGCTTCGTGCTGTCGGCCGGCCATGGCTCGATGCTGCTCTATGCATTGCTGCATCTGACCGGCGGCGACGTCAGCCTCGACGACATCAAGGCGTTCCGGCAATGGGGTTCGAAGACGCCGGGCCATCCGGAATACGGCCATACGCCGGGCGTGGAGACCACGACGGGGCCGCTCGGGCAGGGGATCGCGACCGCGGTCGGCATGGCGCTCGCCGAGCGGATGGCCAATGCGCGGCATGGCGACGGGCTCGTCGATCACTTCACCTACGTGGTCGCCGGCGATGGCTGCCTGATGGAAGGCCTCAGTCAGGAGGCGATCTCGCTCGCCGGCCATCTCGGGCTCGGCCGATTGATCGTGCTGTTCGACGACAACGGCATCTCGATCGACGGACCGACCTCGCTGGCCACGTCCGACGATCAGCTCGCGCGTTTCGCCGCCTCCGGTTGGTCGGTGCGCAGCATCGACGGGCACGATCCGGAAGCGATCGCGCAGGCCATCGCCGAGGAGCGGGAGACCGCAAGGCCGTCGCTGATCGCCTGCCGAACCATCATCGGCTACGGCGCGCCTGACAGGCAAGGCACGGAGAAGGCGCATGGCGCGCCGCTCGGCACCGAGCAGACGGCGGCGGCGCGGCGGGCTCTCGGTTGGGACTACCAACCCTTCGTGGTGCCGATGCCTGTGCTCAAGGCATGGCGGATGATCGGGCAGCGCGGGCAGGTCGATCGGCTCGCCTGGCTCGATCGCTACGATCGCGCGACGCCGGAGCAGCGCGATCTGTTCGTCGAGGGCAAGGCGGTCGCCTTGCCGGCCGAGTACGCGCTGGCTGCGGCGAAATTGCGCGAGCGCTTCGCATCCGAGCGTCCGAAGCTCGCGACGCGGCAGGCCTCGCAACAGGTGCTCGACGGCATCGCCGGGACCATCCCCGGCCTGGTCGGCGGCTCCGCGGACCTCACCCATTCGAACCTCACGCATGCCAAGGCGCAGGCTCCCGTCAAGCGCGGGTCGTACGCCGGCGACTACGTCCATTACGGCATTCGCGAGCACGGCATGGCCGCCGCGATGAACGGCCTCGCGCTGCATGGCGGCTTCATCCCCTATGGCGGTACCTTCCTGGCGTTCTCCGATTACAGCCGGCCGGCGATCCGCCTTGCGGCGCTGATGCGGCTGCGCGCCATCCACGTGATGACGCACGATTCCATCGGCCTCGGCGAGGATGGCCCGACGCACCAGCCCGTCGAACACCTTGCCGCGCTGCGGGTGATCCCGAACCTGCTGGTGTTCCGTCCCGCCGACGCGGTGGAGACCCTGGAGGCCTGGGACTGCGCACTCGGCTCCGAGAACCGTCCGTCGGTGCTGTGCTTGTCGCGGCAGGCGCTGCCGACCTTCCGCAGCGATGCGCGCGGCAAGAACCGCGTCTCACGCGGCGCCTATCTCGTCGTCTCGCCGGACGGCGGCCGCGACGTGACGCTGATTGCAACCGGATCGGAAGTGTCGATCGCCCTGGAAGCCGCCCGCCTGCTTGCGACCGAGCACGTCCGTGCAGCCGTGGTCTCCGCGCCCTGCTTCGCCCTGTTCGAGGAGCAGCCGGACGATTACCGCGCCACCGTGCTCGGCACCGCGCCGCGCGTCGGTGTCGAGGCAGCCGTCGCCGGCGACTGGCATCGCTGGATCGGCCCGGAGGGCGAATTCGTCGGCATGCGCGGCTTTGGCGCCTCGGCGCCGGCACCGGTCCTGTACCGGGAGTTCGGCATCACGCCGCAAAGCATCGCGGAAGCGGCCCGCCGGGCGATCGCCCGCAAGCGTCAATAAGGAGGATCAATCGTGGCTCGTATCACCCTTCGCCAATTGCTCGATCACGCGGCCAGCCACGGCTACGCGGTGCCGGCATTCAACATCAACAATATGGAGCAGGGCATCGCGATCATGCAGGCGGCGGCCGAGGTCGACGCGCCCGTGATCATCCAGGCCTCGCGCGGCGCGCGCAGCTATGCCGGCGATCTCATGCTCTCGCACATGATCGATGCGCTGGAGCGGACCTATCCGGACATCCCGCTCTGCATGCACCAGGACCACGGCAATGACGAGGCAACCTGCGCGTCCGCGATCGCCCACGGCTTCACCTCCGTCATGATGGACGGCTCGCTCAAGGCCGATGCCAAGACGGCGGCCGACTACGACTACAATGTCGCGATCACCCGGCGCGTCGTCGATCTCGCCCACTGGGTCGGCGCCTCCGTCGAAGGCGAACTCGGCGTGCTCGGCTCGCTGGAGCACGGCGGCGGCGAGCAGGAAGACGGCCACGGCGTCGAGGGCAAGGTCAGCCACGATCAGCTGTTGACCGATCCCGACCAGGCGGTCGACTTCGTCCGGGCCACCAAGGTCGATGCGCTCGCCATCGCGATGGGCACCTCGCACGGCGCCTACAAGTTCAGCCGCAAGCCGGACGGCGACATCCTGGCGATGCGCGTGGTCGAGGAGATCCACCGCCGGCTGCCGAACACGCATCTGGTGATGCACGGCTCCTCCTCGGTCCCCCAGCCGCTGCAGGACATGTTCAACCAGTTCGGCGGCGAGATGCCGCAGACCTGGGGCGTGCCTGTCGAGGAGATCGTCCGCGGCATCAAGAGCGGCGTGCGCAAAGTCAATATCGACACCGACTGCCGGCTGGCGATGACCGCGATATTCCGCAAGGTTGCGGCCGAGAGCCGCAATGAGTTCGATCCACGCAAATTCCTCAAGCCCGCGATGGACGCGATGCGCGAGCTCTGCCGCGAGCGGTTCGAGCAGTTCGGCACCGCGGGCCATGCCAGCAAGATCAAGGTCGTTCCCTTGAGCGAGATGGCGCGGCGCTACCGCGCCGGCGAGCTCGATCCGCGCGTCGACGCCCGAGAGCCGGTTGCGGCCTGATCAATCAGAAGAGCAGAGAAAAGAGTAGGAGAGAGACATGAACGCACATGCAGGCACGGTCCGCGGCAAAGAGCGCTATCGCTCAGGTGTGATGGAATACAAGCGCATGGGCTATTGGGAGCCCGACTACACGCCGAAGGACACCGACGTCATCGCGCTGTTCCGCGTGACGCCGCAGGAAGGTGTCGATCCGATCGAGGCGTCTGCTGCGGTGGCCGGTGAATCCTCGACTGCGACCTGGACCGTGGTCTGGACCGATCGCCTCACGGCTGCCGAGAAATATCGCGCGAAATGCTACCGCGTCGATCCGGTGCCGGGCACGCCGGGTTCGTACTTCGCCTATATCGCCTATGATCTCGACTTGTTCGAGCCGGGTTCGATCGCGAACCTCTCGGCCTCGATCATCGGCAACGTGTTCGGCTTCAAGCCGCTCAAGGCATTGCGGCTGGAGGACATGCGCTTTCCCGTCGCCTATGTGAAGACGTTCCAGGGGCCGGCGACCGGCATCGTGGTCGAGCGCGAACGCCTCGACAAGTTCGGCCGGCCGCTGCTCGGCGCGACGGTGAAGCCGAAGCTCGGACTTTCGGGCCGCAATTATGGCCGGGTGGTCTATGAGGCGCTGAAGGGCGGTCTCGACTTCACCAAGGACGACGAGAACATCAACTCGCAGCCCTTCATGCATTGGCGCGATCGTTTCCTCTATTGCATGGAGGCCGTGAACCGCGCGCAGGCCGCCTCCGGCGAGGTGAAAGGCACCTACCTGAACATCACCGCGGGCACGATGGAGGACATGTACGAGCGCGCCGAGTTCGCCAAGGAGCTGGGGTCGTGCATCGTCATGATCGACCTCGTGATCGGTTACACCGCGATCCAGTCGATGGCGAAATGGGCGCGGCGCAACGACATGATCCTGCATCTGCATCGCGCCGGCCATTCGACTTATACGCGGCAGAAGAGCCACGGCGTGTCGTTCCGCGTCATCGCGAAGTGGATGCGGCTTGCCGGGGTCGACCATATCCATGCCGGCACGGTGGTCGGCAAGCTCGAAGGCGACCCCAACACCACGCGCGGCTATTACGACGTCTGCCGCGAGGACTTCAATCCGGCCAAGCTCGAGCACGGCCTGTTCTTCGACCAGTCCTGGGCGAGCCTGAACAAGATGATGCCGGTTGCTTCCGGCGGCATCCATGCCGGCCAGATGCACCAGTTGCTCGACCTCCTGGGCGAGGACGTCGTGCTGCAGTTCGGCGGCGGCACCATCGGCCACCCCATGGGCATTGCGGCCGGCGCGATTGCCAACCGCGTGGCGCTGGAAGCGATGATCCTCGCGCGCAACGAGGGCCGCGATTACGTCCACGAGGGCCCGGAGATCCTGGCCAGGGCGGCCGAAACCTGCACGCCGCTAAAGGCGGCGCTCGAAGTCTGGAAGGACGTGACCTTCAATTATCAATCCACCGACACGCCGGACTTCGTGCCGACCGCGCTCGAAACCGTCTAAGGAGATCTGACATGAAGCTCACTCAAGGCTGCTTCTCGTTCCTGCCCGATCTCACCGACGATCAGATCACCAAGCAGGTGCAATATTGCCTGACCAAGGGTTGGGCGGTGAACATCGAGTTCACCGACGATCCGCATCCCCGCAACACCTATTGGGAGATGTGGGGATTGCCGATGTTCGACCTTCAGGACGCCGCCGGCGTGATGATGGAGCTCGCCGAATGCCGCAGGGTGTACGGCGACCGCTACATCCGCATCAGCGGCTTCGATTCCAGCCATGGCTGGGAATCGGTGCGGATTTCCTTCCTCGTCAACCGGCCGCCGCAAGAGGCGGAGTTCGAGCTGGTGCGGCAGGAAGTCGGTGGCCGCGCGATCCGTTACACCACGGTGCGCAAGCCGGCCGCCCACGCCGCTCAATAACCGTTCTCCTCCGCGCGGAGCTCTCCCTGCTCCGTATCCTTGGCGGACCACTGCTTCGCCGCTCCCCCGCGGCGAAGCTCCTTTCTTCGAGGCAGCCATGCTGGATGTTCCCCACGCAGTCACGACCGAGCCCGGCGAGACCCATTTCGATCTCCGCAAGGAGGCTGAAGCTGCCGGCATCACCGAGACGCTGCAACAGCTCGATCGGGAGCTGATCGGATTGAAGCCCGTCAAGAGTCGCGTGCGCCAGATCGCGTCTCTGCTGCTGATCGAGCGGATCCGGCAGCGTGCGGGGCTGGCGTCCGCACCACCAACGCTGCACATGTCGTTCACCGGCAATCCCGGCACCGGCAAGACCACGGTGGCGCTGCGCATGGCCAAGATCCTGCACGGTCTCGGCTTCGTGCGGCGCGGGCAGGTGATCTCCGTGACGCGCGACGATCTCGTCGGCCAATATATCGGCCACACCGCGCCAAAGACCAAGGAGATCCTGAAGAAGGCGATGGGCGGCGTGCTGTTCATCGATGAAGCCTATTACCTGCATCGGCCCGACAACGAGCGCGACTACGGTCAGGAAGCCATCGAGATCCTGCTTCAGGTGATGGAGAACCAACGCGAGGACCTCGTCGTGATCCTCGCCGGCTATGGCGAGCGCATGACGAGCTTCTTCGCCTCCAATCCCGGCTTCCGCTCCCGCATCGCCCACCACATCGAATTCCCCGACTATGCCGAGGCCGAGCTGCTCGTCATCGCCGAGCTGATGCTGAAGGAGCGGGGCTATCGCTTCTCGGCGGCGGCGCGCGAGGCGTTCGAAAGATACATCGCGCTGCGCCGGACCCAGCCGTTCTTCTCCAATGCCCGCTCGATCCGCAACGCCGTCGACCGCATCCGGCTGCGCCAGGCCGATCGCCTGGTGTCCGATCTCGACCGCATGCTCGATGTCGCTGATCTCGAAACCATCGATCCCCTGGATGTCCTGGCGAGCCGCGTCTTCAGCGGCGGCACTGAAGCGCGGAGTGCAAAGCCATGACGGCAGAGATCGTCATCGCTCCTTCAATCCTGGCTGCGGATTTCGCGTGTCTCGGCGAGGAGGTCGCGGCAATCGACACGGCCGGGGCCGACTGGATCCATTGCGACGTCATGGATGGACACTTCGTGCCGAACATCAGCTTTGGCGCCGATGTCATCAAGGCGATCCGGCCGGCGACGAAAAAGATCTTCGACGTGCATCTCATGATCGCGCCTGTCGATCCATATCTCGAAGCGTTCGCCAAGGCCGGAGCGGATGTCATCACGGTGCACGCCGAGGCCGGCCCGCATCTCGATCGCTCACTCCAGGCGATCCGTGCGCTTGGCAAGAAGGCCGGCGTCAGCCTGTGTCCCGCGACGCCCGAGAGCGCCATCGCCTACGTGCTCGATCGGGTCGATCTCGTGCTGGTGATGACGGTCAATCCGGGATTTGGCGGCCAGTCGTTCCTGCAATCCCAGCTCGGGAAGATCGAGCGGATCAAGGCCATGATCGGCGACCGGCCGATCCGGCTCGAGGTCGACGGCGGTATCACGCGCGACAATGCCGCTGCCGTGGCGGCGGCGGGCGCCGATACGCTGGTGGCGGGTTCCGCGGTGTTTCGCGGCAAGAGCGTTGCCGACTATGCCGCAAATATCCAAGCCATTCGCATCGCCGCCGAGACGGGAAGGGTTCCGAAACTGCGGGATCATGCCGTGCAGCCGACGCGTCTCGGCGAAAGCGTGCGCCCCCGGTAGATTACGGGCCACCTCACCATTGCGTCGAGGCGTCGACGGCTCGGTCTCGGAACTTCCCGGAGTCTTACGGAGAATTTGGCACGAGTCTGCAACACTTTCATGCCGGAGTAACCACCGGTGTCGAAGTCCGCATGCGATTAACGGCGGCACAATGCGCCGCCTCACAATCTGTGGTTCAAGGACTGCAGAGGGCGTGGGATGCAGATTCAATATCGTCACTGGAATGCTGCCCATGGCTGGCGCGGAGCGGAGGCCCTGCGCGAGCCGCCCCAGCTCGTGCTTTATTTCGGCAGCCGTGAGCAGTTGCTGGACGGCGAACGTTATCGCGAGCTGCGCGATCTCTATCCCGATAGCCATATCGTCGGCTGCAGCACCGGCGGACAAATCCATAGCGACGACATCTGCGATGATGAAGTGGTCGCGGTCGCCTTGCGCTTCGCGCACACGCAGGTCCGGCTGGTGCAGGACGTCGTCGAAGCTCGCGATGCGTCGCGGACCTGCGGCGCGCGCCTTGCCCGCCAAGTCCTGGCGGCGGATTTGGCGGGCTTGTTCGTCCTGTCGGACGGACTGGCGGTGAACGGGGGCGAGCTGCTTGCCGGACTCACTGAAGTCCTGGGGCCGGATTTGCCCGTCACCGGCGGGCACGCCGGCGATGGAGCCCGATTTGAACAGACGATCGTCGGAGCCGACGCGGAGCCGTCGACGAACCGCGTCGCCGCAATCGCATTCTACGGCGCCGCGTTCCGCTTCGCGCATGGTTGCGCCGGCGGCTGGGATGTGTTCGGTCCCCGCCGCAAGGTCACGAAGGCGCTGGGATCGGTGGTCGTGGAGCTCGACGGCGAGCCGTCGCTGGACCTCTACGCCCGCTATCTCGGCGAGGAGGAGGCCGAGGCGATGCCGGGTTCGGGTCTGGCATTCCCCTTGCGCATTCACGACGAGGCCGAGCCGAACCGGCAAATCGTGCGCTCGGTGTTCGCGGTGGACCGCGATGCCCGCACCCTGACTTTCGCCGCCGACATACCGGAAGGATGCACCGCGCAATTGATGCGCGCCAATTTCGACAGTCTCGCCGCCGGTGCGGGCGAGGCGGGCAGGCAGGCGCGCAGCGCATTGTCGGACGGGGTCGACGGCGACAAGCTCGCCATTCTGGTGAGCTGCACCGGCCGCCGCAGGGTGATGGGGCAGCGCACGCAGGACGAGCTGGATGCCGTTGCCGCCGAGCTCGGCGAGGACGTCGTCCGGATCGGATTCTACTCCTACGGTGAGTTCGCCCCGCCGGCCGCGTCCGGACGCTGCGAACTGCATAACCAGACCATGACGGTCACCGTCATCGGGGAGGCGGCAGCTTGACCACGCATCGGTTGCTCGCAAGACAGATCCGCCAGGCGACGGACGAATCCGGACAGGTCGATCTGACCAGGCTCGGTGAACTCGTCAGCGCGGCCTATGAGGAAAGCGACCGCGATCGCCGCCGCACCGACCGGGCGATCAAGCTGATGATCGAGGAACTCGAGCAGACGCATAAACGCGCCGAACAGGATCTGCTGCGGGCGCGCGAATTCCTCGACAGCATCATCGAGAACATCCCGATCGCGGTATTCGCCAAGGATGCGAAGGACTCCCGCTACATTCTGCTCAACCGCGCCGGCGAAGAATATTACGGAATGCCGCGCGAGGAGATGCTGGGCAAGACTCCGGCCGAGATCTTTCCGGAGAATGTCGCCCGCGTCGTCAACGAGCAGGATCGCCGCGTCGTCGATAGCGGCACACCGATGATCCTGGAGGGACATCTGCTCGATGTCGGCGTCAAAGGCCGCGATCGTCTCGTCAATTCGCGCAAGCTGCTGATCAGGGACGGTGGAGGCGCGCCGCAATATCTGGTCGGCGTGATCGAAGACGTCACCGAGAGGATCACGAACGAGGCGCGGATCAGCCATCTTGCGCACCATGACGCGTTGACCGACCTGCCGAACCGCAGCGCCTTCAACGCCGCGCTCGGCGAGCGGCTGGAGCTGGCCCAGGAGGCGGCGACCAGCTTTGCCGTGCTCAGCCTCGACCTCGACCGCTTCAAGGAGGTCAACGACGTGTTCGGCCATCCCGTCGGCGACATGCTGATGCGGGCGGCGGCGGACCGGCTCGCCGCGGAAGCCGACGGCGCCTTCGTCGCCCGTATCGGCGGCGACGAGTTCATGATCCTGATGCCCGACCACGTCAGCCGAGAGGACGTTCAGGCACTCGCCGAACGGCTGGTCGAGACGATCGGCAAGGAGCTCGAGGTCGACGATTATCTCCTCCCCGTCGGTCTCAGCGTCGGCATTGCGTTTTATCCGGACGACGGCGTCAATGCCGCCACGCTGCTCGCCAACGCCGATTCAGCCCTCCATCGTGCCAAGCGCGAGGGCAGGGGGCGGGTCCGCTTCTTCGAATCCGAGATGGATCAGGAGCTGCGCGACCGCAGGCTGTTGCAGCACGATCTGCGGCAGGCGCTTGAGCAGAACCAGTTCCTGGTCTACTTCCAGCCGCAGGCGCGGATCGATGGCGAGGTCATCGGCTTCGAGGCCCTGCTGCGCTGGAATCATCCGACGCGCGGCTTCGTGCCGCCGGACCGCTTCATTCCGCTTGCCGAGGAGAACGGGCTGATCGTCGAGATCGGCGAATGGGTCTTGCGCGAAGCGTGCCGCGAGGCGGCGTCCTGGCCGCGGCCGCTGCAGGTCGCGGTCAATCTGTCGCCAGTCCAGTTTCAGGCCGGCGATCTCGAGCGTTCGATTCACCAGATCCTGCTGGAGACGGGGCTGACGCCGACGCGGCTCGAAGTCGAGATCACCGAGGGGGTGCTGATCGGCGATTTCACCGGCGCGCTCCACCTGCTGCGGCGGCTGAAGGCGCTCGGCATCCGCATCGCGATGGACGATTTCGGCACCGGCTATTCCTCGCTGTCCTATCTCCAGTCGTTCCCGTTCGACAAGATCAAGATCGATCGCGGTTTCATCTCCGATCTGGACGCCTCGCCGCAATCGGCCGAGATCGTCCGCGCGGTCCTGAGCCTCGCGCACGCCCTGAACATGCCGGTCATTGCAGAGGGGGTGGAGACGGAAGCGCAGCGTGCCTTCCTGGCGCGCGAGGCCTGCGAGGAGATGCAGGGCTATCTGGTCGGCCGACCCGACCTGATCGAACGCTATCTCGTCCTGGTCGGAATGACCGTGGAGCGCCGGCACTATGCCTAGAGCGCGACGTCATCGCGCTTCAGATCGCTATCTAAGGATGATTTCCTCGGAAACCCGCCTCGCACTTTTCCGGATCATGCTCTGGGCCGTTAGGTCCGCGGTGCGGCTCCGGGCGTCAGCCGGCACGGTTTGGAACTTTGCCCCGGATATATATTTCCTCTCAGCGAGCCGAGGCCGGGGCGTGCGGTGCGCGCAGCAAATCTTTTGCACAACCGCCATCGGCCTGACGCAAATGAGGGCAATAAGCTCTGCAAATGCGAGGGAGGGTCTCATGGAGAACGTACGTCGCTACCGGGCGCTGGCGTCCCTCTGTCGTCAGCAGGCAGCCTACCGGCCGCTTCAGAACTGGCAACTCCTCGGCCAGGCCGAGCATTTCGAACATCTCGCCGAGGTCGAGCTCAAGGCGCATTTCGACGCCTGCAATGTGCAACGCGACGAGCACGCCCCAACGCCCCCGACGTGGGAGACCCCGGTCGCGGCGTGACGGCGGCCTGTCGTCTCAGTGCGACATCAGCGTCGGGACCGTCATGGCTTCCAGCATGGCGCGGGTGACGCCGCCCAGAACGCGCTCCTGCAGTCGGGAATGGCCGTAGCCGCCCATCACCAGGAGATCGAGCCCCTCGTCGGCCGCCAGCGACAGGATGGTCGGCTGGATGTCGGCGCGCGTCGCCGACAGGCCGACCGTGCGGGTCGACAGTCCACGGCGGCCGAGATGCCTTGCCAGGTTGCTCGCCGAAGCTTCGTCGGAGACCGCGTTCTGCTCGTTGATGGTGATGATCACGATCTCATCGGCGCGCGCCAGGAACGGTGCTGCGTCGTGCACGGCGCGGGCGGCGACGCGGCTGCCGTCCCAGCAGATGCCGATCCGCCCCGCCTTGAACGCTCCATGGAACGTGTAAGGCAGGAACAGCACCGGGCCGCCCGACTGGAACAGGATCTCGCTCGGCACGTCGTTGTCGAACGAGCCTTGCGCCGGATCGGGCTGTAGCACGACGCTGAGGTCGTGCAGCCGCGCCATCTCGCCGATCGCGCCGGCTGCGTCCGCCGGGATCGCGCCGAGCGGGCGGCAGGCGTAGGAGACGCCGGCGTTCCCCGCTTCGATCTCGAAGACTGAGAGCGCGGCCTCGGCCCGCTCCACGGCGCGCTCGCGTTCCAGCTCGAACACGGCCGCCACCGCGGCGCCGCCCTCCATCACGTAAGCCGCACTTGTCGCGACATAGCCGACCGCGACCGCGTCGAGATGGGCGTTGAACTGCGCCGCGAGCGAAACCGAGCCATCGATCGCGGCACGCATGGGGCGTTCGGTGGGAATGTGGACGAGAATGTCTTTGTACATGGGCGCCTCCGATGGACATCATCCGGTGGCCGCAGTCTTTCACTGCCCCGCGGACCCGCGTTGAGCTGCATCAAATGCGCGGGCTTGCCGCGGCCATCGCTCGTTCTTTGCCAAGATTTAATCGGATGGACGGGACGCCGTAAGGTGACGATGTCCATGTTGGACGCAAGGCGACACTCATCCAACATGGACATTCCGACATGAACGATCGCGCCAATTCCGACACCCCGACTTCCCGCAAGATTTTGAGGCCGCGCCGGCTTGCGCTGCTCGGCACCGTGGCCGCGCTCGGCGTGGCCGTGCTGGCGGCTTCACCCGGCGCCTCAAAGTTCGGCCCGATCTCCTTCGTCGCGCCGGCCCAGGCCGCCGAGACCGCCGCGACGCCGCCGGGCTTTGGCGACCTCGTCAGCAAGGTCAAGCCGGCCGTCATCTCGGTGCGGGTCAGGATCGACCAGGACAACGACAAGAGCGCCATGCTGCAACAGAACCGGATGGATTCCGACGGGGAGACGCCGTTCGACCAGTTCTCGCGGCAGTTCGGCTTCCGCTTCCCGGGCGAGCCGAACGGCATGCCGCGCCAGCGCCATCAGATGATCACCGGCGAAGGCTCCGGCTTCTTCATCTCCGCCGACGGCTATGCCGTGACCAACAACCACGTCGTCGACCACGCCGCCTCGGTGCAGGTGACGATGGATGACGGCACCAGCTACACCGCGAAGGTCGTCGGCACCGACCCGAAGACGGATCTCGCGCTGATCAAGGTCGACGGCAAAAGGGACTTTCCGTTCGTCACATTCTCCGACCAGAAGCCGCGCATCGGCGACTGGGTGGTCGCGGTCGGCAATCCCTTCGGTCTCGGCGGCACCGTGACCGCCGGCATCGTCTCGGCCAGCGGCCGCGACATCGGCAACGGTCCCTATGACGACTTCATCCAGATCGACGCGCCCATCAACAAGGGCAATTCCGGGGGCCCGGCCTTCGACATGAACGGCAACGTGATCGGCGTGAACACCGCGATCTTCTCGCCCTCCGGCGGCTCGGTCGGCATCGGCTTCGACATTCCGGCCTCGACCGCAAAGCTCGTCGTCGCGCAGCTCAAGGACAAGGGCGCGGTGACCCGCGGCTGGCTCGGCGTGCAGGTGCAGCCGGTGACCGCCGACATCGCCGACAGCCTCGGCCTGAAGGAGGCGCGCGGCGCCATCGTCGACAATCCGCAGGACGGCAGCCCGGCGGCGAAGGCCGGCATCGCCGCTGGTGACGTCATCACCGCCGTCAACGGCACCGCGATCAAGGACTCCCGCGATCTCGCCCGCACCATCGCCACCCTGGCCCCGGGCAGCTCGGTGAAGCTCGACGTCTTCCACAACGGCACGACCAAGACGTTGACGCTCGCCCTCGGCGAGTTGCCGAACGAGCGGCAGGCCAAGGCAAATGGCGGTGCCGACCAGGGTAGGGAGCAGCCGAGCGCCGGCACGCCGCGTCTCGGGCTTGGCCTTGCTCCCGCCGCCGAGGTCCAGGGCGCCGGTCAGAAGGGCGTTGTCGTCACCGAGGTCGATCCGCAAGGGCCGGCGGCGCAGCGCGGCATCCAGACCGGTGACGTCATCCTCAACGTCGGCGGCAAGGCCGTGGCCAATGTCGGCGACGTCCGCTCCGAGCTGGCGGAGGCCAAATCGTCCGGCAAGCGCAGCGTGCTGTTGCAGGTCAGAAGCGCCGAGGCGACGAGGTTCGTCGCGGTGCCGCTTGCCTGAGGCGAACAGCTATCGGCAGACATCAAGAAGGCGGCCCTCGGGCCGCCTTCTCCGTTCGCCGTCAGGACTTGCAACGCCAATCGATAACATTCTCGTTAACGGCAGGAATGGTGACGCGGTTCATACGAAAAAGCCGTGTTCGCCCATCACACTTCGAACTTGCCCGCCGCGGCAATGACGCCGCGAACGGGTTGCAAGCGTGGAACTTCGCACCTCCGGCCGCTTTGTGGAACTGCCGGTGTTCGGATTTGATCGGTGCCGACATGGATCGATTGAAGCTCTCGCTGAGGGGTGCGCTGCTTGCGGCGCCGTTCGTGGTCTGGGATGGAGCAGCGCTCGGTCGTGACGACGGCCGCTACGCGAACTCGCCGCTGAAGCCGTGGTTCGACAGCCTGCGCAGCCACCTCGGTCCATGCTGCTCGGACGCCGACGGATTTGCCGTCGCTGATCCCGATTGGGAATCGCACAACGGGCGTTATCGCGTGCGTCTCGACGGCGAGTGGATCGACGTGCCGGATGAAGCCGTCATCACCGAGCCGAACCGCGCCGGCCGCACCATGGTATGGCCGGTGAAGACCGCGTTCGGGGTCTCGATCCGCTGCTTCATGCCGGGCAGCATGATCTGAGACGGGACAGCGTCAACGCTTGCTGGATTTGCGCTTCGACGATTTCTTCGATGATTTCTTGGACGTTTTCTTGGCTGTCTTCTTGGTCGTCCGCTTCTTGGACGACGTCTTCTTGGCAGCTTTCTTCGGGACCTTCTTGCCCTTCTTGCGCGCCTTCGACAGGCCGATCGCGATCGCCTGCTTGCGGCTCTTCACGCGTCCGCCGCGGCCTTTGCGACCGCTCTTGGCGGTGCCCTTCTTGTAGCGCCGCATCTCGCTTTCGACCTCGCTGCCGGAGCTGGGTGAGTAGCGACGTTTCTTTGCCTTGCGTGCCATGCATGATTCTCCATTGGCTCAGGAAAACCATCCGGACCCACCATGGTTCCGAAACAGCAGGCCAAGGCCAAGTGTACGCCTAGCCAGGTGCACGCCTAGAAGGAGTTCGCCAGCTCGATCTCCGCTTCCAGCACCTGGATGCGCCGCGCGGCCTCGGTGAAGGACAGATCGCGCGCATATTGTGCGGGTTGATAGGCCTCTTCGCTCAACCGTTTCAGCCTCAGCCCCTGCGCCCGGGTCATCTGCTCGGCGAGAAAGATCCTGGCGTCGTATTTACCTTGAACCTGCATCCGGCGTCTCCGTCTTCAAATCCTGGCTTGACTATATGTTCTTATTTTGTTCTAACAAGCCATGGACAACAGAATTAATGAAATTCGACGTAAAATCAGCGCCTTGAGGCTGGAGATGGCCGATGTCGAGGCGTCCGTGCGGGATCGCATCAACGGGGATCGCGATTGCACCGAACAGGCGCTGGCGCAGCTGGAGCTGCGCCGACAGATCACCTTGCTGATCGCCGAATGGAAGGCGGCCGGCGGCGGCGATGTGCTGCCCGACGTCCACGACCGGGTGCGCCTGCGTCTCGTGAAGACAATCGGCAAGCCCGACCGCGCGGCCACCCGGCGCTGAAATCGTTGGGGGGCGACGCCTCACGCCGGTCTCAAGATTGCTTGTCCTCGGCGATGATGAACACGACGCCGGTGAGTGTCGCGCCGATCGCGAAGGTCGTCACCAATGTGAGGGCGAAGACGATCACGGTCTGGCTTCCGCCGTTGTTGAGCAGGCTGGCGACGGCCGGATTGCACAGGATCAGCGCGAGACTGAAGACGAGGCCGAGAGCGGCGCCCATCAATGCATGCGTCATCAGCTTGATGAGGCCGGTCGCAGAAATCAGGTCTGACGACTTTTTTGTGCGCATGGGAACTGCATCCCCATTTGGCATGCCAACGCGGGCGGCAAACCACTGTTCCTGAGGAATGAAGGAATTGTCATCGACCGCTTCATCCGACGTTCATGCTGGTCTTGCGAGGATGAGGCCCAGCAAAACGGGAACATCGATATGGGTAAGGTGGTCTTTCTCTATCGCTCGCTGGCCTATCGCAACGCGGCCGCGGACATCCTTCACAAGGCCCGCAAGCTGCCGCGCGGGGCGGAGCGAAGCGCGGCGCGCCGCTATGCCAGGGCATTGCGCGATCTCGCCCAGACGGAAGCCTGGCTCGAGGGGCGGGTTGCACGCGACCCGCGAATGGCGCGACGCATGACGAGCGCCGCGTTTGGCTGATGGTTTCCGCTCCGTCTGAAACGGAACGGACGCACTGGCTTATCGCCCTGACGTATCCACTCGATGCGAACCGGTCGCCATTCCGCTAACCGGATGCGCGCTGCAATTCGGCGGAGCCGGCGTCTTCGAACTTCCCGGATCGGGCCGTCGCCCCCGTCTTGCGGGTCAGCGGCACCTCCAGGCGGCACAACAGGCCCTCGGCGCGCCAATCGAACCGCGCTTGTCCACCGAGCTGGGACTCGACGCTCGCCAGCAGGCTCCGCGTGCCGAAGCCGCGCGATTTCGGAGGCATGACGAGTGGGCCGCCCGATTCCTCCCAGCTCAGCGTCAGCAATTGCTCCTCGACCTGCCAGCCGATTGTGAGCCGTCCCGATCTGGTCGAGAGGGCGCCGTACTTGGCCGAGTTGGTGAAGAGCTCGTGCAGAGCGAGCGCCAGCGTCTGGGCCGTGGTCGGCAGCAACTGGACCTCCGGACCTGCCAATACGATCTGGCCGCCGAGCGAGTAGGGCGCCAGCTCCTCGTCGATCAGCCTGGAGAGCTCGGCGCCCTGCCAGCTCGACAGCGACAGGATGGTGTGCACGCGCGCCAGCGCATTGATGCGGCCCTCGACGGCGCTGACATAGGCCTTGACCTCGTCGGCCCGGGTCAGACGCACGATCGACTGCGCCAGGGCCAGCGCGTTCTTGGCGCGATGATCGACTTCCCGCGCCAGCAGGTTCTGCCGTTCCTCGGCACGCTTGCGTTCGGTGATATCAACGGTGACGCCGCTGACGCGGACGACGCGACCGCTATCGTCCACCGTTGCCGCCGCCGTGCCGACGCACCAGCGCACCTCTCCGTCGGGCCGCATGATGCGGAACTCGGTCTCGTAGGCCCGCGTGCCCCTGTTGAACTCGGCGATCGCCTTGCGCAGCTGGTCGACGTCGTCGGGATGCAACAGCGCTTGAACGTTGGCGGGGTTGACCTCGAAGCTCTCGGGGCTGACGCCGAAGATGCGATACTGGCCTTCGTCCCACATCCAATCGCCGCTGATCCAGTCCCAATCCCAGGATCCCATCTTGCCGGCCGCGATCGCCATGCTGCGCCGTTGTTCGCTCTCGCGCAGCTTCGCCGTGGAGTTTTCCAGTTCCGCCGTGCGGGCGCGGACGCGATCCTCGAGCTCCTGGTTCAGTCGTTCGAGCTCGCGGGTCTTGCGGTAGAGTTCGGCAAACACCTTGATCTTGGCGCGCAGGACTTCCGGCACGACCGGGACCGGTACGTAGTCGACCGCGCCCATTTCGTAGCCGCGCAACCGGTCGATGTCGCTGACCTGGATGGCGGAGATGAAGATCATCGCGGTCTTCTGGAAGCGTGGATGCTCGCGGATCATCGCGGCGAGCTCGAAGCCGTCGAGTTCGGGCATGCAGACGTCGACGAGGATCACCGCGATCTCGGTCTTGAGCAGGACTTCCAGCGCCTCGCGCCCCGACGAGGCGATCACGAGGTTCTCGCCGAGATCCTTCAAGATCACCTCATAGGCGAGCAGCTTGGCGGGCTGGTCGTCGACGAGGAGGATATTGACCTTTTCGTGGTCCATACGCGCATCCAACTCAGCGGTGCAGCCACATGCGGATCGCAAGTAGCAATTGATCGGTGTTGACGGGTTTGGCGAGGTAGTCGGACGCGCCGGCCTCCAGGCACTTCTCGCGGTCACCCTTCATCGCCTTGGCGGTCAGCGCGATGATCGGAAGGCGGGCGAAAGCCGGATTTTCGCGAATGACGCCGATGGTCTGATAGCCATCCATCTGCGGCATCATGATGTCCATCAGCACGATGGCGATTTCCGGATTGGATTCGACCAGCGTCACAGCCTCGCTGCCGGTCGTGGCCGTCAGCACCTTCATGCCGCGCCGTTCCAGCACGCTCGACAGCGCGAAGATGTTGCGGGCGTCGTCGTCGACGAGCAGGGCGGTCTTGCCGATCAGGTCCTCGTCGGAACTGTTCAGTTTCTCCAGCATGCGCTGCTTCTCGACCGGAAGTTCGGTGATGACGCGGTGCAGGAACAGTGCGGTCTCGTCGAGCAGCCGTTCCGGCGATTCCACGCCCTTGACCACGATGCTGCGCGCCATGGTGTGGAGTTCCGCGTCCTCCTCGGCCGAAAGCTCCCGGCCGGTGAAGACGACGACCGGAACGTTCGACAGCGTCTCGTCGTTGCGGATCTCGTCCAGCACCTCGAAGCCGCTCATGTCGGGCAGGCGAAGGTCGAGCACCACGCAGTCGCAGGGCGTCTTGCGCAGCGTCGAGAGCGCACCGGCGCCGGTGTCCGTCGTGACGATCTCGATGTCGTCGTGATGCAGCAGCTCGCGGATCGAGAGCTGCTCGGCCTCGTTGTCCTCGACGATCAACAGCCGCTTGCGCCTGGGACGGGCATATTCCTTGATCTGCGTCAGCGCCGCGGAAACGCCTTCGGTCGTCGTCGGCTTGTTGACGAAGGAGAACGCGCCACGCGCCAGCGCATGCTGGCGGTCCTCGTCCAGCGTGATGATCTGCACGGGGATGTGGCGGGTCAGCGGATTGTGCTTGAGCTGGCTCAGCACGGTCCAGCCGAGCATGTCGGGCAGGAACACGTCGAGCGAGACGGCTCTCGGCTGGTATTGCTTGGCGAGCTCGAGCGCCTCCGCGCCGCGGGCGGCGACAAGCACCTTGAAGCCCTTGTCGCGGGCCAGATCGACCAGTACGCGGGCGTAGTGCGGATCGTCCTCGACGATCAGGAGAATGGTGTCACCGGGCTCGATGTTGAGCCGGTCGTCGGGAAGCTGCTCGATGACGCGCGGCTGGTCGGGTGCGGCCGTCTGTAGCGCCGGCGGCTGGCTGTGTTGCTGTGGCGCAGGTGCCGTGCGCGGCGCCAGCGTCGGGCCGGAATATTTGAGCGGCAGATAGAGTGTGAACGAGGAGCCCTTGCCCGGCGAGCTGCGCAGATGGATTTCTCCACCGAGCAGGCTCGCAAGTTCGCGGCTGATCGCGAGTCCGAGGCCGGTGCCGCCGTATTTGCGGCTGGTGCCTGCGTCGGCCTGCTGGAACGCCTCGAAGATCAGCTTCTGCTTCTCCACGGGAATGCCGATGCCGGTATCGGACACTTCGAACGCGATCACGGCCGGTGCGGAGTTCAGCACCGGGTGATCCGTGCCCCAGCCGCCGATCGCGCCGGCGACCTTCAGGCGCACTTCGCCCTCGGCGGTGAACTTGAAGGCGTTGGAGAGCAGGTTCTTCAGAACCTGTTGCAAACGCTTGGAGTCAGTGACGATGCTGCGCGGCAGGTTCGGATCGACGTCGATCTTGAACGACAGGTTGCGGTTGTCCGCCTCGTGCCGGAACGGACGGCCGACCGTCTCGAGCAGGTTCGCGGTCAGGATTTCCTCGGCGTCGACCGTCACCGTGCCGGATTCGATCTTGGACAGATCCAGAATGTCGCTGATGAGGTTGAGCAGGTCGGTGCCGGCGCCGTGGATGGTGCGGGCGAATTCGACCTGCTTGGCCGAGAGGTTGCCGTCCGGATTGTCGGTGAGCTGCTGGCCCAGAATGAGGATCGAGTTCAGCGGCGTGCGCAGCTCGTGGCTCATATTGGCGAGGAATTCGGACTTGTACTTCGACGTCAGCGCAAGCTCGGTCGCCTTCTCCTCCAGCGCGCGGCGGGCCTGCTCGATCTCCTGGTTCTTGCGTTCGACCTCGACGTTGCGCTCGGCAAGCTGCTGCGCCTTCTGCTCGAGCTGGTCGTTGGTCTGCTGCAATTCGCGCTGCTGGGTCTGCAGCTCGCCGGCGAGCTGCTGCGACTGCTTGAGCAGGCCTTCGGTCTGCATCGTCGCTTCGATCGAATTGAGCACGATGCCGATGGAGTCGGTGAGCTGCTCCAGGAACGTCATCTGCGAGGTCGTAAAGGAGACGAGCGAGGCGAGCTCGATCACGGCCTTGACCTGGCCCTCGAACAGCACCGGCAGCACGACGAGGTTCTTCGGCGCGACGCGGAACAGCGCCGAGTTGATCGGCACCACGTCGGATGGAATCTCGCCGACGACGCGCGGCCGCTTGTCGAGCGCGCACTGGCCGATCAGGCCTTCGCCGAACTGCAGCACGCGCGGATACGGATAGATGCCGTCGCTGGCGTAGGAAGCCAGCAGCAACAGCTGCGGATTGTCCTCGCTCTCGACCTGGTAGATCACGCCGGTATGCGCGTTCACCAGCGGCGACAGCTCGGTGAGCAGCAGCCGGCCGACGGTGGTGAGGTCGCGCTGGCCCTGCAGCATGTTGGTGAATTTCGCCAGATTGGTCTTCAGCCAGTCCTGCTCGGTGTTCACGTCCGTCGTGAGACGGAGGTTCGTGATCATCGTGTTGATGTTGTCTTTCAGCTCGGCCACCTCGCCGCGGGCGTCGACCTGGATCGACCGCGTCAGGTCGCCCTTGGTGACGGCGGTCGCGACCTCGGCGATCGCGCGCACCTGCGAGGTGAGGTTGGCGGCGAGCAGGTTGACGTTACCGGTGAGGTCCTTCCAGGTGCCGGCGGCGCCCGGCACGTTGGCCTGACCGCCGAGCCGGCCTTCGACGCCGACCTCGCGTGCCACCGATGTCACCTGGTCGGCGAAGGTCGCGAGCGTCTCGGTCATGTTGTTGATGGTGTCGGCGAGGGCCGCGACCTCGCCCTTCGATTTGACGGTGAGGTTCTGCTTCAGATCGCCGTTGGCGACGGCCGTGACGACCTTGACGATGCCGCGCACCTGCTCGGTGAGGTTGGCCGCCATGAAGTTCACGGTGTCGGTGAGGTCCTTCCAGGTGCCGGCGACGCCGGGCACCTGGGCCTGGCCGCCGAGCTTGCCTTCGGTGCCGACCTCGCGCGCCACGCGCGTCACTTCGCCGGCGAAGGCGTTGAGCTGGTCCACCATGGTGTTGATGGTGTTCTTCAGCTCGAGGATTTCGCCCTTGACGTCGACGGTGATCTTGCGGGAGAGGTCGCCGCGCGCCACCGCCGTGGTCACTTCGGCGATGTTGCGGACCTGGGTGGTGAGGTTCGCGGCCAGCAGGTTGACGTTGTCGGTGAGGTCCTTCCAGGTGCCGCCGACGCCGGGGACGACGGCCTGGCCGCCGAGCCGGCCCTCGGTGCCGACCTCGCGCGCGACGCGCGTCACTTCGGCCGCGAAAGAGCGGAGCTGCTCGACCATCGTGTTCAAGGTGTCCTTGAGCAGCAGGATCTCGCCGCGCACGTCCACCGTGATCTTCTTCGACAGGTCGCCGCCGGCGATCGCGGTCGCGACCTCGGCGATGTTGCGGACCTGGGCGGTGAGGTTCGAGGCCATGAAGTTGACGTTGTCGGTGAGGTCCTTCCAGGTGCCGGCGACGCCGGGCACCTCGGCCTGGCCGCCGAGCTTGCCTTCGGTGCCGACCTCGCGCGCCACGCGCGTCACTTCGCCGGCAAAGCCGTTGAGCTGGTCCACCATGGTGTTGATGGTGTTCTTCAGCTCGAGGATCTCGCCCTTCACGTCGACGGTGATCTTGCGCGACAAGTCGCCGCGCGCCACGGCCGTGGTCACCTCGGCGATGTTGCGGACCTGGGCGGTGAGGTTGCCCGCCATCGAGTTGACGCTGTCGGTGAGGTCTTTCCAGGTGCCGGCGACGCCGGGCACGTTGGCCTGACCGCCGAGGCGGCCTTCGGTGCCGACCTCGCGCGCCACGCGCGTCACCTCGCCCGCGAAGCGGTTGAGCTGGTCGACCATCGTGTTCAGCGTGTCCTTGAGCTGAAGGATCTCGCCGCGCACGTCCACGGTGATCTTGCGCGACAGGTCGCCGCCCGCGATCGCGGTCGCGACTTCGGCGATATTGCGGACCTGGGCGGTGAGATTGCCCGCCATCGAGTTCACGGAATCGGTCAGGTCCTTCCAGGTGCCGGCGACGCCAGGCACGCCGGCCTGGCCGCCGAGCTTGCCGTCGGTGCCGACCTCGCGGGCGACGCGCGTCACTTCGCCGGCGAAGGCGTTGAGCTGGTCCACCATCGTGTTCAGGGTTTCCTTCAGCTGAAGGATTTCGCCCGACACGTTCACCGTGATCTTCTTCGACAAATCGCCCTTGGCGACCGCGGTCGCGACCTCGGCGATGTTGCGGACCTGGCCGGTCAGGTTCGAGGCCATCGAGTTGACGCTGTCGGTGAGATCCTTCCACGTTCCGCCGACGCCGCGCACCACCGCCTGACCGCCGAGCTTGCCTTCGGTGCCGACCTCGCGGGCGACGCGCGTCACTTCGCCTGCGAAGGCGTTGAGCTGGTCCACCATGGTGTTGATGGTGTCCTTCAGCTCCAGGATCTCGCCGCGCACGTCCACCGTGATCTTCTTCGACAGATCGCCGCCAGCGACCGCGGTCGTCACCTCGGCGATGTTGCGCACCTGCGCGGTCAGGTTCGAGGCCATCGAGTTGACGCTCTCGGTGAGGTCCTTCCAGGTGCCGGCGACGCCGAGCACGTTGGCCTGTCCGCCGAGCCTCCCTTCGGTGCCGACCTCGCGGGCGACGCGCGTCACTTCACCTGCGAAGGCGTTGAGCTGGTCCACCATGGTGTTGAGCGTCTCCTTCAGCTGAAGGATTTCGCCCGAGACGTTCACCGTGATCTTCTTCGAGAGGTCGCCGCTCGCGATGGCCGTGGCGACGTCGGCGATGTTGCGGACCTGCGCGGTCAGGTTCGAGGCCATGAAGTTGACGTTGTCGGTGAGGTCCTTCCAGGTGCCGGCGACGCCGGGCACCTGTGCCTGGCCGCCGAGCTTGCCTTCGGTGCCGACCTCGCGCGCCACGCGCGTCACTTCCGAAGCGAACGAGTTGAGCTGGTCCACCATGGTGTTGATGGTGTCCTTCAGCTCGAGGATCTCGCCGCGCACGTCCACCGTGATCTTGCGCGACAGGTCGCCGCGTGCCACGGCGGTGGTGACGTTGGCGATGTTGCGCACCTGCGCGGTCAAATTGCCGCACATCGCGTTGACGGAGTCGGTCAGATCCTTCCAGGTGCCGGCGACGCCGGGCACGATGGCCTGGCCGCCGAGCTTGCCGTCGGTGCCGACCTCGCGGGCGACGCGCGTCACCTCGGAGGCGAACGAGCGGAGCTGGTCCACCATCGTGTTGATGGCTTCCTTGAGCTGCAGGATCTCGCCGCGGACGTCGACCGTGATCTTCTTGGAGAGGTCGCCGTTGGCGACCGCGATCGTCACCTCGGCGATGTTGCGAACCTGGTTGGTCAGGTTGTTCGCCATCGAGTTGACGCTCTCGGTGAGGTCCTTCCAGACGCCGGTCACCTCCGGCACCTGGGCCTGGCCGCCGAGCTTGCCTTCGGTGCCGACCTCGCGAGCCACGCGCGTCACCTCGGAGGTGAACACGCCGAGCTGCTTGATCATGGTGTTGACGATGGTCGCCGACTGCAGGAACTCGCCGCGGAGCGGACGGCCGTCGACGTCGAGCTTGACGGTCTGGAGCAGGTCGCCTTGCGCGACGGCAGCGACCGCGCGCGTCACCTCGCGCGTCGGCCACAGCAAATCGTCGATCAGCGTGTTGACGGACCCTTCCATGTCGGCCCAGGACCCCGAGGCGAGGCCGAATTTCACGCGCTGCCGGGTCTTGCCTTCGCGGCCGACCACCTGGCCGACCAGCTCGAGCTGCTGCGCCATGCGCTGGTTGGCGGCGATGATTTCGTTAAAAGTGTCGGCGATCTTGCCGTCGATGCCGAGGTAGTCGCCGCTCATGCGCACCGAGAAATCGCCGCTGCGCATGGCCTGCAGGGCCTGCAGCAATTCGGCCCGGGAATCCGGATCAGACGTACCGTTGGTTTTTGGCTTTGGGACGCGACGACCGGAGCGTGATGCAGTTCCGGGATCGAGGTCGCTCATACAATTTTCCCCCGCAGGCGTCGGCCGAATCCACGGCATGACGCGATTGGTCAAAATAGAGCGTCAGCCAAATTCGAAATCAAGCGCCAAGGTTGCGGCGCGAGGAAATGGAACCTGTCTTGCTCAGCCCGATGCTAATAACCGCAATCCGCTGGATTGGTTCCACACGGGATTGAAAGAAACGACGCCGGCGCCCTGCCGTCCCACCGGTCCCCAGCGCCTCCTTCGGAACGGCGCCGCGCCTCGCGGTTAGCCGGCGCAAAGCGGCCGCGGGGCGGTCACCGGAGATCCGGCCGCCAGCTCTGCCAACCATGGCGATTCACCGACCACGGGGACGGCGGCGCGCTCCAATCCCAGCGGAAGCGGGGCCTCATCCTCTGGCGGCAAGGACGACAATGGCGATGCAGGCCGTGACAAGATGCCGGAAAGCAGCCGCACCGTGCGGCCGGAGACCCAGCAGCATCATCCGAACAACAGATAAGGAAGTAAGGCGGCTACTTGTCCGCCATGGTCCGCTCGGCATCCTTGACCTGCGCGCGCAGCAGCGGAAGCTGCTCGCGCGCGAAGGCCGCGAGCGCAGCGTTGTCGGGCGCCTTCAGATAGCTTTCGAGCAGCGTGATGGCCGATTCATATTCGGGAATCTGCGAGGCATAGAAGCTGCGGACGTAAGTTGGCCCGTCCGAGGTTTCGGGCTCGATCAGGCTGGCGGCAACGGATTCCGTTTTGCCGACGCGGGGCTCGGCGCCGATTGTCTCCTGAATCTGCTTCAGCGCCCTGTCGCGTTTGGCCGCTTCCTCGGCGCGCAGGGCGGCGAGGTTCTTGACCTCGGCGTTGCCCTTCAAATCGGTGCTCTCCAGCAGACCTTGCTGAAACCGGCTGAAATTGTAGAGGCCGGTGATGACGTCGGTGGCGCTCGGCGGGCGGTCGAGCGGCTTGCGTTCGCCGGTGCTGTCGGCAAGCGCAATGGTGCTGATCAATGCCATCATGACGGCAACGAGAACTCGCATCGATATCAATCGCGGATGGCGGGCGAAGTTCCCCGAACGTTACGATGCGGTAAGGGCATTGCAGCCCGGGAGTTCCGTCCCCACGTCTTTCCCATGAAACAGTCTGACATCTTCAGAGATAACGCCGACAATTGTCTTCAGCTCGCCGAGCGCGCCGAAGGACAACCCGCGCATAAGCGCTATTCGCGCATGGCGGACGCCTGGACGGCGCTGGCCCACGAGCAGGATTGGCTCGACGGCGAGGTTCCCCCCGTTGCCGCTCGCTTCCCGCAACAACCAGATGCGTGAGCATTCTCCGCTTGGTCAATCCCGTGTGAGATTGCGCACGGAATGCGAGCGGCCCATCCGGCATGATCGGGAATAGTCAATCGCGTTGGTCTTCATTCCAGAAGGAGGTTTTGCGATGGCTCCACGTCTGGCTCTGCTTTCACTCGTCTTCGCCTTTGGCGTCTCGGTCGCGTTCGCGACGGTGACGACGGTGCGCCAGGTGCATCTGGAGAATGCATCGGCGGCGGTCCATGCGACGCGCAGCTAGCGCCCCGCCGGAACATTCGGCCCCGCAGTGCGTAAGCGCTTCGACACATCATGAGAGGCGAAGCACATCATGGCCCATTCCGACCACGGCATCGTCAAGGACGAGCGCGCCGAGGAGCAGCCCCGCGACAAACAGCGTGCACAGTCCGTGCACAAGGCGGATCCGAAAGGGTCCCCCTCGCGGGAAGCGACGCGCGATCCGAAGTTGAACGACAACAGCAAGACGCCGGGCTCCGGCATGACGCCGGATGATTCCGGCGGCGCACCGAGCGGCTAAACCGAGCTCCAGCCTTCGCACAGGGAACGAATCCCCGCGCATGGAGTCGACAGGTTGCTTCCGGTTGGCATGCCCCCGGTGCGCCGGAAGCAATCTCCAAGGACGGCCCTGGCACCCACCGTGCCGGGGCCGTTTGCTTGTGGCCGGCTTCTACGGCTCGGTCCCGGTGCCGCCCTCGGGATCTCCGTGGGTATGCCCGTCCGGTCCCCGGCCGAATACGCCGAAGCTGCTCGACTTCACACCAGCCGCCGCCTCGACGCCCGCGGCGGCCAGTCCGAACCTGAGCAGCTCGCGGACCGCTGCCGCCCGCGTCGGCATGCGATGCTTGAACCGGAAATCGTCGAGGGCGGCCAATTCCTCCGGCGAGAGCATGACCTGAAGGCGCTCAGCGCGAAGCTCGTTCATGGTCCACCACACGATTGAGTAGGTTGAGTAGGTTACTCAACGAACCAGCGCGGCGCGGGTTCCATCGGAGGTCAGGAAGGTCCCGGATTGGTCAAAAGACTTAACATAATCAATAAGATACGGTTGAAACGAGTCGAAGATCCTGCGCGCTTGCCCGCGTCGATTGGCTTCGGAGCGCTGCGAGACGTATGGCTTCCTGATGCTAGGGGAGGCTGCCGCGGCGCCTCGCTGAAGGCGCGACGCGCTCGGCCTGTGCGGCGCGGGAGGTGATGCGAAGCTTTTTTCGCCTCAACCACCACGCCGAGACCGCTACCGCCGCCCATACCAGAATGGCGGCGGCGAATGCGCCGATCGCGGTCGTCGACACCATGGCGTAGAAGACCGCGGCGAACGCTGCAAGACCGATGCTGCCGAGGCCGGCACCTGCCGCATCGAGCGCCGCGGCCTGCTGCCCGCGCCTGTCTCCGCTGAGCCCGGCCTTTTCCTTGGCGCGGCGCTCATGGCTTTCGATCAGTGTGGCGCTGGCGCAGAAGACGGCGGGAAGCGCGAGGAAGAGCCCGCCGACGGAGACGCCGAAACGCGAGCTCACGACGCCGGTGAGGACTGTCGCCAGCCCACCGAGCAGAAAGCGAACGCCATACTCGTACCACCGCGTCTGCTTCAGCGCCGATGAAGACAGCTTGACCAGCATCAGGCCGCACCTCCGAAGCCCGCGAGCAGGCTGAAGGCGACCATGAGCCACACGGCAAAAGCGGCGATGGTCGCCGGCAACGCGCCGAGACGAGACCTCATCAGGAGAAGGCAAACGGCGAGGCTGTAACAGGCAAGTGCGATCGCGCCGTAGATCATCGTCCAGCTCTCGGCGGCGGCGTATTGCGGGCCGTGCTGGACGACGGCGATGCTGAGCGTGGCCAGCGCGACCGATGGCGCCGCGCCGAGCAGCCCGGCAAAACTCTTCGGTCGGAGCATGTCGCCCAGGATCGCGAAAGCGGAGACGATCAGACCGCCGGCGATGAAGCGCACGAGAGATTCGGTCATGGCCGCATCCTCGAGGCTCGAGGCGGCCGCTTCGCCAGCGTGAACGGCCTCAACGCTCGCTCGACGATGACGCCAAGCGTGAAGCCTGCCACCACGTCGCTGGCCCAGTGCGCGAGCAGCGCAACGCGGGTCAACGAAAGCGCCAAGGCGAGGCCGCGCGCCAGCCGGCGCCGGAATGGCGGCAACAGGCCCGCCGCCGAGGCGAGAGCGCCCATATGCACGGCGTGACCGGACGGGAACGCGTCGCCGGATCGTCCCGAGAAGGGCACGCCATGCCGGTGGCCTCTGATCGTCAGCCGGTCGGGCCGAGTCTGATCGAACAAGGATTTCAGAAGATGCGGCAACACGGCGCTTGCGAGCGAGACCCACAGAACGTGGTCCGAGATCGGACGCTGCTGCGGTTGCCTCAATCGCGTGTAGAGCCACCCCGCAGCGGCCAGCGCGACGAGCACGTGCTCGTCGGCACCCCAGGTCAAGATCTGGGCGGCGTGCTCGAGCCCTGCGTTGGTATGGTCCGCGATCTCATTCGCGATCGCCCTATCGATCCGGGTGGGTCTGACTGTTACGAGCGCCATCGGTCAACCGGCGATACTTCCTCCATGACAGTTTTGTAAAACGGCGAGACAAGGATGGTTCCTGAATTCCAGCGTTCGCTCCCAGCTTTGCTAAGGCTGGCCTGATCCACCCGCAGCGCCGTAGACTTGGCCGGTCGCATAGCTGGCGTCGGCGGCGGCAAGCTGCACGTAGATCGAGGCGAGCTCGACCGGCTGGCCGGGGCGCCCGAGCGGCGTCATGCCGCCGAATTTTTCGAGCTTCTCCATCGTCGCCCCGCCGGACACCTGGAGCGGCGTCCAGATCGGTCCCGGCGCGACGCCGTTGACGCGGATGCCCTTGGAGGCGAGCTGCTTGGCCAGCGACTTCACGTAGTTCATCGTCGCCGCCTTGGTCTGCGCGTAGTCATACAGATCCGGCGAGGGATCGTAAGCCTGCTCGGAGGTCGTGCCGATGATGCAGGCGCCGGGCTTGAGATGCCGGAGTGCCGCCTTGGTGATCCAGAACGGCGCGTAGATGTTGGTCTTCATGGTGGCGTCGAAATCCTCCGACGAAACGTCCAGGATGGAGGCGCGGGTCTGCTGCCGCGCTGCGTTATTGACGATGATGTCGAGGCCGCCGAGGCCTTGCACCGCCTGCTCGACCAGCCTGTTGCAGAAGGCTTCGTCCGTGAGGTCGCCGGGAATTGCAAGTCCGATGCGTCCTTCCTTCTCGATCAGCGCGATCACCTCCCGTGCGTCGGGCTCTTCCGCCGGCAGATAGTTGATGGCGACATCGGCGCCTTCGCGGGCATAGGCAATCGCGGCGGCGCGGCCCATGCCCGAATCGCCGCCGGTGATCAGGGCTTTGCGGCCGGCGAGCCGGCCGGAGCCTTTGTAGCTGGTCTCGCCATGGTCGGGCCGCGGCTCCATCCGGCCGGCGAGGCCCGGCCAGGGCTGCGACTGCTTCTTGAACGGCGGCTTCGGATAGCGGCCGACCGGATCGATCAAGGCGTGCTCGACCATGGCGCTCTCTCCTTTCGCTGTGGACGCCAGCGAGGCCGCTGCGAGCGTTGCGCTCGCGGCGTCCATGACGTGGCGGCGGGACAGTGGGGTCTTGATGTGGTTCGACATGATGCTCTCCGCGATGGTCGAGGCTCAATGCGCGGAGACGGTCGACGTGCCAAGCAAAGGACGCCGGGCAAGCCGGCGTCCTTCAGTAATGCGTTACTTGGTGGACTGGCCGACGCTCGGCGCCTTGCCGAGCTCCTTGGCCATGTCGAGATGGTGCTTCAGGGCGGGCAGCGTCTTGCCGGCCCAGTCCTTCAGCTCGGCATTGTCGCCACCCTTGGCGTAGCGCTCGAACAGCGACACGGCGTCTTCATGGGCGCTGACCTGATAGGAATTGTAGTCCGAGCTGAAGTCCTTGCCGTTCGCGTTCTTGAGCTTGTCGAGCTTGCTCTGGTGTGAGCTGTCGAGCTGCGTCGGAAGCGTGGCCTGGATCTTCTTTTCGCCGACCAGGCCCTTGAGCTCGGTGCTGGTCTTGGTGTGATCGGCGATCATCTGCTGCGCAAAGCTCTTCTCCTGCGCGTTGCCCTTCTGCTGGGCAAGCTTGCTCGACTCGATCTCGAACATGTCGCTGATCGCGACCTGCTTGACGAAGTCGGGGGTGGAAGGCGCAACGCCGAGCGCCGAATTGACGCCGGTCTTCTCGCCCAGCGATTGGGCGAGCGCAGGGCCTGCGAGTAGCACGCAGGCAAGGGCAATGATGGTGCGTTTCATGGTTAAATCCTCGATAGGTCGCACGACCACTTGCCGGCGACATTGCGCCGACCAACACGCCGAGGGCGCCGAGGTTCCTAACGCTAATCTGCGGGATTGCGTCCGGTGCGCGGATTGATCGGATCGGTCGGCTTGCGTCGCAGCCGCTCCGGCAAGAACGGCTCGACGGCGCTGGCCGTGGCGTCGGCTCGCACGTCGGCATGGCGCTGCGCGCGCTGATGCGGCGTCGTGTTGTCGTTGAAGCTGTGTTTCACGTCGACGCCATCGACGGGATCGTTGACGCCGTGCTGGATATCGCGGAAGTCGCTCATGGTTCACCTCATTCCTTTACAGGCAGGATCGAGCACCTGCCGGTTCATCGCTCCGAACACGCCGTCGCCGGGATAGCCAAGGATGTGGGCGCGCCCCCTTGATGCAGACGCTGGACGATGAAATCGGAGACGGTCTGGGACATCGCGCGAGCCCTGGGCCGAGCGTGTGAGCTCAGAGAACGGCTCCTTTCCTGCGATGTTCCTCGCCAGCTCCGGGAACGCGCCTCGGAACGATCGCCGCCCCGTCGCGATTGATTCAGATATGGCCGAGTGGAGAATGACGATGCTGAATCAGGGCGAACTGGACCGCGACGAAATGGGCCGGCTGATCGGAAGCGACAAGGTCGAGGGAACATCGGTGTTCGGAGCCGATCGGAACAAGATCGGCTCGATCGAACGGGTGATGATCGACAAGATCAGCGGCAATGTCTCGTACGCGGTGCTTGGTTTCGGTGGTTTCCTCGGCCTTGGCAATGATCATTATCCGTTGCCCTGGCAATCCCTGAAATACGACACCGAGCTGGGCGGCTACATCACCGCGATCACGGCCAAGGATCTGGAAGGTGCTCCGAAATACGGCGAGAAGACCGACTGGAACTGGAGCGATGACGCGGCCGTGCGCGGCATCAATGCCTATTACGGCGTCCCATTCGCGTAGCAGAAGGATCAACCGATGAGCAAGGAACGGCCGACCGACGATCCCCGCGATCAGAACGATTGGGGTTCGCACAGACAGACGGACAAGCCCTGGAAGGGCAACCCGGAAAAGGAGCAGGGATCGGACGAGGTGAAGCCCGATCTCGAGAAATGGCATCGGACCAATACGCACTGAGACAGGTGCTGTTTCTCGGACTATCGAGACGCGCGCGACGTGGACTTGCGAGCAGGCTTGATGCCTCGACTCACCCCGCCGCTGCCTGCTGCCCCGGCCCCGCATGCACGTGCACTTGCTTGGCGTGCAGCGCCTCGCCGCATTCCGAGCACACCATGATCGGGTCGAACAGCTTGCCGCAGCGCTTGTGCTGATGCAGCATCGGGCGGCCGCGCTCGTCGCCCATGTGGGTGTCGCCCCAATGCACCATCGCCATGATGATCGGGTAGAGGTCGAGACCCTTTTGCGTGAGGATGTATTCGTAGCGCTTCGGCGCCTCGGAATAGGGGACCCGACGCAGGATGCCGAACCGCACCAGCTTCTTCAGCCGCTCCGAGAGCAGGTGCCGCGTGATCTGAAGCGACGATTGAAAGCCCTCGAAGCGGCGCACGCGCAAGAAGCATTCGCGCAGGATCAGCAGCGTCCAGCGGTCGCCGACCACGGCCACGGTGCGGGAGAGCGAGCAGGGCTCTTCGTCCAGCGTGTCCCATTTCATGATGCCGTCTCCGGAGCAGGCCAGTCAGTCAGAAAAAGGAACTGACATGAATGATCAAGGCAATTTGCAAAGAGGCCTATCATTCGGCCGCGTCGTTTGACAGTTCTATTTTAGAACTATAGCCTCGCGCCCAATTGCACCGCTCGCACCGGAGGAGGCGACCTTGCCCAAGCGAAACGCGACAGCGGCCGTGATCGGGGCCGGCGATTTCATCGGCTCCGAGATCGCCAAGAAATTTGCAGCCGAAGGCTTCACGGTTTTCGCCGGCCGCCGCAACGGCGACAAGCTGGCGCCGCTGGTGAAGGACATCGAGGCCGCCGGCGGCGAGATCCATGCGCGCTCGCTCGACGCGCGCAAGGAGGAAGAGGTCATCTCCTTCCTCAACGACGCCGACCAGCATGCGCCGCTCGAGGTCTGCATCTTCAACGTCGGCGCCAACGTCAATTTCCCGATTCTCGACACAACCGAACGCGTGTTTCGGAAAGTGTGGGAGATGGCCTGCTATTCCGGCTTTCTCGCGGGGCGCGAGGCGGCGCGGCTGATGCTGCCGCGTGGCGGCGGCAACATCTTCTTCACCGGCGCCACCGCCTCATTGCGCGGCGGCAGCGGTTTTGCGGCATTCGCCAGTGCCAAGTTCGGCCTGCGCGCAGTGGCGCAGGCGATGGCGCGCGAGCTCGGCCCGAAGAACATCCATGTCGCCCATCTCATCATCGATTCCGGCGTCGACACCGAATGGGTGCGGCAGCGCCGGCTGGAGGCGCTCGGGCCCGACGCGCTTGATAATCCCGATCTCTTGATGCCGCCGTCCTCGGTTGCGGACGCCTATTGGCAGCTCTACCGGCAGCCGAAGAGTGCCTGGACCTTCGAAATGGAAATCCGCCCCTTCGGAGAGAAATGGTGACCGCGTCGCAAAAGTCCGGCTAGACTGACCCAACACAGGCGAATTCCGGGAGGAGAAACCAAGTGAAGACTGCGATCACCGAGCTGTTCGGCATCGAGCATCCCATCATCCAGGGCGGCATGCATTTCGTCGGCTTTGCCGAGCTGGCCGCCGCCGTCTCCAATGCCGGCGGGCTCGGCATCATCACCGGTCTCACCCAGAAGACGCCGGAGCTGCTCGCCAAGGAGATCGCGCGCTGCCGCGACATGACCGACAAGCCGTTCGGCGTGAACCTCACCTTCCTGCCGACCTTCGCGGCGCCACCCTATCCGGAATACATCGCCGCCATCGTCGAAGGCGGCATCAAAGCCGTGGAGACCGCCGGCCGCAGTCCTGAGCAGTACATGCCGGCACTGAAGGCGGCCGGCATCAAGGTCATCCACAAATGCACCTCGGTCCGCCACTCGCTGAAGGCCGAGCGCATCGGCTGCGATGCCGTCAGCGTCGACGGCTTCGAGTGCGGCGGCCATCCCGGCGAGGACGACATTCCGAACATGATCCTGCTGCCGCGCGCAGCGGAGGAATTGAAGATCCCGTTCGTCGCCTCCGGCGGCATGGCCGACGGGCGCAGCCTGGTCGCGGCATTGTCGCTGGGCGCAGCCGGCATGAACATGGGCACGCGCTTCATCGCCACCAAGGAGGCGCCGGTGCATCAGAACGTGAAGAACGCGCTGGTCGCGGCCACCGAGCTCGACACCCGTTTGATCATGCGCAGCTTGCGCAACACCGAGCGCGTGCTGAGAAACGCCAATGTCGACCGCCTCATCGAGATCGAGCGCGAGAAGGGCGACAGGCTGAAGATCGACGACATCCACGATCAGGTGGCGGGCGTCTATCCCAAGATCATGCTGGAAGGCCAGATGGACGCCGGCGCCTGGAGTTGCGGCATGGTTGCAGGGTTGATCCATGACATCCCCTCCTGCAAGGAACTCATCGATCGGATCATGGCTGAGGCGGAACAGATCATCCGCAGCCGCCTGATGGGTTTCCTGGATGGGACGGGGACGACGCGAAAGGTCGCCTGACACCGCCAAACTTCTTAACCACGGCGGCACCTGGCCGCTGGAATTCCACGCGACGCCTCCTAAATAGGGGTAAATTACCCCTTTCATAATGGAATTTCAGGAGGCGTCCGTGGTCCTGAAAAGCGGTTCTTTTGCAATTGCCGTTGCCCTCGTCATCGCATGGGGCGGCATCGCGCGCGCCGACGACTACAAGCCAGGCGAATATCTCGGTCTCGATCTCTCCAAGGCCGTGCTGTCGCCAAAGCGTCTCGGGCCCGAGACGCAGTTCGCCCCGCTCGCCCTCGAGGCGCGCGGCGGCAACGAGGCGCAGGCACGCGCCGAGCCCGTCGACGTGCCGAAGAAGGTGGCGGCCGAGCGCGTCCGTGTGGCAGAGCCGAAGGCCGCGCATGCGAAGAGCGCGCAGCCGCGCGGCGCAGCCCGCGCGAAGCTGGTGCATCGTCGCGGCAACCCGCTCGACGCACAGGCGATGGACACCCGCATCCAGACCTGGCCCTGCCGCACCGGCGGCATCTGCAACTGGAAGCGCTAAGGCGGGATGGGATCAGATCTGATTGCTCCAAGGCAGGTGCGCTCCCTCTCCCGCTTGCGGGAGAGGGTCGGGGAGAGGGCTGTATCCTCAAAGGGACAATCCCCAAGAGGAGAAAGCCCTCTCCCGGCGCTCCCGCCGACCTCTCCCGCAAGCGGGAGAGGTGAACGACCCGCGGCAGTCGATTTAACCTAAACCCATTCCGCGCCAGGCAGCGGCGCTGCGGCCGCTGCATCTCGCCCCGTCATCTCCGCGTCGCAAAATCGTCGGCACGGGGTCAAGAAACCGTAAGCCGGGAGTCAAGGAGCGTAGGCACCTTCCGTCGCGATTCGACGAAGGTTTCCGAATGGCAACGCTCCGCGCTTCGCGCGCATGGACCCGGCGGCAATTCCTGGTCCGTTCGACCTCGAGCCTGGCGGTTGCCTCGCTCGGCACGCTCGCAACCCCGTATCTCAGCCGCGCCGCCGATCGTCCGCAGGTCGCCGGCGGCGTTCAGTCCGGCGACGTCTGCGACGGCTCCGCGGTGGTCTGGGCGCGCGCCGACCGTCCCGCGCGAATGCACGTGGAGTGCGCGACCGTCGAGAGCTTCAAGACCGTCCTTGCGTCGGCCTCGCGCGATGCGCTGCCGGACGCGGATTTCACCGCAAAGCTGCTGCTGAACGATCTTCCGCCGGGACAGGACGTCTTCTACCGCATCCGCTTCGACGATATCTCAACCGGCCTTCGCGGCGAGAGCCGCATCGGCCATTTCCGCACCGCGCCGGCCGCCGGCCGGTCGATCTCGTTCGTGTGGTCCGGCGACGTCGCGGGGCAGGGCTGGGGCATCGACGTCGCGCGCGGCGGCTATCGCAGCTATCGCACCATGCTCGACAACCGTCCCGATTTCTTCATCCATTCCGGCGATCACATCTACGCCGACTGCACGATCCCGTCGGAGCAGAAGCTTCCGAACGGCGAGACCTGGCGCAACCTCGTGATCGAGGAAAAGTCCGAGGTCGCGCACACGCTGGCGCAGTTTCGCGGCAATTACAAATACAACCATCTCGACGAGAACTTTCGCGCCTTCCACGCGGAAGTGCCGATGCTCGCGCAATGGGACGACCACGAGGTCACCAACGACTGGTCGCCGTCCGGCAGCTACGACGACGCAGGCTTCGAGGATGACGGCACCCCGCGCCTGGTCGCGCGCGCCCGCCGTGCCTTCTTCGACTTCATGCCGATCCGCGATATCGGCGCGCAGCAGGGCCGGGTTTATCGGAAGATCGCCTACGGCCCGCTGCTCGACATCTTCATGATCGACATGCGCAGCTATCGCGACGATAGCTGGAACAAGGGCAGTGACAGGCGCGGCTGGATTCTGGGTGCCGAGCAGCTCGCCTGGCTGAAGCGCGAGCTTATTGCTTCGCGCGCGACCTGGAAGGTGATCGCAGCCGACCTGCCGATCGGCCTGATCAGCCTGGACGCCGTCGCGCTCGGCGACGGGCCGCCCGATCGGCGCGAGCACGAGATCGCCGATCTTCTCAGCTCCATCAAGCGCGCCGGTGTGCGCAACATCGTCTGGCTCACCGCCGACATGCACTACACCGCCGCGCATCATTATGATCCGAGCCGGGCGCAGTTCCAGGAGTTCGAGCCGTTCTGGGAGTTCGTCTCCGGCCCGTTGCATGCCGGGACCTGGGGCCCGGCCGCGCTCGATGACACCTTTGGTCCGGTCGCGATGTACCAGAACGGCTGCAGCGCAGCGCAGGGTGAAAATCTGGCGCCTTGTTTCGGCCTGCAATTCTTTGGCCGTGTCGACATCGACGGCCGCAGCGGCGTCATGACCGTGACCTTGAAGGACGTCGATAATCGCAGCCTCTGGTCGGTCGACATCGCGCCGCAGCCACAAGCCCGACCGGCCATGGTGGCGCAGCATTCGTGAGGGGCGGGCGGCTCGCTTAACCTCTCCCGCTTGCGGGAGAGGTCGGCGCGAAGCGCCGGGTGAGGGCTTTCTCCTCTTGGGGATTCTCCCGTTGCGGAGGTACCCTCTCCCCAGCCCTCTCCCCAGCCCTCTCCCGCAAGCGGGAGAGGGAGCGCACTTCGCCCCTGGCGACGACCTGATCACACCTAACCCGATCTTGATTGGCCGGGCTGCCCTTGCCGGACTATGCTGCTCACTCCCGCCATCTCTTTTCCATCACCGAAGAGTCTGCTCATGCGGCAACGCGCGTCCGGCGGGATGCGATACGTCAGGAGCCTGTTCATGGACAATCTGAAGACACAGGGCATCAGCATGCCCAAGCTCGGCCTCGGCACTTTTCGCATGCAGGGCGATGCCTGCCGCGCCGCGGTCGAGAGCGCGCTGTCGGTCGGCTATCGCCACATCGACACCGCCGAGATGTATGCCAACGAGGAGCCGATCGGCTCAGCCATCGCCGCGTCCCGCCTGCCGCGCGGCGAGCTTCACGTCACGACCAAGGTCTGGCACGAGAACCTCACGCCGGATGCGATCCGGCGTGCCTTCGACGCCAGCCTGAACAAGCTCAGGCTCGACCATGTCGATCTCTATCTCGTGCACTGGCCCTCGAAGGCTGCGGATTGGGGTGCGGTGTTCGAGACCTTGATGAAGCTCAAGGAGGAGGGACGCACGCGCGCCATCGGCGTCGCCAATTTCACCACGGCGCTGCTCAAGCTCGCGGTCGAGGACATCAGGGCGCCGATCGCCTGCAACCAGGTCGAATATCACGCCATGCTCGATCAATCCAAGGTGCTGGCCTATCTTGCGGCGAAGTCGATCCCGCTCGTCGCATATTGTCCGCTGGCGCAGGGGCGGGTTGCCTCGGATCCGGTGCTGGCCGAGATCGGTGCCAGGCACAACGCGACCGCCGCGCAGGTCGCGCTGAAATGGCTGCTCGACCAGGACGGCGTCGCCGCGATCCCGAAGGCCTCGCGCCGCGAGAGCCAGCAGGCCAACCTCGATGCGCTGAAGATCACGCTCGACGATGCCGACCGCGCAAAAATCGCCGCGCTGCCGAAGGACAGGCGCTGCGTCAATCCGGGCTTTGCGCCGGCGTGGGATTAGCGAAGCCGGCGAAGCGTACCGCTGCACCCTCTCCCCTTGTGGGAGAGGGTGGCTTTGCGAAGCAAAGCCGGGTGAGGGGTTCTCTCCGCGCGCGAATCTCTTGCGTTGGGGTGCGCTGAAGCAACCCCTCATCCGGCGCTTCGCGCCACCTTCTCCCGCAAGGGGAGAAGGAAGAACGCAAAAGAAATGGCCCCGTGAGGGGCCACTTCCGTATCTACTCTGCATCAATCCCAGTGATGACGATGGCTGCGCTTGATCACCACGACCTTGTTGCGATGGTGGCCGCGGTGCCAGCCATGGTCGCGATGCACGCGGTATTGGGCGCGGGCGCCGTACGGGCCGTGATGATGATTGTGATAGCCGCTGCGCTTGATCACGACCGTCTCCGCACTTGCGAGCGTCGGCGCCGCGATCGCGAGTGCACCCAGGGCCGCAATTGCATAACCAAGCTTCTTCATGACGTCCTCCTCCAATTCGAATGCACATTTAAACCGCGCATTCACACGATCGTTCCGGAGGAATCGCAGGAGAATTCTGAACAGCTGTTCAGGTGACTAATCGCAACGCTGTTGTGGCGGCGTCGGTGCACCCGTCGCGACATACTTGCCGTCGCGGATCGTGTACTCGCCGCGCTCGCTGCGATTGTAGATCGCGCGCAGGCTGCCGTCCCTCAAGTGCGCCAAGCCGAACTCACGCGCCTGGTGCAGCGAAGGGAAGTACACCATCACATTGAGCAGGCCGTCGGCGCTGATCGTGGCCGACACCACCTCGTTCTCGTCCTTGGCGTCACCGAAATTGCGCCGGTACATCACCCGGCCGTCCTTCCGGATCTCGTAGCTCAGGAGCGCGCCCTTGTCGCGGTCGGGCTTGGCGGCGCAGTCGACCGCCCACGAGCCGAGCAGGCCCCATTGCTCGATCGTCGCAGCCAGTGTCTCGGCACCGGCCGCAGGCGTCATCGCCGCCCACAGCAGCGCAGCCGGGATCCAACGGCTCAAACAACGCGTCATGTCCTTGAAGAACCCCGCCTCGAAGAATTCCAAAGTGTAGCATCCCGCCCGTTTGCGTCCATGGCCGCCGCCGATCACTCGCGAATTTGATCCGCGTCAATGAGCCCGGTCTTTTCCGGGGTAGGATAGCGTTTCCCGAAGGCGAACCTGGATAGACCAATGCTGAATCAAGTCATGGATTTTGCGGGCGAAGTGCTGCCGGGGAGCTGTGCCGTGCCGCCTTATTCCGAGACCGAGTTTCTGACCGAGCTGGGCGATCGCCTGCGGTCCTCGCGCATGCGCTGCGACCTGTCGCGCCGCGAGCTGGCCCGCCGTTCCGGGATCTCCGAGCGCTACATCGCCCAGATCGAGGCCGGCAAGGGCAACGTCTCGATCGTGCTTTTGCTGCGGCTTGCCTCGGCGATCCACGGCAGCCGGACCCAGGCAGCCTGACCGGCTCTTGCCGGATCAATAGGGCTGGAAGACCGCCTCATGCCCCACTGACCAAGCCTCCGTGTCTGACGGGAAGTACCGCGTCATCGTCACAATCTGGTCTGCGTTCGATCGGTCTTTCCACAAGAATCCGTAGGTTCGGTGAGGCGATTTGATCCTCTGAGGCCCTTCGAACCGGTCAGACGCAATCCCACGTCTCGCGCACTCCGCTTGAAAGGCAAGCACGGCGTCTTCGCGAGCACTGGCTTCGGTACTCGTCGCGAAGTCCAAGACTTCGGCGGCGGCAACGACCAAGACGAGCGCGAGCACGATCCCGCCAAGCCAGGCGAAGATGCGCGCCGCTCGCCTCATCTAAGCCCGCTTCTCCACATTGGCGCTGCGGGCGGGCACGCCGAACTCCTTGCGGCAGACCTCGGCCAGCACGGCGACGCCCTCGCGAATCTGCTGATGCGTCGGACTTGCAAAGCACAGCCGCAGCCGTGAGCTGGAATGGCCCTTGTTGGTCGACCATTCCGGCCCCGGATTGATCGAGACGCCGGCGGCGAGCGCTGCCTGATACAGTTTCAGCGTATCGACCTGGTCGGGCAGCTTCACCCAGAGGAAGATGCCGCCCTTGGGCTCCTCGAATTCCGCCGCCGTCCCGAACTGCTCGTTCAGCGCCTCCATCAGCGTGTCGAGCTTGGTGCGCAGGGCCTTGGTCAAGGCCGGCACGTGGGTCGAAAAATGCGGCTTGCAATAAGTGGCGAGCACCATCTGCTCGAGTGCGCCGGAGCCGGCATCCGTCTTCAGCGCCAGCATCCGCGACATCACCTCCCAGGGCGCGACGATGAATCCGACGCGCAGCGCCGGCGCGATCGATTTCGAGAACGAGCCGATATGAATCACGCCGCCGCTCTCGCTCATCGCGTAGATCGCGGGCGGCCGCTGCCCGGACCAGACGAGGTCGGCATAGCAATCGTCCTCGAAGATCGGCACGCCATATTCGCTCGCAAGCTGGACCATCTCGGCGCGGCGGCTCTCGGGCATGATGCCGCCGGTCGGGTTCTGCACCGTCGGGATGGTGTAGATGTATTTCGGACGGATGCCGCGGCCCTTCAGATCGGCCAGCGTCGCGGCCAGCGCGTCCATGCGCATGCCGTCCTTGTCGAGGGGGACGCCGACCACGTTGACGCCGAGCCGCGCCAGGCGGGTCAGGGAGCCCTGATAACTGTCCTGCTCGAAGATCACGGTGTCGCCGCGGGTCAACAGCGTCGCGTTGACGAGGTCGAGCGCCTGCAGCGAGCCGGAGACGATCAGGAGATCGTCGACGGTGCAGGTGATGCCGGCATCGCGCTTCAGCTTCGTCACCAGGAATTCGCGCAGGGGCAGGTAGCCTTGCGGGCCGTGCGCCAGCCCGTAAGTCGCAAGCGAGCGTCCCTCGCGCCGCAGCACCGTGTTGGTCGCCTCGATCAGCTCCTCGAGCGGCACCTGCTCGGAATCGTTATTGCCGCCGACAAAGCTGTATTTGGCAAGGCCCGTCCAGCGCGCGGACGGGGCCGGCAGCCCTGCCGGAAACAGGGGCGCGAAATCGAAGCTGGACGTCATTGGGGCGTTCCTCGTTTCTGTTCTTTTGGAGCCGGCGTTGCACCGGCCAGTCTTGTGTCTTGGCCGGCCGTCCGGGCCGGACGGCGTTATTTCCTGGTGACCGTCCGGGTTGGACGGCCCTGGCTGATGAAAGCGTAATGCGCATTGGCGACGCCGCCAACCATCAAGGCCTCGACCACGGGCTCGGCGATCTCCCCTGTCGCGGCCCAGTCGACCAGGAAATTGGCCCCGGTCCCGCCGCGCACGTCGTCGATGGGAATGAAGACCGAGACGGTCGCCAGCGGCTTCAAGGCCACCGGCGCCTTCAGATAGTTCTCGACCTGCTTGCCTGCGGTGTCGAAATAGGCGATGCGTTTCATCACCAGCGGCTGGGTCTCGGAGGCGTTGTGAACACTCAAGGTCACCGAGAAGTCGATGCGCAGCTTGCCCCGGCTCATCGCCACGCTGGAGTAGGCGGGCACGTAGAATCCGCCGGAGACGGCGAGTTCTTCCTTCGGCATCGCGGTGAGGGAATCGGCAAAGTTCTGTTCGATATTGACTTTGGATTGTGCGGCGGCGGGCACGGCAACGGCGAGGGGGCATAGCAGCATTGCTGCGAGCAACCCCTTTCGCATGTGACGAATTGCTCGCTTGCCGCGCCGCAACCCGTCTCTAGGGTGCAAAACGGACCAATTTGGTATGCACGAGCTCATTCGCGACATCACTCTTTCTATCCTCTTCGCCTGGATGCTGGGCCTGCTCGCCCATTTCTCCCGGCAGCCGCTGATCCTGGCCTACCTTATCGCCGGCTTCTGCATAGGTCCATTCGGCGCCGGCTGGGTCCATTCGCAGGAATCGATCAGCGTCATCTCCGAGCTTGGCCTGATCTTCATGCTGTTCATGATCGGGCTGGAGATCGACCTGAAGAAGATCGTGCGGGCAGGGCGGGTGATCCTGTTCGCGGCGGGCAGCCAGCTGCTCGTCGGCTGCCTGCTCGGGGGTCTGTTCTTCGTCGGCATCGGCCTGGGGCTCGGCGGCGGGCACTTCGATGCGGTCTACCTCTCCGTCGCCTGCGCGCTGTCCAGCACCGTCATCATCGTCAAGGTGCTCTACGAGAAGCGCGAGCTCGACACGCTGCCGGGGCGCATCACGCTCGGCGTGCTGGTGCTTCAGGACATCTTCGCCATCCTGTTCCTGGCGGTGCAGCCGAGCCTAGCCAATCTGCAGGTCAGCGTCATCCTGCTCTCGATCGGCCGCGTTGTGGTGCTGGTCACGGCCGCGCTGCTGGTCAGCCGCTACGTGCTGCCGAGGCTGTTCCACCAGATCGCCCGGCGGCCCGAGCTGATTCTGCTCGGCGCGCTCGCCTGGTGCTTCCTGGTCGCGGAGACCGCGTATCAACTGTCGCTGTCGCGCGAGATGGGGGCGCTGATCGCCGGCGTCTCGCTCTCGACCTTTCCTTACGCGCTCGACGTCACCGCCAAGGTCACCACGCTGCGCGACTTCTTCATCACCCTGTTCTTCGTCGCGCTCGGCATGACCATTCCCGTGCCCGGCCTCTCGGTGATCAGCCTGGCCTTGATGATCGCGGCGTTCACGGTGGTGAGCCGCCTCGTCACCACCTTCACCCCGCTCTACCTGATGAAGCAGGGCCTGCGCGCCAGCCTGCTGCCGGCGCTGAATCTGGCGCAGATCTCCGAGTTCTCGCTGGTCGTGATCCAGACCGGCATCACCGATCACCACATCGCAGCCGAGACGGCGAACGCGGCCTCCTTCGCCTTCGTGGTGCTGGCGGTGCTCTCGACCTTCGCGATGAGCCGCAGCGACGAGATCACCCGCTGGGCGATCGGTCCCTTGAAACGGATCGGCCTGCGCGACCTCGACCATGGCAGCGGCCATGGCGAGGAGGGGCACGAGGGCGGCCACGGCGAGGCCCGCCGCATCGTCATTCTCGGCTTTTTCCGCGCGGCGAGCGCGCTCTTGGCCGAGATCGAACGGCAGACGCCGGTGCTGCTCGAGCAGATCACGGTAGTCGACTTCAACCCCAATGTGTACCAGACCCTGCTTTCGCGCGGCCTGCACGTGATCTACGGCGATATCAGCAATGTCGATACGCTGCTCCATGCCGGCATCGGCAAGTCCGAGATCATCATCCTCAGCGTGCCGGATTCGCTGCTGAAGGGCGCCACCAACGAGAAGCTGGTCCGCCACGTCCGCGCGCTCAATCCGACCGCCCTGATCGTCGCCACCGCCGACCTCCTGGCCGACGTCAGCGCCCTCTACGAGGCCGGCGCCAGCTACGTCACCGTGACCCGGCTCAGCGATGCGCACGAGCTGTTCACGGTCATCGAGGCGGCCCAGGCGGGCCTCTTGGCCGACAAGCGCGCCGAGCTCGATCAGCGGCTCGGCGAACGGCGCGAGGTGCTGCCCTGACGGCGTCCGGCCCGCTTCCGCTCCGCTGTCTGTGCCTATATCCTGGTATCTTTGGTGCAAGCCGGCCCTGCGACGGCCCGCCGCCCGGAATATGCGGTTGCGTCCAGGACACTAGCGCCCCGGTCCAAGTCCGGCTAAGCCTCCCGGCATAACCGATAGAGATTGGGAAATGCCCGATAGCATTCAGGAAGTCTTGCAGGCCTTTGCCCGGGGCGAGCTCGTCGTCGTCACCGACGACGAGGACCGCGAGGGCGAGGGCGACCTGATCGTCGCCGCCTCGCTCTGCACCGCCGAGAAGATGGCGTTCATCATCCGCCACACCTCCGGCATCGTCTGCGCGCCGGTGACCAGCGAGGACGCGCGCCGCCTGCGGCTCGATCCGATGGTGGCCCACAACGACTCCGCGCACACCACCGCGTTCACGGTGTCGATCGACTACAAGCCCGATGGCGGCACCGGGATCTCCGCCGAGGAACGCGCCTCCTGCTGCCGCGCGCTGGCCAATCCCAACGTCGGCGCCAACGATTTCGCCCGGCCCGGCCACATCTTCCCGCTGATCGCCAAGGACGGCGGCGTGCTCCTGCGCTCCGGCCATACCGAGGCCGCGGTCGATCTCTGCAAGCTCTCCGGCCTGCCGCCGGTCGGCGTCATCAGCGAACTGATGAACGACGACGGCAGCGTGATGAAGGGCGAGCAGGTCGCGCAGTTCGCCGCCAGGCACAAGCTGAAGCACGTCACCATCGCGGACATGATCGCCTACCGCCAGGCGCGCGAGAAACTGATCGAGCGGGTCTCGACCTTCGTCACCGAAAGCCCGATCGGACCGTTGCAGGGCTATGCCTACCGCTCGCCGTTCGATTCCATCGCCCATGTCGCCTTCGTCTACAACGGCGTCGGCGACGGCAAGAACGTGCTGACGCGCTTTCACAAGCCGAACATCGTCAAGGACATCTTCACCGGGCACAAGCGCATGGCGGCGGTGCTGGAGCATTTCAAGAAGTCCGGCCGCGGCGTTCTGGTCTATTTGCGCGACGGTGCGGCCGGTGTGCCCGTCGCGGCGCTGCCGGACGAGACGGCGACGGAGGCCGACCGCAACCGCCAGTGGCGCGAGGTCGGCGTCGGTGCGCAGATCCTGCGCGATCTCGGCGTCACCTCGATCCGGCATCTCACCTCCTCGGTGCACGACTACAAGGGCCTGTCGGGCTTCGGCATCGAGATCGTCGCCAACGAGCAGCTCGAGAGTTGACGCGCAATGTCGTTCCGGGATGGCGCTGAAAGTGACCGCCCCCGGAACGAGCGAAAACCAGGACGCAATTGCACTTGTTGCCGCGGCGCTTTAGTTTGTCGGGCAATTGTTGACGGAACCAGACGTGAAAGGACGTTTCATGAGCGTGCGCCCTCAGGCCAAGGACAAGCCGGCTGCGGCTTCTTTCCAGTGGGACGATCCGTTCCTGCTCGACGAGCAGCTGACCGAAGACGAGCGCATGGTGCGCGACACCGCCCGCGCCTACGCCCAGGACAAGCTGCTGCCGCGCGTCTCCAAGGCCTATCTCGAGGAGAAGACCGACCGCGAGATTTTCAACGAGATGGGCGAGCTCGGCCTGATCGGCATCACGCTGCCTGAGGAATATGGCTGCGCCAATGCGAGCTACGTGGCTTACGGCCTCGTCGCGCGCGAGATCGAGCGGGTCGATTCCGGCTACCGCTCGATGAACTCGGTGCAGTCCTCGCTGGTGATGTACCCGATCTACGCCTATGGCGACGAGAACCAGCGCAAGAAGTACCTGCCCAAGCTCGCCAGCGGCGAATGGGTCGGCTGCTTCGGCCTGACTGAGCCGGACGCGGGCTCCGATCCCGCCGGCATGAAGACCCGCGCCGAGAAGGTCTCGGACGGTTATCGCCTCACCGGCAGCAAGATGTGGATCTCGAACGCGCCGATCGCCGACGTGTTCGTGGTCTGGGCCAAGTCGGCCGCGCACGACAACCAGATCCGCGGCTTCGTGCTGGAGAAGGGCATGAAGGGCCTGTCCGCACCGAAGATCGGCGGCAAGCTGTCGCTTCGCGCCTCCATCACCGGCGAGGTCGTGATGGACGGCGTCGTGGTCCCCGAAGACGCGCTGCTGCCCAACGTCTCGGGCCTGAAGGGTCCGTTCGGCTGCCTCAACCGCGCCCGCTACGGCATCTCCTGGGGCGTGCTCGGCGCCGCCGAGGACTGCATGCATCGCGCCCGCCAGTACACCCTGGACCGCAAGCAGTTCGGCAAGCCGCTCGCCGCAACCCAGCTGGTGCAGAAGAAGCTCGCCGACATGCAGACCGAGATCGCGCTAGGCCTCCAGGGCTCGCTTCGCGTCGGCCGCCTGATGGACGAGGGCAAGTTCGCGCCCGAGATGATCTCGATCATGAAGCGCAACAATTGCGGCAAGGCGCTGGACATCGCCCGCGTCGCACGCGACATGCACGGCGGCAACGGCATCTCGATCGAGTACCATGTGATGCGCCACGTCCATAACCTCGAGACGGTCAACACCTACGAGGGCACCCACGACGTCCACGCCCTGATCCTGGGCCGCGCCATCACGGGCATTCAGGCGTTTTTTTAGACGCCGCGTTCTTTGGTCGTGGCTAGCTTGTTCCGCTGTCATCGCCCGCCTTGTGCGCAGTGCGCACGGGGGCGGGCGATACAGTATTCCAGAGACCTCGCCTTCGCCTCAGCGCCGCGGCGTACTGGATACCCCGCTTTCGCGGGGTATGACGAAGAGTGGGTTGGTCCGTATAGGAAGTCCCATGTCCGACAACGACGACGTCCCGTTCAACCGCAATTTTCCACTGCGTCCCGGCATCGTCGAGGAAGTCCGGCCCGGCGTGCGCCGCGTGCTCTGCAACAATCCGAGCCCGTTCACCTTCACCGGCACCGTCAGCTACATCGTCGGCCGAGGCAATGTCGCGATCATCGACCCCGGTCCCGACGATGAGGCGCATGCGGCTGCGCTGCTCGATGCCGTGCGCGGCGAGACGGTGAGCCATATCTTCGTCACCCACACCCATCGCGACCATTCGCCGAACACGGCGCGGATCAAGCAGGCGACGGGGGCGCCGGTCTATGCCGAAGGCCCGCACCGCGCCTCGCGTCCGCGTTTCGAAAGCGAGAAGCACAATCCGGAATCCGGCGCCGACCGCGATTTCGCACCGGACGTCAACGTCGCGCATGGCGACGTCGTCGAGGGCGACGGCTGGCGGCTCGAGGCCGTGGCGACGCCCGGCCACACCGCCAATCATCTGGCATTCGCCTGGCCCGAGCGAAAGTTCAATTTCGTCGGCGATCACGTGATGGGCTGGTCGACCTCGATCGTGGCGCCGCCGGACGGCTCCATGATCGACTACATGGACTCGCTGGAGCGGCTGGCGGCACGCGAGGAGGATCTCTATTTCTCGGGCCACGGCCCTGAGATCCCCGACGGCCAGCGCTTCGTGCGCTTCCTGATCCGTCACCGCAAGGCGCGTGAGGCCTCGATCCTGCACCGCCTCGCCAAGGGCGAGACCGACATCCCGACCATGGTCCGCGCGATCTATATCGGCATCGATCCCAGGCTGACGACCGCCGCCGGCTATTCCGTGCTGGCGCATCTGGAGGATCTGGTCGCCCGCGGCGTGGTCGCGACCGAGGGCGATCCTGTGATCACGGGGACGTATCGGATGGCGAACGCGTAGCTCTCCGCCGTCATTCCGGGGCGCGGCGAAGCGGCGAGCCCGGAATCCATTCATCCACCAACTCTGCGGCGCGATGCATTCCGGGCTCGCGCTGACGCGCGCCCTGGAATGACGGTGGAGCTATTTCTTCACCGTCTTTGCCGGCGCCTTCGGCGGCGTCACCGGCGTCTTCTTCACCGGCTTGAGCGCGTCGGCATCGGCGGCGCTATTGAGATCGTCGATGAATTTCTTGATCCGCGCGGCGTTGCTGCCGAGATCGCTGTCGAAATTGCGCGAGGCCGAGCGGATGTCGACGCGGGAATCGTCGCCATCCGCCACGAACCTGATCGAAATGTCCTCACGGAAACCCATGATCGGCGTGCGCGCCACCGCCTCGATGCGGCCGATGCGGCGCGGCGGCTGCGGCGCACGCTCGTCGATGACGATCCATTTGCGCTTGTGGATGAGCTGGAGTGCGATCGCATAGGCGCGGTCGACGGAAATCTCGAGCTCGACCGGCTCGACGTCGGGATAGAAGTGGCGCTGCTGCTCCGCCGAATAGAGGCCGGCATAGACCGCGGGGTTGGTGCCCTCGCCGGTGCGCAGCCTTGCCAGGGCGTCGAAGCGCGGCGGGTCGATCGGGTCGGTGGTGATGTCGTAGATCGCCGGCAGCTTGCGATATTGCAAGGCCAGATAGGCGGGATAGGCGAGGATCGCCCCGTCGATCAGGAAAGCGAGCAGGATGCGCGCCATGCCGCGCGAGCCGTTCTGCCAGATCGCGGCAAAGCCTAAGAGCCCGAACAGGATCGAGAGACCGGATATCGCGAGCCCGCCAAGGAAGGTGGCGAGCGCCGGCTTCGGCTCCAGGAAATCGAAGCGGACGATGATGATCGACACCACTACGGCCACCACCGCGAACACGGCCAGATTGCGCGCCCAGCTCGCGAGGCTGGACACGGGCTCCGACTGGTAGGGAGCGGAAAACCTGCGGGCCATCGAGTGCTCTGCCGGGTTGGCGATGCCGGCCGGTAAGGCGCGACGACGAGCCCGTTGAGACCACGGTCCGGGGGCAAATTCAAGAGTTCCGCAGGTACCTCGTTCGTCATGTCCGGGTTTGTCCCGGGCATCCACGTTCTTTTTGCCGTGAGGTGAGGCGTGGATGGCCGGGACAAGCCCGGCCATGACGTCGTGGAGGCTTCAATGCGTCAAACGCTCGCCCCCTTCAGGGGAGGGTGGCACCGCGTCCTATGCTGCCGCGTTCGGGAAGCGATAATCCTTGAACTGGTCGCGCAGCGCAGTCTTCAGGATCTTGCCGGTGGCCGTGTGCGGAATACCCTCGACGAAGGCGACGTCGTCGGGCATCCACCATTTGGCGATCTTGCCGTCCATGAACTTCAGGATCTCCTCGCGGGTGGCGTGCTGGCCCTGCTTGAGCTGCACGATCAAGAGCGGCCGCTCGTCCCATTTGGGATGGAACACGCCGATCACGGCGGCTTCCGCCACGGCCGGATGACCGACGGCGAGGTTCTCGAGATCGATCGAGGAGATCCACTCGCCGCCGGACTTGATCACGTCCTTGGAGCGGTCGGTGATCCGCATGTAGCCGTCCTCGTCGATGGTCGAGACGTCGCCGGTGTCGAAGAAGCCGTCCTCGTCGAGGATGTTAGTGTCGACGCGGTAATAGGCCTTGGCGACGGCGGGGCCGGAGACCTTGAGGCGGCCGAAGGTCTTGCCGTCCCAGGGCAGCTCCTTGCCGGCATCGTCGGTGATCTTCATCTCGACCGCGAAGGGCGCATAGCCCTGCATCTGGAGCACGTCGAGCCTGGCATCGCCGGTGGCGTTCTGGAACGGCGGCTTCAGCGCCGCGACGCTGCCGATCGGGCTCATCTCGGTCATGCCCCAGGCGTGACGCACGTTCGAGCCCATGTCGAGGAAGGCCTTGATCATTGAGCGCGGCATCGCCGAGCCGCCGCAGATCACCATCTTCAGATCCGGCAGCTTGAGATTATTGGCCGACATGTGCTGGAGCAGCATCAGCCACACCGTCGGCACGCCGGCGGTGTGCGTCACCCTCTCGGTCGAGAGCAGCTCATAGACCGAGGCGCCGTCGAGCTTGGCGCCGGGCATGACCAGCTTGGTGCCCTGCGAAGGGGCGGAGAAGGCGATGCCCCAGCTGTTGGCATGGAACAGTGGAACCACCGGCAGCATTGTCTCGGACGCACTCGTGCCGAGGGCGTCGACATTGTTGGCCATCAGCGCGTGCAGCACGTTGGAGCGATGCGAATACAGCACACCCTTGGGATCGCCGGTGGTGCCGGAGGTGTAACACATCGCGGCTGCCGTGTTCTCGTCAAAGTCCTTCCATTTGAATTTGCCGTCCGCCTGCGCGATCCAGTCCTCGTAGGCGATCACGTTCTTCAGCGTGGTCTGCGGCATGTGCGCCTTGTCGGTGAGCACGACGTAGCGCTCCACGCTCGGCAGCTTGTCGGCGATCTTCTCCAGGATCGGAATGAAGGTGAGGTCGGTCATCACGATGCGGTCTTCCGCATGGTTGATGATCCAGGCGATCTGCTCGGGGAAAAGGCGGGGATTGACCGTATGGCAGATGGCACCGATTCCCATGATGCCGTACCACACCTCGAGATGGCGCCAGGTGTTCCAGGCGATGGTGGCGACACGGTCTCCGAGCTTGATGCCGTCGCGCTCCAGCATCTGCGAGACCTTGAGCGCGCGCTTGTGGATCTCGGCGTAAGTGGTGCGATGGATCGGTCCCTCGACCGAGCGTGTGACCACCTCCTGCTTGCCATGAATTTTGGCGGCGTGTTCGATGATCCGGTGGCAGAGCAGGGGCCAATCTTGCATCAAACCAAGCATTCCGACGTTCCTCCGAGAAGCCGCTGGGCGCGTTGTCGCTCTCAGCGTAGGGCCAAAGATTGCCATGACTTTTAGCCTGCCGGACTTTCGCCGCAAATGGTCTTGTCGCGGCTATATGTCCGCCGGCGCGGCAATGGTTACCGCTGCGCTCGGCCTGTCGCTCGTGCTCGTCGAGCAGGCAGAGGCGCGAAGGCATGCATCCCCCCTGGATATCTTCGGTATCGCCGCACCCCGGCCGCGCCCGGCGGTACATTCCGCCAAAATTCCGCTGCCGAGACCGCGCCCTGAGGAGGCCCCCAAAGCGCCGCAAGCGGCTCCGGCGGAGGCCGAGGACAGGCCCTCCCGGGACAAGCCGTCTGCCGATAAGCCAGCAGCCGACAAGCCCGCCGAGGCCGCGGCGCCGCCCGAGAAGCAGGCCTCGGCCTGCCGCCTCGCGCTGACCGAGGAGATCGCGATCGCGCCCTCCGTTCCGGACATCCGCGGCCCCGGCGCCTGCGGCGGCGAGGATCTGGTACGGCTGGAAGCCGTCGTGCTGCCGGACAAGCGCAAGGTGACGGTGAAGCCGGCCGCGATCCTTCGCTGCACCATGGCGTCCGCGATCGCCGATTGGCTGCGCAAGGACATGGTGCCGTTGGCCAGCAGCCTCGGCTCGACCATCAGCGACCTCGATAATTTCAATTCCTTCGAATGCCGCGGCCGCAACCGCGTCGCCGGCGCGCTGCTGTCGGAGCACGGCAAGGCCAACGCCGTCGATGTGCGCGCCATCAAGCTGGCCAACGGGCAGTCGATCGGCCTCACCGACCGCACCATGCCGCGCGAGGTGCGCGAACGCGTGCTGCACTCGGTCTGCGCGCGGTTTTCCACCGTGCTCGGCCCGGGCTCGGACTGGTACCACGAGGACCATATCCATCTCGACCTGGCGCAGCGGCGCAACGACTACCGGATCTGCCAGTGGAATGTCTGGGATCCGCTGCCACGGGTAGCCCCGCTGCTGCCGGCGGAACGTCCCGAGGAAGCGCCACCGCGCGAGGTTGCGGCCAAACCTGAGGTCAAGCCCGAGGCGCGGCAAGGCGCTGACGAGGCGGCGGCGGAGAAGGCTCCAGCGCCGGCTGACAAGCCGGCGGCCGAGGGCAGCAAGTCCCGGCCGCACAAGCCGGCAACAAAAAAGCGCCGGTGAAGCCGGCGCTTTTGGATGTCAGAAAGATCAGGCGGCGATCAGTAGCTGACCGCCTGGCTGTTGCCGAGCGCCAATCGCGAATTGTACGGCGAGTCGCCGTGCTTGGGCTCAAGCACCACAACGAGGGTGCCGACCTTGACCCGATCATAGAGATCGATCGCGTCCTCGTTGGTCAGGCGGATGCAGCCTGACGAGATTGAGGCGCCGATATATTCCGGCTGGTTGGTGCCGTGGATGCGGAACAGCGTGTCCTTGCCCCCCGAATAGAGGTACAGCGCGCGAGAGCCCATCGGATTGTCCGGGCCGGGGGCGACATAGGTCGGCACGCCCAGGCGCGAAATCTCGCCGGGGGTGGGGTGCCAGGCCGGCCACTCGGTCTTGCTGCCGACCTTGGCGATGCCCGACCAGGCCATGGCCTCTTCGCCCACGGTGATGCCGTAGCGGATCGCCTTGCCGCCCTCCAGCACGTAATAGAGGTAATGGTTGTCGGAATCGACCACGATCGAGCCCGGCGATTCCTTGCGGTGGTATTCGACGATGGCGCGGCGGAACGGCTCTGCGACCGGGGCGTTCTCGTATTTGACCTTGGCGAGCAGTTCCTTGTCCTTCGGCTTGAAGGCCTTGGTGTCGGTCGCCTCATAGCGAGTGGCCTGCATGCAGCCCGACAGCATCAGGCCGGCGGCCAAAATCCCAAACATAACTTTCAGCGACGACATGGTTTGGTTCCAATCAAAACAATACCGTGCGGAATGCCTGAGCCTAACGCCCAAGTTCCTCGACTCTGTTAATCCCATTATCGTTGAAATCTGCCACAATTCCAGCACTGAAGCCCTTTTCCCGCGCTGCGAGAGCCGAGCTGTGGCTTTTCTGCCGCAAATTTTGCAGCACCGTGCAAGATTTTGGGCGGGAAATGGCCGACTGTCGTTTCCGTGCCACAGTCGAGCCGTGACGTGGCCGCAAATCCAAACGCTTCCTTAATGCAGATGTCATCGTGAACTGGCCAGAATCGCGCTAAGGGCTGGCTTTCTGTCGCAGGTCTGTCGGAGTCGTGCATGTTTTCGGTGTTTGTTCCCTCCGAGTCCGCCCTCAAGAAGGTCGTGATCGAGGATCTTTCCGCGTTACCCGATAGCGCGGTGTGGATCGATCTCGTCAATCCGAGCGCGGCTGAGGACAAGGCGGTGGAGCAGCTCGCGGGCATCGCCATTCCGACCCGGGAAGACATGCAGGAGATCGAGATCTCCAGCCGCCTCTACATCGAGAACGGCGGCCGCTACATGACCGCGACGCTGATGTGCCACTCCGATACCGACATGCCCAGGACCACGCCGGTGACGTTCATCCTCGCCGACCACCGCCTGGTGACGGTGCGCTACGACCTCCCCAAGCCGTTCGCCCTCGTCGAGGCCAAGCTCGCCCGCTCCTGCACGCCGTCCGTCACCGGCGAGACGGTGCTGATGGAACTGCTGGACGCCGTGATCGACCGCTGCGCCGACATCCTGGAGCGTTGCGGCGCCGAGATCGACCAGGTCAGCCACGACATCTTCGAGCCGGAGAGCGAGCGCCATGGGCAGGCCAAGAGATATTCCCAGATCCTGATCTCGATCGGTCGCAAGGGCGACCTGACCTCGAAGGTTCGCGAGAGCCTCGTCTCGATCGGCCGCGTCGTGGCGTTCCTGTCCGCGGTCGTGGAGGGCGTGAAATGGTCGAAGGACATGCGCGAGCAACTCAAGACCATGCAGCGCGACGTGGCCTCGCTGACCGATCACGCCTCCTATCTCTCCAACAAGATCACCTTCGTGCTCGACGCCATGCTCGGCGTCGTCAATCTCGAGCAGAACAACATCATCAAGCTGTTCTCGGTCATGGCCGTCGTCCTGATGCCGCCGACGCTGATCGCCTCCGTTTACGGCATGAACTTCAAGGTCATGCCGGAACTCGAATGGGTGCACGGCTATCCGATGGCGCTGGTGATGATGCTGATCGCCGCGATCGTTCCGTACTGGATCTTCAAGTGGAAGAAGTGGCTCTGATCGCGCCGCGCTCTCGGAGAATAGCTACCGAGACCTTACGCCGGTCGCACAGAGACGATGAATCGTGTCGCAGAATAGATCGGGATTGCGGCATCGTGGTGATGGGTGCATCGTGCCGCAATTCCTCCGGTAAAATTTGAGCGGTGGGCTGAACGTTTGCGCGAAACTTGTCTGCGATAAGTAGCGCGTAGCCGCGAGGAACAACCATGGTTGAAAAACACATAACGTCGCCCCGCAACGTCATCGATCTGGCGAACTATCGTCAGGTCTTGGCGAGCGGCAAGGCGTCGTCGATGTCGGTGCGCATGTGCCGGCACTGTGGTGCTCCGCTGCTCGACGGTGAGAACGACGACGACTGCTCGACCGCATTCAGCTCGGCCGCGCCGCGGCCGCGCGACCGGTCACGTCGGATTCGAATCGATTGAGGAACGGAAGGTAAGGGCGATCCAGGTCTTGCGGCGGCGTTGTCTGGATCGCCTTGCTTCCACTCTTCGGCAAATCTGCTAGGGCTTAACTATCTGCGCCGTCGAGACGATGGTCTCTTCGATCGCATAGTCGCGGCTGAACGGGACGAGATGATGCAAGACATCGCTCAGCATCGCCTCGACATTCTCGCCCAGTGCATCCCGTGACGAGGACGAATAAGTAAGCGTGCGCTTCGCCAAATCGTGCAGGCCGACCAGATGGCTGGTCTCGACGGTGACAAGCTCGGCGAGCTGCAACGGGCTGCCGTGGAAGAACGCGGAAAGGTCGCGATGTGTCCGCGTGCCCCGTCCTGCCTCCTCCCAGAGCTGCGCAGGCGACCAGCGACGGCGAATTTCGTTGTAACCATCGAGCCATGGGTTACGGCCGTCGGTAGCCGAGAACGAAGCGCAGATCGCGATCACGCCCCCGTGTGCGACCAGCTGGCCGAGTTGGGCAACCGTCGCATCGCGATCCATCCAATGCAACGCACGGCCGATCGTGACGATGTCGAAAGTGCCGATATCGGGTGGAAGCGTCTCTGCCTTGCCTTCAATCAGCGTGACATGTCGACCCGCGCCCGAAGCGGCAAGCCGCGCGGCGTCGAGCATCGCAGGCTCCGGATCGACTCCGACGACACGGCCGACGTAGGGGCCGAAGCCGAGCGCCAGCAGTCCGGGTCCGGTACCGAGATCGATCAGGCTGCTCTGTTTGGTGAGACCGAGTTTTTGCGCGACGCAGCGGAAGAATTCGCGCGGATACGGCGGCCGCAAATGCTCGTAGAGTGAGGCGGTGCTTGCGAACCGGCCCATCCTTTCGTGCCCTGTCTACACGTGCTGGCCGCCGTTGATGTGGATCTCGGCGCCGTTGACGTAAGAGCTGGTGTCCGTGCACAGCACGTAGATGATCTTGGCGACCTCGTCGGGCGTGCCGAGGCGGTGCATCGGGATCTGCTGCTCGACGATCTTCTCGGTGCCCGGCGACAGGATCGAGGTGTCGATCTCGCCCGGCGCGATGGCGTTGACGCGCACGCCGATGCGGCCGAAATCGGAGGCCATCTCGCGCGTCAGCGATGCCAGCGCGGCCTTCGAGGTGGCGTAGGCGGCGCCCGCGAACGGATGCACGCGCGAGCCCGCGATCGAGGTGACGTTCACGACCGAGCCCTTGGCCGCCTTCAATTCCTCGATCAGCCCGCGCGCGATCATGATCGGCGCGAAGAAGTTGACGTGAAAGACATGCGTCCAAGTCTCGAGGTCGGTGTCGACCGAGCCGAGCCTCGATCCGCCCGGTCCCTTCGGCGAGATCGCGGCGTTGTTGACCAGCGCATGCAGCATGCCGCCCTCGAGCCGGTTGCGGATCTCGGAGATCGCGCGGGACGTGTCCTTGGGATCGGCGAGGTCGACCTGGATGTGGTCCTCAGGACCCGCATCCCACGGGCAGTCCTCGGGGAAGGGGTGCCGCGAGCAGGTGATGACGCGCCAGCCCGCCGAGGAGAAGCGGATCACGGTGGCGTGGCCGATGCCGCGGCTGGCTCCGGTCAGGAGCAGCGTGCGGCGCGGCGCATTGGACGAATGCGGCATGGACATCTTTCAGGTCGGCCCAAAGCTCGAGACAAGGATCAGGATGAGGCTCAAGGATACATCCGCGTCTTGGACCACTTCTGGCCGGCCGCGTCACGACGAAATTCGATGCGGTCGTGCAAGCGGAACGGGCGGTCGTGCCAGAACTCGATCCGGGAGGGCGTGATGCGCCAGCCGCTCCAGCCTGGCGGCCGCGGCACCTCGCCGATGACGTATCTGGCCGCGACTTTCGCGATGGCTTGCTCGAAGGCGAAGCGGCTCTCCAGCGCCTCGGACTGCTTGCTCGCCCAGGCGCCGATCTGCGCCTGCTTGGGCCGGGTGGCGAAATAGGCGTCGGCTTCGGCCTCGGTCACCGGCGTCACGTTGCCGCGGATGCGGACCTGACGGCGCAGCGACTTCCAGTGAAAAAGTAACGCTGCCTTAGGGTTTGCGGCGAGTTCGCGGCCCTTCTGGCTGGCGATGTGGCTGTAGAAGACGAAACCCTCGGTATCGAAGCCCTTCATCAGCACCATGCGCACGTCGGGCAGGCCGTCGGGATCGACGGTTGCGAGCGCCATGGCGTTCGGATCGTTCGGCTCGCTCTTGATCGCCTCGTTCAGCCAGCTCTCGAACAGCGCAAACGGCTCGTCGGCGGCGGTGAAATCACCGGATGTTAAGGGTGTCTGGTGTTTCATCGAGGTCGTGTCGGTCATGTCTGGAGTCCGAGTTGCGTCCCGCGGCCCAAAACGCGTTGTCGTCCGCTACCGCCCTATATAGGGCATGGGGACGCGTTGGCCTATCGGCGATCCGGCCATCGGGCTTTGTCATGACGATCGTTCTCGTCGGGCTCGGGGCCGGGGGATGCAGCTTTTCCCGCACCGACCAGGGCGCCTACGCCAAGGCTGACGACAGCGATCTCACCGGCTCGATCGTGCGACCGGCGAAGGACGCCCCCCCGACCGAGACCGATATGGCCTTCGCCCGCAACGCCGCCACCGACGTCCTCAGCAAGGGCGACAAGGATTCCAGCCAGCATTGGCAGAATCCGGAGACCGGGGCGCGCGGCTCGGTGACGCCAATCGCGCAATCCTACGCCGCCGAGGACGGCCGCAAATGCCGCGATTTCCTGGCGAGCTACGTCAACGGGACGACGGAAAGCTGGCTCCAGGGCGCCGGTTGCCAAAGCAGCCGTGGCCGTTGGGAGATTCATACGCTAAAGCCGTGGCGGAGCTAGGAATCGGTCCGCGCCCCTAGTTGCAAAAATGCCACTCTCTCCCCACATGGATCGCAGGTGGGGCGGGGAGCCCTTTGAACAATTCGAAGTCTTGAAGGAGACGTGACGGATGCGCGACCCCTATGAGGTCTTGGGGGTGCCGCGGAGCGCCAGCGCTGCCGCGATCAAGAGCGCCTATCGCAAGCTTGCCAAGAAGCACCATCCCGACAGCAACAAGGACGACCCGAAAGCCGCCGAGCGCTTCTCCGAGATCAACTCGGCGAACGAGATCATCGGCGACGAGGACAAGCGCAAGCAATTCGACCGCGGCGAGATCGACGCCGAGGGCAAGCCGCGCTTCCAGGGGTTTCCGGGCGGTGGCGGGCCGCGCGGCCGTGCCGGCCCCGGCGGGTTCGAAAGCTATACGTTCCGCTCCGGCGGCGGCCCCGGCGCGGGCGGCGGCGCGTTCGAGGATATCCTCAACAGCATGTTCGGCGGCGGCATGCGCGGCGCACGGCCGGGGGCCGGCGGCGGCGCCCAGTTCGACTTCGACACCGGCGGCATCGGGCTCGATCTCGACGTCAACGTCGCCATGTCCGTCACGCTGGAAGAGTCGGTCAAGGGCGGCGAGAAGCGCGTCCGGCTGCCGACGGGCAAGGAGCTCAACGTCAAGATTCCGGCCGGCGTGACCGAAGGCCAGCAGATCCGGCTGCGCGGGCAGGGCGAGAGCGCGCAGGGTCATCCGCCCGGCGATCTCCTGATCACCATCAACATCGCGCCGCACCCGTTCTTCAAGGTCGAGGGCGCCGACCTCAGGATCGACCTGCCAGTCACGCTCTACGAGGCGGTGCTCGGCGGCAAGGTCCGCGTGCCTACCCTCGGCAATGCCGTGGAGCTTTCGGTCCTGAAAAACACCTCCAGTGGCCGGACCTTCCGCCTCAAGGGCAAGGGCCTGCCGAAATCTGGTGGAACCGGGGATCTCTTCGTCACCGTCAGGATTATGCTACCGGACGGGAACGACGCCGAGCTTGAAGCATTGATGGAGAAGTGGCGGGACCAACACCCCTACAATCCACGTAGCGGGCTTGGCTAAATTATCGAACTGAAGGGGTTCTCCTAGACACCGAGGGCATCGTCCCGGAGATGATGCTCATCATATGTCTGAGGCGTGGTAGCGCTTCATGAACTCGACGTATCGGCTGTCCGGCGGGGCAGCCGATAAAAAGGTGCGGCCTCGAGAGGGGGACCAGCGCGGTACCAAAAACCCCAATCGAGGCCGCCCGCGTCGATCGGCGGATCGAACGCCACTCATAATCGCGTGAACACTCGGTGCGATAATGAGACGCACCGATGTCTTGATTCCAAATTTTCAATGACGGAATCTGGGCACTGTGCTCAAGCGGTGGTTTACGTGCCGTTTTTCTCAGCCTGGTCATAGACCGCCTGCGCCACCTTGGTCAGCCGGTCGCGATCGCCGCCGCCGCTGACGACGTAGCCGACGCCGCGTTCGGCCCAGAACAGCGCGCCGTCCTTGTCGGTCCTGGCGTACCGCATTTGCGTCGCACCATTCTCGGTCTTGGCGGTGTAGATCGTGTAGCGCTCGCCCGAGGCGCCCTCATACATCAGGAACGACGCCGGCCCGTTCGGCCCCGGCAAGAGCCGGCCGCCGACCAGCTTCAGCCCGCTGGCCTCCAGGTTTGGGGCGAACACGGTCCAGCCGCAGCGCCGGGTCAGCCAGGCCTGGAGGTGGTCGCGCTCGTTGCCGCCGACCTCGACCGGATGGCGGACCTCGACGACATAGAGGCGGTGAGCGTCGAGCGCGTCCGCGGTGAAGCTCTGGAAGGTCGAGGGGGCGCTGGCGGCGCCATGCGCGACCCAGCCGGCCGTGCCGCCGGCGACGAAGGCAACCAGCACAGCCGCGGCGGCGCCATACAGCCATTGCCGCGGGCGGCGCTCCAGCCGCTCGAGCTCCAGCCGTGCCGGCACCGGCTCGTGGGCGATGGAATCGTAGCGGGCGTGCAGCATCTCCGCCATGGCGCGCCACGACTGCACCCGCTCGGCCTCCTCAGGATGGGCGGCCAGCCAGGCCTCGACGTCGGCGCGGCGCTCGGCCGGCAGCTCGCCGTCGACATAGGCGTGCAGTTCGTCCTCGGTCACTGGGATCTTGCGCTCGTTCATCTCGATCGTCTCTGGCTCTGTGGCCCACAATGTCGTCCAAGGTTCAACTTTGCTCGCGGCGACGGCACGCTTCGGGCGGACGATCCGCGATGCATCAACCCCGCCATCATTTCACCCGCCGGAGCGTCGGGCGCTCGCCTTCCAGCGAGGCCTTGACGTGGGCGCGGGCACGGGCGAGGCGCGACATCACGGTGCCGATCGGCACGCCCTGGATGTCGGCGACCTCGCGGTAGCTCATGCCTTCCAGCATGACCAGCAGCAGCACCGAACGCTGCTCCTCGACGAGCGTCGCCAGGGCCCTCTCGATGTCGCGCCCTTCGGCTTCGGTGCCGCTGGCATCGGGATTGTTCTCCGTCAGCTGCATGAACTGCGGCCGCCTTGCCAGCGAGCGGCGCCGGTTTTTGTTGAGGTTGGTCAGGATCGTGTAGAGCCAGCTTCTGACGTCGCCGCCGAGAAACAATCGCTCCGAGCGCAGGGCCCGCACCAGCGTGTCCTGCACCAGATCGTCGGCCGCGTCCGCGTCGCGCGTGAGCGCGCGGGCGTAGCGGCGCAACGCCGGGATCATGGCTTCCACACTCTGGCGAAACGCACTCATTGCGGTCTTGACGTCCTGGTCTCGGGCGCGAGCGCCTCGATGATCATAACACCCGAACGGAACGGCTATTCCGCGGCTCGAAACAGCGTTAACGCGGCGTATTAGGGCTGTACCGCAGGGGAGGGCTGGTGTACCTCCAGACCTCAGCAAGAGTTCGACGGGACGTTCCAACATGGCGCAGAATTCAGGTCTGATGCAGGGCAAGCGCGGGGTGATCCTCGGCCTTGCCAACAACCGCTCGATCGCCTGGGGTATCGCCAAGGCATGCCACGCGGCCGGCGCCGAGCTCGCCTTCACCTATCAGGGCGATGCGCTCAAGAAGCGCGTCGAGCCGCTGGCCGCCGAGATCGGCGGTCTCGTGCTCGGCCATTGCGACGTCACCGATGCCGCCACCATCGACGCGGCGTTCGCGGTGCTGAAGGAGAAGTGGGGCAAGATCGACTTCCTGGTGCACGCGATCGCCTATGGCGAGCAGCTCGAAGGCCGCTACGTCGACACCACCGCGGAGAATTTCTCCAAGTCGATGCTGATCTCCTGCTACTCGTTCACGGCGGTGGCGCAGCGCGCCGAGAAGCTGATGACGGATGGCGGCTCGCTGATCACGCTCAGCTATTACGGCGCCGAGAAGTGGATGCCGCATTACAACGTGATGGGCGTGGCGAAGGCGGCGCTGGAGGCCAGCGTGCGCTATCTCGCCGCCGATCTCGGCGAGAAGAATATCCGCGTCAACGCGATCTCGGCAGGTCCGATCAAGACGCTCGCCGCCTCCGGCATCGGCGACTTCCGCTATATCCTGAAGTGGAACGAGACCAACGCGCCGATGCGGCGCAACGTGTCGACCGAGGACGTCGGCGGCAGCGCGTTGTATCTGCTCTCCGAGCTCTCGCGCGGCGTCACCGGCGAGGTGCATCACGTCGATTCCGGCTATCACGTGCTGGGCATGAAGAGGCCCGATGCGCCGGACATTTCATTCGGCGGCAAGGACTGATCTTCAGGCTGGAATGGCCGTGCCCACGATCTACTATCTTCGCCACGGCGAGACCGAGTGGAATGCGCTCGGCAGGCTTCAGGGCACCAAGGACATTCCGCTCAACGCGCGGGGGTGCGGTCAAGCCGTCCAGGCCGGCAGCATTCTCGCCGACTTGTTCAAGCGCGAGGGGCGCGACAAGGCGGCGCTGCCTTACGTGTCGAGCCCGCTCGGCCGTGCGCGCCAGACCATGGAGCTCGCGCGCGGCAAGCTCGAACTGCCGGTCGCCGACTATGCGCTCGACGATCGGCTGCGCGAGATCGGCTATGGCAGCTGGGAAGGGCTGACGCTGGCCGAGAGCGAAGCGGCCGATCCCGAGATTTACGCCAGGCGCCTCGCCGACAAATGGAGCGTGGGCCCCGCCGGCGGCGAGACCTATGCCGATGTCCAGGTCCGCGTGCGCGCCTGGTACGATCAACTGCGGGGTGACACCGTCGCGGTCGCCCATGGCGGGACCTGCCGGGCCCTGATGGTGTGCTTGGGGCTGGAGACGCCGGCCAGCGCCGCCGAGCTCTATATCGAGCAGGGGGCAGTCTACGTGTTCCGTGAGGGACGGCTGGAGAAGTTCAGTTAGGAGCGGCCATATCCCCCGCCGTCATGCCCGGGCCTGTCCCGGGCATCCACGGCGCTTTCTCGCCGGCGGGGTAGGGACGTGGATGGCCGGGACAGGCCCGGCCATGACGAATTCGGCGGGCATTTGACCACCCATCCAGATCGCGTTACGTCACGTTGACATTCAACATCGGCGTTGCGAGTCAACGTTAAGCGGCAATCCGGCATGTCCTTCAACACCTTCGGCCACATGTTCCGCGTCACCACCTTCGGCGAGAGCCATGGGGTGGCCATCGGCTGCGTGGTCGACGGCTGCCCCCCCATGATCTCGCTCACCGAGGCCGACATCCAGGGTGACCTCGACCGCCGCCGTCCCGGCCAATCGCGCTTCACCACCCAGCGTCAGGAGCCGGACCAGGTGAAGATCCTGTCCGGCGTGATGGCGCATCCGGAGACCGGCGTGCAGGTGACGACGGGCACGCCGATCGGGCTCCTGATCGAGAACACCGATCAGCGCTCGAAGGACTATTCCGAGATCAAGGACAAGTTTCGCCCCGGCCACGCCGACTTCACCTACGAAGCCAAATACGGTCTGCGCGATTATCGCGGCGGCGGCCGCTCCTCCGCGCGCGAGACCGCGACGCGGGTTGCCGCCGGCGCCATCGCGCGAAAAGTGCTGCCCGACGTCAGGGTGCGCGGCGCCCTGGTGCAGATGGGGCCGCACAAGATCGACCGCGCGAAGTGGGATTGGGACGAGGTCGCCAACAATCCGTTCTTCTGCCCGGACAAGGACAAGGCTGCGTTCTTCGAGACCTATCTCGACGGCATCCGCAAGAGCGGCTCCTCGATCGGCGCGGTGATCGAAATCGTCGCCGAAGGCGTGCCGGCAGGTCTCGGCGCGCCGATCTATGCCAAGCTCGATTCCGATCTGGCGGGTGCGATGATGACCATCAACGCGGTGAAAGGTGTCGAGATCGGCGCTGGCTTTGGTGCGGCGGAATTGACCGGCGAGGAGAACGCCGACGAGATGCGCACAGGCAATGACGGCACGCGCTTCCTGTCCAATCATGCCGGCGGCGTGCTGGGCGGAATCTCCACGGGCCAGCCCGTGGTGGTGCGTTTCGCAGTGAAGCCGACCTCGTCGATCCTGCAGCCGCGCCGGACCGTCGATCGCAAGGGCGCAGACACCGAGATCTTCACGAAGGGCCGCCACGATCCCTGCGTCGGCATCCGCGCGGTCCCCGTCGGCGAGGCCATGATGGCCTGCGTGCTGGCCGATCATTTCCTGCGCGATCGCGGGCAGGTGGGACGTTGATGTTGCCGTGCTAGCCCACCGCGCAGCTTGACGGGCCCGCCACTTGATCCGCAAATGGGCTATGGACAGTTCCGAGCTCCAGCGCGTCCGCAACTGGCTGATCAACGGCCCCCGGTCGGTTGAGCCGGTCGAGATGATCACCGAATTCTGTGAAAGTCTGGTCGCAGCCGGCCTGCCGGTGTGGCGGTTCGGCATCTTCATCCGCACGCTGCATCCCGAAGTCTTCGGCCGCAACTTCATCTGGCGGCAAGGGCAGGAGGTCGAAATCGGCAGCGTCGCCTTCGATGTCCTGGACTCGCCCATATTCGCCCGCAGCCCGCTCCGCATCGTGTTCGAGCAGGCGCTGGAGGTCAGAGGGCGCGCGACCGATCCCGACGATAAGCGCTTTCCGTTTCTCGACGACATGCTCGCCGAGGGGGCGACCGACTATATTGCGGTGCCAATGCCGTTCCTCGACGGCTCGGTCCATGCGACGAGCTGGGTGACGCGGCATCCCGGCGGCTTCAGCGACGACCACATCGCGGCGATCCGGGCCATCATCGCGCCGCTGGCGCGCGTCAGCGAGATCATCAGCCAGCGCCGCACCGCCGAGATGCTGCTCGATACCTATGTCGGCAACCGCGCCGGCGCGCGCATCCTCGGCGGCCAGATCCGCCGCGGTCACACCGACACCATGCAGGCGGCCATCTGGCTCTCGGATCTGCGCGGATTCACCGCGCTGTCGGACCGGCTGCCGGCCGAGACCGTGGTCGAGATCCTCAACGGCTATTTCGATTGCCAGGTCAACGCCATCCTCGCCCATGGCGGCGAGGTCTTGAAGTTCATGGGCGACGGCCTGCTCGCTGTGTTTCCGATCGACGAATATGTCGGCGATGCCGCGCATGTCTGCACGCAGGTGCTGGAGGCGGCGCGCGACTCCCGCGCCAGTGTGGAGGCGCTCGCCATTCCGGTCGGCGAGGTCGTCGAACGTTTCCGCTTCGGCCTCGCGCTCCACGTCGGCAACATCCTCTATGGCAATATCGGCGGCGGCAACCGCCTCGACTTCACCTGCATTGGCCCCGCCGTCAATCTCGCCGCGCGGCTGGAGAAGATCGCGAGCCGGCTCGGCCGCACCATCGTGGCCTCGGAAGGCTTTGCCAATAATTGCCGCCACGACTGGCGCGAGCTCGGCGAGTTTCCGATCGCGGGATTTTCCAAGGCGCAGCGCGTGTACGGGCTGGCGGACGAGACGCCGGCGCTGGCCGATCGAGCTGCTATTCCTCCGGCTCGGTCGTGAACAGCAATGGGTAGCCCTTGGCGCGGCCGGCGTCGGTGGCACGCGTCGCCTTGGTCTCGGCGACGTCCTTGGTGAACACGGCGACCACGCAGGCGCCGAGCTTGTGGGCGGTGATCATCACCTTGTAGGCCTGATCCTCCGTCATGCGGAATTCGGCCTTCAGCACCATGGTGACGAAATCGCGCGGCGTGTAGTCGTCGTTGATCAGGATGACCTTGTGCAGCTTCGGCCGCTCGACCTTGGTCCTCGTCCTGGTTTTCGGCTTGGTAACGGCGTCGTTCATCGTTTCCAGAAACCCCGGCCCTGATGAGCTCCAGCCGTCTCATCATATGGCAGACACCCGGGCTCCTCCAAGATGGCCGGGGCGGTTGCTCATGCCGCCGCCGATGGGCAGGGATGCACGGATCGTGCGGACCTCGCTTCAGGGAAGCGCGCGAACAACATGCAACGCCGCGATCAGCGCGCCCACCGACAGCACCACCGATGCGATCATGTAGGCGGCCGAAGCGGCGGTCTGGCCACGCTCGATCAGATACCAGGCATCGAGAGAGAACGTCGAGAACGTCGTGTATCCACCACAGATGCCCACCGTCAAAAATATCCGGGCGGCCTGCGGCAGGTTCCATTTCGTCGCGAACAGCGCGGTGAGAATGCCGATCAGGAATGATCCCGTCACGTTGATGATGAGGGTTCCCCAGGGAAAGTCGGTGCCGAACGCGCGGCCTGCACCGATGGACATCAGATAGCGCACGACCGCACCGAGCGCTCCGCCGGCGGCGACCGCGAGAATGTATTGGATGTTCAAGGTCTCGTTCCCTGGTTTGTGACCTGCATTAGTCGTCCCGCGCCGCCAGCCCGTTGCCGATGGCAAGCAGCCCCAGAAGCGCAAGCAGCGCGAAGCCGAGCCCCGCAAGGAACGTTCCGGCCGGGCCATAGGCGTCCCACAGCGCGCCCGCGATCACGCTCGCGGCCAGCAGGGCAAGGCCGGTGAACAGGTTGAAATAGCCGAACGCGGTGCCGCGCAGGCTTGGCGGGGCGGCATCGGCGACCATGGCCGAGAGCAGGCCCTGCGTCAGTCCCATATGCAACCCCCACAGCGCGACGCCGAGTGCGAGGCCCGAAAGGGTCGGCAGCAGCGCAAGCGCAAGATCGGCACCGGCCAGGACGACGAGCCCGAGCGCGAGCAGGCCGGTCCGGTTGATCCGGTCCGAGAGCACGCCGGCCGGATAAGCCGACAGGGCGTAGACGATGTTCATCAGCACCAGCACCGCCGGCACCCACATCACGTCCAAGCCAATGTTCTGCGCGCGCAGGATCAGGAATGCCTCACTGAAGCGCGCGAGCGTGAAGACAATCCCGACCGCGACGACGCGCCAGTACACCGCACCAAGCTGCCGCATGGCGGCGAGATTAAGCGGATTCTTCACAAGCTCCCGGCTCGGATCCGGGTCCGGCTCATTCACGCCGAAGGTGATCAGTCCAAACGACAGAAAGGCCGGCAGCACCGCCACCCAGAACACGATCGTGAAATTGTCCGCCGTCCACCACATCAGCGCGACAGCAATCAGCGGCCCGAGGAAGGCTCCGGTGGTGTCGAGCGATTGCCGCAGCCCGAAGCTCGCGCCGCGCAAACCGATCGGCGCGATGTCGGCAATGAGCGCATCGCGCGGCGCGCCGCGAATCCCCTTGCCGATGCGATCGACGAAGCGCGCGGCCACCAGCCATCCGACGCTGGGCGCGAGCGGGAACAGCGGCTTGGTCAGGGCGGCGAGGCCATAGCCGAGCGCGGCCAGCAGCTTGCGGCGGCCGAGCCAGTCCGACAGCGCGCCGGAAAAGATCTTCGTGATCGAGGCGGTCGCCTCCGCAATGCCCTCGATGAAGCCGACGGTCAGCGTCGAAGCGCCGAGCACGGTGACGAGATAGACCGGCAGCAGCGCGTGGATCATCTCGGAGGAGATATCCATCAGCATCGAGACGAAGCCGAGCACCCAGATTCCTCTCGGCAGCCCGCTACGTGCAGCATTCGGTGTCGTCGTCGTCACGTCTTCGCCTTCTCCTGGCCTTGCACCAGACAACAAAAAACCCGCCGCCGGCGGGTCTGTCCATGCTCCCGCCGAAGGCAGAGGCTCAAGATTGCCCCTCCTCAAGCAGGAGTCATCAGCCCACACGGTGATCGACCGCCGGGCGGTTGTCGGGGGACTCCATCCCCATCTGTGTGGCCAACCTAGCACGGAAATCGCTTCGGACAAGTGGGCGGGGAACTGTGTCCCCGTGCTCGTCGCTCCCGCTTCGCGCATCATGAGCCTGATGGTGCGAAGCGCACGAGCGTGTTCCAGCGGCGCGAGCGCGGCAACACGGGGGCGGCATTGCGCAGAGCGCGCGTCCGCCCGAGCCGCAGATTCCTAACTCGAAAGTGAAGCGCAAGCGATCTTCGCGCTTTGCGGCAAGGCGATTGCATGTCACCATCACGTCATACGACGGGAGACTGCGATGCGGTTGCTGTTCTCGATCGGGGCTGTGCTGGTGGCCGGCATGTTTGCCGGAGGGGACGTCGCGGGCGTCGCGGCACCAGGACCAAAATTCGAACCGTCCAAGAAACAGCTGCAGCGGCCCGCGGCCGACAGAGACGCGCAGACGGTCGACGTCGAGCTGGTCCTCGCGGTCGACGTGTCCTACTCGATGGACATGGACGAGCTCGCGATCCAGCGCGAGGGCTATGCGCAGGCGATCCAGTCGAAGGAGTTCCTCCAGGCGCTGAAGCTCGGCCCGAACGGCCGGATCGCGGTGACCTATTTCGAGTGGGCCGCCTCCAGCGACCAGAAGATCATCATCCCCTGGCGGCTGGTCGACGGTCCCGAGACGGCGGATGCGGTCGCCGCCGAGATCATGAAGACGCCGATCCGGCGTGCTTCGCGCACCTCGATCTCGGGCGCGATCAACTTTGCCATGCCGCTGTTCGACGAAGACCCCTATCGGGGCCTGCGCCGCGTCATCGACATTTCCGGCGACGGTCCCAACAACAACGGCGGTCCTGTCACGGTGGCACGCGATGCCGCGCTCGAGAAGGGCATCGTCATCAACGGCCTGCCGATCATGATCAAGGAGCCGTCCTATTCGACCATGGATATCGACAATCTCGATTTCTACTACGAGGACTGCGTCATCGGCGGCCCCGGCTCCTTCGTCATCACGATCAAGGACCGCGACAAGTTCAAGGAGGCGATCCGCACCAAGCTGCTGATGGAGGTCGCCGGCCGCACGCCGGAGCGTCCCGTGATGCGGGTCGCCGACAGGGAGCCGCGCGTCAATTGCCTGATCGGCGAGAAGATCTGGTCGGACCGCTGGGGCCGCTGAAGTCCCCCGGCTGAGAGCTTTCCCGCTTGGCCGATGCGCGAGCTTAACGCCTCGTTAACCGGAGCGTGGCCCTAATCACATGGTTTCCGTTCATTTCCAGTCGGCATCCTGACATTGCCGCAGCGAACGAAAGTGGGTTTGTGAGGCCCGTCTCCGAGCAATCCAATGGCTATCGTCACATCGAGCACCAGCCAGATTTCGCCCGCCAACGAGCGGCTGTATCGCCAGAGCGCTCTGCTCGGTGATTGGAAGGGCAATTGGGTGGGCAACAACCAGCCCGTCGGCTTCAAGGTCGTCAACATCCGCGGCGCCCGGGCGCAGGTCGAGTACACCCACAACGGACGCACCGAGCGCGGCTTCGGCGAGGTTCAGGGCACGCTCATCACCTTCGGCGGCGTCACGGTCGGCACCAAGGACGGCAAGAACATGGTGATGCTGTTCTCGTTCGGGGGAGTTGGCAAGCAGACCGCCAATCTCGAGAAGCAGGCCCCCCCGGCCTCCGACAGCCGCCTCATGGGAAGCTGGGGCGGCTATTCCAGCGCCAACGGCAAGAGCGCGAGCTTCAAGGTGCTGTCCGTCAATGGCAAGGAGGCCGAGGTCAGCGTCACCACCGATGGCGTCACCCGGCAGGGCACCGGCTACGTCTACAAGAACGTCATCATGTTCGGGCAGACGCAGATCGCGACCGATGACGGACAGAACGGCGAAGTCATCTACCAGGTCGGCACGAAGTCCTTCATGGTGCCGGTGACGAAATATCCGCCGGCTGATTCATCGTCCTCCGTGGACAAGACCGCATAGCTTCACGACCCCGGTCCATCGGGCTGCGTCAGCGCCTTCAATGGCCCCGTGAGCTGGCGCAAGATCGCGCAGTCCTGTGCGAGCAGCCTCGCAGCGATCAACCGCCAGACTTCATCGGACGGCTCCACAAGATCTGGAATCGTCTGCAGCGGATGTTCGGCGTCCTGCCGCGCGCGAGCAGGGGAACGTGCGGCATCAGGTTCGGTCATGGGGGGCCCGGCCGTCACGTTGGCGCGGCCGCTGCGCTGGCATTGGTGATGTCAGGAGAGTATGATCTGCAAAAGCCTTGCCGGTAGCTTCAATGTCCAGATTTGCCCCTTCATCCGTGATTGCAGCCCTGATCGCTGTGCTTTGCCTGACCGCATCGCCGGTTCACGCCCAAGTCGCGCCGCTGAGATATTGGATTCCCGGCGGGCCTTTCGGCCTCGGCGGTAACGCCGGCCAGAGTTCCGATATTTATGGCAGTTCCACCAGCTTCAATTCCGGCGATCCGGATTGGCGCAGCAGCGCGACGACTGGTTTTTTCGTCGGCAGTCAGCGCGGCAACCTGAATTGGAGCGGCCTCAGTCAGACCGGCCTCGGTCAGACCGGCCTCGGTCAGAGCGGTCTTGCCGGCAATTTCAGCGCACTCTCATATGACAGCACGCAGTTCGGTTACAACACCAAGACCATGGGCGGCATGCCCGTGACGTTCTTTGCCGGTTTCGACACGCTGAAATATGGCAACGGCATCGGCAGCTCGGTTGCGCCGCTGACATCTGGCGCGGCACCCGGCACCGGCGCATTTGCTGGCGTCGAATTCAAGCCGACCTCCAATCTCAGCCTGTCGTTCGGCGCCGGTTTCATGCAGCAGGATTCGGGCCGCATGGACAGCGATATCAGATCGAACATGCTGCCGGGCGAGTCGCCGGCGCTGAGCGGTTTGCGCCGTTAAGGCATGATCCGGAAAAGTGCGCAGCGGTTTTCCGAAAAGATCATGCTTAAACAACAAGGCTAAAGCGCGATGGCGATTCATGTTCATCGCATCGCGCTTTGCGGCCGCATCACCTGTTCCGGCGGACGCCGCAGCGATTTCGGCAGATCCGGGCCGGTTCCGAAACGCATGACGATATCGCAGCGCCGTTCGCCGAGCCCGAGCGAGGCTGCAAATTGCTGCCTCAGCGCCGCGACCTCGACCGGCTGGTTGACGAAGGAATATTTGAGCCCCAGCGCGGTCGCCTGCAAACCGAAGCGCTGGCAGGCGCGGCCGACCGCGATCCAGTGCGGTTTGTCGCTGCGCTCGGCCGCGAGCACCACGACGCCCGCCGAGGTGGCGAGCTGGTCGCGGTATTTCTTGTTCTCCCCGCTCTCGGTGAAGAAGAGCCTCAGAAGCGGCCGTGCCAGCCACGATGGCAGGGAGGGATTTCCCGAGGCGGGTGCGAACAACCCGTCCATGGTCGCGAGCGCCTCCGCCTCGTTGAAGCGAATCCAGCTCACGAGCTCGCGCATGAAGGCCTTGTCGCGCATTTGCGCCGAGTTGCCTTCGAGCACGTAATCGGTGACCCCGGCGATCGCGGCGCGCTCGGTCATCAGAAGGGCGGTGACACCGGGTTCGCGACAGGCGCTCTCGAGCCGGCGCAAGGTCTCGGGCGTGGCGGGCCTGCCATCGAACGCCGCGCGGGTGCATTGCCTGGCCGGAATCGCGGATGCCAACGTCGATGCGTCCGGCGGGGCTTGCTCGAGCGCGATCACGATCCGCTCGCCGTCGATGACTGGATTGGCGCGCCAGCCCAGCGCGGACGCCGCGAGGATGAGGTTTTCGGCGGCGCAGCCGAGACTGACGAAGAGGTGATGGTCGTCCGGATCCACGGCCGCACAGCGGCGCGAAAAATCCGGTGCAATCGTGATTTCGTCGCCGCGGGCGGAGAAGACCCACGGCTGAGTGTTGTGGCTGTTGGCCGCGAGGGTGGCAACGCGCACGAGCTCGCGATCCCGCGGCACGGCCCGCAGCGCAGCCCGAGACGCCGTGACCGCCCCGTCGTAGGTCATCGCCGCTCCAGTGGCAGGGACGCCGCCGATCGCAGCCGCGGACATTCCCAGCGCGGCTGCGGTGAACTGTCGTCGGTCAAGCACGAACGTCCGCTCCGCATCCCATATCGCGCCTCCTGGCGCAAACGCGCTTTTAGCACCCAACGCGCTGCAACGATTGACCGGAATCAAGACCGGGCGCCGAGGTCAGCGCGTGAAGCGCGCCACCAGCTCCACATGCGGCGTGTGGCGGAATTGATCGACCGGCACCACTGCCTCCAGCCGGTAACCGCCGTCGATCAGCAGCCGGGCGTCGCGGGCAAAGGTTGCGACGTTGCAGGACACGGCGACCACGATCGGCACCTTGCTTGCGGCGAGCTTCAGGGCCTGCGCCTGTGCGCCCTGGCGCGGCGGGTCGAACACCACGGCCTCGAAGTCGCGCAGCTCGGGCGGCACCAGCGGACGGCGGAACAGGTCGCGCGGCTCGCACCTGATCGGCTTCAGTCCCGGTGTGCGCGCCGCTTTCGCCAGCGCTGCGACGGCGCCGGCGTCGTTGTCGTACGCGGTGATGCGCGCCTTCTCGGCGAGCCGTAGCGCGAACGGGCCGACGCCGCAGAAGAGGTCGAGAACGTCCTTGGCCTTGCCGATGCGCTCAGTGATGAGCGCGGCGAGCGTCTCTTCGCCCGCCACCGTCGCCTGCAGGAACGAGCCCGGCGGCAGCGTCACCTCGGCGCGGCCCATCTTCACCGTCGGCGGCAGGCGCTGCAGCACCAGCTCGCCGTGCCGCGTCAGGCGCGCCAGGCGGTGCTGCTCGGCGACGCGCGACAGCGCCGTGACCAGCGGCGTCGGCAGCGGCCCGGAGCCGCGCACGTCGACATCGAGGCCGTTGGCGGTGGCGGTAACCTGGATGTCGAGCGGCTTGGTCACCGGCATCTTCGACGTCAGCGGTTCGGCGAGCGCCCAGGCGGCATCGAGCGCGCCGTCGAGCGCGGGGTCGAGGATCGGGCAGCGATCGATCGGGATGACGTCGTGCGAGCTCGTCGCCGAGAAACCGACCTTGAGAACATCATGCGTGCCGAAACGGCCGTGCAACGTGATGCGCCGGCGGCCGGCGCCATGGGCGTCGACCAGCGGCGCGACCTCGCACTCGATGCCGGCCTGCGCCAGCGTCTCCACCACGATGCCGCGCTTCCAGGCCTGATAGGGCTCTGCCGCCCAATGCTGGATCGCGCAGCCGCCGCAGACGCCGAAATGCGGGCAGAACGGTTCGATGCGCTCGGGGCTTGCGACATCGACCGCGAGCAGCTTGCGGCGATCGGGATGGTGGCCCACGACGTGATCGACCTCGACGGTTTCGCCACCGAGCGTATAGGGCACGTAGATGGCATCGCCGGTGGTGAGGCAGACGCCGTCGCCGCGATGGCCGACATGATCGATGGTCAGACGCTCAACCACGGCGCGCGCCCAGGAAGAATTCGGCGTTGCCGTCACCGCCCGCGATCGAGGAGGGGAATACCTCGATGTCGGTGCAGCCGAGCGAGGCGGCGAAGGCCGCGATGTCGTCGCAGATCGCCTGGTGCACGGCGGCGTCGCGGACGATGCCCTTCTTGTTGTGCTTCCTGTCAGCCTCGAATTGCGGCTTGATCAGCGCCAGCAGGCTCATCGGCGCGGCGGCGAGGGACAGCGCCACCGGCAGCACCGTCTTGAGCGAGATGAAGCTGACATCGATGACGACGACATCGGGCCGCGCCGGCAGGCGCTTGCCCTCGTAGCTGCGGATGTCGGTCTCCTCCATCGACACGATCTTGGGATGATCGCGCAACGAGGGATGCAGCTGGCTGGTGCCGACATCGATCGCGAACACCAGGCTGGCGCCGTTCGCCAGCAGCACCTCGGTGAAACCGCCGGTGGACGCCCCGACATCGAGGCAGACATGGTCCTCGATCTCGATGGGATAACGTTCCAGCGCGCCGGCGAGCTTGACGCCGCCGCGGGAGACGTAGGGGTGCGCGGGCTCGGCCTGGATCACGGCGTCCTCGGCGATGGTCTCCGACGGCTTGGCGACCTGCTTGTCATCGGCCCTGACGAGGCCGGCCTCGATCGCCGCGCGCGCCCGCGCCCGGCTCTCGAACAGGCCGCGCTCGACCAGCAACACATCCGCGCGCTTGCGGGCAGGGGACATCGAATCTCCGGAGGCGACTGAAAGGCTTATGTAGCGATCAATCGCGCGGCCGCCATCCGGACGCAAGCCTCGAACGCGCCCAGATCGTGCCAGACGTCGATGGGCGCCGCGGCCGGCGTCACCAGCGGGCAGCCATGCAGCTCCAGCGCGTGGATCATCATGAGATTATCGACGAGGCCGAAATCCTCGACGGTCAGGCCCTGCGCGTCGATCAGCCGCCCGTCCTCGGACGTGACGTCCATGAAGCGGCTGAGGCGGTCGGCATAGGCGGCGCTGTCATTGGAATAAGCGAGGCACAACTTGCCGCGGCCGGCCATGTAGCCGAGCTCATAGACGGTGCCGGGATCGGCGCCGGCGCCGCGGAACGGGGTGAGGTTGGCAATGATGGCGTCGGCCGCGTCCATCATCGCCTCGTTGCCGCAGAAGATCTGCCTGGAGGCATCGGGTGCGGTGAGGTCGATGGCGTTGTCGAGGGGATAGAGGCCGGTGAGGCCGTGCGCAGCGCAGACATCGACCTTGCGACGGCCGATCTCGATGGCATCCGGCAGGAACACGTCGGGACCTGCCAGATAGATTTTCATGGCGTCAGAACCGGAAATTTGGGCAGGGCGCAAGCCACAGTGGGCGGTGTGCTCCCTCCCCCGCCTGCGGGGGAGGGCTGGGGAGAGGGTTGTCTCCGCACCGGGACAATCTCCCAGAGGATAGAGCCCTCACCCGACGCTTCGCGTCGACCTCTCCCGCAAGCGGGAGAGGTTAACCAGCTCAGGCCAGCTTGACCGTCTCGGCCTTGACGTCCTTGCCGAGCGCTTCGAACACCTTGGCGACGATGCCCTTGGCGTCGAGGCCGGCGCGGGCGTACATCGCGGCGGGCGTGTCGTGATCCTGGAACACGTCGGGCAGCACCATCGAGCGGAACTTGACCATGCCGCTGTCGAGCACGCCCTGGTCGGTCAGGAATTGCGCGACATGCGAGCCGAAGCCGCCGACCGAGCCTTCCTCGATCGTGATCAGGATCTCGTGGTCACGGGCGAGCTTGAGCACCAGCTCGGTGTCGAGCGGCTTCATGAAGCGCGCGTCCGCGATCGTGGTGGACAGGCCGTGAGCGGCGAGCTCGTCGGCGGCCTTCTCGCATTCGGCGAGGCGCGTGCCGAAGGAGAGCAGGGCGATCTTGCTGCCCTGGCGGATCATGCGACCCTTGCCGATCTCGAGCGGAATGCCGACCTCGGGCATCTCGATGCCGCGGCCTTCGCCGCGCGGATAGCGCAGCGAGCTCGGACGGTCGTTGATCGCCACCTGGGTCGCCACCATGTGGACGAGCTCGGCCTCATCGGCCGCCGCCATGATCACCATGTTGGGCAGGCAGCCGAGATAGGCGTTGTCGAACGAGCCGGCATGCGTCGCGCCGTCGGCGCCGACGAGACCGGCGCGGTCGATGGCGAAGCGGACGGGCAGGCTCTGGATCGCGACGTCGTGCACGATCTGGTCGTAGCCGCGCTGCAGGAAGGTCGAGTAGATCGCGCAGAACGGCTTGTAGCCTTCGGTGGCGAGACCCGCGGCAAACGTCACCGCGTGCTGCTCGGCGATGCCGACGTCGAAGGTGCGGTCCGGGAAGGCCTTGTTGAAGATGTCGACGCCGGTGCCCGACGGCATCGCCGCGGTGATGGCGACGATCTTGTCGTCCTTCTGGGCTTCCTTGACCAGGCTCTGGCCGAACACGTTCTGGTAGGCCGGCGCGTTCGGCTTGGCTTTTGCCTGGGTGCCGGTGGCGACGTCGAACTTGACGACGGCGTGGTACTTGTCGGCGGACGCTTCCGCCGGGCCGTAGCCCTTGCCCTTCTGCGTCACGACGTGGACCAGGATCGGGCCGGTCTCCATGTCGCGGACGTTCTTCAGCACGGGCAGCAGGTGGTCAAGATTGTGGCCGTCAATCGGGCCGACATAGTAGAAGCCGAGCTCCTCGAACAGCGTGCCGCCGTCCATCATGAAGCCGCGGGAATATTCCTCGACGCGGTTGGCGCGGTTGGCGATGATCTTGGGCAGGCGCTTGTTGATCTGCTTGGCCGCATCGCGCAGCGTGCGATAGGTCTTGCCGGAGTAGAGGCGCGACAGATAGGCGCTCATGGCGCCGACCGGCGGCGCGATCGACATGTCATTGTCGTTGAGAATGACGATCAGGCGCGAGTTCATCGCACCCGCATTGTTCATGGCCTCGTAGGCCATGCCGGCTGACATCGCGCCGTCACCGATCACGGCTATGACGTTGTTCTTGCCGCCGGAGAGGTCGCGCGCCACCGCCATGCCGAGGCCGGCGGAGATCGAGGTCGAGGAATGCGCGGCGCCGAACGGATCGTAATCGCTCTCGCTGCGCTTGGTGAAGCCGGACAGACCGCCGCCGGTGCGCAGGGTGCGGATGCGGTCGCGCCGGCCGGTGAGGATCTTGTGCGGATAGGCCTGGTGGCCGACGTCCCAGATCAGCCGGTCGCGCGGCGTGTCGAAGACGTAATGGATCGCGGTGGTGAGCTCGACCACGCCGAGGCCCGCGCCGAAGTGACCGCCGGTCACGGAGACGGCATCGATGGTCTCCTGCCGCAGCTCGTCGGCAACCTGGCGAACCTGCTCGACCTTGAGCTTGCGCAGGTCTTCCGGCGTCCGGATGGTGTCGAGAAGCGGCGTTTTACTGTATGCGTTCACGGCGATTTCCAATTTGTCAGCGCCGGAAGGTCATTCCGGTGCGCGATGGGTTTGCACAATATCGGCGCAGCGCGAGTCCTAACCGTCGGAGCCACCTGCATGGGGCAAAGCCCCGTCTTCAAGCTTAGGTAAGCTTAAGTGCGCTCCGGTTCAGTCTCTGTGATCCCTGTCACTTAGATCGGCTTCGTCCGTCCCAAGCCAATTTCATTAGCAGTTTGAAGCCCTTGTCGTCGGTAATCGGTGCCCACGCAAGGCTTGCAAAAAGCCACACTCCGCGCAGCTTTACACCAAAGCTGAGGCCAAAGCCAACCCGCCGGACCGATTAGGGGTATGCAGGTGCAACTGGCGGGCCAGAGTGGTTAACCGTGGCGCGGAAGGCCGGGTTCCAGATGTGCCCGGTCTCTTGTCAGGCTTTTTCTCGCGGTTGGGAGCTTTCTCACCCAGGGAACCGTTCGGAGCCGGACTTCCCGGCCCACTGTCATGGAACCGGATCCGTCGCGGGCACGCCGCGTGCGATATAAGGACATGGCAGCCCAGCGAAGACATTCACCGGGCGTGGTCAGAAATGGACAGTGGGCCCGGCCTATTGAACGTCGAGCGGCGCCGTGCCGGAGGCTTGGCCCGTGGCATCGGTGGTGATCTTGTCGACCCGCGCCTCGGCCTGGCGCAGCAGCTCCTCGCAGCGGCGCTTCAGCGCCTCGCCACGCTCGTAGATCGTCACGGATTCCTCGAGCGGCACCTTGCCATCCTCGAGCCGCTTCACGATCGTCTCGAGTTCCTCGATCGCGCGTTCGAAGGAGAGCCTGGAGACGTCGACTTGGGTGTTTTCGGCCATATCCGTTTCCGATTGCCCGATTCGCATGGCCCACAGTGAAGGCGGGTTTTGCGGGCTTAATGTGGCGAGTGCTTTCAGGCGCCCATCAGGGCGCCGACATGCGCCGTAACAGATTCTTTCAATCCCTGCAGGTCATAGCCGCCCTCGAGCACCGAGACAACACGCCCACCGGCGGTCTTGTCGGCGAGATCCATCAGCTTGCGCGTCACCCAGGCATAATCCTCCGCGCGCAGGTTCAGCGAGGCCAGCGGATCGCGGTAATGCGCGTCGAAGCCGGCGGAGATGACGAGCAGCTCGGGGCTGAATTTTTCGAGCTGCGGCAGGATCAAGTTCTCGAACGCGGAGCGAAATTCCGGCCCGCCGTCCTCGGAGGCAAGCGGCGCATTGACGATGGTGTCGTGGTCACCGCGTTCGCTCTTGGCGCCGGTGCCGGGAAACAGCGGCATCTGGTGCGTCGAGCAGTACATCACCGTCGGGTCCGACCAGAAGATGTCCTGCGTGCCGTTGCCGTGATGCACGTCGAAATCGACGATGGCGGCGCGCTTGATGCCGTACTTGCGCTGCGCATGGCGCGCGGCGATCGCGACATTATCGAAGAAGCAGAAGCCCATCGGCTTGCCGATCTCGGCGTGATGCCCGGGCGGACGCACCGCGACGAAGGCGTTGCGATGCTCGCCCGCCATCACCGCTTCGGTCGCCGCAACCGCACCGCCGACGCCGCGCATCACCGCTTCCCACGTGCCCGGCGACATCGACGTGTCGCCGTCGATATAGACCTGTCCGCTGGCCGGCGCGATGTGACGCAGCTCGGTGACGTAGTGCTCGTTGTGGCAGAGCGTGACGAGATCGAGATCGCCTTCCGGAGCCTGATCGCGCGCCAGGAACTGGAAGCGCTCATGCGACAGCGCTTCCTCCACCGCACGCAGGCGATCCGGCCTCTCAGGGTGTCCCGGCGGGGTGACATGGTCGAGGCAGGCCTTGTGGGAAAGGAGAAGCGTGCTCATCAGGTCGGCCTCACAAGATACGGGCTTTCGTCGTCGCTTGGCGCATCCGGCGCCAAAACGCAATGCAAAACCCAATCTAGGCGCTTGGGCGGCAATGGCAAAGGGGCGTCCGGGCCCGGCCGTTTGATCCGGATCAATTCACGCGCAAGATGCGGGTCGGCGGCAGCGGACCGATCGGCCCGTGCGCCCGGAAGAACGCGAACAGCGCATCGGCGTCGTAACCGCCATATTGCGGCGACGTGCCCTGTTGGGCGACGGTAAAACCGTCGCCCCCGACGGCAAGGTAATCATTGAGCGTGACCCGGTAGCCGCTGCCGGGCTCGATCGGCCCGCCGTTGAGCGTCATCCTCTCGGGGATCACGCGCTCGCCGAATGGCTTCGACGCATCCCAGGCATAGCTGAATCCGTTCGAGACCTGGAGGATCCGCGGCCGCTTTGGGTCGAGCCATTGCTGCTCCAGCATGTCCTTGAGCTGGCTGCCGGTCAGCGTGATCGTCACGAGGCGGTTGCGGAACGGCTGGCTGGCGAAGACATCGCCGAAGGAAATCGCGCCGTTCTCCTTCGGCACGATGTCGGTGCGGATGCCGCCGGGATTGGTCAGCGCGATGACAGCGCTGCCATCCTTGGCATCGCGGGTTGCGAGCAATTGCGCGTCGGCGATGATGTCGCCGAGGGCGCTTTCGCCGGCCTCGTTCGGCACGCGCGACAACGTCTGGGTCACCGAGCCGGCGGGCCGGTTGGCGATCGGCGCGGAGAGCTTGTCGTAGGCGTCGATCAATGCGGTCTGCTCGGGATCCCTGGCCAGCGAAGCATTGGCGACGAGGACGTTCTCGCCCGTGGCGCTGACGATGTCGCGTGTCGTAGGATCGAGCTTCAGGTCGATCGCCGTGACCAGCGTGCCGTATTTGTCGCCGCTGGTGACGAGCCGCCCGTCGATATCGCAGACATAGGCGCGGTGCGTATGACCGCTGACGACGACGTCGACGGCGCGGTCGAACTTCTTCACGATGTCGACGATCGGCCCGGTGATGGCGGGGCATTCGTTGTAGTCGCCTGAGGGCTCGCCGCCCTGGTGGATCAGCACCACGATGGCCTCGACGCCGCGCGCCTTCAGCTGCGGCACGAGCGCGTTCACCGTCTCGGCCTCGTCGCGGAATTCGAACCCCTTGATGCCCGATGGCGAGACGATGCCCGCGGTCTCCTTCAAGGTCAGCCCGATGAAGGCGACGGGGATGCCGTCGAATTCCCTGATCTCGTAGGGCGGCAGCACGCTGTTGCCGGTCGCGGTCTCGATGGTGGATGCCGCCAGATAGCGGAATTTGGCGCCGGTGAAGGGATGCGGCCCCTGGCAGCCGTCGACCGGATGGCAGCCGCCGTTCTGCATCCGGAGCAGCTCGGTCGTGCCCTCGTCGAATTCGTGATTGCCGACGGAGGTGATCGCCAGCCCCATCATCGAGAGCGATTCGATCGAGGGCTCGTCGTGAAACATCGCCGACAGGAACGGGCTCGCACCGATCAGATCGCCGGCGGCGACGAAGATCGTGTTCTTGTGACCTTCGCGCAGCTGCTTGACCAGCGTCGCCAAATATTCGGCGCCGCCGGCCGCCACCATCACCTTCTTGCTCTTGTCCTCGGGATCTCCGATGCGGATGCCGCCCGGCGGCGGCCGCAAATTGCCGTGGAAATCGTTGATCGCGAGGATGCGTAGCTCGATCGGGGCTGCGGTCTGGGCAGAGGCGGGGAGGGTCCAGATGAGGGCGAGTGCGGCGAAGATGGATTTGTATCGCATGGAGCCAGATTAAGCGTTCAGCGCGAAGATTTCACGAACGTTTCTCGCCGTCATTCCCGAGGGCTCGCGATTCCGTTGAGAAGAGCGGCGGAGGCCGCGGCGTCGTAACTTTGAGCCGGGTTGCCCCTCGTGCCCCAGACGCAGCGCAGCGCTACTTCAGCGGTGCGCCGCAGAGCCGGGGCCCATGTCGCCGCGATCTCTTCCCTGCCATTGGTCCCGGCTCTGCCCAGCGAGGCATTGCAGTGCGTCCGGGACACGTCAATCGACCTACCCCAGCAGCACCGCATCCGCCGCCGCGACCGATTCCGCGCTCTCCGTCACCGTGCGCTCGAGCGCGCCGGCCTGCACGGTGATATTCTCGGCGAAGAAGCGCGCGAGGGAGACGTAGCGCGCCGCGTCGGTGTTGCCATCGGCCTTGGCGGCGAGCGCTTCGGACGCGAGCAGGCAGCCGCCGAGCGTGGCGCCGAACTGCTGCAAGTAGGGCGTCGCGCCGGCGAGCGCATCGTTCGGTGCCGACGTGACGCGCTCCAGCAGCCACTTGCTGGTGCGCGTCAGCGCCTCCAGTGCCTCGCGCAATTTCGCTCCTGTGGTGCCGAAAGCGGGATCGTTGGAGGCCTCGACCTTCTTGACGGTTGCCGCGAGCTCGTCGAGCAGCGCCCACACCGAGGCACCGCCATTGGCAGCTAACTTGCGCGTGACGAGGTCGATCGCCTGGATGCCGTTGGTGCCCTCGTAGATCGCGGTGATGCGGGCGTCGCGATAGTGCTGCGCTGCGCCGGTCTCCTCGATGAAGCCCATGCCGCCATGGATCTGCACGCCGAGATAGGCGACCTCGTTGCCGATGTCGGTGGAATAGGCCTTGGCCATCGGCGTCAGCAGCGCCGCGCGCGCGGCGGCTTCAGTGCGCACCTTCGGGTCCTTGGCGCGGGTCGAGACGTCGATCGCGACCGCGGTCGCATAGCAGATGGTGCGCGCGGCGGCCGTCTGCGCCCGCATCCGCATCAGCATGCGCTTGACGTCGGGATGAACGAAGATCGCATCCGATCCGTCGGTCTTGCTGCCGACCGCGCGGCCCTGCTTGCGCTCCTGGGCATACGACAGCGCCTGCTGATAGGCGCGGTCGGCAACGCCGACGCCCTCGAGGCCGACGCCGAGGCGGGCCTGGTTCATCATGGTGAACATGCAGCGCATGCCCTGGTTCTCTTCGCCGATCAGGAAGCCGATGGCGCCGCCGTGATCGCCCATGGTCATGGTGCAGGTGGGGGAGGCATGCATGCCGAGCTTGTGCTCGACGCCGCTGGCAAAGATGTCGTTGCGTGCGCCGAGCGAGCCGTCGGCATTGACCATGAATTTGGGCACCAGGAACAGCGAGATACCCTTGGTGCCGGCGGGCGCATCGGGCAGGCGGGCCAGCACGAAATGCACGATGTTGTCGGTCATGTCGTGTTCGCCATAGGTGATGAAGATCTTCGTCCCCTTGATCCGATAGGTGCCGTCGGCCTGCTTCTCGGCACGGGTGCGCAGCGCGCCCACGTCGGAGCCGGCCTGCGGCTCGGTCAGCTGCATCGTGCCGGTCCATTCGCCGGAAACGAGCTTCTCCAGATAGATCTTCTTCAGCTCGTCGCTGCCATGCGCGTCCAGCGCCTCGATCGCCGAGGCTGTCAGCAGCGGGCAGAGGCCGAAGGCGACGTTGGCCGCGCTCCAGATCTCGGTGCAGGCGGCGTTGATCGCGATCGGCAGTCCCTGGCCGCCGAAATCTTCGGGGCCGGACACCGCGTTCCAACCGCCTTCGGTCCAGCGCTTGTAGGCGTCCGGCCAGCCCGGCGCGGTCGTGACCTTGCCGTCGTCGAGCTTGATGCCGTGCTCGTCGCCCACCTTGTTGAGCGGCGCCAGCACGTCGGTTGCGAACTTGCCGGCCTCCTCCAGCACCGCCGCGGCGATGTCCGCGTCGAAATCGCCGTAATGGCCGGCCTCCACGGCCGCCTTGAGGCCGGCGCCATGGTTGAGCGACAGCAGCATGTCATTGATCGGCGCGCGGTAGGTCATGGCTCACTCCCGTGGACAAATATTGGCGCCGTATTCTCACGAAACGGGGGCGGTCTCAATGCCCGCAAGGACGGCCGGGTGTCCGCCGGATCCTCCGGGTTCTCCATAATGGAGTGAGGCATGGCGGATCGGTGTGGTATTTTGACCCTCCAGGCGGTTGAAATGCCGCGCCTCTCCCTATAGACCGGCTTCGACCGAGGGGAATCTGCGGGGCCGGTTCTTCCCCCGTTCCTCGGTCGCCTGATGGGGCGTAGCCAAGCGGTAAGGCAGCGGATTTTGATTCCGCCATTCGGAGGTTCGATCCCTCCCGCCCCAGCCAGATCGCCCGCATGTTTTCTGAGCCTCCAAACGACCACCCCCGTGCTGGCTGCTTTGGAGTGGGTTTCAACTTGCCCCTAACGTGGCGCTACTTTGGCTCGCACAGGCAGCGCGCCGTGCCGCACACTTTCGGCCGCCAGGATCAGGCATGACCGGCGCTGTCCCGATGACCGAGTCGCGTGGCTCGATGTCCGAACGCGATCGTTCTCACGATGTCCGCCGCCACCTATCTCTAGGCCGAGCAACAGCGATCGACCGATGCTGATCTTGTCGCGGTCATAGCGGCGATACGAGCTCCCGTCCAAAGACGTGAACGTGGCGCCCGCGCAAGAGGTCAGCGTTGATCCCAGCGGGCGGTACGCACCCTTGATCAAGATCAACGAACCGCGCGCGAGCGCGAGGATGCTGCCACGTGCCGAGCGGACCGGACGGCATTCGGGCAGTGAAAGGAAGTGGCATGCAGCTTTGGCTGATACCCACGCTCTACGCGATCGGGAGCGTCGCGGCCGGCCTTCTGATGCCGCGCCTGGAAGCGACGTTCTTGGCGGTCAGCCTCAATCTGTCGACGTCCTCCGCCCAGGCTTACCTGTCGGCGGTTGCTTCGGGCATGATGGCGTTGACCGGCATCGTGTTTTCGATCGCTTTCGTGCTCGTTCAATTCAATGCCGTGGTCTATTCGCCCCGTCTCGTGGTCTGGTTTGCGCGCGACCGGCTGCTGTTCCACTCGCTCGGTATGTTCGTCGCGACCTTTATGTACAGCCTCTCCACGCTGGCCTGGGTCGATCGCCAGGGGGCTGAAGGCGTCCCATTTCTCTCGGCCGCGATCGTCGCAGCCATGCTGGTGGCGAGCGTGTTGATGCTGGCGCAGCTTGTTCAGCGCTTGAACAATCTCCAGATCATACGGGTGCTGCAGGCGCTGGGCGATATCGGCCGGCAGGTCATCGTCGGCACGTACCAGGCGGTCCCGTGGCGCACGTCCGGCAAGGCCGTGCGAGCGCAACCTTTCCAAGGTCCGCCGGAGCTGACGGTCAGGCATATCGGCAATCCGCAGTCGGTGACGTCGATCGACATCGCCGGGCTGGTTGGCCACGCCCGCCGCATGGACGGCTTCATCATGATGGAGTGCGGCGTCGGGGATACCTTGCTCGAAGGCAGCGTGATCCTGCATGCGCACGGAGCGAATGCCCTCGTTGGAGAGAAGCAGCTGAGTGCATGCGTTCATCTCGACGAGCAGCGCACTTTCGAGCAAGACCCGAAATATGCGATGCGACTCCTCGTCGATGTCGCGATCAAGGCGCTGTCTCCCGCCATCAACGACCCGACGACGGCCGTGCAGGCCATCGACCAGATCGAGGATATGCTGCGGCGGCTGGCCAAATGTGATCTGGAGGCGTGCCGGGCGTACGATGATGACGGCGTTCTCAGGGTGGTCTACCGGATGCCGACTTGGGAGGACTATCTCGCGCTGGCTTTCGACGAAATCCGCCAGTTCGGATCGACCTCCATTCAGGTCATGCGCCGCCTGCGCGCTGCTCTCGCCGAGCTCGGCGACTGCGCCCGCGGGGAGCATGCAAAACTCGTCCGCGACTATCTCGGTCACCTCGATTCAGGGATCGAACGGTCGAGCTTTGATGCGCAGGACCGCGCCGCGGCCCGCATCGAGGACCGGCAGGGTCTCGGCTTGTCGCATCACCACGGCGTGGCGAGTCCGGCAGCCTCGAACGAAGAGGGGCGGGTGGTCTCGTGATCACGCAAGCAACCGGATTGACGCGGGCGAGATTGCGAGCCCCGCGCGTGGCGGCCGCGGCGGGGATTCTGTTTTCGCTGCTCCTTCTTGCAGTGTTCTGGTTGATGCGGCGGTCCGTACCGGCCGATCCGCTTGAACCGGGTGCGTGGCTGCACGGCGGGACCAGCAACGTCGCCTTGGCATTGAACCTCGTGCCCTTCGCAGGCGTGGCGTTCCTGTGGTTCGTCGGCTTTCTGCGCGACCGGCTCGGCACGCGTGAGGATCAGTTCTTTGCGACGATCTTCTTCGGCAGCGCTGTCCTGATGCTGGCCATGCTGTTCGCCGCCGCCGCGGTGATCGGCGCCGTCATTCTGGCTTTCCACGCTGCGCCGAACGTGCTGATCAACTCCGCGACGTTCCATTTCGGCCGTGGCCTGGCGTACGGAATGGTCAACATCTATCTCGTCAAGACCGCCTCCGTGTTCATGATGACGACGTCGACGATCGCCCTCTACACGGGACTCACGCCGCGCTGGCTCGCCTATGGCGGATATGGCGTCGCCGCCATCCTTCTCATCGGAAGCTACTACATCGATTGGAGCCTCGTCGTCTTTCCGTTCTGGGTGTTGTTGGTGAGCATCAACATCTGGCTCACAAAAGATGGGGGCGAAGTGCGCCCGTGAGGACGCTGCGCCAGCTTCACACGGGAGAGGAGCTGATGGTCCTTACCGCCGGCTTCGAGCCCGACGTCACCACGGCAGGTCCGCTGACGCTGTCTCTATCGGGCCGACCGTTGACCTAAGTCAACGTTTCCCCGCGCCCTCGCGCTCTCAATGGATGCGCGGACGAGAGAGGTCGGAACATGTCGATGGAAACTCCAAATCTACCGGGCGGGCCCCTGTCCGGGCTTGTCGCCTCGGCGGTCGAATATCTGGTCGACGCAGGGCAGCGCAGCGTGCTGTTCCTGGACATCATGCGCCGACGAGGCGACCAGTATCGCGAGCACGTCGCGCAGACCGCTCCGCATGTCCTGCAATATGCCGCCGAACTGATCATCGATGGCCGCAAGCTGGATGAGCCGGTCAACTACGCATTGGTCCGCATCATTCCGCCCAAGGACGTCGAGATCGATCCCGAGCGGCGGCCGTTCATCGTGGTCGATCCACGCGCCGGGCACGGCCCGGGCATCGGTGGCTTCAAGGCCGACAGCGAGATCGGCGTCGCGATGAAAGCGGGTCATCCCTGCTATTTCGTCGGCTTCCTGCCGGAGCCGATGCCGGGACAGACCATCGAGCGCATCGCTCGCGCTGAGGCGCTGTTCATCGAAAAGGTGATCAGCCTGCATCCGAAGGCCGATGGCAAACCCTGCGTGATCGGCAATTGCCAGGCCGGCTGGGCTGTCATGATCCTGGCGTCGTTGCGTCCGGAACTGTTCGGGCCGATCATCATCGCCGGCGCGCCGCTGGCCTATTGGGCCGGAGTGCATGGCAAGTATCCGATGCGTTACTCGGGCGGACTGTTGGGGGGAAGCTGGCTGACCGCGCTCGCCAGCGACCTCGGTGCCGGCAAGTTCGATGGCGCCTGGCTGGTGCAGAATTTCGAGAACCAGAATCCGTCCAACACCCTGTGGACCAAGCAGTACAACGTCTATTCGAAGGTCGACACCGAAGCCGACCGTTATCTCGAATTCGAGCGCTGGTGGGGCGGCCACGTCAATCTCAACGCCGAGGAAATCCAGTTCATCGTCGATGAATTGTTCATCGGCAACAACCTGGCCGCGGGCAGGATCGAGATGTCCGACGGCAAGAAGGTGGACCTCCGAAACATTCGATCGCCCATTCTGGTGTTCTGCTCCGAGGCCGATAACGTCACGCCCCCGCAGCAAGCGCTGGACTGGATTCTGGATTGCTACGCGGATGTCGACGAGATCAGGGCTTACGGGCAGACCATCGTATATACGGTTCACCAGAGCGTCGGCCATCTCGGTATTTTCGTCTCCGGCGGCGTCGCCAAGAAAGAGCATGCGGAATTCTCCGAGAATATCGATCTGATCGATGTGCTGCCGCCGGGGCTCTATGAGGCGACTTTCGAGGCCAAGGACGAGGAGACGACGAGCTCGGATCTCGTCGTCGGCAAGTGGGTCATGCGCTGCGAGGCGCGGACGCTCGACGACATCCGGGCGATGGGCGGCAATTCGCCCGAGGACGAACGGCGTTTCGCCGCCGCCAAGCGCGTCTCCGAGATCAATCTCGCCGCTTACCGGAAGTTCGTCCAGCCCTGGATCAAGAACGTCGTGAGCCCGCAAGTGGCGGAAACGATGCGCAACCTGCATCCTTTGCGGCTACAGTACGAGGCCTTCAGCAGCCAGAACCCGCTGATGGCCACCGTCAAGTCTGCGGCAGAAGAGATCGAGGACAAGCGCAAGCCGGTGTCGAAGGATAATCCGTTTCTGGCGTTCCAGGAGCAGATGTCCAAACAGATCGTCCATGCGCTCGATAGCTGGCGCGACGCAACCGAGGCTCTGAGCGAGACGGTCTTTCTCAACCTGTACGGATCGCCGGCCGTGCAGGCAGCGCTGGGGATCGATCCAAAGTCAGAGCCGTCGCGCCGGCGGGAAATGTCAGCCGAGCACCGGGCGATGCTCGAGGCGCGGATTGCCGAACTGAGGTCCAGAATCGGCGAGGGTGGGCCTCGTGAAGCAGCCATCCGGAGCCTGCTCTACATCGGCTCGGCCCGGGGAATGGTCGACGAGCGCAGCATCGAGGCGCTCCGCCGGGTCCGGCGCGACTACGGCGGGCCGCGTCTGTCGCTCGCCGAGTTCAAGATGCTGGTTCGTGAGCAGTTCTTCATGCTGCTCCTGGATCAGGAGGGAGCCCTCGCAGCCATCTCAAGAATGCTGCCTGATGATGTCAATCAGCGCCGGAGTTTGTTCGAGTCCATGCGGGACGTGCTCTCCGCCAGCGGCGAGCTTGTCGGTGAGCCCGCAAGGCGCTTCCAGCGAATTGCGGCGCTTCTTGGCCTCAACACGGAAGAAGGGAGCACGAACAACGTTGCCCCTTTCGACCAGGCGAGAGCGTCGTAACGGCCGTTCAGAGGATCGGGAGCAACGTCATGGCAGCGGAAACCGGGCCATCGCAATCGTCCAGCAAGTACGATCGGCTGATCGCGGCAGCCAAGGCCGTCCCCCCGGTGTCAACCATCGTGGTCCATCCCTGCGACGAGACTTCGCTGCGTGGGGCCGTCGACAGCGCACAGGCCGGCATCATCCGGCCCATCCTGGTCGGCCCTGAAGGCAAGGTCAGGGATACCGCCAGAAAGTTCGATCTCGACATCTCGGGCTTCGAGGTCGTCGATGCCGCGCATAGCGAGGACGCCGCCAGCAAAGGGGTCGAGCTGATCCACGCTGCAAAGGGCGAGATGCTGATGAAGGGCAGCCTGCATACGGACGAGCTGATGCGGGCCGTCACGGCGAAGGCCGGAGGTCTGCGCACCGATCGCCGCATCAGCCATGTGTTCGTCATGGACGTGCCGGCCTATGCGGAGACCTTGTTCGTCACGGACGCTGCCATCAACATCTTTCCCGATCTCGACGCCAAGCGCGACATCATCCAGAATGCGATCGACCTCTATGTGGAGGCTGGCTTCGGTAAGGCACCGCGCGTGGCCATCCTGTCGGCGGTCGAGACCGTCACCTCCAAGATTCCATCGACGATCGAGGCGGCTGCGCTGTGCAAGATGGCCGATCGCGGCCAGATCACCGGTGGCGTGCTCGACGGACCGCTGGCGTTCGACAATGCGATCGACCCCGAGGCGGCACGCATCAAGGGCATTAAGTCCGAGGTCGCAGGCCGGGCGCAGATCCTCGTCGTTCCCGATCTCGAGGCCGGCAACATGCTGGCAAAGAACCTCGCCTACTTCGCCAAGGCCGATGGCGCCGGCATCGTGCTCGGCGCTCGCGTGCCGGTGGTCTTGACCTCGCGGGCCGATACGGCGCGAGCGCGAATGGCCTCTTGTGCGGTGGCATCGCTTTACGCCAACGCGCGTCGCCAGCGCGCCCCCACGATTGCGGCGTGACCACCATGGATACGATCCTCGTCGTCAATGCCGGCTCTTCCAGCGTCAAGTTCCAGATCTTCTCGGTCGAGGGTGAAGGCCGGCTGCGGCGGCAGATCAAGGGCCAGATGGACGGTATCGGCAGCCGTCCGCGGCTGAAGGCAAGCGCTGCGGCGGGCGATCCCCTGGCCGACCGTGCTTATCCGATCGAAGCGGTGCCGGACGTTTCCACCGCGATGGGCATCGCCGGCGCCTGGCTCCGCGAGGAGCTTCGCATTCACCCGATCGCGGTCGGGCATCGGGTGGTTCATGGCGGCCCGGACTTCGACAAGCCGGTCCTGATCGACCACGGCGTGGTGGCTCGGCTGGAGCGCTTCGCCAACCTTGCACCGCTGCACCAGCCGCACAACCTCGCCCCGATCCGCTCGATCCTGACGAACTTTCCGGCATTGCCGCAGGTCGCCTGCTTCGACACCGCATTCCATCGCACACATGGGGCCCTGGCGGACTACTACGCGATCCCGCATCAGCTTCATGCCGAGGGCGTGCGGCGCTACGGCTTTCATGGCCTATCCTATGAGTATATCGCCCGGAACCTGCCGAACGTTGCGCCAGAGATCGCGAAGTGCCGGGTGATCGTGGCTCACCTCGGCAGCGGCGCCTCGATGTGCGCCATGAAGAATGGGCGGAGCGTCGAGAGCACCATGGGCTTCACCGCGCTGGATGGTCTGCCGATGGGAACGCGGCCGGGCCAGCTCGATCCCGGCGTCGTGCTCTACCTCATGGCCGAGAAGGGCATGTCGGCTGCGGGCGTGCAGGACTTCCTCTATCGCGAATGCGGGTTGAAAGGTCTTTCCGGGGTCAGTAACGACATGCGCGAGCTGGAAAAGAGCGACGATCCCAAGGCAAAGCTTGCGATCGACTATTTCGCCTATCGGATCGGCCTCAACGCCGGCATGCTGGCGGCCGCACTGCAGGGGCTCGATGCCTTCGTCTTCACCGCCGGGATCGGCGAGAATTCCGCAACCATTCGCGCCCGCGTCGTCGAGCAGCTCGGTTGGCTCGGCGTGGCGCTTGATCCGGTCCAAAACGCGCGCCATGCGCAATTGATCTCGCAGCCCGGCAGCCTCATTCCGGTTTTCGTCGTCCCGACCGACGAGGAGCTGATGATTGCGCAGCACACGCTGTCGCTTCTGATGAGCACACCATCGAGCAACCCCAGACAAGAGAGGGTGTCATGATTCCCGTTTATCCGGATACCAAGGTTGCCTTGAAGGGCAAGAAGGGGCTCGTCGTCGGTATCGCCAACGATCAATCCATCGCCTGGGGCTGCGCCAGGGCTTTTCGGGCGCTCGGAGCCGAGCTCGCCGTGACCTATCTCAATGACCGCGCGAAGAAGCACGTCGAGCCGCTCGCACAGGCGTTGGAAGCGCCGATCTTCGTGCCGCTCGACGTCATGGTCGAAGGACAGACGGAGCAGGTCTTCGAACGAATCGCGAAAGAGTGGGGGCAGCTCGACTTCCTGCTGCACTCGATCGCCTTCTCGCCCAAGGAAGCGCTGCATGGCCGCGTCGTCGACGTCGGACGCGAGGGCTTCCTCAAGACCATGGAGGTCTCCTGCTGGTCCTTCCTGCGGATGGCTCATCTGGCCGAGCCCCTGATGAAGAACGGCGGCACGATGTTCACCATGACCTATTACGGCAGCCAGATGGTGGTCGAGAACTACAACATCATGGGTGTGGCGAAGGCGGCGCTGGAATCGGCGGTTCGTTACGCGGCGGCCGAGCTGGGCCCGAAGGGCATCCGTGTGCATGCGATCTCGCCGGGACCGCTGGCCACCCGCGCAGCTTCGGGCATTCCTGAATTCGACGAGCTGATGGACAAGGCGCAATCGAAGGCGCCGGCGCGGAGCCTCGTAAGTATCGACGACGTCGGCAACGCCACCGCGTTCCTGGCGCTCGACGGCGCCAAGCTGATGACGGGCGGTGTCCTGTACATCGACGGCGGCTATCACATCATCGACTAGGGTGATACGCCAACCGATCGCGCCAGCGCTTACCGATAGTGCAGCGCGATCAGCTCGGCGACACAGGCCGGCTTCGTGCCGCCTTCGATCTCGATCACGAGATGATAGTTGACGCGCAGGCCGTCGGGCGGCACGTCCTCCGCCTCGGCGACCGTGACGCGTCCTCGCAGCCTGGATCCTGCCGGCACGGGTGCCAGGTAGCGGATCCGGTCCGCGCCATAGTTGAGTGTATTGCGCAAGCCCTTCAGGCCGATCACCGATCGGATGAAGAGGGGCGCGAGCGCGAGCGACAGCAGCCCGTGGGCGATGGTTTTGCCTCCCGGCATCTCTTTCTTGGCGCGCTTCTGGTCGACGTGAATCCACTGCTCATCGCAGGTCGCTTCTGCAAACTGGTTGATCCGTTCCTGGGTGATCTCAATCCAATCGCTCACCCCGATCTCGGTGCCGACGGCCGCCTTGATCTCTTTGAAATCGCTGAATACGCGCATACTGCCTCGCCCGCTCATATCTTCATTTCGGGAATGCGCTCGCCGATGTGAAGCTCGGCGTCGGTGACGGCCATGACCTCGCCGACGCTGACGCCGGGGGCGGTCTCGATCAGGGTGGCCTTGCCATCGGGAAAGCCGATCACGGCGAGATCGGTGACCACCAAGCTCACCGGCCGGCTGGAGGTCAGCGGCAGGTTGCACTGCTTGACGATCTTCGACTTGCCTTTCGCCGCATGCTGCATGGCGACGATGACCCGTTTGGCGCCGCTCACCAGATCCATGGCGCCGCCCATGCCGGGGACCATCTTGCCGGGGATCATCCAGTTGGCGAGGTGGCCGCCTGCGTCGACCTGCAGGCCGCCGAGCACGGTGACATCGACATGGCCGCCGCGGATCAATGCAAAGGACATTGCGCTGTCGAACGTGCTCGCGCCCGGCAGCGCGCTGATCGGCTTTCCACCGGCATCTGTGAGCAGCGGGTGCTCCAGCCCCTGCTCGGGAATGGGTCCAGTGCCGATCAGCCCGTTCTCGGACTGGAAGAACACCTTCAGATCGGGTGAGACATAATTGGCGACGAGCGTTGGAATGCCGATGCCGAGATTGACGAGGTTGCCCGGCTTGAGCTCCTGCGCAACACGGCGAGCGATGATCTCCTGTGCGTCCATGACCTCACCCGTTCGCGTTGGTGATGAGATAGTCGACCAGCGGTGCCGGTGTCACGACATGGTCGGGCGCGATGACGCCAACGGGCACGATGTGCTCCGCGGTCACGATCACGGTATCGGCCGCCATGGCCATCACCGGATTGAAATTCCGGGAGGTCAACGCATAGGAGAGATTGCCGAGGTAGTCGGCGAGGAAGGCGTGCACCAGCGCGAACTGCGCGCGCAGCGCGGTTTCGACCAGATAAGGCCTGCCGTCCACCTCGATCTGGCGCTTACCTTCCGCGACCAGCGTGCCGACCCCGGTCGGCGTGAGCACGCCGCCCAAGCCGCTGCCGCCGGCGCGGATACGCTCGGCGAAAGTACCCTGTGGAATCAGATCGACCGCGACCTGGTTCGTCAGCATTTGCTGCTGCGCCTTCGGATTGAGACCGATGTGGGTGGCAGTCAGCCGCGACACCAGCGTTGCGTCAAACAGCTTGCCGACTCCTTTGCCCGGCGTGGCCGCGTCGTTGCTGATGATCGTGAGATTGTTCTTCTTCTGTCGGACCAGTTCGTCGAGCAAACGTTCCGGCGTCCCGACGCCCATGAAGCCGCCGACCATGACGCTCGCGCCGGCCGGGATCATCGCGACGGCTTCTTCGACGGATACGGCCCTCATGGTGAAACTCCGATCGGTTCGTCCGACGAATGTTGGCGGGCGGTGCGCGCAATCCCTTGATTTGGGTCAAGGCTTCGCGTCATTCTGGTTGCGCGAAGTCATGCCGATGCTCTCCAGCATCTCGCGCCATAGCTTGCGCACCTCGGCGTGGCGCCGCTCGAGCGCGTGGCTTACGGCGTCGCGAAACGGCACGAGGCGTTCGCCTTTCAGGAACATGATTTGCGCCTGCAGCAGCCGGCCGCTCTCGAACTCGACGCGCCGGAGTGCCATCGCGAAGGGATCGTTCGGATTCGCCTCCACCGGAAGCAGCGCCGCCGGCCTGATGCCGGCGTGAACGGCGTGGACGAGGGTCGCAAGATCCACGGCAAGCGCCAGGGTTGGATCTGGAATGCCCGCCGCCGGTGCGGGAAACCAGGCGGTCTCCCAGGCGGCAGCCAGGTAGAGGAGGGCGAGGTCCGGTGCCCAATTCGTTGCACGAAGCAGCAGAGAAACGATCTCCGACTCGTTGTAGAACTGCGCGTTCAGTTCGGTTTGCCAGGCTGATTCCAGCCTCGGCGGCAAGGCGAGAGCGAAGCGACGCCCCAGCGCACCATGGGCTGAAATCAGGAAGCTCGCGACGCGGGTCTGCTGCCGGGCAGGCACGCGGCCGTCGGAATCGAGCGGTCCAAAGCAGGCGCTCATGCGGCCGTTCCCTTGACCGGGATCGCGCGCAGATGATCGTAACCCGCGGGAAACGGTATGAGCTCGCCGCCGGCCTCGTCCGGGGCGATCCAGACCGACTTGTTGCCCTGCCAGCGTCCGGCCATCACGTCATCCGCGAATCGCGCAAGCAAATCGGCCGTCAGCGCCGGCTTCTCCAGCGTGAAGGCGTGATAGGCCCGGGGGATGATGACCAGGCTGCTGTCGGGAATTTGAACGCGCAGCGTCTCGTGCAGCGCGCGTGGCGTGAGGAAGTCGAACTCGCCGTTCAGGATCATTGTGGGCATGCCGATCGACGGCAGTTGCGGCGTCAGCGGCTGGAAGTCGAGAAAGGATTCCATCAGGTTCTGCAAGGCGTAAACATCGTTCACGAGCCAGCCCTGCCGCTTCACGCTGTCGAGCTTGTCCAGCACCGGCGCCAGCCAATGGTCGGAGACATTCATCGGCAGCAGTAAATCCTGCAGGTAGCTGGTGCCGCCAAGGATCAGGCCGGTGCGCAGCGCGTTGCCGAGCAGGAAGAGTTGCGGGGGCAGCTCGGCAAAGCAGCTCATCGGGACCAGCCCGGACAATCGGTCGCCATGTGCGATGGCATAGCGCAGCGCGATCAGACCGCCGAAGCTGATCCCGCCCAGGAACACGGGCCCGCTGCCGAGCTCCTGGATCAGGAGGTGCAAGGCCGTAACCTGATCGTCCTGACTGATGAAGAGCGTTGGCTTGTCGGACTCGCCCTGGCCGAGCAGATCGAACGTTGCGACGCGGAAACCGCGAGCGATGAGCGCATCGCGATAGGCGGTCCACAGCTCGGCATACTGCGTCAGGCCGTTGACCAGCACATAGGCCGGCGCGTCGGCAGGGCCGTCAAGCTCGTAGCGGATCCGATACGAGCCGTGGCTGAGGAAAGGCATTGCGGCGACCCGGCGGGTAATTTGATGCCGAAGCATCCTCGGTCAGAACTTCCGCAATCCATTGAGTTAAGTCAAAGGATGCCGCCCGGCGCCTCCTAGCGTCCGATCAAGCAATCGCCGGAGGAAATCGCCATGAAAGGGAGTGAGGCCATGCGCCGCCTTCTCGTGAGTGCAGTGTTGCTGCTGATCGGCACGTCGCTCGCGCTTGCGCAGCCGTTCACGCGCCGCTCGTCACAGATGCAGCACGACGAACTGAAGAAGACCTATGAAATTGCGAACTTCCGTCTCGGCGGCAAGTACGACCTTTCCGATCCCTCGAAATGGGAGAGTGGCGGCGAGGGCGGCGTCACGCTTGAATCGCTGGGTGCGGGCAAGCTGCGGACCGCCTACATCGCGATCGGCAATGCCCGCCGCAACGCGGCCGGCGAGATCACCAATGCGGTGATCGTCAATTCCTACTATTCCGGCGACTCGACGGACATGTACGAGCAGTGGGTCAAGGGCGCGGCCTTGTCGGGTGGTGTGCCCATCATCGGTCCGGGCCGGCCGATCGATACCGATCGCTATTATGTCGTCATGGTGGATCCGCTCGGCACCTGGGGCGCGAGCAAGCCGTCCGACGGTCTTGGGATCAAGTTTCCGCAATATAGCTATTACGACATGGTGCAGGCCAACTACCGCATGCTGCGCGACGGCCTGAAGATCGCTCGGGCTGCGCTGATCACCGGCGTTTCCATGGGCGGCACTCAGACCTACGTCTGGGGCGTGATGCATCCGGAGTTCATCGGGGCGCTGATGCCGATCGGCGGCACCACGCAGTCGGACGGCGATGATCCCGTCGGCAACTGGACCTTCCAGATGATGACGGCGGCGATCCAGTCGGATCCGGTGTGGCAGCAGACCAAGGGCGACTATTACAAGCTGCCCAAGGAGAAGCACCCTGTTCCGGGCCTGGCGTTCGGCTGGTCGATCCTCGGCATGACCGGCTACGACTTCGCCTTCCGCACGAGCCAGAACTGGAGTGCAGTGCAGCCCGAAATCTTCTACTGGGATCCGCCGAACGAGAAGGCGGGGCTGAGCGTCATCAACCGTGCCAAGCTCTACGACGCCGTCGATCTCGTCTGGCGCAATCGGGTCGGCGAGACCCACAACGTCAATCCCTATCTCGGCCGCGTTCGCGCGCGGACGCTGGTGATGCACATCACCAACGACCTTTGGCTGAACTTCAAGCTGGCCGAGAAGGCAGTTGACCGGGTCCCCGGCGCAGACCTCATCGCCCAGGAAAGCCCGGTTGCGCACTACGGTGTGTTCCCGATCATCAACCAGCGCAAGAACGATCCGAAGTTCGTCTCCTTCATGGATGACGTGGCTGCGCTGGATCGCGCGCAGACGTTCGACGACAAGAGCTATCGCGTGCCCGGCGTTGCCGAGAACATCGATCCGAAGAAGTCCTTCTGGAAGGATTTCGTGACCTACCCCTATCCGGTCAAGTACGCCAACGCGAAGGACAAGAGCGGCAACTCCTGGCAGATCGGCTACATGGACGAATATGCCGGCACCGACAAGGATCCGAAGGTGCTGGTCATCATCCATGGCAAGGGCGCCTTCGCCGGGCACTACGGCAACGTCATGCAATACGCTCTGCGCAGCGGTGTGCGTGTGATCGCGCCCGATCTGCCGCACTACGGCATGTCCGGACCAGGCAATCTCGACAAGAGCCCGGCGCGCACCATGCAGGACATGCGCGAAGTCATCTACGACCTCGTGGTCAACCAACTCGGGGTCAAGAAGGCATACTACCTCGGCCATTCGCTGGGCGGCCAGTTTGTGATGGGTTACGCCCTGACCTGGCCGGACGCCGTGCAGGGTCTCGCGCTTGAGGCCCCCTCGGGGCTCGAGGAGTATCCACGCGACATCACCATCGCCAAGGACAAGAAGGCGAGGCTGTTCGATCAAGCCTTTGACCACGACTTCGACAAGTGGAAGGCGACCTGGGGCCCGACCGGGATTCTCGACGCCGAGATGAAACGTTCGGAGCAGAATGTCCGCGACTTCTTCTACTTCAAGAAGCGCGATCCCGAGACCAACGTGGTCTCGGCCTCCAAGAGCGGCTACTTCTTCAGCGACAGCGAATATGCCCGCCTTCACACCGAGCAGCGCGTCGGCTTGATCAAAGGCAATCCGAAAGAGCTCGAACAATGGTGCAACGTCTTCATCTATGACATCTACACCATCGGCGCCGAGCTGCAGCAGGACAATCCGAAGAACCTCTACGAGCGGCTGACCCAAATCAAGGCGCCGATCTTCCTCTCGTTCGGCGACAAGGAGCCGTTCATCCCGACACCCGCCTTCAACGGGTTGACGGACCTCGGTCGCGATGCGATCACGCCGTTCATGTCGCGCATGACCAATGCCGGCAACCGGCCGCTTCTGAAGGTCTATCCGGAGACCGGGCACTTCATCCATACCGATAATCCGGTGGAATTCCCGGCCGACGTCGTGGACTTCGTGACCAGGGGAACAGTCGATACCTCGTCACCGCTCGGCACGGACCGGATGATCAAGGGTGCCGTGATCTCTGCTTTGCCCGTAGCGCCGACGCCTCCGGGCGCAGCGCCCACGGCCGGCCTGAACAAGTAGGGCCGGGAGCATGTCAAGAGTGCAGGCGGGCGAGGTCCAGTTGGGCTGGCGGGAGTGGGGGGGAGGCGACGTCACCGTCGTCTTCATCCACGGCAATCTCGCCAGCAAGGACTGGATCGAGCTCGCCGCACCGCTGTTCCCTTCGGGACTGCGCGTGATCGGCATCGACTGGCGCGGTTGCGGCGATAGCGACCGGCCAAAGCCGGTCGCGGATTATTCCAATTATGCCATGCAGCAGCATGCGCAGGATATGCTCGCCGCTCTCGATGCGCTCGGCATCCGGTTCTGCCACCTCGCCACCCACTCCACGGGAGGCATCATCGCCGCGCGGATGCTGCTGATGCAGCCGCAACGGTTCGGGCGGGTGTTCGCGCTCGATCCGATTACTCCGCTGGGCATGGCCTTCAGCGCCGCTCAGATCGATGTCTTTCGCGCGATGATGGCGAGCAAGGAGGTGACGCGGGCGGTGATGGCGACTGCGGCATCCTCACTGTTCGTGCCTGAGAGTCTTGCGCCGCACTCGGTGCCGCGGTTTCGGGAGGGGCTTGGAGATATCCAACGCTTGTTCGAGCGTATCCTCGAGCAGACCTTCAGCGTCTCCGAGGGTATTTGGATCGGCACGCCCGTCAATCTCAATCGGGAGTGGGAAAGCAAGGAACTGGAGCGTCGAATGGCCGAAATCCGGCATCCGCACCTGGTGCTGTGGGGAGAGCGGGACGGGTGGATCCCGCCTGCGGATCTGCAAGCGATGGCGGCGGCGATGCCGGACTGCCGGTTGGTGATCGTGCCCGGTGTCGGGCATTCGATGAACCTCGAAAATCCGGCGCTGTATGCCGGCTATTTCGGTGCTTGGTTCGGAGGACTAGCGAGATAGCAGCATCGCTATCGGCACATCAGGACGAGGACGGTATCATGGCCGGCACGACCAAGCTCTCGGTTGAGAAGGCGCTCGAAAAGCTGCGCCGCGACGAACTGCAGAAGACCGGGACGGAGCAGCAGCGCGACGAGAAGACCGAAGCGCTCCAAAAGGAGATCAAGCGCATGAGAGCACAAAGGCAGCGCCTCGACCCGACCTCGCGCAAGCGCAGTTGAGCTCCTTCGGCTCGGATGGCAGGCCAATTCCTGGCTGGCGGTCTCGTCAGCGCGATCAACATCATGATCCATGCGATGGTGACGGTCGGTGCAATCGGCATCGCTCGGGCCGCCGGGTTGAGGCATACCCACCGACCGAGGCTGCACCTGATGGCCGTCATGGTCGCGACGGCAGCGGTGCTCATGCTCGCGCACACGCTAGAGATCCTGGTCTGGGCACTCGCCTACCTGATCCTTGGTGCTGCGCCAGCGGAATCCGATCGGCTCTATTTTGCGTTCGTCAACTACACCACGCTGGGTTACGGCGATATCACGCCGGTTCAAGCGTGGCGTTTGACCGGGCCGATGACCGCCATGAACGGCATTCTTCTGTTCGGCTGGTCGACCGCCGTGTTGTTCGAAGTCTTGCGCAAGACGCTGGAGCATCTCGCAGCGATCGGCGCCGGCGGCTTCAGCTCTGCAGATCGATAGTGGCAAGCTTTTGGCGATCGGACAGCACAATCTGGCGCTGTGTGTTGCCGACAAAATCGATAATGCCGAACTCGTGAAGTCGCGACAGGGCGCGAGACACCGTCTCCAGCGTCAGACCAAGATAGTCAGCGATATCGCGCCGCGACATCGGCAGCGCTATCACGTCGGTTCTGGTCAGTCGCTGATCCATCTCCAGGATGAAGGCGGCGACCCGCTCCAGTGACGTCTTGCGACCCAGCAGCAGCATGTGATCTTCGGCGTGCTGGAGGTTCGTCGTCGTCATATTGAGCAGATTGTTCGCAACGACCGGATCGCTGTCGGCCACAAGCTCCAAGGTTTGCCTGCGGATCAGGCGGACGGTGGTATCCACGATCGCCTCAGCCGTGAAACGGTGCGCACTGCCATTCTCCAGGCCAAAGATGTCGCCGGCAAGGTGAAACGCGCCGATCTGGCGCCGCCCGTCCGAGAGAAGCTTGTAGCTTCGCACCGCGCCCGTCTTGACCTGATAGACGTATTCGGCGGGCTCCTTCTCGCCGTAAATCTCAGTCCCTTTCTTGTATGAGAATTCGCTCAGACTGACCGTCGGATTCGAGCCGCTGGTCATTCCCAGGTCGTGAAGCGAATTGGGGCGGCGCGTGGGATCGGTCGTGATGCGCACAAACATGGCCAACTCCTCAACGGATTGCTGAATAGTCTCAGATCAGAATTCCATTGCTAGGAATGCGCCGCGCTATCCCACTCCCGCCGGGGTTGATTTACGACTAAAGAGGATGTTCCCGTCCATTGTCTCCAGGGACATTGTACCTTGGGACAAGGTCCAAGGGCGTTCGCGGCATGAGACGGTCGACAAGTTATCTGCACGACGTGAAGCGACCTTTCAATTTGAGGTGTTTTTGCCAAGCATTTGCCTTCTGTCTTAAGCCTTGAGCTGGCGTGCCGCGCAAAACGGCGCCCTGCAAAAGATACGGCGGTTGAGAGGTGAAATTGCCCGGCCTTGTTTATGTGGTAGACGACGACGCATCTTTTCGCACCGCAATAGAGCGCCGACTGCGATTCGCGGGTTACGACGTCGTCGTCCATTCATCGGCGGAGGACTTGCTCGATCATCTCCCAAGCGGGGAGAAACCCGCTTGCGTGCTACTCGACGTGAAGATACCGGGCCTGAGCGGTCCTGACCTGCAAAGCCGGTTGAATGAGCTTGGTTTGAAGTTGCCGATCATCTTTGTCACCGGTTACGCAGACACAGCAACGACCGTGCGCACCATCAAGGCCGGTGCCGAGGATTTCCTGACGAAGCCGGTGTCATCAGAACAGTTGATCGACGCCATAGAGCGTGCCCTGGCGCGGCACAATGCCGCACAGAGCCAGCAAAGCAGGCTCAGCTCGTTTCGGGCTCACCTATCATCGCTGACACCGCGCGAGCGGCAAGTGTTCGACCTCGTCGTGCGCGGCAAGATCAACAAGCAGATCGCTCACGAACTCGGCACGACGGAGCGAACGATCAAGGCGCATCGCCATCAGGTCATGGAGAAGATGCGCGTCCATTCGTTCGCAGAACTCGTGTCGATCGCGGAGCGACTTGGGTTGATCGATCCGGGCGCCTCGAACGACTAGGACATGCCCCCTGTACGAAGGGACAATATCACAGGTTATTGACGGGCCGACTTTCGAAGCGCGCAATGCGTTAAACGAAGCTGCATGTCGTGCGGCCTTCGCCCGTCTCGAAAGAAAGCCGAGCATCGTGCTTGCAGAAAGATCGGTTTACGTGGTCGACGATGACCCGTCCTTCCGAAGAAGCATGAAGCGGCTTCTCCGCGAGCATGGCTACGACACCGCGCTGTTCGACTCGGCCCGGGCGGTGCTCCAGCATGAGAATTTCGATCAGGCTCTCTGCATGATCCTGGACATCGACCTGGCAGGCCATTCCGGCATCGACTTGCGCCGTCGGCTTGCGACCAGAGGCATCGCGGTGCCCGTCATTTTCATGACCGGCAACAACAGCGAAGTCTGCCGGTCGGCTGCGATGGCGTCCGGCTGCGCAGCTTATCTGAACAAGCCCTTCAAGCCGGGTGCGCTCATCGCCTCGGTCGAGGCGGTGTGCGGGCGTCCGGACTAGCCGGGCCTCGGCAATTTCACTTCCATCCCGCCGTTCCAAGGTCTGTTGATCTTTATCAACGGTCCCGTAATGGGATGACCCACGCTGGAGCTTTCACCAGATTGGAAGAGACGAGCATGACGGGAATTGCCAAGCGTCTTGAATGGTCTGCAATGCCCCTGAGCGCTGAGCCCCACTTCGTGCCGTCTGTAGTTGCGAAACAGGAGATGCTCATGAAGGTGACGTCCACGTTCTTCAGACCGTCCACCCTCGGCGCAATGGCGTTGAGTGCGTCATTGGCCATTCTGGCTGTCTCGGTCAGCAGTGGTCCGGCAGCCGCGGTGGTGTATTGCCAGTACGTCGACTATCCGCCGAGTTGCGTCGCCAGGCCGGGTGTCGTGCTCAGGCCGCGACCGGTCGCCCGTGCAACCGCCCGCGAAGCGGTGCGGCCCGGAACTCCGATGAATCGCGGCGGCCCGGTGAACCGGGTTGGGCGGCGCTGAGTTTGCCACCCGTGCCCTGCGCGTTAACACAACCCCGGCATCAAACCGGGGTGGTGTTCGATTGAGCGCACTGCCGAACTCGTGCAACGGCAGGGCTGGAGAGGAGGGCACTACGGAGAGTCACATAAGTGCAGCTAAGCTTGCGGCAGATCAATTGACTCTGCCCACATCGATCTAGCCTTCGCCAATTCGTGCGGCGATGTCCAGAACGGACATTAGTGGAATGAGCAGCATCATGCTTTTCAAGACACTCACGTTGCATTCACTCATCTACATCGCGGGCATGACGACGGCGATGGCCGTTCACCAGGCCATTCCGTTGCCTGATCTCTCGGCGGGACCTCAGTCCTCCCTCGAACAGAGCGCAAATCGCTCGGGAAAGAGCGACAGGTTGCCAACGGTGCAACTGAAACGGAGAGCTCTGGACAAGGTGCCGGTGCGTCTGCAACCGCGAGACCTGCTCAAATCAGGCAAAGCGGTCTGCAAGCCTCCCATCGACGTGCCGGGCCGATGCTTTGCGGAGGCTACGCCTGTCCGGAGGACGGGCTAAGATTTTTAGCAAAGGTGCTTGCCGTCAGGGCGAGATCTCGATCGTCGTATTCTGAGCTCCCTGAGCCCTGATCAATTCGAACAGCGTTTGCGCCTGGTCGGGCGCCAACCGGATGCAGCCGTGGGACACGGGACGTCCGAGATTGCGGACCTCAAATGTCCCGTGAATTGCGTATCCGCCGTGGAAGAAGATCGAATAGGGCATCGGCGTGAAGTCGTAGAGCCTGGAATAATGCATGCGCTGGAGAGAATAGGGCCGGTACGTGCCGGTGGGAGTGCGGTATCCACGCCGCGCCGTCGAGACTGGCCAAGATGCATACTGAACTCCATTGACGCTGATCTGCATCGTCTGGGTAGAAAGCTGAACCCGCACCGCGACGGCTGCCTGAGTGCTTTGACCGGCGAGGCCAAGAAGCAGAACGACGGTCAAGATCAGGCATGAAGGCAAACGTGCAGGCATTCTGTTTCTTTTCAGCATTCGCGAATTGGCACAGAGGTGGCGCCTCGATGGGATCGAGCCGATCGCTTTCGAGCACACAGCGGAGATGCATCCGAACCCGTTGCAGGCTAAGTGAGTTTCGGCGTGCGTTGTTGATCCGACGCAAGTGCGCGCCGTTGAAGCTTCCTATCGGCTTTTGCGATCCACCGCCCTGGAGGTGCTTTGATACTGAATTCGCAAACGCGCTGCCGGCCGCGTCCGGGCAAGTACGGAGGGCGCACTGAGTTTGCCGCAGATCAAGTTCGCTCGGCCGTGCTCTGCCTAGCATTCATGCATTGTTAGTTCAGTCGGAGTTTTTCAGATGCTGCTCAGGACCAACACCTCCAGCATCCGTCCGGTTGACGGGCATCTCGCAGCACTCGCCGGCGAGCGGGTGTTCTGCAGCGAATTCAAATATCGCAGAGGGACGGAAGTTTTCGGCGAAGGCGAGGAGACGGAGTATGTCTACCAGATCATCTCCGGCACGGTGCGGACCTACAAGCTGCTCGCAGATGGCCGCCGCCAGATCAATTCCTTCCACCTGCCGGGCGACATGTTCGGGCTCGAGAACGGCGCAACGCATCGTTTCACTGCGGAGGCGGTCATTGAGACCCGGGTCCGCATAACCAGACGGCGCAGCCTGCTCGAGACGATGCAAAACCGGCAATCCGGCGCTTCGAGCTTTCTTGGCTTGGTAACGCGGAATCTTCAGCATGCCGAGAATCACATGCTTCTGCTCGGCCGCAAGACGGCATTGGAACGGGTGGCTGCGTTTCTGCTCGAGCTCGACGAGCGGCTCGGCCACCCCAGCGTCCTGGTCCTGCCGATGAGTCGTCGCGACATCGCTGACTATCTCGGATTGACCCTCGAAACGGTCTCGCGCGCGTGCTCCACACTGCGCGACCAGAAGATGCTGAAGTTCGAGGGGGCGACGCAACGCCAGATCGTGCTGCTCGACCGCAAGGGTCTTGCCGAGCACGACGCCTGAGATCGGGCGTGGCTCGTCACTCCTCGATGTCTTGCTCCAGCGTCTGCGCCGGCGGTCCGTTGTGGGCAGCGCTGAACCGAGCGAGCGGCAGGGAGGTCGATAGCGACAGAAGATTGGAATCGACAACCTCAAGAGTCAGCGTCTTTCCCGTGTCCATCTCCTTGACCAGCTTCGGGCTCGCCACGTCGGCCGCGATGCAGGCGTTACTGAGACACCAAGTATAGGGAATTGGGTGATGCGCCCCCGTGTCCACCTTCAATTTGGCGGGTATTTGCAGATACATCCCAACAGGGACAAAGATCTGCACGCGCGCATTGCCCTTCTCGTGTTCGATCAGATCGATCCGAACCGCCATTTGTCCGGTCTCGAAGGTACCTGAGATCGAGGTTCTGCAAAGCAGCGGGGCGCCGGCGGCCTTGAAGCAGAGTTTCTTCCAGTCGCCGTATCTGATGTCGTTTGCCGTGCGTTGTCCGCGGGGCGCGATCTCGGCAAGGGCGGGCGCTGCGGCGCAGGTCGCCGACAGAAGGACCGCAAGAATGGCCTCGGTCAGATATCCCGGTCGTGCCGTTTTGTCGTGAGAGCGTGCCATGTTTCGCACCCCGGGGTTCTCGTGGCGATTATTTGAGCTTGTCGAGAAAACTGGACACGAGAGGCGACCAGATCGGGACCGCATCCGGCGAGCCGATGAAATAATGCCCCTCGTTGCCGAATGGCGGCATCAAGTGATATTCGGCCTTGCCTCCGGCGTTGGTAAAGGCCTGGTGCATCCGCTTCGACAATGCCGGGCCGAAGAATGTGTCGTTCTCGATGTAGATCCACAACATCGGCACCCGCGAGGTGCGGCCGAATTCTCCTGTCGTCTGGACGAGCTTGTCCGGTGCGCAATTGTTGTTCGGCTTGCCGTCGACCCGGCCGCCACGGCCCGCGGCGAAGGTGATGATGGCCTTGACCTGCGGCGGGTTGAGGCTGGAGAGTGCAATCGATACCCATCCGCCGGCAGATTGTCCGACCACGATCGCGCCTTCGGGCAGAGCCCGCTTCTCCGCGACCATATAGTCGATGATCCATAGGTTGGCTTGGGCGACCGCAAGGCCTGGATCGCGGAAGTTGGGATTGCTGCATTTGCCGACCTTTGAGAAGAAGGGGCCGTAGATTCCGCGCTCGGGGATGTCGATTGCGGAGGCGCCAAATCCGCTACCAACCGGCGCCACGACGAGATAGCCCCGTCTGGCGAACCATTTGGCCGCGTCGGGAAATTCGACCAGGGGAAACAAGCTGCGCTCGGTCGGGTTGAGCGCCACGCCATGGTTCATGATCACCAGCGGAAAGGGGCCGTCGCCGACCGGACGCACCAGATAGGCAAACGTCGGGAGCGGCAACGGCAGGGCCCAAATTTCCTCCTGAATGCGTCGCGGGGCTTGGTCATCGGCATGGGCGATCCCGGCCAAGGTCAGAAGAAGCAGCGCCGCCCGTAACAACTGTTGGATCAAGGGATGCGAGAGCATTCCGGCCTCCTCATCCGGCAAACGTCGCCGCTACGATGATCGGTCCAAGCACCGTCAGGACGACGTTCCCGACGGCGTACGGCACGGCGACGCCGAGCACCGGGGTCTGGCTTTCGGCGACCTCGCAGGCGCCCGTCACGGCGGCATCGACCGTCATGGCGCCCGCCAGCGCGCCGCAGGTGACGACCGGGTTCATGCGCAGCACGTGATAAGCGAACAGCGTCGCGACGATCAGCGGCACCAGCGTGACGACGAGGCCCATGCCGACCAGCAGCAAACCGTGCGCCTGGATCGCGATCCAGGCCGCATGGCCGTTGCCAAGGCCGATGGCGGCAATGAAGCCGCCGAGGCCGATATCGCTCAGCGTCTGCTGCGCAGCGGGCGGCATCGCGCCCATGGTCGGCCGGCGCGACCGCAGCCAGCCGCAGACAAGGCCCGCGATCAAGGCCCCGCCTCCGCCGCCCAGCGTCAGCGCAATGCCTCCGACCTTGAAGCTGATCAAGCCGGCCAGCAAGCCGGCGGCAATGCCGGCCGCGAGAAAGGCGATGTCGGTACGATCGCCGGCGCGTAGGATTTGCCCGACCTGCGCAGCTGCGCGTTCGATATTGCGGCTGGTGCCGACGAGGGTCATGACGTCGCCGACATAGATCCGCGTGTCGGGGCTGAGCGGCACCTCGCGTCCCATCCGGGTCAGGGCTCGCAGGAACACACCGCGCGCATTGCTGCCGACGCGATCGGCGACGTCCTGGACCGAGCGGCCGTGGAGCTTGCGGTTGTCGACCAGCACGTCGACGACATTGCCCGGCATGGCCTTCAAAATCTCGTCGGCATCGATCTCGGTACCGATCACAGGCCGCGCGGCGACGATCACCGCTGTCCGTCCGGCGATCACGATGTCGTCGCCAGCCTCGAGCACGGTGTCGAGATGCGGCTCGATGTCGGCTCCCCGGCGCACGATGCGCTCGATAACGGTGCGGCTGCCGATCTCGTCCTCGATCGCCTTGACGGTTCGGCCCGCGGCCGCCGAGACACGATAGGCGCGCGCCTGGAATTTGCGATAGTGCAGGTTCTCGGTCTTGGGCGGCTCGCCGCCGGACAGTTCCATCTCCAGCTTCTTGGCTTCGTCCTTGAGGTTCACCCCCATCAGCTTGGGCGCGACGAACGGGACGTAGAGGAGGGTCAGGATGTATCCGAGAACGTAGGTGACGGCGTAGCCGGCCGCGATATTTGCTTCCTGCTGCTCGAGCAAAGCCTTCGGCAGACCAAGCTGCGCCAGGGCGCCTGAGGCCGTGCCGATGACGGAGGATTGCGTCAGCGCACCTGCAGCGAGCCCCGAAGCGGTCCCTGGATCGAGCCCTACCGTGAAGGCAAATGTCAGCACGATGATCAGGCCCGTTCCGCCAAGCACGAGCGCCATGGCGACCTGGGCCAGAGTGCGGATGCTCAAGGAAGCGAAGAATTCGGGTCCCGATTTGTAGCCGATCGTGAACACGAACAGGCTGAACAAGATGACCCGCAGCACCGACGGAAACGTAAAGCTGCCGAGTTGACCGATCAGCACGGCGACGATGAGCGTGCATGCGGTGGTACCGATCGAGAAGCCGCGGATCCTGACCCGGCCCAGCAAGGTCCCAAGAGCAACTGCAAGCAGCAGAAAGATTTCGGGAGCGGTGGAGATGATCCACCTGATGGTGTCCATGGTCGCCATTCCCCAGCGCAACAGTCTCGATGGATTGAATCCTCAAAGCCCCTCGGAGCTTTGATTCAAGTCAAGCCTTCTCTGCGCCCGCGCGGCCTCAATGGACCAGCGCCCAGATCGGCGGCACACGATGTATCGGATATGAGCTCACAGGGCATTGCCGCGACTTCATTGCTGCGCCGCGACGAAACGATCGCCGTCGCGCCGATCCTGGCCATCGCGGTCGGCATCGTGATCGCCGCCTGGCTGCGCCGTGATGCGGGGGCGAGAGCGAGTGCCATCAGCACCTTGGCCGAGATACTGCTTCCAATGATTGCTTTGCTGATCGTGCTGGTGCGCTGCGAAGCCGCGCCCTCCGAGGCAAGCTCATGAAGCCGCTGTCTGGATCGCGGCTCGGGTGGACGCGTTTGTTTCCGCCGGTCAGCTGGCTGTCCGGATACCGGATGGCATGGCTGCCCTCCGACACGGTGGCCGGCGTCACGCTGGCCGCGTACGCCATTCCGGTGTCGCTCGCGTACGCCGCCCTTGCAGGCCTGCCGCCGCAGATCGGTGTCTACGGTTATATTCTCGGCGGCATCGGCTACGCGCTGCTCGGCTCCTCCCGCCAGCTCGCCATCGGCCCGACCTCGGCGATCTCGCTGATGATCGCGGGCACGGTCGGTTCGCTCGCCGCAGGTGATCCGGTTCGCTATGCGCAGATTGCAAGCCTTGTTGCCTGCGCGGTGGCGCTGCTGTGCCTGATCGCCTGGCTGTTCAAATTGTCGAGCCTCGTCCGCCTGGTCAGCGACAGCATCCTGGTCGGCTTCAAGGCGGGCGCCGGGCTCACCATCATCATGAGCCAATTGCCGAGCCTGTTTGGCATTCCCGGCGGCGGTCGCAATTTCTTCGATCGGGCCATCCACATCGCGCGCCAGCTTGGCGATACGAATCTGCTGGTGTTGGCGGTCGGTGCCGTTGCGCTCCTGCTGTTGCTGCTCGGCGAGCGGCGTCTCCCGGGCCGCCCGGTCGGCATCACCATCGTGGCCCTCGCGATCGTCGCGGCCACGCTGCTTGGGTTGCCCGCCATGGGGGTGCCGGTCACCGGCAAGATCCCCGAGGGATTACCGACCCTCGCCGTTCCAACCTTTGGGCTGGTTGAGCCCGAGGAGCTGTTTCCCATTGCGGCGGGTTGTCTCTTGCTGGCCTATATCGAAGGCGTGTCCGCTGCACGCAGCTTCGCTGCCAAGCACGGATATGCGCTCGACGTTCGGCAGGAATTTCTCGGCCTGGGCGCCGCCAACCTTGCCGCGGCATTCGGCCACGGCTACCCGGTCGCCGGCGGGTTGTCGCAATCGGCGGTGAACGACAATGCCGGCGCGCGTACGCCACTTGCACTGGTGATCTGCTCGGTCACCTTGGCGCTGTGTCTGTTGTTCTTCACAGGGCTGCTGACCAATCTTCCCAAGGCGGTGCTGGCCGCGATCGTCTTTGCCGCGGTGTACAGACTGGTGGACATTCCGGCGCTGTGGCGGATGTGGAAGGTCAGCCGGATCGATTTCTACGCGGCAGCCATCGCGCTGATTGCGGTGCTGCTGCTCGGAATCCTTCAAGGCGTGCTGCTCGCTGCGATCGCGTCGATCTTCCTGCTGCTGGCGCGGGCGTCGCAACCAAATATCGCCTTCCTCGGCCGGCTGCCGGGAACCGGCCGCTATTCCGACAGCGCCAGGCATGAGGGCGTGGAGCCCCTCGTCGGCGTGATCGCTTTTCGCCCCGAGGCTTCGCTGCTCTACATCAATGCCGAGACCATCCTCGCGGCCGTGCTGAAGGCGCTGGCCAGATCGGTCGATATCAGGCTGGTTGTCTGCGATCTCTCGGCATCGCCCTATATCGATCTCGCCGGCGCGCGCATGCTGCACGATCTCTATGACGAACTCGCCTCCCGTCACGTCGCGCTTTGCATCGTTGGCGCGCACGCGCAGCTGCGCGACCTTCTGCGGGCGGAAGGGCTGGCCGAGAAGACCGACAGCGCACAATGGTTGCGGACGCTCGACAGCGTGCTGGGCGGCAGCGACGCGAGGGGCGGTTAAGCGTTTTTTGCGTTGCGAGATGCACGCGCGCCGCTGAACTCGTCCAAGATCATTCAGACCGTTGACTTGGATCAATGGAGCGCAGGTCCGCAAGGCCACGATCCCGCATCACAATTGCCACTGCGATCGGGAGAGAGACATGTCCAAGGATGCCAACTCCGCAGAGAAGCGTATCGATCGATTTTTTTCCGGGCCCGGAGCCCGGGCCGATGATTGGCGCGATCTCGTGGAAGCAGCGAAGACCTGGGCGCGGGCCGGCAATCGCGCGGCCTACGATGCGGCGCTGGCCGAGCTCTCGGTCACCGAGGAATTTCATGGCTATCCCGGTCTGCACCTGATGGCGGCGTTGCGGGAAGCCGCAGCAGCCGGCGACGGGGCCACATCGTTCGCGCTTGCGACGAAGATCGCCCAGGCGCTGGCGACCCGGTCGTTCCGTCAGCATGCCAGCGACTGGAGCGCGAAGGACGAGGGCAATGGCGATGTGCCCGAACTGGTGCCGCCGTCGTTTGGCGGGCCCACGACGCGCCGGCCCTACTTCGAAACCCTCATCGTGACCGGGGTGTCGTCCAGCCAGTGGCCGGCACTCGCCGCCGAATGGCGCAAGCTGCGTCGTCCGATCGACGGCTTCATCTATGAGCCCGTCATTGTCGGCAGCCTCGAAGACGCGTTCTGCGCGACCATGCTCAACCCTGATATCGCCGCGGTCATCATCAACGAGGGTTTTGGCCTGCGGTCGCGGCACGAAGCGCCGGTGCTTCGCTCGATCATGGCGACCGCCGGTCTCAAGGATGAAGCCGACGCATCCGCGCTCCGGCTCGCCCAGATCATCAAGCGGATCCGGCCGGAGCTCGACCTCTACATGATCTCGAATCGAGACGTCGAGGAATTGGCAGGTAATCCCGAAGCCAGTGTCGTCCGCCGCATCTTCTATTCGGTGGAAGAGCTGCTGGAGCTGCATCTGTCGATCCTCGAAGGCATCCAGGACCGGTACGACACACCGTTCTTCGACAACCTCAAGAAATATGCGCAGCGTCCGATCGGGACGTTCCACGCACTGCCGATCGCCCGCGGCAAGTCGATCTTCAAGTCGGACTGGATCCGCGACATGGGCGAGTTCTACGGCCCGAACCTTTTCCTGGCCGAGAGCAGCGCCACCACGGGCGGCCTCGACAGCATGCTGGAGCCGACCGGCAACATCAAGAAGGCGCAGGAGAAGGCGGCAAGGGCACTTGGTGCCGATCGCGTCTTCTTCGTCACCAACGGCACTTCGACATCGAACAAGATGGCAGTGCAGGCGCTGCTTGCGCCCGGCGATATCGCGATCGTCGATCGCAACTGCCACAAGTCGCACCATTACGGCATGGTGCTGGCGGGTGCGCAGCCGCTCTATGTCGAAGCGTTCCCGATGACGGAATATTCGATGTACGGCGCCGTGCCGCTGAAGACGATCAAGCAGGCGCTGCTCAATGCCAAGGCCGACGGTCGGCTCGACCGCGTCAAGATGGTCGATCTCACCAACTGCACCTTCGACGGACACATCTACAACACGCGCCGCGTGATGGAGGAGTGTCTCGCCATCAAGCCGGACCTGATCTTCCTGTGGGACGAGGCCTGGTTCGGCTTCGCGCGCTTCTCGCCGTTCCTGCGTCGGCGCACCGCCATGGGCGCCGCCAATGAGATCGAGGCGTGGATGCACGATCCGAAGTCCGTGGCGGCCTATGAGAAGCAGCAGGCCGAACTCGGCAAGAACCCGTCGGACGAGATGCTGCTCAAAACCAGGCTCATCCCTGATCCGCGGCAGATCCGCCTTCGCGTCTACCAGACCAACTCGACGCACAAGTCGATGTCGGCGATCCGGCAAGGCTCCATGCTCTCGGTGAAGGACGTCGAGTTCCATACGGTCGAGCAGCAGTTCAAGGAGGCCGTGTTCACGCACGCCTCCACCAGTCCGAACCAGCAGCTCATCGCCAGCCTGGATATCTCGCGGCGGCAGATGGAGCTGGAGGGTTACGGCCTCGTGGCCAACGCGATCGAGATCGCGTTCGCGATCCGCCATGCGGTCAACAACAATCCGCTGATTTCGAAGTATTTCCGGGTGCTTGGCGCAGATGCCATGGTGCCGGCGCAGTACCGCCAGAGTGGATTTACCGATTATCTTGCGGCCGGCGTGAACTGGGCGAATACGCTGAGGAGCTTCGACGAGGACGAGTTCTGCCTCGACCCGACCCGCATGACGCTGGTGTGCGGAACGGCCGGCTACGACGGCACGCAGTTCAAGGGCATTTTGGCGAGCGAGTACAACATCCAGGTCAACAAAACCTCGCGCAACTCGGTCCTGGTCCAGTCCAACATCAACAACACCCGGAGCGACGTCGCGCATCTCATTCGCGTGCTCGCCGAGATCGCGGGCGAGATCGATCGTGGGCTGGCTCAAGGCGGCGCCAATGCGCGGAAGACCTTTGAGGCACGGGTAGCGAGCCTGATGAAGGATGTGCCCGATCTGCCGAATTTCTCGCACTTCCATCCGAGCTTCCGCGGCGATGCGGGAGCGAAGACCAACGAGGGCGACATCCGCACCGGCTTCTATGCCGCTTATGACGTGGCGGGCTGCGAGCATATCCGCCTGAACGATCCCGAGATCGACCGGCGGCTGAAAGCGGGCCCAGAGCTTGTCTCGGCAAACTTCGTCATCCCGTATCCGCCGGGCTTCCCGATCATGGTGCCGGGCCAGGTCATCACCCAGGAGACCATCGACTTCATGCGCAAGCTCGATGTGAAGGAGATCCACGGCTACGACGCCAAGGAAGGTCTCAAGCTCGTGCGCACCGAAGCCTTGGCCAAGATCGGCAGGCCCAAGCCGGCCGCGGCGCCAAAGCTCAAGGCTGCATCTTAAAGGGGATCGCACATGCAGGGCTTTTTCACATTTCTTCAGCAGTACCCGTATCTGCTGCTGTTCTTCGTCGTCGGCCTCGCCGTCTATATCGGACGGGCCAGCATCAAGGGTTATGGTCTCGGCATGGTCGCCGGCGCCATCGTGGTGGGTGCGGGCCTGTCGGTGTGGGCCTCCACCTACGGCGTGAAGCTCGAGCTGAACAATTTCGCCAAGAGCCTCTTCTACTACCTCTTCATGTACGGTGTGGGCTTGCGCGTCGGTCCCTCCTTCATCAACAGCCTGAAGGGCGACGGCCTCAAGTTCTGCATTCTCGCCGTCGTATCGAGCGTGCTTGGCCTTGCGCTGGTGGTGATCGGTGCAAAGCTGTTCGCGCTCCCCCCAGGCGCGGCGGGTGGCATGCTGGCGGGATCGCAGACCATGTCGGCCGCGATCGGCTCGGCGGAGCAGGCCGTCACATCAGGTGTCGTCAAGCTCCCTGCGGGCATGAAGCCCGAGGACGCATCCGGCATGATCGCGCTCTCGTACGGCATCACCTATATCTGGGGCACTGTCGGCATCATCCTGATCTGCAAATACCTGCCGCGCTGGTGGGGTGTCGATGCCAAGGCCGCTGCGAAGCAATATGAGCAGGAGTTCGGGGTCAAGGATCTCGAAGGCGGCGGCCTCACCGGCTATCGCCAATTCGGGCTGCGCGCATATCGGTTGGAGAACCCTGCGACCGCGGGCATGAGCATCGCCAAGTTCCGTGCGATGAATCCCGAGTATCGGATCGTCAACGTGGGGCGGAACGGCGAGCCGCAGGGTGCCGACGCCGATCTCGTGCTGCAAAAGGGCGACATCGTCGCCCTTGGCGGCTCGACCGAGCATCTCACCGACAAGATGGGCCTGATCGGTCCCGAGGTCGCCGACGCCAAGACGCTCGGCATTCCCATGGACCAAGCAGACATCCTCGTCACCAACAAGGACATGGTGGGACGCACGTTCGAGTCCTTCCGTGACACCGCGATCGCCGGCCAGTTGCAGGTGACCAAGGTCGAGCGCGGCGGCGTGCAGATCCCGGCCGGTCTGAAGACCAAGCTGGAGCGGATGGACATCGTCTCGGTGGTCGGCTTGAAGTCCGCTGTCAACGAGCTCGGCGAGATGTGGGGCCGCATTGCGCGGACCAACACGTCGACCGACCTGCTGACCCTTTCGGTCGGCATGATCATCGGCTTCCTGATCGGCATGGTGGAATTCCCGGCGTTCGGCGCCAAGGTCGGCCTCGGCAACGCGGGCGGTCTGTTGCTGTCGGGCGTGATCGTCTCCTCCATCGTGTCGCGGCTGCGTTTCTTCGGCAATACGCCGAACGCTGCGCGCAACGTGCTGGAGGATCTCGGTCTCGTGGTGTTCGTCGCCATCGTCGGTGTCAATGCCGGTGCCGGTCTCCTTGCTCAGCTCACCGGTGCGGTTGCGCTGAAGATCTTCATCGTCGGCTTCATCGCTTGCACGATCCCGCCCTTCATCGTTTGGGCGATCGGGTTCCACGTGTTCAAGATCAATCCGGCCGTGTTGATGGGCGGCGTGGCCGGTGCCCGTTCGCACTCCGGTCCTTGCCGGGAGGCTGCGGTTGAGATCCAGAGCTCCGTGCCCTGGATCGGTTTCCCGGTCGGCTATGCCGTCTCGGGGATTCTGCTCACCGTGTTCGGCTACTTCGCAATGCTTCTGGCTCAATAGCGAGCCAAACTCAGGGGAAAGTAAATGAAGAAACTCGTAGCTGTTGCTGCTCTGGTTCTCGGTGTCGCCGGCTTCAGCGCGCCCTCGCGCGCCGAAACCGGCAGCGTCACCGTGATCTTCACCAAGGGCGGCTTCATCGTCGGCGTCGGAGGCGGCGAGGGCGTGCTGCGCCTGCGCGGCAAGAACTATCCGTTCACCGTATCCGGTATGAGCGTCGGTTTGACCGTGGGGGCCTCGACCACCAAGTTCGTCGGGCGTGCCTTGAACTTGCGCGGCCCGGCTTCGATCGAGGGGTCATACGCGGTGGGCGGGGCCGGGGGCGCCGTTGCGGCTGGTGCTGGTGCGGTTCAACTGCAGAACGCCAATGGCGTGATCCTGCAGCTCAGCGGGCCGAAAGTGGGCGCCGAGGTATCGGCCGCCGTCGGCGGGGTCACGATCCGGCTGAAATAGACGTGAAGGCAAAAAATAGGCCGCGTACCGCGCGGCCTATTTCGATCTCGTTTAGTAGCGCTCCTGCACGAACTTCATCCCCCGCAGGCTCGTCTGGTCATTGTAGCGTCCCTTGTCGGAGCGCGGCGGCAGCTTGACCTTGTCCTTCTTGATCCGCTTGTGCGGGATCGAGTCCAGCAGATGCGCGATACAATTCAGCCGCGCCCGCCGCTTGTCATCGGACCTGACGATCGTCCATGGCGCATGCTTGGAGCTCGTTGCCTCGAACATCAGATCGCGAGCCCTCGAATAATCGTACCAGCGCCGATAGGACTCGGTGTCCATCGGGCTCAGTTTCCACTGTCGCAACGGATCGTCGATCCTGGCGCGGAACCGTCGCTCCTGCTCGTCCATCCCGACCTCGAGCCAGATCTTGATCAGGATGATCCCGCTCTCGACGAGATGCTTCTCCATCTGGGGACACAGGGTGAGGAACCGCTTGTGGTCCTCAGGTGAGCAGAAGCCCATGACATATTCCACGCCGGCGCGGTTGTACCAACTCCGGTCGAAGATCACGACTTCGCCGCCTGCAGGGAAATGCTGCATGTAACGCTGGATGTAGAGCTGCGACTTCTCACGGTCGGAGGGCGCGGGCAGGGCGACCACGCGGAACACGCGGGGGCTGACCTTTTCGGTGATCGCCTTGATCGTGCCGCCCTTGCCCGCGGCATCACGGCCTTCGAAGAACACGACGACGCGGAGCTTCTTCTCCTTCACCCAGTCCTGGAGATGGCAGAGCTGGACCTGAAGCTTCTCCAGCTCCTTTTCGTAAGTCTTGCGCTTCATCCGCGCGCCGTCTTCGTCCTTCGCCATGCCCTGCCTTTCGCTATGCCCAATCAAGTCCGGCAAAAGGAATGATCAATCGCCCCAGGAAATCGTGACGCCGATGTCGCCGGGCATGCCGCCGGGGAAGTCGATGATCTGGTAACTGATGCGATAGCCGCGCGGCTTCAGATAGTCGGTCCAGAGCTGGAAGATCTCCTTGGGGATACCGGTCAGCGTCTTCTCCCAGCCCGCTTCCTGCTGGTTGATGGCGCGGCCCTTGTCGGTGCATAGCGTGTTGGGAAAGCGATACACCTGCACCTCGGTCAGACCGTTTCGCACTGCACGCTGGATGATGGTGGCGGCAAGCTGGATCTTCTCTTCCTCGGTTTTGCCCGACGGTTTGCTCAGCCGCTCGATCAAGGCGCGCTTCTCGTCCTCCGCCGCAGCGGCGAGCCGGGCATATTCCTCCGCCTTTTCGGCCTCCTTCAGGGCGGCTTCCTTGCGGATTTGCATGGCATTGGGGATCAGGGCGTCGAGATTGGCGGACATTGCCGATGTCTCCTGCTGCTCGGTTTTCACTGCTTGAGCAAGGCTAGGTCGGACGGACTCAATTCTGTTGATTCATATCAAGCAAAGCGGAGCCGCGATCCCCAATCTGCTATAAGGACCGCAGCAGCGTGTCCCTGATCTGGAGAGCAAGTTGAGCGAACAGCTTCATCCGATGGCACCACACCATCTGCCCTTCTACATCATCGCGCCAGGGCAAACCGACGTGTTGATGATCGTGACGGGCATCATCCTGATCGGGGCCGTTTTCGGGGTAGGGCTGTTGTACTGGCATTTGCACAGCCTGCCCGAGCGCATGGCGCACAAGACCCAGAAGCTGCAGTTCGAGATCGTCGCCGTGCTGGGACTTCTCGCGCTGTTCACACACGAGCATCTGTACTGGATCGCGGCCCTGGTGCTCGCCCTGATCGAGCTGCCGGACTTCGGAACGCCGCTGCGCAGCATCGCGGGGTCGGTGGAGAGGATCGCAGATAGCACGTCACAAGTTGGTGCGAGCGAGGCGCCTCAGCCGGACACCGCAGCCGCTCCGGCAACGGTCAGCCAGGAGGATCAGATCGTGGATACCGAGCAGAAGGTGCGCAGTCATGCTTGAGCTCATCATCTGCTCGCTCCTGACCATTCTTCCTGACTACCTCTATCGGCGCTTCGTCCAAGGCAAGCGGTTCGGTAAGGAGATCACGCTCTTCTCCGTTTGGTACGAGCTGCGCTGGGGCATCACCGGCTGCCTGATGCTGACCGTGGCGCTGATCACCAGCGTATTCTTTTTCCATCCGGCGACGTCCAACGCGGCATTGCTGTTCCGGACCGTCCCGATCCTGCCCGAGGGATCGGGCCGTGTCGCCGAGGTCAACGTCGGCTACAGCCAGGTCGTGAAGAAGGGCGAGGTCCTTTTCAGGCTCGACAATTCGAAGCAGACGGCCGCGCTCGAGACGGCCAGGCGCAAGGTCGCCGAGATCGATGCTTCCATGGCGTCCGCGAGGTCCGATGTCGTCAAGGCCGAGGCGCAGATCCAGGAAGCCCGGGCCAGCTATCAGCAGGCCAAGGACGAGCTCGAAGTCAAGACGGAGTTGCAGCGTCGCAATCCCGGCATCGTGCCGCAGCGCGACATCGAGAAGCTTCAGGTCGTGGTCGACCAGCGTCAGGCCGGCATAGACGCAGCCGCCGCTGCGAAGGAATCGGCAGCCTTGCAGGTGTCGACGCTGTTGCCGGCGCAAAAGGCCAGCGCGGAAGCCTCGCTCGCGGAGGCGCAGGTCGATCTGGACAAGACCTTCGTCCGTGCCGGCGTCGACGGACGTGTCGAGCAGTTTCTCGTTCGCACCGGCGACGTCGTCAATCAGCTGATGCGGCCCGCCGGAATTTTGATTCCGGAAGGCGCCGGCCGGGAGCGGTTGCAGGCCGGATTCGGCCAGATTGAAGCAGGCGTGATGAAGGAAGGCATGGTCGCGGAGGCAACCTGCATCTCCAGGCCATGGGCTGTCATCCCCCTGGTCGTGACTGCGGTCCAGGACTACATCGCAGCCGGCCAGTTTCGCACCGGCGAACAGCTCATCGAGGCTCAGAACCTCGCCAAGCCGGGTACGATCCTGGTATTCCTCGAACCGCTTTACAAGGGCGGCCTCGACGGCGTGACCGCCGGCAGCACCTGCATCGTGAACGCGTACACCAGCAATCACGACGAGATCGTCGACCCCAAGACGTCGACCGGCAGGCGGATCGCTCTCCATGCCATCGACGCGATCGGATTCGTCCATGCGCTACTACTGCGGATCCAGGCGCTGCTGCTGCCGTTCAAGACCCTGATCTTCAGCGGCGGACACTAGAGCGATGGACAGGGTATTGAATCTGCCCGTCCGCAGAGAAATTGCTCTATGATTACTCGATGAGAATGGCCCATCAGCATCCGCGTTGGCCGGATCTCACGCGCTTGGAATTATCCCGCGTGCAGCGACGTGCGTGGGCTGGCGCGATTGTCTTGTTGGTCTCCTGCCTCGCCTTTGGTTCAGCTTGTCTCGCGGACAATGCGAAGAAGATCGTCATCCTTCATTCATTCGGGCGCGATTTCAGGCCATGGGGGCAATATGCGAAGACAATTCGCGAGCAATTGGGCCGGCTATCTCCGTGGCAGCTGGACATTCAAGATCATTCCCTGGTTTCAGCGCGGTCGAGCAGTGAAAATCCCGAGCCCGCTTTCATCGCGTATTTGAAGGAGTTGAACACCGTCCGTCCCCCTGATCTGATTATTTCCATCGGGGCTCCGGCAGCAAATTTCGTCCAGCGAAACCGCAAGGCGTTGTTCCATGACATACCGATGGTGCTGACGGCCGTCGAACGTCGACGCGTGGATTTCGCGAGCTTATCCTCTGAAGACACGGTTGTTGCCGTCGCACACGACTTCCGGCGATCTTTCGAGACGATCGTCGAGCTCCTGCCCGCAACGAAAAGAATCGTCGTGATAAATGGTGCGTCACCAAACGAAAGGGTTTGGCGCGCCGAAATCCAGAAGGATGCAGATCTATTCAGCGGCAGGCTTGAGTTCATCTGGTATGACGGACTGGCGTTTGACGCAATTCTAAAGAATTGCGCATCGCTGCCGCCCGATACGGCGATCTTCTGGCATCTCATGAACATCGATGCGGCGGGTGTCGCTTACGAAGGCGACCGGGCGCTTCAGGCACTCTATCGGGTGGCAAATGCTCCGATCTTTTCCTACGACGATGGCTTCTTTGGAGAGGAGATCGTCGGCGGTCCCATGTACTCGGTCGAGGAGATCAGCCGGCTGACTGCGGCCGTTGCCGTGCGGATCCTTGGGGGCGAGAAGCCTGCCGATGTGAGGCCCCCCGCTGTCAGATACGCTGCGCCAAAGTTCGACTGGCGCGAACTGCAACGCTGGGACATCAGCGAGCAGAATCTGCCTGCAGGCAGCCAAATCATGTTTCGGCAGCCGGCGCTCTGGGAAGCTTATCGCTGGCAGCTTGCCACGGTCGCGGCGATTATCCTGATCCAGGCCGGCCTCATCAGCGGCTTGCTGCATGAGCGGCGCCGCCGGCGGCTGGCGGAGGTCGAATCGCGGCAGCGCCTTGCCGAACTCGCCCACCTCAACCGCTACTCGGCGGTCGGCGAGCTCACGGCGTCGATCGCCCATGAGCTGAACCAACCGCTCGGCTCCATTCTGACCAACGCGGAAACGGCGGAGCTGATGTTGAGACGCGGCTCGCCCGATCTTGTCGAGATCGGCGAAATCCTCGCCGATATCAGGCGCGACGACCAGCGCGCCAGCGAAGTGATCCGTCGCTTGCGCAGCATGCTGAGGAAAGCGCCGTTCGAGCTCAGGGATATCGAGCTGAGCCAGGCCGTGCGAGAGGTGATGGGGTTTGTCCGTGACCTTGCAGCAGGGCGCAATATCGAGCTGAGCTTTTATTCGCCGACCGACACTGAACTGCACGTCAAGGGCGATCCCATTCAGCTGCAGCAGGTGGTGCTCAATCTCATCCTCAATGCGCTGGATGCCATTTCAGAGGTTCAGACAGGCAAGCGCGAGGTCAGTGTGATCATGGCCCGCGTCGGCAACTTTGCGGAAATTCGCGTTGGCGACACGGGACCAGGTATCGCGGTTGCCGATCTCAAGAGTATTTTTGATCCGTTCTTCAGCACCAAGCCGGAGGGCATGGGCATGGGACTGGCGATCGTCCGCACGATCGTCGAGGCCCACCACGGCACGATTTCCGCGGAGAACCAGCCGTTCGGCGGGGCGCTGTTCACGGTTCGGCTTCCGCTCGCGAGCTAGGATCCCGCGTTGCAGCAGACAACACGCGCGTTTCGTTGATTTTTGTCAATGAACGTCGCGCTCTCGATCTCATGGTCTCGGCTGGATTGAAAGGGAGGATGCGATGATCCGCTGCGGCAAGACGTTGATGGCGCTTGCGCTGTTGCTGGGCACGCCGGTTTGCGTGTCCGCCCAGACGACCGACAAGCCGGTCGCGGCCGCCCCCCAGGCGCAGCCGGCGAATCCTGCCGCGCCGACGGCCGAGCTTCTGAAGCCCGAACAGCTGGAGGCTCTGGTCGCGTCGATCGCGCTCTATCCGGACGAGCTGCTCGCCAACGTGCTGGCCGCCTCGACCTATCCGCTGGAGATCGTGCAGGCCGACCGCTGGCTGAAGGAGCGCAAGACTCTCAAAGGCGATGCGCTGAAGACGGAGGTGGACAAGCAGGGCTGGGACGACAGCGTCAAGGCACTGGCCAGCACCGCCGATGTCCTGACCATGATGAGCGATCAGCTCGACTGGACCAAGAAGCTCGGCGATGCCTTTCTGGCGCAGCAGCCCGACGTGATGGACGCGATCCAGCGCCTTCGCACGAAGGCTTACGACAACAAGAAGCTGGTGACCACCAAGCAGCAGAAGGTCAGCGTCCAGTCTCAGGAAGGCAAGCAGGTCGTCGTGATCCAGCAGGCAGATCCTGCAGCGATGTACGTGCCGTATTACGATCCGGCCACTGTCTATGGCAGCTGGCCCTATGCGGAGTACCCGCCATACTACTGGGGCTACCCATCCTATATCGGTGCAGGAGTGGTCGCGGCCGGCATCGCGTTCGGCACGGCTTGGGCGGTCGGACGCTGGGGCAATTACTGGGGCGGGGGCTGCAACTGGGGCAACCGTAACGTCTACGTCAATCATCGCACCACTAATATTGGCAATGGCTGGCAGCATAATCCAGCGCATCGGCAAGGGGTGCGCTACAGCAACACCAATGTTCAACAGCGCTTCGGCAACAACAACTTGAAGGCTGGCGCATCGGACCGGATGGACTTCCGCGGTCGTGACGGCAGCCAGGTGCTGCGTCCTGATCAAGGTGCGGGAGACCGGGCGGGGGATCGCGCAGGCGACCGCGCTGGCGATCGCGCTGGCGATCGGGCAGGTGATCGCGGCGGAGCTGGAGACCGCGCTGGCGACCGGGCCGGAGATCGAGCGGGTGACCGGGCCGGCGATCGGGGCGATCGTGCGGGTGCTGCCGATCGCGCCAAGGGCGGTGCCAAAGGTGGTGCAAAGGATGGTGCAAAGGGCGGTGGTGACCGAGCCAAGGCAGCTGCCAAGGGCGGCGGTGATCGCGCCAAGGCCGCGAACCGCGGTGGCGGCAGTGCAGCCAACCGTAGCGCGGGCGGCAATCGCGGTGGCGCGATGAATGTTTCGTCAGGTCGCTCCGCGGCCGCAGCATCGGCGCGCGGCCGATCCAGCATGGCGAGCATGCCGCGCGGCGGTGGCGGCGGTCCGAGCATTGCCGGCCGAGGTGGTGGAGGCGGAATGGCGATGCGCGGCGGTGGCGGCGGCTTCCGCGGCGGGGGCGGTGGCGGTCGGCGCTCGGATATCGCGCTGAAGCACGACATCGTCCTGCTCGGCCACCTCGCCAACGGGCTCGGCTACTATCGCTTCAGCTATATCGGCAGCGACAAGGCCTATGTCGGCGTGATGGCGCAGGAGGTCGAGCAGGTGATGCCCGACGCAGTGGCGCGCGGCAGCGACGGCTATCTACGCGTCTATTATGAGAAGCTTGGCCTGACATTCGGCACTTACCGGGATTGGCTCGCCGGCGGCGCGAAGCTCCCTGCGGAGGTGATGCCATGATCAGTCTGAAATCGCTTCGGCGCGCGGTGTTGCCGGGCATGCTCATGCTTGCGCTGCTTGGCTCGAGGGCGGAGGCCCAGCAATCCTACAAGACGCCGGAGGACGCGGCCGCAGCACTTGCCGCCGCGGTCAAGAGCGGGCCTCGCGATATCCTGAAAGTGCTCGGCAGGGCAGCCGAGGATATCGTCTTCTCCGGCGACGAGATCGCCGACAACGATATCCGCCAACGTTTCACCTCGATATACGACACCAAGCACGGCATCAAGGCTGAGGGCAACAAGAGCGCGACACTCATCTTGGGACCCGACGATTTTCCGTTCCCGATCCCGCTCGTCAACACCAAGGCTGGTTGGGAATTCGATACCGACGAGGGACGCATCGAGGTGCTTCGCCGTCGCATTGGACGTAACGAGCTCGACGCAATCCAGACCGCGCTCGCGTTCGTCGACGCGCAGAACGAATATGCAGACAAGGACCGCGGCGAGGGGGTCGGCGTCTATGCACAGCGCATCGTCTCCTCGCCCGGCAAGAAAGATGGCTTGTTCTGGCGCGACGACAGCGACCCGAGCCCGCTCGGAGCACTGGCCGCGCAGGCCTCGAGGGAGGGCTACAAAGCCGGCGAGGGTATGACGCCCTATCACGGCTATTACTTCCGCATTCTCAAGGCGCAGGGACCAGATGCCCCCGGCGGCGCCATGAACTACGTTGTCAAAGGCAAGATGATCGGCGGCTTCGCGCTGATTGCCTGGCCGGCCGAGTACGGCAATTCCGGCGTGATGACCTTCCTGGTCAACCATGCCGGCGTGGTCTACCAGAAGGATCTCGGCACACGCACCGACTTCGTGGCCAAGCGCCTCACGCTGTTTGATCCCGACCAGACCTGGAAGAAGGTCGATGCCGCGAAGCCGTGAGATGACCGGCGCCATGCTGCGCTTGATCGGCCGCCTTGTCGCGATCGTGCTGCTCGCTGTCACGGTTCCGGCCGCTCCCTCGCTTGCCCAAGCCGCCGGCCATGTCCGGGTCAAGATCGTGAAGGCGGGCCTGCTGGTGGGCGGTGGTGCAGGCACCGGCGTATTGAGCTATCGCGGCCGCAGCTATCCCTTTCGCGTCACCGGCATAAGCCTCGGCATCACCGCCGGCGCCACGGCCGGCCGGCTGGAAGGCTGGGCCTCCGGCATCAGAGACGTCCGCGACTTCGCGGGCACCTATAGTTCGGTTGGCGGTGGTGGCGCTCTCGTTGGCGGCGTGGGTGGTGTCCACCTGCGAAACGACAATGGCGTCGTGATGATCTTGCAAGGCCCCAAGGCGGGGTTGGAGATGGCCGCCAACCTCAGTGCGATTGTGATTTCGCTGAAGTGAGCGACCGTCTACTGGCTGAGTGATCGCGCTTGCTCCGTGCCGCCGAGCGCCGCTTCCGTAGAGTTGCAGCGAAAGGCTGCTTTCGATCCGCTTGGTGCCGGCCGGCAGCCTGCGCTGCGCGTCGAACCCTTCATCGCCAAACGGTTCCTCGATGCTGAACTCGGCCGCCGCAGACAGGGAAAATGAGACAATAGATCAGCCCCGACGAGACGTCTCCGTGCGTTGATTTACGTCAACGCGCGGGGCTTCGCGGTTATGGACTGATGTGTCTCTCTGGGGCGCTTCGGGAGAACAAGATGCGAAAATATGCCATGTTTGCCGCCGTCGCGGCGATCGTAGCGGTCGGTGCGCTGGCACCAACGAGCGCGGAGGCGGGCTGCTATCGTCTGGGCGAGACCGGATACCATTGGTATCGGTCCTGCTGGGGCCCGCACTGGATCTATCCTCACCGTCGCGTCTGCCGGCGCGGTCATTGCTGGTATCGCTGAAACATCGCTCCCGCAGCATGAGTGGGTCGGGCGATCGGTCTCGTGGGTCGCACGATTATCTCATCTTTGACCTCGTCTTGATCGTCGCGCCGTCGACCGTGAAGGAGCCATATCCGCGGTGATGAAGCGTCTTGGCGTTCTTCCGGGCAGGGTCGATCCATGCGCGCAGGACCTCGAGAACGAACAGATTGTAGCGCGGGACCATGCTCGTGTCCGTCACGCGACATTCGAGATTGCAGAAGCATTCCTTGATCAAGGGCGCGCCGACCAGGGTCGCCGGGAGTGCAGTGAGTCCGAAGCGCTTGAACTTGTCGCGGTTGCGGCCCGAGCAATTGCCTATCCTGGCGACCGTGTCAGCCAGGTTGCGCGGCGGAACCGCGATCACGGCTTCTCCAGTTGCGCGGAGAGCGGCGAAGCTGAAATTGGCTTCGCTGACGATGCAAGCAATGAGCGGCGGTTCGAACTCCACCATCATGTGCCAGGACATGGTCATGACGTTGGGATGCCCGCGGCTGGCCGTTATCAGCAGAACGACAGGGCCCGGCTCGATCAGCTGGTAGACCTTTGAAAGCGCGCGTTGGCGAAAGACCATTCGACCACGACCGTTCGATGGGGCTCGGAACCCTTGCGCGGTTCTGCGACGGATGCCGCTCTAGGGGACAACAACCACGGCGCAGGGAGCGAGACTGACGAGCTTTTGGGAAACGCTGCCGAGCAACAGGCCGGTCAATTGGCCGCGTCCGCGCCGACCCACGACGATCATCGTGCTCGACGTCTGTGCCGCCAGATCGATCAGGGATTGGGTGACGTCACCCCAACACGTCCGAACCTCAATCCGGGGCGGGCCGATTTCGCACGCACGAGCCTCCGCGGCCTTGAGGGTCTGCCCCGTCAAGGCCTCCAAGAGGTCACCGGCGGTGGCTCCGTTGTGCGGAAGTCGCCGAGCCTCTTCTTCCAAAAGCCGATCAGCAACTGTTACGATTAGAAGATTGCATGCCAACGCCTTGGCAAGTTTCGCCGCCACATCGATCGCGCGGCGCGCGCCGTCCGATCCGTCCGTCGCCACCATGATGTTCGTCATGAGCAGGATCCCGCGGCGTTGTTATCTGTGATACGTGCCGGTGAGAGTGGCTTCGGCAAGGGCGAGCTTGCGCGCCTCGCGTTCGACGTCGACGCATGATGCATTCGCCGGGACACGAAGATGGTCCGTGGAGAGGGCAAGGAGCCGAAAGCGATAATGGTGGACGCCGTGGCCGGGCGGCGGACATGGCCCGCCATAGCCAACCTTCCGGAAATCGTTGGTGGCCTGCTTCAGCCTCGTGTTCTGAGCTGCGTTGTCCACGAGGCCGCTTTGGTCAGGCGAAATACCGTAGACCGCCCAATGGTGCCAAGTGCCGGCGGGCGCGTCGGGATCATCGCAGAGCAGCACGAAACTGCGGGTTCCCTCGGGCGCATCGGACCATTGCAGGGGCGGGGACAGGTTTTCGCCGTCGCAGGTGAAGCGCCGCGGAATAGCCGATCGGTCGGCGAAGGCGCTGGACCGGAGCTGCATGGCTTTCTCCTAGCTCGCGGCACGGACTGACGTCGGCGCCTGCAGATATCGCTCAAACCATCGGCTGGCATGCTCGATGACGGCGTCCATGGCGCCCGGCTCGGGAAACAGATGCGTTGCACCGGGAATGATTTCCAGCGCCGTCAGCCCGCCAAGCCAGCTGCGCGCCTCCTCATTGAGCTCGATCACGCCAACATCGGCGCCGCCGACGATCAACAGGGTCGGCGCGCGGACGTGGGGCAGGGCTTCGCCGGCCAAATCCGGACGTCCGCCACGTGAGACCACTGCGGCAATTCGGTCAGGCAATTGAGCCGCCGCGATGAGGGCGGCCGCCGCGCCGGTACTGGCGCCGAACAATCCGATGGGGAGGCAGGCAACCGCAGGTTTAAGGCCTTGAAGCCAGTCGACGGCCGCGACCAGCCGTTTTCCAAGCATTCCGACATTGAAGACGTTGGCGCGGTCATGCTCCTCCTGCGGCGTGAGAAGATCAAACAGCAGCGTCGCGAAGCGGCGTGCGTTCAGCTCCTGCGCGACCGCGATATTCCGGACGCTGAATCGGCTCGAACCGCTGCCATGGGCAAACGCAACCAGGCCACGGGGATTGTCCGGCAGCGTCAGCATTCCCGCCAGTCCTAGCGGCGGAATGATGACCTCGAGCGATTGATCACGTTTCACGAACCGCCTCCGTCTGGTCAGCCCTGGAGGTTTCTGAGCGGCGCCGGAAGATGGGACATCAACTTCTCGAATTCGCCGGGATCGAGCTTTTCCCACAGTACTTCGTAAACGGCGCGGGCTGCGGCGAGCGCACTCACTGGGAACTGCGGCGGAAGCTCCCTGGCGACATGTGCCTCAAACTCCTCGATATGCCGTTCCCTTGTCGGCGTTGCCGCCATATGCCAGCCTTCGTAGTAGAAGCCGCGCACCACGATCGGCAGCTGCGCCCCGAGCTTGACGGCGACCTCCGGCGGCATGCGATCACGCAACGCATGCAGGACGGCACGCAATGCATTGTAGGCTTGATGACGGTTCTCCAGGGCCAGCTGCTCGTCGATGGCCTTGAGCCAAACGTTCGTTTCCTGGACCGAATGATCCAACGCAGTCACACCCGTGGACGTGCTCATGATGTTGCTCCCGGATCAGAGGCAGAGCGTAAATTATTCACAGGCTCGGGCCGGGCTGCTTTGACGTGCCGCAAAGTTCCCACGGTGAATCGCCGGTTGGATCGGTTGATCTCGCGCAAAGCCATGGGCGCGCCGTGTGCTCAGATCGACCGCCTGATAGGGAGGAGCGAACCATGCAAACCCCCGCTCAAATCGAATTCGAACATCTGACCCCTTCCCCGGAGTGCAGGCTGCGATTGAGGGGCACATCGCCGAGCTGGAAAGGCGCTACGGTCGAGCCACCGCGGGCCGCATCATCGTGAGAGGCCCCGGTGATCGTCACAAGACGGGTGGTCAATACCAGGTCAGCATCCGCCTGGCCCTTCCCGAAGGGCGCGAAGTCAATGTCGGACGGACGCCCAAGGAGGATGAAAGGTACGCCGATCTGACCTTTGCGGTGGACGATGCCTTCAAGCGCGCGCGCCGGCAGCTGCAGGACCAAGTGCGCGAGATGCAAGGCCAGACCAAGCTCCATAAAGGAGAGCCGCTCGGCACAATCGTGCGTATCGACCCAAGTGGCGAGTTCGGCTTCCTGGAAGGGACCGATGGCCAGGAGATCTATTTCAACTGCAACAGTGTCGTGGAAGGTCGCGCGCACATCGCCGTCGGATCGCAAGTCAGCTTTGTTGAGGAGCCCGGAGAGAAAGGGCCACAGGCCAGCACGGTCAAGGTTCTGGGCAAGCACAGCTTGCGGGCGTAGGTGCTCCATCATTGAATTGCGGAGTGCACGATGGATAGTAGCTGGATGCCGCGCACCGCATTGGCGCGGAGCGATCGGTTAAGCCTGTTCGCCCTTAGCGGAAGCACCGCGCTGGGCGAGCGCATCGCGACGTCGTTGGGCTGCTCGCTGGCTGCTCACGAAGAGCGCAGCTTTGAAGACGGCGAACACAAAGTCCGTCCGCTCGATACGGTGGCCGGCCGCGACATCTACGTCGTTCACAGTCTTCACGGTGGGCCCGTCGAGAGCCCGAATGACAAGCTTTGCCGCCTGCTGTTCTTGATCGGCGCACTGAAAGACGCGGGTGCTACAAGCGTGACCGCGGTCACGCCATATCTGTGCTATGCGCGAAAGGACCGCCGAACCAAGGAAAATGATCCCGTGACCATCCGCTATCTGGCGTCTCTGTTCGAGGCCGTCGGTACGGACAGGGTCGTGACGCTGGACGTGCACAACGAAGCTGCTTACGAGAACGCCTTTCGCTGTCCTTCCGTTGCACTCACGACGGCGCTGCTGCTGATCGACAAGATCAGGTCGATCGCGGGCGACAGGCCAATCAGCGTCGTGTCGCCGGATCTGGGCGGTGGAAAGCGAGCCGATCTGCTGCGCGAAGCTCTTGAGAAGACGTTGCAGAGGCCGATCGGAAAGGCCTTCGTCGAGAAGCATCGTAGCTCGGGCCGGGTGTCCGGCGACCTGTTTGCCGGTGATGTGACTGATGCATTCTGCGTCGTGGTCGACGACCTGATCAGCAGCGGCGGAACCCTGGTCCGTGCGGCAAAGGCGGCGCGGGCGCACGGCGCAAGAAATGTCATTGCCTGCGTTGCCCACGGCCTTTTCATGCCAGGGGCCGAGACCGCACTTGCGGATCCGTCGATTGATCGCATCATCGCCACAGACACCGTTCCGCCCTTCAGGCTTCCTGCGGGGCCCGTGCTTGCCAAGCTCGAGGTGATCTCGGCGGCTCCGCTGCTGGCCGAAGCCATCAGACGGCTGCATCAGAACGAATCCCTGGCTGATCTCTTGATGTATCAGGCTTGACGGAGCCTGACGCCGTCATCGGGCGAGCAGCCGTTCGAGCTGTCTTGCGTCGGATTCGGCGAGGGCGAGATAGGCACGCGCGAGGCGAGGCCATTTCTCGGGCGTGCGCGGGTGCGCATCGAACAGATGCGCGATGGACAAGCGCGCCCTCAGCATCGCGCGTCCCATTCGATAAAACAGGAATACGCCGCCCGCGGGGTCATCATGCAGCGTGCGTGCCAGCCGCCGGCGGATCGCGTCACCGAACCATCGGCCGCCGAGCCTCTCACATTCCAGATGCAGAAACGCGATCTCGTCCAAGGCATCGCTGGCCCGCAAACGGGTATTGAACTCGAGACAGTCGATGATGGGATGAGGAGGCGTCAGCCAGATGTGCTCAGGTCTCAGGTCGCCGTGACCGTCGACGATGAATCGTCGGCAGACGCGGTTGACAAGAACTCGGGCGTTCTGTTCGAGAAATCGTCGCTGACCGGAGGCAACGCGCAAGATCGTGCCACGCGGCAGGCCGAAGCGCTCATTCAGTAGAACCTGCCGATCCAGCACGGCGGCTTCGTACAGAGAAGCCAAATAGGTCTGGGGCGCGACCAGGATACGATCGGTATGCGAATAGAAGCGGGCGAGAGCCGCTGCGAGCTGTTCGGCGTCGGTCTGGCGCGCCGTGCCATTGCGCAGCATGGCCTCCAGCGTCTCATGCTCGTTCAGCCGGCGCATCACCACGAGCCAGTCCGCCACCGGACCGGAGCCACCGATCGCGTATCCCGAGACCGTCTCGATCAGCGGAACGACGCCGAGATAAACGTCGGGCGCAAGCCGGCGGTTAAGGCTGACTTCAGCGAGGCATGCGGCCCTGCGGCGAGCCAGCGTCGAAAAGTCGAGGTAGGAAAAGCGGACCGGCTTCTTAAGCTTGTAGACCCGCGCGCCGTTCATGAAGACCCAGGACATGTGGGTCTCCCGCGCCTGAACGTGATCGGGAGCAGGCCTGTAGCTGCCGGGCTCGCTCAGAAAGGCGACCTTGCGGGCCAGGGCAGAGATGCTGTCGTTCTCGGCCCCCTCGATTGAAAGTTTCTCCTGGCTCTCCAGCATGAGAATCTATTGCCAGACGAGGAGCGATGCGGCTTGACGCTGATCAACGATCCGGGGTGCGCGTGCAATAGTCTGATCCAACGTTCAACCGGGACCTGCCGATATGCTGTTTCAAGACAGAGACGATGCCGGCCGTCAGTTGGCCACAGCTTTGGTGAAGTACAAGAGCCGCCGTCCCGTGATCCTGGCTCTGCCACGCGGTGGAGTGCCGGTGGCGGCGCAGGTCGCCGATCGGTTGCAGGCGCCCCTCGATTTGGTCCTGGTGCGCAAGATCGGCGCGCCCATGCAGCCCGAACTTGCTATGGGTGCGGTTGTGGACGGGGAACAGCCTGTGATCGTTCGCAACCGGGACATCATCGATTTCACCGGCGTGAGCGAGGAGACGTTCGACGCCATCTGCAAGGAGGAGCTTGTCGAGATCGACAGGCGCCGGGAACGTTATCTCGGCAATCGCGCCCGCTCTGAGGTCAAAGGACAGGTCGCGATCATCGTCGACGATGGCATTGCGACGGGTGCGACAACCCTCGCAGCGATTCAGGCACTGCAAAAACGGGAGCCAAAGGAACTGATCCTGGCCGTACCGGTGGCCCCCCTCGACACGCTGCAGAGGCTGCACGGAGAAGTCGACGCAATCGTTTGCCTGGATACGCCGCGGGATTTTGGCGCGATCGGCTATTACTACCGTGATTTCAGCCAGGTCAGCGATGACGAGGTCATCGCCATCCTGAAGCGGTTCCCGGCAAGGGCGACGGCGGCACCGGCTTCATGAGCTTTCAGGCCGCCGGGTATCCGAAGATGAGGGATCTGTTATGGATTCATCACCTAGCGCGCTCCTGACCGATCTGTATCAGTTGAACATGCTGCAGGCCTATCTGGAGACGGGCCAGACCGGGACTGCAGTCTTCGAATTCTTCGTCCGCAAGCTTCCGCCACAGCGCAGTTTCCTGGTGGCGGCCGGGCTTGAGCAGGCGGTGGAGTTCCTGCAAGGATTGCGCTTTTCCGATGACGAACTGAGCTGGCTTGTCCGTAGCGGCAGGTTCAGCGCGCGCCTGATCGACTATCTGGCTGCCTTTCATTTCAGCGGCGATGTTCATGCCATGCCCGAGGGCACGGTATTCTTCGCCAACGAACCGATCCTTCGCGTCACAGCGCCGTTGCCCGAAGCCCAGCTTTTAGAAACCCGCTTGATCAATGTGCTGCATTTCCAATCATTGATCGCGTCCAAGGCGGCCCGCATGGCTCTGCTCGCACCGGACAAGCTGCTGGTTGATTTCGGGTTGCGCCGAGCCCATGGTGCCGAAGCGGGCCTTCTGGCTGCCCGGGCCAGCTATATCGCGGGCTTTGCCGGAACTGCCACCGTTCTCGCGGAAAAATGCTTCGGGATTCCCGCCTACGGCACGATGGCACACGCGTTCATCCAGGCGTTCGACGACGAGACGGCCGCTTTCGAAGCGTTTGCACGGGCGCGGCCGAAGGACCTCGTGCTGTTGATTGACACATACGACACCGAGGCGGCGGCCAGGAAGGTCGTGACATTGGCCCCGCGCCTGCGGGCACTCGGAATAGAGATCCGCGCCGTGCGGATCGACAGCGGGGATCTGGTGGCGCTCTCGAAAAGCGTGCGGCGGATCCTTGACGAGGGCGGCCTGAAGGATGTGACCATCTTCGTCAGCGGTGGCATTGAGGAGGAAACGTTGTTGTCCTTTGCCCGCGAGGCGGCCCCGATCGATGGCATCGGGATCGGCACGAGCCTGGCAACGTCGTCCGATGTGCCGGCTCTCGATTGCGCCTACAAGCTGCAGGAATACGCGGGCGTGGCGCGGCGGAAGCGTTCGTCCGGCAAGGCGACATGGCCCGGTCGCAAGCAGGTGTGGCGCCGTTACGATGCCGACGGCCGTATGGCGCTGGACGTGCTGTCGACAGAGGACGACGTTCAGGAAGGGGAGACCCTGATCGTCCCTGTTCTGCAAGCGGGGCGCCTGGTCGCGCATCGGCCATCGCTCCAGGATATCCGCGCCTACGCCCGGACGCAGTTGCAGCGATTGCCGAGGGGCTTTGAAAGCCTTCGAAGCGGTCCGTCCTATCCGGTCCAGGTGGCGGCCCCGCTTCAGCAATTGGCAGCCGCTGTCGATCTGAGAACCAGGTAGGCCTCCCGCAAATCCTTCTGATCGGCGTGCAAGGACATCTTGATCTTGCGCAACGGCGAGGTTTAGCCACGCCTATCGTGCCTGCCAGCTCAGGGCTCCAAGCCTGAAGCGTGTAGGATTCACGCTGGCTGAATTGCAGAAAAGGTTGGACGAGCTTGCCGAGGGCGCGGCTCTCCAGCTTGGCCGTCGCGACTATGAACGGCGATTTGGCCTGAATGACGTTGCTCTCAGCCGACTGCGCGATTCTTCGAAAGTCCGGTTGCCTGTTGGTCCAGCGTATTGACCCGGCCGTCGAGGCTATCAACGGTGTAAGACGACGTGCCCAGGATCCCCGTCAGTGCCGCCGACAGCAGTCTGCGGGCTGGACGATCGATCGACGGATCAATAACGTAATCCGGCATGTATTGATTTGGATCGATAAAGCTTACAAAAACAAGGTCTTGATTGTGACTGCGATTGCTGTCGTCGGCATTGGCTGCAGACTTCCGGGACATATCAACTCCCCGGACGCCTTGTGGGGGGCGCTCCTGGCCGGCGCCGACCTCGTTGGGGAGATTCCGCCGCAGCGCTGGAATGCCGACGATGACTACGAGCCCGTCGCAGGCGTGGCGGGCTGCTCGGTTTCGCGCTGGGGCGCGTTCCTCGACGACCCGTTGGGCTTCGATCATCGCTTTTTCGGCATCGGCGAACCCGAGGCCCTCGCCATGGACCCGCAGCACCGGCTGTTGCTCGAGGTCACCTGGGAGGCCGCCGAACATTCCGGTCGCGATCCGCGCCGCCTGTTCGGGACCGATGCCGGTGTGTTCTTCGGCCTCTCGCATCAGGACTACATGCAGGTCACGCGTGACGCAGGTGCAATGGGCCTCGCCTATGCATTCACGGGAACGCCCTTCAGCATGGCGTCGGGACGGGTCGCCCATGCGATGGGGCTCACGGGTCCTGCCATCAGCATGGACACGGCCTGCTCGTCCAGTCTCGTCGCCGTGCACGCGGCGCGGCGCAGCCTGCTCGCCCGCGAGTGCCAGGTCGCGTTTGCCGGCGGGGCCATGTTGATGTTCTCGCCCACCACATTCGCCTCGGCGTCAGGGCTCGGCATGCTGTCGCCGACAGGACGATGTCACGCGTTTGACGCGCGTGCCGACGGCTTCGTGCGCGCCGAAGGCTGTGGGGTGGTGATGCTCAAGCGACTGAGCGACGCCCTGCGCGATAGCGATCGCGTGCTCGCAGTCATCCGCGGCAGCGCCGTCAACCAGGACGGACGCACGCACAACATTCTGGCGCCTTCCCGCGCGGCCCAGATCGCGGTGATCGATCGCGCGCTTGCCGAGGCGCAGGTTGATCCTTCATCCGTCGGCATGATCGAGGCGCACGGCACCGGCACGCCGGTGGGCGATACCGAGGAGTACCACAGTCTCTCATCACGATATGGACGACATTCGCCCTGCGCCCTGGGCTCGCTCAAGAGCAACCTTGGCCACGCGGAATCGGCGGCGGGCGTCCTGGGTCTGATCAAAGCGACGCTCGCGCTTTCACATGGCGTCGTGCCGCGATCCCTTCACTTCCATCAGCTGCCTGCGCATCTCCAGCCGATCGAGACGCGGCTTTTCGTCCCGACGGACTCCTCGCCCTGGCCCTCGACCGGCGCTGACGGACTCCGCCGCGCGGCCGTATCGTCCTACGGAATGTCCGGCACGAATGCCCACGTCGTGCTCGAGCAGGCGCCTCACGCGCCTGCTTTGTCTTTTTCGTCGGAAGCCGCCGTAACACACGACCAGCCGTGGTTGTTTCCGATGTCTTCGACCTCGCCGGAAGCGCTTCGCGTTTCGGCCGGGCGCCTTGCCGCTTGGCTGGACGCAAGCGCCGGCCGTCATCGCCCCAATGACGTTGCGCGGACTCTCGCGTGCAGGCGCGGGCACCGGCCGGTCCGGCACGCGCTCATTGCGACAACGCTCGCCGATCTGACAGCGCAATTGCGCGGGCTCGCCGTCGATCAGTCCATCGATGCGGATTGGCCCGACCATGATGGAAGCGGTCCCGTCTTCGTATTCTCCGGACAGGGCTCGCAGTGGGACTCGATGGGCGCGGCGCTGATCGACATCGACCCGGTCTTCGCTGGGGTGGTTGGCGCCATTGAACCTCTGATTCAGACCCTCTGCGGCTTCTCGGTGACCGATGCCCTGCGTCGACCCGCGCAACTCGACGGCATCGAACGGATCCAGCCCGCCATTTTCACCATCCAGGTCGCGTTGGCGGCGTCCCTGAAGGCCAAGGGTGTGGTGCCGTCGGCGGTGATCGGCCATTCGATGGGGGAAGCGTCGGCGGCAGTCGTGGCCGGCGCACTCTCGCTCGAAGACGGCGTGCGGGTGATCTGTCATCGCGCCATGCTGTGCCAAACGCTTGCTGGATCGGGTGCCATGGCCGTCGTCGGGATGACGGCGGCGGCGGTTCGCGAAGATCTTGCGCGCCGGCGGATCGACGACGTCGAGATCGCCGTACTGGCTGCTCCGGCCTCGACGGTGGTGGGGGGCGCTGCCGCGGCCGTGCAGCGCCTCGTCGCTGCCTGGCAGGCCGAGGGCCGGTACGCCCGCGAGGTCGCGGTCGATGTGGCCTCGCACACGTCGCAAGTGGAGCCGATCCTCGCGCAGCTGTCGGAGCGCCTTGCGGGGGTGACTGCGCACAGACCGCACACGCCGATGTACAGCACCGTGCTGTTCGATCCGCGCGAGACCCCCGTTTGCGATGGCGCTTACTGGATCGACAACCTTCGGCAATCGGTCCGATTCCGTCCGGCCGTGCAGGCGGCGCTCGAAGACGGACACCGCGTCTTCGTCGAGTTTTCGCCGCATCCCATCGTGTCCCACGCGGTGTTGGAGAATGCTTCGGCAACCGACTTCGCCGTCCGCGCGCTTGCATCGATGACTCGCGGCGAGCCCATGCACAACGGGCTTCTGGACCTGGTCGGCGCCATCTATGTCGCCGGGGCGGAGATCGATTTCAATGTCCTTTATCCCGATGGCCAGCTGCTTGACGTCCCGTTGCCGGCCTGGACGCACTATCCTCTGTTCCTTGCGCCGGCGACGCCGGCCGCAGGTCCGCATCACCTGCCGTCAACGCATCCGCTGTTGAACGTCCACCGCGTCCTGCACGAAGAGCCGGAGCGCCACGTCTGGGCTTGCGAGATTGGTCTCGATGCCCATCCCTGGCTTGCGGACCACCAGGTGAACGGAACGCCGCTCTTCCCGGGCGCTGCCTTCTGTGAAATGGCGCTCGCCGCCGCGCGCACGGTCCTTGGCACGTCGCTCGTCGAAGTGCAGACCATCACATTCGACCACGCGTTATGGTTGGAGCCATCGATGCCGATCGTCTGCACGGCAGTGCCGGACCGACCGGGTGAGCTGAATTTCAGGCTCGAGAGCCAGGCGGAGAGCGAAGCGCGGGTCCATGCGAGCGGCCGGCTTTGTGGCGCTGCCTCTGCAAAGCCGCCGGCCGTGCACAACGTAGCCGCGCTGCGCGCCGCTCACGCGACACCCCTCGCCGCGGACGAGGTGTGGCGGTGGTTCGACTCGCATGGCATCCAGTACGGCCCGTCATTTCGCGCACTGGCCCCGGAACTGAGGTTATCCGCGGACGGCGCTTCGCTCTTTGCGGATCTTCGGCTCCCGACCTCGTTCCGAACAAGCGCGCGCGGCTACACCGTGCATCCCGTGCTGCTTGATGCGTGCTTCCAGACCGTCGGGGCATTCGCCCGGGTGGTTTCGGAGACAAACGGGCGCTTGCTGCTGCCGCTCTCGGTGCGAAGCCTCCGGCTCCACCGCACGGACGCCGACGCCGCCCATTGCATGACCCGCCTGGTCGCGGTCGACGCCCTGCACGTCGAGGTGGACATCGATCTGCTCGACGCCTCCGGTCGCGTGCTGCTCAGTGTCGAGGGATTGGCAATGGGGAGCGGCGCGGCGGAACAGCATGCCGATGCGGTCGCCTGCAACTCGCGCCTGCTCGACATCACCTGGCAGTCATGGGACATCCCTCGCGCCACGGTCAGGCTGGAGGATGGCGCCTGGTTGCTGCTCGACGCCGATGATGCGGGACACCGCTTGATGCTGGACTTGGAACGAGGCCTGCGCGCGCAAGGGTTCAAGTCTGGCATCCTCAGCGGCGCCGGAGCGGAGAAGGGGGGCGCATGGCGCGGGCAGATCGAAGACGCTCTGCATCAACATCGTCCCGGAGCTGTAGTGGTGGCCTTGCCACGCGGCAATGAGCCGGCGAGTCCCGACGTATCCCGGGCGAACATAAGCAGCCTGATCCACGTGGCCGACGCCTTGCGGCAATGCGAGCGGCGGCCCCGCCTGTTCGTCGTCACATGTATGGCACAACGCGTCCTGCCGGACGACACCGTTCAGCTCGCCCACGCTGGTGTGCGTGGCTGGCTGCGAGCAATCGGTGCCGAGCTTCCCGTCCTCCATCCCACCCAGATCGACGTGTGCCCGCAGGCGGACGTGTCATTGCTTCGCGCTCAGCTGCTGAGCGGCTCGGACGAAGACGAAACGGCGCTGCGCGGAGGAAGCGCGTATGTCGCACGACTGCAGCGAAGCCCGCTCAGTCACGCCGATCGCCGCATGATGGACCGCGACGCGGCCCGCGATGGTCTTCGCCTGGAGATCCGCGTGCCCGGTGACCTTGAGAGCCTGGAGATGACCGCCTTCGAGAGGCGTGCGCCGGGCGACGGCGAGGTGGAGGTCGTGGTCCATGCCACAAGCGTCAACTTCGCGGATGTGCTCGTCGCCCTTGGCCGCTATCCCTCACTTGATGGCCGTGCGCAGGGGCTTGGCCTGGACTTCGCCGGCATCGTCACTGCGGTCGGGCCTGGCGTTTCGGCCTTTCGCGTTGGCGACCGCGTGGCCGGGCTCTGCGGCGAGGGCGCCTGGGGCACGTATTTGACTTGCGATGCACGCCTGCTGGTCGCAATACCCCGTGCGCTCACGGATGCCGAAGCGGCCGCCATTCTCACGACAAGTGCCACGGCCATGTATGGCCTCGAGGATCTGGCCCGGATCGGGCCTGGCGACAAGATTCTCATTCATTCGGCGACCGGCGGCGTCGGCCAGGCGGCTGTGGCCATGGCCCGCGCGGCTGGTGCAGAGATATTTGCAACAGCGGGCTCCGAGGCGCGGCGGGAGCTGCTGCGCGCCGGCGGCATCCGTCACGTGTACGATTCTCGAACCGCGGCATTCGCCGAGCAGATCCGGCAGGACACGTCAGGGTACGGCGTCGACGTCGTTCTCAACTCGCTCACCGGCGCGGCCCAGCGCGCCGGCCTCGGGCTCCTCGCGGCCGGCGGGCGCTTCATCGAGATCGGCAAGAAGGACATCTATGGGGGCACGTGGCTGGAACTGTCGCCGTTCAAGCGTAACCTCTCGTTCTTTGCCGTCGATCTTGCGCAGATGTGTATCACTGCTCCGGCCCGCGTGCAGGCACTGCTCGCGCGAGTCATGCGTCTTGTCGGGGAGGAGCGGCTGCCCCTGCCTGATATCGCGACCTATCCTCTCGACGATGCGGCTGACGCCATTCGCATTGTTGGCGGCGCAGGTCACACCGGAAAGCTCGTGCTCGCCGTTCCAACGACCGGCCATGTCCGCGTGCCGGCGACGCCGGAGCGGTTCACACCGTTCAAACCCGATGGTGCGTACATCGTCACCGGCGGCCTTGGCGGGCTCGGCCTGTTCCTCGCTGATGCGATGTCCGCAGCCGGAGCCGGTCGCATCATTCTCAACGCGCGCGCCAAGCCCACCGAGGCGGCGACGGGCGTGCTGAGCGCGATGAAAGCACGGGGTACCGAAGTTGAGGTGATAAGTGCCGATATCGCGGAGCCATCGACCGCACGGCGCGTTGTCGGAGCCGCCACTGCGACTGGCCTGCCGCTGCGAGGTGTCCTGCACGGTGCCGCCGTCGTCGAGGACGGCATCCTCCCCTCTGTGACAGACGAGAAGCTGCATCGAAACTGGGCGCCCAAGGTCCAGGGCGCCTGGCATTTGCATGCGGCGACGCTGAAGCAGCAACTCGACTGGTTTTGCTGTTTCTCCTCGGTTGCGGCGCTGTTCGGTTCGCCCGGTCAGTCGGCCTACGCCGCCGCCAACGGGTGGCTCGACACATTCACGCAATGGCGGCGTGCCCAGGGGCTGCCGTCCTCGGCGATCGGCTGGGCGGCGTGGGCGGATATCGGCGCCGGTGCGCATCTTTCGGCCCGCGGCGATGCGCGAATGATCGAGCCGCGCGACGGTGCTTACGCATTCGAGACGCTGCTGCGGCACGACCGCGGGTATGCCGCCTATGTCCATCTCGACGGCGCCCCATGGCTGACGTCGCTCGCCGCGCGCAGCCCGTTCGCGGCGGCGATGTCGCAGGCCTCAGAGGCAAAGGCCGAACCGGCGCGCCGCCTGCGCACGGAGTTGAGACGCGCGCCGCCCGACGAGCGGCCGGCCCTGCTGAGGCGTCTGATCATCGAGCATCTCGGTGTCATCTTGCGCCGTACGGTAAATCCGGACCGCTCGTTTTTCGATTACGGCCTCGACTCGCTCGGGACGCTCCAGCTGCTGATTGCGCTCGAGGCCGACACCGGCATCCGGCTCCGTTCCGTGAACGTGACGACCGTGCGTGCACTCGCGGACACGCTGAGTGCCGCCATGCAGAGATTGCAGCCAGCCGGAGCAGATGCCAGTGACTGATCTGCGTCCTTTGCACGATTGGTCAGGACCTCCGGCGGTGCTGACGCTCTGGCGTCCGTCTGCTGCGTCGATGGAGAGTGCGAAGCGCGCGCCGGTGTCCCCCGTATTGCCGAGCTACGAACAGGAGCAGCATCTACACGCCTTCCGCGCCTGTGAGCTGCGGCACGAGGCGATGGCGCGGCTGCTCGTCGTCGTGTGGGACGAAGCCGGGCGGTGTGACCTCAGAGCCATGACGCATGTGGTGACAGCACATGTGCGCAGGCACGACACCTATCACAGCTGGTTCGAAGAGCTTGGCGGAGCAATCGTACGGCACGTACTCCCAGACCCCGGGGCCATCCAGATGGAGCCTTCGACGCTGGGGGAGGCATGCGCGGAGGATTGGCAGAAACATGTCATGGCAACTCCAGCACCGTTTGCATGGGATTGCTTCCGATTTGGCATTCTCCAGCGTGCGAGCGGGTTCACTTGCTTCGCAAGCATCGACCATCTGCACGCCGATGCGACCATCATAGCGTTCCTGATGACGGAGATCCGCTCGGCCTATCGCGCTGTGCTCGACGGCGAGAGGCCGCTTCAGCTGGGATCGCCGGGGAGGTATCTGGATTACTGCAGCAGTCAGCGCCAGCGGGCGGCCGCGACAACGCTGGCGGATCCCGAGGTGAACCGATGGATCGCGTTCTTGCACCGCAACGGCGGGCGGATGCCCTCTTTCGCGCTGCCGCTCGGTGTGCTGGAGGATCGCTATCACGCGGAGTACGTGCATGTGGACATCCTCGAAGACACCGTCATGGACGCATTCGAGTCCGCGTGCCATGCCGCCGGCGCGCGGGCGATCGGCGGTCTGCTGGCTTGCGCAGCGCTGACCGAACGGGAATTGGTTGGCCGTTCGCACTACAGTGTCGTCACGCCCACGACGACGCGAAGATCGCCAAAGGCTTTCAGGACGAGCGGTTGGTGCGTGGGAGTGGTGCCAATCGACTTCGCCGTGCAACAACGAAGGTTTCCTGAACTTGCCTTCGCGGCCCAGCGCAACTTCGACGAACGGATGAGCTTGGCCGAGCTGCCGATCGAGCTCGTGCTGGAGCTGGCGGCCGGATTGCCGACGATCGGGTCCGTTGCCTCAGGCGGGGTCATGCTATCCTATATGGATGTGAACGTTCCTCCGCTCAGCGCGCAGATTGCCCGCGAATGGCATCAGGCGAATGGGAGGGTGTACATCAACCAGGGCATCGCCGCGCAGGTTGCGATCTGGTTGTTCCGTACGCAACGTGGGCTCTCGCTCACGGCAGCCTATCCGGCCAACGAGACGGCTCGCGTATCGATGCACCGCTATGTCGAGGCGTTTGCGGACGCATGCCGCCGCGCCGCCGACGCATTGCTGCCGACGTACTCCGATGTCGGTCGCGAACGATGAAGCATGCGACGGCGCCCCCGGCTAAAGTGTCGAGCATGACGCCGGCATTCCTGTCCTTCGCAGATCAGGCGATCTATCTCGCGCATGTCGCCCTCGGGCAGCACGCGGTCATTCAGTTGCTGTGGCGCTACCTGCGGCCGGTAGACGTCGACGCCTTGGCGAGGTTTCGTGACAATCTCGCGCATGGTCATCTGGCGCGGCTGATCCGGCCGGCGCTGCTTCCGTTCGGACGGCACCAATGGGTCAGCGCGCCACCGCCGTCGGCTGCCATCGCGACCGTGGCGGCGCCGCTTGACCCGGAGGCGATGCAGGTGTGGGCCGACGCGCAGGTGGAGCTTGCATTGGATCCCGTGCGCGGACCGCCATGGACCTTGACCTCCCAGGGCTTCACCGATGGCTCCACGGTGGTTTCGCTTGTCGTGTCGCACTGCATCGCAGACGGGTTGACGGTCGCAACGGCTGTGAGCGAGGCAGCGCGCGGAGAGCGGCGTGTGCCACTCTATCCGGGAGTCCGGACAGCGCAGCGCGCTGCGACAGCGCTGGGTGCCGAGCTCCAACGCATCGTGCGTGACGCGCCGGCGACATTGCGAGCGCTTGGCCAGCTGGCGCGTACGGCATCGACCTCGCTCGGCACGTCCAACACACCCGCCGCATCGACGGTGGTGGCAACCGAAGATGACCGGACAGTCGTCTATCCGTCGGCCTTCCTGCGCGTGCCCACGTCGGTCTGGGACGCCCGAGCACGGAGCCGCGGTGCGAGCCGCCTCACGTTCCTGGCGGCGATCACCGCGGGGTTTGCCGAGCTGCTCGGTCGCATCCGCGATGATGAAGTGACCCTATTGTTTCCCGTGAACCAGCGCAAAGGTCTGTTACACACGGGCGGGAACGACGTCGCCCTCGCCACATTCAAGGTGCGTGTGGACGAACCGCGCGGGCGCCTGCATGCGTTGCAGCGGCGCCTGCGGGCCACGCTGCTGCGGACGAGACAGGAGCCAAATCGACTTGCCGCGCTGCTGCCCTTGGTGCCCTTTGTGCCGCAACGCGCATTCTCGGCTGCCAGCCATCTGGCGCTTGGCGCGCTCGCCGACCTGCCGGTCACGTGTTCGAACCTGGGCGATTTGCCCAAGGACATGCTCCAGATCGATGGCAATGCGGCTGATCGCATGTGCTTTCGCGGCATCGACCGCGCGGTCGCGCGCCGCGCGATCGAGGCGCGTCAAGGCGTGGCGACGCTCTTGGCCGGCGTCATACCTGGATATATCGCCCTGAGCTTCGTTGCCTACCAGCCCGGCGTGGTCACTGAGCCTCGGCATCTTCGTGCGCTCGTGGAAGGTCTCCTGGCCGACTACGAACTCGCTGGCGAGTTTTTTGATGCTTGAGACGAGCACGGCCGGGACCCCTGCACACACGCGGCACCGCCTCGCCTGGCTGGACCAATTGGCCTACGAACTGTTCCGGGTCACCGGCCGGAGCCAGTTGATGCAATGTCTCTGGCTCTATGATCGTGACGTGAACCACGCCGCGCTGGTGCAAACATATGAACGGCTCACGGCATTGTCCTTCAACCGGCTCATTGAGCCGTCACCTCTGCCCTGGGGCAGGCCACGTTGGGTGAAGCCGGCGGCAAGGTCCGTTCCGTTCGAGAAGAGCTCGGACCCGCTGCCACGATCGCAGTTGCTGCAGTGGGCCAACCAGCACGCGCGCGCGCCGATCCATCCTGTCATCGGTCCTGCCGGGCGAATGGCCATCCAGCCATTCGACGATGGCAGCACGGCCGTGAGCATCGTCGGATCGCATCTGCTGCTCGATGGGATGGGAGCCTTGCGCGTCATCGCGTCTGCCGTGAACGGCACAGGCGTCCCGAATCCCTACTTGCCCAAAGGCGCCCGTGGGGGGCTGTCCGGGTGCCTGTCGGACGCTTGGCAGATCCTCGCCGACGCTCCGCAGACGATTGCCGCCCTCGCTCGGATCGCACAGACGAACCGGTACAGGCTCTCCGCTCCCGCAAAGCGCCCGGCGCTTGCAGCCGTCGAGGCGGGTGACGACCCCTCAGCGATCGTGGAGCTTCCAGCTGTTGCGGTGACTGTCGATTCGCGGGCCTGGTTGGCGTGCGAGCAGCGGCTTGGTGGTGGCATGAGCACGCTGCTGCCGGGCTTCGTGGCGTCCTTGGCATCGAGCCTGGGCCGCCGCCGTTTCTCGGATGGCGCTGTCAGCCTGCTTGTGCCGAGAAGCCGAAGGCGGGGGCTGGCCGATGAACGAGCGCTGGCGATCGAATTCCACATGATGAACGTCGCGCCTGAAGGGCTGACCAAAAATCTGGAGCCCGTGAATGCCGCGAGGGCTCTGCTGCGTGGCGCGCGGAAAAGTCAGACGGATGTGCTGACGTCCTTGCTTCCGGCCATCGCCTGGATGCCCCGCACCGCTGCAAAGACGCTTGTGAACGGGTTGTTTGATTATTCTGATGAGCTGCCGGTGAGCTGTTCCGACCTTGGAATGCTGCCGGAAGGGCTCGCGCGCATCGACGGCGAGCCGTGCCGGCACTTGCTGACACGAGCCGTCGATGTCAACGTCACACGCGAGGACCTGCAGCGTTCCCATGGACATCTCGTCGTCGTGGCCTCCCGCTACGACAAGGAAGTGTCTCTGTGCATCGAGGCCTGCCAGTTGCGGCCCGCGCCGACCACGGTCGACGAACTTCGCCAGTTGGTCTCTCGAACGCTCACCGATTTTGGACTTGAGGCGGTCATAGACGCTTGATCCCGGCGGCGTGGCCGAGACCGTTTATTGCATTGTATTCCGAATCAATGGGAGATGCCCCCTTGATGGATAAAAGTCGCTTCGTGCAGCAAGCAGACAGGGGGCCTGAGGCTTGAGTTCTTCGTCTGCCGACAAACGGCTCGGACGGTGCGGCGGGACCAGCGACCCAGATGCTGGGGCGGACGACGTCGTGTGCTATATGGACCAGGGCTCGTTCGTCGCATTACGTGCGCTCGGACGCGGGCCCGTCGTGCAAGTCACCTGGTTATATCCTCGCGCTATCGATGAGGCCGCTGTGAGAGAGTTCGGCGAATGCCTCTCAGGAGGGTTGCTGGGACGCCTCCTGCAACGTTCACCGTTGCCATGGGGACGGCACCGCTGGGTGGCAAACTCTGTGCCGGGCCCGGTGACGTGGTTCCGCGACCCGCTGCCCCGCGAGCGTCTGCCCGAGCTGCGACGTCTGCTGCTTGATCTGCCCGTGGATCCCGAGCGCGGACCTGGCTGGCGCCTGGCAGTCCAGGCGCTGGAGGGCGGAGGCTGCGCGCTGACGATGCTGGTGTCGCACACGATCGCCGACATGCGTGCCGTAAGTCTGGCCATCGCCGACGCGGTGGCCGGTCGACCTCTCGACCACGGGTTTCCGGCCCCGTCATGGCGCTGGTCTCCGGTGATGCTGGCGCGCGATAGCGTCGAGAGCCTGCGTGCCCTGCCTGACGTCTGCTGCGCTCTGGCGGCTCTCGTGCGGCGGTCGCGTAAGGAGAGAGCGGGCTTGCCCGCTTCGAGCCCCCGCGTGCGAAGCCGCCTGGACCGCTTCAAGCCGGCCGTGGACGCGCCGCTCGTGCCGGTGGTCATGGACGCGGGAGCGTGCCAGCAGCGCGCGTCCGATCTCGGCGTTGCAAGCAGCACGCTGATCATGGCATTCGCGGCACGGCTCGCGTTCCGGATCGGCCGCGTGGACGCCTCGGGCCGAGTCAAGCTGGTGCTGCCGGTCAGCGACCGCCGTACCGGCGACCGGCGCGGCAACGCGCTGCGGTCGATCACATTGATGGTGGACCCCGATGCTTGCCGCCACGATCCACACGCCCTGCAGCGGGATTTCAAGGCTGCGCTGGCCTCGCTGAACCAGCACGGCGATGACCTGTCGCCGCTGTTTCCCCTGATTCCGTATGTGCCGCTATGGCTGGTGCGGTGCCTGGAGCAAGAGGCGCTCGGGGCCGGCCTGCCGGTCGGGTGTAGCCTGGTCGGCGAATTGCCGCTGGACGCGAACCGACCCTGTGGCGAGGCTTTGCTCCTGCAGGCTACGCCTCTGGAGCGCTATACGGCCTCGGACCTCGCGAGGCTCGGCGGCTTCCTCTTCATCGCGTGCTATCGTGTCAACGAGCAGCTCTTGTGTAACGTGTCCGGCTACGTGCCGAACCACGTCACGTCCTACGCCGAGCTGATGCCATTCGTGCGCGATGCGCTTGCGGACGTGGGTCTGTGCGGGACGATCGGCTGGCGATTGCCGATTGACAAAGCGGACGGCGCAACGCCTGCCGAGCGCTCAAGCGACGCGTAGCGCGTCGACGATCTTCATGCGGGCAGCCCGCACGGCCGGCAGGAAACCTCCGAGGAAGCCCATCACGAGGGCGAAGACCAGTGACCGCAGGACGATGCCGGGTGTCAGCACAAACCGAAACGCAAGCTCGGAGAGCGACGTCCAGTTCAGTGTCGTGATCTTCACCTGCGTCATCAGTGACGCCAACAAGATTCCAACGATCCATCCGATCAGCGAAAGCAGCAGCGCCTCGACGAGGAATGCAACCAGGATCCGCGAGCGCCGAAATCCGAGCGCGCGCAGCACTCCGACCTCCATCATGCGGCTGGCCACGGCCGCGTACATTGTAATCGTCGCGCCGATGACCGCGCCGAGCGAGAACATCCCCGAGAGCGTGAGCCCGAGCATCTGAATGAACCCTGAGAGCAGGCGTGACTGCTCCTCATAGAAGATGCGCTCGCGCTTGGCCTCGATGGTAAGGCGGGGGTCGGCTTCAAGGCGCGCCTTGAGAGTGTCGAAGCCGGAACGATCGGCGAGCCGCACCGTGATCGACGAGAAAAAGTCGCGCCGGAACGATTGCATGAGCTGCTCGCTGTCGCCCCAGATCTCGGAATCGAACCCGCTGCCGCCCGCGTCGAACCGTCCCACGATCCTCCACTCCCGCTGGGCAAACCGGAGGCTCGATCCGATCTCCATGTCTTCGAAGCGCCCCGCGAGGGCCCGGCCAATGACGATCTCGTTCGATCCCGGGCGAAACATGCGTCCCTCGGCGATCTGCACGTGCGGACGCACGGCGAGGGCGGCCGGACCGACGCCGCGGATCAACAGGTTGCTCCCCTGCCTGGTCTTGCGCCTTGGCTGCGCGATCAAGACCGCCACTTCCTTCGATACCAGCGGTGCTCCTTCGGCCCCGATGACGATTTCGGGCTGGCTTTCGATGATCCTGGCCTGCCGGCGATCGATCAAACTCTGGATCTCGACTTCCGCAGAGCGGCGCACGAAGATGACGTTCGTGTCTTCGCCGGTCGCGACCAGCGTCTGCTTCAGTCCGGAGTCGAGCATGAGCACGGCGGCGTAGACGAAGACCACGAGGGCCATGCCGGTTGCGGTAAGCAAATTGGTGAGCTTGCGCTCCTGCAGGTTTCGCAAGCTGTAGGAGAGCAGCAGCGGCATGATCAGCCCAACGCCCGAAGGCCGTCGACGATGCGGACACGGGCTGCCCTGCGCATCGGCAATAGTGCGGCGAGAATCCCGACCAACAACGCTGCAAGTGCCTGCAGTATGACGGTGTTGACGCTTACGAACAGGGTCGGGAACAGCGTGGCGGAGAGCTCGGCAAGGCGGGCGGCGACCGGGGGCGTAAGGGCGATGCCGATCGCGCCGCCGATCAACGCTATCAAGACGGATTCCCCGAGGATCAATCGCGCCACGTAGCCGGGACTGAAGCCGATGGCTTTCAGCGTGGCGTACTCGCGGAGTCGCTCGCGGGCGGTCATCGCCATGGTGTTCGCCATCACGGCCAGGATGATGAAGATCACCACGAAGGAGACGACTCGAATGGAAATGAGGATCGCCTCGGTCTGCTTCACGAAGCCGATCTGGAACGCGCGCTCCGTCTCGGTGAGCGTCTCGGCCAGCGAGTTTCGAAACACTTCGTCGATCGCTTGGCTGACGTCTGCAACGCTGTCCAGGCTAACGACGTCCACCGCGAACACGCCCACCTGGTCGGCTTGTGCCTTGGAGCGCACACGCAGTGTCTCGTTCAGGTAGTCCCAGCGGAAGAACAGCTGCGAGGTGTCGGTTTTGGGGTCCCGGCCGTCGAAGACGCCGCAGATCACGAACTCCCAATTGCCGGGGAATATGGTTCCGCGCAGCTGGATCACGTCGCCCCGCTTGAAGCCGTAGCGTTTGGCGAGCTTGCGTCCGACAATCGCGCCGCGGCGCTCGCTCAGGAAGGCGCGCCGCACCTCGTCCGGCACCAGGAGCTCGGGGAACATGTCGAGATAGCTCGCGGCGTCGATCGCAAACTGGGGAAAGAAGTTTTTCGAATCCTTGTAGACGCCGCCGAACCAGCTCAAGTGGGTAACGCGCCGCACGCCTTCGACGGCGCTGATGCGCTTCTGATAGGATTTCGGCAGCGGAAGCGTAAAGGAGACGGCATTGCGAGTCAGCAGCCGCGAAGGAACAGCGCCATCCACGCCCGCATACCACGTCTTGACGACGGTCTGGAGCACGCCAAAGGCGAGGATCGCAACGATAAGACCGACCAGCGTCAGGGAGGTGCGGAGCCGGTGGCGCAAGACGTTGCGCGCCACGAGCGTGAGCCACTGGCTCATGGTCGGCACTCACTCAAGGCGCTGCTCCACGAGATAGGAGAGATCGCCCTTCTCCAGATTCATGATGCGTTTCGCATGCGCGGCGGCGCGATGATCATGCGTGACCATCACGATCGTCTTGCCCATGTCGCGGTTGAGCCGCTGCATGATCTCGAGCACCTCCTTCGCCGACTGCCGGTCGAGGTCGCCCGTCGGCTCGTCGGCTACCAGCACCGTCGGATCGGTGACGATCGCCCGCGCGATCGCGACGCGCTGCTGCTGTCCGCCCGAGAGTTCCGAGGGCAAATGTTTGACGCGATCGCTGAGGCCGACCAGGCTGAGCGCGAGTTGCGCGCGGTCCCGGCGGTCGCGCCGCCCCAGGCTGGTGAGCGTGAGAGGCAGCTCGACGTTCTCGAGCGCCGTGAGCACGGGCATCAAATTGTAGAACTGGAAGATGAAGCCTACGTTCGCCGCGCGCCAGTCGGCGAGTTCGGCCTCCGGAAGCAGCGTGATGTCCTCGCCGCCCACCTTGATCGAGCCCTGGTCCGGACTGTCGATGCCGGCGATCAGGTTGAGCATCGTCGACTTGCCCGACCCCGACGGGCCCATCAGGGCGAGGAACTCCTTGCGGCGGATGTCGAAGGTGAGTCTGGAGAGCACTGGGACGATCTGCGCGCCGCGGCGGTAGCTCTTGCTGACGTCGCTCAGCGCGATCAGCACGTCCTCTCCGGTCGGCCGGTCGGAGATGCGAAGCACGGTCACTTCGTGGCCTGCTTCACTGCGCGCCCGTCGACGAGATCTTCCAGCGGCCGGACCACGACGCGCGTGCCGGCCTTGAGGTTGCGGACTTCGATCTGGTCGCCGATCTTCGCACCGAGATCGACGTTCCGCAGACGAGCCTTGCCATCCTCGACGACATAGAGATGCTGGCGCCCATCGACCTCGAAGACGGCGGCCGCCGGCACGGCAAGCACGGGCTTGCGCTCTTTCTCCGATACCTCTCGCTCGAGGAAAGCCGCCTTTGCACTCATGTCCGGAAGCATCCGCGGGTCGCGCTGCACGAACCGGATCTTCACGAGGGTCGATGCCTTGGCGCGATCCACGGTCGGCACCATGCGGCTGACCACGCCCTCGAAGCGCTCACCGGGGATCGCGTCCAGCTGGATCTCGACCGGTTGCCCCGCGTGGATGCTCAGGTACGACGACTCCGCCACGTCGGCTTCCACTTCCAGCGAGTCCATGTCGGCAATGGTGACCACCGCGCCCTTGGTGTCGACCGCCTGCGAGAACGGTGTGATCGTGTCGCCGACATTGGCGTGGCGCGTGAGGACGACGCCGTCGAAGGGCGCTCGAATCTGGGTCTGCCCGACGGCAACTTCGGAGGCGCGGAGATTGGCCTGCGCCGCGGCGATGGCGGCGCCGTATCCGCTGAACGCGGCGCGCGCCTTGGCGAGGCGTGCCTCGGCGGTTTCGCGCGTCGAGTCGCTGATGATGTTCTTCTCGCCGAGGGCCTCGGAGCGCTTGAAGGCGATTTCCGCCTGCGTAAGCTCCGCCCGCCCTTGGGCCAGGTTGGCTTCCGCAACCTGCACGTTGGCGGCTGCCTGGTCGCGCACCGCCGCCGTGTCGCTGCTCTCGAGCCGGGCGATCACCTCGCCCTCGCGCACCTTGCTGCCTTCGAGCACGCCGAGCCACTCGAGACGGCCTGTTGCCTTCGAGGCGACGGACGCCTTGCGCTGCGCAACGACGTAGCCCGTCGCGTTCAGCAGCGTCAGCGCCTGTGACGGATAGACGGAGTAGACCACCGCCGTCTCGACGACGATCTGCGCATGTCTGCGCCACAGCCACGTCGCGCCCCCGATGCCGACGAGCAGGACGAGGAGAAGCACGCGCCCCAGGATTTGGCGCAGCCGTCGGCGGCGGCGCGAGCCGGCGCTGCGATCGATTGCAAGCGCGGAAAGATCGGAGGCGTCGGGTGCGCCGTCGCTGAGGGCTTGGGGCAACGTCATGGCTTGATCATGGATTTCCGAGCAAAACAGCGCAGACTTTGAAGAAAATATCGTACGTAGAAAGCCGTAAGCCATGCGCTTGACCAGTGTCAATTAGCATGAAGGGCCGCGCTTGACATCCATGATTTCGTATTCTCCAAATCTTCCCGTGGCTTGAAACATGGTGGATGGAATCCGCACCGACGCGAACGCCATCACGCGGCACCGTCGAAAACCGGAGCGGGACCATCGGGTTTGCCATCGCAGTCCACGGGACACGAGGAGACATCGAGCCTGCGGCTGCGGTTGCATGTGAGCTGCAGCGCCGCGGTCACGACGTCAGGATGGCCGTGCCTCCCAATCTCGTCGGGCTCGCCGCGTCGGCTGGCCTTTGTTCGATGGGTTCTTGCGGTCCCGATTCCCGGCGCCAGCTCGAGGCGGAGGTTTTCCGCCGCAAACCCCTTGACAGCGGCCGAAATACTTAACATGTTAAATATCATGGCCGGCAAGGCGACGTAGTGCGTCGAAGCGCGCATGGCTTTCTGCCGTCGCCAAACAAAGAGCTGCCGGTCGCAGCGGCTCGAACGAGGGAGGACCCGTGATGTCCAAGCTTGCGGAAAACATCGCCAGGGCGGAACGCTACCTTGCCCGGTTCGGGCAGCATGGGGTGCTCAACCGCATCGGCGGCGAGGACGTCCCAGCTGCGGACGGCGCGACATTCGAAACCATCTCTCCCGTCGATCTGAAGCCGCTCGCCAAGGTGGCGCACGGCAAGGCCGCGGACATTGATCGGGCCGCGAAGGCCGCGCACGCGGCCTTTCCGCAATGGGCCGAAACCTCCGGGGAGGCGCGGAAAGCGCTCTTGCACAAGGTTGCCGATGCCATCGTCGCCCGCGCCGAAGAAATCGCCTTCGTCGAATGCATGGATACCGGGCAATCCCTCAAGTTCATGGCCAAGGCGGCGCTGAGGGGCGCCGAGAATTTCCGCTTCTATGCCGACCGCGCGCCCGAGGCGCGCGACGGCAAGTCGCTTCGGACCGACGGCCAGGTGAACATGACCACCCGCGTGCCGATCGGTCCGGTGGGCGTCATCACGCCGTGGAATACGCCATTCATGCTGTCGACGTGGAAGATCGCGCCGGCGCTCGCGGCCGGCTGCACCATCGTACACAAGCCGGCCGAATTCTCGCCGCTGACCGCGCGCCTGCTGGTCGAGATCGCGGAAGAGGCCGGTCTGCCCAAGGGCGTCTGGAATCTCGTCAACGGCCTCGGCGAGGACGCCGGCAAGGCGCTGACCGAGCATCCGCTGGTCAAGGCGATTGGATTCGTCGGGGAAAGCCGCACCGGCTCGATGATTATGAAGCAGGGCGCCGATACCTTGAAGCGTGTTCATTTCGAACTCGGCGGCAAGAACCCGGTGATCGTGTTCGCCGATGCCGACCTCGATCGCGCCGCGGATGCGGCGGTGTTCATGATCTACTCTCTCAACGGCGAGCGCTGCACCTCTTCCTCGCGTCTTCTCGTCGAGGCGAGCATCTATGACAAATTCACCGCGATGGTCGCGGAGAAGGCCGGCCGGATCAAGGTGGGACATCCGCTCGATCCCGAGACCGTCATCGGTCCGTTGATCCATCCGGTTCACGAGAAGAAGGTCCTCGACTATGTCGAGATCGGCAGGGCGGAGGGCGCCACGATTGCCACCGGCGGCCGCAAGGTCGATGGTCCCGGCGGCGGCTGCTACGTCGCCCCGACGCTCTTTACCGGCGCCAACAACCGAATGCGCATCGCACAGGAGGAAATCTTCGGGCCGGTGCTGACGGCGATTCCGTTCAAGGACGAGGCGGAGGCCCTCGCGCTCGCCAACGACGTCCAGTACGGCCTCACCGGCTATCTCTGGACGGCCGACGTCACGCGGGCCTTCCGCTTCACCGACCGGCTGCAAGCCGGAATGATCTGGGTCAATTCGGAGAACGTTCGCCACCTGCCGACGCCCTTTGGCGGGGTGAAGAGCTCCGGCATCGGCCGCGACGGCGGCGATTGGTCGTTCGATTTCTATATGGAGACGAAGAACGTCGCGTTCGCCACCACCGAGCATAAGATCCAAAAACTGGGCGGTTAAGCGGTCCGCAGCAGACCCGAGGAGGATATCATGGCATTGCCTACGCCCAACCTTTATCCGCCATTCAACATCGTACGTCTCAGTCATGTCGAGTTTGGCGTGAGCGACCTTGCCAAGTCCCGCGCGTTCTATGTCGACACGCTCGGTCTGCAGGTGACGGACGAAAGCTCCGATGCGATCTATCTTCGGGCGATGGAAGAGCGCGGCCACCATTGCATCGTGCTGAGGAAGTCCGACAAGATCGAGGCCCGCGATCTCGGCTTCAAGCTGTTCGGCGAAGAAGACCTCGACAAGGCAGTCCACTTCTTCAAGAGCAGGGATCTGCCGGTCGAATGGGTGGAGCGACCCTATCAGTCGCGCACCTTCCGCACCCGCGATCCGCACGGCATTCCGCTCGAGTTCTATTCGAAGATGGACCGGTTGCCGCCGATTCATCAGAAGTACGCTCTCTACAAGGGCGTGAAGCCGCTCCGCATCGATCACTTCAATTGCTTCTCGCCGAACGTCGACGAATCCGTCGCATTCTACAACGAGATCGGTTTCCGCGTGACGGAGTACACGGCGGACGAGGAGACCGGACGGCTATGGGCGGCCTGGACCCACCGCAAGGGCGGCGTTCACGACCTGGCGTTCACCAATGGCCGCGGCCCGCGCCTGCACCACACGGCGTTCTGGGTGCCGACCCCGCTCAACATCATCGATCTTCTCGACCTCATGGCGACCACCGGATGGGTCTCCAACATCGAACGCGGTCCGGGACGCCACGGCATCTCGAATGCCTTCTTCCTCTACATCCTCGATCCGGATGGCCACCGCATCGAAATCTATTGCTCGGATTACCAGACCGTCGATCCCGATCTCGAGCCGATCAAATGGGACCTGAAGGACCCGCAGCGCCAGACGCTGTGGGGGGCGCCCGCGCCGAAATCCTGGTTCGAGCATGGCAGCCTCTTCGCCGGAATTGTCCCGCGCGACGCCGACCTGGCGGCCCAGCCGATCATCGCGCCCTGATCGGCTGGAGAACACAATCAACAAGGAAGGCCGCGCATGTCTCGTCCAAGGTTCATCAGCTTCACCCGCAACGCTGCGCCCGGCTACGGCCTGCTCGTGGATCGTGGCGTGGTCGATCTGTCCGGCCGTCACGGCAAGCGCTGGCCCAGCCTGCGTGAAGTGATCGAGGACGGTGCGCTGCTGTCTCTGGCCGAGGAGAGCGCCGCGCGACCCGCGGATTTTCCGGTCGAAGACATCCGCTATGAGATTCCCGTGCCGGCACCGGAAAAGATCATCTGCGTCGGCGTCAACTTTCCCGACCGCAACGAGGAATACAAGGACGGGCAGGCGGCTCCCTCGAATCCCTCGCTCTTCATCCGCTTTCCGCGCTCGTTCACCGGCCATGAACAGCCTTTGCTGCGTCCCCCGGAGAGCCCGCAGCTCGACTACGAGGGTGAGATCGTCATCGTGATCGGCAAGGGCGGGCGCAGGATTGCGCAGGGCGAGGCGCTCGGGCACATCGCCGCGCTGTCGCTGTGCAACGAAGGCACGATCCGCGACTGGGTAAGGCACGCCAAGTTCAACGTGACACAGGGGAAGAACTTCGATCGGACCGGTTCGATCGGACCCTGGCTCATCCCCTATACCGATGAGAGCCAGCTTGCCGACGTCAAGCTCGAAACGCGGGTCAATGGCGACGTCCGCCAGCAGGATCGCACGAGCCGCATGATCTTCTCCTTCCGCAAGATCATCAACTACATCTCGACGTTCACGACCCTGGTTCCCGGCGATGTCATCGTGACGGGTACGCCGACGGGCGCGGGCGCGCGCTTCGATCCGCCGATCTGGCTGAAGCCCGGCGACGTCGTCGAGGTCGAAGCGGAAGGCATCGGCGTGCTCCGCAACACGGTCGCAGATGAGACGTGATCTGTTGGCGCCGCCACGCCCGCCGACAATCGCGCTTGATCAGGCCCTTGATGCGGCCTGCACGCGAATGCAGCCCTGGTCGTCCACAGCGATCGGAATGGCGTCGAGGGCGCAATTCAGGCCGAGCCCTTCGACGCCGACGCCGTCCTGAACACGGAATCCGGCGCTGTGATTGGTGCACCGGAGAACCGTGCCGTCCGCGCTCAGCAAATTGTCACCGCGATGATCCAGCGGCAGATACTGGTGCGGACATGCATTGACGTAGGCCGCCAGAGTGCCCGCCGACCTGACGATCAGGATCGGAAAATCAGCCGGGCCGGACCTGATCGATTTGCAGCTGCCTTCGCCGATGTCATTGGCGTCGCACAGGATGGTTCCCTCGGCCGGCGCGCCGCGATAGCTCCTCCACGCGTCTTGGATCGCGACCTCCCTCAGGATGCCTTCAGCACGCCGCGCTGAATCTGGTCGGCCTCGATGCTCTCGAACAGGGCCTTGAAGTTGCCCTCGCCAAAACCGTCGTCTCCCTTCCGCTGGATGAACTCGAAGAAGATCGGACCGATCACGGTCTTGGAGAAGATCTGAAGCAGGATGCGCGTCAGCCCGCCATTGACGACACCCTCGCCGTCGATCAGGATTCCGTGCTTGCGCATGCGATCGAGCGGTTCGGTGTGACCCTTCACGCGGTCGAATGATTTGTCGTAGTAGATCGAGGGCGGGCCCGGCATGAACTCGAGCCCGCGCGCCGCGATGGCGTCGGTCGCCGAATAGATGTCGTCGGTGCCGACGGCGATATGCTGGATGCCTTCGCCCTTGTATTGGCGCAGATATTCTTCGATCTGGCTCTTGTCGTCGGCGCTCTCGTTGATCGGGATTCGAATCTTGCCGCAGGGGGACGTCAGGGCGCGCGAGGTCAGGCCGGTCAGCTTGCCCGCAATGTCGAAGTAGCGGATCTCGCGGAAATTGAACGTCTGGCTGTAGAACTTGTACCAGGTGTCCATGTTGCCGCGCATGACGTTGTGCGTGAGGTGATCGAGATAGTAGAACCCGACGCCTTTCGGGGTCGGATCGACGTCGCCGGTCCAGTCATACTCGACCGCATAGGGCGAGCCCCTCGCGCCATAGGTCTCGACCAGGTACAGCAGGGATCCGCCGATGCCGACCACGGCCGGCACGTCGAGCGACTTGTCGCTGCCGGTGTATTCGGTTCCGCCGAGCTCCAGGACGCGCTTCAGGGCGTGCTTGGCATCGACGACGCGCCAGGCCATCGCCGGCGCGCAGGGGCCGTGTTCTCCGACGAATCGCGCCGCATGGGAGTTCGGCTCCCGGTTCAGGACGTAATTGATCTTGCCCTGGCGCCAAAGCGAGATGTCCTTGGTCTTGTGCCGCGCGACCTCCGTGTAGCCCATCTGCTCGAAGAGCTTGGCGAGCTGCTGCGGCTCCGGATGGGCAAACTCGACAAACTCGAAACCATCGGTGCCGGCCGGATTGAGCGCCGAAATCGTGGCGGGCGGGGCATCGTGAGGGAAGGGGCCCAATGTCGCACTCCTGGAAAGCTGTCTGATCCGATGGAAATATACTGCCGGCGGCCTGCACGATCTCCGCAAAATCCGCTCGACAAAGCCGAACTATGCGTGAAACATGCGGATGGTCGCACTTTTGCGCAAGGACCACGCATGGATCAGTTCGACGTCAAATTATTGCAGGCGCTTCAGGCCAACGGACGTCTGTCGAATTTCGAACTGGCCGACGTCGTCGGTCTATCGGCATCGCAATGCTCGCGCCGTCGTGCGGCGCTCGAAGATGCCGGCGCGATTGCGAGCTACCACGCTCATCTCGACCGCGAAGTGCTCGGGCTCGGCATCGTCGTCTTCGTGCAGGTGACGCTTGCAACTCACTCGCCGGACAATTCGCGACGCTTCCTCAAGCTGATCGAGAGCCTTGAGGAAGTGCAGGAGGCCTATGCGCTGACAGGCGAAGCCGATTACCTCATCAAGGTGACGATCACCGACTTGAAGGCACTCTCGCGGCTTCTCAACGAGGTGTTCCTGCCGCACGACAGCGTCGCGCATGTGCGCTCGTCCATCGTTCTCGATCGCTTGAAGCAAACCTCGCAATTGCCGCTTGGGCACCTTATCCCGGCCGAGGCGCGCGCTGCGGAGAGCTCCGCCTCCCGACGCAAAGGTTCGTCACGGCCTCGCCGATCTGGAAAAAGTTGAGCTTGCAGGCGATCCACCTGCGACGTGCCGACCACGTCCTGCTGGCGGCCGAAGTGCCGTGCCGGCGGTCCTGGCAGCCCGCCCAGGCGCACGTCAGCCGGGGGCAAAAATTTTCGCCGGGCCCTCTTGAACGGAAATCGATCCCTCCCTAGGTCGTTTGCCGCCCGGGGGCCGGTTCCGGACCCGGATTTTGGACATCGCTGAACCTATCAAGGAGGATGTGCATGCATTTCCGCCCGTTGCACGACCGTGTGCTCGTGCGCCGCATCGATGCCGAGGAGAAGACCGCCGGCGGCATCATCATTCCCGACACCGCCAAGGAGAAGCCGCAGCAGGGCGAGATCATCGCCGTGGGGCCGGGCGCGCGTAACGAGCAGGGCCAGCTCGTGCCGCTCGACGTCAAGGCCGGCGACCGGGTGCTGTTCGGAAAGTGGTCGGGCACCGAGGTCAAGATCGAGGGCGAGGAGCTCTTGATCATGAAGGAAAGCGACCTTCTCGGCGTGGTCGAACAGGCCGGCGCGCTGAAGAAGGCGGCGTAACTGACAGTCATCGAACAGAAAGGAGTATGCAACATGGCTGCCAAGGACGTGAAGTTTGCGACCGAGGCCCGCGAGCGCATGCTGCGGGGCGTCGACACACTGGCGAACGCGGTGAAGGTCACGCTCGGTCCAAAGGGACGCAACGTCGTCATCGAGAAATCCTTCGGCGCACCGCGCATCACCAAGGACGGCGTCACTGTCGCCAAGGAGATCGAACTGGAGGACAAGTTCGAGAATATGGGCGCCCAGATGGTGCGCGAGGTCGCTTCGAAGACCAATGATCTCGCCGGAGACGGCACCACCACGGCAACCGTTCTGGCGCAGGCCATCGTCAAGGAAGGTGCCAAGGCCGTCGCCGCCGGCATGAATCCGATGGATCTCAAGCGCGGCATCGACCTTGCCGTGGACGCCATCGTCACCGACCTCAAGTCGCACGCCAAGAAGGTCACCTCCAACGACGAGATCGCCCAAGTCGGCACCATCTCCGCCAACGGCGATACGGAGATCGGCCGCTTCCTGGCGGAGGCCATGCAGAAGGTCGGCAACGAGGGCGTGATCACGGTCGAAGAGGCCAAAAGCCTGCACACCGAGCTTGAGGTGGTCGAGGGCATGCAGTTCGACCGTGGCTATGTTTCCCCCTATTTCGTCACCAACGCGGAGAAGATGCGGGCCGAGCTCGAGGATCCCTATGTGCTGATCCACGAGAAGAAGCTGTCGGGTCTGCAGTCGATGCTGCCGCTGCTCGAACAGGTCGTGCAATCCGGCAAGCCGCTCCTGATCATCGCCGAGGAGGTCGAGGGCGAGGCGCTGGCGACGCTGGTCGTCAACCGTCTGCGCGGCGGCCTGAAGGTGGCCGCGGTCAAGGCGCCCGGCTTTGGCGATCGCCGCAAGGCGATGCTGGAGGACATTGCGATCCTCACCGGCGGCACGGTGATCTCCGAAGACCTCGGCATCAAGCTCGAAAACGTCACGGTGAAAATGCTGGGCCGTGCCAAGAAGGTCGTGATCGACAAGGAGAACACCACGATCGTCGACGGGGCCGGCGCCAAGAAGGACATCGAGGCGCGTAGCCAGCAGATCAGGGCTCAGATCGAAGAGACGGCCTCGGATTACGACCGTGAGAAGCTCCAGGAGCGGCTGGCCAAGCTGGCAGGCGGCGTCGCCGTGATCCGGGTCGGCGGCGCGACCGAGGTCGAGGTCAAGGAACGCAAGGACCGTGTGGACGATGCCCTGCATGCGACGCGGGCTGCCGTCGAGGAAGGCATCCTGCCCGGCGGCGGCGTGGCCCTGCTGCGTGCCCTCAAGGCGCTGGATGTCGTCAAGACCGCCAATGCGGACCAGAAGGCCGGTGTCGATATCGTGCGTCGCGCCATCCAGGTGCCGGCCCGGCAGATTGTGCAGAATGCGGGCGAGGACGGTTCCGTCATCGTCGGGAAGCTCCTCGAGAACGAAACCTACACGTGGGGCTTCAACGCGGCGACGGGCGAGTACCAGGACATGGTCCAGGCCGGTGTGATCGATCCTGCCAAGGTGGTGCGTACCGCCTTGCAGGATGCGGCCTCGGTTGCCTCGCTGCTCATCACGACCGAAGCGCTGGTGGCTGACAAGCCGAAGAAGGCCGAACCGGCGAGCGCTCCCGCGATGGACTTCTGAGACGAACGGGCCCGGCGGTGCCGCCGGGCTCGTTTTCCCTGAGCGTTGTCACGATCATTGGATCTGTTTTCGAACGATTGGAGAATGAGATGATCAAGCATCGTACTTTCTCCGCTCGCGCGGAGAACACGCAAATGGCGCGGCACCTCGCGGCCTTGGCCGTTGCCGCCAGCCTCTCTCTCGTGCCCGTTGCGGCCCATGGCGCCGAGAGTCCCGACTCTGGAGCCAATGCAGCAGACACTTTCGAACGGTTGAGGTTGCCGCCGATCCCATACCTGGACACGATGCCGTGGTCGAATTGGGAGCGGGCCAACGCCACTATGAAGGTGGATACGTTGCTGTCGCCGGTTCTTGGGCCATCGGGTATCCGTCTCGACGCTACCCCGCACGAGCATGGTCGGCCGCAGCCTGCCATGAGCTGAGGCGTCGGAGCGGCCGCGCGCCGCTCCGCTGTCTGCGGAGGTCCGTTGCCTTGAACCGACTAGCCGAGGCGCGAGCATCGAACGAACGCGACGGTCATCCGTTATGCTCATGCAGCATGGCTACGCAGCGGTTCGCATGCTCAAGCGAAAGGAGGTGACGAGAGATGAGAGGCATCGTTGTTGCCGTCGCCTTGTTGGGAATGGCAAATGTACTCCAGGCCAGGGAGACGGACTTTCCGCGCGGAGAGGTACGGAGCTCGGCAGCGCCCGCCCGGCAGCTCGCGACAAGCTCCGGTGCGACCTCACGCACCGACACTGAGAAGCCGCGCCGCATCGAGCGCAAGAGCGCCGACTTTTCGGCCGAGCGCATTGTCCCCGACATCTGCACCGGGTGCTGATCGGCCTTCCGGCCGATCAGCGGTTCTGGTTCTCACCGGGCCACGGTGATGGCCGCAGAGCCCGGATCGGTGAGGCGGGCGCAGACCTTCGCCTTGATCCGTTGCAGCGCGCGCTGCTCGATCTGTCGGATACGCTCGCGCGAGATGCCGAACTGACCGGCAAGGTCCTCCAGCGTCTTGTGCGGCTCGTCCAGATATCGTGCCCTGATGATGCTGTGCTCGCGGGGCGACAGTGCGGCAAGGGCTTCGGCGAGGGCGGTCTTCTCTCGTTCACGATCGCTCGCCTCCAGCAGCAGGCTTTCGGGATCGGGGGAGGGATCCACGAGACGATCCTGCCACTCGTCCCCCTCGGTATCGGCGCTGAGCGGCACGTTCAGGGAGATGTCGCCGCGCAGCCGGCCGTCCATCTCGATCACGTCGCCTTCTCTCACGTTGAGGCAGCCCGCGATTTGCTTGAGCTGATCGGTGCGCAGATCGCCATCCTCCGGGACGCCGAGCCTGCTCTTCAGCTTGCGCAGGTTGAAGAACAGCTTCTTCTGCGCCGCGGTGGTGCCGAGCTTGACGAGCGACCAAGATCTGAGGATGTACTCCTGCACGGCCGCCTTGATCCACCAATTCGCATAAGTTGCGAGCCGAAAGCCTTTCTCCGGATCGAACCGCTTGACAGCCAACATCAGCCCGACATTGGCTTCGGAGATGAGGTCGGCGATGGCGAGGCCATAGCGCCGATGTTGAAGCGCTATTTTCGCCGCCAGCCGCAGGTGGCTGGTCACCAGGCGGTAGGCCGCCTCGGGGTCGCCGCAATCACGCAGGCGGCGAGCATATTCAATTTCCTCCGGAGCCTCGAGCAACGGAAATCGATGGATCTCGTTCAGATAGCGGGACAGCCCGCGTTCGGAATGGATCGCAGGAAGCGACGAGAGCGCTAGCATCGCTCATTGCTCCTCGACACCATTCTTGCGCAGAGCCGCTGCGCCTGCTGCCTGAAGCAACGAGCGCGTCGCGTCTGCAGGCCGCACTGTTTGGGTACAGGTCCTTCTCATGTCCAAATCCTCCAGAGAGCAAGTTGGTCAGAACCACCGATCGCCTGATCCGCTGAGCCCAGCCAGGCACCCAGACGCTCTCAGGCCAGTGGTGCCATTAAGAATTTGACAATGAGCGGAATGTTCCGGTGTGAACGACCGCCGAGCCGGCAGGGCAATCGCATGCCGCGGCGATTTTCACTGAGGTGCGCGCTCAGACCGTCCCTTGAACCGCGGCGTCTTCATTCTACCTTCGTCCATGCAGCCGGCGGTTTGCGTGTGCTCAGCGAGCAGCCGGGGGCGCCCGACGGCACCTATGGTTGGTTTGAGGGATGGACAATTATCGTGATCTCGTCAGCGCGGCTCTCGCGCTGTTGTGCGCCGGCGTGATGTTGGTCGCCGGTCACCTCTTCATCGAATGGCGCGCCAGGAATGGAGATTCCGGCATGGGAATGGAGGCGCCCAGCAGCGAAGACTTGCCTTTGCCGATGATCTCGAACGGTTCGCCGTCAAGCCGGAAGATGATCGAACTTCCGGCGGAACTCAGGCGGAAGCGGGCCGTGTAGAGGCCGGTCTCGCGCATGAGGCGTCGAATGCCCGCGCCCGTCGCGACGCTCAGATCGCCCGCAATCCGTCCTTCGGCATTTCCTGGATCAGCGCATCGATATCGCTCTGCTCCAGGGTTTCCTTCTCCAGGAGCTTCTTTGCGGCACGGTCCAGGATCGGCCGCCGCGTCTTCAGGATGCCCTGGGTGCGCTGGAAGACTTGGTCGACGATGGCCTTCACCTCCTGGTCGACCGCAGCCGCGGTCTCTTCCGCATAGTCGCGCTCGCGGCCCGGGTAGGGGCGGTCCGCGCCGGCGAGGAAATTGCCGGGATCACGCTCATAGGCGACACTGCCGAGCTTCTCGGACATGCCGTAACGCGTCACCATGCTGCGCGCGATGTCGGTCACCCGGCGCAGGTCGTCGGCCGCACCAGTCGACAAATGCCCGAACACGATCAGCTCGGCCGCGCGCCCGCCGAGCAGCACCGCCATCTTGTTCTCCAGTTCCTCCTTCGTCATCAGGAAGCGGTCCTCGATCGGTCTCTGGATGGTGTATCCGAGCGCCCCCACGCCGCGCGGAATGATCGACACCTTGTGCACGGGGTCGGTCCCGGGCAGCGAAAGCGCGACCAAAGCGTGTCCCATCTCGTGATAGGCCACGATCTCGCGCTCTTTGGCATTGAGCAGGCGGTTGCGCTTCTCGAGGCCTGCGACCATGCGCTCGACCGCATTGTTGAAGTCGCTCATGCTCACCGCGTCGGCCCCGCGGCGGGTCGCCAGAAGCGCGGCTTCGTTGACGAGATTGGCGAGGTCCGCGCCGGTAAAGCCGGGGGTCAGGGCTGCGACCGTCTCCGCCTCGACATGCTCGGCGAGGCGCACCTTCTTCATGTGGACCTTGAGGATCTCGATGCGGCCCTTCTTGTCGGGGCGGTCGACCAGCACCTGCCGGTCGAAGCGGCCGGCGCGGAGCAGGGCGGGGTCGAGGATTTCCGGCCTGTTGGTGGCGGCGAGGATGACGAGTCCGGAGCGGGAATCGAAGCCGTCGAGCTCGACCAGCAGCTGGTTGAGCGTCTGCTCCTTCTCGTCGTGGCCGCCGGCGAAGGGGCCGATGCCGCGGGCGCGGCCAAGCGCGTCGAGCTCGTCGATGAAGATGATCGCCGGCGCCTTTTCGTGCGCCTGCTTGAACAGGTCCCGCACCCGCGCCGCGCCGACGCCGACGAACATCTCGACGAACTCCGAACCGGAGATCGAGAAGAACGGCACTCTGGCTTCGCCCGCGACAGCCTTGGCCAGCAGGGTCTTGCCTGTGCCCGGCGGGCCGACCAGCAGCACGCCTTTCGGCATGCGGCCGCCAAGTCGGCCATAATCGGTGGGGTTCTTCAGGAAATCGACCACCTCGCGAAGCTCGTCCTTGGCTTCGTCGACCCCTGCGACGTCGGCAAAGGTGACGCCGGTGTTGGACTCGACATAGACCTTGGCCTTGCTCTTGCCGATCGCCATCAGCCCACCGCCGATGCCGCCGCCCTCCGCCATGCGGCGGCCGATGTACCACCACAGGCCGAAGAACAGCAGCACGGGCATAACCCACGACAGGAGGTCACGCAGGAACGTGCTTTCAATCTGTCCGGTGAAGCGGACATTGTGTTTCTCCAGCTCCTGCGCGACATCCTGGTCGACCCGCGTGGTGACGAATTGCTTCTGTCCGCCGGCGAGCGGCTCCTTCAGCGTGCCTTGCAGGGTCCGGTCGGAAATGCCGACAGTGTCGACCTTCCCCTGGCGCAGCAATTGCTGATATTCGCTGTAGGGAATCACGGCGATCTGGCTGGCCGTGGAGATGAGATGCTGGATCAAGAACACCGCGAAGATTGCGGCAACGGCATATCCGAGATTGAAGCGGACATTCTTGTTCATGCGAGAGCAGATCCGATGCTGTTTGCGCCGGCGGGTCGCGTCGAGGCGCATGTTGCGCGCGCGATCAGGGCCCGGGACGCGTCCGGACCTGCGTCGTATCGACAGAACTTTTCCTCCTGCCTTCCGTTCCCGGTGTCTCCGCACGTAGGGACACGCGCCGACAGGGCCCGGCCGGAGCCGGGCCTTGTCCCGTCACCAGGCGTACCAATAGGGGTAGGCGGGTGGATAATAGCGCACAGTCCGATAGTACCGGGGTCCATAATGATACCCCGGCGGCCCGTAGACCGGCGCGTAGTACACCGGCGGGGCGGTCGCGGCGGCCAATGCTCCCGTGAACAGGCCGAGCGCGACGGCTGGACCTATGCCCGGGCCGCCCCAATGATGATGGCCCCGCCAGTGGGCCGAAGCCGGCGCAATCGTTCCGATGAGGAGCGTTGCTGCCGCGGCGATTGCAAGAGCAAGCTTTCTCATGTGACTTCCCTCGAATACGCGCCCGCGAGCGCGGGCTCTTCCATCCTCTGTATGAGTTTCGTTTCGCCGAACACGCGGCCCGGCAGCGTCTGAATTAGGATGGGCGGCGACGACTTCAAGTCTGGAGCTGCGTGCCTTTGACGTTTGGTCGCAGTGCGCAAGGCATCATGTCCATCGCGCTTCTCCGCGCCGGATTGCGGCCGGGCGCTGATCATGACGTCGGCCAAAGGACCGGCTAGCTCAACGCTGCCGATAGCTTGTGCATCGCCCGGTCGAGCACCTCCACCTCCTCGGCGGTCAGCACGCCGAGCAGCTCCGTCTCCCGCGCCAGTGCGAAAGGCACGATCTTGCGATAGAGCGCGCGGCCGGCCGGGGTCAGCGCGACGATCAGCTCGCGCCGATCGTCCGGATGATGCTTGCGGCTCGCGATGCCGCGCGACTGAAGGCCCTGGACGGCGCGGCTGACTTGCATCTTGTCGAGCGTCGTCAGCGGACCGATCTCCTTGGTCGCGATTTCCGTCCGTAGGCCGAGGATCGCAAGCACCCGCCATTCCTGCCGCGTCAGTGCAAAGCGTTCGGAATAGACTTCGGCAACGGCCAGCGACACCTGTTCGGCGAGGCGCGCCAGCCGGTACGGAAAATACTGCTGCAGGTCGAGCTGGCTACCTTCCTGCGCCGTCATGCGCTCGGTCGCCTCCCGGCCACGCGCCGTCTCCGAACGTCCCATCACACCATTTCCGCGCCGCAGCTCCACCCGGCGGATTCTTCCGAGCCGGTTGATCCAGATCAAATCCAAGAAATAGTAACATCTGATACCAATTTCGCAACGGCAAGTCCAGGGAGCGAGACATCATGAAAATCGAGAAGATCCATCACGTCGCCTATCGCTGTGTCGACGCCAAGGCCACCGTCGAGTTCTACAAGAAGGTCATGAACATGGATCTGCTCGGCGCCATTGCCGAGGACCGGGTGCCGTCGACGAAGGCGCCGGATCCCTACATGCACATCTTCCTCGATGCCGGGAACGGCAACATCCTCGCCTTCTTCGAGCTGCCGAACTCGCCGCCGATGGGCCGCGATCCCAACACGCCGGACTGGACCCAGCACATCGCCTTCCAGGTCAAGGATCTCGCCGAGCTCGACGAGGCCAAGGCGCGCGCGGAGGCCGCCGGGCTCGACGTCGTCGGCGTCACCGACCACACTATCTTCAAGTCGATCTATTTCCGCGATCCCAGCGGCCATCGCCTGGAGATCGCGGCCTGGACCGCGACCCCCGAGCAGATCGAGCGCATGAAGTCGGTCGCCCACGAGATGGTCGAGGAATGGTCGCGCACCAAGCGTCCGCCGCGCCACACCGCCTGGATGCACGAGAAGGAATTCGCGGACGCGCATTGATCCCGGACCCGTGCATCAGGAAGCGAACATGAGCTACATCTATCCGAAGTTCGGCTATCGCCGGTCCCAGGAGCAGGTCGAGGGAATCGTGAAGCGGCATCCGGTCGTGGTGATCGGCGCAGGCCCCATCGGCCTGACCGCGGCGCTCGACTGCGCGGCACGCGGCCAGCCCGTCGTGGTGCTCGACGACAACGACACCGTCTCGATCGGCTCGCGCGCAGTCTGCTACGCCAAGCGTCCGCTCGAGATATGGGACCGCCTCGGTTGCGCGGCGCCGATGGTCGAGCGCGGCGTCAGCTGGAATGTCGGGAAGGTGTTCTTCCGGGACGAGCTGTCCTACCAGTTCAATCTGCTGCCCGAGGCCGACCATCAATGGCCGGCCATGATCAACCTGCAGCAATATCATCTGGAGGAGATGCTGGTCGCTCAATGCGGGGCCAATCCGCTGATCGAGCTGCGCTGGAAGCACCGCCTCATCAGCCTCAAGCAGGCCGCCGACCACGCGACCTTGGCGGTGGAAACGCCCGACGGCATCTTCACCATGGAGGCGCAATGGGTGATCGCCTGCGATGGCGCCAATTCCGACGTGCGCAAGATGGTGGGCGCCGAGTTCACCGGGCAGTTCTTCCAGGATCGCTTCCTGATCGCCGACGTCGCCATGAAGGCGGATTTCCCGACCGAGCGCTGGTTCTGGTTCGACCCGCCGTTCCACCCCGGCCAGTCCGTGCTGCTGCACCGGCAGGCCGACAACATCTGGCGCATCGACTTCCAGCTTGGCTGGGAGGCCAATCCCGATGAGGAAAAGCGGCCCGAGCGGGTGATCCCGCGCATTCGCGCCATGCTCGGCGAGGACACCGAGTTCACGCTCGAATGGGTCTCGATCTATCAGTTCGCCTGCCGGCGCATCGATAATTTCCGGCAAGGCAGGGTGCTGTTCGCCGGCGATGCCGCGCATCAGGTCTCGCCGTTCGGCGCACGCGGCGCCAACACCGGCGTGCAGGACATCGACAATCTCGCCTGGAAGCTCGCGATGGTGCTGCGCGGCGAAGCCTCGGAAGCCCTGCTCGACAGCTATCACGAGGAGCGTGCCTATGCCGCGGACGACAACATCCTGAACTCGACGCGGGCCACCGACTTCATCACCCCGAAGACCAAACCGAGCCGCTATTTCCGCGACGCGGTGCTGGAGCTCGCCCGCCATCACGGCTTCGCCCGGCCGCTGGTCAACAGCGGACGGCTGTCGACCCCGACCCCCTATTTGACGTCGGCGCTCAACACGCCGGACCAGGACGCGGTGCCGGGAGGCATGCGGCCCGGCACGAATGCGGCGGATGCGCCAATCGCGGTGGACGGCAAGCCAGCCTGGTTCCTGCATTGTCTCGGCGACGGCTTCACGGTCGTGGCCTTCGGCAAGGTGAGCGACAAGACCGAGATCGCGGTCGGGCCGTTCACGGCGAAGCTCATTCTCGTGGGCCGCGACATCGAGGATCCCACCGGTCTTCTTGCGGAGCGTTACGGCGCTGCGCCCGGAACCACCTATCTGTTCCGCCCCGATCAATATGTCGCCGCGCGCTGGAGCGGTTTCGACGAGGCCAGGATCACACAGGCGGTGCTGCGCGCCGCCGGCCACGACACCGCCGACCGGACGGAGCTTGCGGCATGATGCTCAGTTTGTCGCCGAACATCGCTGACCCCGACGATTTCTATGCCGAGCTGATCAACAGCCAGCGCGACCTCGACGAGGAGCAGGCGCTGCGCATGAACGCCCGGCTGATCCTGCTGCTCGCCAATCACATCGGCGACCGCAAGGTGCTGACCGAGGCGATCGGCTGCGCCCGCAGGGACGGCGGCTAGGTCGCAAAAAACTCTGCCTCGGCTGAATTCGGCGCCTTATCCGCGCCGAAAAGCCATTGGGCAAAATGCGCTTTCTTGACTTGGCTCAAGATAAATTCGGTGAAGTGCGACACCTTCGGAGGCCCACGTCAAAGTCGGAGGACGCGCTATGCTAGGTCGAACCATTGCTGCAGCGTTACTGTTTGTGACCTTGGCCCAGCCGGGTTTGGCTCAATCGCCAGCGGACCATCAAGACCATCATCCCGCAGAAGGGCAGGCGGCGTCGTCGCAGTCGAGCTCTCCTGCGAGCCCATCCGCCGAGCGGCAGAGCCCGCCGCGCGGTGGAGACATGATGGGAATGATGGGGCGCGGCATGATGGGACAACGAATGAAGGGGCATGGCGCGATGGGCGGTGACGCCATGGAGCCGCCGGTTGCCTTCCGTATCATCTTCGCGCTGATGGATGCGGATGGCGACGGGACCGTGGCGTTGCCCGAATTTCAGGCCGCTCACGAACGCCTTTTCAAGGCCATGGATCGCGACAAGGACGGCAAGCTCACGCTTGAGGAGATGATGACGTTCATGCACAGGAACAAGAGCGCCGTCGCGCCACAGCATTGAGCCGAACCGAAGGGCGGCGCGCCAAGCCATGTCGTTTGATCGGGTGCTGCGATGGGCTCTGGTTGCGATCGCAATCGCGGGGCTGACTGCCGGTATTGTCACGCGAGCCGCGGGCCGGCCCGATCTCGCCGATGTCGCCTGGGCGCTCGGCACGGCGCCCGTGATCGTGGGGTTGGCGGTCTCGATCGTCCAGGATCTGCTGCGAGGCCGCCTCGGCGTGGACGCGATCGCGCTGCTGTCCATGAGTGCGGCGCTGGCGCTCGGACAGCCGCTCGCAGGCGCCGTGGTCGCGCTGATGTATTCCGGCGGCAACGTGCTGGAGGAGATCGCGATCGCACGGGCCGAGCATGATCTTAGGTCCCTGGTCGATCGGGCGCCACGGCAGGTCCATCGCAAGTCCGGCGAGCGGATCGAGGATGTTCCGGTCGAGGCTGTCGCGGTCGGCGAAGAGCTTCTGGTCAAGGCCGGCGAGATCGTGCCGGTCGACGGGGTCGTTGCGTCGGCTTTTGCCACGATCGACGAGTCCGCGGTGACGGGCGAGCCGATCCCGGTGGAGAAGACGCGCGGAAGCGCCGTTCTTTCCGGTTCTCTGAATGCGGGTGAGACCTTCCAGCTGACCGTGACCGCGCCGGCCAGCGAGAGTACCTACGCGGGCATCGTGCGCATGGTGACTGCGGCGCAAACGGCTAGAGCGCCCTTTGTGCGGTTGGCCGATCAATATGCGCTGATCTTTCTGCCGGTAACGCTCGTCGTCGCCTTCGTGGCCTGGCACATCTCCGGTGACGTGACCCGCAGCCTTGCCGTGCTGGTGGCGGCGACGCCTTGCCCCCTGATCCTGGCCGCGCCCGTCGCCTTCATCGCCGGGGTGGCGCGAGCGGCCCGCCGCGGCATCCTGGTCAAGGGCGGAAGGGCGCTGGAGGCGCTCGCCCGTGCGCACACGGTGCTATTCGACAAGACCGGGACCCTGACTGTAGGCGGGGCGCGGTTATTGTCCGTGGAAGTGGCGCCGGGCGAGGATCCGGCTGAGGTGCTCGCGCTCGGGGCCTCGCTCGAGCAGGCGTCGCATCACGTGCTTGCGAAGGCGGTTGTCGCTGCGGCCCTCGCGCAAGGGCTCCAGCTGAAGCCGCCGCAGCACGTCAAGGAGACCATGGGGTCCGGCCTCAGCGGCCAGATCGATGGACGGCATGTGGCGGCGGGCTCGCGAGAGATGCTTCTCTCGCGTGCCGAGCTCTCGCCATGGGAGTTGCGGGCGATCCGACGTGCCTCGTGGCGCTCGGCGCTGATCGTCTTTGTCGCGGTGGACGGCCGCCTCGTCGGCGCGTTGCTGCTTGCCGACGAACTGCGTGCCGATACACCGCGGGCGATCAGGCTGCTGCGCGATGCCGGCATCGCACGCATGGTGATGGTGACCGGTGATCGCGCCGCCGCGGCGCAGGCCATCGGAGCCGCGCTCGACCTCGATGCCGTGCTGGCCGATCGCGTTCCCTCGGACAAGGTCGAAGCGGTGCGGAGCGAGCAGCGGCTGCATCCGACCATCATGGTCGGCGACGGCATCAATGACGCCCCCGCGCTGGCCGTGGCCGACACCGGGGTGGCGCTCGGCGCGCGCGGGGCCAGTGCCTCCTCGGAGGCGGCGGATGTGGTGATTCTGACGGATCGGCTCGATCGGGTCGGCGAAGCGATCATCATCGCGCAGCGTGCGCGGCGCATTGCCCTGCAAAGCATCTTCGTCGGGATGGGATTGTCGTTGGTGGCAATGGCCGCCGCCAGCCTCGGCTGGTTAGCTCCCGTGCCCGCCGCGATCGTTCAGGAGGTGATCGATGTCGCCGTCATTTTGAACGCGCTGCGAGCGCTCAATCCACCCCTGGTCAGCGGTGGACCGCGTCTCACGGCGGAGCAGGGGCTGACGTTGCATCACGATCATCAGGCCCTGCTGAGGGATCTCGACCGCTTGCGCCACATCGTCGATGCGCTGGACGATGCGGCGCCCGAATCCGCCGCTGCCTTGATTGATGAAGCCCACCGGCTGGTGCAGGGCAGCGTCGTGCTGCACGAGCGTGAGGACGAGGACAGCGTCTATCCGAAGCTCACGGAGGTGCTGCGCGACCGCCACGGGCTCGCTGCCATGAGCCGTGCGCATCGCGAGATATTGCATCTCGCGCGGCTGCTCGCCCGGATCGCGGAGGATCTGCCGTCGGAGAAAATCGACCGCTACCTCATTCGCGACGCCCAGCGCGTGATCGAGGCGATCGAAACGCTGGTGCGCATGCACACGGCCCAGGAGGAGGATATCTACGAGGCCGTCGCCGCATAACCGTCAATCGATCTCAGTGTTCCAGCGGTCGCCAGCCGGCGTGGTCGAAATACCGGCCGTATTGAGCGAGCGCCCGCACGATCTTCACGGCTCCCTGATCGCGGCCTGTGCCGCTCTTCATCTTGGCCGCACCGTCGATGATCTGCTCGAGAACGAGATGGAGCTGCTGATCGGCCTGCTCGGGCAGCTTGCACTTTGCCACGACGTCATCGACCTGCGCCTGGATTCGCGCGGCCAGAGCCTCATATTGCGCAGGCGTAAACACATTGCCGTGAATGGGCGCCAGCGATTGCCTCATCGCGAGAGCGATGTCGTTCATGCCGCGCCGCAGGACATCGTCGGTCGGCCACTTCTTGCCGTGGTCGAGCTGCGGCCGGGCGGTCGCGGTTGGTCCTTCGTGCGCGTGTGGCCCGGCGGCGAGGGCCGGCTGTCCAAGGGCAAGACAGAGCGCGAGGGCGGTCAGCGCGAACGATTTGGTCGGGATCATCATGGATTTCCTCCGGAGAGCTTCTGCATCCAGATGGGGATTCACGACGAACGGGAGTTTGTGCTGGAGCAAAGTCGCGAGCTGAACGAGCTGCGGCCCCACGACGCAGGATGCGCGGGGAGCCAGGCGCCAGATCGTCGTCGGCCAATGCAGCCCATCATGAACGAGCTTTGAGTCAGCTCAATGCAACGCAGCGCGATTGGCTCAAGCTGGGCAACTCGTGAGGGAAGGGCGACATGCAGAAGCTCAAGCGCGCATTTTGGGGCAGTCTGGTGGTTCTCGTCCTGCTGTGGCTGATTGCGGAGCCGCAGCCATTTGGCCCGGGCCCCTTCTTCCCGCTTCGCGAGAGGATGGTCCAGTTGAGCGGCGTCCTTGCCATCGGTTGCATGAGCATGGCGATGATCCTCGCGCTACGACCGCGTTGGCCTGAGCCGTGGCTGGGCGGTCTCGACAAGATGTACCGCTTGCACAAATGGTTCGGGATCGCGGCCCTCGTAACGGCAGTTGCCCATTGGCTCTGGGCCAATGGTCCGAAATGGGCGGTCGGTTGGGGGGTGCTGACCCGACCGCAGCGTGGACCAAGGCCCGCCATCGACAATCCCATCGAGGCTTTCTTCAACGGCCTGCATGGAGCGGCGGAGGGGCTGGGCGAATGGGCCTTCTACGGCACCGTGGTGCTGATCGCTTTGGCGCTCATCCAGATGTTTCCCTATCGGCTGTTCTACAAGACGCACCGGTTCCTCGCCGTCGCATATCTGATCCTGGTCTTTCATGCGGTGACGCTGATCAAGTTCAGCTACTGGATGTCGCCGCTCGGCTGGATCGTCGCGGCGCTGCTTGCCGTCGGAACGTGGGCGGCGGCCGTGACGCTGTTGCGACGCATTGGCGCCCAACGCCAGGTCCAGGGCAGGATCACCTCGCTCAAATATTATCCCGGCGTCAGAGCAATCGAGACCGAGATCCAGGTGCCCCATGGCTGGCCGGGGCATAGGCCGGGCCAGTTCGCATTCGCCACGTCCGACCTCTCCGAGGGCGCGCATCCCTACACGATCGCCTCCGGGTGGAACGCTGCAGACCCCAGAATCATATTCATCACCAAGGAACTTGGCGACCACACCAGCCGGCTGCGGGACAAGCTCCGTGTCGGGCAGGAGGTGAAGGTGGAAGGGCCCTATGGCTGCTTCACCTTCGACGACGATTGCTCGCATCAGATCTGGATCGGCGGCGGTATCGGCATCACGCCCTTCGTTGCCCGCATGAAACAGGCGGCCATGAAGAACGTTGCCGGCTGCTCTGTCGCGCAGGCGGTGGATCTCTTCCACACCACCGCTGATGTGGATGAAGAAGCCCTCGGCAAGCTTGCGGCAGATGCACGCTCGGCAGATGTTCGTCTCCACGTTCTCATCGACGCCCGTGATGGCCGCTTGACCGGCGACCGCATTCGCGAAGCCGTACCGCAATGGCGCGAGGCGAGCATCTGGTTTTGCGGTCCGGCGGCTTTCGGAGAGGCGCTCAGGCGGGACTTCCGTGCGCACGGCTTTCCTGTCGAACTGCGGTTTCATCAGGAGCTGTTCGCGATGCGATGACGAAAGCCGCATGTGCCTTCCGCTTCCCAGCTTGCCCCGGCAGCCTTTCCCTGTAATCTGCAACAAACAACAGGGAAGGGATCGATGGGAGGAGTCTTGGAGGGCGTGCGTGTGCTCGATTTCGGGCGCTATATCGCCGGGCCCTATTGCGCGACGCTGCTGGCCGAGTTCGGCGCCGAGGTCATTCGCGTCGAGAAGCGCGACGGCAGCGAGGACCGCTTCGTGGCGCCGGTCGGCGAAAACGGCGAAGGCGCGCTGTTTCTCCAGGTCAACCGCAACAAGAAGTGCGTCACGCTCGATCCGATGAAGCCGGAAGGGCAGGAGGTGATGCGCCGCCTGGTGGCGACCGCGGACGTCGTCGTCGCCAACCTGCCGCCGCAGACCCTGCGCGCGATGAAGCTCGACTACGAATCTCTGAAGACGATCAAGCCCGACATCATCCTGACCACGGCGACCGCGTTCGGTGGGCCCGGCCCCTGGTCCGACCGCGTCGGCTTCGACGGTGTCGGGCAGGTGATGTCCGGCTCGGTGTACATGACGGGCGCAGGCGATCCGCCGTACCGCGCCGCGGTGAACTGGGTCGATTTCGGCACCGCGCTGCATTGCGCGTTCGGCACGCTCGCAGCCCTGATCGAGCGCGGCAAGTCCGGACGCGGACAAATCGTGGAGGGCGCGCTGCTTGCAACCGCGTTGTCCTTCACCAACGCGACGCTGATCGAGCAGGCGCTGATCAACGTCAACCGCGTGCCGACCGGCAATCTCGGCCAGACCGCGGCGCCCGCCGACATCTACCGCACCAGGGACGGCTGGGTGCTGTGCCAGGTCACGGGCCATCCGCTGTTCAAGCGCTGGGCGCGGTTGATGGGCGAGGAGGACGTATGGCTGAACGATCCGCGCTTTGCCGACGATATCAGCCGCGGCAACAACGGCCGCATCATCAGCGAGCGGATGGCGCGCTGGTGCGCCGAGCGTACCACGCAGGAGGCCGTCGATACGCTGGGCCAGGCCATGATTCCGACCGGCCCCGTGCTCTCGCCGCAACAGGCGCTGGATCATCCGCACATTCGTGCCGCCGGCTTCATGCAGGACGTCGACTATCCCGGCCTGCCGAGCCCGGCCCCGGTGACACGGGCGGCGGTCCGGCTGTCGGAAACGCCGGGCGAAATCGCAAGCCGCCCGCCGACGCTCGGCGAGCACACTGATCTCGTCCTCAAAGAGCTCGGCTATGACGAAGCGGAGATCGCGGCGCTTCGGCGGGGCGGCATCATCTAGGATCGCAGCAGCCGCTTCAGCGCCAGTGCGTCGGCTGGGGCGGCGCTCTTCTGGTCGTTGTCGAAATAGACGTAGACGTCGCAGCCCTGCCGCTTCCAGGACTTGATGCGCTTGGCCCATTGCGCCAGCGCGGATTTCGTATAGTGACCGTGATAGCGCCCGCTCGGCCCATGCCCGCGCACATAGACGAAATCCGCGGTGCGCTTCCACGGCGCCGGCGCGTCGTGATGGTCGGACAGGCAGAGCGAGATGTTCTCGTCCGCCAGCATGCGCAGGATGCGCGGCTGATACCAGCTCGGATGCCGGAATTCGAAGCTGTAACGCCGCTTCCGCGACAGCAGCTTGAAGAAGGATGCAAGGCGATCTGGGTTCGCCTCGAACTGCGGCGGCAGCTGGAACAGGATCGGGCCGGCCTTGCCGCCGAGCCTGGAGATGCGGTCCTCCAGCAGCTCGAGGCTGTTGACGGAGCGCTCCGACAGGCGCTTCCAATGCGTGATGAATTTCGAGGCCTTCCAGGCGAAGACGAAATCCCGCCCGGTCTGCTTGCGCCATCCCGTCACCGCTTCGGGCGTCGGCGTGCGGTAGAACACGCCGTTCAGCTCCGTGGTGTCGAACTGTCCGGCGTAGTAGCTGAGCTGCTGCTTCAGCGTCACGCCCTCCGGAAAGAACGGGCCACGCCAGGAATCGTAATGCCAGCCCGAAGTTCCGATCAGAACGCGCGCCATCGATCTGCCATCCGTTGAGCGCGGCGGGAGGCCGCGCCTTGTTGGAGGCAACGTTCGTCCGCAAGATATGTTGCTGTCGGCGTGGCGGGCGTAGATCAGTTCGACGCCAGCGCCGCCTTGGCCACCTCGGCCATCCAGCTCGACGCCACGGGTAAGATGGCGTCGTTGAAGTCGTAGCGCGGGCCGTGCAGCTCGGCACCGTCACGCAATTCACCATTGCCGATCCAGACGAAGGCGCCCGGCCGCTGCTGGAGATAATGCGCAAAATCCTCGCCGGCCATGCTGGGCGCGAGGTCGCGCCGCACGGGCGCCCGGACTTTTTCCGCAGCGATGCGCGCGAGGTCCGCCTCATCAGGCGTGTTGACCACCACGCCCACCCCCCAGACGATCTCGGGCGTGACCTTGACGCCGAAGCTGGTCGCGATTCCGGCACAGGTCCGCTCGATGCCGTCGAGGATGACGTCCTTGACCGCTTCGCGGTGGTAGCGCAGCGTGCCGCGGATGGTGACGCGTCCGGCGATCTGGTTCGGCGCGGTGCCGCCTTCGATGGTGGAGAGCGACAGCACGGCGGTGTCGAGCGGATCGACGCCGCGCGCCACGATCGATTGCATCGCCACGATCAGATGGCCGGCCACCATCACCGGATCGCGCGTCAGGTGCGGCATGCCGGCGTGGCCCGCATGGCCCTCGATGGTAATGGTGATGCGTCCGCCGGAGGCCATGACGACGCCGTCGTGCACGGCAATGGTGCCGGCGGCAAGGCCGGGCCAATTGTGGAAGCCGAACACGCGCTGCATCGGAAAGCGGTCGAATAGCCCGGCCGCGACCATCGCGCGCGAGCCGCCAAAACCTTCCTCCGCCGGCTGAAAGATGAGATCGACCGTGCCGCTCCAGCTGGTATCAGTGGCGAGCAGTGCGGCAGCGCCGAGCAGCGCGGCGGTGTGGCCATCGTGGCCGCAGGCATGCATCACGCCTGGCGTCTTGGACGAATAGGGCAGGCCGGTGTCCTCGGTGATCGGCAGCGCGTCCATGTCGGCACGCAAGCCGACGCGGCTTTGCGCATGCCCGCGCGTCAAGGTCGCGACGATGCCGTGGCCGCCGATACCGGCCTCGAACGGAATGCCGAGCTCGGTGAGCCTGTCCTGCACGAAGGCGGCAGTCTCCTTCTCCTGGAGCGACAGCTCCGGGTGGGCATGAAGGTGCCGGCGCCACGCGGTCAGCTTCTGGTGCAGCTCAGGTGTCAAGGCAACGCTCTCTCTCGCAAGGTGTCGGTTGTCGTCACCATAACGGATTATCGGTGCCTTGCACCAAGCGCCTTGGAATGTCCGGTGTGCAGCGATGAGTCGTTGGTGCAGACAAATGGCGCCGCGTGCTCCCCTTCACCTCTCCCGCTTGCGGGAGAGGCCGGGAGAGGGCTGGATCGTCATTGGGAGTCTCACTGCGGAGACACCCTCTCCCCAACCCTCTCCCGCAAGCGGGAGAGGGGGCGCACCTCGCTTGTTGTCGCATCTCTCTACCCCACCAGCTTCGCCAGCCCGTTCCAGTCGAAGCTGATGCCATGGCCGGGCCGGTCGGGCGCCAGCGCCTTGCCGTCCTCGAGCACCAGCGGATGTTCGATGTATTTGTCCAGCCCAAAGCCGTGTGCCTCCAGAAAGGAGCGGTTCGGGCAGGCCGCGAGCAAGTGCACTGTGATGTCGTGGGCGCCGTGGCTGGTGACGGGCAGGTTGAAGGCTTCCGCCAGCCGCGCGATCTTCATGAAGGCGGAAACGCCGCCGCAATTGGTGACGTCGGGCTCGGGATAGGACACCGCGCTGGATGCGATGTAGTTCTTGAACTCCCACAGCGAGCGCAGATTCTCGCCCGCCGCGATCGGCACGCCGCCGGCCTGCATGATGCGCGCGTGGCCGGCGACGTCGTCAGGGATGATCGGCTCTTCCAGCCAGGTGAGGTCGTAAGGAACGAAAGCACGTGCCGCGCGGATTGCTTCCTCGACCGTCCACTTCATGTTGGCATCCGCCATCAGCGGAAAGCCGTCGCCGAGATGCTGCCGCATCGCGGAGACCTTCGCGACGTCGGCTTTCAGGTCGGGCCGGCCGACCTTCATCTTGATGGCGCGAAAGCCCTTCGCGAGATTGCCGTCGGTCTGCGCGAGCAGCTCATCCACGGAGAGATCGAGGTCGATGCCGCCGGCATAGCATGGCACCCGTCCGTCGAAGCCGCCGAGCAATCGGTACAGCGGCAGCTTGGCGCGCCGCGCCTTCAAATCCCACAGCGCGATGTCAAGTGCGGAGAGCGCCAGCACCACCGGCCCGCCGCGGCCGCCATAGTGCAGTGCCCACCAGACCTGCTGCCAGATCGCCTCGGTGTCGTCGGCCTCGCGTCCTTCGATCAGCGGCGGGATCTCGCGCTTGAGAATGTCCGCCGTCGCCCCGCCGTTGCGTCCCACCGTATAGGTGTAGCCGACACCCTCGGCACCATCGGCATCGCGGATGCGGCAGGTGATCAGCTCGAACGCCGTGATCTCGCCATGGGTGGAATCCGACAGCGTGACGGGGAGGGGGATCCGGTAGAGGCCGGTCTCGATATTGGCGATGCGCGGCATGGTGCCTCCCTGCTTTTCTTTTGGTTCGTAGGGTGGGTTAGCTAGCGGTTGCGCGAAGCGCAAACGCTGGCGTAACCCACCTCTTCTGTTGCCGTGGATGGATATGGTGGTGGGTTACGCTGACGCTAACCCACCCTACAATCCAACTCACCGCATCGTCGCGAGTTGCACGGCCAGTGCGCAGGCACGGTCGTATTCGTCGAGATTGATCCATTCGTCGACCGTGTGCGCCTCGTTCTGGCCTGCGCCGAAGGTCACGGTCGGAATGCCGTGACGGACCATCCAATTGGCATCGAGGCCGCCATTGGCGGTGCGGACGTTGGGCGTGCCGCCGACCGCGGTCACGGCCTCGACCGCGCGCTTGATGACGGGTTGGCTGTCCTTCATGCGGAACGGATAATAGTCGGTCTCGGCCTTGAACTTGACCTTGCCGGACTTGCCCTGCGCATTCGTAACCTTTTTGGCCGCCTTCTCGAACGCGGCCTTGTAGGCCTTGGTGATCTCCTTGAAGAATTTTCCGTCATGGCTGCGGCTCTCGCCACGCACATGAACGTAGTCGGTGACGACGTTGGTGGCATCGCCCGCGGGGCGGCCCTCGCCGCCGGTGACGGGGCCGACATTGCTGGTGCCTTCCTTTTTGTCCTGCCCCTTGCCCTTCACCACCTTGCCGAACCAGCCGCCGGCCTTCACCTCAGTGAGCGCGAGCGCCATGATCATGGTCGAGGAGATGCCGCGCTCCGGCGCGACGCCGGCATGCGAAGCGCGGCCGAAGATCTCGACGGTCCAGCGGTCGGCGCCGACGGCGCCGATGACGACGTTGGAGGCGGCCCCGCCGTCGTAGTTGAAGGCCATCACCGGCGAGCCGAGCTCGTCCAGCTTGACGTGGCGGGCGCCGTAGAGCCCGCTCTCCTCGCGGACGCAAAACAAGAGCGTGATCGGCGGATGATCGAGCTTCTGCTTCTCGAGCTCGGCTGCCAGCGTCACCAGCACGCCGCAGCCGCAGCGGTTGTCGCCGCCGAGCGCGGTCTTGGCCTCGTTGACGATCTTGCGTCCCGATTTCTTTGGCTTGGCGCCGGCGCAGAGCGGTACGGTGTCCATGTGCGTCATGAACATAATGCGCGGCTGGTTGTGCAGCGCGCCGCGGCCGGGCAGGTCGACGATGAGGTTGCCGGTCTCGGTCGGAACGGGAATGCGGGTGTTGGCATCATCGAGCCGGATCGCCTTCGCCGGCACGCCGCTCTCCTTCAGCGCGGCCATGAGCTCGCGCCCTATCGCCGCCTCCTGTCCGGTGACGCCCTCCACAGCGAGGAAGCGCATGAGGCGGTCGGTGGCGGCTTTGGTGTCGACGGGCATGAATGGTTCCTTTGGCGAGCGATCTCGTAGGATGGGTAGAGCGCGACGAAACCCATCGACTCCCCCGCGGAGATGATAGGCTCGCGAAGAGCTCTGGCCATCCTACGAATTTGTTGCGGTGTAAGCCAAGAAGATCAGCACGCCGAGTGCCAGCATGGCAGCCATGAACAGCAGCACGGCCGGGAGTCCGGCGAGCGCTGCCACCGCGCCCGTCATCGACTGCATCAGCGCTGCGCCGAGGAAGAAGGCGAGGTTGATCGCGGCCAGCGCCTTGCCCGCCACTTGCGCATCGACGAGCTGGCGGGACATGCCGAACAGCAGGGGCTGGGCGGAGGTCGCAAGCCCAATCAGCACGAACAGCACGAGGTCGTATTGCGGCGGCATCACGGGTAGGCCTGATAGCACGGAGACCGCATAATGGGGTGCTCCGAGCGCCATGAGCGCCAGCAGCAGCGCCCCGGCCATATGCGAGCCCGCCACCAGCGCGCGACGCCGGCCGAGCCGGCGGTCGATCACGCCGATGACAAGCGGACCTATGATCATGGCCAGCGTGAACGCGCCGAGCTGGTTGCCGGCCTCGACCCGCGACAATCCCTTGACGTCCATCAGCCACGGCCCGCCCCACAAGCCGCGCAGCACCAGCGAGCTCGCCAGCGATACCAGCGCCAGCGCGATCAGGCCGCGCAAGGGCCGCGAGAGGCCGAGCCTGAGCACCTCGATCATCTGCGACAGCGGCGAGGACTCGTCCTTATGCTCGGCCGGCTGATGCGGCACCAGCGCGAACACGGCGAGCGCGACCGCGACGCCGCCGAGCGCGGACATCCAGAACCCGGCGCGCCAACCCCAAGTGTCGACCACGAGGGCGAGCGGGCTCGCCGACAGCAGCATGCCGATATTGCCGATCGAGAGGATCGCGCCCGACCACAACCCGAACCGCGCCGCAGACAATTGCTTCGCCGCCAGCGTCATCGGGCACATCAGCATGCCCGAGGTGGCGACCCCCAGCATGAACTGCCCGACCGCGAAGCTCGCAGGGCCGGTGGCAAACCCCGACGCCACCGCGCCGAGCACGGTCCCCGCCAGCAGGCTCAGCGACACCGGTCGCACGCCGAAGCGATCCATTGCCGCCCCGACCGGGATCTGCGCCGCGGCGAAAGCGAAGGGATAAATCGAGGTGAGGCTCGCCAGCGCCTGCGGCTCGAGATGGAAATCCGCCGCCATCAGGTCGAGGCTGACGGCCGGAATCGTGCGCAGCAGGGTCGAGAGCATATGGCCGCAGGCGAGCGCGACGAGTGCAAGGATCAGCACGCGGGTGCCGGTGCCCGCGTCGTCGGTGGTGGCCATGAGCGTTCGATCCCGAAAAGGTTTTGGATGGCTTACATGATGGTGAGGGGAGCGCCAATGGCGGCAGCGCGCCCCCCTCATTCCGGATTGTGGTTTCAGCCGGCAATCCGTGCGCAACTGGGCTGCACTGTAAAGACCGAGAGGCAGCCGGGAGCATCAACTTCTGCTTGCGCACACCCATCTTCCGACGCGGTCGGCGTCGTCCTCGGCTGGCGCGGATGGCCACGTCGATAGCGACGGCGATCGTCGCCGTTTCGCTTGGTCGCCAGTCGAGGCCGTGCCGATCGGGAAAAATAGGAACAAAGCGGCGTCATCGCCCTTACCTTGGTGAGGAGACCTTCTGATGCTGCGCTCAAGACCGCCACGGGTCATTCGCACAACGCTTGATCTTGCGAACGCGAAGCAGGTCAAGTCCGTTCGCAAGCACCTCAAGATCTCCAATGCCAATCTGATTAGGATTGTCGATAAGATCGGCAACTCTCTGACGGCCATAGAGAAGGAAGTTCAGCTCGAAAAGCTTGAGCTGGTTGAGCAGTGCAGCGCGAAGGGTGGACACGATCCCCGGATAGATTCAATCATCCCATCCAAAGGAGACCTGAGATGAACGGCCTGATCTACCTCATAGGGCTAATCGTCGTGATCGCGGCCATTTTGTCATTCTTTGGCTTGCGCTGATCGTTCTCTGCGGGCCGACGCGCACCCCGTCCGGGTGAAGCAGTCGGCAATTTGGTGTGTCTCAAATGGATGATCTGCACCAGGTGAACACCATCATCGCCACCACCATTTGCGCGTTCTTCAAAGGACATCCCGACGCCCAGATCGGGACCGAAGAAGCCAAGCTGCTGGCGAAGCAGATTACCCAAGCGCTGGAGGAGGCAGGGTTGCAGATCTCTGCCGCCAATCCGGCGAACGGGTCGCACTAGCCTTTCGGCTGGCGAAGCCGGTGTTATCGACGCTTAACATCTGAATGACCCGATTCCCTTAATTCGAGTCCAGTTCCTTCAAGAGCTCCCCGGCCTCGTCGAGTAGCTCCTGGATCGCCCTTCGCTCGGCGATCCGCTCCGGCGTGAAGACGTCGTGCTTGCGCGCGTTGCGGTTGCCCCATGGCGCACCCGATCCTAGGGCGCCGCCGTGCATGCGGCATCGCAGCTTGCCGCGCACGGCCGGCGCGCGGCAGGCGAGGCCGCCACGCGTGCTGGCGCCGCAGCGCGGGCTCTCCGCCATTGCGCGCGTGTTGCGGGCCCGATCCGCACTCATGCGGTGGCGCCCTGCAATAATTCGGTCCGGTCGTGCTGGTAGTCGCCGGTTTCGTCGGACGACACCAGTCCCGCGTCTGTCGCGGTGCCCGGCTCGCCCACGGTCAGGTGCGCATGCTGCGCGACATTCCCCACGATTGCGCTGCCGCCATCCTGCACCGACAGATTTTGCACCGTGATCGGACGCTCCCCGTTGCCGCGGTGGCGGTTGAGCGCTTCCATCTGCGCCGCGAAGGTGCGGGCCAGCCGGGTCAATGTGCGCGAAGCGCCTTCCTGCTGCGAGAGGCCCTCGGTGAAGGCAAGGCGAGATGCGGCGCGCATTGTGGCGACGTGAACGGACACCATCTGCGCCGTCAGCATGGCCTCGAGCGAATCCCTGGGGGCGATGCCTTTCACCATCGAGATCATGAAAGCGAGATTGTCCTCGTCGGGCTTCTGCAGGATCACGCTGGCTTTCATCAATTGCTTGAGGATGCCGTGCAGCGCGTCGCGGTCGACGGCGCCGAGCGCCTCTCCCATCAACCGTTCGCCGGTTTCGGCGTCCGGATGCTGGATCACGATGTCTTTTCGGTCGAGCTTGATCCGCGGGCTCGGCCGGTTGCCGCCATACCGGGCGACGGGCCTCGTGCTGTTGCGTGTCAGGGCTGTCGTCATGTCGAGAGATCCTTTGGGCCCACGGCACGTGCCAGCAGGCTCCGCTGATGCGAAACCGGCGCGCGCAGCTGCTGTGTGGCGGTTGCGTTGTTAGATGTCGATGCAGGGCTTGTGCGCGACCGAAGCGAGACCCACATGGTCGTGGAGGCCGATGCTCACGCGGATCGCGATGATGCCAGGATGCCCCTGTTTTGCCCGACGAGTCAATTACGATTTCGTGCCATCCGAAGCCTGATCCGAAGCTTGCGGCCCTGCCGTAAGTCGTTGTTTCGACTGGTGCGGTCTACTGTGCATGGGGTTGTTTTCGCATTTTTTGTTTGAAGGAGGTGCGGACCTGCCGTGCTGCGGAATGAGGGCGGGCGAACGCGATTGCGAAATCCGGCACGACCGCTATTCATGATCCTCCAATGCGTCACGCCAACAAGGCTGCACAAGCGGCGCTGGTGAGATCTGGGGAGCGAACCGATGCAACGAACCGTCCGCCTATTGGCCGTCATCGCCGGATTGTGCGCCGCTGTGCTGCCCACCGGAGTCATGGCGCAGAAATATCCGGTGCGGCCGGTCAAGGTCATGGTCGGCTTCAGCGCGGGCGGTCCGGTCGATGTCGTCGCGCGCATCATCGGCGATCGTCTCGGTAGCAAGCTCGGACAGCCCTTCGTGGTCGAGAACCGCGCCGGCGCCAACGGCATGATTGCAGCCGAAGGCGTCGCGCGTGCCGATGCGGATGGCTACACCATGCTCGCCTGCAACTCCTCCACCATCACGCTGAACAGGACGCTGTTTAGGGATATCCGCTACGACCCGGAAAAGGACTTCGCGCCGCTCACCACTGTGGTGTCGGCACCGCTGGTGCTGGTGGTCAATCCGGAGAATCCCAAGACGGCCGACATCAAGACCGTCGCCGATCTCGTCGCCGCGGCCAAGGCGGCGTCCGGGGCGCTGGCCTACGGCTCGGGCGGCAACGGCAACCTTGCCCATCTCGCCATGGAGCTGCTCAGCCAGAAGGCCGGCATCAAGCTGATCCACGTGCCCTATCGCGGCGGCTCGGCCGCTGAGGTTGGCATTCTCGCGCAGGAGGTGCTCGCGGTGTTCGATCCGCTCTCCGCCGTGCCGCTGGTCAAGGCTGGCAAGCTGCGCGCGCTCGCGGTGTCCTCGGCCGAGCGGCTGCCGTCGCTGCCCGACGTGCCGACCGTCGCGGAAGCGGGGTATCCCGGCTTCGACATCTCGTTCTGGGTCGGCTTCTTCATGCCGAAATCGACGCCGGCGCCGATCCTGGAGACGCTGCACCGGGAAATCGTCGCGGCGGCCAAGGATCCCGCAATCGCGGAGAAGCTCGGCTCGCAAGGCGTCGTCAGCGTGCTCAGCCCGGCCGACTACGCCGCCAAGATCGCGAAGGAAACGAAAGACCTCGCCGAGGTCGTGGCGGCGGCGAACATCAAGGCGGAGTGAGCCTCTACTCGCTACCCGTCAGCTGCGCCAGCCGGTCGAGCAGGGGGCGTTGGCCTGCGTTGATCTTCTCCCGCGCCGCTTCGAGCGTGAACCATTCGGCACGATCGACCTCCGGGAAGGCCTGCAGTTTGCCACTTCGTGGCGGCCATTCCATCTCGAACGTGTTGCTGCGAACGCAGCTCACGTCGAGATCGAGCTCGGCCGCGAAAGCGGTGACGAGCTTGCCGCCGCGCTGCTTGACCTGACCAAGCGCGGTCAGCGGCCCGGACAGATCGAGCCCAAGCTCCTCGGCGAATTCGCGCCGCGCGGCGATATCCGCCTCTTCTTCGTCCGCATATTCCCCCTTGGGGATCGACCATGCGCCGAGATCCTTGTTGCGCCAGAACGGCCCTCCGGGATGAACGAGGAGAACCTCGAGCTTCCGGCGCCTCCGATAGGCGATGATCCCGGCACTCTTCGATGGCATCGCGGGGTTCCCTGCAGCAGCGTTCCCGCTTTCTCTCCGGAAACGTGGAGCCGCGCAAGCGGCGGCTCCGCTCACGAACCGGAGGGCCGTTCGCCCGATGCGAAGCGAACGGCACGCGCCTTCGCGCTCTTGCCGGCCGCGCGTGCCGCGATCATGCTGCGTCCCTTGCGCTGGGCCGCGACATTGTTCCGCAGCTGGGTTGCAAACCGCTTGCGCGCACGGTTCGTCGTCGCCCGGGCGGCGAGCTGCTCGGCTTTGTCAAGGATGCGCGTGACCGAGGGCGTCAGGTTGACCGGAACCCAGGCGACGTCCTTGGCCTTCGAGAGGCTGCCGACACCTTCGCAAGGCGCCTCGCGCGGCAGGTCGATCCGGATTGCAATGGCCTCCGAGCGCTCGGTCCAGTCCTCGGCCTTGGTGCCGGTGATGATTCGGACATAGTCGCGCGTCTCGCGCGGCAGCCCGCTCTCTTTGGCAAGCCACTTCTGAACGCGGCCCGGACCTGCATTGTAGGCGGCTGCGGCAAGGCCCAGATTGCCGAAATCATCGCGCAGCTTGCGCAGGAACTTTGCCGAGGCCGGCAGCGCCTTCATGGGATCGAAGGGATCGTCGAGCCCGACTTCGGCAGCCGTCTCCGGCATGAACTGCGCAACCCCCTGGGCGCCGGCGTGGCTGACCTCGTTGGACTTGAAGCGGCTCTCCTGCCAGAGCAGGCGGGCAAAGAACGGCACGGGAATGCCGCTGGCTTCGGCCGCTTCGCGAAGCGCATGGCAGAATTTGTCCGTCGGCGACACCGGCTCCTCGGCGGCGGGTTCGCTCGCGCGCAGCGGTTCGATCGTTTCCTCATGCGCCGCGCGCGCGTTGGCGAGCTCGATGGCCTGGACGCTGGCGAGGAAGAGCTCGACCATCGGAACCAGCGGCGAGGCATGATTGTTCTGAAGAATGGCGGTGTCGAAAGTTGATGTTTTCCGGGACGCCGACGGATCGAGGTCGCACATCAGAAGCAGAAACGCGGCGCAAGCCGCGACGACAAATCGCATTTGCTGGGACAACCTCGAACTGTGGGATGAACGGCCAGCGATGCGCCGGCGCTAGGAAGTTCTTAACCTTCCGATTGCGGCAAAGCTGCGGTCTCGCCGGTTCCTTCGGTGTTAGTACGGTGTTCCCAAAAAGAAACTGCCCGCGATTTGCGGATCATTATTTTCGGAATGGGACGAGCGATCATGATGCGATGGATGCTTGGCGCGGTGATGTCGCTGTGGCTGGTTTGTCCGGCGCACGCGGGCAATCTCGATGCGAAGGCCGTGAACGATGCAGCGCGTCCGGAAAAGCTACCCGCTGCCGACAAGATCAGCGCGCCGGTGACGAAGCTTCAGATTTTGCTCGATCGTGCGCAATTCTCTCCGGGCCAAATCGACGGCAAGCTCGGCGAGAACGCGCAGAAGGCGCTGAAGGCCTTCGCCGAGCAGAACGGGCTTGGCTTCGACAAGACCATCGCGCCTGAACTCTGGGACAAGCTGAACGCAGCCAGCGAAGGCCCCGTTCTCGTCGACTACAAGATCACCGACGCGGATGTGAAAGGGCCATTCCTCAAGAAGCTGCCAACCAAGCTCGAGGACATGAAGTCGCTGGAGGCGCTGAGCTACACCAGCCCGCTCGAAGGGCTCGGCGAAAAATTCCACATGAGCGAAGAGTTGTTGAAGGCGCTCAATCCGGGAAAGGCGTTCGACAAGGCCGGCGAGACGATCGTCGTCGCCAACGTCGCGGCGCGGCGGGAGCTTCCGCGCATCGTTCGCATCGAGATCGACAAGCAGCAGGCGACACTGAAGGCCTACGAGGGCTCTGGCCGGCTGGTCGCGTTCTACCCGGCGTCAATCGGCAGTCCGGATCGTCCGACCCCGACGGGGACGCTGAAAGTCACCAGCATCCATGAGCTGCCGACCTACCGCTACAATCCCGAGTACAAGTTCAAGAGCGTGAAATCCAAAAGGCCCTTCGAGATCAAGCCGGGTCCCAATGGCCCGGTCGGATCGTACTGGATCGGGCTATCGGCCCAGGGCTACGGCATCCACGGGACGGCGGAGCCGGACAGGGTCAGCAAGTCCGCATCGCACGGCTGCGTCAGGCTCACCAACTGGGACGCGCGCGTGATCGGCGAGAATGCCAAGCGCGGCATCCCCGTCGTCTTCCTCGATGCGCCGACGGAATCCTCCTCGAAGCAGCGGGATACGGCGGCCGGCAAGCGCGCGTCGAACTAGACCTTGGGAAAGTCCTTGCGCATCGCGATCTCGGCGGCGTCGGCGGGCGACAGCACGGTCTGGTCGAAGGCGGCCTGCGGCGTCGTCATGATGTCGTAGAGCGAGATGCCCTTGATGGGCTTGCCCATCAGCTCGCGGACGCAGTCGGCGAGCGTGCCGTTGTAGACCAGATAGGGCGGACCCCGGTCCTTCTGCCTCTCGCCCTTCAGCGACGGCCACTTCTTCAATTCGGCCGGCGCGTCATAGGCGATCGGCGATCCCTCTTTGAACATGCGTTGGGCCCCGGTAGCTTTGGATTGCCGGGAATCCTACAGCCGCCGGGTAAACACGCGTTAAAAAATTAGTTTCAAATCAGCCGGCGACGAAGGCGAGCAGGGTGCCGTTGGCCTTGGCCGGCGGCACGCAGACCGCGGGCCCGCTGCGCACCGCAGCCGAACCAAGCGCCTTCTCCGTCGCCGCCAGATCGTCGCTGACGAGCACCAGCGCGGCCCCGCCGCGCTCGACGAGGCCGGCGAGCGGCACGCCCGGATAGCGCTTTTCGAGCTGCTCCAGCGTGAGATAGACGAAGTCGGCGCGATCGCCGCCGGAAGGCACGGTCATGGCGCCGTCGGGCTCGGCCTTCGGCTCGCGGTCGATCAGCCGGCCAAGATGCGCGGCGTCCTGCGCTGGCTCGGGCGTTGCGATCAGAACCTGCTTGATCCGCTTTGCCGCGTTGGCGTGCCTCATCAACTCGGGAATCCACACGGTCTCGCGCGTCTTGTGCTGGCAGGCGAAGATGCGCACGCCGCCGGGCGCTTCGGCGGTCGGCCACATGAAGGTGCGGAATTTTGCCGCCGAGACAGCGCCGTTTGGCAGCGTCACCGGCCGCTCGAAATCGGTCGGGCCGATCGGCGTCAGGCCACGGGCGCGGATCTCCTCGGCACCGGCGGCGGAATCGACCGCGGTGAAGGCGATGCGCTCGATGCCCTCGCCGCGCTTGTCGAGGAAGGCCCGCGCCGGCACGTTGTGCTCGGTCGCGGCGAGCACGCCGAGCAGCTCCATATAATCGGGATCGAACATGATGGTGTAATTGCCGGTGCCCATATGCGCGCTGTGGGTGCCGCGCGGGGAGACGGTGAAGCCGAGCCGCCGGTAGTTCTCGGCGGCCTTGTCGAGGTCCTTCACCATGATGACGGCGTGGTCGATACCGATGACGTTCTTGAGAGCCACTGTTCTTTTCCCGCCTGTGCAACTGACCCGGACTGCGTTGGTCTTGTCTACGCCGGATAGGCGGCCAAGTCATTTTCAAATCGGGGGCGAGGTAGGGAATTTCATGTCGTGAAATGCGATTCCGTTGGATGACCGGGTCAGTGTGGCTGCTCGAGATAGGCGGCGAGGATCGCGCGCTCCTCGCCGGTCATCTCGGTGATGTTGCCCGGCGGCATTGCGCCGGACCAGGCCGCGACACGGCCGACCAGGCGGATGTTGCGGTGGATGTGCTCGGGCGTATCGAGCAGGATGCCCTTCGGCGCGGTCACGATCCCGGCCCAGACCGGCTCGGCCGCGTGGCACATGCTGCAGCGGGACATCACGATCTCCTCGACGGCATTGCGCGTGGGTTGGGCTGACAGCGCGCCCGTCCTCACCTCGCGTGGGCCGGCTGCGGACAGCAACAGGATCGCGATCACGCCGATTGCCGCCACGCCCCACACCCACCATGGCGATTTGCGCCCGGCGTGCCGCGCGTTGAAGAAATGGCGGATCACCGGGCCGAGCGCCAGGATGATCGCGACGATGATCCAGTTGAAGCGGGTGGCGTAGAGCAGGGGATAGTGGTTGCTGATCATCAGCACGACGACGGGGAGCGTCAGATAATTGTTGTGGACCGAGCGCTCCTTGCTGGCCTTGCCGAGCTTCGGATCGGGCGCCTGCCCCGCGATCAGCGCCGCCACGATCTTCTTCTGGTTCGGGATGATCAGCGCGAAGACGTTGGCGACCATGATGGTGCCGATGATCGCCCCGATCTGGTTGAAGGCGCCGCGGCCGCTCAGCACATGGGTGAAGGCATAGGTCAGCGCGACCAGGAACAAATAGCCGCCGATGGCAAAGGGCAATTCGCGTTGCGCGAGCCCGGTGCGACAGGCGGCCTCATAGAGCAGCCATGCCAGCGCGAGGCTCGCGAAGCTGAACAGGCCGGCCTGGAACGGCGTGAGGTCGAGGATCGACTTGTCGACCAGGAACAGGTCGGCCTCGAGATAATACACCACCACCATCAGCGCGAAGCCGGACAGCCAGGTCGTGTAGGCCTCCCATTTGAACCAGGTCAGCTCGTCCGGCATCTGGCTGGGGGCGACCAGATATTTCATGATCCGGTAGAAGCCGCCGCCATGGACCTGCCAGGCCTCGCCCTGCACGCCGTCGGGCAGGTCGCGTCTCGGCTTCAGGCTGAGATCGAGGGCGATGAAATAGAAGGAACTGCCGATCCAGGCGATCGCCGCCACCACGTGCAGCCAGCGGAGCAGCAGGCTCGCCCATTCCGATATGATGGATCCCCACATGATGCCCCCAACAATGGTGGCGGCGATGCCGCGGCTTTGCTGACCGCGACGTGCAGCCGCGCCCTCACATCTGTCGCATCGATCGGCCGCATTTTCCAGTACGATGGAACGCGCCCGATGCACATCGTGCGAGCACGGGCTGACGTGGAATTCGGCGGCGTGTAACTTGCCGCGGACCATTTGCGGGGCGATCGACGTTGACGTTTGCGACGTGCAGGCCGGGAGGATGACGACGTGACGAACAGGATTTCGACCGCGGTGCTGGCTGCGGGGTTGATCGTGGCCGCGACCGGTGCACCGGCCGAGCCCGTGTTGCAGGGCAAGGACGCTTATGGTGATTGGCAGGCCGACAAGCCCGGCACGATCAGGCTGATCCGGCCGCAGGATCTGGTCAGGCCCGGCGCCACGCGATCGGTTGCGAGCTCGTCGCGCGTGGTGCCGCGCCCGCCGGACGCCGCGCTCCGGGTGCCGGCGGGCTTCAAGATCGAGCTGTTCGCCGAAGGGCTGCGCGCGCCGCGCATCGTGCGGGTGGCGCCGAATGGCGATGTCTTCGTCGCGGAGACGCGGGCCGGCACCATTCGCGTGCTGCGCGCAGGCGAGGGCGGCAAGGTCGCGAGCAACGATGTCTTTGCCAGCGGCTTGCGCCAGCCTTTCGGCATCGCCTTCTTCCCGAACGGCGAAAATCCGCAATGGGTCTATGTCGCCAACACCGACAGCGTCGTCCGCATTCCCTATCAGGCCGGCGATCTCAAGGCGCGCGGCAAGGCCGAGACGATCGTGCCAAGCCTGCCGCATGACGGCGGCCATTCCACCCGCGACATCGTCTTCACGCCCGACAACAAGCGCATGCTGGTCTCGGTCGGCTCGCTCAGCAATGTCGCGGAAGGTCTGGGCACGCCGCCGGGCGGATTGGAGGCGTGGTCGAAAACGCAACCACTCGGCGCAGCCTGGGCCAGCGAGACGGAGCGCGCGGCGGTGCTGGCCTTCACGCCAGATGGCAAGGAGCGCAAGATCTACGCCACCGGCATCCGCAATTGCGTCGGCCTTGCGGTCCAGCCACAGACCGGTCTGCCCTGGTGCTCGACCAACGAGCGCGACGGCCTCGGCGACGATCTCGTGCCCGACTTCGTCACCAGTGTGAAGGAGGGCGCCTTCTATGGCTGGCCGTGGTTCTACATCGGCAACAACGAAGATCCGCGCCATGCCGGCGTGCGGCCGGATCTCAAGGATAAGGTGACGGTGCCCGACGTGCTGATTCAGCCGCATTCAGCCTCGCTCGGCATGACGTTCTACCAGGGCACGCAGTTTCCGAGCGAGTATCAAGGCGACGCGTTCGCCGCTCAGCATGGCTCCTGGAACCGCTCGAAGCGCACCGGCTACAAGGTGATCCGGATCAGGATGAAGGACGGCAAGCCGACCGGCGAGTATGAGGATTTCGTCACGGGGTTCGTGGTGAGCGACACGGAAGTGTGGGGCAGGCCGGTGGGAGTGGCGGTGGCAAAGGACGGATCGCTGCTGGTGTCGGAGGATGGCAACGGCACGATCTGGCGGGTGACGCATTCGCGGTGAGCGAACATGCTTTGCCTCTCCCCGCAAGGGCAGGGCAATCGCGTGTGGCATCACTCGCGAGCTGAGCGCGCGCCTCGTCCTTCGCGACGACCGCTTCGCGGTCTCCTCAGGATGAGGCTAAGTGGCATCGGTGCCCGCTGAAACGCGCACTCCGTCCTCATCCTGAGGGCCCGCCAAAGGTGGGCGTCTCGAAGGATGGCCGCAGGGAAAAGCTCTCATCTGCGATTGCCCTGCCGCAGGCGGAGGAGAACAACGGCCTAACCCCGTCTCACGCTGGCCCCGCCGTCCACCGGCAGGGTCACGCCGGTGATGAAGTTCGCCTCGTCGGACGCGAGGAACAGCGCCGCGTTGGCGACGTCCCACGCCGTTCCCATCTTCCTGCGCAGCGGCACCTTGCTGTCGCGGTCGGCTTCGACCTCGGCGCGGGTCTTGTGCCATTCGCGGGCGCGGGTATCGACGGCCATCGGCGTGTTCATCAGGCCGGGCAGGATGACATTGGCGCGGATGCCGTATTCGGCGTTCTGGTAGGCGAGCTGCTCGGTGAAGGCGATCATCGCCGATTTCGTCGCCTTGTAGGCGACGTAAGGATAGGTCGTGATCGCCGCCATCGAGGAGATGTTGATGATGGCGCCGCTCTTCTGCGCGCGCATGATCGGGATCACTTCCTTGGCGGCGAGAATGCAGCTCTTCAGGTTGATGGCGACGACGCGGTCGAACGCTTCCTCGGTGATTTGAAGCAGCTCGGCATCGCCGCCGGACAGGCTGACGCCGACATTGTTGTGCAGCACGTCGATCCGGCCCCAGCGCGACTGCGCGTCCTCAACCATCGTCTTGATGTCGGCCGACCTGGTCACGTCGGCCTTGAACGCCGCAGAGGTGCCGCCCTTCGCGGCGATCATCGCAACGGTCTCCTGCGCGGATTCCAGATGATGGTCGACGCACAGGACCTTCGCGCCTTCGCGCGCGAAGGTCAGCGCGGTGGCGCGGCCGTTGCCCATGCCTTCGCCGGGGCTTTGTCCGGCTCCGACCACGATGGCGACCTTGTCGTTCAGGCGCATGACGCTTTCTCCCCGCTTTTTCGTCACGATAGCACGGACGACGCGAGGCAGAAGACAGATCGTGCCGGTCATGGTCGCGCCCGGCGCACGCGGTCCCGCCGGGCATGCATGGCGCATCTGAATGCGAACATGCCGCCGATGGACCAGATCATGCGGATGCAGTGACGAGACCCGCCCCAAAAAAGAAGAGCCGCTTGTGATGACAAGCGGCCCAAGTCTAGGGAGGAAACGCCCAAGCAAAGACAATCCGATGAGGATCGTCCGCCAAGGAAACGCTCGCGCAAGCGCTTGCGTACGCATACAAATGCAGCAAGTCCCGGCCTGGTTCAATTCCGGATCAATACGGAGCCGGACTACTACTCACGGCTGCGTGAAGCGCTTTGTTCACTTCGGGCGGCGGCAATTATAAGCCTTGCGAAAGCCGGCCGCCTGGGCGTCGTCCTCCGAGCAGAACCAGCGGTCCGGCCTGGTGGTCGCCGGGTAGCTCGGGCAGCCCCGTAAATGATAGATGCCGATATTGCCGGTGACGCGCGCTCGTACCGCGAGCTTGCCCTTGATGCTGCAGCTCGGGGGCATCGTCAGCTCCTCGGGGAACAGCACGGCGCGAATCTCCTTGTCGCGATCCGGGCGGCAGGCCGAGCCCAGGAGTGCGCCGTCCTTCTTGCCGGCGCGGAAGTCCTGCGGTGCAACAAAGCAGCCCTTCCAGATTCCGGCCGACGCCGTCTTGGCTTCGCTGGCCGCCGGCTTGACGTTCGCCTTGATAGGCTCTCGCGCGACCGCAAAGCCGAGCCTGATCAGCTGCTCGTTCAGGCTGGCCTTGTCGCCCTCGGCGGTGCAGATGGCGCGGTGCCGCTTGCCGAAGCTCTTCTCCGGCCCGACATCGTCGCAGCGCACGGAGCGCTTGTTGACGAGCTTGGCCAGCTGGTCGCGTGCCTCGATACCGCAGGTCCAGGGATCGGCGTGATCGTCGATGCAGACCTGGTCCAGCTCGGGCGCATCGACGCCGTCGAGCCGGTAGGTGACGTCGCCGAGCTGGATGGAATTGCCGTCGCGGGCCGTGGCGGCGGCTGTCAGCGCGGAGGCCGGCTGGGAAGACGCCAGGAAGCCGGGCAAGGCGCAGAACCAAACGAGCGCGAAGGCGCGGGCGGCGGCAAAGACATTTCGGAAGGACATGCGGTCTCGCTATCGATTGCCAGTCTGCCCGTTCCTAGCATCCGGATATGGCGATACCAATGGTCTGCACCCCGCGAAGTGCGACATTCCGGCCTCGCGGCTTTACTCCCCCGCCGCTCTGACCCTATCGTTCGCGGGCCTTGCGAACCGTGCAGGCCGAATCGCCCGGAAAGCGGCGAGGGCGGGAGGAAAAGGTTGCGATGAAAGAGCCCGTGGACGTCCTGATCATCGGCGCCGGCGCTTCGGGCGCCGCGGTGGCGTGGTCGCTGGCCGAGACCAAGATGCACATCCTCTGCCTGGAGCAGGGCGGCTGGATGAACCCGGCGGAATATCCGAGCACCGGCCGGGACTGGGAGGCCAAATTCTACGGCGAGTGGTCGTCGAGCCCGAACGTGCGCGGCCGGCCCGAGGACTATCCTGTGAACGACGACAATTCGCCGATCAAGGTCGTCAACTACAATGCGGTCGGTGGCTCGACGGTGATGTACACCGCGCATTGGCCGCGGCTGCATCCCTCCGATTTCAAGGTGAAGACGCTGGACGGCGTCGCCGACGACTGGCCGATCGACTACGACGCGCTGACCCCGTTCTTCGAGGAGAACGACCGCATGATGGGCACGTCGGGCCTCTCAGGCGATCCGCTCTCGCCGCTGACCCATCCGCCGATGCCGCAGCAGCCGCTCGGCCTGTCCGGCGCCATCATCGGCAAGGCCATGAACCAGCTCGGCTGGCATTGGTGGCCGTCCGACACCACGGTCGCGACCATGGACTATGAGGGGCGGGCGCGCTGCATCAATCTCGGCCATTGCACCCCGGCCTGCGCGCAAGGCGCAAAGTCGTCCACCGATATCACCTATTGGCCGCATGCGATCCGCGCCGGCGTCGAGCTGCGCACCCATTGCCGGGTGCGCGAGATCACCACCGATGAGAACGGCATGGCCTCGGGCGTGGTCTATTACGACAAGGACGGCGTCGAGCAGTTTCAGCCCGCGCATGTCGTCATCATCGCCTGCAACGGCGTCGGCACGCCGCGGCTGCTTTTGAACTCGGCCTCCGGCCGCTTCCCGAATGGGCTTGCCAATTCGTCCGGCCTTGTCGGCAAGAATTTGATGTTCCACCCCTATGCGCAGATCTACGGCTATGTGAAGGAGCCGACCGACAGCAACCGTGCGCCGCCGACCTGCCTGTGGAGCAAGCAGTGGTACGACACGGACCTGTCGCGCGGCTTCGTGCGCGGCTATGGCGTGCAGTTCGTGCGGGGCGCGGGCCCGGTGTTCGAGGCCGTGGTCAGCGAGCAGAAGGGCATCTTGCCCTGGGGCGAGGATCATCACCGTATCTTCCGCAAGCTCAATGGTCATCGCCTGGGTTTCTCCGCGATCTGCGAGGATCTGCCGGAGGAGCACAACCGGGTCACGCTCGATCCCGTGCTCAAGGACAGCCACGGCATTCCCGCGCCGAAGGTCGACTACACGATCAGCGAGAACAGCCGGAAGATGATGGAGCATGCCCTCGCCCGCGGCCGGGAGATTCTGGAGACGGCAGGCGCGACCGACATCTGCATCAACTCGCCGATCCCCTGGGGAGGGTGGCATCTGCTCGGCACCGCGCGGATGGGCACCGATCCGGAGCGCTCCGTCGTCAACGAATGGGGCCGCACCCACGACGTCAAGAACCTCTTCATCGTCGACGGCAGCATCTTCGTCACTTCGGGCGGTGTGAACCCGACCTCCACCATTCAGGCTCTTGCGCTCTACATCGCCGACCAGATGAAGCAGCGCCTCGCCAATTTGTTCGATTGATCATTATGTGGACCGAAGCGAGCCACGGGGTCAGTGCATCTCTCCCGCTTGCGGGAGAGGTCGGCGCACAGCGCCGGGTGAGGGTTCTCTCCTCTCGGGGAGTCTCTCTGCGGAAGCACCCTCTCCCCAACCCTCCCCCGCAAGCGGGGGAGGGAGCGCACCTTCATCTTGGTCTCAAAGTTTCCACAAGAGGACGACATGGCTGAAGAGCTCACCCTCACGCCGCGGCAGCGCCAGGACTTGCGCACCATCGCCGCGATGATCATTCCCGCCAGCGACGAGTACAAGGTGCCCGGCGCCGACGATGCCGCGATCCAGGCCGACATCCTTGCGACGCTCGGCCGCGACGCCAAGCCGGTGGCAGCGGCGCTGGACCATTTGGCGCGGCTCGCCGGAGCGCCGCTCGCCGAGCTCGACGCCGGGAGGCGCGATGCCGTGGCGCAAGAGTTCCGCAGGGACGGCGGGGTGGCCGCTGCAACACTCGTCCGCGTCGTCCTGCAATGCTACTACCGCGACGACCGCGTGCTGCGCTCGCTCGGGCTCGAGCTGCGCGCGCCCTTTCCCAAGGGCCACGTGCTGCCGGACGGCGACTGGTCGCTGCTCGATCCGGTCAAGGCGAGGGGCGGCTCGCTGAGGCGGGCGCCCTAGCCATCTGGGCAGTCCAGCCCTGCGGTCCTTGCGCGGCAGGGAACAGGCCACCATCTGTGTGAGCCTTCAAGGACTCTTGCCATGCTGGATTTCACCTCAGATATCGTCGATGACGCACCGTCATCGCGAACGGCGGCGGCTGCTCCGGTCGACGACGGAGCGCTGCTGGACGCCTATTCCAATGCCGTGATCGACGTGACCGACCGGGTCGGCCCCGCGGTCGTGCGGGTCGAGACCGGGCCCAAGGTGCCTGATAGACGCGAGCGCGGCGGGCTCGGCTCGGGCATCGTGATCTCGCCTGATGGCCTCGTGCTCACCAACAGCCACGTGGTCGGCACGTCCAAGGAGATCCGGCTGCGCGACGTCGAGGGTCATGTCGGCGACGCCCAGGTGCTCGGTGTCGATCCCGACACGGACCTCGCCTTGCTGCGCGCCAACGGCGTGCGCCATTTGCCCTATGCCGCGCTCGGCAATTCCAAGACGCTGCGTCGCGGCCAGCTCGTGATTGCCATCGGCAATCCGCTCGGCTTCGAATCGACCGTCACGGCCGGCGTGGTCTCGGCGCTCGGCCGCTCGATCCGCTCGGTGAGCGGGCGCACCATCGAAGACGTGATCCAGACCGATGCCGCGCTCAACCCGGGGAACTCCGGCGGGCCGCTGGTGTCCTCGCATGCCGAGGTGATCGGCATCAACACCGCCATCATCAACGGTGCGCAGGGCATCTGCTTCGCGGTCGCCAGCAACACCGCGCAATTCGTGCTGTCGGAGATCATCCGCCACGGCTATGTCCGCCGCGCCTATATCGGCGTCGCCGGGCAGACCGCGCCGGTGCCTCGGCGGCATGCGGTCGTGGCCGGCGTCGAGAACAAGATGGGCGCGCTGCTCGCGCAGATCGAGCCGGACGGCCCTGCGGCGAAGGCGGGCCTGCTGCCCGGCGACGTCGTGATCAGGCTCGATGGCGTCGCGATCAACGGCGTCGACGATTTGATCCGCGTGCTCGATCGCGACCGCATCGGCCGGCGGCTCGCCATGGACGTGCTCCGGCTCGGCCGCCTGCGGGCGATCGAGATCGACCCGATCGAGCGCAAGCCGCAACGCTAGCTGCAGGCCCAAGGGCGAGGTATGACAATGTCATGTCTCGTCCCAGGAAAAATGCCGCATGATGCCGGCGCATGAGACCTACGACGTCATCGTCATCGGCGCCGGAGCCGGCGGCATGACGGCCGCGGCCGTGGCGGCTGCCGAAGGCCTGCGAGTGCTGGTGATCGAGAAGACCGCGTTCGTCGGCGGCACCACCGCCTGGTCAGACGGCATGGTCTGGATCCCTGCCAATGCGAAAATGAAAGAGGCCGGGCTCTCCGACAGTGTCGCGGATGCCGTCCAATATCTGTCGAGCACGGTGTCCGAGCCCGCCAATGCCGGCCTGCGTGCCGCCTTCCTCGCGCGCGGGCCCGAGGCGATCGCCTATCTCGAAGCCAACACCGAGGTTCGTCTTCAGCCGGTGAAGGCCTATCCGGATTATTATCCGGAACGACTGGGCGCGACTTCGGGCGGCCGCGTGCTGGAGCCGGTTGCTTTCGACGGCAGGCGGCTGGGCGAGGGCTTTGCGCGCCTGCGGCCACCGCTGCCGGAGTCCACGCTGTGCGGCGGGATGATGGTCGATCGTCTCGACATTCCGCATTTGCGCAGCGTTGGAAAATCCCTGCGCGCGACCATGCGCGCGGCGCGGCTGGTTTCGGCCTATGCGTTGCAGCGGCTACGAAGCCCGCGTGGCACGACGCTGCATCTCGGCAACGCGCTTGCCGCGCGACTATACGCTTCGCTGCTGGCGCGGCAGGTCGAATTTCTCTTCAGCGCCGATGTCGAAGATCTCTCGATGCAGGGCGATCGCGTCAGCGGCGTGGTGATCCGTCATGGTTCCCGCGACCGGCCGATCGCAGCGCGCCGCGGCGTGGTGCTGGCGACCGGCGGCTTTTCGCACGACGCCGTGTTGCGCAAGCGTCTTCTTCCGGCGGCAGCCGGATTCGTTTCGGCGGCCAACACCTCCAGCACCGGAGACGGGCTGCGGCTGGCGGCAGCGACAGGTGCCGCGCTCAACACGGACGCGGCCAGCCCGGCCTATTGGGTGCCGGCCTCGCTTTTCGCCAGGGCCGACGGCAGCCGCGGCGTATTTCCGCACATGGTGACCGACCGCGCCAAGCCGGGCGTGATCGCCGTCAATGCAGCGGGCCGGCGCTTCGTCAACGAGGCGCTGTCCTACCACGAATTCGTGCTCGCCATGCTGCGCGACGGCAACGGCGAGCCGGATCGGCCGTTTCATTTGATCTGCGACCGCCGTTTCCTATGGGACTACGGTCTCGGCCGCATCAGGCCGTTCACGCGCCGCTATCGGCGTTATGCGGCGAGTGGCGAGCTGATCGAGGCGGCCGATATCGCGCAGCTCGCCACCAGGATCGGCGTCAAGCCGTCCACCCTCACGGCGACGATCGTGAACTACAATGCCGATGCAGAGGAGGGCCGCGATCCCGAGTTCGGCCGCGGCAGCACCCTCTCTCAGCGCCATCTCGGCGATATCCGTCACAAGCCCAACCCTTGCGTGGCCCCGATCACGCGGGCGCCGTTCTTCGCGATGCGCATTCATCCGGCCGATCTCGGCACCGCGATCGGCATGAAGGTCGACGCGCAGGCCCGCGTGCTGCGCGCGGACGATACGCCGATCGCCGGCCTCTATGCCTGCGGCAACGACATGGGCTCGATCATGAACGGGAATTGTCCGGGGCCGGGCATCACGCTGGGACCGGCGCTGGTGTTTGGATATATTGCGGGAAGGCATCTGGCGGAGGGTGGGGCGACACGTGAGACCGCTGCCAGCGTGTTGGCGTCGGTTTAGCCATCCCCACCGCCGTCATGCTCCGCGAAAGCGGGGCATCCAGTACGCCGCGGCCCATCAGTTGAATCACAACCGCCTCGGAGTACCGGATCGCCCGGTCAAGCCGGGCGATGACATCGAGCGTGTAGCGAGACTCTGGATTGCTTCGTCGCATCAGCGCAAATTGCTGCGCAATCTTGTCGCGAGCGGCTCGCAATGACGCGGATAGAGGCCAGCCCCTAGCCGCTACTCCGCTGCCGCCGCAAAGCGGCTGTTCTCCAGTTCCGCCTCCAGCCGCGCCGTCTCGGCTGCCGCGAGCTTGACGTTGGCTTCCTTGACGTGGCCGAAGCCGCGGATCGTCTCCGGCACGCGCGCAAGCCTTGCCAGCAGCGGGATCTGCTCCGGCTTCAGCCCGACGATCCGCTGATCGATCATGCCGAGATAATCCGCGACCAGCTTGCGCTCGGTCCGGCGCTCCTCGGTCCGGCCGAACGGATCGAACGCGCTGCCGCGCAGGAATTTCAGCCTGGCGAGCACGCGGAAGGCATGGAGCATCCAGCCGCCGAACTCCTGCTTCTGGAGCCGGCCCGTCGTCTTGTCGCGCCTGGCGAAGATCGGCGGCGCGAGGTGATATTTCAACGTGAAATCGCCGTCGAATTTCTCCGACACTTTCTTCGCAAAGCTGCCATCGGTATAGAGCCGCGCGACCTCGTACTCGTCCTTGTAGGACATCAGCTTGAACAGGTTCTTCGCGACCGTCTCGGTCAGCTCCGTTGATGCGGGCGAGGCGGCGGCTTCCGCCTTGCGCACCTTGGCGACGGCCGCGAGATAGCGGTCGGCATAGGCCTTGTCCTGATAGGAGGTCAGGAATTCGGCGCGGGTCGCGATGATGTCGTCGAGCGACTTGGCCGGCGCGGACGCACGGTTCTTGAACTGCAGCACGCTGCGCACCCGCGACATGTCGTGGGCGGCGAGGCGGCCCCAGGTGAAGGCGAGCTTGTTCATCTCGATCGCGGCGCCGTTGATCTCGATGGCGCGGAGCAGCGCTTCGAGCGACAGCGGAATCGCGCCCTTCTGGAAGGCGAAGCCGAGCATGAAGGGATTGGTGGCGATGCTGTCGCCCATCAGCGCCGCGGCAATGCCGGTGGCGTCGATGATGTCGAGGTTGTTGTCACCGATGGCGTCGCGCAGCACGGTCTGCATCGTGCCCATCTCGAAGTCGAGATCGGGATTTTGCACGAAGCTCGCGGTCGGCTGCAAATCGGCGTTGATATAGGCCTTGGTCACGCCGCGCTCGGCGCGGCTGAGGGCGGAGGGACCTGCCGAAACGATCATGTCGCAGCCGAGAATGACGTCGGCGCCACCGGTGGTGATGCGGACGGCGGAGATGTCCTCCGGCTTCGGAGCGATGCGGACATGGCTCATCACCGCGCCGTTCTTCTGCGACAGGCCGGTGAAATCCAGCGCCGAGCAGCCGCGGCCGTCGACATGAGCGGCCATGCCGAGCAGTGCGCCGATGGTGATGACGCCCGTGCCGCCGATGCCGGTGACGAGGATGTTGTAGGGGCCATCCAGCTCACGCGCCGGCGGCAGCGGCAGATCGGCGAACAGCTGACCGGAATCGACCGCCGAGGTCTTCATCCGCTTCAGCGTGCCGCCGTGCACGGTGACGAAGCTTGGACAGAACCCTTCCACGCAGGAAAAGTCCTTGTTGCAATTGGACTGATCGATCTGGCGCTTGCGGCCGAACTCGGTCTCCAGCGGCTGCACCGAGACGCAGTTGGAGGCCTGCGAGCAATCGCCGCAGCCTTCGCAGACCAGCTCGTTGATGAAGGCACGCTTGGCGGGATCGGGATAGAGGCCGCGCTTGCGGCGGCGGCGCTTTTCGGCGGCGCAGGTCTGGTCGTAGATGATGACGGTGAGGCCCTTGATATCGCGCAGCTCGCGCTGCACGGCATCGAGCTCGCGGCGGTGGTGGATGGTCGCGCCTTGCGGGAAGTAATTACCTTGCGGGTATTTGCTCGGATCGTCCGAGACGATCGCGAGCCGCTTGACGCCCTCGGCCCAGACCTGATGGGCGATCTGGGCGACGTTGAAGGCGCCCTCGGCCGGCTGGCCGCCGGTCATCGCGACGGCGTCGTTGTAGAGGATCTTGTAGGTGATGTTGATGCCGGCGGCGGAGGCGGCGCGGAGCGCCAGAAGACCGGAGTGTGTGTAGGTGCCGTCGCCGAGGTTCTGGAAAATGTGCTGCTCGGTGGTGAAGGGCGACTGGCCGATCCAGTTCACGCCCTCGGCGCCCATATGCGAGATCAGATCGGTGCGGCGGGTCGGCATGCTCAGGGCCATGCCGTGGCAGCCGATGCCGGCCATGGCGCGGCTGCCCTCGGGCACGCGCGTCGAGGTGTTGTGCGGGCAGCCCGAGCAGAAGAACGGCGTGCGCGCGAGCTTGATCTGCGTGCTCGTGGTGACGGGATGGTCGAACGCCTCGAGCCGCGCAAGGCGCTGCTCCAGCACCGGGCTGTGATGGCCGAGCTTGCGCAAACGCGCCACCAGGGCACCCGCAACGATGGTCGGCGTCAGCTCGCCCTCGCTCGGCAGCAGCGGCGCGCCGCTTTCGTCGCGCTTGCCGGTGACGGTCGGGCGCTTCGAGGCATCGATGTTGTAGAGGATGCGCATCAGCTGGTCTTCGATGAAGCCGCGCTTCTCCTCGACCACGAGCACGTCCTGGAGACCTTCCGCGAAGCGCTTGGCGCCGCTTTCCTCCAGCGGCCAGGTCAGCGCGACCTTGTAGATGCGAAGGCCGAGATCCTGCGCGTCCTTGTCGGTGATGCCCAAATCCGCCAGTGCCTGCCGCAGGTCGAGATAGGCCTTGCCGGTCGCGACGATGCCGAGCCGCGCCGGCTTGGAATCGAGCACGATGCGGTCGAGCCGGTTGGCGCGGGCGAAGGCCTGCACGGCGGCCATCTTCGGGCCGAACAGGCGCTTCTCCGCCTCCAGCGGCGGATCGGGCCAGCGGATGTTGAGGCCGCCGGGCGGCATCTCGAAATCGTCGGGCAGCCTGATCTGGATGCGCTCGGGGTCGCTATCAATCGACGCCGAACTCTCCACCGTCTCGCTGATCGCCTTGAAGCCGACCCAGCAGCCGGAGAAGCGCGACAGCGCAAAACCGTAGAGGCCAAGGTCGAGATAGTCCTGCAGCGTCGCCGGGTTGATAACGGGAATCAGCGCGGCCGCGAACACCTGCTCGCTCTGATGCGCCAGCGTCGAGGACTGGCAGCCGTGGTCGTCGCCGGCGAGCGCCAGCACGCCGCCGTTGAGCGAGGTGCCGGCGGCATTGGCGTGCTTGAGCGCATCGACCGAGCGGTCGACGCCGGGGCCCTTGCCGTACCAGATGCCGAACACGCCATCGACCTTGGCGCCGGGAAACAGGCCGACCTGCTGGCTGCCCCAGACCGCGGTCGCGGCGAGATCTTCGTTCAGCCCGGGAACAAAGGCGATGTCGTGTTGCTGAAGGTGCGACTTCGCGCGCCACAACGCGTGGTCGTACATGCCGAGCGGGGAGCCGCGATAGCCGGAGATGAAGCCGCCGGTGTTGAGTCCCTGAAGCCGGTCGCGTTCGCGCTGCAGCATGGGTAAGCGGACCAGGGCCTGTGTGCCGGACAGGAAGATCCGCTTCGATTCGAGCCGGTATTTATCGTCCAGCTCGACCTGCAACAGCGTCATGTCGTGGAGTCCTTATTGTTCTGGCCCGGTGAGGATTTTGCACCGCGGGAGGATTGCGGCTTGCGAAGCGGAGGATCCCAGTCAAGAGCATGGGCCGGCGAAGTCAATACGGCTGGCCGCATCCGTGGCGCTCCTGCTAGTCATGGCTTGCGAGCGGAGGACATCATGGCTGTAAACGCATTCGATACCGAAATCACCGAGACGACCGAGACCCTGATCGGGCCGTGGCGCCAGCCGCGTCAGATGCTGCAGGCGCAAACCTACGACGCGCATGCCTCGATCCATGACGACGCCACCGCGCAGAAGCTCGGCTTCAAGGGCGGCACCATCGAAGGCCCGACGCATTTCAGTCAGTTCGCCCCGCTCGGCGCGCGATTGTGGGGACAGGCCTGGTTCGAGACCGGATGTCTGTCCACGCATTATCGCAGCGTCTGCTACGAGGGCGAAGAGGTGCAGGCGATCCTGTCGAAGCCATTGCCCGGCACCAGCCAGTGCCAGATCCAGATGGTCAAGCGCGACGGCACCGAGGTGCTGCGCGGCACGGCTTCGGTCGGTGAACCGCACGCGGCGACGGCGCTGGAGGCCCGCCTTGGCGAGCTCAAGCCGCTCGCCGATCCCGTCATCCTGCGCGATGTAAAGGTCGCTCAGACCGGCAAGCGCCAGGCGGTGCGGATGGCGTTCGACCAGATCATGGGTGATCTCTATCCGTTCTCGCTGCACCAGAAGCTCGCTGCCATCACCGAGAGCTCGCCTTACTATTCGACTGCCGACAATCCGTGGCGCAGGCCGATCATCCCGATGGAGATGCTGAGCGTGCTGTTCCAGTACCGCTCCAAGGACGATCCGCTGCCGGCCAAGGGCCCGGCCGTCGGCCTGTTCGCGGACCAGGAGATCCGGCTGGTGAAGGGCCCGCTGTTCGTCGACGACGACTACGAGGTCGAGCGCGAGGTGGTCGCGCTCTCCGGCAGCCGCCGCACCGAAAGCGCCTGGGTGAAGACGCGCGTGTTCGACAAGACCGGTGCGGTGGTGGCGACCATGCTGCTCAACATGGCGACGCTGAAGGACTCGTATGCGCCGTATGAGGAGGAGTATCGACGGCTGTATGGGGCCAAGTAGCCGCCATTCTCTCGGTCGTCATTCCGGGGCGCGACGAAGTCGCGAGCCCGGAATCCATACTCACGATCGTGGTTATGGATTCCGGGCTCGCCGCTTCGCGTCGCCCCGGAATGACGGCGGACGGAGCTTCAGCATCAGCCTATCCTTTATGCAAATGCACGTCGCTAAGCCGTCGCACAGGGAATGAGCAGGCGCCGAACGCTCGCCTAACCTTCTGAGCCCAAAGCAAATTCTTTCGCAGCCTGTGCGCCATCGCAATTGTACACAATGGCACGCCGCTTGCAGAACTCCTCGCGCAGTTCTCGCGAGGGGCGGGCGTCATGCTGGACTTGAGCAAGCCGACATTGGGCGTCATCAACGCCGAGCCCGAGCCGGTCAGATTGGACTGGTCCGCCACCGCGCTTCTCATCATCGACATGCAGCGCGACTTCATGGAGCCCGGCGGCTTCGGTGAGACGCTCGGCAACGACGTCAGCCAGCTTGCGCGCGCGGTGAAGCCGATCGGCGCAGTGCTGAAAGCGGCGCGCGGCACCGGCATGTTGGTGATCCACACCCGCGAGGGCCATCTGCCCGATCTCTCCGACGCGCCCCCGGCGAAGATCGAGCGCGGCGCGCCGTCCTTGCGCATCGGCGATCCCGGCCCGATGGGCCGCATCCTCATTCGCGGCGAGGCCGGCCACGACATCATTCCCGAGCTCTATCCGCTCGACAGCGAGGTCGTGATCGACAAGCCCGGCAAGGGGGCGTTCTACGCCACCGAGCTCAATGACGTGCTGGAGAGATACGGCATCGAAAACCTGCTGGTGTGCGGCGTCACCACCGAAGTGTGCGTCAACACCACGGTGCGCGAGGCCAATGACCGCGGCTACCGCTGCGTCGTTATGTCTGACGGCTGCGCGTCCTACTTCCCCGAGTTTCACGAGATGGGCCTGAAGATGATCAAGGCCCAAGGCGGCATCTTCGGCTGGGTCGCAACCTCAGCCGCAGTCTTGGAGGCAATGAGGATTTCGACCATTTGAGGGGTGATATCATGAGCACATTGACGGGGACGGCCGGCAAATCTGAAATCGACACGTCCGGGTTCAAGCCGGCACTATGGACATCGGGCGACTGGAACGCGTTTTTCGGCTTCGGCACCAACATCCTCGTCAATATGCTGGTGCTCACGGGCCTGTTGCGCTTCGTCCTGAAGATGCCGGACAGTCTGGTGTTCGGCCGCATCCTGCCCGCGCTCGGGCTGATGATGTGCCTCTCGACCTTCTACTACGCCTATCTTGCCTATCGTCTGGCGCAGAAGACCGGCCGCAGCGACGTCTGCGCGCTGCCCTCGGGCGTCAGCGTGCCGCACATGTTCATCGTCACCTTCGTGATCATGCTGCCGATCACCCTGAAGACCGGTGATCCGCTCAAGGGCTGGTCGGCCGGCCTGGTTTGGGTGTTCTTCCAGAGCTTCATTCTGATGATCGGCGGCTTCATTGCCCCGTTCATCCGCAGGATCACGCCGCGCGCGGCGCTGCTCGGCACGCTTGCCGGCGTCTCCGTCACCTTCATCTCGATGCGGCCAGCCCTGGAAATGTACATGACGCCGCAGATCGGTCTGGTCTGCTTCGCCATCATCCTGGTGAGCTGGTTCGGCGGTGTGAAGTACTGGCGGGGCATTCCCGCAGGCCTCGTCGCCATCGCCGTCGGCATGGTCATCGCCTGGGGCTCCAACCTGTTCGGGCTCGGCATCGGCGGCTTGAGCCTCGCCGGCGTTGGCGCTGCCTTCGCCAATTTCGGCTTCTCGGTGCCGATCCCGGCAATAGGCTATGTCTTCTCCGGCTTCGAATTCCTCGGCATCATCCTCGTCACCGCCATTCCCTTCGGCATCTACGACCTCGTCGAAGCCATGGACAATGTCGAGAGCGCGGAGGCGGCCGGCGACGAATATCCGACCACGCGCGTGCTCACGGCCGACGGCGTCGTCAGCCTGATCGGCTGCCTGATGGGCAATCCCTTCATCAACGCCGTCTATATCGGCCATCCCGGCTGGAAGGCGATGGGCGGCCGGATCGGCTATTCCGCTGCGACCGGCATCATGGTGATCGTGCTGTCCTGGTTCGGCATCATTTCGGTGCTGCTGGCGCTCGTGCCCGTCGTCGCGATCTCGCCGATCCTGCTCTACATCGGCATGCTGATCGGTGCGCAGGCGTTCCAGACCACGCCGATCAAGCACGCGCCCGCGATCGTGCTGGCGCTGACGCCGCATCTGGCCGCCTGGGCCAAGCTGCAGATCGACACGATGCTTGGTTCGACCATGAATGCGGCGACAACCGTCGGTGGCTTGGCGGCCGACAAGGCCGACGCCGTGAAGGCGGCCGCGATCGCCGCGCTGCCGCAGCAGGGCGTGTTCTACCACGGACTTGAAGTCATGGGCGGCGGCTCCATCCTCGGCGGCCTGGTCCTCGGCGCAATCGGCGTCTTCATCATCGAGCGCGATTTCGAGAAGGCCTCGGCCTTTGCTCTGGTCGGTGCCGTGCTCACCTATTTCGGCTTCATGCATGGCGAGGCCGTCGGCATCGGCGGCGGCTTTGGCGTCACCCCGGCGGTCGCGCTGGCCTACGCTGCGGTGGCCGCCGGCCTGTTCGCCGCCGGCAAGCTCGGCACCAGCGAACATTATGCCGCGCATCCGGAGATGTCGGCGGCGCCGGCGGAATAGGCGACGGCGCGAGCTTGTTCGAAGCGGCCGGCGAACGCCGGCCGCTTTCATTCAGGGCCGCACGGCCGGCGTTTCCATCGGCAGCCCATGCGCTCGGGACATCAGATAGAGCTCGAGCGCGACCAGCTCGGGCGAGCCGTAATCATAGGCCTGGGCGCGCACGCCGGTCATGCAGCTGCGCAAGCGCCGTTCCAGCGAACCCAGCGTCTGCCATTCCAGGCGGTAGAGCGGATAGCCGGTCGGCTGCCCTTGCGTGATCGGCGCACCCGCGAGGCGCTTGTCGAAATTGTCGTCATGGCAATTGGTGCAGGCGAGGTTGAGCTGGCCTTCGCGCTGCATGAAGAGCTCGCGGCCCTGCTCCACGAAGGGTTTTGCCTGCGGATCGTCGCCGGCGGTGATCGCAACACCGCGCGATTGATGGGCGACGAACGCGGAGAGGGCCAGGAGGTCGCGGCTCTCGTAGGGCAGCGGCGTTGCCCGCTGGTGATCGGCGCGGCAAAGATTGATGCGCTGGTCGAGCGTGACGGGGCGGCGAAGCGCCTTGTCGATGGCGGGGTAGCGCGCCGCGACGCCCTTCATGCTGGCGCGCGCCTCGCCATGGCAATCCGCGCAGGCCTTCTCCGCGCTGCCGGTCTTCTTCGCCCACAGCGCCTCGCCGTCGAGCACGAACAGCATGGCCGGATTGGAGGTGTCGTCGTCCTGCATCGCCCGGGTGTCCGGCCCCATGAACGGATAGCCGGATCGGCGCGCATCGGGCGGGATTTCGCCGGCGATCAAGGCAGGCGCCGCGGCGAACAAGGCCGCCGCTGCTATTGCGCGCCAAACGCTCATTCGACCGTGATCAAGGCCGAGGCGGTGGACGAATAGCCGTTGTCGCCGATCCATTCGAATTCAAACTTGCCGCTGTCCTTGGCGACCGTGAAGAAAGACAGGTACGGATTGGCCGCGATCGCCGGAAAGAGGTCGGCGCGAAAGATCTCGGCGCCGTTGTAGCGGCAGGTGAAGCTCGTGATGATGTCGCGCGGCACCAGCTTGCCGTCCACGGTGTGGCGAAATCCGGTCTCCATGATGTGCGAGGTAAGCGCGCGGATCTCGATGACGTCGCCGCGCCTGGCCTTGGAGGGAACGTTGATGAGCGCGGCCATCAGTTCATCTCCTCGGTGCAGGCGGCCAGCGTCACGACGACGTCGGCGGCGACCTGCCAGAACGTGTCGTCGGACAGGCGCGCGATCGCCACCACTTTCTGGGTGTCGGCGAGCCGGATGCGGGTCGAGACCTGGGCCCGGCCGGAGAAGGGGCCGAGATAGAAATTGCCGATGTTCGGCTGCGGGTTCTTCTCGTTGAAGACGTGGATGCTCTTGACGTGGTCGTCTGCCGTCATCGGGCTTGCGACGCTCACGGTCATCGGCACCACGTTGCCGTTCTCGACCAGCGGCGGAATGTCGAGCTTCACCCTACCGGTGCGGATCGGGACTTCGCCGACGATATTGCGGATCGCGTGATTGAGCATCGCGGGCGTTGCTTGCAGCGGACGCAGGGTGACGACCGGGATCGTCCCGGCGGCCGTGACGCCTCCAGCGAGGCTCAGGAATTGTCGTCGCGTGGTGGGCATGAACGGTCCTAGTCGCGAAGCGTTGCAAGAAAGGCCACGATGTCCTCGATCTCGGCAGCCGACAAGATCGGCTTGCCGGCGAAATTGCGTCCGACCCGCACGAGGCCGTCGGTGCGATAATAGGACGGCATGATGGTCTCGGCGTTGAATCGCGACGCATCGACCAGTCGAAGCCGCAACTGGCTCACCGTCCATCGGTTCCCGGCGCCGGCAAGATCGGGCGCGAGATCCCCCTGGAACCGTGTTTCTGGGAACGGGCCGGAGTGACAGAGGATGCAGGTCGTGGTGCGCGCGAGCACGAGTGCGCGTCCGCGCGCGGCATCGCCGGGCGAGCCGGTGAGCGATTGCGGGATGCCGTCGTTGACGATGTTGTAGGGCAGGAGTTCTTCGGCTTGGGTCGGCAAGGCGACGACCAGGCTTGCCACGATGAGCGCCGCAATCGCAGCTATGAGATGGGATGGCTGGGGTCGCCGCGAACTCCACTTACCTCTCCCGCTTGCGGGAGAGGTCGGCGCGAAGCGCCGGGTGAGGGCTCTCTCCTCTGGGGGAGTCTTCGCTGTTGAGACACCCTCTCCCCAACCCTCCCCCGCAGGCGGGGGAGGGAGCGCATCGTGACCGTGGCGACATGCTCGGATCATCATGCGCTAGCCAAAAGTATCCGCCGTGATGGTTTCAAACCAGCGCTCCGCCTCAGCGGCCTCGCGCGCCCGCAAGTCGCGCGGGGCATCGACCGGGCTGGTCGCGCCGCCCTCGACCTCGGCAAAGATGTCGCCTCTTGGCTGGTAATTGCCGGCAAGGGAGAAGCCGTAGCCGGGTGCGACGGTGCTGTAGCAGATGCCGGTCAGCCGCGGCGTTTGCGGCGCACGGCCGGCGAGCAGATCGGCAACGGCGGCGGCGCAGGCCTTGCCTTGCCCGCTTGCGGCCGACGCCGATTTGGGAATGCCGCCGCCGAGGCAGGCATCGCCGATGACATGGATGTTCGGGACGAGTTTCGACTCGAAGCTGACGGGATCGATCGGACACCAGCCGGTCGCATCCGCAGCGCCCGCGATCTCGGCGATGCGTCCAGCACGTTGCGGCGGGATGACGTTGGCGACATCGGGCGTGTAATTGCCGAATTCGGTGACGATGGTCATGGTCGCCGGATCGACCGAGGTGACGCGGCCGCCTTGCGACAGCGCGATGCGCTCGATCATGCCGCCGTAGAGCTCCTTCCACGCCTTCTCGAACAGCCGCTGCTGGGAGAAATTGTCCTTGGCATCGAGGATCAGCACCTTCGAGCGGGGCTTGTTCGTCTTCAGGTAATGCGCGATCAGGCTGGCGCGCTCGTAAGGCGCGGGCGGACACCGCGAGGGATTGGCGGGAACGGCAATGGCGACCGTGCCGCCGTCGTCCATCGCTTCCAGCTGCTTGCGCAGCAGCAGCGTCTGCGCGCCTGCCTTCCAGGCATGGGGCATTTTTTCCGATGCCGCCTCGTCGTAGCCGGGCAGGGCTTCGACGTGGAAGTCGATGCCGGGCGAGAGCACGAGACGATCATAGGTCAGCACCGTGCCATCGGCCGTGGTGACGCTGCGCTGCTGGGGCTCGATCTTCGCGGCGGCCTGGCTGATCACGGTGACGCCCGCAGCGGCAAGCTTGTCATAGCCGAAATGTTGCGTCTCCATCTTGCGCAGGCCGGCGATCACCTCGTTGCTGAACGGGCAGGAGGCGAAGATCTTGTTCGGCTCGATCAGGGTGACCTGCAAGCCAGCGCCGGCGCGCTTGAGCGCACGCGCGCAGGCCGCGCCGCCGAAGCCGCCGCCGACCACGACGATGCGGCCTGACGATTGCGCGCGCAGGATCGAGGGTGTGGCGAGCGATGCGGCCGCGGCGGTGATGCCGAGGACGGCATCCCGCCGTGTCACCGGCACATTCATGGGACTTGTCCGAAAAAAGCGTGCGGCGGCGGCCGTCGTGGCCGCCGCCGCGTGTCTCAGGCAAAGGTGATGTTCTGGTCGCGCAGCGGCACCGAGCGGATGCGTTTGCCGGTCGCGGCGAAATACGCGTTGAGCACCGCCGGCGCCGCGACGCCGATGGTCGGCTCGCCGACACCGCCCCAGAACCCGCCGCTCGGCACCATCACCGTTTCCACTTTCGGCATCTCGCCGATGCGCATCGAATTGTAGGTGTCGAAGTTGGTCTGCTCGATCTTGCCGTCCTTGACGGTGCAGCCGCCATAGAAAAGCGCGGACAGCCCATAGACGAAGGAGCCCGCGACCTGTCGCTCGACCTGCGCCGGATTGACGACGTAGCCGGGATCGGTGGAGGCGACGATGCGATGCACCTTGATCTTGCTGCCGTCGGTCACCGAGATCTCGGCGGCGCCGGCGACATAGCTGCCATAGCCCATCACTTGCGCGATGCCGCGATAGACGCCCTGCGGTGCCGGCTTGTCCCAGCCGATCTTCTCGGCGACCGCATTGAGCACCGCGAGGTGCTTGGGGTGATTGCCCATGAGCTTGCGCCGGAATTCGAGCGGGTCCTGGCCTGCGGCCTGGGCCAGCTCGTCCATGAAGCATTCCATGTAGATCGCGTTGTGATTGACGTTGACGCCGCGCCAGAAGCCGGGCGGGACGTGCGGGTTGCGCATCGCGTGCTCGACCAACAGATTCGGCACCGAATAGCCGAACGCGGCCTCGCCGGATTGGGCGACACCCTGGAAGGCGGCCGGATCCATGCCGTTCTGCAGCGCTTCCGGGCGGAGCGAGAACAGGATCGATTGCCCGGACAGACGGTAGTGCAGCGCGATCAGATTGTTGTTGGCATCGAACGCGCCGGTCATCTTGCACTGGGTGATCGGATGATACCTGCCGTGCGCCATGTCCTCTTCGCGCGACCACAACAGCTTGACCGGGGTGCCCGGCATCTGCTTGGCGATCATCACGGCCTGACGGACATAATCGGTCTGGCCGCGCCGGCCGAAGCCGCCGCCAAGCATCACCTTGTGGACGTCGCACTTCTCCGCCGGCAGCCCGGAGGCCTCCAGCACCGCTGCGAACGCCGCTTCGCCGTTCTGCGTGCCGCACCACACCTCGCATTTGTCCGCGCTGTAGAGCGCGGTGGCGTTCATCGGCTCCATGGTGGCGTGGTTCTGGTAGGGATAGGAGTAGACGGCCTCCACCTTCTTGGCGGCACTGGCAATGGCGGCTTTGGCGTCGCCATTCTTGTTGCCGACATAGGCCGGCTGGTCGTCCTTGAGCCCCTCGGCCAGCCACTTTGCAATCGACTCGCTCGAGACCTTGGCGTTGTCACCCTCATCCCAGACGATCGGCAGCGCGTCGAGCGCGGTCTTGGCGTGCCACCAGGTGTCGGCGACCACGGCAACCGCGGTATCGCCGACCTTGACGACCTTCTTGACGCCTTTCATGGCGGCGATCTTGGATTCGTCAAAACTCTTCAGCTTGCCGCCGAATACCGGGCAGTCCTTGATCGCGGCGTTCAACATGCCCGGCAGCTTGATGTCGGCGCCGTAGATCATGGCGCCGGTGGTCTTGTCGAGGGTGTCGAGCCGCTTCACGCCCTTGCCGATCAGCTTCCAGTCCTTCGGATCCTTCAGCTTGACCTCGGCCGGCGGCGTCAGCTTCGCGGCGGCTTCGGCGACCTTGCCGTAGGTCGTGGTGCGGCCCGACGGCTTGTGGGTAATGACGCTGTTTTCGGCCGTGCATTCGGCGGCCGGCACTTTCCATCCGTCGGCGGCGGCCTGGATCAGCATCACGCGCGCGGTGGCGCCGCCCTTGCGGACATAATCCTGCGAGGAGCGGATGCCGCGGCTGCCGCCGGTGGAGAAATCGCCCCAGACGCGCTTGCGGGCGACGCTCGTGCCGGGTGTCGGGTATTCGGTCGTGACCTTGGTCCAGTCGCATTCGAGCTCCTCGGCCACGAGCTGGGCGAGGCCTGTGAGCGAGCCCTGGCCCATCTCGGAGCGGGCGATGCGGATCACGATAGTGTCATCGGGCCGGATCACGACCCAGGCGCCGATCTCGGGCGAGCCGTCCGCGGCGCGGACCACGGCGGGGCCGCCGAAGGGGATGTCGAGACCGATGGCGAGGCCGGCGCCGAGCGTGGCGCTGCCGATGACGAAGGCACGGCGGTTCATCCTGGGAGAAACATGCTTGTTCATGAGGCGGCTCCTTACGCGCTGGCGATCGTGTGGATCGCTTCACGCACCTGTTGGAAGGTGCCGCAGCGGCAGATGTTGGTGATGGCCTCGTCGATGTCGGCGTCGGTCGGTTTCGGCTTCTCGTTCAGCAGCGCGGCCACGGCCATGATCATGCCGCTCTGGCAATAGCCGCATTGCGGCACGTCCTGGGCGATCCAGGCCTCCTGCACCTTGTGCAGCGTGTCGCCCGAGGCGAGCCCTTCGATCGTGGTGATCTTCTTGCCTTCGGCCTCGCTGACCGAAACCCCGCAGGAGCGGGTGGCGACGCCTTCGATGTGAACCGTGCAGGCACCGCATTGTGCAATGCCGCAACCGTATTTCGTGCCGGTCAGGCCGGCATTCTCGCGAATCGCCCACAGCAGGGGCGTATCCGGCTCGACGTCGAGGGTGAAGGTTTTTCCGTTGATTGTTAGGTTTGCCATCGCAGTCCCCTGATTGGTCCAATCCACCGATTGAACTCAGGCGCGCAATGTGTCCGGCAAACTGGAACGGTTCAAATCAACAGTCCGAGGGGTCGCTGCGAGGAATCTGGCCGTCGCGGGCCGCAAGATCTCTCTTCAGGCGCCGGCTGCCGGGCTTGAGGCGACGTCTGCGGTTCCAGCGCATGTGGCCGAGCGACAGTTTGTCCTTTTTGCCGGGATGCAAGACGACCGCGCTTTGCTACACTGCGCCGACGCAAAAGGAGTTCCATCGACGTGCCAAGCCCCTGCAACGTGTTGATGCTCTATCCGCTGTTCACGGCGGAATCGTTCTGGAGCTTTGGCGAATCCTGCAAGCTGATGGGGGTGCGGCGTCCCGCGGCCCCGCTCGGATTGATCACCGTCGCGGCGATGTTGCCCGAGAGCTGGACGGTCCGGCTGATCGACTGCAACACGCAGGCGCTCGATGACGACGAGCTCGCCTGGGCCGACGTCGTCTTCACCGGCGGCATGTTGCCGCAGCAGGCGGATACGCTGCGCTTGATCGATATGTGCCGCGCGGCGGGCAAGCCGGTGGTCGTCGGCGGTCCCGATCCCACCTCCAGCCCGCACATCTATGAGAAGGCCGACTTCCGGGTGCTCGGCGAGGCCGAGAGCGTCATCGACGACTTCATCGCGGCCTGGGAGAGCGGGGCACGCTCCGGCACCTTCACCGCGCCGAAGTTCCAAGCCGACGTCACCAAGACGCCGGTGCCGCGCTTCGACCTCCTGAAGTTCGAGGACTATCTCTATCTCGGAGTGCAATATTCCCGCGGCTGCCCCTTCACCTGCGAGTTCTGCGACATCATCGAGCTCTACGGCCGCGTGCCAAGGACCAAGACGGTCGAGCAGATGTTCGTCGAGCTCGAGACGCTCTACAAGATGGGCTACCGCGGCCATCTCGACTTCGTCGACGACAACTTCATCGGCAACAAGAAGTCGCTGCGCCAGTTCCTGCCGCAGCTCGCCGAGTGGCAGCGCGCCCATGGTTACCCCTTCGAGCTATCGACCGAGGCGTCGGTCAATCTCGCCGACGATCCTGAACTCCTGGAGCTGATGGGCGCGGCCAACTTCTTCGCCATCTTCGTGGGCATCGAGAGTCCCGACCCTGCGACCCTGGTCGCGATGCGCAAGAAGCAGAACACAAGGCGCAACATCGCCGAGAGCATCCACAAGATCTATGCCGCCGGCATGCTGGTCACCGCCGGCTTCATCGTCGGCTTCGACAATGAGAAGGTCTCGATGGCCGATGCGATGATCGATTTCATCGAGGAGGCCGCGATTCCCGTCGCCATGGTCGGCCTGCTCTACGCGTTGCCGAACACGCAGCTGACGCGGCGGCTGGAGCGCGAAGGGCGGCTGCATCCGGGCCACGACGTGGCGCCGACCATCGGTGCCGATCAATGCACGGCCGGCATCAACTTCGATCCGGTCCGCCCGCTGCGCGAAATTCTGACGGACTACAAGCGGGTGCTGGAGCACATCTACAGTCCGGCAGCCTATGCGGGACGCATCGAACGCCTGATGACGTTGCTCGATCGATCCAGGCAGCGCTCCGAGCTGACCGAAGGGGATATCCGCTCCAAGCTGGGGGCGATGGAAACGGTGCACAAGGTGGTCACCGCCCTTCCCGAGGCGCGGGCGCCGCTGTGGCAGGCCTTCATGAACTGCGCCAAGCGCGATACGTCATCTGCACGCATCGCGGTGCAGATGATCGCCGCCTACGCCCACCTCGGACCGTACTCGCGCAAGGTCATCGCTGCCATCGACACGCGCCTTGCCGCGATCGAGGACGAGACGGTCGTTCCGGCGGCGACGTCCGGCATGACGGCCGCCCGGCATCTGGCCTAAGGGGGCCCTACTTCACCGCCAGCCGCAGGAAGCTCATCACGCTGCCGAGGGCGGCAAAGCCGGCGCCGAGCGCCAGCGCCAGCGTTGCGCCCTCGTGGCCGGCGAGCGCAAAGCAGGCGGCGGCAAGCGCGGCGCCTGTCGTCTGTCCCGTCAGGCGTGCGGTGGCGACGATGCCCGAGGCGCTGCCGCTGCGATGCGGCGGCGCGCTCGACATCACCGCCTTCATGTTCGGCGCCTGAAAGAAGCCGAACCCCATGCCGCAGATCACCATCCGCCAGATAATGTCGGCAATGGCAGGGTTGGCGGGAAGCGTCGCGAGCAGCGCCATGCCGAGGCCGAGCAGCACGAGGCCGATGCCGCCGAGCAGGCCGACTGCGTGGCGATCGGACAGGCGGCCGGCGATCGGCGCCATGATGCCGACCACCAGCGGCCACGGCGTCATGAAGAAGCCGGTCTCGACCTGCGAGCGGCCGAGCACGTCCTCGAAATAGAACGGCAGCGAGACGAAGGCGAGGCCCTGGACCGCGAATGAGCACACGGCCGTTGCCGCCGACAGCGCGAACATCGGCCGGGCGAACAGGTCGATCGGCAGCATCGGCGCGGGATGGTCGGCGTGCCGGCGCGTCAGGATCAAGCCGAGCGAGAGCGCGGCGACCAACTCGGTGCCAACGAGCACCGGCGACAGATTGTGCGCCGCGCTGCCGATGCCGGTGATGAACAGGCCGAGGCAAGCCGAAGCCAGGATCGCGCCGAGGAAATCGAAGCCGTGATCGGCGCGCGGCGTCTTCGGCAGCATCGCAAAGCCGATGCCGATCGCGACGAGGCCG